>CAWKJY010000028.1:0-287788 GCA_963849985.1 uncultured Prolixibacteraceae bacterium | reverse complement strand
GGGAAAATGCAAGAACATTTTTTAGGGTTACGGGATCAGCGTGATAATAAAATTCAAGTTTCTGATCCGCATATTCAGGCTGACTGGCAGAAACTTTTATTTCCGCCCAAATTTTTGGTGTTACAAAAAAAAGTACAGATAAAAAAATCAGGTATCGCATTCCGAAGTTTACTTTTTGTTCTTCTTCACAAATTCGCTTCTGTCAAGCCCTTTTGGTAAAAACATGCTTGCATCACCACCATGAAAAATAATATCGCGGACAATTGTGGCATTTATAGGAGTATGCTCCGGCAAAGTGAGAAGGAAAACAGTCTCAATTTCAGGATGCATTTTTTTGTTTATCTGCGCAATTGCTCGTTCATATTCAAAGTCAGCAGAAGTGCGAATTCCACGCAAAATATATCTTGCTCCAACTTCTTTGCAAAAATCAACGGTCAGTCCTTCATAAACCTGCACTTCTATTTTATCTTCATCTTTAAACACCTGGTTGATCCACTTTAAACGTTTTTCAATAGAGAAAAATGATTTCTTGTTGGCATTATAACCGATCATTATAATGATTTTGTCGAATATGGAAAGTGCCCGACGAACAATAGACTCATGGCCTATGGTAAACGGATCGAATGACCCCGGAAATATCGCAATCTTGTCCATGACGGATTTTTTAGAAATTAAGTAAATACAAAACTAACGATTCTTTTAGTTTATTGCCTTTGCCCTATTTGAGCTGACAAATAAAATATTTCCCAAATCCTGGTATCCTTCAGATAATTCCTCAATATCCACAAGCATTTCAGAAGTAAAGCCAATTAATGTTAAATCAGCATCGGCTGAATATTTCATAATTACGTTTTTTTTGTTTTCCGACTCAAACGGAACCATTGAAATATTTGATGGGCTAATTGGCAGTCGGCCTGTTTTTATCAGTTCCAGAAGTTGTTTCCGCTTTTCCTCCATCAGTTCTTCCGGATACAAAGCAAAAATTTTGATTTTCCCTTTTTTCCAGTCGGGATGGCCTAAAATAATGTAGCCCAGCAAAATCATCAGGTTGGCATTTCGGTAATCTTCCGGGCTAATCCAAATATGAATTTCGTTTTTGTACCCAAAACTTTTATACGAAGTATTTAGAATACAAATATCAAAACCGGCCGATTCCACTAATTGATAATTAGCGGTAATTTCTTTCAGGTTTCCGGGATCAGTTCTTGAAAATTCAAATAGAATCAGGTTATTCCCTTTTCCTGAAATACCTGAAAGCTGCACTACCTGTGCAATTGCCGAAGTGTATGAAGGTGAAATTATGGTATCGAGATAAACCCGGTTTTTACTTCCGGTAGAAAGCTGTATCAGTCGATCAAGCACTTTTTTCGATTCTTCAGTGGTTGTTTCATTAAGATAACCTTTAATGAAATGAATGTAGGTTCCAAAGCCGTATTTGTAAGAAATCCAGCGCATAATGTCAAAAGCTGACCGACGCTTAAATGTATCGTGTGAAATGCAAACGCCAAATGGCCGCCAACTATATTCGTTTTTATCGCTGTCTGCACGTTGCAGGAATATCTGTAACTGACGGCTCAATTGGAAAATCACGCCTTTAAAAAGTTTGTTAAGCCCCTGGTTTTCGTCGTTATTTTTCATTACAACATAATAAATCATTGCCATAATCACCAACGAAACGGCCGCATAAGTACCATTCATTTTAAACATTAACCAAAATGAAAAAAGTGCGCCAATCGCCGATGTGTACCAATTGGAACGAAACGTTGGACGATAGGCAGGATCCGCTGCAAAATGCTCAAGAAGAGAAATCAAACAAATAGCGCCGTAGGTCACCATAAAAAACATGGAGATGATCTGCGCTACAAAATTCACATCGCCGACAAACACAAAAATAAACGCGATTACAATTGTTATCAACGATCCGTTAACAGGTTCATTATCTTTAGCTTTCCCTTTGGCAAACCATCGGTTAATTGAATTCTGTGGAAATATATTATCGAAACCAATGGCCTGAAGAGTTCGCGGCGCTACCATAATCGAACCCAAAGCAGAACTCAGCGAAGCTGCTGCCAAACCAATAGGAATAATTGGCCCCCAAACAGCAATTTTACTCATAATCAACTGGTCGCCAACTAAATCTTCGGGTGTAGCAGAAACTGCAAATTTGTATGCTACAACAACGTATATTACCATGCCGACAACTGTTGCCCACAATGTTCCCCGTGGAATTGATTTTTTGGGATCTTTCAAATCGCCGGATAATCCTAATCCTGCTGCAAGCCCCGTAAATGCCGGGAAAATAATAGTAAAGACATAGAAGAAATTAAGGCTTTCAGGAATATGTGCATGAAAATTTATTTCTGTAGGTCTAATTGGGGAATCACCCAAAAAAAACATAATTAGCGAAGCAAACAAAATGGTTACCACAAAATAAAGCGCTTTCATTCCAATATTGGCGCCCTTTGTAAGAATTAATATTGAAAGTATTGCCATAGTTGGAATTGAAATCCAGCGCCGGTCGGGAATTAAAAATCCGTAATTATTGTAAATCCATTTTATAATGGGTTCAAAAGCTTCCCCAAAAGCAATAACATAAAAGGCCACGCTAATTGCCTGCGAAAAATAAAGCGCTATTCCAATTGCACCACCAATGTTTAATCCGAACGAGCGACTGATAATATAATAAGCGCCACCACCTTCAACGCGCTGGTTGGTAGCTATTTCGGCAACTGCAAATGCTGTTGGGATAGTAACTACATGACCAAGAACAATTATACCGATTACTCCGAAAAAACCAACCTGCCCAACTGCCCATCCAAAACGAAGAAATAAAATAGCCCCGAGAATAGTTGAAAGTGCGGTAAGAAAAACAGGCAAGGTGCCAAACTTTGCATTGGAATTTACCAGAGATTTAGCCATGTCAGTTTCTTTGTTTTTGATTTAAATTTGGATTAAAATACTGAAAAAACAAATCTTTTTAGAGGAAAACAATCTTTTAGTTTTGTTGAACCCATCTGAATAATTTCGAATGCGAGTTGTAATTTATAATATAAATCAAAAAGATGTTGTTCAATTGCCAACTCTTTTTCATTCAGGTTAGATAAAAATTCTAAATTTGTCTCAGGCATAAGGAGCATCGATTCAGGTATACAAGAATAAACTCATTATATGGAACTTAGTATAATTATTCCACTTTACAACGAACAAGATACCATCCTACTTGTGCTGGAACAACTTATTTCGGTGAAACTACCATCGCATGTTAAAAGTGTTGAATATATTATTGTTGATGATTATTCTACTGACGGCTCCTTCGAAACAGTTAAAAATTATATTTCCGGTAAGAACAATTTTATGTTACACCGGCAGGAGTTTAACCAGGGAAAGGGGGCAGCTGTAAAAACGGGAATAAGTATTGCAAAAGGAGATGTTTTTTTAATACAGGATGCAGATCTGGAGTTAAGCCCGGCTGATATTCCTGCTATGGTTGACGCGATGCAGGAATTAAATGTTGAATTTATCAACGGTTCAAGATACTTACCTGGAATTTCCAGACCATTGGCATCGTACAAAAGATATTGGGGAAACAAGATTTTTACCAATCTCACATCTATAGTTATCAATGTGAGACTTACTGATATGGCTTGTGCTTACAAGCTCATTCACCGAAACTTATACAATAAGATAAATATCAACGAAAATAGGTTTGGTTTTGAGGCTGAATTAATAATTAAGGCATTGCGGATCAAACGAAATAACGTGGCAGAAGTTCCGGTACGATATTTTCCCAGGAATGCAGGCGGAGGGAAAAAATTGAATAATATGGATGCTTTTAAGATTTTGTGGACAATTTTTAAATACGGAGTTTTAAGGCTAAAGTAGGCTTATGTCAAAATTGAAAAATAATCTTTCAAAATACAGTATCTATTTTTGCTTGCTGGTAACAGTTACATTCATTCTTATTTCGAGGGACTGGGCGAAAGATAATAAAGTGATTGCAGCAGATGTTGTCAGTTATTATGCCTACCTGCCGGCAACATTTATTTTTCACGATATAAAGCTTGAAAATAGAGAAACATTTGATAAGGGAATTTTCTGGCCAGAACCTTTACCCGATGGTCACCAGGTAATTAAAACAAGTATGGGAATGTCGATCCTGTATTCTCCTTTCTTTTTTATTTCTCATGGCCTTGCAAAACTATTTGGTTTGAAGGCTAATGGTTATTCACCAATTTATAAAATTGGCCTTTTAGTCAGCTCATTATTTTACTTTTTGATCGGGCTGTTTTTTCTGCGCCGGATTTTAAAAAAATATTTTTCGGAACCGATAATAGCTCTTACTTTGATAACGGTTACTTTGGGAACCAATTTACTTAATTATGCTACATACGATGCATGTATGTCGCACCTGTATAATTTCTCACTCATAAATGTATTTGTTTGGTACACCATTCAGTGGTATAAATCTCCCCGATTGTATAGTTTGCTTTTTTTAGGTTTCCTTTCAGGGTTAATAGCACTTGTCAGACCAAGTAATATTATCGTTTTGCTCTTCTTTTTCCTGTTTGGCATTTTTTCATTAAATACCCTCAAGGATAGAACAAAATTGGTTTTTGGCAAATTCCACTGGTTTGTTTTAATGGGAATCGCTTTTTTTATTGTCTGGATTCCGCAAATGTTGTACTGGCATTCCATTACAGGGCATTGGTTTGTAAATTCCTATCCTGACGAACAATTTTACTGGGGAAATCCGCATTTTATCGATGGTCTTTTTAGCTACCGAAAAGGCTGGTTGGTTTATACCCCTGTTATGATTTTTGCTCTGTTGGGAATTCCTTTTCTGTTTAAGCAGTTGAAGGAGTTTTCGTGGACAATTTTGGTTTATATGGTTTTGGCCACTTACATCATTGTATCGTGGTGGTGCTGGTGGTACGGAGGCTCTTTTGGCATGCGTTCTTTTGTTGATTATTACGGTATCCTGGCTATTCCAATGGCACTTCTGTTTTCAGAAATATGGCGATTTAGAAAACAATCAAAAATTATTGTTTTAAGTATTGTTTTTTTGGCTCTTGTGCAGAACAATTTCTTTTTAGAGAAATATAAAAGAGGTTCACTGCATTACGATTCAATGACGAAAGCAGCTTTCTGGTTTAACTTTTGGCATACAAGACCACAAACAGGTTACTGGGAATTGCTTGAAACACCTGATTATTCTAAAGCATTGGAAGGCATTGATGCTGTTGTTCCGAAGGATAAATAACATCTTTCATTTACTAAGGCCATTATTCCAACTCATCGATTTTGATTATAGCGTATGGCAACTCTTTTGAAAGATTGAAATAGCTGTGATTTAAATTATCGATGCTCCACTCCAACCAAAAATCGGCGCCTAAAAAAACATCATTTGAACCTTCTGTATATTTTTTAAGTTTGCTTATATCGTTTGCCGGAAAGATAGTTTGAGTGGGAATATTTTTTGTTATGGTGCTTAGTATTAACGTTTCAAAAGAGTACGACCAAAAAGTGTTATAGTGTTTTTCGAGCTCAGTGATATCAGCAATAAATTTTCTGTTTGGTAAACGGGCTGTTTTTAAAAGTAGTTCCTGGTTAAACAGCGTCTTTTCCTTAAATTTTCTTCCCTGCTGGTATATTCTGTTCAGGCTAACTAAAATAGCCGCCGATAAAATTGCAACCTTAAGGATTCTTAAATTAGGTTTGTCTTCCATGGTTTCTTTTAATAACGGAATTGCAACAAACAAGGCAAGTGGCATAAATGCTCTTTCCATCATTATATCTGAATCTCCCTGGTTGTAAGTCAGAAATGTAATGATCAGAAAGAATCCAGCGGCAGTAAGTTGCCAGGCAAGTTTTAAATATTTCTGTTTAGAAATAAAATAAATGATTAAAACAAGTTCAAAAATTACGATCCAGAAATACAAGCCTAAAGTTCTGGTAATAAAAAACTTTGTACTGTATGCATGTGGCAGGTCGAGCAAAAGTGAAGACGATTTAAGAAGCTCCGAAAAGAATTTTCCCTCGTAAGAATTTTCGTTTGTAAGCAATACTTTTCCAATAGCTAAAATTGCGATAATAAGAAGCAAAAAGTAAGGTGCAAATGAACGCCACTGCTGTTTGTCGATAGCAACATAACCAATAATAAACACGACTGGATAAACAGCTACCGGATGAGTAAAAAAAGCAAGAATAATTGCAGCAGTTGCAAGAATGTACTGAATAATGGAATAGCGAAATCCTGAATATTGCAATATCGCGTATACCAAAACGGAAAAAACAAGACTTTGGTGCGTTTCTGTTACAGGGTGAAAAAAGGATTGGCTGATACACAAGTATCAAAACAAAAATTACTGCAAGTCCGGCCGGAACATTTTTAAATAAATAAACACAACAAATAAAAATCAGGTAATAGAGGAGAATAAACGAACCGGAATAAATAGCAGTTAACCACTTTAAACTAAATCCCATTTTCATGGCAAGAAGAACCGGAAGTTGCGGTAAAATCGCCCCGTATCTTGAAGCTTCAATATTTATTTTGTCGAAGTTTACTGTTTTGAAGAATTGAAAGGCTGAGTCGGCAAAAAGTACACGCTCCTTATAAAAGATCAAGGATAACAGGAAAAGCACAATGAAAGTCAGATGTCCCAAAAACAGGTATGGGAAATTCTTTTTATTCATTGTAGATTGAAATATGTTATGTAACGATTTCAATTTTTACACTTTTAATATTAATGGGTTAAGGTACTTTTTTCTTTAACAGAAATACAGGATTCTCTTCCGCAATTATTTCCCAATCAGGACTATTAAGATATTGTTCTCTGTATTTTTCATTTTCTTCTGCCGACATTAAATAATAATTATCCGAAACTGAAAAAACAATATAATCGGCATCAAAGACTGTTGGGAAAAAATAGATAAATTGCCGTTGGGCTAAATGGGGCGCAATTACATTAGATGCGCTGACTTTTGCATCAGGTGGAATACTGTTGAGTAATTTGGTTACCTTTTTTATATTGAAAGGAGCATCAAAAAAATGTTTGTCATAAATCTTTACTTTATAAGGAGCTAAAGTCCAGGGAACCTGGTTATTCACACGGTCCAGCTTGTGTATGGTGACACCAAGTGTGGCAACACAAAGAATTATGGTTAACGTATTTTGTATCGGTTTGGATTTTACAGAGGATAAGGTCAGGAATACGGATAACGGAAGAAGAGTAACGACTTCAACTGAATAGTAAGAAGCAATTCCCCAGCGAATGAAAGAATCGTTTAATACTTTTTGAGCTACAATCGGAATGAACCAAATAAAGTACTGCGGTCGCAAAAAGAGTACGAATCCACCCGAAATAATATATACAAAATAAAATTCTGCTTTTACGCCGTCATAAGCCGGATCGCCTGAATGGTTTATAAAAAACAGTTTTATGGTATCAACTGGGTTTTTTAATGCAAATGATAATGCTTCACCGGGGTTTGCGCCAAGCGCTGCATAATTAAAAAGAGAGAATTGCTTTTCATCTGTTTCAAGGGCAGGAATGAATATTTTAAAAAGTAAAATGAAATAAGCCAGGGAAATGAAAATTCCTGACACACTGTACAACAAGGCTTTTTTCTCTTTCCGATGTTGAATGGCCAGTACAATAAAAATAAAAATGAACCAAATGGGGATATTTTCTCTTGAAAAGAGTGACAAGATTAAAATAATAAAAGCAATCCAATATTTTTTTATTTCAAAATAGTAAACAAAAACCGGAATAAAACATGCCGAAATAACAGCCAGGTTTACATCACCGTTAAAAGAGGTGTATCTTCCCAATAAAACAAAATAATAGACCAAAACACCTGTCTGTAACCAAAAATTATCTGTTTTTAATTGTACTATTTTAAATGAATACCAGGCCGCAATCAAAATCAAACTACACTGGATAATAATTAAAGTATAAGTACCAGTTAGCCAGTTAAGCAACCAGTATAGTGGAACAAAATACATTAGGGTTAGCGAAAAATGATCCTGCAAAAAATTAATATTTCCGGGCCAGGTCGGAACGCGGCTAATCCTGAAGTGCGAATAATCCCAGAAAGCAAAATTATAATTGGCATAATCCCAGGTTACAGTTTTAAAAAGGTAATGGTTCGTAATTCCTATAGTGAAAATTACAAGGCCAAAAAATGCAATTATAAAATATGGGACGTATGATCTTTTAAATCGTTTTTTCATTGCCTGGAAATGATATGACAATTTTAAGTTTTACAAACATAAAGATTTTGCCTTATTGATTTGAATCTATTGATAGTGAAATGCAATAAACAGAAAATTTTTCCGGTTTTTAGTAAGCCTGTTGTTTAATTGATTCAGAAGAGAAATAAATTGTTGTGTGTTTTATATTATTTCTAATTTTATCCGATTTTTATTTTTTATGTGAAAAACATCTGTTTTGTAAAGCTGTATTCATTGTCGCTGGTAATATTTGTAATATGAATGGAAATATATTAAAGTCTAAAATAGCGGGGAATCTTTATTTCTTCTGTGGCTTTTATTCTGCTCTTTTTTTATTATGGATTAAATAAAACTCTTTTTTACCCTCCGCAATCGGTTCATATCTGGCGACAAACAAATGGCCTTTCACTTGCACAAAATTATTATCAATATAATTATCCGTTTTTTGAGCCGGAAATGCATAATCAGTTTCCCGATGAGGGGCATTCGGGAAAATCGGTTGGTGAGTTTCCTATTATTTATTATGTTGTGGCTCAGCTCTGGAAATTGTTCGGCAAGCATGAATGGATTTTTAAATTACTGCAAAATACTTTATTGTTTTTAGGGTTGTTTTCGTTGTTTCATGTTGTCAGGAGAATTCTGAATAATACTTTTTGGGCGGGATTTGTCAGCCTGTTATTGTTTACCTCTCCAATGGTTATCTATTTTGGTCCCAATTTTTTGCCTGATGTGCCGGCTTTGTCAATTGTCTTTATGGCGTGGTATTTTATTTCCAAGTTTTATGACACAAGAAAACTTATCGATTTATGGGCGGCTGCCATGTTGTTTAGCTTATCGATGTTATTAAAGATAACTTGCGGTATTTCTTTTGTTGCCCTGGGAGGCTGGGTATTTTATGAGCTTATATTTCAAAAAGAAAATAACAGGATATTTAATTTCAGGTTCAGTCATTTTTTGCCTTTTGTGGTTGCACTTGTTTTGGTTGTGCTGTGGTATTGGTATGCTGGCTATTACACAAATTTACATCATGGCTTTTTTTCCTTTCACGGAATTTGGCCGATTTGGGATATAACAAAAAAACAATTTGACAGAATTATTGATATTCTCGATAAAATCTATTTTAAGGAGTTCTTTCTTCCTTACACACAATACCTGACTTTTGGAATCTGGGTTTATTTAATGATCAGGATAAAAAAGTTAATACCTGCTTACCGGTTTTTTATGGTTGTTTTAGCCATTGGTTTTTTAGCTCAGATTGTGCTTTGGTTTTCGGTTTTGGACGCACACGATTATTATATGATTGATCTTTTGGTGGTTTTGGTTGCTGTTTGGACGGTCTTTTTAACTCAAATAAAAAACAAGAAACCTCTTTTTAAATATATCGCATATGGATTGGCTATAGTCTTTTTTGCATTTAATGCAATAAAATGCAAAGATAGGGCAGAGGGGCGTTATGTTGGCTGGATGAATGCACCTTATCAAAATAATTATAAAGCGTTAATAACGATAGAACCATTATTTGAAAAGTTGGGAATTGGAGAAAATGATAAGGTAATTTCTATTCCTGATCCGTCCATTAACGGAACTTTATACTATATGAACCGAAAAGGATATACTGAGTATGGTTCAAATTTTTCAAATGCTGATGGTTTCTATCAAAGAATTGAAGATGGCGCAAAGTATTTGATTGTGAATGATACTACAATACTCTCAAAAGACTATCTCGCACCGTTTATTCAAAATGAAATTGGCAGTTATGAGAATATTCGGATTTTCGATATTGAACACATTTCGAAGAATTTTTAATTATTTCTGCAAAGAAATGCTTGTGATATAAATCCGAAATAACCAATGAAATAATAAGACAGGTATTGATTTTCACAAATCGTTTTGATTTATTTCTTCTGATGATTCTTTAGAGAATTTTTTTATACTCAGATCATCAAAATAAGCCGCCCTATTCTGAGGATTCCACAAGTAAACTTTCAGTTTTTTATTTTCAAGTTCCTTTGTAATTTCCAATTCAATCCTTAATAATTCCCATCCGTTTTCACCCAATTTTATTGCCTCGTTTTGAGCCTGATAATACTCATTGGTTTTCTCAACAGCAAGGACAAGATAGCCATTTGATCTTTTTGATTTCCTCCATACTTCAATTTGGTACAAATCACCAGCTTTTGTGTTTTTCAGTTCATAATCGATCGCGTAAGGATTCTGTTTGGCCAGTTTTATTGAATGAATACCCGAACGGGCCTGTTCGGTTGATAAAGCATTGACCGGTCCGAATACTTCAGCATTCGAGCCTAAAAAATATTTTCCATCTTCACTATATGTTTCTGTGTCAAAATTAATGGTTCTCCCAATTTGTATCAGGTTTTCTTTTTCAGGTTGTGTGTATATTAATGTATCCAGAATGTAAATATTTTGGGCATTGCCTTTGTAAACCTGTTTTAGAGGAAACCCCAGCTTTTCTATTTCTTCTATCTGCGCAGGGTCGCCCGGGGCATTCATCAATAATATTTTTTTCCCGTTTGTTTCAACAATATCGTTCAGGTTTGTTTTTAAATTCCAGTTTAAATATGTATTACTTGATAGTTCGTAGAAATATGTTTTGGGATACAATTTTTTTAGGTACGAGAGCATTTTCCCTTTGGCAAAACTGTCTCCGAATTTTAGTCCGGTAAATTTGTTGATTGAATAAATGTAATAATTGATTGGGGTATATTCTTTGTAATTTTTCTCTACCCATGTATTTGTAGTGTCAATTTCTGCACTGGCCGCTTTGTATTCAAGGTTTGGAACAATTAATTTTTTTGGATGATTCCAAGCTATAAAACCAATAAGCATTATGGCAAGACCTGGTAGCAGGATTGAATTAAGCGTTTTCGATTCAAAAATTTGTTTAATGATATTGATGATTATATATAGAGTGATTCCAAGGAGCAATAATTCCGGTATCAAATAGTGATTGCCCCCGTAGTGTTTTGCTACTAAAAGTGTTCCGAAAAGAAAAGTGCATAATAAACCGGCTAAAAATTTTAAATCCCATTTAATATTTTGCTTTTTACTGAAAAAGTAGCCCACTGCTAAAATCAAAGTTCCTGTAATTAGAATAATTGGGATGCCGGGGTTATTGATAAGGATGTTTTTAATGTTTGGGAAATAAGTACTCATATTGATAATACCTTTTTCTCCATGACCGTATATGCCGGAATGAGTCAATAAATCGCGAAACCAAAAAAACATTCTGTTATATTCGGGAATGGCAGGAATGGTAAACAATACAAATGAGGGAACAATTAACAATAAGTAAGTTAACTTTTTCCTAACTGTAGGAATTACAAACAGAGGTAAAATTATAAGTGGCAAAAAGGTAGCTTTGGTTGCCAACCCTGCTCCTGTTATCAATGCAAAATAAATTACATAATTCCATTTGGTTTTTTCTTTTTTCAAATAGTAATACAATACAAGAATTACATAAATACCTGTCGTTAAAAACAGTAAGGATTCAGGTGAAAGATTTGCCCAGGTAACCTCTAAAATATAAGCTGAAAGAAAAGTACCAGTCTGCAAAAATATGGCAACCCAAACCGATCTTGTTTTTTTAAAAGTCAGCCATCCGAGTAAAAACAAAAGCAGTGTATTTAAGATGACAATTGTTTTTCTGGTGCTTTCAATAAATTTATTTGGTTCTTTTAGTACTTGTTCAACGATCGGTTCGTTATTTGGATTAGAAAACAAGTGCATAAATTTCATCGTTACTGCACCAATTTGCATTAAGGTAGTTCCTGGATTGTCGATATGTCCAACGCTTTGTCCGTCGCAAATACAAAGTGAATTTATAAGATAAATATATTCGGGATCGTTGGGGTAATTGTTGCGGTCGAAATTTAAACCGGCCCACAAAAAAATCAGTGGATAGATTATAATAACATACTTGGTAAATGTTGTTTTTTTCCCCACACCTATTTATTAATTTGTAGAATTAAATTTCGAAAAATACCAATTAATTATTCCTGTTTCGTAAAGAAACTGTAATTCGCCAATCCCCATTTCTGCAACCTGAACTGAAATGATGTTTTAATTACACCAATTCCATAAATACTGCTGTTTTTCAGGTTAATACTCGATGCGTCATTAAAATATTTTGTTGGGCAGGTAATTTCAGCTATTTCGTATCCGGCGTACCAGATTTGGGCTAGCATCTGATTATCAAAAACAAAATTATCGGAATTGGCATTATAGTTTACTTTTTCCAGTACTTCACGTGTAAAAGCCCTGTACCCGGTGTGGTATTCCGAAAGTTTAGCGTTCATTAATAAATTTTGAATGAATGTTAATCCGCGATTGGCAATGTATTTTAACATTGGCATGCCACCTTTCAGAGCACCTTTTCCCAGAATTCGTGAGCCAAGTACTACATGATATAATCCACTTCCTAGCAAATTGGCCATTGCCGGAATTAATTTTGGAGTGTATTGGTAATCAGGGTGAAGCATGATTACAATGTCGGCGCCTTTTTCGAGTGCTTTATTATAACACGATTTTTGATTTCCACCATAACCTTTATTTTGTTCATGAGCCACGATATGCTTAATACCTAATTTTTTCCCTACTTCAATTGTATTGTCTTTACTCAGGTCATCCACTAAAATAACATCGTCAACAATATTAAAGTCGATTTCATTATAGGTAATTTCAAGTGTTTTGGCGGCGTTATATGCCGGAAGAACTACGACTACCTTTTTGTTGTTAATCATACTATCGTTTTTTGATGCGTAAAAATAGCAAGAAAACAGAACCAGCAAACCATTTTTTATTCATTAAAAAAGAAAACCCGGCTTTTAACCGGGCTTTATCTATAATGATTAATTTTTACCTAATTTTCTTGTTCTTCTTCAGCCGTTTCAGTTTTCGATTCGTATTTTTTTACCACCAGTCTTACCAGTTGATACGAAACAATGATTAATACCGGCCAACTTGCCATCCATAAAATTGCTTTGATATACATGATGTAAATTTTTAAATTTCAATATTCAAATTCCAAAAACCAATCATTAAAATTTGAAAACGTTTATGATTTGGTAATTGCTATTTGGATTTTATCCTAATAAACATGGGTTTCTTCCTGCATTTCCTTGTCTGTAACTTTTTTACGGTTCATGGCACGCCAAAAATAAATAATATACGCCAGCACAAACGGAATCATCAGCGAAACATAACTCATTGCAGTAAGTGTAAATTTGCTGGATGAAGCATTTTGAATGGTTAATGAAGACTGCAAATCGTAAATCGACGGGTAGAAAGCAGTGTTGTTAAATCCTGCAATAATAAACAAGGCAAAAACTGTTAATACTGTTCCTACTCCGGCAAACCAGAATCCTTTACTACTTTTCAAAAATAATGTTGAAATAATTCCCCATAACACGCCAACAACGCCAACCAATAATATTACCGTATTCAGCGGCATTTGAAGAACATTGTGCAGGTATTTAAACTTTTCCATCGAAACTTCGCCCGTTTCGGGATGAACTGCAAAACCTTTTTTCAACAGCAATGCAATTAAGAAATAGAGGAAGAAAACAAGGAATGGAATTGCATTATAAAGCACCTGTTTTTTTGATCGGGCAACAATTGCTTCATTATCCACAGTAAATATAAAATACAATGCACCCAAAACGCGGGCAAGAAATAGAACTGCAAGTCCAAGGGCAACATTATGGAAAGTTAAAACTGCTTCTAATCCGCGAAACGGTGTCTGCCAGTCAACCTGGTTCAATTCATTCAGCGAAAACATAGCGCCATTGTAAAAAGTTCCCACTGCTGTGCCAATCAGCAAAGTTCCAAGTACACCGTTCAAAACCAAAAAGATCTCAAACGTTTTTGAGCCGAGCAAATTAGATGGTTTCTTGCGATATTCGTATGCCACTGCCTGGATGACAAAAGCAATTAAAATTGCCAGCCATACCCAGTAAGCACCTCCAAAACTGGTGGCATAAAATAGTGGGAACGACGCAAAAAAAGCACCTCCGAAAGTTACAAGTGTGGTAAACCCAAATTCCCATTTTCTGCCAAGCGTATTTAGCAAAATGGTTTTCTCCATTTCGGTTTTGCCTACAGAATAGAGTAAAGTTTGTCCTCCCTGAACAAAAGTGAGGAATACGAACAATGCACCCAGGATGGATACCAGTATCCACCAGTATTGTTGCAAAGCTAAAAGTGATAAATTTCCAAACATAATATTTTCCTCCTTTAATGTTTAGGTCCGTTTTTAATTTGACGAAGCATGATTTTCAGTTCGGCAATTAACAAAACTGTAAACAGCACGGCAAAAAGCCAGAAAGTAAGTTTTACCGAATTGGAACTAATGCGTGTTACGGCAGAGATTGTTGGCATTAAATCCTGTACAACCCAGGGTTGGCGGCCAACCTCGGCTACTATCCAACCTGCCTGTTCGGCCAGGTAGGCAAGTGGAATCGCGATAATTGCCAGCTTCATAAACCATCGTTTATTATCCAATGTTCCTTTCAAAATATAAATTAACGAAAGTATAAACAGGAGTATAAAGAAAAAGCCAAGGCCAACCATGGTGTGAAAGCTGTAAAATGTTAGTGATATATTAGGAACTAAGTCATTTGGATTATCATAGTAACCATATCCGAAATATTTAAAATAGTTTTCCTGGAAGTCGGCGCTTGTAAGTTCCGCTTTCAGTGAATTTACCAATTCAGTATTATGGTTCTTTTGGGCATCTTTAAACTGTTTAAGTTTTGCAATAGCAATTTTCCCTCGATCAATTCTGTCATAGTACGACAGGATACCATATTTTTCATTTCCATTAATCAGGTCATTAACACCCGGTACAAATGCGTTCCAATCCAAAAAAGCCATATACGAAAGGAAATTTGGAATCTCAATTTTCAGGTTAAAATCTTTTAGGTTCTCATTCGTGGGGTCGGTTACATTGTCTGAAAACACCCCAATTGCAACAAGACCTGCTCCTTCACTTCCATTGTATAATCCTTCCAATGCTGCAAATTTCATGGTTTGATCATTGGCAATCGTCCGGGTTGAATTATCACCGGTAAAAACCAGGAAAAGTGAAGAAAGCAGCCCGAAAGTGGAAACAACAACAATACTCTTTTTTGCCAGTTGTAACTTCCCTTTTTTTCAGTAGGTACCACGATGAAATTCCGAGAACAAAAACCGAAGCAAGTACGAACCCGGAAGAAGTAGCATGCAACCACTTATCCATTGCAGTTTGCGAAAACAACACCTGCCAGAAATTTTCCATTTCGTTTCGGGCAGTTTCAGGGTTGAATTTCATCCCAACCGGATGTTGCATCCAGCCATTGGCAACCAATATCCAAAGTGCTGAAAGATTAGCTCCGATAGCAGTAAGCCATGTTGCCACGAGATGTGTTTTTTTACTCACTTTATTCCATCCGAAAAACATGATGGCAATAAAAGTAGATTCCATAAAGAAGGCCAAAATACCTTCAATGGCAAGCGGCGCACCAAAAATGTCGCCAACAAACCAGGAGTAGTTCGACCAGTTGGTCCCAAACTCGAATTCAAGGATAATACCCGTGGCAACGCCAATAGCGAAATTGATGCCAAAAAGTGTCATCCAGAATTTGGTAATTTTTTTCCACTCTTCGTTGCCGGTTTTTACATAAAGCGTTTCCATAAACGCAATAATAAATGTAATCCCCAGTGTTAGCGGAACAAAAATCCAGTGATACATGGCCGTTAGAGCAAACTGTGCCCTCGACCAGTCAACCAAAGAAACGTCAGCAATTCCAATCATATTTATTTAGTTTCAGTAATTATTTCCATTACATAATTTCCTCTTTCCTGATCGTTGTTAAAATTCTTCTTCAGAAAATCAGGGAAAAAGAAAATTTTCAGAATAGCAAACATGATGAATAACTTTACCAGTAAAACAATCCATGTCTGCCTCCCCCAACCACTCATATTTTTGAATCCGCTGAAGTAAAAATCCCAAATCCGAAAAAGAAGATTCTTTTTACTCATTTTTGATCACTTGAAAAATAACTTTCGAATTTTATCCCTAAAAAATAATAAGCAAATGTTTGAGAATAATTTACACTGTTAGAAATAGGGTCTCCTTGCTTATTAAACTTCACAAATTATTTTTATTGAAAATCCCGAAAGTTGATACCTACTTATTCTTCACGAATTTAGTTAATCTAATGAAAGTTACAAATTAATCATTTGAACTCACAATAAAAGACAAAAAAGACTTTATATCCTAAAAATGAGGCGTTTACGTTTTTATTTAAGGTGAATAGAATTTTTAATTCCGACTTAAAATATTGAGTGTTAATAGTAAAATTTTAAAACCCAAAAAAAATATTTTTTGTGCAAAACAAATTTGAAATTTGATTGTTTTCAATAGATTTTGTTTGAAGATGAATTGTTTTGATTGTAAGATTCTTATATTTTTATTCTTATGTTGTATAGCATATTATTTAAATCAATTTAGAATGACTAATCAAGAAAAAATGAATACAATTCAACATAATAATTAATTGAACCCTGTTTTTTAATGAACATGTCATTTTAAGTGATTGAGCTTTTAATTTCAATACTTGTATAGCAAATTAGAAAGGATCCGAAATTTATTTCCTCTTCATCATGCGGCGAAGATTTTTATTACAGGAACATGCTTAAATATATGTATTATAAAACGATAGCAATTAACCCTTCAAAGTCTTTATTTTATTACCTTGAACGGCCTTTGAAAAAAAAAGATAAAAATTTCAGTTTTTTTAAACATTAATCCCCGTTAATGGTTTTTTAGTGTAAAAATTAAAAGGGTTTTGGGTATATTTGTTAGTTATGAGAATTCAAATGAGAAAAAAACAAAAAAAAATCATCTCAATCAATTTATTTTTAATTCTGTTTTTTTTAGCTTCTTTCGTTAACGGACAGGCAGTTATAAATCCTGCTGAAAGTCAGGACGATGTGGAAATTGGTGTAGTAGAGCATTTAGGCGACTATCTGCCAGACAGTATTCAGCTAATAAATGAACAGGGTGAAAAAGTTTGGCTAAAAGATTTAATCGATAAGCCAACCATATTAAATTTTGTGTATTTCAGGTGCCCTGGAATTTGCAGCCCGCTGATGGAAGCAGTTGCAGGTGTAATGGATAAATCAGATTTAATTCCGGGAAAAGATTACCAGGTGTTAACGATTAGTTTTGATCCGAATGAAACAATTGATTTGGGACTTAGAAAAAAAGAAAATTACCTGAATCTTATGAATGATTCGACCAAAGTGGAAGCAGCAAAAACAGGTTGGAAATTCTTTACCAGCGACAGCGCAAGTATAGCAAGGGCAACAAATGCCACGGGATTTAAGTATAAAAAAACCGGAAACGACTATTTACACGCAGCGTCATTGAGCGTAATCAGTCCCGAAGGAGAAATCACCCGATATATAAATGGCTTGTACTTTTTGCCATTCGAATGGAAAATGTCGATTATAGAAGCAGCAAAAGGCCAGCCGGGGCCAACGTTTAACAAAGTATTGCGTTATTGTTTTTCTTATGATCCCAAAGGACATACTTATGTTGTAAATGTTACCAAAATTAGCGGAACCTTAATACTGTTTTTCGGACTAATGTTTTTATTGGTTTTAGTTTTCAAAAAGAAAAGGAAGATAATTTAATCTAAACTATATGCAAATTGATCATGTAGCTAACGAAGCAAACTATTTAACTTATAAAGGAAAATACAAAGGTTTGCTTGGGTGGATTTGGTCAACCGATCATAAACGGATTGGCCTGCTCTATATGTACTCTATAATGACCATGTTTTCCATTGGGGTTTTACTCGGTCTGGCAATGAAACTTGAATTAATTGCACCCGGCAAGACAATTATGGGTCCCCAGATGTACAATTCAACTTTTACCGTTCATGGCGTAATCATGATTTTCATGGTTGTAATACCGGACTTGCCGGCTGTATTTGGGAATATTCTTATGCCTATTATGATTGGTGCCAGGGACGTGGCTTTTCCAAAACTGAACCTGTTTTCATGGTATTTATATGTTACCGGTGTATTCCTGGTTTTAGGCGCATTGTTCTTGGGGAAACATGCTCCGGACACTGGTTGGACATTTTATGCTCCTTACAGTTTTAAAGTGGGGACTAACCTGCTCCCGGCAGTTTTTGGGGCGTTTGTCCTGGGATTTTCATCCATTTTAACCGGGTTGAACTTTTTGGTAACCATTCACCGGCTTCGTTGCCCGGGAATGAAATGGCTGAAACTGCCTTTATTTGTTTGGACCATTTACGGAACTGCGTGGATTCAATTACTCGCTACACCTGTTATCGGTATTACACTCGTGCTAATTGCGCTTGAACGAATTTTTGGCGTCGGAATTTTCGACCCTTCACTTGGAGGCGATCCGGTGCTTTATCAACATCTTTTTTGGATCTATTCTCATCCGGCTGTTTATATTATGATACTGCCGGCAATGGGAGCAATTTCTGAGATCATACCCACTTTTAGTCAAAAACATATTTTTGGATATAAAGCTATTATTGCTTCAACTATGGCTATTGCATTTGTTGGGTGGCTGGTTTGGGGGCATCACATGTTTACCGCCGGAATGAGTGGAACTGCTGAATATTATTTTTCGTTAATGACATTTATAGTTGCAATTCCAAGTGCGATAAAAGTATTCAACTGGATTTCTACGATGTACAAAGGATCGATAAATATTCAAACTCCGTTTTACTGGGCGGCATCGTTTATTTTTGTGTTCTCAATTGGAGGGTTAAGCGGTTTGGTGGTTGGCTCACTGGCAACCGATGTTTATTTACACGATACAGCATTTGTGGTCGGCCATTTCCATTATATTGTTTTTGGTGGAACTGGTTTTGCCTTTTTTGCTGCCATTCATTATTGGTTTCCAAAGATTTTCGGTAGAATGTATGATAAATCATGGGCCAACATTGGCTGGCTGATTTTCTTTATTGGTTTTTTAACACTTTACACGCCAATGTTCTACCTTGGAATGATGGGAATGCCTCGTCGTTATTACGATTATCTGGAAGAATTTCACAGTGGAAATATCTTGAGTACAATGGGATCGTGGATATTAGCTACTGGGTTAATTATCATAATAACTAACCTGGTACGTTCAGCACGGAATGGTCCTAAGGCAGAAATGAATCCGTGGCACGGGAAAACGCTGGAATGGACAGTAACTTCGCCACCACCGGTAGAAAATTTCGATGAAATACCGGTTATTGGAGAAGATGACGGACCATACAATTACAAATAAACTGAACACGCTTATGGAAAAATCAACAAAAGTCGAACATAGCCACTATGATGCGGAGTCGTCGAAAGTTGGTATGTGGCTATTTATTTTTACTGAGCTCCTGCTTTTCGGTGGTTTATTTATTATTTATTCAATTTACCGGTATTTAAATCCAGATGCTTTTCATTTAGCAGGGGAGGAGCTTAACAGATTTATTGGAACTACAAATACGGTAATTCTGCTCATTAGCAGTGCGACGATTGCCATGTCAACAACGGCATTACAACAGAAAAGAAAGAATTTAGCTTTAATCTTAATTTCTATAACCATTATTTTGGGAATAGCTTTCCTAATCAATAAGTATTTTGAATGGGGTACGAAATTTCATCATGGTATCTGGCCAGGTTCTCAGCACATGATAGAAACTTTTAGTCAGGGCGAGATATTGTTTTTTGGGCTCTACTTTGTGATGACCGGCCTTCATGCATTGCACATTATTATCGGGTTGATAGTAATTGGTGTGGCTATGGCCAGAGTTTCAAGTGGAAGAGTAAATTCTGACAGGGCTGCTTTGCTTGAAAATGCAGGTTTGTACTGGCATCTTGTTGATGTCATTTGGATTTTCCTTTTCCCACTATTTTATTTAATCCATTAAATATTCAGCGTTATGTCAGAAGAAAAACATCACATTGTATCATATAAAACTTATTTCCTGATCCTTTTAGCATTGATTACGTTCACTTTCGGATCGGTCTGGATAACAAGTATTGAATTGGGTGAATATACAGTTGCAGGAGCTTTACTTTTTTCCACCTTTAAAACGTTTTTGGTTTTAACATTTTTCATGCACCTGAAATACGACAAACCGTACATTAAACTTATGGTAGCATTTGTTTTTGGCGTTTTTATTGTTACAATTATTATTACGTTTTTAGATTATTTATACCGATAATAGCTTATGAACAGCCAGGAATTTCTACAAGCATCA
Source organism: uncultured Prolixibacteraceae bacterium (assembly GCA_963849985.1). Classification (GTDB taxonomy): domain Bacteria; phylum Bacteroidota; class Bacteroidia; order Bacteroidales; family Prolixibacteraceae; genus Draconibacterium. The sequence continues at coordinate 267,268 of CAWKJY010000028.1, read as the reverse complement.
AATTTTGTAAAAGGGGTTGATACCGCTTTCATTGTCATCCTTGGAATAGCCTTTGTTCTATTAATTGGACTTACGGTGACAATGCTGGTATTTATTTATAAATACAATAATAAAAGGCATCCAAAAGCAACACAGATTGAAGGCAACACAAGACTGGAAATCATTTGGACAATCATTCCTTTTATTATTACCATGCTGATGTTTTATTTTGGTTGGTTAGGATGGAACCCAATGAGAAAAGCCCCGAAAGACAGTATGGAAATTACGGTTTATGGCCGTATGTGGAATTTCAGTTATGAATATGAAAACGGAAGAAGGACCGATACCCTTTTTTTACCGAAAGACAAGCCGGTAAAACTTAACCTGGTAGCTCTGGATGTGATACATAGTTTTTATATTCCTGCTTTCCGTGTTAAGCAGGATATGGTTCCTGACAAAAAAAATAACTTCATGTGGTTCGAGCCAGAAAGAGGGGGGAATTATGATGTATTCTGTGCTGAATATTGTGGATTGAACCATTCCTATATGCATTCGATTGCGAAAGTGATGGAGCAAAATGATTTTCAAGCATGGTTGGCAGATACTTCCAAAGTAACAACTGTGGCAGAAGGTGAGTCACCGGCAGCTACTGGAAAGAAAATCATGCAAAACATTGGCTGTTTTGCATGTCATACAATTGATGGAACCAAGTTGGTAGGCCCTAGTTATAAAGGTATTTGGGGTGAGGAACAAACTGTTGTTACCAATGGACAGACCCGAAAAGTTAAAATCGATGAAGACTATGTTAAACGTTCCATTTTAGATCCAAATGCTGATGTAGTAAAAGGTTTCAATAAAGGATTGATGGTATCCTATAGGGGACAGCTTTCGGATGATGATATTGCTAATATTATTGAATACCTGAAAACGGTGAAGTAAAAATAAGATACCCCGATTCTTCTATAAAAAACCGACTTGGCGATAATTTAATTACAGGATTTGAGAGATAATATAAAAATTATTTATGAACTGGGCAAAGTAAGAATTTCTTTGCCCATTGCTTTATCTGCCGTTACCGGTTATGTGGTTTACACTGGCACTTGGGATGCACAGGCCTGGTTACTGGCAGTGGGCGTTTTTCTGATGTCGTGTAGTTCAAGTGCACTAAATCACTGGCAGGAAAGAGATGTCGATGCAAAAATGCCACGGACTAAAAATCGTCCGATACCATCAGGTAGAATATCGCCAAATGGTGCTTTTTTAGTGGCGGTTGGTTTTGCTGTTTCAGGATCGGTAATTTTATTATTGACTAATCCCGTTATTGCTTTGATTTTAAGTTGGCTCACTCTTTTCTTTTATAATGCAGTTTATACGCCACTAAAAAAAGTGACTGCTTTTGCGGTTATTCCCGGTTCTATGGTTGGCGCTTTACCCCCAATGATCGGTTGGGGAGCGGCGGGCGGAAGTTTAACTTCAGAAGTTATTCTTTTGGTAGCTACTTTCTTTTTTATAGGCCAAATACCACATTTCTGGTTGTTACTAATGATGTTCGGTGAACAGTACCAATTGGCAGGATTGCCGAGTCTTAACCAGATATTTAATGAAGGTCAGATTAAAAGAATCACATATACCTGGGTCTTAACAACAATAGCATCTGCACTACTCGTGATCTTTTTTGTGCTTACAAGTACAGTTTTGGTATTTCTGCTTTTGTTTTACACTTTTTACCTGTTATCATCACTCTCTATTTCAGTTTTGGTTCAAAAAGAAATGAAAGTGCGTCATGCGTTTTTCAAGCTAAATCTTTTATATCTGTTTATGATGTTTTTTCTAATTGCAGATGGGTTGTTGCGGGGATGAATGATTTACTGATGGACTGATTTGATGAATGTATGAATTCGTGTTTTATCTTCCCTTTAAGGGCTGGGGTGGAAAGACTCGAATTCGTGGCTCACGGCTCTTAACTCATAGCTATTTATTCACTATTTCATAAAATACTCCTTCACGCAAAGCGAAATCGGTTTGAATAATTTCGATAATCCCGATAGAAGAAATAAGCTGTTCGATTAGAATTACAGCGGGAACAATCAAATCGATACGCACCATATCCATTCCTTTCATTGCTAAACGTTCTTCTCTGGTAGATCTTATGATTTTTTGATATACTGAATAGAAGTCTTCAATAGTAATTTTTTGCGTAATTCTGGACTTTTCTCCCGGATTAACCTGATCAATAATATCGGCAATGGTATCAAAAGCACCGGAACAACCAACTAATTTTTTAACGCCTGTTTCTTTTGATTTTATAAAAGCGTTTTTGTGTCCTTCTGAAAAGAATTGTTTGAGTTGTATTATTTCATTAGGCTGAACTGGGTCCGAAAGATCAAAGCGATTAATAACCCGAGCCATTCCGGTTGGTCGACTTTCTTTCCAGATTATCATTTTGCCTTTGGCAAGAATGAGTTCGTTACTTCCACCACCAATATCCAAAATAATTGAAGGTTGTATAAATTCATTTACTGCCAGTAATACTCCGTTGAAAATCATTTCGGCTTCTTTTTCTCCTGAAATGACTTTAATAATCAGCCCTGTGTTACAACTCAGTTTTTCAAGAAATGCTACCTTGTTGGAAGCATCACGAACCGCTGAGGTCGCAAGAACCTGAACATGGTCAACACTAAACTTTTTAATAATTTCTTTATGTTTTAAAAATGATTGAATTGCTCTTTCAGTAGCTTCTTCACTAATTTCGTTTTGCTTAATCCGGTTGTCCCCTAATTTTACAAGTTGCTTCGATTGGTGCAAAATAGAATACCCATCAGTTTTAGTTTCTGCGATAAGCAAATTACATGTGTTGGTTCCAAGGTCAATAACACCAATTCTCATAAAGTAAATGTAAGAAAAGAGAAGAACTTTTGATGGGTTTTTAACGATCATTAAGCGTTCTCATAAAATATTTTTTGGAAAACATGTAAATTGCCTTTTAAAACATTAACAATGGAAATTCTACTTCAACCTGAAACATATATTTCGTTAATTACGCTTACATTTCTCGAAATTGTACTGGGAATTGATAATATTATTTTTATATCGATTGTTACCGACAGGATTCCGGAACAAAATCAACATCGCGTTCGAACCATCGGATTAATGATGGCTTTAGTGATGCGAATTATTTTATTATCGCTGCTTACATATATTATTCGGTTAAAGGAACCGCTTTTTACCGCTTTTGAATTTGATGTTTCAGTGCGTGATGTCATTCTTTTCCTTGGAGGTAGTTTCCTTTTAGCAAAAAGTGTTTCTGAAATCCACGAAAAGATGGAAGGTGTAGAAAAGGAACCGGTAACCGTAAAACGACATTCAATTTCTTACCTGCTCTTGCAAATTGTATTGCTTGACATTGTATTTTCTTTTGATTCGATTCTCACTGCGATTGGACTTTCCAAACAACTCGCAATAATGATTACTGCTGTCGTCATCGCAATGGTTGCAATGATTTGGTTTGTGGAAATTATTAGTCGCTTTATAAAAAAACATCCAACCTTTCAGGTACTTGCGCTATCATTTCTGATTCTGATAGGATTTATGTTAATCCTCGACGGGTTCCATTTTGATATCCCAAAAGGTTATATCTATTTTGCTCTTTTCTTTTCGGTTATGGTTGAAATGATCAATATGAAAGTCAAGAAAAAAGTACCGGCAAAGAATTAATCTTTTTACCCCTATCCCGAAGTTTTCCTAAAGGTGACTTTGTCTATACTAACTAGTGTTGTGTTAAGCATGAAACATTTAACGTCATGCTGAATTTATTTCAGCATCTCATTGATAAATAGCAGATTCCGAAACAAGTTCAGAATGACGATCCGACAATAGGCACTTAACACGACACTGGCTTATTTTATGGATAGCGATTGCCCCCTACAGGGGGTTGGGGGTGAGAAATACAGCAAAAATTGTTTTCACTATATGATTTCTGAGCCTCAGGAAACTATCGAAGAGCCACAAGCAATCCACCTGTGATAAAAGCAATTATCCACCATGCATAAGCATAACGCGAATAAAGATGAAGCTTCCCGGGAACTTCAGTACCAAAACCATTTTTTGATTTTGTTTTCCACATCAAAACAGCATCAGTAAGCATACCAATCAAAGACGAATATCCGATAAATCCGTGCAATGTAAACGCGCCTTCCGATGATCCGAGAATCATAAATGTTGTGGCAGTGATGTCAAGAAAAACGCCCAGCGTTAAAAAAATCAATACTTTTTTGCTGATGATTTTTTTACGCTGCTCTGTAATTATAGCAAGTGAGTATGAAGTCAGTGCAAGAATTACGATGGTTATGCCGATGCGAAGAAATATATTCATAATCAACTTTTAAGAGTTGGCGAAAATAGTTGAAAATGCGATGAATACAAAAATTAATTTTCTAGAAGATATGATCGCTAATTTCTTGTCCATGGTACTATCTCAGATCATTTCTCATTAAGTGAAGCAATTTTCATTTGCTGAAAATCCTGTTTCTGAATCCGGTGATTTGAGCTTTAGCGGACGATACACTTTTTGTTTCGCAGGCAGAACAACCACTACAATGTGATGCTTTTTTTGATGTGATGCTTCTGATTACCGAATAGACCGTAATTAAAGCAGCCGAGAAAACGATAATTAAAGCCAGAGTATTTTGTGTCATGATCGTTTGTTTTAAATGTCAGAAAAATAAGTGTCCAATTTGGAATACCAGAAATGCAGCTACCCACGCAATTAATGTGGTATAAAACATGGTGAAGGTTGCCCATTTCCAACTCGATTCCTTTTTAATTGCTGCAATTACAGCTACACACGGAAAATAAATCAGGACAAAAAGCATAAATGTAAATGCCACAAGTGGTGTAAATACTTTTTGACCTGTTAAAGAGCCACTTGAATATTCCTGCTTTTGTAGTTTTTCAATCAGGCTGCCCGAATTTTCATCGGCGTTCTTTCCTGCGTGGTAAAGCACTCCCATCGAACTGACTACAATTTCTTTGGCAGCAAGCCCGGTAACGATACTAATCCCGATTTTCCAGTCGAAACCCAATGGCTGGATAGCTGGTTCAATAAAATGTCCGATTCGCCCGATATATGATTTCTCCTGGTGTTCTGATGCTTTTGACAACTCCAGGTCAGAGATTGCCGATTGTTTTTCTGTTTTGGTCAAACCTGTACTTAAAGAAATATTCTAATCTGCGCATTATAGTTGGTAGAATATTTTACATTTCTTGGATAATAACTCAACCCCCAGATTAAGATCGAGGCGAGTAGAATAAAAGTTCCCATTTTTTTCAGGTATTGCTGGCCTTTGTGCCACATATGTGCTGTGGTATTTTTCAATGTGGGAATACGATAGGGTGGGAGTTCCATTACAAAAGGAACATCCTGTTTTGAGAAAACCGTATTTTTCAGTACCAGTGCTACAAGAATTGCAATTATAATGCCGATGGTGTAAATGGAGAAAAGTACCAAACCCTGGTTTTTAGAAAAGAAAGCAGAAATGATGAGCACATAAACAGGTAAACGGGCGCTGCACGACATAAATGGTGTTATCAGCATCGTCATAATACGATCTTTACGGTTTTCAAGTGTACGCGTTGCCATAATTGCCGGAACATTGCACCCAAAACCCATTAAAAGCGGTATAAACGATTTTCCGTGCAAACCTATTTTGTGCATCAACCGGTCCATAATAAACGACACCCGCGCCATGTAACCGCTATCTTCCATCAGCGAAATAAAGAAAAACAGGATGAGGATATTTGGAAGGAAAATAATTACACCGCCAACTCCGCCTATAATTCCATCCACAATTAAATCCTGCAACGCACCGGCGGGCATGGTTGAACTGACGAGTTTCCCGAGATAAGTTACCGCCGCATCAATCCATTCCATCGGGTAATTGCCCAATGTAAAAGTAGTTTGAAACATGAACCACATAAAAAAGATAAAAACCGGGAACCCCCAGATCTTATGTGTCAGAATGTGGTCGATATCTAGTTTTTTTGGCAGTATTCCGGCAGTGCTATCGATATAAGTTTCACGCAATGCACCTTCAACAAAACCATACCTGGCATCGGTAATTATCGTTTCAGTGCTCTCGCCAAATTCAGTTTCAAGTTTATACGTTTCAGCTTTTGCCTGTGCTAAAATGTTATTACGGTTTGAATAGCTGCTCAGTAATTGTAAAGTTGTTTTGTCGTTTTCGAGCAGTTTAATCGCAAGATATCGCGCCGAATAATGGTCCGTTTTTTCCTTATTCTTTTCTATTAGCGGTTGAACTTTCGCAATGGAATCTTCTATTGAATTTCCATAATAAATATTTACTTGTCTTACATCCGGATCTTTATCTTCGTAAACTTCCGAGATTTTTTTTATCAGTTCATTAATTCCCTTGTTTTTTACTGCAACAGTAGGAATAATCGGAATTCCCAGCATTTTCCCCAGTTCTTTATAGCGAAATTCTACTCCTTTCTGTTCCAGCTCATCGTACATGTTTAGTGCAATTACTACCTTCAGGTTCATGTCGATTAGCTGTGTAGTGAGGAACATGTTTCTTTCCAGGTTGGAAGCATCGATAACATTTACCACTACGTCAGGTCTGTTTTCTATCAAATGCCTTCTTACAAAAAGCTCTTCGGGTGTATATTCAGTAATGGAATAGGTTCCTGGTAAATCCACTACTTTTAATGAATAACCGTTTTGCTTAATCATGCCTTCTTTGGCATCCACAGTAACCCCGCCATAATTACCAACCCTTTCGTGCGATCCGGAAGCATAATTAAACAGTGTTGTTTTACCACTGTTTGGATTCCCGACCAGTGCAACATTTATCTGTTTCGTCTTTACTTTTGCCTGCGGGTTTAAAATGTTTTCAGCGAGTGTGGTTCCAAATCCGTTTTGTTTATGATTATGGCCAATTATTTCAGTCGAAACCCTGATCATTGAAGCTTCACTGCGGCGCAATGAAATGTTGTAGCCCATAATTTCATATTCCACCGGATCCTGCAGGGGGGCATTTTTAATTACGCGAACGGTTTTTCCTTTGATAAAACCCATTTCGGTTATTCGTTTACGAAAAGCGCCCTGCCCTGTAACGCTTGCAATAACTGCTGTGTCGTTATTATGTAAATCGGTTAAATATTTGTAATTGTCCATTTCAATCTGAATTTAAAAACTTATTCCAAGGCGCAGGTTGGCAACAAAAGCATTCGCTAAAGGCTCACCTGTTCCTGAAGGGTTTACGATATACTGAAAATCGGGCTGGAAAAATAAGTGCCCGTTCAGTTGATAATGATATGTCAGCTCAATGGCTGTTTCGCTTTCAGCATTGCGGGTAAAAATTACGTGTGCACACGCCAACCCTAAAATGTCGTTTCCCTTTGCACTAAACAACCCTGTATAGTTTATCCCGGTGCCGAAATAAAGATTATTGGTACTTGCTGATGAGGGACTATATCCCAGTTGTACAAAAATCCCCGCATTTCTATGGTCTTTCTTCCAAACTGCCTGATCAATGTAAGAATATATCCCAACCAGGTGATTGGTAAGCGAATCGGGAGTGATAACATTTCCTCCTTTTCTATGGAAGTGGAAATAAACACCTGCTTTATAAACTCCCGATAACTGTTTTATTTTTATAAATTTCTGAATTTCTGAAATGATAAGTAATCCTTCACCTGAATTAAACTGCCATTTAAGATTGTAAGGGTTATAGTCGAAATTGGTTGGGCTTCCGTCGTAAAATGCATTGATCCACCTTGTTTTGTCTGAAAAATTCCAGTCGAAGGTTAACCCCATCGTAGTTAGAGGGAAAATGGATGCGTTAAAGTTGTTTGATATAACAGGAAGTATCCCAAATGAACTGTTGAGGTATAGTTGAGCATAATCTGAATTGGCGAATTCAACATTCAGATCCTGTAACCCCAGCGTAAATACAAACTTATTAAATTGTTGTTTATACCAGAGTTCCTGCAGATAAGTATGATTTCCGGCTTCAATATTCGATAATGCCTGGACATCTCCGATCAACTGCTGTGATGGTTCAGCTCCGTGTGTATTTGCAGCATTGATATAAAAGTTTACCTCCGTTCCATAGTCTGGCTTTTTTAGTGTCAAATCCTGCGGTAATATTTATCATTCCCAGGTAACATGAACCTGTTTTAATGCCACCTGAAATATTATTAATATTATCGGCAATATAAGATATTTCAAACAAAACAGGATTATTTTCGTCTTCTGAAATTGATTGCTTTGCCAATGTTGAATTGACAATAAAAGTGCAAATGCAAAATGTAATTCCAAATTTTAGGGTGTAGTTTTATCATCGCCAACAATCTCTCTTTCACAACAGCAAAGGTAATTACTAACGGAAATCCTGAAATCCCTAAAAATTATGAAATATTAAATTGGGGTCATTAGAACTAATGAGAATAAAATTGCAGGCTATAACTATTTTTTTGCAAAATATTTTTGAACCAATAAATTTAGTTTTGCCGCTTCTATTGGTTTAGCAATATAATCGTTGCATCCAGCCAGTAGTGCCTTTTTTTCATCTCCTGCCAATCCAAACGCTGTTTGTGCAATAATGATTAAATCGGTATTGAACTTTCTGATTTCACCCGTTGCCTCATATCCGTTCAAACCAGGCATTTTTATATCCATAAGGACCAAATCAAAATCCTTTTTTTTACATGATTCAACGGCATCGTTACCATTGTTAACATGAGTAATCTCCGATTTGTAATTATCAAATAATTTTGTGAGAAGTAAAACTGAAGCCTCGTCATCGTCAGCGATTAATATTTTTAGATTTTCAATATTCAAATCGTTTTTATCGTTTATGACATTTCCCTGCGTATTGTTGCTTTGTCTGCTGATAGAACTAAAAGGAATAGTAAAATAAAACTTAGAGCCTGAATCAGGGGTGCTCTGCAAATGGATTTCTCCCCCCAGCATTTTAACGTACGATTTTGCAATGGCAAGTCCCAGTCCCGATCCTTGCAAAGCCCTTTTATCTTCGATATCAGCCTGGACAAATCGTTCAAAAATATCATTTTGCCGTTCAGCCGGAATCCCGATACCGGTATCAGTAACATAAAATTCAAGCTGATTTTCTTTCTTTTTATATCCAAATTCAATGAATCCTTTCTCTGTAAATTTTATAGCATTCTTAACCAGGTTGATTAAAATAGCAAAAACTTTTTCCCTATCGGTTTCTATCACCGACTCTTCATCAGTCATCCCGGACAAATAAGCTAGTTTTACTCCTTTACTTTCTGTTTCAGGTTTGAAAAAAATATAGATCTCTTTCAATAATTCATTTATATCAGTTGAAGAAAATCTAATATCAATTTGTCCCGATTCTATTTTTGAAATATCAATAATGTCATTGATAACGCCGAGCAAACGGTGACCACTTTTTTTAATAATACCAAGGTAATTTTTTTGATCTTTATAATCTAAAAACGAATTTTCAAGCAAGTCAGTAAAACCCAAAATTCCATTCATGGGGGTTCTTATTTCGTGACTCATGTTAGCCAGAAAGGCTGATTTTAGCTGGTCGCTTTCCTCTGCTTTTTCTTTTGCATTATAAAGTTCTTCCAGAAGTTTTTCCCGTTCTTTATCGTTTTTTTCAAGCTTTCTTACAATTAGAAAAATAATAATCCCAATAAATAGCGTAAAAGTTCCTGCTACTGCTCCAACAACAATATGTTCCTGGTCAAAATACGGAATATCGGGATGTTCAAAGAAATCTACAAACGCACTTATCTGGCTCATAAAAACTACGATCGCGCCGTAAATCAGGATTTTAATTGGATTTAGTTTAGTATAATTCATTCATAATTTTCCAAGTTGCAATTTTAAAAAACCTATATTTTTAAACTACGATTTGTAATACAATTATACACAATAAATATTACACCAAGACATTGAAGCTAAATAATTTAAGACGTAAAAACCATTTTAAGATGTGTTGTCCCGATTGCAAATAATTTTATTGAATTTGGGACTTATTCTTTTAGTGTATCAATGGCAATTAGTTTTTGAGTTACAGCATAAATTGTAAGGCCTGAAACCGACTTAATCCCTGTTTTTTGTGATATGTTTTTACGGTGACTAATTACGGTATGAATACTAATGTTTAACTGGTCGGCAATCTCCTTGTTGGCAAGTCCGGTTGCCAATAGTTTAAGAACATCTATTTCACGGCCTGATAATATTTCCTGTAATGAATTTTGTTCCGTTTCATTTTCTTCATCGAGAAGTTTCCGCAAGGTGTTTTCTACTGTCTTTGGGGTGTCGGAGGCTGAGATCAATGCATCGAACATGGACAGGATAGCAGGTTGATGCCAACCAAACACAAGTCCTACCCATCTTACCTGATTGAACCGGTTTTTCAAGGAATTAAACTGTTTGGGACTGTTATAAAAAAATGATGGATTAACCACAATCACCTTGCACTTCAACTTTAAATACAGCATTTCGGCTTCTTCAAGCGAATCTGCAAACGATAGCCGGCAAGGTACAGATGTTTTGCTTAAAACTCCTGCAAGACCTTCCATTACCAGTGGCAACGTTTCAACGGCAATAATGTTAATTGGTTTGCTCACACGGTTGGGTTTAAATGTAACTCCATTTTTTCAACCAGCGGAATTAAAATATGTTCCTCAATCTGGGAGTGGACATTTAAATCGTACTCCAGCTCAAAAAGGTTGAATAACAGTTTTCGTCTTAATATTCTGTCACTTTTCTGTGGGAGATATTTTATCAGTAGTTTTTTCAGGTCTTCCAGTTTTTCTTCAATATCGTTATGCTGATCACGATATTGTACTACCGAATATTCTTTTTTCCTTTTTCCTTTCTCCAAATTTGTAATCTGCACATAAAGATCAAGCACATAAGGAAAAACAACATTATTCTCATAATCGAGATGTTCCGTAACTTCGTCAAAATATTCAGTAAAGAATTTTTTCACCAGGTTCATTTCACTGCTATGGTTGATCTCTGCCAACTGTTCGATGGTATCCAGAATTTCAGGATAGATTTCTCTTGAATAAAATTCATGGCTGTTCCTCAAATAAAGGATAATTGCTTTGGTATCATCAAATGACAACTTTGGTTCGGAAACCTGTCCAACACCGTTAAACAAGTTGGCAAATGAGATAATCAGAGCGGTATTCAGCCCATTTTCCTTACAAATTCTCTGAATTGATTTATCCTGAACCGGCAGTGTAATTCCAAAATGTTCAAAAAAAAGTAACATGTAAGGATTGTCTGGAATGATCTCTGATACCTTCAGGTCGGGGGTAAAATATATTTTTTTTGTCTGGAACATGTTTTTTGCGATTAATGTTAACCCGGGAAATTAAACGGATAAACCTTAGTTACTGTTCATCTTCCTTTGAAATTACTTCATTAAAAACTAAAAATAAGAAACAAAAATCGATTAAATCCGAAATAAAAGACAAAAGAGTACGTTTTAAATCTGAAACAATTAAAAATGAAAGCCATGAGAAGAATGAAATTATTAGCAGTGGGTTTGGCAGTTTCAACAATCATTTTTGTTTCTTGCCAGAAAGAGAGTACAAACAGTTCAGTTACAGGACCTTCGTCGTTGAATATCAAAATTGAGGCAATGAATCCAAGTTATTCTTTGCCGGTAGATGCAACTAAATCGGCGCTTGCTGGATCTTCATCCATTACCTGGGATACAGCTCAAATGGTAGTTTCGAATGTTAAATTCGAAGCCGAGCTGAAAAGTATGGTTACGCATCACGATTCTATCGAGATTAGCTATAAATGGACAGGCCCTGTTTTAACTGACTTGATGGATTCAACAGTTGCATTTGGAAATTTTGTACTTCAGCCAGGATTTTACGATCAGGTCGAAATCAAGGTAAACGGAAACCGCGAAGATGCTGGCGAGAATCCTGTATTTTACCTTCACGGTATCTATTCAAAGGATACTACAACAATTCCTGTTATGGTGAAAGTGTTTGAAAATGTATCCTTTAAAACTGAAAAAGATAGTGTAGAGGTAACTGATGAAGCGGTTGATTTCACCAGTTATATACAGATATTTTTAGATCAACTAATGACGGGAGTTAATCCTTCTGCTTTTGATAATGCAACACTTACTGATGGCGTTATCGTTATTTCAGCAGTGAAAAACCACAATATTTACGAAACCATAATGCATAATTTAATTCGCGATCATTACAGTTATTTTCATTTCTGGCACGATTACGGGCACCACGAGAAGGATAACGAGCAGCATGACGGTGAACATGATTAGTCGGTAAAGAAAATATCATTGAACTAACTGCATGGGAAACGAGTAACGAGCCAACAATCAGGTGATTTTGGGATGAGAATCCTGATTATTGTGTCTTGTTACTTGTTTCAAAAATCTTCGAATAGCAATAACTTATGGCTCAATATTACGGAGTTGCTTCTAAGCATCGCAATCTTAACGGTTATCAATTTTTTCAGGGTCAAGATCATGATTTTGCATTCGGTGCCAGGCCATTTCCTGATATTTGGTTCCCGGAATCCCGTAATTAGTATAAGGATCAATACTAAGACCACCGCGCGGAAGAAACTTGCCCCACACTTCAATATACTTGGGTTCAAGTAGTTTTATCAGGTCATTCATAATCATGTTGATACAATCCTCATGAAAGGCACCGTGATTTCTGAAACTGAAAAAGTAGAGCTTCAGGCTTTTGCTTTCAACCAGTTTTTTATCAGGAATATAACTCAGATAAATGGTGGCAAAGTCGGGCTGCCCTGTAATTGGGCACAGACTGGTAAACTCGGGATTATTGAATTTTACCCACGTATCGTTTTCAGGATGTTTATTATTAAAAGCTTCAAGTAATTCCGGCTGATAATCAAAAATATAATCGGTTTTCCCCCCTAAATGTTTTAGCTTATCCATTTGTTTTTTGTTTTATATAATTTTCCAGACCCCGTTTGCGTAAATAACATGCGGGACATTCTCCGCAGCCTGCTCCTTTTATACCGTTATAGCAGGTAACAGTTTCATTTTTTACCAGTTCAAGCACACCCAGTTCATCAGCAAGTTGCCAGATTTCTGTTTTGTTTTTCCACATCAGTGGTGTATGAATGGTATAAGGAAAGTCCATGGAAAGGTTCAGGGTTTGGTTTATTGATACAATAAAATCGTTTCTGCAGTCGGGGTAACCGCTAAAATCGGCCTGACCAACACCGGTAACCAAATGGTGAACATGCATTGATTTTGCCAAAATAGCTGAATAAGTTAGAAAAAGCATATTTCGCCCTTCTACCAGCGTATTGGGTGGCCGTTCATCCGGTTTTTCCTTTTCCACTTTAATTTGTTGCGATGTCAGTGCATTTGATGTGATCTGTGACAACAAATCTATTTTAAGGATCCGGTAGGAAACTTCGGCCTTTTCCGCAATTTGCCTCGCCGCTTCAATCTCCGTTCGATGTCTTTGCCCGTAATCAAAACCCACGGTATAAACATTTTTAAAATGCTTTTTTGCCCAGAATAAACAGGTCGTCGAATCCTGTCCTCCCGAAAATAGTACTAAAGCTTTATCGTTTTTCATTTTGCAATTTTTTTATCCTTCTCCACCCGCACCTTAAATTTGCCGTTAATAATTAATCACTACTTTCACATTTGCCGGATACAATGTAACTTCCTTTAAAACTGATTCAACTTGAACGGATTGTAAGAAACAGTGTAGTCAAATGTATCCTGGCCTTCCAGTTGTTTTACTTTTTTTACTACAAGTATTGTAAGTGGCAAAACAATAATTTCATAAACAGTCTTTATCAGCGCTTGTGTGGCCACCATGCCCAGCAATATATTTGCAGGGAACGTACCAAAAAAAGCGACAGTTATAAAAATCAGCGAGTCGATACTTTCCCCGGCTAGTGTGGAAACCACTGCCCTTACTGAAAAGCCTTTTCCTTTGGTGAGTACTTTAAATTTACTCATAATATAAGCATTGAGGAATGATCCGAACAGATAGGCCAGCAAACTGGCAGTTACAATTCGGGGTGTATTTCCCAATACTGTTGCAAAAGCATTCTGATCTTCATAAAAAGGAGCCGAAGGGACAGCTATTGTCAGGCTAAAAAACAGAACAGCCAAAATATTAACGCCAAATCCGGCCCAGATAATCAAACGCGCCTTTCGGTAACCCCAAACTTCGGTAATAACATCATTTAGGATGTAAGCCAGCGGAAAGATCAAAACACCTGCCGGCGCTGACCATGGACCGATCATCATTATTTTTGAAGCCAGAATGTTGGAAATGAGAAGACAGGTTGCGAATAAAATACCTGCCAGCATAAACAAAACAGAAACTTTGTTTTTCATACTCTTGTTTTTTACGTGGTTATCAAGAACACGACTGTTAATCCGGGGCAAATTTAAAAACTTTATTTGAATTTTTAATTGCGGGCTTTGAACCACAATTGCTATTTTAAATTTCGACAAAATATGATAAGCAAATTCTTTCTATAAGAAAAACAAGTGACTCATTTCAGCTTTTTTCCCAATAACTATATCACAATGACTTTCAATTATTTTTTCAGGTAAAACTATTTTTTGAATTGTGTTGTTATTTAAAAATGTAAGCAGAAGATTTTTCCGGGAACTGACTGGTTTAATTTCCGGTTTTAACTAAAGAAAGCAGCATGAATTCAATTGATCCTGAAAAGTTAACGTTTGAAAAACTTGGTTATGACGGTGTTGTAACCCTTGTTGGCTGGGCCCGAAAGGAAGGTTGGAATCCGGGACCTCACGATGCAACAGTGTTTTATCATACCGATCCCGATGGTTTTTATGGATGTTTTTACAACAGTGAAATGATTGGTGGAGGTTCCGTTGTTTCCTATAACGGGGACTTTGGGTTTATGGGCTTTTTTATTGTTAAACCTGAATACCGGGGATCGGGGATTGGCAGGAAACTCTGGTTTCAGCGACGCGATATTTTATTGAATAGATTAAATAATGCCTCAATTGGAATGGATGGCGTAGTTGATATGCAGCCTTTTTATAGCAAGGGAGGATTTCATCTGGCCTTTCGCGACGAAAGATATATGGTTACGGGAACTCACTTTGAGGTTGACAGTCATATTTCACAAATAACAAAAGACGATTACCCGGAAGTGTTTGTTTATGACCGGGAATGTTTTGGTTTTCCCAGAGAAAAGTTTCTGACCCGGTGGCTTGAATTACCCGGAGGTTTTGCATTTCAATATGTAGCAAGTGGCGATTTAAAAGGTGTTGCTGTGTTACGCAAAGCTACTGAAGGTTATAAAACCGGGCCGCTTTTTGCCGACAATCCGGAAGTGGCCGATGCACTATTTCGTGCTTGTATGAATGCCGTTCCCGGGGAAAAGCTGTTTCTCGATATTCCGGTTATAAATGTCAATGCACTTCGGCTAACCGAAAAGTACAATGGAGCGTATGTTTTTGAATGTGCCCGGATGTATTACGGCGAAGCTCCGGATTTACCACTTGATAAAATTTACGGGATAACAACTTTTGAGTTAGGGTGAATTTGTTACGAGTCACGAGTCTAGTGTTTCAAGTTTTCTCATTCGCTACCCACAATACCCGGGGAGACCAAAGGCACAATACCCTAATCTTCAGTCACTCATTCATTCAGTAAATCAATCCATCGACCTTTTTTAAACCTCACAGAACACCAGGTAGCCACAGGGTAAAACAGCGTTTTTTGCCTTCAACTCTTGATACTTGTTTCTTTTTACTTGCTACTGAACACTGCGACTACTAACTGAACACTTTTCCTAACAACCAGTGACTAATTGTTGATTCCTTAAATAATTCAATGAAATTTAAAACTCTTTACTGCAAATTATGGTTATATTAGTATTGAAAGACAAATAACATCTGAAAACATGAAATCACTAATAACCTTCTTTCTTTCTTTTGCATTTTTGCAGGTAATGGCACAACAACAAATCGAAGTAAATGTAGAACAGCGCCCCACATCATTTGGAATCCAAGCTGGTTTCGAGATGGTAGTTCCACAGGCAACACCTAATGAGGCCATCGATTTGTGGAAAAAGACCATTACTCCGAAAAAGTTTCTGAAAAAAACGCCAAAGATGAATAAAATTAAGGATGAGTGGTGGGTGAATAATATTGTTATCAGTGATATTACTTCCATGCCATTAAATGTTATTACACAGGTATCATCATATCCCGGACATATTTATATAAGAATATTTTTTCAAAGTGAAGGAGGATTTTTGGGCTCGTCGGGTTCGTCTGAAACAACTACTCAGGCCGCCGAAAATTATATTCGTAGTTACGGAGTTAAATTGTATCGTTTGGCTGTTGAAAAAGAGTTGAATGGGGAAGAGCATAAACTAGATGCGCTTGAAAAAAGCCTGAAACGACTTAAACGAAAAAACAAATCTTACGATGAATCAATTTCTGATGTTAAGCAAGATAAGGCCAGTCTGAACATGGACGCCAAATACCAGAACGATCTTTTAAATAACGATGGTAAAAATCAGTTGGGAGTAATTGGTGATATATCGAAAGAGGATTTGTCGAAACAACTTAAATCGACGAAAAAAGAACTCAAAAAATCTGAAAAAGCGGAAAAACGGTTAAATAAAAAAGTGAAGAAAAACATTAAAGAGCAACAGGAAATTGCACAGGAAATTGAGACTCAAAAAGCAAAAGTGGAGGAAGTACAGACAAAACTCAATAATATCAGATAATAGCTACGAGTCACGAGCTTTCTTTCCAACAATTCAATCCTGTGAATCCTCAAACTTTTTTACCACAAAGACAACGGAGAAGTCACCGAGAACCAAAAGTCTTATCAGGTGAGAAATCTGTCAACTGAAGACTATGACTGAAAACTGAAAATTATAAACTCCCCATTCACTCAAACACACAATCAGTCTTTCACTCAATGTGTCCTTACTTCCCCTCCTTATCAAGAATGGCTTCAATTTCATCCATAACCTTGTCCATCGCTTCCATGGCTTTGTTAAACGGATCGCTGGTAGTCATGTCAACTCCGGCCTTTTTTAACAGGTTAATCGGATAATCGGAACTGCCCGATGACAGAAACGTCAGGTATTTATCCACTGCTCCCGGCTCTTTGTCCAATACCTTTTCACTTAATGCAATGGATGCAGTGTAGCTTGTTGCGTACTGATATACGTAATAGTTGTAATAAAAATGAGGGATATAGGCCCATTCAATTTTGTAGAGGTCATCGATATAAGTTACCCCCTGATCGTGCCCGTAATATTTTTTCAGGATGTTTTCATACATTTCACTCATTACATCGCTGGTTAATGGTTCGCCTTTTTCCACTTTCTCATGAATCGCCAGTTCAAACTCGGCAAACTGGGTCTGGCGGAAAAGTGTTCCTTTAAAATTATCCAGAAAGTTCATCAGCAGCGACAGGCGTGTTTTGTCATCCTTTATTTCATCCAGCATCTTGTTCATTAACAGTACTTCGTTAAAGGTAGATGCAACTTCAGCAACAAAAATGGAATAATCGGCAGTAGGGTAGGGCTGATTTTTATTCGAAAGGTAACTTTGCATGGAGTGACCCAGTTCATGGGCAAGCGTGCTAACATCTTCATAATGGTTATTGTAATTCATCAAAACATACGGATGTACGTCGTAAACACTTCCCTGCGAGTAGGCGCCGCTTTTTTTACCAGCAGTGGGATATACATCAACCCAGCGTTCGTTAAATGCTTTTTTAAGCGTATTTTCATAGTCGTTTCCCAGCGGTTTCAGCGCATCAAGTACCAGTTTTTTCCCTTCATCAATATTAAATGTCAAATCGACTCCCTGAACTACCGGCGCATACAAATCGCTGTATTTTAGGGTATCCACACCCAGCATGCGTTTTTTCAATTTCAGGTAACGGTAAAAATGCGAGAGGTTGTTATTTACATTATCAATGAGCGAATGATACACTTCGGTGGGGATGTTGTAATTATCCAGCGCAGCTGCCAGCGTACTTTTATAATTTCGGGTGTGCATGGTAAATACATGTCCTTTTACATGCGAATACAGATCTTCCGCCAATGTATTTTTAAAATCTGATAATGTCGAAAAGAAGGCATAAAAAACTTTTTCGCGGTCACTTCGGTTTTCAATCGCCCGGTATTTTGTATATCCGGCAGCGGTGAGCGTAGCCTTTTCCCCTGTCGATAATTTTATGGTTGGATAGGGTAACTCGGCATTGCTGAATACATTATAAATAGCAGCCGGGCTCTGCCTTAATGTGGAAGCCTCAGCCATTATTTTTTCCTCTTTTTCTGACAGACTGTGCTGTTGTGTTCTGAACAAATCCGTCAGGTACATTCTGTATTGCCCCAGTTCCGGGATTTCATTGATATATTTTTCAATTTTTTCCTGTCCGGCAGCCAGAATTTCGGGCTCACTAAAAGCGGTCAGCGATTGCAGACGGGTATCCATCTGATCCATTTCCTGGTTCATAGCCAGGTATTCGGTAACCCGTGTATCCTCATCAGAGCGCATAGATGCATAAGAATACAGCCGTGCAAATTCTTTATTTATATCCGATCTTAAATTCAGAAATTCTTTCAGGTTCTCAGCCGAAGCAGTAATTTTTCCTTTAAATGAAGTTAACTTTTGCGCTCGTTCCGAAATCTCTTTTTTTGCTTCGCGCCATGCATCGTCAGTGGCATAAATATCTTCAAGTTTCCATTTGTCTTTAATATCAACCTGGTCCCTGTTTAGCGACTGGCTGTTCCCTGTGTTTGTCATATACGATACGATTAAAACAATAAAAATGAATTTAAGTAAAAATTTCATGATTTCCGGATTTTAGAATGAACATGTAAAATTAACTGCAATTTAAAAAATTAACAAAAGCCGAAATAAATAAAAACAATCCGTGGAAAGGCTGATTTATGTCGTGTTTTTTAGCTTCGAGCCACGAGCCATGACTTCGAGTTACAAGTTTTTAGATTTGAATTAAAGCATTCATATATTATCGCTTTCAATCCCTCAGCACATCAATCCTCAAGCTGCAAGTTGCGAGTTTTTACTTTTGAGTTTCACTCATTCACACATTCACACATTCACACATTCAGTCCATCAGTACTTTAGCCACAGAGTTTGCCTACTGTTAATTGCCTATTGCCAACTTTTCTTCTATCAGATTTAAAAATAGCATGTTAGTAATAATCTTTGTATTTTACACTTCAAATAACCGCGGAATGTGGCAAAAGAAAATTCAATCACTTTTTCATCCTGAGCGTTACCACGGCTGGGGTAAAAAGAAAAAATATTTTGAAGGCTGGTATTATAAGGTGTTGACAGCCGATGAAAGACATGCCTTTGCTTTTATTCCCGGAATAGCCATAGATGATGAGGGTAAAAAACATGCATTTATTCAGTTACTCGACGGGATAAAACAAACTGCGGAGTACATCCGGTTTCCTGCTGAAAAATTTACTTCAAACGCGAAATATCTTCAAAACTGAAATTAATGGAAATGTTTTTACAAATGACAAAATAGTGCTGAATCATTCACTTTTCAGTGGCGAACTGCAGTTCACAAATATTCGTTCCCTGGCCGAACCATTGGTATTCACCCGGAATCATGGGGCCCTACGCTTTTGTTCCGTTTATGGAGTGTTACCATGGCGTTTTGAGCATGGACCACGATATCCGCGGCACCTTGAAAATAGAGGGCAATCATATCGACTTCAGCGGGGGAAAAGGTTATATCGAAAAAGACTGGGGACATTCTTTTCCCAGTGCCTACATTTGGCTGCAATCCAATCATTTCAGCGAAAAAGGGATATCAGTCAAAGTGTCGGTGGCAAAAATACCGTGGCTGGGTTCTTCGTTTGTGGGTTTTATTGCAGGGATTTATTTAAACGGTCAACTCGTTACATTTACTACTTATAACGGAAGCAGGTTACTCCGTTCAGTAGCCGGGAAAGAGACGGTGGAGGTGGTGATGGAAAGCAAAAGATACCGGTTGGAGATTCTGGTTCACCGGAAGGCTGCTACCGTATTAGCTTCACCCATTTCAGGTTTTATGGACGGGCGTATCAGTGAAAGTATGACCTCCACAATTGCGGTAAAACTGGTGGATAAAACCAACAGAAAAACCATATTTGACGACATTGGCAGAAATACAGCCCTTGAGGTAGCCGGCAAAATCGATGAAATAACTGTTAAGTAGCTTTGAGCTGATCGAGTTACGATTTTTTAGATTCTGAATTAAAGAACATTCATGCATTATCTCATTCAATCCTTCACAATCACTCAATCAGTCCATCAGTTCATTTTAACCACAGATTTTGCCAACTGTAAATTGCCTATTGCCTACTTCCTGCTTCCAGTTACAAAATTCATTTCACTCTCAAACGAAGTACTCACCGTTCCTCCTTTTACTGAGTTGTAGGTAATATTTGCTTTGCCTGAACCCTTTACCACATATTGAATGGTTCTGGATGTTTTGCCCTGCTGACCGTTTCTGATCATGATTCGTTTCAGGTCATGCTGGTCAATTTCACGGGTAACCGGCTTTAAATACTCATCCGTAAGCGGATCGTTAACCCAGCCTGCAGAAATGATATCCATATTACCTTCGAATGTAAGCAGGTCGGGTCTGACGACATTGTTCTGAGCTGCTTTTTCAGTGATAGTTGGCGCCACCTTGGGATTTGAAAATTCGACCCACACCTTGTACACATCATTTCCCAGTTTTTCCACTTTATGGTCGCCAACCTTCATCATTGGCATTTCATCAGCCTGGTAAAGTGTAAAGGCCATATTCCGGTGGCAAAGTTCTTCATTCATAAATCTTGGAGGAACTCTTCCCTCTGTTTTTTTCCAGCGACCTCCCATCTCAACTTTTCCATATACAGGATGATCAAACGCTTTCCAGTCGGTATATTCATCCCCGAATTCCAAATAATCATCAAAAAAGAAATCTGCCTTTTGTCCGTAAATCGGGCTGTTGGGATCCTCGGTCTGTTTCTGGAGTTCTGGACTTGTGAAGTACTGTCTTCCGTTCCACAATTCATTGGAGAAGGAAACGATTCCAAGGCCATCATTGGTCCAGTCGGTGAAACCTCCGTGTACGGTATATAATCCACTCCAGATAACGATGTATCGGTAGAAAGGCAACATTCTTTCACCATTTTGTCCCAGTTCATCATAAAACCTTGCATCTGAAGCAGGAAATTCTCCCAGTGATTCAGCTCCGGGGCCGCGGAGTATCATTCCGCCATTATTATGAAAAGCCTGTACTCCGGCAATATTCGGATGTGCCATCAGGAAATCATTGATTGCTTTTGCTTCCGGCAGTTCAAAAGGATAATCCATAGCGCCCGACTGCACATAATCAGGCTGCCAGTCAACAGCCCAGTTCCGGTTCGGGTCATAAGCTCCGGGGCCATCTTCATTTATCACTCCATCGCCGTCATCATCAATTCCTTCCAGTCCAAGAAGAATATAATCACCGGTTTCTCCAAATTCTACCGGTTCCAGAATTCTCTTATCAACAGCGCTTATTTTCATATCCCCCTTTCCGGGCACATATTTTCTGATTTGTTCAATCACTCCGTTTCCATTCAGGTCATTCGGTCCGTCTTCATCATACAAACCATCGTTATCATCGTCAACGGGAACATGCCCTGAGCGTGCTCCGCCACCATCACCTTCCATAAAATACTGACGACCGTCGGGATTCACCGTTGGGAAAATATAAAAAACCCTTTCATTCACCAGGTTGGTAATTTTATCAATCCTTCCGTAGTTCTCCATCAAATACCAGATGGTGTACAGGCAGATTTCACCTCCCTGTATTTCATTTCCGTGAATATTGGCATCAATATACATTGCCGCCTTGCTCATTTCAGGTCCCGTTTCCGGGTTATTGATGGTCATATACATGATATCCCGTCCATCGTGTGATTTTCCTACCGATCCCACTTTCAGGAATTTCGGGTAAGCTTTTTCGAGCTTTTTCAGGTCGCTCCACAATTCATCCACATCGTGCCACCGGTTAAAATCGAGCTTGACTTTAAATTGTGGATCCGATGCATAATTCTGAGCATTGGTTACGTGTGATACACCGGTCATGATCAACAAAATGACCAGTGTAAATACTATGTTTATATATTTGGTTTTCATCTTATTTCCTTCCTTTTGAATTTTTGTTAACGCGATCATTTCAACGTAATTTTAACATTATCGGAACCTGCCTTCTGGGCAACAACTTTCAGATTAACCTGATCTCCCTGTTTTCCTTTAATCAGCCATTCGTATTTTTCCCGGGTTCCGGAACCTGCCAGCGACTGAAAGAAATTGGTTTTGGCATTTCCTGAAATAATTGATTCCGGATCTACTTCAAGCTGTACCATGGTTGGTTTAACAGAACGGGAAACTACACCATGACTCAGCGATGTTGGAAGAAAACCATTGTTTTCCACTTCGGCTTTAACAGAGAATATTCCACCGCCGTGATTAACCACTTCGGTTTTTGCAATTTTTACGTTTGCATATAATCCTGACAACCATACGGCAAACTTACCATGTGCCTCACCCAGGGCGGCAATTTCGGCAGCCGGAGGATTGTTTACGGCATAAGGTGAAAAACCGCCTACTTCAACTTCGCCGAATTCCGGATGATTAACCTTTTGCCAGTCAACAAATCCGTCTTTGTTGTTTTTATCGAGCCACGAAAGAAACTCCTTGTCGATTCCTGCTTTTTGATTGGCAGCTGCCGGTCCTCCTGCCGGACCTCTACCCCCGAAAGCAGCCCTGTTTCTTCCCGCTGCAGCATTAGGTGCCGATTCTCTTCCTTCACCGGCAGCCGGTCCTCTTCCCGTTCTGGTGGAATCATTCGGCATATCGATACCCCAGCCGGGAGTGGAAAGCGAAAGTACGCCAAACTGAAAATAGCCGTACTGAAAAAATGCGCCTTTAGGATCTCTCACCGGTGGTTGCGTTTTTATTCCGGTAAGTTCTTTGTATTCATCACCTGCTTTTTTGAAAAAATCAAGATCATCCTTATTTACGGTTGTTTCAGGATTTCTGGCGGGTCTTTGCCGCCCGGAGGACTGTTGCTGCGACTGGTTACCTGTTGCATACGCGCCTCTGAATCGGCCTCTGCCTCCGGTGTTCATCATTCCAACCTGTGCCGGCTTCGGAATAACTTTCATTGGCAAAATTTATCAGGTCGATTTCCCTGTTGGAACTCAGGATTCCTTTATCATTCGGAGAAACAATCAGGTTATCACTTTCCCCGAAATTCAGCATTATGGCTATATTCCGGTGTTTAATGATCCATGCCATCAATGCAATTGTCTCTTTTTCGCTTACCATATAATGTCCGGCATCATCCTGGTAATAAGGATACTCATGCATAAAGTTCCGGTTGATGTCAACTCCCCCTGCCGGATCTTCGTTTATAAATCCGTCCTTATCATTGTCGATGCCTTCCCGGTAAACCGAATAATCACCTGATTCACCCTTTGACGGATCAGCCTTTTTCATCAGCCGCGGATCATCCTTGGTGATGGTATAAAGCCCGTTTTCATCCTTAACCCGCATCATGGTTATCAGTCCGTCCTTATTCAGGTCCTCCGGACCATCTTCATCCATCCGGGCATCATTATCCCCGTCGTAGGGCGAGATATTCGTTTTACTTCCGGTTTTTACGCTGGCAAACATCTTTTCAGCGCCATCGGGGTTCATCCGTGGGATGATATAATAAACGTGTTCATCAATACTTTTTTTCACCGCCTCGTCAGAAGAATAATTTTTCAGCAGGTAGTTGATTACAGAAAGCGATATCTCGCTTCCGATCAGGTGATCGCCTTCAAAATTTGCCCCGATAAACATCCCCGGCCGCTCATCCACCGGAACACCGGCGGGATTGGCAATGGTAACCACCCAAAGATCGCGTCCTTCAAGGGTTTTGCCTATTGTCTCCATTTTGGCAATACCTTGATTTGAACTCACCATCTTTTTCAGTGCATTGGTCATCTGATCGTAATTCTGATACGAAGAAAAATCCTGTGACAGGGCCGCAGGAGCATAAATCAGCAAACCCGCAACCGCCAATGTAATTGCTGTTACAAGCCTGCAATTAATAACCGATCGTACAATTTTTTTCACGTTGTCTTCCTTTTTAGTTAGGTATTTGTTTAATTTTTATTTGTCTTTTTGAATGCCGTTAACATAAATAGCGATAAGCTGTATTTCTGTTGATTCGCGTTTTAACCCGATTGAAACATGCTGTTTACTATTTAAAGGCGTTATAATTTTTGGTTCGATGTTAAAGATAATTTTATTTTCTAAAAAAATAAAAATCTGGCAAACTTGCCTGACGGAATTCAGGTTTCAGGCAGCTAATTTTTTGCAAGCTTTGAGCTTCGAGCCACGAGCTTCAGTCCATCAATAAATCCATCCATCCTTCCTTTCAACCACAGAGAACACAAAGAATCCACAGAGCACAACAAAGTTTTTCTGTTAACTGTCAACTGCGACTGATCACTGTTTGCTTTCTTTTTCTCTTCTGCCTTCTGCCTTCCATCTTTTTAACCACAGAGAACACTGAGAATGCACAAAGAACCACAGAGTATTTTTGCATTCTGATCTTACTACTTGTGTCTTGTTACTTGCTACTGAATACTGATCACTGCGACAGCCAACTTTCTTTTCTCTTTTGTCTTCTGCCTTCCAACTTTTTCAACCACAGAGAACACAGAGAATGCACAAAGAACCACAGAGTATTTTTGCATTCTGATCTTACTACTTGTGTCTTGTTACTTGCTACTGAATACTGATCACTGCGACAGCCAACTTTCTTTTCTCTTCTGCCTTCTGTCTTCCAGCTTTTTCAACCACAGGGTACACTGAGAATGCACAAAGAACCACAGAGTATTTTTGCATTCTGGTCTTACTACTGTGTCTTGTTACTTGCTACTGAATACTGCTTACTGCGACTGCCAACTTTTCTCTATTCACCCATTCACGCATTCAGTCCATCAGTCCATCAATCCATCAGCACATCCATCCCTCAGTTATTGTTTTATCTTTACCACTTTAAAAACCGGAAAAATGAGGTTAACAAAAGAGAATTTTGAGTGTGTTAACCAGGCTATTTCAGAGGAGGAAGAGCAGCGGCAATGGGAAAAATCGCAAATTGTATTTGACGAATTTGAAGAATATTTACACATTAAAGGGTATAACGATACGCTCATTCAGCGCCAACTAGAGTACTGCTCGTATTTTGTAATGAACTATTTTTTTGTTTACGAGGATGTTTTATCGGTTTTGGAAACCGATGATACCACCATTCGGAAATTCCTTGGGAACTGGTACATCAGAGAAAACGAGAATCCAACATTGATGGAAATAAAAGAAATCCTTACGGCGCTTTTGGATTTTTT
Source organism: uncultured Prolixibacteraceae bacterium (assembly GCA_963849985.1). Classification (GTDB taxonomy): domain Bacteria; phylum Bacteroidota; class Bacteroidia; order Bacteroidales; family Prolixibacteraceae; genus Draconibacterium. The sequence goes on along the minus strand of CAWKJY010000028.1, from coordinate 241,800 downwards.
CGAGTTTGTGCTTGTTACTGATTTTATTACTGCTGAACAATTTGAAGCCATTGAACTGGTTTGTAACGATAAAGCATGGTTCGAAAACCGGTTAAAAACGTATAAAACCACCGACACCAAAGGCTTGCAGAAGTGGATTGACGAATACAATTACGACTGGTAGCCTGAGAGGCAATTACCTGTCGTTGGGGGAAAGTTCGGAGTTCAATGTTTCGGGTTTAAGGATTGTCCTTTCTAAAAGCATTTGAAATTGAATTTAAAGATGAATATTTGTTTCAATGATTAGATGATAGATAGCAGAGCCATCGCATGTATATAGCAATAAACAATACAAAATATCATTCGACTCCGTCCGGAGTCGCACAATTCCAACCCACCATTTTTTGATTTATTATTGCCTACATACATTCAAATCCTCCGGATTTGTAAAACGAAATTTGTATTTTTATAATTCTAAATCCCACTATTATGGCTGATACATTCACACAAATTTACATCCAGGTAGTTTTTGCTGTCCAAAATAGAAAGGCATTAATTCACAAAAGTTGGGAAGAAGAATTGTATAAATACATTACCGGTATTGTACAAAACAAGGGACAAAAAATGATCGCAATTAACGGAATATCAAATCACATTCATTTTCTTATCGGTATGAAACCCACTTGTTGTCTATCGGATTTGGTTCGGGAAATTAAAAAATCATCTAATACTATGATTAAAGAAAAAAGGCTTACACCTTTTAAATTCAAATGGCAGGAAGGATTTGGAGCTTTTTCTTATTCGCATTCTCAATTAGGCGATGTAATTCGTTACATTGAGAACCAAAAGGAACATCATAAAAAGAAATCGTTTAAAGAAGAATATCTTGCATTTTTAAAAGCATTTGAAATTGAATTTAAAGATGAATATTTATTTCAATGGTTAGATGATTGATACCAGCAGCCCGCCTTCCCAAGGGCAGGCATCATATATTTATTGACGCATTGTTTAGCCCATGGGGATACGACTCCGCCGGAGTCGTTTGTTCTTTACCTGTCAATATTCTCTATATACATTTAAATCCTCAGGATTTAAATCGCATGCTATAAATTCAATTGTATGCCCGATGGCAGAGCCATCATATATTTATAGACACATTGTTTAGTCCTGGGAAATACGACTCCGCTGAAGTCGTTTGTTCTTTACCTGTCAATATTCTCTATATACATTTAAATCCTCAGGATTTGAATCACATGCTATAAATTCAATTGCATGTCCGATGGCAGAACCATCATATATTTATAGACACATTGTTTAGTCCTGGGAAATACGACTCCGCTGAAGTCGTTTGTTCTTTGCCTGTCAATTTTCTCTATATACATTTAAATCCTCAGGATTTGAATCACATGCTATAAATTCAATTGTATGCCCGATGGCAGAGCCATCATATATTTATAGCCATATTGTTTAGTCCTGGGAAATACGACTCCGCTGAAGTCGTTTGTTCTTTGCCTGTCAATATTCTCTATATACATTTAAATCCTCAGGATTTGAATCACATGCAATAAATTCAATTGCATCCCCGATGGCAGAACCATCATATATTTATAGACACATTGTTTAGTCCTGGGAAATACGACTCCGCTGAAGTCGTTTGTTCTTTGCCTGTCAATTTTCTCTATATACATTTAAATCCTCAGGATTTGAATCACATGCTATAAATTCAATTGTATGCCCGATGGCAGAGCCATCATATATTTATAGCCATATTGTTTATCACGGGAAATTCGACTCCGGCCGGAGTCGCACATTACCGGCCAACCATTTTTTCTAAATACATTCAAATCCTCCGGATTTGTATTGAACGCCCGATTGTACCCGAAATGATCTAAAAATTTACCTTCAAACTTAATCCAAATTGTTCCGGTTGTTTGTAGCCGGTAATTGCTGATGAATTGAACCTGAGCAGCGCAACTTCAACCTTTTTTTTACGCGTAGTGCCAATTATCCAAAATGGTAAACCAACAGCAGTTGATCCCATACCCAATAACATGAGCATGCCCCCGGCTACGTAGGAGTCTAATTCATCCGAATCCCAGGTACTCAAAAATCCGCCAACACTTCTGGCTGCTATAAAAGTGCCAAGCGTAAATGCGCCAACTCCGGATAAGGTTAATATTCTTCCGAGATTGACATTTGATTGTGCCCGTTGTAACGCATAGTTTAACTGAACTTCACTTAAATCGTTAATGTTATCAACACCAAAAGACCTGGAATACCATTGAGCCTGAACATTTAACGCAAAAAGGCCCGTAATTAGTAGTAATAAAAACTTTTTCATATGTTAGGATTTAAAGGGTATGTTGAATGTAAAACAAATTACCCGTGATCGATTTTTTGATCTAAGTTATGCATTACTGCCATCATAATCAATAGTTCTACAACTTATCCGACCGTTGTTATTAATCCGATATTTTTGTCCACGATATTTTCAGTTAACATTGATACATTTTCTTGCGAAGATGTTAATCTGGCAGCATTTGTAGCTATGCTAATCGTTTGAATTTATCTATAATCCTTTATACAAATTGCTGAGGTTCACAAAAAGGCAATCCGCTTCGATTATATGAGTCGGTTAAACAATGGAAGGCAAATGCAGAATATGTTGTAACTTATACACTGAAATTATTATGTAAAAGAAAAAAGATGAACATTTTAGTTGTAGGTGCAACCGGGGCAACAGGACGACTTTTGGTAAAAGACTTATTGGATCGCGGAGAAAAAGTAATTGCAATGGTACGCACACCGGAAAAGTTAAGTGAACTGCTCACGAATAAAAACCTGACAATAGTTAAAGCAAGTGCACTTGAACTTAGTGATAAAGCTTTGGCTGGTCAGGTTCGGGGGTGCGATGCCGTTGTTTCGTGTTTGGGTCATAACCTTACTTTCAAGGGGATGTATGGCCACCCACGCCGACTGGTAACCGATACTACCCGCAGATTATGTGCGGCTATTTTGGCAAACAAACCTGAAAAACCGGTTAAGTATGTGCTTATGAATACTACAGGTAACCGAAACCGCGATTTGAACGAGCCCATATCTTTTGCTCAAAAAATGGTTATTGCACTACTTCGCCTGGTGCTGCCCCCGCATGTGGATAATGAACAGGCTGCGGAGCACCTTAGAACTAAAATTGGCCAAAACAATAAAGTGATTCATTGGACGGCAGTACGGCCCGATACGCTGATCGATGAGGACACTGTGAGTCCCTGCGAAATACATCCTTCTCCCATAAGAAGCGCTTTATTTGATGCGGGGAAAGTAAGCCGGATAAACGTAGCCCGTTTTATGGCCGAACTTATTACCGATAACAGCACCTGGGAAAAATGGAAAGGGCAAATGCCGGTAATCTACAGCAGGGAATCAGAAAACAATTAGCAGGCTTCTTTCAACTTTCTTCGTTAACTTTGAACTTACAAACTGTCACCCTGAGCGCAGTCGAAGGGTGAACTTTAAATTCTGAACTTTTGCCTTTTGCCTTCCCACTTTTGCCTTTTCCCTTTTTACTTTTATCTTTAGAGGCATGGCCGATGTACACAACAAAGCAATCCGCTCTTTTAATATAAGCCGCATTAAGGGGAAAAATACCAGACCCAAAATATATTACTCCCGATGGCAGAGCCATCACATTTTTATAGACATATTGTTTAGCCAGGAGAAATACGACTCCGGCCGGAGTCGCAATTTTCTTCTTCTTTGCATATTTTCTATAACCATTCAAATCCGCTGGATTTGTATTTTGTAACTTTATCCCGATCGTCATCCTGAGCGTAGTCGAAGGGTGAACTTTAAATTCTGAACTTTTGCCTTTTGCCTTCCCACTTTTGCCTTTTCCCTTTTTACTTTTAACTTTAGAGGCATGGCCGATGTACTCAACAAAGCAATCCGCTCTTTATAATATAAGCCGCATTAAGGGGAAAAATACCAGACCCAAAATATATTACAACCGATGGCAGAGCCATCACATTTTTATAGACATATTGTTTAGCCAGGAGAAATACGACTCCGGCCGGAGTCGCAATTTTCTTCTTCTTTGCATATTTTCTATAACCATTCAAATCCGCTGGATTTGTATTTTGTAACTTTATCCCGATCGTCTTCCTGATCGGAGTCGAAGGGTGAACTTTAAATTCTGAACTTTTGCCTTTTGCCTTTTTACTTTTAACTTTAGAGGCATGGCCGATGTACACAACAAAGCAATCCGCTCCTATAACATGAGCCGCATTAAGGGGAAAAACACCAAACCCGAATTAAAAATCAGCGGAGCTAAATGCTAATGCTGAAGTTTTTATTTGTATATGAAACAACCATAATTAAAGACTTTAAGCACAAACCTGCCTGCCGGCAGGTTGATTCTTGTGTCCTGGATCTAATTTTAAACGGATGAAATTCCATATCAGCTCGTTAGATTACTGAAAAAAACACCCTGGTTGCAACATTCAACCTCATGTATAAGTCTAATGCATATAACCAAATAATTCCGCATGCACAATTCGATAAAAACCAAAAATTACAAATCATGCATCGCATAAAAAAAATTGGAAAAAAAATCATCTATGGTATTGGTGTTATTACAAGCATTTCACTAATTGGCGTAATCCTGTTTTTCATCTATATAAAAGTAATCAACCCCGAAACAAGCAACATATCCTACAACGATGGTCCGCACCTGTTTTATCTTAACGACAGCACCTTAAAATCAGTTGTGACAGAAGAAAATCCGGGACAGCCTTTTACCATTCACGAGAAGGAAATATCCCTCACCGATTCCGTGGCAATTAATCAACTGGAAGCGAAGCTGTTTGAAGGTTTTAATCCTTTGGATACGTTTCGTTTTTCTGCAAATGTTGAATATACCGCCGATAAAATTGCGGTGGTGAGCGATATCCACGGTTCGGTGCATCATTTCGGTGCACTGCTGAAAAAATACAACGTATGCGACAGTTTATTAAACTGGGATTGGGGCAGCGGACACCTGGTAATTATTGGTGATGTTTTCGACAAGGGGCCCTATGTTACCGAATGCCTGTGGCTGATCAGAAAGCTGGAGACCCAGGCCAAATTGCAGGGAGGAGAAGTACACTTGTTGCTGGGCAACCACGAGCGGCTGGTTTTAGGTGGCGTTACCGATCACATTGGAATAAAATACACCACCATTTCCAATAAGCTGGGAATTAATTATAGTGAACTTTATGGCCCCGACACCTATTTAGGCCGCTGGCTGCGAACAAAAAAAGTATGTGTAAAAATAAACAACAACCTGTTTGTGCATGGCGGAATTTCTCAGGCACTGGTCGATTCAAAACTTTCTGCGGAAGAGATTAACCGGCTATTTAACTTATGGGTGAATTCCAAACAACTAATGGCTTATCCACAATCTATCCGCGATAATATCAGCCTGATAAAAAGTTATTTCGGGCCATTGGAATACAGGGGCTATTTTAACCGGAATATTTTGAACAGAGGGCAGTCAGGGTTATCAGATGCAACTATCGACAGTTCGCTAAACCATTTTAACGCCGCCCACATTATTGTTGGCCACACAATTGTAAATGAGGTGAAAGCACTATTCGACAACCGGATAATTGCATGCGATATAAAATATGCCGATGGCGATATTATAAACAATAAACCCGATGGAGAAATGTTATTTATCGAGGGGACAAATTATTACCGGGCTCCGTTAAACGGAGAAAAAAGTTTACTATTTACCGGACAGAAAAATTAAAGCCGCTTGCCAATTAAAATCAATACAGAAATCAGAATTTGGGGTGTTTACTTTTTAACCCTTTTTTTGGCCATTTATTTCCACGAACTGGGGCATTGTATCCCTGCATGGACAGAAGGAGTCCGGGCTATTCCAACACCGGCAAAAGAGTATATAATGGAAGTAATTCCGGCTGATTTACAGCAGCGGGTATCTCTGGGAGGAATAATTGCAAGCCTGTTGTTTGCGGTTTTGGCAGTGGTTTTTTATGCCATAAAAAAGTTAAAGGTAAATTCAGCAATTTTAGCCGGTGCACTTGCCATGCCCGGAATGTACACCCTTCGATTTATTTTGGTTGGAAGAGGGCACGATGCAACCGAATTTCAGGAAGCTCAGGCAGCGCTGGGTGCAGGTTATTCCGGACATTTTATCGATTGGGTATTTCTTGCCTTGTTTCTTGCCGGTGTGGCTTTATGGGTAATTAAAGCACAACCCAGGCCCCGGATTGCCGGAAGACTGGCCATTGGCTTTATTCTGACCGTGATTTTTGTGGTCGTTCTTCAGGTGGTAAACAACGCGGTATTCGATCCCCTTTTTCAGTAACCCGGTCCAATATTTTTCTCAAACAACTTTTATTTCTCTTCCCAACCTAACATTCTTTCCTCTTTGCTCTATGCACCTTGCTCTTTGCTCTTTCTTTGTTCTATGCTCTTTGTTCTTTAACTTTTGTTCTTTGCTCTTTGCCTTTTATTTTACTTTTGCCTTCTTTGCCTTTTGCCTTTTGCCTTTTTACTTTTAACTTTAGAGGCATGGCCGACGTACACAACAAAGCAACCCGCTCTTTTAATATGAGCCGCATTAAGGGGAAAAATACCAGACCCAAAATATATTACAACCGATGGCAGAGCCATCACATTTTTATAGACATATTGTTTAGCCAGGAGAAATACGACTCCGGCCGGAGTCGCAATTTTCTTCTTCTTTGCATATTTTCTATAACCATTCAAATCCGCTGGATTTGTATTTTGTAACTTTATCCCGATCGTCATCCTGAGCGGAGTCGAAGGGTGAAATTTAAATTCTGAACTTTTGCCTTTTGCCTTCCCACTTTTGCCTTTTCCCTTTTTACTTTTAACTTTAGAGGCATGGCCGACGTACACAACAAAGCAACCCGCTCCTTTAACATGAGCCGCATTAAGGGGAAAAATACAAAGCCCGAAATGCTGGTGCGGAAGTTTTTGTTTGCCAATTATTTCCAATTAATTTATATAGTGTAACTTATACAAACACTGACAATAAATCAACTTTCCTTTTTTGTATGTCGATTAGCAAAGTAATTTTGAAAAATATTGAAGAGTTAAGAATATTGAAATAGACAATTTTTTGCAATAGCTTCAACGATATTTGTTTCTATTCCAATTTCTTCAGATTTAACTATTTGAAATGAATCATCAATTTCATTTATAATTAAAAACTCATCTGATTCAGGATAATAACTAATTCTCTTACTACTCTTTGCTAAACCACCAGCAAGTAATATGTAGAAATTAACAAAATCTCCATTCTCGTTAAAGGCAAGTTTTTTTAATTGCTCCAAACTTTCAATTGCTATATTAATCATAATCTTATACCTTTATCACTCAAAGATATGTCATCATGAAAAGAATTCCAAGGAGAGAATATTTTTTCAAAAACAGTTTACAGATTTTAAAGGAATGGTATGGTTATGATAGTAAAAATGAGAATATTCAAATATTGGGAACTAATTGGAAAAATCTAAAAATTCATGAATAATATGTATTTTTAATCATAGCAATTAAATAATGACTAACCTAGGTCTATACGAGCAACTCATTAATAAACTTGATTTCATCCAAATTAAATGATTTGGATAAAAACACTTTTCATATTAAGGAAAGCGCGATTGATAAGAGTGAAGCTTCAAGAGTTCTATCACAATATTTAATTGAAAAAATCAGATTGGCCTTAAATTTGATTTCAGGTGATGATAGTATTGAAAAACAAATCGAAATTTCCAATAAAATCATTTTCCTTTTAAGAACATGAGTTGAATGATGCAGATTTTGAAGAAGATTTAATTTCAACTGAAGCAAAAATTCTTTCTGCAATCTTTTCAAAAATTGATGCCCGTTTTTCTGACTTTGAAAAATATCTCAAAGAAATTACTCCATATACAAGATTAACGCAAAGTGAATTATTTACAGGGAATAATGCAGGTGTTTCACTTGAAAGTGAAATCAAAAAAGAGATTCTTTCTTCAGATAAAATCAATTTTCTTGTTTCATTTATCAAATGGACTGGTATTAGAATATTTGAAAAAGAGTTATTTGAATTTACAGAAAGAGGTGGACAATTAAAAGTAATTACCACTTCCTACATGGGAGCAACCGACTTAAAAGCAGTAGAATATTTGTCTAGTTTAAGAAACACTGAAATTAAAGTTTCATACAATACGGATAATGAGCGCTTACATGCGAAAGCATATTTATTTTATAGGAATACTGGATTTCACACTGGCTACATTGGTTCATCAAACCTTTCGCGTTCTGCATTAACCAATGGATTGGAATGGAATATGAAAGTAACAACCAAAGAAGTTGGACACATTATTGATAAGTTTCAAAAAACATTTGATACTTATTGGCAAGACAAAGAATTTGAATTGTTTGATAAAACTCTCACTCTGAAAAATTAAGAGTGGCGCTTAAAAAAGAGCGAACTAACTGAACGAAATAATCCTGCAACTTATTTTGATATTAAACCATTTCCATTTCAAGAAGAAATTTTAGAAAAACTTAGAAACCGAAAGAATTGTTCATAACCGATTTCAGAATTTAATTGTTGCAGCAACTGGAACGGGCAAAACAGTTATATCTGCATTTGATTTCAAAAATTTCAAAAAGAAAAATCAAAGTGCAAAACTTTTATTTGTCGCCCATCAGAAAAGAAATACTTCAACAAGCACAAGCAACTTTCCAAGGAGTTTTGAAAGATAATAATTTTGGTGAGTTATGGGTTGATGGAATAGAACCTGAAAAATATGATTATGTTTTTGCTTCTGTTCAAACCTTGAATAATCGAATTAGCTCACTTCAACTTTCCGACACATTTTATGATTTCATTATCATTGATGAAGTGCATCATATTGCAGCTTCAAGTTATCGTCCGATTTTAAATCGGTTTGAGCCAAAAATTCTTTTGGGTTTAACAGCAACTCCAGAAAGAATGGATAATGAGGATATTCTAAAAGATTTCTCAGATACAATTGCCGCTGAAATTAGATTGCCAGAAGCATTAAATAGAAAATTGCTTTGTCCGTTTCAATATTTTGGAATTACTGACAGTATTGATTTATCGCATGTAACATGGCAAAATGGACGATATTTACCAAGTGAGCTAACGAAAATTTATACTCAAAACGATAAGAGAGTAGGAGAAATAATATCGAATCTAAACAAATATCTCAATGATATTAATGAGGTAAGGGCTTTGTGTTTTTGTGTGACGCAAGTCCATGCTCAATTTATGGCTGAAAAATTTTCACTTGCTGGATTAAAAGCGAATTATTTAGTTAGTTCCAGACACTGAATTGAGGGCAGAATTGAGGCAGAAAATTATTGAGCAAAGAAATCAATTACCTATTTGTTGTTGACATTTTTAATGAGGGAGTTGATATCCCTGAAATTGATACAGTTTTGTTTCTTCGCCCTACGGAAAGTTTAACCGTTTTTCTTCAACAATTTGGGAGAGGTTTGCGTTTGGCTGATGGATAAAGAGTGTTTAACAGTTTTGGATTTTGTAGGTAATTCACGACCTGAATATGATTTTGAAGGTAAATTCAGAGCATTAGTTGGGAAAACAAATACTTCTATTCAAAAAGAAATTGATGATGATTTTCCTCATTTACCATTGGGCTGTTCCATCATTTTAGAAAAAAAAGCAAAAGAATTTATTCTTCAAAATATCAAAAATGCCACTACTTTTAACAGAAATCAATTGCTCAATAAAATTCGTAATTACAAACACCAAACAACTTTACCACTAACGCTTAAAAATTTCACAAAACTCTATCATATTCCTTTGCAGTTAATTTATAAAAAAGGTAATTGGAAAAGATTATGTGTGGAAGCTGACCAAATTGATAATTATTCTACTGTAAATGAAAATGAAATTTACAGAGCAATATGCAAAAAATGGCTTTCATGCAAGTCAACTTCATACTTTCAGTTTATTTTATCCTTAGCCAAAAAAGGATTTTATTATTGAATTTAGATAAATTAAGCGAAGAAGAAAAATCGATGTGTTTAATGCTACATTATGACGTTTGGCAAACTGGGGGTGGATTTCAGTCATTGGAAGAAAGTATTAGAGCAATTGGGAAAAATAAAATATTAACAGAAGAAATTATAGAAGTTCTTGAAATTCTAATCGATAAAATTGATTTCTTAGAATTAGATATTGAACTTCCATATTCACAGCCATTAAAAGTTCATAGTCGATATACTCGTGATCAAATTTTAGCAGCTTTTGGAGTGAGTACTTTTGATAAAAAATCTTCAAATCGAGAAGGAATTGCTGAAAATAAAACTTTAAATACAGAAATTCTTATTTATTGATTTGATAAAATCTGAAAAGGATTTTTCGCCATCAACTTTATATGAAGATTATGCAATAAGTGATACTTTGTTTCATTGGCAAACTCATAATGCTGCAAGGCCTGACAAAGGAAGAGGTTTGGCCTATATCAATCAATTTGATTAGGAAAAAGGATTTTATTATTTGTTAGAGAAAGAAATACAGATGAGTATGGAAATACAATGGGATATGTATTTATCGGGGATGGAAGTATTACTGAATATTATGGCTCAAAACCTATGAATATTAAATGGAAACTAAATGAACCAATGCCTCCATATTTATGGAAAGATTCAGCAAAAATGGCTGTTGGTTAATAACATAAATCAATGAATCAATTTTATAAAATATCTTTTCTTTAAGTCGTTGTCATCTTCTGTGAAGAAAATAAACTATTAGCTTTTTTCTGCAATAACCCAATTCTCAATACTTTTTCGTGTCCATTTTAGTAATTGAGGAAATAATAGGTGATCGCGAATTTCTAAATATTAAGTAAAGGCCCAATCCTCCGTCCGTCAGTAGACAGACACCTCCCCGTCTGAACGGATCAGCCACCCACCTGAGCATCCTTCCGCGAGTTCAGTTTAAAAAGAATGATTTAATAGGGTAGGATGTCCGTTGTTTTTAACGTCAAAAAAATCAGCCTGCAAAAATGAGTTGCAAATGCTATGTTCCCGCACGAATTTATTGTGTGGTATTTGTCTACAACCCAACACAAACTAATTGTGCAACAGCGATAAGCAATAAACGATCTGCCAAACAGAGCAGGTAATTTTCAGCAGGGTATTTCAATCGCACCTATTTTATTTCCCAGTCATCCGTGCGGAACGATGAAGCCGGCAGCCCTTCAGTATTAAAAAGTTCACCTACCACAAAGTCGTCGAAAGCATAACGAACAGCCACAGGGTTGGCTACATTCGGAGAAAATAAGGTAATTCCCTGTCGGGTTATGGAAGCCTGGGCTGGAACAAACCGTTGATTTTCGCCGGCAAGCGTAAAGTTTGTCAGCTCTTTTCCAAATGTTGTTAATCCGTTTTTTGCATGGTCGAAAGTAAGTTTTACCACCGGGCCTTCAATGGTCATATTTTTCAACACCGGCCCCGAGTATTCAAAGCCTTCCTGGCCGTAAGTTTGTGCCAGGGCAAGGTAAGCTAAACGTTCACCGGCAGCTTTTTTATTAGCGGGGTGAATATTATGTTCTTCACCAACATCAATTAAACAAGCCATGCCCATGTTAGGAATAGCAGTAGAAGCTTTCAATTGTGCCTCGCGCAGGAAAGCTGAATTTAATCCGGATGTTCCATAATCGTATGGAGCTATCTGACAATAATAAAACGGGAAGTCACCAATATCCCATTGAGCACGCCAGTTTTCAACCAGGCCTGACATCAGTTTTTCGTAGTATGCGGGTTCATTTCGGTTCGATTCTCCCTGGTACCATATTGCACCCTTAAAAGCATAGCCAACCATCGGGGCTATCATTTTATTAAAAAGAACCGTTGGCGTTTGTTGTGAAAAATTGGCCGTACTATTTTTGTCGGGCAAGGTAACCCAGTTGAAATTTTTGAATCCGTTTTCACTTATCCAGGGTTCAATGCGTGTACCGCTCCAGCTTGAACAGATTAACCCTACCGGAACCTGTAATGCCTGTTGAACCATTTTTCCAAAATAATATGCTGCGGCGCTAAAGGCGGCTACGTTGCCCGGTTCGCATTCCAGCCATTCACCCGTAAAATCATTTTGAGGAGTCAGGCTTTTTTCGCGTTTTACTGTGAATAACCGGATCGATTCATTTAAAGATGTTGCAATATCTTCGTTGGAATTTAAAACCGGCATACTAAAGAATCCACTCATGGTCATTTCCATATTTGATTGCCCCGAGCAAATCCATACTTCGCCAATCAAAACATTTTTTAATTGAAGCGTTTTTCCGTCGGAAATAGTTATGGAAAAAGGACCGCCGGCTGCGGGTGTCCGGACTTTTACTTTCCAGTTACCTGCTGCATCGGCTTTTGTTGAATAACTTTTTTTATTCCAGGAGGTTGTAACCTTCACCGTTTTATTTGATGAAGCTTCTCCCCAAATGGCTGCATCGGTTTGTTGCTGTAAAACCATATTGTCGCCAAAAATGGCCGGTAACTTAACTTCTGCAAAAAGTGAAGTTGAGATTGTAACGATGAAAAAACTGATTAAAGTAAGAAGGGTAAAATTTCGTTTCATTTTGATATAATTTAATCGGTTATTGGATAATATGATTTCAAATATACCTAAAACAATGATTTAAGTTAAGTTTAATTTCATTGATATTGCATAAATGTGTCCAAAGGAAAAATGAATTAGAAATGAATAAGCTAATTATAATTACTGATTTATCTGTTTTTCTGTCTCACCCTTGTTTGCAGTGAGGGTTGAATTGTCGGGCGATTGCATCGATATCGATTCCAGATGCGGTTTTACTTCACATTTACAAAACAATTATTTTTATTGAAGCGTTATTAATTTTATTATTCTCAAAAAATAAAAAACATGTGTTTCAATGCAAGATATGGGATTTCTTCAGCGCTAAAACGTGCCATGCACGATGGCAGAAAAGAAGATACAGAATACTGGCAGGAATTGCTTAAAAAATACGATGCTACCTTTTCATTTGCCGATATCTATCAGGTTTCGGCATTTGCTCATCCGAAAGTAATTGTTTATGAAAACAATGCCCCTTTTGAACCGGTAATTTCGCAGTGGGGGCTGATTCCGCACTGGGCAAAAGAGCCTGAAAAAATATGGAACAGTACGCTAAACGCAAGAGGCGAAACCATATTTGAAAAGGCATCTTTTAAAGATTCGGCGAACCATAAAAGATGTTTGGTGCCGGTAGAAGGATTTTATGAACATCACGACTTCAGAGGCAAAAAATACCCTTTCTATATTACGCGGAAAGACGGTGAGCCAATGTATCTTGCTGGTCTTTGGAATGACTGGGCAAACAAGGAAACAGGCGAAATACTGAATACCTATTCTATTGTTACCACACATGCCAATTCGTTAATGGCAAAGATTCACAATAAGCCAAAATTTTCGGGCGACCACAGAATGCCGGTAATTCTGCCTGAAAACATTGCCGATGAATGGTTAAAACCATTGTCGGAAAAGGAACTAATAGAACTTGCTACCTATGTTTTTCCCGATTCGCAACTGGATGCATGGACCGTGGGAAAATTATCAGGAAAAGACTCTGCGGGAAATGTTCCCGATGCAAGTAAAAAGTATAAATATGAAGAATTGGTATTTGATGCCGGAGATCAACCCAAACTTTTTTGAGCTCAGGTTCTTCGTACCCCTTAGTAAAAGGGGGAATAAAAGGGGAATTTTGTTTACCCAACAAATAAGCAAATCCAAATCCTCCGTCCTCGTTCCTCGGACACCTCCTTTACAAAGGAGGACGTTTTTTCAATTCCTCGTCCCCCTTGGAAAAAGGGGGAATAAAAGGGGGATTTGAATTCCCAGCTTCCTCCAAACATTCCATGGCATAATCTATTTCAGTAACTACTTCATCAATCCGATAAATTACCATTACTTCCGAGAATCTTAAAAAGGTGTAACCCATGTCCTCCAAATGCTTCTGCCGGTCAAAATCTTCCACCGACTTTCCAATGTGTGAACTTCCGTCAATTTCGATTATAAGGTTTAGTTTCCGACAAATAAAATCAACAATGTAATTATCAATGGGGAATTGACGATTAAATTGATAACCTTTCATTTGCTTTGCCTTTAACACATTTTTCCACAGAATTGCTTCCCCTTTTGTGCCTTGCTTTCTTAATTTTCTGGCCAGTGGTTTTAGATTTTTATTGGATGAGGATTTCATTTTTATATGAGTTTAGAATTTAAATTTACGAATTTTGATTTAATCCTCAGACCTCGTACCTCAGCCACCTCCTTTACAAAGGAGGACGCTTTCTTATTGGTCTTTCCTTGTTTTTAGTGCTGGTTCATATACTTTTGGGAACAAAACTAAATTAATTAACAAAAATTAACAAAATCTATGTAGTGCCTTTAAAATATAATATTACAACGCATTTATGAGATTAAAAATGAATTAATGTTTAATAAAAAATATATAAGATTAAACAAAAATATTTTCTCTTGGTTTTAGTAGTAATTATTAACAAGAAAATTAAAACATTATGAAAAATCTAAATTTAAGATCGTTGCTTAAACTGAGAAGTTTAGCACTAACAGGAATTTTAGCGCTGGCAGTATTTGCTGTAAGTTGTAACAAAGAAGATTCAATTTTACCGGCACCCGGAAATGAGGCATTAAAAAGTGGCAAAACAGTTAAAAAAGGTCCGATGACCATTGCAGATATTGTAGTAGCTGCAAACAATGCAGAAGAACCTCAGTTTACATTGCTTTTAGCAGCACTGGAATACGCAGGATTAACAGATGTATTTGCAGGTACTGATCAATATACAGTATTTGCACCCACAGATCAGGCATTTATCGATCTGGTAGTTGCTCTTGGAGTGGATCCAAATAATCCGTTTACAGCTATTGACGCTGCACTTGGTGAAGGAACAGTAAAAAATGTACTTCTTTATCATGTTACTGATGGTCGTCGTGCCGCCAATAGTGTATTGCCGATGAAAGACGGACAGATGAAAACAGTTACTACATTGCTCGGCCAGACTTTCACAGTGGATAAAAATGGCATGATAAACACTGCATCCGGTGGAATGTCATCAATTGTTACCGATGAAGCCGGGGCAACGTATAATATTTCTGCATCGAATGGAATAATACATGTTATTTCTGCTGTTCTTGTACCGGAATTATAACAAATTTTATCATAGCTTAATGGGATTAAAGACTGTCTGCATAAGGCGGTCTTTTCTTTTTTATTAACCGCGCTACACCTGACGCTTTCAGGCAGGATTCTTTTCTTGAACAAATAAGAAAATCGTTTTACCCAACCCTTCTTCGTCTGTGTCCATTGGATAGACTGCTTGTCGATTGTATCGTCAAAAATATCTCCTTTGCAGGAGAAAGTCACATGTCGGATGCATTAGTGATCCAAATCTTTTCTTCCGTTGCTGACAGGGAAATTTCCCGGTTCGAATACATCAGAATGACGGGTTTTACCAGGTAGGGCACGATCTTTTTTCCTGGGAAAGCCCGTTTTGGCTTATGCGGGTAACTGATAAAGATATTGCAGAAACGGGCAGCGGTGCACTGTTTTCATTTTCAGTTGATAGAGTCAAAAAAAAATACTAAATTGTATTTTATTTCGATAGTATTATTCAGTTACCGATTGATTCAGAATTAGATTAACTTAATTATTTATATTTAAAGAGAGATTAAAGATGAAAGCAAAAAAATTACTTACGATGATGGCTATACTTTTTGTAAGCCTGACAGTTATTGCCCAGGAGATGCCGGCAGGACAAAAAAATCTGATGCAGTTTGTTGGCAAATGGAAAAGCACCGATATAAAAATGACGATGGGTGATAAAACGTACAATGGCGAATTTACTGTAGAATGTGTACCGGTCAACAGTAACACAGGGATCAGGGCCAGCGAAAAATTCACCAACCCTGAGTTGGGAACCATGCTTGCCGAAGACCTGTTTGGATATGACCCTAACCTCCAGCAGGTACACATGTACACCATCGACAACATGGGAACAACACACGATCATGTTGGCTTCTGGATTGATGATCATCATTTGTTTCTTGAATACCAGGGTGTTGTTGAAGGGAAAATGTATACTGAACAACTTGACATGGTTATAGCAAATGCAAATACCATGAACTTTAAACTTACGGGAATGCTTAACGGTGAAACCGTTCAAACAGCAGTAGGAACCTATAAAAAATAGGGGTAATAAAATTTAATTAGTCATCTCCTGCAGGTTCGCATCAGACTTCACCTCATCCGTTTGCAACGTGGAGTGAGCTGAATGTCGATTACATTGACATAAGACAAAACAATAATTGGTTTTCCCCACATCCCCCTCGTCAGTGCCGAGGGGTACGCTGCTTGTCGATTGTATCGATAAAAATTGCTGGTTCTCATCATCCAGGTATACATAATCTCTGTGAGTTTTTACCGCCGTGTAGCTCTTTCCTGTTTCCGTTCATTGGATGCGTACAACCAGATTTACCGAGAACACCTTTTTTTCGCCTGGCAGCAACGACATTCCGGGAAAAACATCCATTTCGACTTCCCGCCTGTAAATTGTTTTTTTCTTTCCGCATATTCCTACCAGCAGCACCGATTCCGGCACCCGCAACGGCGCATCCCAGAATAATGGGTACTTCTTCTTTTTTAATTGTGTTTCCTTCGTTTTCATCGTTGATCTCGTCAACCAGCCAATCGACAAACGAACGATCGGGATAAGCAATGCCACCGGCGATTACCCCGACAGCTATTCCTGAAATTCCACCGATAAGCGCTGCCATTCCAGGCCGGTGCACCCGCCCGTCGATATGATCGATGCCTGCAAGCGATTCAGTGACAACCATCTTGTTCCGGCCGATTATGATAACGTTGTCGCTTAAGAAATTCAGCTTTTTGAAATCTTTTGTTTCACCATTTATGAAATATACCGTTCCGCTTCTTACGTTTTTCTTTTTCGGTAAAGCCGGTATTTCGCTCTGTGCATATAAATATTGTGTACTAATTATAAGAACAGCGGCAAGGATAAGGATGCTTCGGTTCATATTTTTGGTTTTTAGTCTGAAACACTTACAGTACGTAACAGGAGTTGCTAAAGTTTCTGTAAAAGACTCCATCCTGGCCTCTTTCTTTTTAAGGGAAGATTTTTCTCTCGTCCCCCTTAGCGTAGGGCTATAAATACGTTACTCTACAGGAGGATGCAATACCATTTTTGAAAAATATTTTCTCCCGCCCGTTAATTGATTTACCACATCTATTTTTTTGTCCTCCCCGGCAAATGATAGTATGCAGGAGTTATTGAAAAAAATTAGATACTTATTTTCATTTCATATAATTAACATAATCTGTAAAGATATTAAATCATGTCAGACTCTTAGGGAAGTGTGGATAATGGTTCATTTGGCTTTTTAAGATACAGTTGGCTGAGATCGATATCCTCCGGCATTCCGGCAGGAAACCTGGAAAATTTTTTGAAATCTTCAATTTTACTTGATCCGGGATAATGCAGTACACTTTTATTGTTTGAGTTTCCTTCGATGCCGGCTTGTACAGCACCTATAATGAGGGTAGGAAGTGCCATTAAAAGAAATGCTGCGGCTGCATCGGGTACAACAAGCGCTCCCACAATATTAGGAGATATTAATAAACTTGTAATCGTCCAATAAGTTCCTTTTTGGTTTTTATGCGTATATAATTGGGCAGAAACTATAGCGTATTTGCTCAGGTGTTCAACTTTTCCATCATCAATCAGTAAATATAAAGTGTCTTTTTCGATGGTAATTAACTCACCCGAAATGGTGCTGAAAAGGGAACCAATGCTGGTGGAATTTTTTTCAATTTCGGTCCAGCAACCAAAAGGATTATTCTGTACTTCGCTAACTTTATAGTTATAAGCCGGCGGTATGTTAACTTTTGAACATGCTGCAATAACAATCAACAGTACAATGATTCCTATATTCTTAATTTCTGACATATCGGCTCCCCCAAAACCAATCTTCCATTTCCGGTTCAACTTTTTTGAAATCTTTTGCTGCACGGCGCATAAATAATCCCGGGAATGCAAACATAAATTGTGCTTTCTTTAAATCCTGTTCCGCCAGCCATTCATCCCTCATCCATTCCAGGTAATAACCTTTTGATTGAAGAAAGAATTCGTATTTATTATCATTCGGTAATTCATAGTTGAGGAAATACGTATCACCCGGATAAGTAACCAGATAATTTGCTGTATCCTTTAAAAGTTGCAATGCTTCGGGATCTTCGATATCTTCCTTTAATACAACATGAGGCTGTATAATAATCGGGTCAACTTTTTCGCCAATTTCTCCAAGTGTTATATAATTAATCCTCCAAAGGCCTTGTGTCATTTTTAATTTCAATGTTGGATTTGGTGGAGTATTTGGAGGAAGTTTAATCAGGTGTGTATCTGTGGCTATTGGTCCCATTTCATCTATTTCACCAATTTTTGTCCAGCTGCCCATCTGTGTTTTCAGGTAAATTTCAATACTTCCCAGCTTGTCCCAAAGTTTTTCCACCCGGTTTTTTATCAGATTGTTTCCGTTTTCTATTCCGGCGGCGAAATAACCTGCATAATTACCCGAATAAGCCAGTCCCTGGTAATATAAAAAAGTAGTTAATAATGTTTGTCTGGAGCTGATGATCAATCCTAAATGACTGGTTTCCGGATTTTGAAATGAAAAAGTAATTTCCTCTTTTTTTGCGAGATTTTTAGAATCGGTTAAACTGTATCTCTCCGTTTGATCAAAATGCTCTACTTTCTCTATGCTACTACCTTGTTTATCTTTTAATAACACAGGAGTTAACAGGTTTTTAATACGATAAAATTCCCCGGTCTCCGTGGAAAAAATTCGCATCTCTTCATTTTTTGGGAATGCCAAAAGATTGGCATACCTGATAACGTGTGTTTCAAGTGCTTCGTTGGTCAATTTTACCACAAGATTATCATCGGTATTCTCTGTCTGGTACAACATATCAATGTCTTCTTTTTCAAACACAGGTAAAATACTCGATGAAAATCCTTCGGCAACAAGTTCCCATTTATCATTATTTTTTGTGTAAAATGTTGGACACGACCCAAAACAGGCCTTTGGATTAATTACACAATATGTAGCAAGCACCGCGTATGGTACGCCAGGAATGGTAATTGCTGCAATATTTCCAACATGGTGAAGCAATTGATTTGTTTCAATAAGTGAAATATCGTCCCAGCAAATTGTATAAGTTGTGTTGTTAAATGCCAGGTATTCACCATTTTTTAACGATACCTTTTCTCTTTTGTAGTTAAAGTAATTTCCAGATCCCTGAATAACTTCGGTAATTGTGTCAATAACCCAATTGTTTAAAATAAACAGGCTGCCATCTTTAATATGTACCTTCAGATATTTGGCTTTTGAATTTGCAGTAAACCTGTCAGGTGAGTTCAATTCACGCACCACCTGTGTGGGTACGCAACCATATAAAAACAAAAATAAAACGAATAAAATGACTGATAAACCACTTAGTTTCATTTTGATTTTGGTAGTAGTAAGCTATTAACAAGTTAAGAATAAAAAACCGAAATTAAAAACTACTTGTAAATCGGATTAAAATAAATGAGGACCACCTCTGCGTTCTAAAAATCGTCAGGATAGTTCCCCGTTCGAACGATACCAGACGGGCGGGCCTTAACAAGAGAGGACTATTTTCTCGTCTCCCATGTAAAAAGCCTGTCCCGATTTTATTGGGAGGGGCTAAAAAATATCGAGATATTCTTTCTCCTGTAAAAGAGATTAGTTGAAAGTTAATTGCATTTACAAAAACCTTCAGCATGTCTTTCACTTGCACTACCAGAACTATTCGGACTAACTTAACCGTTGCGGAAATCAACAAAAACATGACAATCAGATATTGCATTTAATCAAATATTAACGTAAATTATATTCAATATTCTATATTAAGTTTTCGTTCCCAAAAAATCAAAAATTCAAATCATGAAAAAGCTAATCGTTGCATTAATAACGTTACTTGCGTTTCAACCTGTTTTTTCACAAAACAAAATTAAAATTGAACGTGCTGAAGACCTTCCCAAGCATTACTACGACCTGAAAGGAAATAAAGCGATTGATTACATAAATAATCAGGATCTGCTTTTAGAGCTGGCCGGTATGGTTGAAAATAACCTAAAAGATGACCTTTCAAAATACGATATTCAGGATAAAGCCACCATGCGTGATTACCACGCTTCTTTTACAATCGTAAGGTTATTAAATAACGATCTGAAATCGGCACTCAGTGAAATACAGGCCGGGAGGAAACTTACGGAAAAAGAGTCGGAAAAATACTTGTGGAATCTGGATACAGAAGTTTTCATTAAAACAAAGCTGAATAATCCTGCCCTTTCGGATGAACAGTTTAAGGCCGCTTTTGCAAAAAATCTGGAATCAGAACTAAATAAAATACCATTCCCGGTGGTACAGGAAGATATTGAAAGCACGACAGGGACATTAGATATTTTGACGAAAAATCTGCTTACCGGCATGGTAGAAGGGCAGTTGCAACCAATAATAGATAAGGCAGGCAAACAGGTCCCCGGATTTATAGTTGGAAATATTATAAGTATGGGAGTGACCTACCACTTTACACTGCCTTATTTGGAAGATGTTTATAAACCTGTATTTCGGGCTTACTACGATAAAAACCACGTAGAGGTTGAATTGGTGGATATCTGGAAAGATCGGGATGTTGCACTTGAGAATAGCGCGAATCTGTCGCCTGTAGTTATTGGAATCTGGGATTCAGGCATTGATGAAGCTATTTTCCCGAAGAATAACCAGTGGGTAAATCAGGCAGAAATACCCGACGGCAAGGATAATGACAACAACGGTTTTGTGGATGACATTCATGGAATTGCCTACGACCTTCAATCCAACAACGTACCTGAAATGCTTTTCCCAATTGAAAAAGTAAACAGTAATTACCAGCAATATGAAAAATACCTGAAAGGACTGCTGGACATGCAGGCCATGATAAAGAGTAAAGAAGCCGATGATCTAAAAAAATACATAACCTCACTGAAGCCCGAAGAGGTAAATCCGTTTATTGAGAACCTGAATATGTACAGTAATTTTTCGCATGGCACACATGTAGCAGGCATAGCAGCCAAGGGAAATCCGCAGGCTAAATTACTGGTTGCCCGCATTACGTATGATTACAAGAATATTCCTGACGCGCCAACGGTGGAATTATCAACGCGTGCAGCACATGCAACCCAAAATATTGTTCAATATTTTAAAGACAACCATGTGAAGGTGGTTAATATGAGTTGGGGCTTTTCGCAAAATGGTTTTGAAGAAGCTTTAGCCATGAATGGGATTGGAGAAAATGAGGAAGAAAGAAAAGCGCTGGCTAAAAAATTATTTAGCATTGAAAAAGATGCTTTGTATTCGGCCATGAAAGATGCACCGGATATTTTGTTTGTGGTTGCTGCAGGAAATGCAAATAACGATATTGATTTTGCCAATAATATGCCTTCCGGATTAAATCTTCCAAACATGATAAATGTTGGAGCCGTTGATATTGAAGGAAAAGAAACCAGTTTTACGACAACGGGTAAGGGCGTTGATGTGTATTCAAACGGCTATGAGGTAGAAAGTTATATTCCCGGTGGTGAAAAACGAAAATACTCAGGAACATCAATGGCTGCGCCACAGGTGGTTAATCTGGCGGGTAAAATATGGGCAAAAAATCCAACGTTAAGTGTTGCCGGGGTAAAGAATCTTATCCTTAAAGGAGCTACTCCTTCGAAAGATAAACCTGAAATACTTCTGATTAATCCGCGACAGTCGCTGGCAATGATCGAATAAGTAAATTACCCGTTCTCCCCTCGATTGTTATGGGATACAGTGTTGGAGTTAATCTTTGTTCCGGTACTGGCGGGGTTGTCATTGATCTGCTCCAAAAAATTTGTTTCAAAATATAATGAGTAGTAATTTTTGTAACGCAACAGAATTGATATTTATTCGTTAACAAATGTAGTTCAATTTAAAAATAATGTTTGAGTGAGACGTTTCTCTGTTTTTGTAGTATTTTTAGAAACCATTAGATTGTAAACCGATGAAGAAATATCTTTTACTTTCCATATTTTTAATTGCCATTTCTCTTTCTTCCATGGCAAAAAAGGATATAAACGCATGGAAAAACGAGAAAAGCCTGAAGCAACAGTACAGTGTGTTTAAGGAAAATCTGAATTTCTGGAATGGCAACTATTTTATGAATGAAACACAGTTAAACGATTTTTACCGGGCCTTTTCAGATTCAGTGTCTGTTTTGGAGCAGGATATATCTGCAAAGGCCGGTACCATAAGTGGTCTTCGGAATGATTTGAATTCAACGAACAAGCAGCTGGAAAATACAAAGGCCGATCTTGAAACAAGCATCAAAAACCGGAATGCAATTAGTGTTTTTGGAGTGAATATTGAGAAGGGTATTTATACGTTTTTGATGTCTGTAATCATTCTGTCACTAATAATATTTCTTGGGTTGTTGTACCTTCTCTACAAAAGAAGTTATAAAGTTACTGCGCGAACCAAAAAAGATTATGATGAACTAAAGGAAGAGTTCGAGGTCCATAAAAAGGATTCGCTGGAACGTTACACTAAAATAAATATGGAACTGCATCATACCCGGCTTCAGCTAAACAAAAAGTAGTATCATTTACCCGCTTTGTGAATTTTTTACCAGTTCCGGCTTACCGGCCGGAGTACTATCATGTCTGCCATTGTTTTGTATTCTTTCTATTGCTTTTTGGGCATTATGCTGTGTTCTTTTTACTTTATAACTGAACCAGCTGTCGCCAAATAACTTTCTGAACAGATCATCGAGATTGGAAAGAACAACTACATTCCAAAAACCGCGAATCCGATTGATCGGGTTGGTTGACAGTGCCCGTTGATTGACGGCATAACCTCCTTCAGGGTATTTAATGTAGTGCCAGTACCCGCTTGGCATAAATAAAGTATCACCCGGTTCCATAATGCAGTGTAAGCCTCTTACATATTTTAGTCCGGGGTATTTTTGGTAATCAGGGGCATCGATATTAACCGAACTATGCACCCCAAACGGATATTTATAAAGCAGTTTCGAATATTTAGGGTGGAAAAGGTATACTTCTTTTTGTCCGTAAAGTTGTGTCAGAAATACATTCGACCAGTCCATATCCTGATGTATGCGCACTTTGGAATTTTTCCCGCCAAAAAACATAAATGGAATTTTAATATAGAAACGGGTAAGCGGAGGATATGAAAAATCTTTTTTTAATTCTGGTTTATGTTTGAAAATGTTAAACAGAAACAAGCGTACATCACTTTCCTTGTCCGAAGTAATGGTATCAAGGTATTCCGAGAATCTCATTTTACGGTCTGGTTGTTTGAATGACCGATCCTCTTTTTGCAGCTTCGCGTCGAAAACACCCACTTCGATGTCACCGAGCTGTTCCTTGAAGTACTCTAAAGTCCATTTTTTAGAGGCAGGATAATCTTTCCATAAGCCCCTCAAAATAACAGGCTTCTCTTTGTACAAATATTCCTTTTTGAAGCTTCGTGGCGATATTCCCTCAACAATGTCCACCGGGGTAAAAAACCTTTTTTCCATTTTTTAATGTTTGAGTTTTTGCCTTGCCCTTAGAATCATTCTATAATTAAAATTAATACAGGTAGCAGAATTTTCCAAATGTAACAGGGGTAATTGTGGTCATAAATCAGAAATATTTTACATAGCGCTTATTATTTGATCATTTTGTAAGTTGGCCCAAGGTTTAATCCATAAAATGAATAGAAAATCTCCCTCATTTTATCAAGGTCTGGTTTCTTTCTGAATATTTTAAATAGTAGTGGAAATGAGTATTATAGCTTATTCATCCTATCAAAAAAATTCTGAACTTGTTTTGAAATTATTGGATCTTCGTTATGATTATTTATTTTTCATTAAGGTTTTTTTAGCTTGTCTTTCACAAGATTTTATAAAAAAGGCATATCTTGCTAAATAAAGACAAATTAATCTTAATTAGGTATTATGGCAAAATATCTTGTTTGTGGAAATTATATTGGCGAAGGAGTTCAGGGATTAATAAGTGAGGGAGGATCAAGCAGGCGAAAAGTCATTGAAAAACTAACCTCTTCACTTGGTGGAAGTGTTGAATCCGTTTATTATGCATTTGGTAAATACGATATTTACTGTTTAATTGATATGCCGGATCGGGCAAGTATGGCGGCTTTTTCATTAAAAGCGTCTTCAAGTGGATTGGTCAGGGTAAAATGTGTAGCGCTTATGTCAGTCGCTGAGATGGATGAAGCTGTAAAAAAAACGAGTGAATATCGTCCGCCTGGTCAATCATGGTTTGCATAATGCATAAAAGAGGACATCAATTTGGCATATAATTTATAGCTTCCTGACTGTAAATGCTCAAAATATCATTACAGACAAGGAAGAATATTGGTAAAAAATCACCAAATATTCAGTTCACCCGGGTTGGCGAGGGTGTAATATACTACCCAAATACACTGATAAATAAATTCTAAAATCCTTGATTTTATTCAAAAAAAGCGCCCGGATCAAGAGATCTTAACTGGTTTGTCAACTTTCGATTTTAACAGGGCTATTTCCAAAACATCCATTATTGTATTAACAAAATGAAAATTAAGTCCTTTTAAATAATCATCCTTGATCTCTTCCAAATTTTTGCGGTTTTGTTCAGAAAGAATAACATCGGTAATACCTGCTCGCTTTGCAGCTAATATTTTTTCTTTTATACCACCCACAGGAAGTACTTTTCCGCGTAATGTGATTTCACCTGTCATGGCTAAATTTTTTCGTACTTTACGTTGAGTAAATGCCGAAGCAAGTGAAGTTACCATAGTTACACCTGCTGAAGGACCATCTTTTGGAATGGCACCTTCGGGTACATGAACATGTACATTCCAATTCGTAAAAACCTCGGGATTAAGGTCGAGTTCTGAGGCGTGAGCTTTAAGATATTCGTGTGCCAGCATGGCTGATTCTTTCATTACATCACCAAGATTACCGGTAAGTGTTAATGTTCCTTTCCCTTTGCTCAGGCTGGTTTCCACAAAAAGAATTTCTCCACCAACAGCTGTCCATGCCAACCCGGTGACCACACCAGCAAAATCATTGCCCTGGTATTTTTCTTTTGAATGTTCTATAACTCCGAGATATTCTCGTATGTCGGCTTTAGTAAGCTTTTTATTGTATGATTCTTCAAAGGCTATCTTTTTAGCCACACGGCGAACTACTTTAGCAATCTTTTTATCCAGTTCACGAACTCCTGACTCACGGGTATATCCGTCAATAATAAGTTCGATAACTTCTTTTGAGAATGTTACATTTCCTTTTTTCAAACCGTGGTTTTCCAATTGTTTTGGGATGAGGTGCCTCTTGGCGATCTCAATTTTTTCTTCTACCAGGTAACCGCTAACCTCAATCAGCTCTAATCTGTCGCGTAATGGTGGTGCAATGGTACTTAATGTATTTGCTGTAGCAATAAACAGTACTTTTGAAAGGTCATAATCTATCTCAATGTAATTATCATGAAATTCAGAATTTTGTTCCGGATCGAGTACCTCCAGTAAGGCAGAAGCAGGATCGCCATGAAAGTGTCTTGATACTTTGTCGATCTCATCTAAAATAAATACTGGGTTCGAAGATTTTGCCTTTCTGATGTTTTGAATAATTCTTCCCGGCATTGCACCGATGTAGGTTTTTCGGTGTCCTCTTATTTCAGATTCGTCATGTAATCCTCCCAAACTTATTCGGACATAATTCCGGTCTAAAGCCCGCGCTACCGATTTCCCAAGCGAAGTTTTACCAACTCCGGGAGGCCCATACAAACAAAGGATCGGCGATTTCATGTCGTTTTTTAGTTTTAAAACAGCAAGGTGCTCAAGAATACGTTCTTTTACCTTTTCCAGCCCGTAATGGTCTTCATCCAGTACTTTTGAAGCGTGTTTCAAATCAAAATTATCTTGTGTAAAATCATTCCATGGAAGATCAAGCAATGTCTGGCAAAAAGAAAACTGAACTGAATATTCACCGGCGGCAGGGTTTAACCGACTTAACTTTTCAACTTCACGTGTAAAGAATTTAGCTACATAGTCACTCCATTTTTTCTCTTTAGCCTTACTTTTTAAATCCCTGATTTCCTGTTCTATCGGATTCCCACCCAATTCGTCCTGAATGGTTTTCATTTGCATGTTTAACATGAACTCCCGTTGCTGGCGGTCCATGTCTGTTTTTACCTTCTTCTGAATATCGTTTTTCAATTCCAGCATCTGAACTTCCTTTACCAAAAAACTAATGGCCTGAACGCCTCTTTCCTTCAGGCTTTCAATTTCAAGAAGTTTCTGTTTGTCTTCTACGCTGATGTCGGAGTTGGAACAAATAAAATTGATTAGGAATGTTGAGTTTTCAATATTTTTTACTGCAAAAGTTGCCTCAGGCGGAACATTTGCAGAAAATTGAGCCACTTTAATGGAAAGATCCTTTAATGATCCAACAATGGCGCTGAATTCATTATCGTTTTCCGGCTTGGCATCATTTAAAACTTCAACGCGGGCTTTAAAATATGGTGTGTCGGTAATAAATCCCTTGATTTGGTAACGCCTTCTTCCCTGAATAATTACCGATGTTGAGCCATCCGGCATTTCCAGTACTTTTAGTATTTCAGCAACAGTGCCAATAGAATAAAGGTCTTTTTCTTCCGGCCGGTCAACAGTATAATCTTTTTGTGCTATTGTTCCGAGTAGCTTTCCCCCGCGATTAACATCACGGATCAGTTCAAGTGAGCGTTCGCGGCCAACTGTAATGGGCAGCACAACTCCCGGAAATAAAACAGTATTCCTAAGCGGTAAAACAGGAAGTATGTCCGGCACTTCTGTATTCTTCAAATCACGATCATCGCCATCAGCAATGATCGGCAAAAAATCATTTTCGTTACCCACTGTTCCTGAACTGAATATATGATGAATTCCCAAATTTTTCGTTTTCCCCATTATAATGAATTTGTGACAAACTGACGTTTGCTGTTTTAAAATAATACAGGCTCTCATGTTTGCAATCGCCGTGCCATACCTTAAATAGTTGGTACAACTTTTTTGTTCACCTGAATAATGATAAAATGCCGTCAAAATTTCAGCATTCCCCGACAGTATTATTTTGGTTCATGGACTACATTCAGCCTTAAACAAATGCAGACAGAGTTTTTATCAAAAAAAAAGCCCCGCAATGCAGAGCTTTTCAATAATATCTGTTAAAATTACTTTTTCCTGTTTTCCATGTGTTTTCCGTAACGGCTCATGAATTTGTCTACACGACCTGCCGTATCCACCAGTTTAACTTTTCCGGTGTAAAAAGGGTGAGAAGTGTTTGAAATTTCAATTTTAAACAATGGATATTCGACGCCGTCAATTACTTCCGTTTCCCTTGTATTAACAGTAGAACGGGTAAGAAATGTATGACCGTTCGACATATCTCTGAAAGCGACCAGCCTGTATTCTTTCGGGTGTATTTCTTTTTTCATCTTTATTCTGTTTTTAGTTGAATGGTTACATTTTTTAAACTGTAATCCATTCGATCAATATTACTTCACCTGTTTTTATCGGGCTGCAAAGATAAATATTGTTATTAATAATCCAAAAAAGAACTTCTTTTTTCTACGTTTTTTATTTAATTTTTAATGGATTACAGGAGCCCTCTTAAAAGGCTTGTTTCGGTCGAATAAATAACGCATTGTATAGTGGGTTTTCATCTTCTTTCCTCCCACCGATTCATAGAGTGAAACAATTTTCGGATTAAAATCGCCGGCCCACGAAAGCTCCATTTCCTTATACCATGGTTTACGGTACATCACCGGTCGGAGATTATAAAAAATGGCAGAGTCAATTCCCGATTTTTGGTATTTGGCTGAAATGCCAATAATTAACGCACGGGTCCGTGTCATCGTCTTTCGCTTTTTTAACCAGAGCAACTTAACCAGCGAAAACAGGTTGATTTTTCCATGTAAACGGATCAGTATCTGGTTCAGGTCGGGGACCATTACAAATAGTGCAATTGGTTCGTTTTCGTGATAGGCAAACCAAATGAATTCTTCTTCGAGAAGTAGCCTGGAATCTTTTAGAAAATCTCGCAGATCTTCCTTGTCAATTGGCTTGTAATGTTCATGCGAACTCCATGCTCCGTCATAAACCGCTGCAAAATCATCAATAAATTTTTCCGCTTCATTCCACTTAAAATGTCGAAAACTGTATTGCGGTTTTTTTGAAACCCACTCTGCAATTTTCCAAAAACGATCGGGCAATTCATGCATTGTAATATCAAGATGATAACTGTATTGCTCGAAATAAACCTTAAATCCATAATTTTCAAAAAGGTTGACATAATATGGTGGATTATATTGCATTCCAAATCCTTGTGGCATAAAACCATCTACAAGTAACCCCCAGTTAATATAGTTTTCACCAAAGTTAATTGGGCCGTCCATGGCTTCCATTCCTTTTGATTGCAACCAGTAACGTGCCGTGTCGAAAAGAAGATTAGCTGCTTCCTGATTGTTGATGCATTCAAAAAAACCGATGCCACCGGTTAGTTGTTCATAAATTTCTGCTTTTTCAGTATTGTAAAATGCGCCAATTCTGCCAATTAGTTTTCCATCGTTGTCGGTAATTACCCAACGAATAGCATCTCCATTTTTGAACGATACATTTTTTTCGGGATTAAAAATATTCTCTACCATAATTTCAAGGGGGCATGCCCAGTTAGGGTCATTTTGATAAATAAGATGCGGAACCTTATGAAATTGTTTGCGGGTGGTTTTATCGGTAACTTCAGTTAGCAGCATTTTTTCGGCTTTAAATAATAATACGAATTGATGAAAGATTTATTCTACAACCGGAGCCCTTTTAAATTCTTTTTTTCGATCAAAAAGATACCGATAAGTGATATGTGTATTGGTTTTTGTTGCTCCAAAAGATTTAAAAAGTGCATTCATTTTAGGGTTGAAATCCCCTATCCAGCTCATTTCCATGTCGTTGTACCAGTATTTTCGTAACATAACTTTCTTCAAGTGAAAAAATATTCCTGATTCAATACCTCTGTTCTGGTATTTTGGGATAACTCCCAGTACAATGACACGACATCTGGAAATGACTTTGCGTTTTTTTAACCAGAATATTTTAATTGATTTGAATAAATCTAATCTTCCGTTTTTCAGTTTTTGAACTATTTGGTTCAGGTCGGGTATCATCATAAAAAAGCCAATGGGTTTTTCATTGTGGTAAACATACCAGATAAAATCTTCTTCAATGAAGTTTTTTGCATCATACAACATTTTTCGTAATTCTTCGGTTCTTACCGGCTTGTAATTACCATGTGTATTCCATGCCTGACGGTGAATTTCTATGAAATCACTCAAATATTTCTCACTGCGTTTAAATGTAAAATGTTCAAATGTATAACCAGGTTTTTGTGTTACCCATTCGGCAATTTTCCAAAACCTGTCAGGAAGGTCAGGCTTAGTGATATCCAGCGTGTAGCTGTATTGCTCATAATAAGTTTTAAATCCGTAAGTTTCAAAAAGGCTCCGGTAATAAGCAGGATTGTACTGCATTCCAAATGTTTGTGGTTTGAATCCTTCAACCAGCAAACCCCAGTTAAAAAAGTTCTCTCCTAAATTAATTGGGCCATCCATGGCTTCCTGTCCCTTTTCTGCAAGCCAGTTTTTGGCTGTATTGAATAATAAACCGGCAGCTTCCTGATCGTTAATACATTCAAAAAAACCACATCCTCCTGTGGGTTGATCATAACCTGAAGAATAATCATGATCATAAAATACCGCGATACGGCCAATACTTTTCCCCTCTTTTTTCAAAATCCATCTCTTTACCTCGCCTGTTTTTAGTTTTGGATTTTTTACCGGATCGAAAATATTTTCCAGCATAAACCAAATTGAAGGAATCCAGTTCGAATCATTTTTATAGATTTTTTCTGGTACCCGGTGGAATTCAACTACCGTTTTTTTGTCAGTTACCTGGATTACCTGCATCATTTATATTGATATGTTAACAGGAAAGCGAATTTACTATTTTGAATCGAAAACAAAAAAAGGATTTCACATCCCCTGATAAATGAAATCCTTTTTATAATTGCCTGTAATAATAAACCTCTAATTCCTGCTTGACAGTTTAGCCAGTAAACGAAGCAGTTCCAAATACAACCAGATAAGTGTTACCATTAAACCAAAAGCGCCGTACCATTCCATATATTTTGGCGCTCCTGCATTTGCTGCATTTTCAATAAACGAAAAATCGAGCACCAGGTTTAATGCGGCAATACCAACAACTACAAGGCTAATGCCAATACTTAAATTACTATTTCCGTAAAGAAATCCAAGATTTGCCCCGAACATTCCGGCAATAAAACTGATAAAATACACAAGTGCAATACCAGCAGTTGCAGCAAAAACTCCCATGGCAAATTTCCTTGTTACTTTAATAATTCCTGATCGGTAAAAGAACAACATGGCAGCAAATACTGCCAACGTGAGAAGTACAGCTCTCATAACAATTCCACTGTAAGATGCTTCAAACATGGCTGAAATTCCACCCAAAAATACACCTTCAAAAACTGCATAAATAGGAGCCGAAATGCCCGAGCTTTGTGGACGAAAAACTGTAATCAAAACAGTAATAAATCCACCAATTCCACCAACTACCAGCCAGGGCAAAACCGCCGATTGTGCAGCCTGCGGACTAAATGTTAACCCAGCCATAAATTTATTCCATGTGAAAACTGCACCGGCAATAACAAGCAAAAGTAACAGTGCAGTTTTATTCATTGTTCCGTTAATGGTCATCGTTTCCGTTGATGACGCATAATCCCTGCGAAATACATTATCCTTCAGAACGGGATTTGAAGATCTTGATAAATTCATCATTTTATTTCTTTTTTAGTTTTCTGTTCCTGTTTTCTGAACTTAACGACACCCTTAAACAAATTGTTTGCCAGTAAGGTTTTGCTGACAAGTTTTCAGTAATAATCTTAAAAAAGGTTATTGTTTCAGTTTAAGAATGTTTTGCACATCTTCACCAGTTAACTCGTTGTAAAGATCTTCACCAAGTTTTGCGGCTGTTTCAGAATCGCTTAATTGCAATAACCGGGCAAGCTCAATGGTTTGTTTGTTTAATGAGAATGATCTGGTTCCTAAAGCAATGGCCGTTCGATAAATAGTAGTATGTAATTTGGTGTCTTTGGCAAGCGTTTCCAGTTCTTCAAAAAATGGCTCGAACATTTCATCAATAGCATTTTTTTGAGTCAGTGCCAGTCGGCCAATCAGATGTACACCGGTAAAACGCACAAGATGTTTTTTACCCCTGCACCACTCCAGGGCTTTAATAAAAGCATATTTTGTTTTTACATACAAATTGGTTGATGATTGTTCTGCTATCTCAATATTTTCAAATGTTTTGGTGTGAAAATCCATTTGCTCTTCAGAAACCAAAGCAGGTTCTTCAAGTAGCGTTGAAAGGATCATGGTTTCCCTCCAGCCTTTATTCCAGAGTTTCAGGGCCAATACATGGTCGGGTTCAAATAACTGGGTAATTTCGCGAAGTTCGGTAATGGAAACTCCCCAGTTTATTTTATATTGAATTCCTTTTTCATTCATCAAATCAGATACATCGCCATTCTTTTTGGTTTTGATGAGATTAAGAATCTGTTGGAACTCTTTTTCTTTTTCCTGATTGTCGAGAATAATATCCATACTTTTTAAACTATCGCGTAAAATTAGTATAAATGGAAATATTGAACTTAAAAAATTAATTTTGCGCAAGAATAAATATAAAAATTGCTACCTAAATTTAAAATAAACAACATCTCGGGTCTCCAGTTTTTTCAACTGCTCAGATTTGCTACCCTGCTACTGATAAGTATTGTATTCACAAAAAGTAAATTAAGTACGGACGCAATTGGTAATTATGAGTATTTTTTATTTGTTGTGTCACTTACCTGTTCTTTTTGGATCAGCGGACTACTCCAGTCGTTTTTACCGTTATTCAGAAATAATAATACATTTAATCAAAAAGGTGCAAAATCACCTGAATTATTTAATGTTTTTGTTCTGATCTCTCTTTTTAGTTTTTTGGTTGTAATTGTTTTAATTGGGTTTCGATTTTCATTTTCAGAAATAAGCGATAAAAAAGATACTATTCCTTATTTCTGGCTTTTGTTGGTTTATGTTCTTTTTAGTAGTCCGTCATACATAATTGAATATTTGTATCTATTGAAAGATAAAGCAGAATGGATTATAAAATACGGGCTAATAACTTTTGCAGTTCAATTTGTTTTGGTTGCGTTACCGGCAATTTTAGGTGCAGATATGAAAATCAGTATTATTGGGTTGGTTGCCATTTCACTGATAAGATACACCTGGTTAGTGGTTTTATTAAAAAAATACGCTCAATTCACCATTTCGAAAAACTTTATTAAAGAACATCTGCATCTGGCCTCACCTCTTATTGTTACCAGTTTGTTAACCGGATCGGCACAATACGTGGATGGTTTTCTCGTGTTAAACAAATTTGATGCGGCTACTTTTGCCATATTTCGCTACGGGGCAAAAGAGTTTCCATTAATACTCTTAATGGCAAATGCAATGAGCAACGCCATGATTCCTGAGTTTTCGGAGAAAGAAAAATTAAAAGACATTCTGGCTCAACTTCGCAGTAAAACTGTCCGGTTAATGCATTTATTTTTTCCGATAGTTATTATTTTCATTGTATTCAGTGAATGGTTATATCCTCGTATTTTTAATGAGAATTTTGCCGGTAGTGCTATTATTTTTAACATATATCTTTTACTTATTATCAGCAGACTGATTTTTCCACATACGATTCTAATTGGTTTGAAGAAAACCAGGATCGTTTTATATGCTTCAATAGTTGAACTTGGGGTAAATATTCTGCTTAGCATAATTTTTATTCATTTTTGGGGAATTGAGGGGGTGGCGTATGCAACGTTTATAGCTTACGGAGTGCAAAAAATAATTTGTTTGTTCTATAATAAAATGGTTCTCGGAATTAGACCCGATCGATATATTCCATTAACGATTTGGTTCATTTATTCGGTTTTTACATTAGCTGTTTTTTATGCGGTTTATTAATGAACAAAGGGTGTATTTATTCCCGTTGTCCATGATTAAATATTGAAAAATGAGCTGGTTTTTTTAGCTGAACCCGTCGGGGGGGGATTTTATTTGAATCGATTTTCTTTTCGCGTATATTTGTTAAAAAACCACCACCATGATACAATTGAACAATAAGACCAAAGGAATTTATAACCAACGTTTTATTCCAACCTTTAATTTATTCCAGCAGCGTGAAAGCCCATCCGCTTTAAATTTTTTTGGTTATCCTTGCAGCAGGAAGTATGGCTGGTATGATAGGAATGATTATGACTATTCCGGTTTATACCATTTTGCGTGTTGTTGCGAAAGAATTTTTCGATAATCTGAAAATCGTAAAAAAAATTACTGAAAATCTTGACAGTGGGGACAACCAAAAAAAGTTTCCCCGAAAAAATAATTCATAACCTGAAAAAGTTGTCGCTGACTGTAAAACTACCCTTTGCTATATATTTAAAATCAAAATTTTATACTATTATGTTTTGTAGTATAACTAAACATTTGTTTACTAATTTGCTTTCAGACTAATTTATTTATTTTTAATATTACGCTGGAACAAAAAAAAACTTCCAATTTTTTTAAGTATATTAAGCAACCTTTTGCTGACAATTTTTGTTAGTGTTTGTGTTTAAAAAAATCATATCGTTGTATTATACTAAACTGAACAGAATGATAAAAAAAATCGTGGGAAAAACAAACGTAAAGTTTTTGTCGTTTTATATTTTCCTGTTCGCTTTTATTTCCTGTTTATCTATTACCGGAAAATCATTTGCACAAACGCGTGATTCGGGAGTCTCCGAAATTAACCCGGCAGTAACTAATAGTGATCCCGGTGTGTCCGAAGATAAACCCATAGAAATTGGCAGAGATACGGTACTGTCAAAAAGCAATCCGGAGGTAGCCTTTAATAATCCGGAAGATGAAATTAACCGTGGCAAACGCTTTTTCCTTGGATTATTGCCATTTAATCGCACTTACGAGACCTGCGTTTCCTGTCATAATCTGACACCAGTTGATACTTTAAACTGGAATCCATCGGCAATGGATATTGCATTAAAATATGCCGATAAAGATTTTGCATCCTTTCAACAGGTTGTAATGCAACCTTCAGGGAAGAAAATGGAAGCGTCGCATGTAAATTTCACTATGGACGAAGCAGATTTAAAAACAATAAAATTTTACCTTGATGATCTTGCGAAAAGTAATTTAGTTTCTATAAGGCCTACTTACAATAATCTGATTCTGTTTTTGTTCCTTGGAATATTAATAACCTGGGCATTGATTGAACTAATCTTTCTGCATAAAGTAAAACTTAAATTTATTCCACTAATCATTTTTTTAGGTGCTTTTAGCTGGCAGGCAAAAATGATTGCTGAAGATGCAATTCATCTTGGCAGGCAGGAAAATTATGCTCCTGACCAACCAGTGAAATTTTCGCATAAAGTTCATGTGGGTGAAAATGGCATCGATTGTAAATATTGTCATACTACAGCAGAATACAGTAAAGCGGCAAGTATTCCGGCAACTAATCTTTGTATGAATTGCCATATTTTAATCAGGGAAGGAACAAACAGTGGAAAATTTGAAATTTCAAAAATTGTCGAGGCCTCTGAGACCGGAAAACCTTTACAATGGGTGAGAATTCATAATCTTCCAGACCATGTGTTTTTTAGTCATGCTGTTCATGTTAGTTCAGGCAAGATCGACTGTAAACAATGTCATGGACAAGTTCAGGAAATGGATATAATGAAGCAGCAAAATGACCTGTCGATGGGATGGTGTGTAAATTGCCACCGTCAAACAAATGTACATTTTGAAGATAACGCATATTATGACGATTATATTAAGTTACACGAAAAATTAAAATCAGGCGAAATAGACTCTGTCAAAGCGGTCGATATCGGCGCAAATGATTGTATGCGTTGTCATTATTAATAAATTGGAAACTGAAAGTTTGTAAAACCAGACTATGACAAAATATTGGAAAAGTTTAGACGAGTTAAATGATCCGGTTGCATTTAAAAACAACGAGGTAAAACTGGAATTGGACGCAAAACGCGCCGTTGCAAAAAAAGCCTCAGAAGCATCGCGCCGGGATTTCTTAAAAACTTTTGGATTTAGTGTTGCAGCTGCAACCCTGGTAGCAAGTTGTGAAAGGCCGGTAAGCAAAGCTATTCCGTACTTAATTAAACCGGAAGAAGTTACACCGGGAATGGCCAATTATTATGCTTCTACTTATTTTGATGCCAATGAATATTGCAGCGTTTTGGTAAAAGTACGCGATGGCCGGCCAATTAAAATTGAAGGGAATAATCTTTCATCCATCTCACAGCAGGGAACTTCAGCACGAGTGCAGGCTTCAGTTTTAAATTTGTACGATGACGCACGTTTTAAAACACCGCTAAAGAATGGGAAAAGTACTACCTGGGATGATGTTGATGCTGAAATTAAACTGACGCTTAACCAGTTAAAAAGCGAGAATAAAAAGGTGGTTTTGTTAACTTCAACCATCATTTCTCCTTCAACAAAAAAGATAATTGAACAATTTACCTCAGCGTATCCAAATGTTAAATGGTTACAATACGATGCGGTTTCGGCATCCGGAATATTAAAAGCAAATGAACTTACATTTGGCAAAGCGCTTATTCCTGATTATCGTTTTGAAAAAGCAAAAGTAGTTGTAAGTTTTGGTGCTGATTTTTTGGGAACATGGCTTTCTCCGGTAGAATATACTAAAGGTTATACTTCGGGCAGAAAAGTACTGGAGAAAAACGACGAAATGAACCGTCTTTACCAGTTCGAAACCGGAATGTCTGTGACCGGGTCCAATGCTGATGTACGTTTCCCGATTCGTCCTTCTGAAGAAGGTGTGATTGTAGCTAATCTTTATAATGCGTTGTTAAAAGCTAAAGGTCAGGCCGGTGTTTCTGTTCCGCCAAGCTCGGTTGATTTGAGTGCACTGGTTGAAGATCTTTTGGATAATCAGGGAAAATCGATAATTGTATCCAGTAGTAATGATACCAACATTCAGGTTTTGGTTAATGCAATTAATCAAATCCTCGGGAATTATGGTTCAACTATTTTACTTGATAAAACATTGCAAACCCGGCAGGGAATTGATGAAGATTTCGGGAAACTTTTGTAACTGAATTGAAAAACGGAATGATTTCCGGAATTTTATGCTGGGGGGTAAATCCTGTTTATAATCACCCGGCAGGTGAAGAGATTAGAACCGGATTAAAAAATATGGCGCTTTCTGTTTCTTTTTCCGATAGAAAAGATGAAACTACGGCAGCTTGCCAATGGGTTTGTCCAGAACCTCATTACCTTGAATCATGGAACGATGCTGAACCTAAAAAAGGTATTTACAGTTTGGCGCAACCGACCATCCCAAAATTGTTCGACAGTCGGCAAGTTCAGGAATCACTGGCTAAATGGAGCGGTACTACTGAGCCAAATTATTACGAATATATTATCAAACATTGGGGAGACAATTATTATAAATTGCAATCTAAATTCGCTGATTCCCGTCAGTTTTGGGATGATGCGTTACAGAAAGGAACTTTTGAACCTGAAATAAAGAATCTGTCAGTTCCTGAATATTCTGAAAAAGGATTGTCTCAGGCTGTTGCCTCCATAAAACCTGCCGGAAGTGGTTGGGAAGTACAGTTCTACCAGAATATTGCCATGGTTGACGGCAGTTTTGCCAACAATCCGTGGTTACAGGAGTTGCCCGATCCGATAGCAAAAATCAGCTGGGATAATTTTGCTGCTGTTCCGGTAAAATGGGCTGAAGAACAAGGGCTTAAAAATGAAAGTGTAATTACAGTAAATGGAATTGAACTACCTGTATTTATTCAACCTGGTCAAACCCAAAATACCATTTCAGTGGCATTGGGTTACGGCAGGCAGGTAGCCGGAAAAGTTGGCGAAGGTGTCGGTAAAAACATGTTTGCGATAGCCCCAATTGAAAACGGGGGTAAAAAATACTGGTTAACGAATGCAGAGGTTGTCATTACAGACAAAACTTATGAATTGGCGCTTTCGCAAACCCATCATTCGATGGAAGGACGTGCCATTGTCAGGGAAACGTCGTATAACGAATGGAAAATTGATCCCTCTTCAGGAAATGCAAAACGTGCAGAAATTGAGGAGGAAAGTGTATCACTTTATCCTGAACCTGAATTTAATGGTCATCATTGGGGGATGACAGTCGATTTAAGTTCCTGTGTTGGCTGTGGAAACTGTGCCATTGCTTGTCAATCAGAGAATAATGTTCAGGTAATTGGTAAAGAACAGGTGCGTAATCGGAGAATAATGCACTGGATTCGTGTTGACCGCTATTTTTCAAATGATCCTGAAAACCCGGAAGTATATCATCAACCGGTAATGTGCCAGCATTGCGATAATGCACCCTGTGAAAATGTATGTCCCGTTTCTGCAACAACCCACAGCGAAGAAGGATTAAACCAGATGGCATACAACCGTTGCGTTGGTACAAAATACTGTATTAATAACTGTCCTTACAGAGTTCGGCGTTTTAACTGGTTCCGCTACATCGAAAACGACAAGTTTGATTTTAACTCAAACAGTGATTTGGGAAGAATGGTGCTCAATCCTGATGTTACTGTTCGTTCGCGTGGGGTAGTGGAAAAATGCTCGTTTTGTGTGCAGCGTATTCAGGAAAAGAAAATTCTTGCTAAAACTGAAGGTCGGGAAATTGATGACGGCGAAATACAACCTGCTTGCGTTCAGTCATGCCCGGGTAACGCACTGGTTTTTGGAGATTTATTGAACCCGGATAGTAAAATTTCGAAATTATTTAAGAATGAAAGAAACTACCATTTGCTGGAAGAGTTACACACTTTACCATCGGTAGGATATTTAACGAAAGTAAGAAATAAAAAAGCGTAACTAAACAGAACCTTATGTTCAACTCAAAAGTACGAGGCAGGCTTATTGCCAATGATAAGAGTTTTAGCCAGATTTCGAGGGAGATTACGGCACCATTAAACGAGCGGACGCCGTTGTGGTGGTATTTTGCTACATTAGTTAGTTTAGGAATGTTTGGTTTTGGTATTTATTGTAAATATGTTACGGTAAGTACTGGTATCGGAACCTGGGGAGTAAATAATTCCATTGCGTGGGGCTGGGCTATCATTAATTTTGTATGGTGGATTGGAATCGGGCACGCAGGAACAGCATTCTCGATATTCCTTTTAATATTACGGCAAAAGTGGCGTACATCGATTAACCGCGCAGCCGAAGCAATGACTGTTGTTGCCGTAATGTGTGCCGCACTATTTCCATTATTACACATGGGGCGCCCGTGGCTGGCTTTTTATATTTTCCCGTATCCAAACACACGCGGTCCACTGTGGTC
Organism: uncultured Prolixibacteraceae bacterium; assembly: GCA_963849985.1. Lineage (GTDB taxonomy): Bacteria > Bacteroidota > Bacteroidia > Bacteroidales > Prolixibacteraceae > Draconibacterium. The sequence continues at coordinate 203,099 of CAWKJY010000028.1, read as the reverse complement.
AAACTTTAATTCGCCACTGTTTTGGGACTTTGTAGCAATTTCAGCTTACCTGCTTATTTCAGCCAGTTTCTGGTATTTTGGAATGGTTCCCGATTTTGCAACTATTCGCGATCGGACTCAATCAAAAATTAAAAAAGCTGTTTATGGATTTTTCTCTTTTGGCTGGACCGGCTCAAGCAAAGAATGGTTGCGTTTTGAAGCATTAAGTTTTGTGCTTGGTGGAATTGCGGCTGTGCTGGTTGTATCAGTCCACTCCATTGTTGCAACTGACTTTGCAGCAAGCGTTGAACCCGGATGGCACACAACTATTTTTCCACCCTATTTTGTTGTGGGAGCTATTTTCTCCGGTTTTGCGATGGTACTTACCCTGGTAGTTTTAATGCGGGTGCTTTATAAAATGAATGATTTTATCACCGATTCACACATTGATGCTATTTGCCGCGTTCTCATATTTATTTCCCTGATTATGGGTACTTCATATCTCACCGAAATGTTTTTGGCCTGGTATTCCGGATCGGAGTATGAAATGTTTACATTTTTTCATAACCGGATTTTTGGTGATTATGCTTCTCACTGGTGGACTATGTTTCTTTCCAACGCCATTGTTCCGCAACTGTTCTGGTTCAAAGCGATACGTAAAAAAATATGGATTGTTTTTATTATTTCAATCATTATAAATATTGGGATGTGGTTTGAAAGATACAACATTGTTGTAACCTCTTTGAGTAAAGATTATTTGCCTGCGAACTGGGCAACCTACACACCAACCATAATAGAAAAAGGATTTTTTATAGGTACACTTGGCATGTTTATGACCGGCGTACTGTTGTTCTTCCGGTTTTTACCGATTATTGCAATTTCTGAAGTTAAAAGTGTATCTAAGTTTGATAAGCCAAACAACGGACAATTAAAACCTAAGACTCATGAGTAAGGAATATATTCTTGGTGTTTTCGATGATGAGTTTCATTTGGTTGAAGCCTTTGAAAGGGTAAAAGAGAAAGGTATTAAACCAGTTGAGGTTTATACGCCATATCCGGTTCATGAGATTTTGGAAGGAATGGGTAACAAAACGCATATTACACATGCAGCATTCTTTTTTGGGGTTTTCGGGGCTTTTGGTGTGCTCGGATTTTTGACTTATGCGGCTGTGATCAGTTGGCCATTGAATTACGGTGGCAAACCTTTTAATTCATTCCCATCGTTTATTGTGGTTACAATCGTTGCAACCATTTTAACTGTGACAATACTTACACTTTTTACTTTCTCAGTGAGGGCAAAAATATTTCCGGGGAAGATTCCTACTATTGTTCATGACAGGGCCACTGACGATAAATTTGTGATGGTAATTGATAAAGATAGTTTGGGTGAAAATAGTGAATGGATAAAAAAAGTGATTACCGAACACGGTAAAATAGAGTAACCATTTATGAAAACATTTGTAATGAAAATGAATTCTGATAAATATAAAAAATTTAGCCTGTTAAAGATTGTGATCATTTTTATGTCGGTAGCAATGCTGTCTTCCTGCGATTATACCCGCAGAACAACTGGCTGGGATTATGTGGATGATATGATCGTTTCAAAGGCTTACGAAACATACACACCCAATCCAAATTTTCCTGATGGTAAAACCATGCAACCGCCCGTTGAAGGAACCATTCCACGAGGTATGATTCCGTATGCTTTTGCCAAAACTGATTCTGACAGGGCTTTGGCAGCAAGAACTTTGGTAAATCCATTGGAACCGACGCCTGATAATCTAAGTAGAGGAAAAGAAGAATATGGGATTTTCTGTGCGCAGTGCCATGGTGAAAAAGGGGATGGACAGGGAAGGTTATTCACAAGCAAGAAATATACTTATCCTCCTGGCAATTTATTGAGCGATAAAATGAGGGCAAACCCGGATGCAGATATTTATCATGTTATTACAGTTGGTTTTGGAATTATGGGAGCTCACGGTTCAATGATCCGCCCTGACGACAGATGGAAAATAGCAATGTATGTTAAACAAGAGTTGCAGAAATAGAAAAATAGGCAAATAGAAAAATAAACCTGTTATGGAAGAAAAGTTAGTTGTTTCCACGAGATTCAAACAAATTACTTACATCTTAATTGCGATAGGTGTAGTTTCATTTGTTCTTGGATTTTTGTTTGATGCAAAACGAACCTGGGCAAATTACCTGTTGAACAATTATTACTTTTTATCATTGGCTATTGGCGCAGCTTTTTTTGGCGCAATTCAATATATAACAAACTCGGGATGGTCGGCATTATTCAAGCGGATTCCGGAAGCAATGGTTGCTTACATTCCAGTTGCAGGAATCTTTTTTCTGATTCTTTATTTTGGAATGCATAATCTCTTTGATTGGACTCATGAGGATATCGTTCAGCATGATCATTTGCTGCAACATAAATCGCCATATTTAAATGAACCCTTCTTTTTTGCAAGAGTAATCGTATTTTTTGTTGTCTGGACTCTCATGTCAAAGTTTCTGAGGAAATTGTCATTAAAAGAAGATGAAGTCGGGGGAATGGTATATTTCGAGAAATCGGAATTTTACTCCAGGGTTTTCATTTTTATTATAGCTATTTCGTTTTCAGTATTTGCAATTGACCTCTTGTTATCACTTGATCCACACTGGTTTAGTACCTTGTTTGCCGGGAGAAGTTTTATTGCATCATTCTTACATGGTTCATCAGTTATTGCACTGATTGTGATAATTTTAAATCGTACCGGAAATTTCGATTTGCTTAACCGGAGCCATTTGCATGATTTTACCCGGTATATTTTTATGACCAGCATTATTTGGGGCTACTTTAATTTTGCTGAATTCATGCTGATTTGGTACGGAAATATACCCGAAGAAACCGTTTGGTTTGTTGAACGCTGGCATGGTGCTTACGAGGTGATCTTTTTCGCCAACATAATTTTAAATTGGTTAATCCCATTTGTTGTGCTAATGCCACGTAAATCATCGCGAAGCAAAATGTTTATGGTTCCTGTCATTCTGCTTTTGATGGTAGGTCAGTACACCGAATTATACTACATTATCTGGCCTGCAACGGTTGGTGATGCAAAATTTGGGTTACTTGAAATAGGAACATTCATAGGTTATGTAGGATTGTTTGCATTTGTGGTTAGCACATATCTGGCGAAAGCAAGTCTTATCCCAAAAAATCATCCTTATCTGGAAGAAAGTATTGCACATCATTTTTAGACCTGATTTTGGGCACAGAAAATGCTGTTGAGCATTAAAACATGAAAATGCTGTTTTTCTTGTAATTTGTTTTTTGTTATAAAGACTTATTCATTTAAATTTATATCATTAACAAATTGCGCTAACCAATGCTTATAAATTCCATTTTGCCTAACTGGTCAACAATCGGGCTGTTCGAACAGGTGTTCTGGATTGTTACAATTCCGGCAACCGTAATATTCTTAGCTCTTTTAGTGTTAACCATTTTTGGTGGCGATATGCATACTGATGTTGATACAAGTATTGATACACATATCGATTCAGGAGATTCTATCCCGTTTCAGTTTCTATCATTAAAGAATATAGTAGCATTTTTTGCTGTTTTTGGATGGTCGGGTATCGGGTTTATTCATTCCGGCCTTGCTCCATGGCTCGTGATTTTACTTGCAATTTTGTGCGGATTATTAATGATGTTTCTGATGGCATCGCTTTTTTACCTGATGTCAAAACTGGCAGAAAGCGGAACACTGAATATGAAAAATGCTGTGGGTAAATTAGGTGAAGTATATCTTAGAATTCCGGCAAAACGCGGTGGAATGGGAAAAGTCCAGTTAAACGTACAGGGGTCGGTGCAAACATTGGATGCCATAACCGATGATTCGGATATTATTCCAACTTCCTCCATAATTCAAGTTGTTGATGTCATCGACGAACATATTTTACTCGTAAAAAAACAGGGAAATTAATTCATAAAAACCATATCAATGAACGACTATTTTGTAATCCTTATTACCATTGCTGCACTGTTCTTTTTTATCATTATTGTGGCAATGATGAGGCGGTACAAACGTTGCCCCTCTGATCGAATTTTAGTAGTGTATGGGAAAATCGGACGTGGAGATGACCGTGAAGTACGTTCCTCAAGCTGTATACATGGTGGTGCTGCTTTTATCTGGCCCATCATTCAATCTTATGCTTTTCTTGATTTAACGCCAATTTCAATCGAAATTAACCTTACCAATGCACTTAGTAAACAGAACATCCGTGTTGACGTTCCATCGAGATTTACTGTGGGTGTTTCTACCGAACCAAATGTAATGAATAATGCTGCTGAACGACTTCTTGGTTTATCGCAGGACTCCATCAGCAACCTCGCAAAAGACATTATTTTCGGGCAGCTTCGTTTGGTGGTTGCAACTATGGAAATTGAAGAAATTAACAGTAACCGTGATCTTTTTCTGGCAGCAGTTTCATCAAATGTGGAAGCTGAACTCAAAAAGATAGGGTTGAAACTGATTAACGTAAATGTAACCGATATTAACGATGAATCGGGTTATATTGACGCGCTCGGAAAAGAAGCTGCAGCAAAGGCAATAAATGACGCCAAAAAAAGTGTTGCTGAAAAAATGCGTGATGGTGAGATTGGTCAGGCAATGGCACATCGTGAACAGCGTGTACAGGTGGCAAGCGCCGATGCTACTGCTGTTGAAGGAGAAAACGTGGCAAAAGTTACCATTGCAAATTCTGATGCCGACCGTCGCGAAAAAGAAGCTGAAGCAAATCGTCGGGCAGTTGCAGCCGAAAAAGTTACAGATGCTCAGGCGTTGCAGGAAGCCTATGCAGCTGAAAAACTGGCCGAACAGGTTAGGGCTGAAAGAGACAAAGCTACACAAACGGCCAACGTAGTTGTTCCTGCACAAATTGACAAACAAAAAGTGGAAATTGATGCGGAAGCCATTGCGGAACAAAAAAGGCGAATTGCAAAAGGGGAAGCTGATGCTATATTTTTGAAAATGGCTGCTGAAGGGAAAGGTATTTATGAAATTTTAAGCAAGCAGGCAGAAGGTTTTGATCAACTGGTAAAAGCAGCCGGAAATGATGCTCAAAAAGCAGTTTTAATGATGATTGCAGACAAATTACCGGAACTGGTTAGAACTCAGGTTGAGGCCATTAAAAATATTAAAATTGATAAAATTACGGTTTGGGAAACCGGCAATGGGAAAGATGGCAAAACTTCAACAGCCAATTTTATGCAGGGAATGTTAGGTTCAATTCCACCACTTGAAGATATCTTTAAATCGGCAGGAATGGAGTTACCAAACTACCTGAAGGGTGAATTGAAAAAAGAGAAAACATCTGAATCAGTAGAGGATGTTACAGAAACAGATAAAGATAAAAATGAAACCACTGACAATTAAAAGTAATGCATAAACACATAATTATTAGAGTATAAATTTCATAATAATGGACAAAGAAGCCCCATGCTTTTTGTTTTAATTAAGACAAACAAGTAAATTGAGGCAATTAATTTACCATTCAAATTTAAAATTCGATGGAAGTATTTAGTGCACGAAATGTGGACAAGGTTTTTGCGACAACAAAAGCATTAACCGATGTTAGTATTTCGGTGGAGGAGCAAAGTATTTTTGGACTACTCGGCCCCAACGGAGCAGGGAAAACAACATTGATTAGGATTATAAACCAGATAACTGCTCCCGACCGCGGCGAAATTCTTCTGAACGGGCGAAGGATGACAAGGGCAGATATTTCCAATATTGGGTATCTGCCGGAAGAACGTGGCTTATACAAAAAAATGAAGATTGGGGATCAGGCAATCTACCTGGCACAATTAAAAGGTTTAAGCCGTTCGGATGCAATAAAAAGCCTGAAACACTGGTTCGGAAAATTCGAAATCATGCCCTGGTGGAATAAAAAGATCGAAGAACTTTCAAAAGGAATGCAACAGAAAGTACAGTTTATAACTACAGTAGTTCATAAACCAAAGCTGTTGATCTTTGATGAACCTTTTAGCGGTTTCGATCCTATAAATGCAAACCTGTTGAAAAAGGAGATTCTTCAGTTGAGAAATGAAGGGGCAACAATTATTTTTTCTACGCATAACATGGGTTCAGTAGAAGAATTGTGTGACCATATTGCGCTAATCAACAAGTCGGTAAAAATCGTTGATGGTCAAACAGATGAAATCAGGGAGCGCTATAAATCCAATATTTATGAAGTTAATTATAAGGGAGATATTCATGAGGTAAATAAAGCTCTTGAAAAAAAATTCGAGATTCTGAAACACAGGGAAACTGCAAAAGAAAACCAGTTAACCGTTCAATATGTTAATGGTAATTCCAATAACGATCTACTGAGAACGTTAATACCAGTTGCTGAAATTAGTTCATTCGAAGAGGTGATTCCAAGTATGAATGATGTGTTTATTAAAGCAGTTGAGGAATCTAATAATGTAAAAACTGAGCTATGAATAAAACATTACTCATATTAAAACAGGAATATTTAAAGCGGGTTAAAAAGAAATCATTTATAATTCTCACCATTTTGATTCCCTTTATATTTGTGGGCATGTTTGCTCTTATTATTTTCCTTTCAATCAATAACGATAATGAAGAACGTACCATTGCAGTTTACGACGAATCGAATTTGTTTTTAGGTGAACTTAGTCAGGATGGAAATACCAAATACCAGTTTATTCCTCAGGAAGAATACTCAAAATTAAAAGAGAATCTGAAAGGAAGTGGATATTATGCATTATTATACATTCCACAAAATATTTATACGAGCAATACAGCACAATTAATTTCGGAGAAACAGCTACCAATTGAAATAAACGATCAAATTGAGCGTAAACTAAGCAGTTTTATCGAAAATGATAAAAGGCAAAAAGTTATTGACCAAACCGGAATTCCTGATTTGGAGGAACAACTTGCAAATACGCGAACCAGGATCAATTTAAATACACTTAAAATATCGGAATCGGGCGAGGCAAAGAAAAGTTCTTCCACGGTAGCTTTTATTGCAAGTTATGCTATGGGATTTATCATTTATTTCTTTGTGTTTATGTATGGCGCCATGGTAATGAGAAGTGTGATGGAAGAAAAAAAGAGCCGTATTATCGAAGTAATTATTTCATCAGTTAAACCGTATCAGCTTATGGCTGGTAAAATAATTGGAACGGCGCTGGTTGGATTGACGCAGGTCGCGATCTGGATAATTATTGGCGTTGCTGCGATGACGGTTCTACAGGGACTTTTTAGCCCCCATGCGGCGCAGGAAATGGGTCAAAGCATTATGCAAAATCAGGGACAAATGAACCCGGCTATGATGCAGGCTTCGGAACCTGACAAGGTCAAGGAAATAATGGAAATGATAGGTAATCTTAATATACCGCTTATACTTTTTACTTTTGTGTTTTATTTTCTTGGCGGGTATCTTTTGTACAGTTCTTTACTGGGAGCTGTTGGCGCCGCAGTTGATAACGATGAAGATTCACAGCAAATGGTTTTTCCGGTTACTTTTCCACTCATTCTTTCTATAATGTTGTTATTCCCAATTGCCCGGAATCCCGAAGGCCCGGTTGCTTTTTGGGGATCAATGATTCCTTTTACCTCACCAGTAGCAATGTTAGCCAGAATTTCTTACGGTGTGCCCACTTGGCAGTTATTGCTTTCCATGTTTTTGCTGATTATTACTACTATTGGAGCTATTGCGGCAGCAGCTAAAATTTACCGTATTGGTTTGTTGATGTACGGGAAAAAAGTGAATATAAAAGAATTAATAAAATGGCTCCGATATAAAAATTAATGATGCAAAACATAATTAGTTGCGATTTGTTATTTAGATTTAATAAAAATTACTTATTATTGTGAAATGATAAATAAAAAAATGAAAAATACCTGCATATGTTGTTGTTACTTCCGGAATAGGAGGGTATTTTTTATTTGATAATTGAGAATAAATTTCAATAACGCATAGAAAAGGCTTTCCTGTAAGATTAAGGGGAGCCTTTTTCATTTAACCGATTTAAAATTAACATTATGAAGGCACAAAACATTTTGGAAACCATTGGTAATACACCACATTTAAAATTAAGCCGATTATATCCAAAAGAGTATGAAGTATGGGTAAAGGTTGAAAAGACAAATCCTGGCGGGAGCATTAAAGACAGAATTGCGCTTTCGATGGTAGAGGATGCCGAAGCAAAAGGAATTTTAAATGAAGGTTCAGTAATTATCGAACCGACGTCAGGAAATACTGGAATTGGATTAGCATTGGTTGCTGCAGTAAAAGGTTATCGACTTATTTTGACCATGCCTGAATCGATGAGTATTGAGCGTCGTAAAGTACTTTTGGCTTATGGCGCCGAACTTGTTTTAACACCCCGCGAAAAAGGGATGAAAGGATCGATCGCAAAGGCAGAAGAACTGGCAACAGAAATTCGCGACTCATGGATACCTTTCCAGTTTAGCAATCCGTCAAATGTAGATGTACACAGAGAAAAAACAGCCCAGGAGATAATAGATGATTTTCCTGAAGGATTTGATTATTTGATTACCGGTGTAGGAACCGGAGGCCATATCTCGGGTGTTGGAGAAGCGCTGAAAAAAAAGTTTCCAAATCTGAAAGTATTGGCTGTAGAACCTGACGGGAGTCCTGTAATTAGTGGCGGCGCCCCCGGGCCACATCCAATTCAGGGAATTGGCGCAGGATTTATTCCGGAAAATTTACATACGAACATTTTGGACGGAACAATTCAAGTTAGTAAAGAAGAAGCTTTTGAATATGCTCAAAAAGCTGCAAAAGTAGAAGGATTATTTGTGGGAATTTCTTCAGGCGCTTCACTGGCAGCAGTGGCAAAGAAAATAAAAGAACTTCCGGCTGGTTCGCGGATTCTTACCTTTTGTTATGATCACGGTGAAAGGTACCTTTCTGTTGAAGGATTATACTAAATTCAGAATTAATCAATCGAAACAGAGATGTAATTATTAATATAAAAACAATTTACTTTTTATGATTGTTAACTAATCGGAAATCATTATGATCTTCCTGTTAAAAAATAGATTTTAATAAAATCAGAAATTACAATTATCATGAAAAAGTTAATTATTATAGTTTTGGTTATCACTGGTTTTGCTGCTTGTCAATCGGGAAATAATAAAGCAACCGCCGGAAAAGATGATGCAGTACCTGTCCAGTTAGTGCAAACAACAATTAACGTTGGTGGAATGGACTGTGATATGTGCGTTAAATCAGTAGAAAAAGGAGTTAATGCACTGGCCGGCATTACGTCTGTTGCCGTAAGTTTGAACGACTCAACTGCGGTTGTAAAATACGATGCCAGTAAAGTTCAGTTAACCGAAATTGAAAAAGCCATTGAAAAAAGAGGCTATATAGGTAAAAGGTTCATTGTAACAGTTTAAAAATCAGGTTTTCGACAAATTCCGTTAAAAAATGATGGATTTTCTGCAAAAATCGTATTTTGGCCGAATAAATTATGGGAAATTGAATTCATTTTTCATAAATTGTGCGCATTGGTAAAACTGAAAACAATTATTTTAGAAAACAATGAGTCAAAACGTTAACAGCAGAGAAAACCTGGTAAAGCAAATCGGACCGATTTGGAAAGTAAGGGTTGCTGTTTACTCCCATAAGGAAAAGGGAAAAAATGGGGTGATAGTGGGAATTAAACGGTGGAAAATAAAAGAGATTTTGAATTAAAAAAATGCATCCAATTCAAGTGGATGCATTTTTTTTGTGAAAATAACTGGTTAATATTCGTCCCAGCTTTTAATCGTAATATCGTCAAGATCATATTTGCAAATCCCGTAAATAAACGCACTTGCAACTCTTGCATTTGTTATCAGTGGAACATTAAAATCAATTGAATTTCTTCTGATTTGGTACCCGTTTTTAAGTTCTCTGTTTGTATAGTTTTTAGGAATATTTATTACCAAATCAATTTTCTTTTCCTTAATATAAGTAATAGTATTTGGAACCCTGTCTTCTTCATCGGGCCAGTGAAGAAGTACATTATCAACGCCATTGTCACTCAGAAAACGATGTGTACCTTCTGTTGCAAAAATATTAATTCCATTGTCTCGTAGCAATTTAGCACTGTTCAATAATTCAATTTTTCCTCTTGATGGACCGGAAGAAATCAGAACATTTTTAACCGGAATTTTATAACCCACTGAAAGCATTGATTTCAGAATTGCTTCATAATAGTTTTCACCGATGCAACCAACTTCACCAGTTGAAGCCATATCAACACCCAAAACAGGGTCGGCATTTAATAATCGGGCAAATGAGAACTGTGGTGCTTTTACGCCAACATAATCTAATTCAAATAACGACTTGTCAGGTTTCTCCACCTCGACCCCCAACATTACTTTCGTTGCAATTTCAATCAGGTTCAGTTTCATTACTTTTGAAACAAACGGAAAACTTCGGGAAGCCCTGAGATTGCATTCAATTACTTTTATATCGTTGTCTTTTGCCAAAAACTGCATGTTGAAAGGCCCTGTAATTTCTAGCGCTTTGGCAATTTCACGGGCAATTCTTTTTAATTCTGCGGATAGTTTCAACATATAATTTTTGCGGAGGAAAAACAATCGTTGCATCACCTGAATGGACACCTGCAAATTCAACATGTTCCGAAATGGCATAAGCAATCATTTCACCATCGTTGGCAACGGCATCAATTTCTATCTCTTTGGCTTCTTCAATAAACTCTGAAACTACAACCGGATGTTCTTTCGAAACATTAGCTGCCATTTCAAGAAAATATTCCAGTTGATCGGCATTTGAAACTACGTTCATTGCTGCACCCGATAATACATAAGAAGGACGAATTAGAACGGGGTACCCAACAACATCGACAAATTTATGTATCTCTTCAATGGTTGAAAGACGTGCCCAACGTGGTTGATCTACTTTTAATCGGTCGAGCAACGATGAAAATTTTTCACGGTCCTCTGCATTGTCGATATTTACTGGCGATGTACCTAAAACAGGGACATTTTGTCCATACAACTTCATTGCAAGGTTATTTGGTATTTGTCCCCCCATCGAAATAACAACTCCGTGCGGACTTTCCAAATCAATAATATCCATAACCCGTTCAAAAGTCAGCTCGTCAAAATAAAGCCTGTCACAAGTGTCATAGTCTGTACTAACTGTTTCAGGATTATAGTTAATCATGATCGAGCGGTAATTTTCCTTTTTAATGGTATTTACCGCATTTACACTACACCAATCGAATTCAACTGAACTTCCAATCCGGTAAGCGCCTGATCCCAGAACAATTACAGATTTGTCATCAGTTAGAAAATCAATATCATGTTCATTACCATTATAGGTTAAATACAGATAATTGGTTTGTGCAGGATATTCACCTGCCAGCGTATCGATTTGTTTTACATATGGAATAATTCCATTTGCTTTTCTGAAATTTCTAACCCGGATCAAATCTTCGTGAATCTTATTATTCGGACTTTTAAGTATTAAACGTGCAATTTGAAAATCGGAAAAACCACTTTGTTTTGCCATTATTAATAGTTCCAACGGAACATCTTCTAACTGATTTTCTTTTTCCAGTTCATTTTTTATATTGAATATATTTTTCAGTTTTTGTAAAAACCATCGGTCGATTTTGGTTTTATCGTAAATTTCATCGATTGAATAATCGTTATAAAAAGCTTCTGCAATGGCAAATATTCTGCGGTCGGTTGGGTTTGTCAATTCTGAATCAATTTCAGAAATTTTTATTTCTTCCCTGTTGGCGACAAATCCATGCATCCCTAAACCAACCATCCGGATGCCTTTTTGAATTGCTTCCTCAAAGCTCCGTCCGATGGCCATAATTTCACCAACACTTTTCATTGAACTACCAATGTTTTTCGAAACCCCAATGAATTTGCTTAAATCCCAGCGGGGAATTTTTACCACACAATAGTCAAGTGCTGGTTCAAACGCAGCTGTGGTTACTTTTGTGACTGAGTTTTTCAGTTCGTGTAATCCGTAACCCAGACCCAATTTGGCTGCAACGAATGCGAGCGGGTAGCCGGTTGCCTTTGATGCTAATGCAGATGAACGAGATAAACGGGCATTTACTTCAATTACACGATAATCTTCTGAATAAGGATCAAGAGCAAACTGAACATTACATTCGCCAATTACCCCAACACGACGAATAATTTTTATTGATATTGCCCTTAATTTGTGATATTCAGAATTTGAAAGCGTTTGCGATGGAGCAACTACGATACTTTCGCCGGTATGAATTCCAAGCGGATCGAAGTTTTCCATGTTACAAACGGTGATACAATTGTCGTATTTATCACGAACTACTTCGTATTCAACCTCTTTCCAGCCTTTAATTGATTCCTCAATAAGTATTTGCGGCGAATAAGAAAATGCTTTTGATGCGAGTGCATTCAATTCCTTTTCGTTTTCACAAAATCCAGAACCAAGTCCGCCTAAAGTATATGCAGCGCGGATAATGATTGGAAATCCAACTTTTTTGGCAGCTTCGCGGGCTTCTTCCATATTTTTAGCTGCAATACTTTTTGGTGTTTTAACACCAATTTCTCCCAGCATTTTTGCAAAAATATCTCTGTCTTCTGTATCAATAATTGACTGAACGGGCGTACCAACTACTTTTAAATTATATTTGTCGAGCACTCCTGATTCGTACAGAGCAACTCCGCAGTTCAAAGCTGTTTGTCCTCCAAATGCCAGAAGAATTCCTTGTGGTTTTTCTTTTTTAATTACCTGTTCAACAAAATAAGGAGTAACAGGAAGAAAATAAATTTTATCGGCAATGTCATCCGAAGTTTGAATGGTTGCAATATTTGGATTAATAAGCACCGTTTCAACACCTTCTTCCTTCAACGCTTTTAATGCCTGCGAACCGGAATAGTCAAACTCTCCTGCTTCTCCAATTTTAAGCGCTCCGGAACCCAGGATAATTGCTTTTTTAATATCTGTTTGTATCATATCCGTTTTATGAATTTTGAATGTCGATTAACGATTTAAGATATTGGATTTAAATTCATCACTTAATCGTAACCCGACTATCATTTTTGATTTTTTCTAGCTGTTTCAATACTTTTAACAAAGATGGAAATCAATTCATTGTTTTCTTTATAACATTCATTTAGTAATATATTTTCAACTATTAATTCTGAAAACTTAATAATCTTAATAGCAACAAATGTCTCTCTTAGCTCTTTAAGACAAATGCTCATTTTGTGAACAAAGTCCTTTTTCGATTCTGCACTCTGTGCCTCTCCGTAATTCAACGCGGGAGAAGTTCCGGATCGAACAATTTGGCCTTTTAAATAAATACCGATTGGAGTATTTGGTAAAGATTCTGCCATTTTTATAATATTAGCAGCAAATTTTATTAATCTATCTTCCAAATCGTATTTGTCCATCTTAATTCATTATTCTTTAATCGATATTCTTCAATCTTTTTTTATCTTTTTTGAATCTTTAATATTTTCTATAAACTCATCAAACAAAAACTCAGTATCAGTTGGCCCACTTGAAGCTTCAGGGTGAAACTGTGTGGAGAAGAAGGGTTTTGTTTTATGCCTGATTCCCTCATTGGTGTTGTCATTGACATTGGTGAACAACGGTTCCCAATCTATCAGGTAATGTTTCGGTTGCAACTGCATAACCATGATTTTGTGAGGTAATGTAGCATTTGTTTGTTCCAGTTAGTAAAACCGGTTGATTGTGACTTCTGTGTCCGTATTTCAATTTATAAGTATCGCCACCGGCTGCTCTTGCCAGTAACTGGTTCCCAAGACAAATGCCCATAATTGGTTTTTCGTCGCCAATTACATTTTTAATGTTTTCAACAGTTACATCACACATTGCCGGGTCGCCCGGACCATTGGAAACAAACACTCCATCAAACTCTTCTTTTGCAAAGTCATAATCCCATGGAACTCTTATAACAGTTGCATTTCTGTCGAGCAAACAACGGATAATGTTATTTTTTACGCCACAATCGATTAAAACAACTTTGTGTTCACCATTGCCATAAACTTCCTTTTCAGTACAGCTTGCCACGGCAACAAGATTTTCTTTGTTTGGATCGTAAAAATCGATGGATTCCTCTTCAAATTCAATTTTTCCTAACATTGAACCTTTTTCACGTAAAATTTTTGTTAAGGCTCTGGTATCAATGCCAAAAATTCCAGGAACTTCCCATTCCTTTAACCAGTCAGATAAACTTTTTTCAGCATTCCAGTGACTAAATTCAAACGAATAATCAGAAATAATTAAGCCGGTAATATGTATTTTATGTGATTCATAATACTTATGAATTCCATTCTCCTGCGTATTAAACGGAACTCCGTAATTTCCAATCATCGGATAAGTTGAAACCAATATTTGTCCTGTGTATGAAGGATCGGTTAAACTTTCCGGATAGCCTGTCATGGCTGTGTAAAACACTACTTCGCCCGCTACGGATTTCTCACTCCCAAACGATTTCCCGATAAAAACTGTCCCGTCTTCCAGTGTTAGTTTTGCTTGTTTAACTTTCAACATGTTGTCATTATTCTGTTAAAAAAAATGCGTTTGCCCTAAAAATAGTTCAAACGCATTTTCAATGTCTAATATCTGCAATTAGTTTTTTCTTATTCCCCATCAGATACAAAAATGATAGTATTTAATTTTTGTTCATGCAAAAATAGAAATAATTCTTAAACTTTTCGTTGTTGTTTATAAATAAATGAATAAATTTGCAATTGAAATGAATAAATATTCATAATGAGAAATCGTACTAAACGACAAATGGAGATTCGAAAAATAATTCAGAAAGGTAATACACATAGCCAGGAAGAATTATTGGTTGAATTGAAACTGAAGGGTTTCGATTTAACCCAGGCTACTTTGTCGCGCGATTTAAAAATTTTGCAGGTTGCAAAAAAACCTCATCCGGCAAAAGGGTATGTTTACACCATTTCTGAAGAGATTCCTTCGGTTGGGGTTTCTGAACGGATAAGGAGTAATTATCTGGCGGATGGCTTTCGCGATTTACGATTTTCAGGAACTTTGGCAGTAATGCGCACACGTCCGGGTTATGCAAGTAGCATTGCTGCAGTCATTGACAATGCTAACCGATGGGAAATGTTGGGAACAATTGCAGGCGACGATACAATTCTGATTATTCAGAAAGAAGGGATTTCTAAATTGGATCTTATAAATGCTTTAATATCAATAATGCCAAATTTGAAGGATAAAATATAATTTTTTACAGTAGAATGAAAGAGTTGAAAAATATAAAGGTTTTGGTTGCAAGCGAAGAACATATAAAATATGTCGATGCTATCAATGATGCAATTGATGCAGCTTCGAAGCAACGCGGGACGGGAATTGCGAGGAGGACTTTTGAATATCTTTCAACAAAAATGAAGGAGAGAAAAGCAATCATTGCACTTGACGGAGATAAATTTGCCGGATTTTGTTATATCGAAGTATGGCAGGAAAAAGGTTTTGTTGCCAATTCAGGATTAATTGTTGAAGAGGATTACAGGGGATTGGGACTTGCAAAAGCTATCAAACAAAAGGCTTTTCAATTGTCGAGGGAGCGTTATCCGGATTCAAAAATTTTTGGTTTGACTACTGGTTTGGCCGTTATGAAAATAAACCATGAGTTAGGTTATCGGCCGGTCACGTTTTCAGAACTTACGGTTGACGATCAATTTTGGAATGGCTGCAAAGGATGCGTGAATTATGATATTTTAATGCGTACCGGTCGTTCAAAATGTTTATGCACCGGAATGCTTTATGATCCGGCATGGGAGAAAAATGTAAAAAACAATAGTAGCCCGATAAAAAAGAGAAGTCTTCTTGATATAATTCAACGATTAAAACCTTTAAAAGGGATTTCAAAAAACAATAATAAAGAAGTAAATAAAAGTTACAACCAAAGAGTGATAGCACGCATATTTAATGCCTTGTATTAAATTGTACAAACTGTACAAATCGGGATATAATTGACAGTAAATAGATGAATAGTTTTAAAAATATACGTTGCTGTCGCTCTTTAATTAAAGTAAGATGAATAAAAAATTGGTTTTGGCATTCAGCGGAGGTTTGGATACATCGTTTTGTGCCAAATATTTAAAAGAAGAAAAAGGTTTTGAAGTTTATACTGCTATTGCTAACACAGGTGGTTTTAGTGAGCAGGAACTGAAAGTTATTGAAGAAAGGGCATATAAATTGGGTGCAGTTAAACATGTTGTAATTGATGTAACCAATGAATATTATCAGAACTGTATAAGGTACATGGTTTATGGCAATGTGCTTCGCAATAATACTTATCCAATTTCAGTTAGCTCCGAGCGTGTTTTTCAGGCTATTGCAACTATTAATTATGCAAAAGAGATTGGTGCCGGCTATATTGCTCACGGAAGTACAGGGGCTGGAAACGATCAAATTCGCTTCGATTTAACTTTTCAGGTTTTAGCGCCTGAAATAGAAATTATTACTCCAACCCGGGATTTGTTATTAAGTCGTCAGGAAGAAATTGATTATCTGAAAAAGCATGGAATTGAGGAAGATTTTGTAAAAATGCAATATTCCATTAACCAGGGTTTGTGGGGAACAAGCGTTGGTGGAAAAGAAACACTTACTTCTTCAAAAGGTCTTCCTGAAACAGCTTATCCAAGCCGATTGGAAGCTACAGATGAACGCTTGCTTGAATTGGGATTTATAAAAGGGGAATTAAAAACAATTGATGGAAAATCGTTTGATAATGGTCCCAAAATAATACAAGCATTGGAGGAAATTGCATCGAAATATGCTATTGGACGTGATATTCATGTTGGTGATACAATAATTGGAATAAAAGGTAGAGTTGGATTTGAAGCTGCTGCGCCGATGCTGATTATTAAAGCTCATCATCTTCTGGAAAAACACACCTTATCGAAATGGCAAATTTACTGGAAGGAGCAACTAGGGAATTGGTACGGAATGTTTTTACACGAAGCGCTGTATCACGAACCTGTGATGCGTAATATTGAAACTTTTTTGGAATCAACACAGGGAAATGTTACCGGGAAGGTATTTGTAAAACTTAAACCTTATCATTTCGAGTTGCAGGGAATTGAATCAGAACATGATCTGATGAATTCAGGATTTGGCGAATACGGTGAAACGGTTAAAGCCTGGACTGCAAACGATGTTAAAGGATTTACAAAAATACTTTCGAATTCGTTGAAGATCTACAACAAAGTAAATAAGGGGATATAGGAATTTCGAACAACTAAGATGATAAAAGTTGGAATTATAGGAGGAGCAGGTTATACGGCTGGTGAATTAACAAGAATCTTATTAAATCACCCGCAGGCTGAGATTGGTTTTGTTCAAAGTTCAAGCAATGCCGGTAATCCGGTTTCTGATGTTCATGATGATTTGATTGGTGATACTGATTTGAGATTCACCGAAGAAATGCCTTTTTCTGAAGTAGATGTTATTTTCCTGTGCATGGGTCATGGTAAATCGAAAGAATTTATGGATTCGATTTCACTTCCTGAAACTTTAAAAGTGATTGATCTGAGTCACGATTTCAGGATAAAAAGAGATGGTAACAATTTTATTTATGGCTTGCCGGAATTAAATCGTGAAGAAATAAAAAATGCAAAATATATTGCAAATCCGGGTTGTTTTGCAACTGGAATTCAATTAGCACTTTTACCAATGGCTGCAGCTGGTTTATTAATTGATGAGGTACACATTCAGGCAATTACCGGATCAACCGGTGCAGGTCAAAAACCTACGGATACTTCGCATTTTAGTTGGAGGAACAATAACCTTTCTGCATATAAAATTATGGAACATCAGCACCAAGAAGAGATTCTTCAAAGTCTGAAACAATTGCAACCATCATTTACCAGCGACTTTAATTTTGTTCCGATTCGTGGAAATTATACCCGCGGAATATTTGTAGCTGCATATACCCGTTTCGACGGTTCTATTGAAGATGCAAATCAATTGTATAACAAATATTACAACGAACACCCTTTTGTGTTTGTAACCGATAAAAATCCAGGAATGAAACAGGTGGTAAACACCAATAAAGCAGTTCTTTATTTGGAGAAACACAATAACAAACTGGTAATAATCAGTATAACTGATAATCTGATAAAAGGCGCTTCTGGTCAGGCAATTCAAAACATGAACCTGATGTTTGGTCTTGATGAAAAAGCCGGGCTGAATTTAAAGCCGGTGACTTTTTAATTAAAAATTTGAAATTAAAAATTGGGAGACTAATTCGGAATGTTAAACTTCCAGCTTCTGACTTCAGCCTTCCGACTCAGATAAAATGAAACTATTTAATGTATATCCACTGTTTGATATCACTCCTGTAAAAGCAGAAGGATGTTATGTTTGGGATTCAACTGGTAAAAAATACCTCGATTTGTACGGAGGTCACGCCGTAATTTCAATCGGGCACAGTCACCCTGAATATATTCAGAAAATTTCTGACCAGCTTTCACAAATTGGATTTTACTCCAACTCGGTACAAAATCCTTTGCAGAATGAATTGGCTGAAAAACTTGGTGATGTTTCGGGGTATCCTGACTATCAGCTATTTCTTTGTAATTCCGGTGCAGAAGCAAATGAAAATGCAATTAAACTGGCATCGTTTGTTACTGGTAAAAAAAGATTTATCAGTTTCAAAAAAGGATTTCATGGACGTACTTCTGCTGCCGTAGCTTTAACCGACAATCCCAAAATAGTCGCTCCTGTTAATGAAACCGAAAATGCAATAATTTTACCTTTTAACGATATTAAGGAAGTAAAAAAGGAACTGGAAAATGGTGGAGTTGCTGCAATAATTGTGGAAGGAATCCAGGGAATTGGCGGAATTCATATTCCAGGGAAACATTTTCTGGAAGAATTGGGACAGTTGACAAAGAAATATGAGTTTCTGCTGATTCTGGATGAAATTCAGTCGGGTTACGGGAGAAGTGGAAGATTTTTTGCTCACCAGTATTTTGATGTTCAGCCCGATATAATTTCAATGGCAAAAGGAATGGGAAATGGTTTTCCGATTGGCGGAATTTTAATTCGATCGGAAATTGAGCCGTGGTTTGGGATGCTTGGAACTACTTTTGGGGGGAACCATTTGGCATGTGCTGCCGGAATCGCAGTACTTGATGTTATACAAAAAGAAAATCTGGTTGAGAATTCAGAAAAAGTAGGAAATTATCTGATGAAAGAATTATCAGCATTTAGCTCGGAATACGAAGTACGTGGCAAAGGATTAATGATTGGCATTGAATTTAAGTTTCCTATTGGCGAATTCAGAAAGAAACTGCTCTTTGAAAATAGAATATTTACGGGTGTTTCCGGTCAAAATATTATTCGGTTATTACCACCGTTGAGTTTAAGTATGTCACAGGCTGATGATTTTCTAAAAGCATTTAAAAAAGTTTTTAAAGAAGTAACTTCATCGCTGGCTGAACATTAATTGGTAATTTTAGCATTAAATTAAATCTTTCAACATGGAAAATAAAAAAATAGCAATTATAGGCGTAGGCAATATGGGTGGCGCCATTGCCAAAGGTCTGTTGAAATCCGGTTCAGTTCAGGCTAACCATATTTTTGTTTCTGACAGAAAAGAAAGTTTACTGGAGGAGTTGCTTGCAATGGGTATCAATATTTGTAAAGATAACAAAGAGGCTGTAAAAAGTGCAGATGTTGTTATTGTAGCTGTGAAGCCGTACCATATTGAAAGTGTGGTTGAAGAAATTAAAAATGAACTTACACCGGAGAAAATTTTTATTTCCATAGTTGCTGGTGTTGGAATTGAAGAATTGGGAAAAATGGCCGGTAAAGAAATTCCCATTTTTCGGGTGATGCCAAATACGGCCATTGCTTTGCAGGAATCGTTAACCTGTATTTCAGCAAATGGTTACACTGAAAAACACAGAGGTTATGTGAAAGAATTATTTGACAAATTAGGAAAAACAGTTGAAATACCGGAAGAACTAATGGCGGCTGCAACCGTTCTTTCTTCGTGTGGAATTGCATATGCATTACGTTATATCCGGGCTGCTATGCAGGGTGGAATCGAAATTGGTTTTGGCGCTGAGATGGCTCAGTTTATTACGGCTCAAACTGTTAAAGGTGCGACCGAACTGATTTTGCAAAGTGGAAATCATCCGGAACGGGAAATTGATAAAGTAACCACTCCGCGTGGAGTTACAATCACAGGTCTGAATGAAATGGAACATAAGGGATTTAGTGCATCACTGATACAAGGTGTGCTGGCTTCCTATAAGAAAATTGATAAAATGAAGTAATCGAAGGATGAAGTTTCGATACAAAAAAATAACGGTAAAAATTGGGAGTAATGTTCTGGCAAAGGCAGATGGCACATTAAATGTTGAACGGATTGCTCATTTGGTTGATCAAATTGCTTTCCTTCATAAAAGTGGAGTAGAAGTGGTTTTGGTTTCATCAGGTGCGGTGGCTGCCGGAAAGGCTGTTCTTGAACCTTCAAAAAAAACCGATGCAGTTTCGCGTCGACAATTGTGGGCAGCTTTGGGACAGGTAAAACTGATTAGCAGTTATTCTGATTTTTTTAACGGACGCGATTTGGTTTGTGCCCAGGTTTTAACCACAAAAGAGAATTTTTCGAGTAGGGGGCATTATCTGAATATGAAAAACTGTTTTAATACATTGCTCGAAAACAAAGTGATTCCTATTGTAAATGAGAATGATACCATTTCAGTTACCGAGTTAATGTTTACCGATAATGACGAGCTTTCAGGACTAATTGCATCAATGGTAAATTCGGAAGCATTAATTATTCTCACAAATGTTGACGGTGTTTATAATACTCATCCTAAAAATGAAAATGCCGAAGTTATTCGCCAAATTGAATTGACTGATGAAGAACCAACTGTTTCAATAAGTAATGTTCAATCAGATTTTGGCAGAGGAGGAATGCTTACTAAATTTCGAATAGCACAGAAAGTTGCAGGTGATGGAATTGGAGTTCATATTGCGAATGGGATGTCGGAAAATGTTTTAATTGATTTACTGGATATTGAAAAAGATATAAAACACACCTTCTTTGTTCCCAATCGAAAAGCATCCAGCGGAGTTAAAAAATGGATTGGTTATTCAAATGGCTTTACAAAAGGAGAAGTGATTATTAATAAGGGGGCAATAAGTGCTTTGTTGTCGAATAAGGCGATTAGTTTACTCCCCGTTGGAATTGTGAAAATTGCCGCCGAATTTAAAAAAGGCGATTTAATAAAGATCGTTGATGAATCGGGAAAAACAATTGGTGTTGGTAAAGCCGGTTACGGGTCTGATAGTTTTGAATCTGAGAAACAATCAGGAAAGCAAAAGCCAATTGTTCATTACGACTATTTGTACTTAGAACACAATAATGTTTAGACTGACATAGAAAACCCGAAGCGAAAGGAATAAAGAGATGAGAATAGAAAATCAATTAAAAGCGGTTTTGAATGCCTCCAGAAAATTAAATCTGGTAACAGAAGAAACAGTAAAAAATGTGTTGTTCGAATTAGCGAAGGAAGCCAGAAAAAACGCAGATTTTGTTTTAGCAGAAAATAAAAAAGATTTAGATCGGATGGATTCTGCCGATCCAAAGTTCGATCGGCTGAAATTAACAAAAGAAAGAATTGAAGGAATTGCTGCAGATATTGAAAATGTTGCCAATTTAAAAAGTCCGTTAGGAATTGTAAAAAGTGAAAATACCCGACCAAATGGAATGAAAATTTCCAAAGTCACCGTTCCTTTTGGGGTTATTGGAATTATATACGAGGCTCGTCCAAATGTTACATTCGATGTTTTTTCGCTTTGTTTGAAGTCCGGAAATGCCTGCGTTTTAAAGGGAGGTAGCGATGCGATTTATTCCAATCAGGCAATTGTTTCTATTATTCAAAAAGTATTAGGGAGTTTTGATATCGATGAAAATGTAGTTGCCTTACTTCCTGCCGGGCGCGAGGAAACCAGTGAAATGTTACATGCTCACGGTTATATCGATTTGATTATCCCTCGAGGAAGTCAGAGACCTTGATCAATTTTGTTCGGGAAAATGCAAAAATTCCGGTTATCGAAACAGGTGCCGGAGTTTGTCATACTTATTTTGATGAATTTGGTGATGCAGAAAAGGGTCGTGAAATTATTTATAATGCAAAAACGCGTCGTCCTTCAGTCTGCAATGCACTCGACTGTTTATTAATACATGAAAGCCGGTTGTCCAATTTGGCTGATTTTGGCAAAAAGCTTTCGGAAGATGATGTGGTTATTTACGCAGATGAAAAATCGTATGAACAACTTCAAGGAAATTATCCTGAAAATCTGCTTTTCCCTGCAACAGAAGAATCGTTTGGTACTGAATTTCTTTCTCTAAGAATGTCAGTGAAAACTGTTGGTTCATTTGATGAGGCAATTCA
The DNA here is from genome assembly GCA_963849985.1 of uncultured Prolixibacteraceae bacterium. GTDB lineage: Bacteria > Bacteroidota > Bacteroidia > Bacteroidales > Prolixibacteraceae > Draconibacterium. The sequence goes on along the minus strand of CAWKJY010000028.1, from coordinate 180,639 downwards.
GCACATCAATAAATATTCATCAAAACACAGTGAAGCCATTATTTCTGAGAATAAAGAGAACATCCATAAATTTGAAAAGTTAGTTGATGCATCTTCCGTTTTTTCAAATGTTTCAACAGCATTTACTGATGGTGCCCAATTTGGACTTGGTGCAGAAATAGGAATCAGCACACAAAAATTACATGCACGCGGACCAATGGCGTTGGAAGAACTAACAAGCTATAAATGGATAATTGAAGGTGACGGACAAGTGAGGCCAAAATAAAAATTTTAAAATGAAGAATTTTATCTCAGTAAAAGATATACCAAGTATTAAAGAAGCTTTAGAGGTTTGGCTTGAAGTTAAAAAGAACCCGTTTGGTTTTCAGCATTTGGGGAAGAACAAAACGATGATTTTAATCTTTTTCAATTCGAGTTTGCGTACGCGATTGAGTACTCAAAAAGCAGCAATGAACCTTGGCATGAATACCATGGTATTGAATGTTGGGGAAGAAAGCTGGCAACTGGAATCAGAATTGGGTGTTGTTATGGACGGCGACAAACCGGAACATTTACTTGAAGCTATCCCTGTAATTGCATCCTATTGCGATGTGATTGGAGTTCGGGCATTTGCAAAACTTAAAAACCAAACTGAAGATTATGCTGAAATAATTTTAAACCAGTTTATTCGATATTGCAGGTGTTCCCGTGGTTAGTATGGAAGGTGCGACACGGCATCCATTGCAAAGTTATGCCGACCTTGGTAACCATCGAGGAACATAAAACAAAAGAACGTCCGAAAGTAGTTTTAACCTGGGCGCCACACCCAAAAGCGTTGCCACAGGCAGTGGCTAATTCATTTGTGGAATGGATGCGCGAAACCGATTATGAATTGGTGGTTACTCATCCAAAGGGTTACGAACTGGCACCTGAATTTATTGGTGATGTAAAGGTGGAATACGATCAGAAAAAGGCATTTGAAGGTGCTGATTTTATTTATGCAAAAAACTGGTCGTCATACAGTAATTATGGACAGATTCTTTCAAAAGATTTAGCGTGGACGGTGAATGAAGAAAAAATGGCGCTGACCAATAATGGAAAATTTATGCACTGCCTCCCTGTAAGGCGAAATGTTATTGTTACCGATGGTGTTATTGACGGGAAAAATTCAATTGTTATTCCGCAGGCTGCCAATCGTGAATTTACTGCACAGGCAGCGTTAAAAATGATTCTGGAAAATTTATAATAAAACTTTGCGCCTCCGCGCCCCTGCCTTTCGGCAGGCAGGTTTGCGAGAAACAAAAAACATGACAAATAAAATTGAAATAATTCCTGCTATCGACATCATTGACGGGAAATGTGTTCGGCTTTCACAAGGTGATTATAACCAAAAAACTATTTACAACGAAAATCCGCTGGAGGTGGCTAAAATGTTTGAATCAGCCGGGATTAAAAGATTACATTTGGTTGATTTGGATGGTGCCAAGGCAAAACACATTGTAAATTATAAAGTGCTGGAAAATATCGCTTCAAAAACAAAATTGATTATTGATTTTGGAGGTGGATTGAAATCCGGGAAAGATTTAAAAATTGCATTTAATTCCGGAGCATCGATGATAACCGGTGGAAGCATTGCTGTAAAAGAAAAAGAAATATTTCTGAGTTGGCTTGAAGAATATGGCAGCGAAAAAATTATTTTGGGTGCCGATGCAAAAGATGGAATGATTGCAGTAAGTGGCTGGTTGGAAGCAACCGAACTTCCGGTAATTGATTTCATATCCGGATATCAAAAAGAAGGAATCAAAAAAGTAATTTCAACAGATATTAGTCGCGACGGAATGCTTATCGGACCAGCTTTTGATTTGTATACATGAAATCATGGAAAAACTTTCAGGAACTGAAATTATTGCCAGTGGAGGTATAGCTGCAATGGACGACATATTAAAATTAAATGAAATGGGCGTTCCCGGTGTAATTACCGGAAAAGCAATTTATGAGAATAAAATAACTTTGAAAGAGTTAGAGGAATTCATTATTTCTCTCTGAACTTGAAACATGAAACATGAAACTTTGAACTTTTCAAAATGCATTCGAGTTTGATTTCGAAAATAAAGAAATAATTGAATGCTTGTTAGTGAAAACTTCTGCCTTCTTGCTGTTCAACTTATAGACTAAAAAAAATGCTTGCAAAACGAATCATACCATGTTTAGATATTCGCAACGGGCAAACTGTTAAGGGAGTAAATTTTATTAACATCCAGGAAGTTGGTGACCCGGTTGAACTGGGTGCTAAATATGCCGCAGATGGAGCCGATGAACTGGTTTTCCTTGATATTACGGCTACTCATGAAGGAAGAAAAACTTTTGTGGAACTGGTAAAACGCATTGCAGCACATTTAAATATTCCATTTACTGTAGGAGGTGGAATAAGTGAATTTAGCGATGCGGAAAAATTACTTAGTGCAGGAGCCGATAAAATTTCTATAAATTCTTCAGCAGTTAGAAATCCGAAGCTGATTGATGACCTTGCGTTGGGTTTTGGAAGTCAGTTTGTCGTTGTTGCCATCGATGCCCGAGGTGACGAAAATAATCATTGGACAGTTACTGTAAATGGTGGTAGAATTCCTACCGACAAAGAACTGTTTTCGTGGGCAAAAGAGGCGGAAGACCGCGGTGCCGGTGAAATTCTGTTTACATCGATGAACCATGACGGTACTAAGAATGGATTTGCAAATGAGCAGCTTGCGAAAATGGCCGATTCCTTAAAAATACCAATTATAGCATCAGGTGGGGCAGGAGCAAAGGAGCATTTTGTTGATGTTTTTACCAAAGGAAAAGCTGATGCAGGTTTGGCGGCCAGTATTTTTCACTACAACGAAATTCCCATTCCAACATTAAAGAAGTTTTTGAAAGAAAACGGGATTGAAATTCGGTAATAAAAGTGCAAATCGTATCTTCGCAACAAATTGAAAATCATTAAAACAGATGAACGAATTAATAAACATTGATCAGGTAAATTTTGATAAACTGAATGGTTTGGTTCCGGCTGTTGTTCAGGATGATAAGTCGATGAAAGTGCTAATGGTAGGTTTTATGAACCGCGAGGCGCTGGGAAAAACGCAGGAATTGGGAAAAGTTACCTTTTTCAGTCGTACCAAAAAAAGGCTGTGGACCAAAGGTGAAGAATCGGGGAATTTTTTAAATGTGGTTTCTATTTTATCGGATTGTGATAATGATACTATTTTAATAAAAGCGAATCCTGTTGGGCCGGTTTGCCATACTGGTGCTGACACTTGTTTTTCAGAAATCAATCCAAAATCGGATGTTCAGTTTTTAAGTTACCTGCAGGATTTTATTGATAAACGTAAACAGGAAATGCCGGAAGGTTCTTATACAACCTCGCTATTTAAAGCCGGAACAAGAAAAATTACTCAAAAAGTTGGAGAAGAGGCAGTTGAAACCATTATTGGCGCAATAGCCAATGACGATGAAAATTTTATTTATGAATCTGCAGACCTTTTGTACCACTTAATAGTTCTTCTTTCACACAAAGGTTTTCGGATTGAGGACATTATAAATGAACTGAATAAAAGACATTCCTGAAAACTATTTTTCAATCTTATTCCAATAATATATTGTAAAACATGGTTAAGTAACATAGTTTCATAACATAATTGTATAACATTCTATATTTAAGGACTTTTGTACGGTTTTATTGTGTGAGTTTGGTAGCTTTGCAGTAATTGATCTACCACAATAAAACAAAAACGCAATGGAAACCTTAACTATTTGTCCGACCAGTACAGCCACCGTTCTTGCCTGCCGGAAAATTGCCAGGGCTTTTAAAGAAAACATTTATGAACTATCCAGTATAAGAACTGAGTGGGAACCTGCTTATGCTATTTCTTTAAATATTTGGATAGATGATACTTTAGAAAAGTATTATGTGGATAATTTAGATTCGTGGGATGAAAGTAAATACCGGGAATGGCACGAAGTAATGGTTGCCGGTTTGCAAAGTCTTAAAATTTTGCGCGCTTCTATGAAAGTTGATTTTAAAGATGATAAAAATTTCTTAAAATGGTTTTTTGAAAAGACGGGTTACGATGAATTCTTTAGCGATGCCAAAAATGGTGATCATCTCAGTATGTGCAAATTTCTTCTTACTTTTTCAGAAAATATTGACGATACAACACGGAAAAAGATTGTAGCTCGCGGAACATCAGAATCATTGTTTGTAAAAATCTTGGAAAGTGCAAAACAAATTAAAAAGTTCGAAGAGTGTTTTGCAGCGCTTGAAGAAGATGCCGATTTGAATAATTACGGTAAAAAAGAAATGAATGAAATTTATCAGACTGTTCAGGATATTTGTAGGATTGCAATTGCTTATTACCAGTTTGATCCAATGAAACGTGACCAGTTTAATTTTTATAAAACACTGGTTAATTTATAGATTTATACTTCAAATACAACTTAATAATTAACTTGGAAAACAGTCGGCTGCTTGCAATTAGCCGGCTGTTTTATTCTGATTCATTATCAGCCATCGGTTTGAATCCTGCCGGAATCATTGATTCTGCCGGTTCATAAGGGAATACATCTGCAATAGTACTTAAAGTAATTGATGTTGTTACAAATGGTATAACCAGGTATGACAAGCTTTCGTCCAAACGTGTGAGGGCCTCTTTGATATCATCAGCCATTACAAGATAGTAAGAACGTATCTTTTTCTCTTTACCCGCCTCTTCATCAACAGTTACCAAATTTATGGTTGCTTTAAACCACCATTCGCCAGCTTCATATGGAAATACTTCAGCAATGCGTGATTTTTTGATATCAACTATACTGAATTCACCTCCTTTTACTATTTGTTGCATTTGACGAATGATTCGCGTTTCAGCATCAGTATAAGAAACTGCGTCCAAAAGAAAATTCTCGGTAACAATTTGTTCGTTTCCGCTTTCAGAAACTTTTAAATATTTCACTTTACATTCAAACCAGGTCTGCATCATAACATCAATTTTTTTGAACTGTGCAAAAATAGTTTTAATTCAATTTTATGAGAAAATGTTTTAGTCTTTATTCCGGAAACTTTTCAACAAAAGAAAACCGGTCGTTAAATACGAACCGGTTCTCATTGTTTTACCGAATAAATTAACTAAACTAAACCACCTATTGACCAAATAAAATAGTTACTTATTTATTGTAGCCTCCGTAAAGGCCCGCCAAGGGATGGCGGGCCTAACAGACAGCTACAGGCTTTGAAATTGAAGAAGATTAATTATAGGCATTTTCTCCATGTTCATAGATATCAAGCCCTTCTTCCTCAATGCGTTTGGGTACTCGCAACCCAATAGTTGCGTTCAATATTTTGAATAGTATAAATCCAAGTACAAAGGCCCATGCAGCAATTGAAATTACACCAATAAACTGCGATACCAATTGACTGGCGCCACCTCCGTAAAACAAACCACCATCCTGGGCAAAAAGGCCAACCATTAGTGTCCCGAATAAGCCACAAATACCGTGAACAGATACTGCACCAACAGGGTCGTCGATGTGAAGCGTATGATCAAAGAATGTAACAGCATAAACTAAAAGTGTACCTGCTAACAAACCTATGATTACAGCCCCGCCATCGCTAACCGCATCACAACCTGCAGTAATGGCTACAAGGCCTGCTAAAGCGCCGTTGAGAGCAAAACTTAAACTTGGTTTTCCGTAGCGCAGCCAGCTTATAATAAGAGCAGCAACGGTTCCGGCTGCCGCAGCAAGGTTCGTAGTTACAAAAATGTGAGCTACTGCATTTGCATTATCTGGTCCGGCAGCTGCAAGCTGTGAGCCCGGGTTAAATCCGAACCATCCTAACCAAAGAATAAATACTCCTAATGCGCCGTAAGTCATATTATGTCCGGGAATAGCATTTACTTTCTTCCCATTATATTTTCCAAGTCTTGGACCAAGAGCCATAGCACCAGTAAGAGCTACCATACCCCCAACTCCGTGTACAACAGTCGATCCTGCAAAATCGTGAAATGGCGTTGCCATTTGCGATAACCATCCACCACCCCAGGCCCAGTGACCTGATATCGGGTAAATAATTGCAGAAATGATTATTGAATAATAGAAATATGCCTTAAATTCAGTCCGTCTCAGCCATTGCTCCAGAAACAATTGTTGCGGCTGTCGCAGCAAAAACAGTTTGGAATAATAAGAAATGCTTCGGCGGGGATACCTCCTGACCACCCATGTGACATGAGATAAATCCGGCTTTCCAATAAATCCGGCAATATCATCACCAAACATAAAACTGAAACCAATAATCCAGAAAATAAGAGAACCTACTGCAAAGTCAATCAGGTTTTTCGTAAGAATATTTACCGTATTTTTCGAACGCGTAAAACCTGCTTCAACCAGGGCAAATCCAGCCTGCATGAAAAATACCAGTGCAGCTGCAATTAATACCCATAAACTGTCAAGTGACATGGCCATTCCTTCCGCAGTTTTGGCCACTGTATCTAATGTTAATGCTTGATCCATAATAATTATTTTTTATTTGTTAGATTCTACTCTTCTTTTCCTTTGATAAAAAGCGCTTCATCACCCTTCTCACCGGTACGGATTCGGTATGATTCTTCGATTGGGATAACGAAAATTTTACCATCGCCAGTTTCCCCGGTACGCGCTGAACTAAGTACAGCTTTTACAGTTTTATCAACGTTCTTGTCGCGAACGATAATAGAGAGCTTTGTTCTTTCGATGCTGCTGGTGTCGTAAATTACCCCGCGATACATACGGCCTTCACGTGCCTGACCAACACCTCTGACATCCCAGAAAGAGAAGAATTCAATTCCTGCTTCTGAAAGGGCATTTTTTACCTCTTCGAATTTTGTTTTGCGTATAACTGCCTCAACTTTTTTCATATTACTTATATTTACTGATTTATAATGAAATACCAACAGTGATGAAGAATCCACCAGTGGACGGGTTAAGAACGACTGATCCTGAAACTGGGAGTGAGAAATCATCAGTTATCTTAACTTCTTTAGATGTTCCAATATTGATGTTACAAATTCCGAAATCATCATTCCATACACCAATTCCATGCTTTTCTCTATGCATTGTATATTGGCCTTCACCTGCACCCAATCCAATGCTGAATTTTTCAAAACTGTAGCCAGCTTCGAAATACATATCACCTTTATTTTCTTCACCTTTAGCATTTTCAGAACCATCAGGCAAAATCATGTATGCTCCCATTAAAGTGAAGCCACCTAATGCAAGGGTAGCGCTTGGTTCCAAAGAATGTGTTGCAGAATAATCTGTCCAATCACCACCAAAGTAGTAATCTGTTACAGCAAGTGAAACTGGACCTAATGAGTAGCTTGCGTACAAATCCATTTCAAGTGACTCATCAGTACCGGCACTTACCGAACCCCATGCTCCAAGTGCAAAGTCTCCTGCGCTAAATTCAACAGAAGGCTGAAATGCTGGACCACTGCCAAATTTTGAGCCTCTCCAGATGTAACTACTGTAGATGTCCAAGCCAGTACTAAACTCCTGAGCTTTTAACACTGGAGCAAATGAAATTAACAGTAACAAGCTTGTTGCAAAAAAAAGTGTCTTTTTCATAATTGTAATTTTTAAAAGTTAAAATTTTGTTTTAAGATTTTTTCACTTCGTATTTTTCAAAAAAGATATAATATTGATGTTGACCCTTTAAAAAATTATAGATAATTTCAAAAAAATATAATTAAAATTAGTTTTAACCCTGTTTGAAATAGATGTCTGTTCAAAAATATGTATGTTTTTATGTTAGTTGTGTTTTTTGATATTTAAAATGATTCTTTGTTAACAAAATTTTAATATTGAAGGATAGATTCGTTCAAAAAGGCAGAAAATATGATAAAATATGTCATAATATCATCATAAATATATATAAACAATCAAATGTCTAATAGTAGGCAAAAAGATATTTGAAAAATTTGTAGCGAAATAATCTTTGTGTTTGGCAATAAATATCAGAATTATTCGAAAATTTGTTTTTGTTATTAAAAAATCCAGGAATTTTGAAATTTCGATAAGATTTCAAATCTTCCATATTTTTTAATTATACATTCGTTGTTTCAAAGTTTCGTAATTGGATAAAATTGTCAGTTTTCAAATGAAAAAGATAATCATTGTTTTTTTTAAATATTTTCTGTTTTGGTTGATCTATTTTTTAGTGTCAAAAATTGTTTTCTTATTATATAATTTCAGTTTGACGAGTTCATTAACGCCTGGAGAAATTGAGGGAATATTTACCCATGGTATAAAAATGGATATATCGATGGTGAGTTATTTAATGGTATTTCCTGGAATAGTTCTGGCGTTTTCATTTTTAATCTCACGTAAAATACTAAGTATTGTTTTTAAAACTTATACCTACTTGCTTCTTCTGGGCATAACTTTCATTAATCTTCTGGACCTTGGATTATATCCTCATTGGGGAACGCGGATTGGAATTACGGCCTTTGATTACATCGGAGATCTGCAAGGGGTTACTTCGAGTATAACCTGGAAAGATGTTTTGGCTGTGATTGTTATAATAATATTCTATAGTACTTTGTTTTTAACTTTTTTTAATCGGTTTTTGCAAAAAAGTATTTCGGAAGCAGCAAAGAAAAAATGGTATGCTTTTCCTGCTATGATTTTAATTACAGGTTTATTATTTATCCCGATTCGTGGAGGGCTCGGTACTTCGCCCATTAATTTAAGTACTGTTTCATTTAGCAGCAAGTTATATGCGAATCAATCGGCGTATAATTTTATGTGGCATTTCTTTCGAACAATTGAAATGAAAAATAAAATGGTCAATCCCTGTACTTATTTCCCTAAGGAAGAAGCCTACCAAAAATTTAATTTATTTGAAAAACAGAGGATAAAATCGGATTCGTTAATAATTAATATTGATAAAAATAACCCGCCCAATGTAGTCCTTATTATTCTTGAGAGTTTTTCAGATAAAGTAATTGGAACGTTTGGCGGAAAGTATGATGTTTGTCCAAATCTTGATTCGATTTGCAATGATGCAATAATTTTCCCTTCTTTCTATGCAAGTGGCAATCGGTCAGACAGGGGGTTGGCAGCAATCCTTGGGGCATATCCGTCATTGCTTATGCAATCAATTATAAATTACCCCGAAAAATCAAAAAAATTAACAATGATGTCTGATTATTTTAACCGTAATGGCTACTGGTCATCTTTTTATTACGGTGGCGATATCGATTTTTATAATCTTAAATCGTTTGTTCTCCAGGGAAAATATAAAGATATCGTTGGGCAGGCTGATTTCCCAAAAGAAATTAGGCATATGAGTAGTTGGGGGGCTCCCGATGGCTATCTTTTTGAACGGGTTTTAAACGAAATAGATAAGCCGCAGCCATTTTTTACTGTTGCATATACATTAAGTAGTCATACACCTTACGATGTTCCGGTACAAATGTTTAAAGCACAAAGCATACAGGAAAAATATTTAAATTCGGTTGCTTACGCCGATAGTTGTCTTGGTAATTTTATCAGGCAATTCAAAAAAACAAAATATTGGGATAATTCTTTAGTTATTATCACCGCCGATCACGGTCATTTGTATCCCGGGCCTACTGAAATTATCGAACCGGCAACCTACAGAATACCACTAATCTGGACAGGAGGAGTTGTTAAAAAGTCCGGCACTATTAATGAAATTTGTGGACAGCCCGATTTAATATCAACAATTGTAAAACAATTTGGATGGGAAAAGGATTCCGCCAGATTTGGACACGATGTTCTTTCAAAACCCAGTTATGCTTTTTACATGTGGGACTCCGGCTGGGGGTATATTTCGAAAGAAGGGGAGTTTATTTACGACCAAAATTCCAATAGTTTTAAAAGTTTTTTACACAAGGGAAATGCAGCACCAGATTATGATTTCGCGAAATCCTATCTACAGGTACTGCACGAGGATTTTTTATTGAAATAGCGACTTTCACGCTAAAGTTTTCAAAATTACTTGTAATCTGAAACGTCAAGTGGCAACCATTTCGCCACGGTTTCTATCAATCGTTTGAGTAAATATCAAAATTGGTTTTTTAATATCAACCAAATTTAGAGGGATAGTATATTTAAAAGAAACCTGCTCATTGGGTAAGAGTTGTTCTTTACCTGTAATTTGGAAAATTGAGGTTGATGAAATTTCATTCATTTTGTGTTGGTTAAAACCAATTAATGGCATTGAAGGATGATTAAACGCGACAATATGATCGAACAGGTTTGTTAAAGTAATTTGCAATCGTAAACTGTCATTATCAATTGTCACATTTGAATATTTCAAAGAGAGAAGTTTTAATGATTGAAACTCTGGTATAATTATCGTTTTAACTTTTTTCCCATTTTTAAGCTGAATAAGATCGGTTGTGTCCATGCGATCGGGAATTATGGCAAATAAAGACTGGCCTTCACCTGCGGTTTCTTCGTCCCATAAATCATATTGGCAGTAACGGTATCCCGGCGTAGCCAAATGAATAGCCGGGTCTCCGGTATAAAACTGGTAAGTACCCGGGAAAGCAAAATTATTGAACGAAGCAACTTTTTTACCCGCAGCTAACTGTTTTATTTGGGCAGTTGTAGCTTTGTGATTGTAAAATGAGATTTTAACCTCTCCAAAATTGGGTAAAAAATCGGCCGCAAGATAAAACCGTAAAGCAAAGAAAAGTATAACTTCAAAAAGAGCTAATCGTTTAAACCATTTTTTTAATTTCAGGTTGTTTGAAATAATTGGGTAAGTGGCAATCATAAGTAAAGGAGTAATGGCGGTTGTATAATGTGCTTCAATCCGGTTTTTAAAACTCATTATAAAAAAGAAAATGTAAAAGCCCAAAATGCTGAAAATGATTGCCTTTTTAAAAGCATCCCCATTTATTCTGAATTTGGTTAAGCTAAAAAAAACAATAAAAAAAGTTAGTGGCCCGGCAACAAGTAGTTGACTTGTAATGTTATTTTGAACCGTCCAAAATCTAACGGGTTTAGTGCGATCACTCAAATGATATTTAAAGGTTGGAAAGTGATTGTTGATTTGCCATAATATATGAGGAGCTAATAATAAAACGGCAACGATTACCGTAATCCAGAAATATTTATTCTTTAATAATTTCAAGTTCGACAAAACGATTAACCCCAAAGCTACAAAAGCATGATATTTACTATAAATCATTGCCGCGGCTATTAGTGCTAGTAGAAGGGACATTTTTAAATTCGGATTTTCAATAAATTTTTTATATCCAAGATAAAACAAAAGTGTAAAGAGAATAAGCGGAGTATCGGGAAGGGCCATAAAACCTCCAATATGTGTATGCACCAATGGGAATGACAAGATAAACAAACTGAGAAAAAAAAGATCCTTTTTTTCATTCAACTCGTTCATTATAAGGGCTATTGTCAATGTTGATAGTAAAATTGAAAAAAGCCTTACCCCAAGTTCGTTGTGCATTATGGAATCGCCCAGAAAAATCAGAAAAGCAATCATTGGCGGGTGGTCGAAATAGCCCCAGGCCAGATGTTTCGAATACATCCAGTAATACGCCTCGTCAGAATGCAGTCCGGTAAATATAGCCTGTAAAATATTAACAAGCAGCCAGATACCGATGATAATGTAATGTTTCTTTCCCAAGTTTTTCATCTACTTTTGTTCTTTATATTTTTCGACGTGTTCGCTTAAAATGTTGTGAAAACTTGACATAGTTGTCCGCATCCTTTTTCCCAATCCGTCAGAAATGTTGTAATCATTTAAATCAATTCTTTTTTATTGAATACAAGAAAGAGATTTTCATTGTTAGGCACAATTGCAGCTTTATTGTTGATTCCTGTATATGCACCCGCCGGAATTCCTTTGGTTTCGAATGCTAATATTTCACTAAGATAAGCCATTCAATAATATTTTTTAATTCCTGAATTTTGCATGATTTAGCTGTATAAACGAAATTCGAAATATAAATATATCTCAGAAATTAAAGTTATTATGCATTTTTTCATTTTAAACCCGATGTAATTAATTCAAACATTAATTTAAATATTCCGGATTGAGAAAAAACCAAAAGTAACGATCATTTATGAAGTCATTAAAAGTTGCGTTAATTATTTGTGTCGGTTTTTGTTAACAGTGTAAAATCCTCTTGAAATGAATATATTTGTTGAAAATACAAAAAACGAAGCGAATGAAACTTTGGGAAAAAGGTATTCCTGTGAATAAGGCCATTGAAGATTTTACTGTTGGAAAAGACCGTGAAATGGATCTTTACCTGGCCCCTTTTGATATTCTTGGTTCAATGGCTCATATTACAATGTTGGAGTCAATTGGTCTTATTGGGAAAGATGAATTGAATGTTTTGCTTCGCGAACTAAAAAAGTTATACGAAAAAGTTTCGTCTGGTGATTTCAAAATTGAAGAAGGGGTTGAGGATGTTCATTCACAGGTTGAGTTTTTACTAACTAAGAATTTAGGTGATTTAGGTAAAAAAATCCACAGTGGTCGTTCGCGTAACGATCAGGTTTTATTGGATTTAAAACTTTTTGCACGAAATGAAATAAAACAACTGGTTACAAATACATCCGTATTAATTGATTTGTTATTGAAACGTGCTGACGAAACCAAAGATATTTTAATGCCGGGATATACGCATTTGCAAGTTGCAATGCCTTCTTCGTTTGGTTTATGGTTTAGTGCTTATGCCGAAAGTTTAACCGATGATTTGGAATTGTTACTGGCTGCGTATAAAATTGTTAATCAAAATCCATTGGGCTCGGCAGCAGGATATGGTTCATCTTTCCCTTTGAACCGCCAGATGACAACTGATTTACTTGGGTTCAGAAAGATGAATTATAACGTGGTTTACGCACAAATGGGACGCGGTAAGGTGGAAAAAATAGTCACGTTTGCCATATCAAGTATAGCTGCAACACTTTCAAAAATGGCATTCGATGTTTGTTTGTTTATGAGTCAGAATTTCAATTTTGTGAGTTTGCCCGATGGCTTCACAACGGGGTCGAGTATTATGCCACACAAAAAGAATCCTGACGTTTTCGAGCTCATTCGCGCTAAATGCAATAAATTGCAGGGGATTCCGATGCAGATTACACTTATAATAAATAATCTGCCAAGTGGATATTTTAGGGATCTACAGGTTGTTAAGGAGCTTTTCCTGCCTGCTTTTGAGGAAATAAATGGTTGTATTGAAATTACTACTCTGGCGCTACAAAACATGATGGTAAATGAACATATTTTGAAAGATGTAAAATATGATTATTTGTTTAGTGTTGAAGAGGTGAACAAAAGAGTTTTACAGGGAATTCCATTCAGGGAAGCATATAAACAGGTTGGTGAATTAATTGAAAAAGGTGAATTTACCTTCGAGAAGGAAGTAAAACATACTCATGAAGGTAGTATAGGAAACCTGTGTCTTGAAAAAATTTTAGAAAGCAAAAATCAAGTTTTAAATTCCTTTGGTTTTGATGAACTTGATTGTGCTATAGCAAAGTTACTTAATGTGAATGATTAAGTTCTTGGAAATGTGACATATGTCATGTTTTTGCGAATTAATGGTTCTGTAATATTGTTTTTTTTCTTTGCTTTGTAAGGTTAATTGTATATTATATTGTATTTTGAATTAACATAATTGATTGTAAAATACTGGATGTTTGATTATTTTTGATTTCACTTCGTAAGAAAAATAGTTTTTTTGCTTTCAAATTTACAGCAAATAGATAAATTTCTAGATTGCTGTATTTGTATGTAAATAAGGGTTAAAAAAGGAGATAAAAATGATGCAGATGAGATTACCCGATGCGCAGGGATTGTACCGTCCTGAAAATGAGCATGATAATTGTGGAATTGGATTTGTTGCGCACATCAAAGGGGAACCTTCGCATAATATAATTGAACGCGGACTGGAGGTTCTACTGAATATGGACCATCGTGGTGCCAAAAGTGCTGATAATTCAACGGGAGACGGAGCAGGGTTACTGATGCAAATACCGCACGAGTTCATAACTGAGGTGCTTAAATTGAATGTTGGGGAGAGAGGTAAATATGGGACAGGAATTGTTTTTCTCCCAAAAGATGAAAATGAAGCAGCTTTTTGTATTGATGTCCTAACTAAGTATGTTAATCAGGAAGGTTTGAATTTGGTGGCTTACCGTGATGTCCCCGTGGATAGCAGTGCTCCGGGGGAGATAGCCAAAACCACGGAACCTGAAATGAAACAGATTTTTGTCAAGGCAAATATTGAAATTGACACCCTGGAAAGAAAACTATATCTCGTTCGAAAACAGGCTGAAAAAGAAATACGTGAATCTGATTTGGTGTTCAAGGATGATTTTTATATACCAAGTTTCTCAGCAAAGATAATAGTTTATAAAGGGATGTTCACCCCTAGTCAATTGCGTGATTATTACCTGGATTTTAAGCATCCTAAATTTAAAAGTGCGATTGCATTGGTGCACTCGCGTTTTAGTACCAATACATTTCCAACCTGGAGTTTAGCGCAGCCATTTCGTATGTTGGCACACAATGGCGAAATAAATACAGTGCGTGGAAACCGCTTATGGATGCAAGCCCGTGAAGGTTTAATGAAATCGGAAATTTATGGAGATGATTTAGGAAAATTATTACCAGTAATTGAACCTAAAAAATCAGATTCAGCGTCGTTTGACAATGTTCTTGAATTTTTACATATGACAGGAAGATCCCTTTCACATTCTTTGTGTATGATGATTCCTGAATCATTTAACCAAAAAAATCCTATTCCGGACAGCTTAAAAGCTTTTTATGAATATCATTCCACTATTATGGAACCGTGGGATGGTCCGGCTTCCATGGTATTTTCTGATGGCAGATATATTGGCGGAACATTGGATAGAAATGGCCTGAGACCGTCAAGATATGTAATTACAAAAAGCGATCTGATCGTAATGGGATCAGAAGTTGGTGTGCAATCTTTTGCACCTGAAGAAATTAAGGTAAAAGGACGTTTGCGTCCGGGGAAAATCCTTTTGGTTGACACTCAATTGGGGATTATTATTCCTGATGAAGAGGTAAAAGATCAGTTAAGCCGCCGGAGTCCATACCAGATGTGGCTGAAGGAAAACCGGTTATTAATGAAAGATATTCCTGTACGCAACAGGGTACCGTCTTCCATTGAAAATTTCGAAACTTATTCTAAAGTATTTGGGTATTCAAAAGAAGATATGTATGAGCTTATCCAGCCTATGAGCGAGGGTGGTGCTGAACCAACAAGTTCGATGGGCAACGATGCGCCGCCGGCAGTTTTTTCTGATAAACCCAAAAGGTTGTATGATTATTTTAAGCAAATGTTTGCCCAGGTTACCAATCCTCCTATCGATCCGATTCGGGAAGGATTAGTAATGGCGCTAACTAATTATATTGGCTCTTTGCATTCCAATATTTTGGCTGAAAATCCGGAACATTGCAGGTTGGTGAAATTTGATGGCCCTATAATTACGAATACTGATCTCGGGAAAATAAAAGATGTAAAGGATCAACTCTTTTCACATAAAACAATATCCATGTTGTTCCCTGTTAAAGATGGAAAAAAGGGACTTGAGGCCGCTATTGAAAAAATGCTGGCAGAGGCCGAAAAAGCAGTCGATGAGAAAAAGAATTTCATCATTTTATCCGACAGAAATATTTCGGAAGATTATGCGCCAATTCCATCATTACTGGCAGTAGCAGCGGTGCATCATCATTTAATAAATACTCAAAAGAGGATGCAGGTCGGAATTATTGTGGAAACCGGTGAGCCACGAGAGGTAAATCATTTTGCATTACTCCTTGGGTATGGTGCCAGTGTAATCAATCCTTATCTTGCATTTGCAGCTATTGATCACGTTGTAAAAGAGGGAAAAATTAATCTCGAATATGGTGAAGCCCGTAAAAATTACATTAAAGCAATAGATAAAGGGCTTTTAAAAGTAATGTCGAAAATGGGAATTTCTACTTTACGTAGTTATCATGGCGCACAAATGTTCGAGGCATTGGGAATTGGAAGTGAGTTAATTGAAAAATACTTTACAGGAACCGTTTCTAAGATTGGTGGAGTTGGGTTGGAAGAAATCAGCAAGGAAATACAGATGTTCCATGAAGAAGCCTATAAAAAACAGGTAACACCAGAACCATTTCGGTTTGAAAACGGTGGTATTTATGCCTGGAGGAAATATGGGGAACATCATGCATGGAATCCGGAAACAATAGGGCTTTTACAATGGGCAACCCGCACCAATGATTATTCAAAGTTTAAAGAATATTCTACACTTGTTGATAAGCAGAATAGCAAGCCTGCATTCATCAGAAGTTGTTTTAAGTTTAAAAGAAACCCGATACCAATTGAACAGGTTGAGTCTGTTGAAGAAATTACAAAACGTTTTGTTACCGGTGCAATGTCTTATGGTTCTATAAGTAAAGAAGCACATGAGGCGTTGGCAGTTACAATGAATACGATTGGCGGACGCAGTAATACTGGAGAAGGGGGAGAAGATGCTGAACGTTTTGGAACAATTAAAAACAGTAAAATTAAACAGGTAGCTTCGGGGCGTTTTGGGGTAACAAACAATTATCTTACAAGTGCCATTGAGCTTCAGATTAAAATTGCACAGGGGGCAAAACCAGGTGAAGGCGGTCAGTTACCCGGATATAAGGTGAATAAAATTATTGCAAAGCTACGTCACTCAACTCCGGGAATTACTTTGATTTCTCCGCCGCCGCATCATGATATTTATTCAATAGAAGATCTGGCACAGTTGATTTACGATTTGAAAATCACAAATCCAAAGGCAAAGGTTTCAGTGAAACTGGTGTCTGAAGATGGTGTTGGTACAATTGCAGCTGGTGTTGCAAAAGCATTTTCTGATGTTATTATAATTGCCGGTGCTGATGGGGGAACAGGTGCAAGTCCGGCAAGTTCAATCAAACACGCAGGGTTACCTGTTGAACTGGGTATTTCAGAAACGCAGCAAACTCTGGTGATGAACAATTTGCGTGGAAGGGTTAAACTTCAGGTTGACGGTCAGTTAAAAACCGGTCGCGATGTTGTGGTACTAGCCTGTTTAGGAGCTGAAGAATTTGGTTTTTCAACTTCTGCTTTGATTGTTCTGGGTTGTATAATGATGCGAAAATGTCACATGAATACATGTCCGGCTGGTATTGCAACTCAGGATAAGACATTAAGAAAAAGATTTATAGGAAAATCAGAATATACCATTAATTTTTTCCATTTTCTGGCGCAGGAAATCAGGGAATATTTAGCAGAAATGGGGTTCACCCGTTTTGAAGATATAGTAGGAAGAACAGAACTTTTGGAAGTAAACCCTGAAGTGATTAACTGGAAAATGAAAAACGTCGATTTTTCAAAATTACTTTATATTCCTAACGATGCTGCAGGAAATGATATTCATAATACGCATGAAAATGCTTCACTTAGTGTTGGGCACATGGATCTTGATTTGATCCAGGATGCTAAAAAGGCCATTCAAGGTGCTGAAAAAGTATGGATTTCACGTTCAATTGTCAATGTCGATCGAACAATTGGGGCAATGCTTTCCGGTGAAATATCACGACGATATGGTGAAGCCGGGTTGCCACGTGACACGGTTAACTGTACATTCAGGGGAACTGCCGGGCAAAGTTTTGGAGCATTTCTTGTTAAAGGCGTATCATTCCGTTTGGTTGGTGATTCTAACGATTATATTGGGAAAGGATTATCAGGAGGGAAGATAATTGTTGTTCCGCCCGAAGGCTCAACTTTCAACCCCGAAGAAAATATTATTATTGGGAATACATCATTTTATGGTGCGACCGCTGGAGAGGCTTATATTCGTGGAGTAGCAGGCGAACGTTTTTGTGTAAGAAACTCAGGAGTACATGCAGTAATAGAAGGAACAGGAGACCATTGCTGTGAATATATGACAGGTGGCCGTGTTGTTGTTCTTGGCAAAACAGGACGTAACTTTGCGGCTGGTATGAGTGGGGGTATCGCTTATGTTTTAGATGAATTGGGTGATTTTGATTACTACTGCAACAGAGGGCTGGTTGACTTGGTGCCAATGGAAGATAAGACTGATATTCAGGAACTTCAGGAATTAATTAACAATCATCTGCTTTACACGCAAAGTATGTTGGCTGCTAAAATACTTACGAACTGGGAAGAATATTTACCAAAATTTGTAAAAGTTATTCCGTTTGAATACAAGAAAGTTTTAGAGGAACAGAAGTTGAAGGAATTACGGAAGAAACTTCAGTTGACAGAAGATGATCCTTCACGTCACGAATAAATTATTTATAACATTAAAAAATACGATACTAAGATATGGGAGATCCAAAAGGATTTATGAATGTTCCTCGGGTAGAGGCAGGATATCGGCCAGCAAAGGAAAGAGTTTTTGATTTCGGCGAAGTAGAACAGACGCTGAATGAAAAAGACAGGCAATTACAGGCATCCCGATGCATGGACTGTGGAATCCCATTCTGTCACTGGGGATGCCCGGTAAACAGTAAAATTCCTGAATGGCAGGATGCAATTTATCGTGGCAGAAAAGATGAAGCTTATTATATTCTTCACTCAACAAATAGTTTTCCTGAAATAACAGGAAGAATTTGCCCTGCACCATGCGAGAAATCATGTGTTCTGGCAATTCATGAGGAATCAGTAACCATTCGTGAAAACGAGTGTTCAGTGGTTGAACAGGCTTTTGAAGCGGGTTTTGTTAAAGCTAGTCCGCCGCAGTTTAGAACAGGTAAAAAAGTAGCTGTCGTTGGTTCAGGCCCTGCTGGTTTATCTGCAGCTGATTTATTGAACCGCGCAGGACATCATGTTACTGTTTTTGAGAAAAATGATGCAATTGGTGGTTTGCTTCGTTACGGAATTCCGGATTTCAAACTGAACAAGAATGTAATTGACAGAAGGTTGGAATTATTTGTAGATGAAGGAATGATTCTCAAAACTAATGTAAATGTTGGCGTGGATATAACTAAAGAAGAACTGCTGAATGAATTCGATGCGGTTTTGCTGGCTATGGGTGCCGAACAACCGCGTGACCTTTCAATTGAAGGCCGTGATCTTGATGGAGTACATTATGCAATGGATTTTTTAACACAACAAAACAAGGTAATTGCCGGGCAGGAAATTGCGGAAGAAAACAGAATTCTTGCCAGGGATAAAAATGTAATAGTTATTGGTGGTGGCGACACGGGTTCTGACTGTGTGGGTACTTCCATTCGTCAGAAAGCAGCTTCGGTAACTCAGATCGAAATTTTACCTAAACCACCGGAAACACGTGAAGGAAACAATCCCTGGCCATATTGGCCAAATACACTTCGTACGTCCAGTTCGCATTTAGAAGGGTGTGAACGTCGCTGGAGCCTTTCAACTAAACGGTTTATTGGTGAGAAAGGAAAACTTAAAGCAATTGAAGTGATTCAGGTAGAATGGAATAAAGACGAAAATGGCCGTTGGAAAATGAACGAGGTTCCGGGAACATTAGAAATTATTAATGTGGAATTGGCATTGCTGTCAATGGGATTTACCCAACCGGTACATGTAGGAATTCTGGAATCACTTGGTTTGGATTATGATCAGCGTGGAAATGTTAAAGTAAATGAGAAAAAACAAACATCAGTAGAAAAAATATTTGCTGCCGGAGATGTTGAAAAAGGGGCGAGCCTTGTAGTTCATGCTATTGAGGCCGGGAAAGTTGCAGCAAAAAATATAGATGAATTTTTAAAGTAAGAAATAACAATACTAATTGACAGTGCAGTTTTTTCAGAGGTAGCCGGGAAATAGGATTTTTGATTCTAACAAACTAATCGAATTTATTGACCAAATAGATAGTTAGGTTTCCGGCACCTCTTTTTTCTTTTTAGGTAATAAGTTTTATTCCTTCAGGCCGTTTGTGTTTCCACCTTCTGTGTGACCAAAGATAAAAAGCCGGTTCATCCCTGATTAATTCTTCTATCTTTTTGATGTAAGCCAGCAAAATATCTTTCTCCTCCATCTCCTGAGGTTTTTCAAATAACAAAATGTATTCAGCCTCATATTTACCTCTTTTTAGTTTTCGTACATTTTGAAAAAATACTGGTTGATTTGTACTATGCGCAATTTTTTCCGGGCCGGAAAAAAAAGGTGTTTCCTGATTCATGAAAATAGTCCAGAAACTTGAATTTGCAGGAGGAGTTTGATCAGCAGCAAGCCAGGCCAGGGTTAATTGGCCCTTTTTGTTGTAACTAAAAATTGAGCGCGCAGTCTGATGAACAGGGATACCTTTTCCACCCCATTTTTCCCGCGAATGTAACAGAAATTTTTCCATGGCATAATTGCCACGTACCGGATTATAGACCATTAAAATCAGGTGATTCAACTTTGTTTGAATGCTGCTGCACCATTCCCAGTTATTATAATGCGGAGCCAATACAATTACACTTTTCCCCTGAGTAAAACATTCATTCAAACTGTCAGTTCCTTTAAACAAAATATGCTTGTACATTTGTTTTTCACTTATACTGTACATTTTCACTGATTCAAAAATCACATCGCAAAAATGCCTGTAAAAGCGGGTTCTTATATTTGAAATTTCCTTTTCCGATTTTTCAGGGAATGCATTTTTAAGGTTTTCCGTAATCACTTTAAATCGATATCTTACAACAAAACGAATAATCAAATAAAAGAAATCAGAAATTCTGTATAAAATCCAAAAAGGCATGTAAGACAAGCCGATTAAAATACTGACAATAAATTGGTTAAATATCTTCTTGACTTTATTTTCATGGTATCGTTGATCTCTTATCTCCAGGTTGTTTCTAGCCATATTTTTTACGGTTGAACTTTATTATTGAAGTGATACATTTGTTGGCCGTTTGTGTTTCCAGCGTTTATGAGACCACAAATAGAATTCCGGTCTTTGATTTATCACTTCTTCCATATTTCGAATATAAGTTTTTATAATGTCAGTTTCGCTAAATTCAGCAGGATTATCAATGAGTGGTTCAATTACTGATTTATATTTTCCACGCCCCTTTTTTTCAACCCACTGAAATACAACAGGCAGATTAAACTGTTTTGATATTGATGCCGGTCCCGGATAGAACATTGCTTCCTGATTTAAAAATATGTACCAGGCGGAGTGAAAAACCGGGGGAGTTTGGTCGCTTGCAAGCCAAATGATAACCGGTTCTTTATCCTTTTCAGCCCGAAGGATCCGACGTAAAATCTGATTGTTTTTAATCATCTCAACTCCTTTGGTAGTCCGGGTTTTAATCATATATTTATCGAACTCTTTATTATGTAAAGGTTTATATACAGCAAGTATTTTATGTTTCAAATATTTCGAAAGATGTGTGCCCCATTCCCAGTTATTATAATGCATGGTTAAAACAATCACACTTTTACCCTCATTATAATACTGATTCAAAACTTCAGCATTCTCTATTTCCAGTCTTTCATCAAAATCCTTTTCTTTCATTCCGGGAACTTTTATCGATTCAAGCATGAGATCGCAAAAATGGTGATAAAAAAGATTCATTATTTGTCGTAGTTCATTATTTGCCTTTTCAGGGAAACTATTTTTCAGGTTGTTGACAATCACTTTTTTACGATAGCGGAAAACATGATTAACGAGGAAATAAAGAAAATAAGAAATCAGGTATATGAGCCAAAATGGAAATCGGGAAAGAATTTTCAGAAAAAATATTCCGATTTTTGTGATAAACCTTGAATTCATTGTTGTTAAAAGAAAAAACAAAACTACATTTTTTAACGGTATTTTTCGTGATTAAATTTTTTTACTGGCTATATTCGGTTAACTAAAGGATTTTCATGAAAACAATATTAACCTTTTTACTGATTTTTGTCGGATTACAAATGGAGGCACAGCAAATGATTATAGCGCATCGGGGAGCTTCGTTTTTAGCACCTGAAAATACGGTTGCATCAGCAAAACTGGCGTGGGAACTTGGTGCTGATGCAGTGGAGATCGATGTTCATCTTTCAAAAGATAACCGGGTTATGGTTATTCACGATGGAGATACAAAACGGACTTGCTCAGGAAAGAAAAATCTTAGCATTGCTAAAACACCATCAATGTTACTACGTGATCTCGATACCGGTGTTTGGAAAGGAGAGGAGTTTAAAGGTGAAAAAATTCCTTTTCTACAGGAGATTATTGAAACCGTTCCGGATGGCAAAACACTGGTAGTTGAAATAAAAAGCGGAGAAGAAATATTGGATCATATTGATAGAATTCTGGAAAAATACGGTACAAATAAAAATATTGTTTTTATTGCTTTCGACTGGAAAACCATTTTAGCAACAAAGAAACGTTTTCCCGATCATAAGTGTTACTGGTTAAGCGAATCTAAATCGGCAGTTAAAAAACGTATGAATGAAGTTTCAACGACTGGATTGGATGGTGTGGATTTGAGTAGTAAAATTGTTGATCAGGAAATTATGGATTTAGCAAGAACTGCAAAATTGGAAGTACTTTCATGGACAATTGACGATCCTACTGAAGCAAATCGTTTAATCGGGTTAGGTGTTGACGGAATTACTACCAACCGTCCTAAATGGCTTCGCGAAGAAATGTCCAAATAAAAAGAGATTCCCCAAAATTAAGGAATCTCTTACACAACTAATTGTTTGCATGTGCCTTATTGAGGCGTTAATTGCTTGTTTAAATACTTATTTTCTGCCGATTTCTTTTCTAAATATTGCTTCTTATTTAGTTTCATTTATTTTATTCAAATGTAAATTGAACTTATGTTAATCCAACTTAAGAGAATCAAACTTTTGTTAAATAAAATTATGGAATGTTAAGTGTGTTAACTTGTGTAAAAAGAAAACCCCGAAACTTTCATTGTTGAAAATTTCGGGGAATATATTTTTTGGATACTGTCGTGTTAAACAGTAATCAGGAATTTATTTTTTAACTAAACCACGATCTTTGAGCATTGGTTGAATATCAGGTTCCCGGCCACGAAAATCAACATACATTTTATGAAGATCTTCGGTGTTTCCCCTTGAAAGAATCATGTCTCTAAACCGTTGACCGTTTTCCCGTGTGAGGCCGCCATTTTCTTCGAACCATGCATACGCATCATCATCCAGCATTTCAGCCCACAAATAAGCATAATAGGCAGCTTGATAACCGTTTCCCCAGATATGCAGAAAATACGAAGACCTGTAACGAGGTGGGACCTGTGGAATATCAAGATTTGTTTTTTTCAGCGCTTTAACTTCAAAATCATCGGCTGATATTATTTTTTCACCGGCTGGAATTGTGTGCCACTGCATATCCAGATCTGCAGCAGCTAAAATTTCTGTAAACGCATATCCCTGGTTAAAAGTGGCTGATTTTTTAATTTTATCTACCAACTCCTGAGGCATAGATTCCCCGGTTTTATAATGGGTTGCAAAATGTTTGAATACTGCAGGGTAAAGTGCCCAGTGTTCGTTAAACTGCGATGGCAGTTCTACAAAATCACGAGCCACGCTGGTACCGGATAAACTTGGATACATTTGATCGGCAAAAAAGCCATGGAGTGCGTGTCCAAACTCGTGAAACATTGTGGTAACATCGTCCCATGTTATTAAAGTAGGTTCTCCTGATGCCGGTTTGGTGAAATTGCAAACGTTATAAATTACAGGTTTGGTTCCAAGTAGTTTCGATTGTCCTACAATATTACTCATCCAGGCACCACCTGATTTATTGTCTCTTTTATAATAATCACAATAAAATAATCCCAGTTCACTTCCATCTTTGTCGATTACTGTATAAACTCTCATATCGGGCTGATAAACCGGTATATCGGTTCTGCGATTAAAAGTCAGGCCGTACAATTGATTGGCTGCATAAAATACGCCGTTTTCAAGTACGTTCCAAAGTTCAAAATAAGGTTTAATCTGATCTTCATCGAGATCGTAACGTGCTTTACGAATTTTTTCAGCATAATAATTCCAATCCCAGGGTTGTAATTGAAAACCTCCTTTTTCCTTGTCAATTAAAGCCTGAATATCTTTAACTTCTTGTTTTGCATTTGCTATTGCAGGAGGAACCAGTTTTGACAGGAATGCTTCAACAGTTTCAGGTGTTTTTGCCATTTGATCCTGCAAGGACCATGCAGCATAGTTTGGGAATCCCAGTAATTGGGCTTTTTCTGCCCGCAATTCTGCAATACGTATTATCGTGGCGCGGGTATCATTGGCATCTCCTTTTTCAGCACGTGTCCAGGATGCATCAAAAAGTTTTTCACGGGTAGTACGATTTTCAAGCGATTGTAAATCGGGCTGCTGAGTGGTGTTTTGTAGCGAAATAAGGTACTTGCCTTGTTTGCCGTTAGCTTCAGCATTCATTGCGGCCGATTTAATTTCACTTTCAGACAAGCCATCTAATTCTTCCTTATTATCTACTACGAGGGCCCCTGCTTTTGCTGCATCAAGTAATTGATTTGTGAATTTTGCACTTAATGTCGCTTCTTCTTCATTAAGCTTTTTTAATTGTTCCTTTTTTTCTTCAGGAAGATTAGCCCCTGCAAGTACAAACTCTTCGTAATAATATTGAAGCAAACGGGCTGATTCAGGATCGAGATTCAAATCGGCTTTTTTCCTGATAAATTTGTTTAACCCGTTCAAAAAGTTTCGGATTAAGAAAAATAGCATCGTGCTGCGCTGCCATTTTGGGAGCAATTTTTTCCTGCAATGCCTGCAAAACCGTATCAGTATTGGCTCCTGAAAGCATTTCGAAAACATAATCGACACGGGTTAATAACTGACCGCTTTTTTCCAATTCAACTAAAGTATTTTCAAAAGTTGGTTCATCTTCGTTATTGGCAACCTTATTAATCTCCTCCAACTGTTCTTTGATACCTTCCATAAGGGCAGGTTCAAAATCACTATCCTTAATTTTAGTAAAATCAGGTGCCTGAAAAGGCAATGTGCTGGCTTCCATAAACGGATTATTAGCCAGGTTTGCTTTATTTTCCATCGATTGATTTTGAGATTTTTGATTACATGCTGTAAAAAACAACATGAGCATGAATAATGCTACAATAGATATCTTTTTCATTTTCTTGTTAATTTAACAAATTATAATATTATGTGATAACATTTCAAAAAACGATATTTAAAAAATGCGACGACGAAGATCGTAATAATTTGGCCAACATCGAATTTAAGGTTTAATAAATTGCATTAAACAATATTCATTTTAACAAAATTTATCGCTACCTGTTAAAAAATATGATAAAAATCAGGTGGTTGATACTGTTTCAAATCAATTCCGATTTTTGCTTTTAAATTTTATAACAAATTAAATTATATTAGTTTGTTCCTGTACAAATTACCATTTGAAATGCTCCCCACGCCATATAATTTGTTTTTTTGATTTTGAGGTTATGTTCCGGAAGTATTTTATTTAATCCACCAAGTCGGAGAAAACGATTAAAATTTTTGAAGTGTTCCCTGCCTGCAAAAAATTCAGCAACCCGACTGCCACGTCCGGAAAAATTTTGTGGAAGCGGAACTGCATAATCGACCAAAATAATGGAATTTGCAATTCGATTAAGTTCACCTAAAATTGAATTATATTGCTCCGGATTAAACTGATGTAATGCCAGCGACATAATTGCTGTATCAAATGACATGTCTTTAAACATAGATAAATGTGTTGCATCGGCAACCAGAAATTCAGCATTGGTAACACCAAGTTTTTTTGCTTTTTTATTTGCATAATTGATCATTGATTCCGAGAGATCGACACCTGTAATTTGCGCTGCTAATTTTGCCGCGTCAAAAAGTTGAGCACCTGTTCCGCAAGCAATATCAATTATATTTTGCCCCGAAATTATTTCACCGGTTACTTTCTTTCTTAAAGGTGTAAGGACGGGATCTACAATGGTCCCGTAAAAGATTCCTGATTCTACCATTTATTTCTATTCAAGCGATTTAAAAAAATTCCAGATTTCATCGCATCCGTTAAAATCATTACAAGTGTTGCCAACCAACCGTGCGGGTAAATACTGCTTGCCTCCCGGCCAGGTATGTCCTCCATTATCAACTGTAATTGCAACCACTTTTTGCTTTTTATTTTCCGGATTTATCCATGTTTTCCTTACTGCTGAACAAGCATCTTTTTTATCCTTGTTGGGATAGATGTAAACATTCGGTTCCCCTTCACATTCGTTAATTTCTAACCAGCGTTCAATACTTTGCTCCACACTTAACACTTCACCCCGCTGGTTGTTCAACACGGTTACAAAACCTCCTTTAAACGGGACAAGTGGATCGCTGGTGCCATTAATAAACATCACTGGAACAGGTAATTTCGGGTTAGGTTTCTGCGATTGCACTACACTTAAATTTGCAGCTACAATTCCAATTCCCTTTATTTTATTTGGCAGCTCAAACGCAAGGCGCTGCACCATAAATCCTCCGTTTGAAATTCCACAGGCAAATATTTTTGACTGATTAACGGGTAATTTTTGCTCTAAGTCGCCAATCATATCCGAAAAGAATTTTACATCGTCAATATTCAGCTTTCGGGCAACACCAAGAGTATCACGGGCGCCATCGTTCCAACTTTTCTTATACCCATTAGGATAAACTACAATAAAACCGTCGCGATTTGCCAGTTGATTAAATCGTGCACGTGTAAGCCGAATCATTCCTTTTGCTTTTCCTCCGCCACCATGTAAAACAAAAACAAGTGGATAAGTTTGTTTTTGAGAAAAATCTTTGGGAATAAAAACTTCATAACTTCTTTCAATTCCGTTGGAATTTAAAAAGACCGTTTCAGTTTTGGATTGAGAAAACATGGTGAATCCGGTCAGAAATAAAAATATAATCAGACAATATTTTTTCAATTCGAAAAAAATCATTTTCATTGTGCCAAGTTAGCTTTTTTACAACTGTTGAAGTTTAAATTTTGTTGTACGTAAATGTTTAAAAATATTATTATGAAAAGAATGTATTATCTGTCTTTAGCATCATTTTTTATTGTTTTTAGTGCCTTTAAATCGGATAAACCAGCTTATTTCCTGTATAATAAACAAGGAAAAACGGTGAAATATGAAAAGATGATGAAAGATCTGGAAGATGCAGATATAGTGCTGTTTGGAGAATCACATGACAACCCGATTGCACACTGGTTGGAATTAGTAGGTGACGAAAGATTTATATGAAGTAAAGAAAGATAATCTGGTTCTTGGGGCAGAAATGTTTGAGCGAGATAACCAGGTGATGTTGGATGAATATCTCGGAGGTTTGATCTCTCAAAGTAGCTTTGAGTCGGAAGCGCGTTTATGGCCAAACTATCAAACCGATTATAAACCGTTGGTAGAATTTGCCAATAAAAACCAATTGAAATTTGTTGCTACCAATGTTCCGCGTCGTTATGCAGCACTGGTAAATGTAAAAGGTTTTGAAGGATTGGATGAACTCTCTGATGAAGCAAAGGCTTTTCTACCGCCACTGCCGGTTAAATATGATCCTGACCTTAATTGTTACAAAAGTTTGATGAGTATGCCGGGTATGGAAAGCCACATGACTCCAAATCTTCCAAAAGCACAGGCAATTAAAGGATGCAACAATGGGCTATTTTATTATGAAAAACTGGTCAAAAGGAAAGCTGCTGATCCATTATAATGGTTCGTATCACTCGGATAATTTTGAAAGTATTAACTGGTATCTGAAACAGGCCAATCCAGATTTAAATATTGTAACCATTACCACTGTTTCGCAGGATGATGTAACGGAACTGAAACCGGAAAACACTGGAATAGCTGATTTCACTATATGTGTTGATGAAAATATGACCAGAACAAGACAGTAGTTCTTTTTTACGGCAAATCATTTCAGAAATCAATCTTTTAAAATAAGAGCGGAAGTTTACAGTGGATTTTGAAGTTATTCATTAATTTTGGAATGAACCTAAAACTAAAATGATGAATAAACCAGAACTTCCGAAGAATTCAGGCGTATCGCGTCGTAATTTTCTGAAACAATCTTCTCTTCTTAGTGTGGCTGCAATGACCAGCTTTATGTTACCATGGAAAAGCATTGCATCAATGGCTGGCATATTTCCGGTAGTTGATACCGTTTATGGGAAAGTACGCGGAATGGATACTGCAGGAATAATGACGTTTAGAGGAATTCGTTACGGCGAAAGCACTGCAGGGGCTAACCGTTTTATGCCACCGGTAAAACCCAAAAAGTGGAATGAGGTTTATGAAGCATTTGCCTACGGACCAGCAGCGCCACAAACTCCGATTGATCCAACAGATCCATACGGGCAATCGGTAATGTGGGACAATCATGTAAAAGCCGGAATTAGCGAAGATTGTTTAATGCTGAATGTCTGGACTCCCGGATTAAATGATGGTGGAAACCGGCCGGTATTCTTTTATATTCATGGTGGGGGTTTTAATAATGGATCGGGCAGTTATCCGTTTGATGGTGATCCACTCGCAAGGATGGGTGATGTTGTAGTAGTTACTGTAAATCATCGTCTTGGTCCGTTTGGATATATGGATTTGGGTGGAATCAATGGGGCATCAAAATTTGAAAAAGCCGGAGTGGCCGGAATGATGGATTTAGTTGCTGCCCTGGAATGGGTTAATGAAAATATTTCGGTTTTTGGCGGCAATCCAAATAATGTAACCATTTTAGGCCAGTCGGGTGGAGGTTCGAAAGTTTCAATATTGATGTCGATGCCATCGGCAAAAGGCCTGTTTCATAAAGCAGTGGTAGAAAGCGGATCAACACTTTCATTAGGTGCGAGAGAACGAAATACTGATCAGGCAAAACAAATGATTGAAGAGTTGAAAATTAATCCATCAAAACTTGAACGACATACAAAAAGTTCCGTGGAGTGACATTCTTGAAGCGCAGGCAAACCGAAATTTTTCACCAATTGTTGACGGAACAGTTATTCCAGCTAATCCGTTTGATCCGGTGGCGCCGGAAATATCTGCTGATGTTCCTTTAATTGTTGGCTATAATCGAGAAGATGCTTCTTATCGAAATGCAACTGATACTCCGTTAACGTGAAGATGGATTAAAAGAGTGGACTCAAAATATGTATCGCGATAATGCAACAAAAATATTGACCACTTACAGAAAGGTATATCCAAATGCAACACCATTTCAGATTCAGGCGAGAATAAGTACCGACTCAAGATTGCGAAAAAATGCAACTACGCAGGTGGAACGTAAATCAGCATTAAACAAAGGAAATGCTTATTTATACTTGATGGAATGGGCGTCACCGGCTTTCGAAGGCAGATTTGAAGCATGTCATGGCGTTGAATTGGGATTGATACTTGGAAATCCTCGAATTCCGATTGCAGGAAATACTGCCGAAGCACGTAAATTGGCTGAAATTATCGGTTCATCAATTATTGCATTTGGCAGAACCGGTAATCCGAATTGCGATAAAGTGCCGAATTGGCCGGCATATAATAAAGATACCCGGTCAACCATGATTTTTAATACAGAATGCAGGATGGAAAATGATCCTACCAGTGAACTTCGGTTGCTCTGGGATAGTATTTAAAATCAATTATAAAAAACAATCAATCAATTAATCTAACTAAATAAAAAATGAAAAATCTTCGTCTAATCATCGTCCTGCTTTTGTTTGCCGGATTAAATTCGTGTTCTGTTTTTAATAAAAAAGGAGAATCCATTGCCGGTAAGAATCTTGCTGTAATTGCAACTCCATCAGCGTCCTTCGGATTAAGAGATGGAAAACCACCTGTTCAGTTAAATGACGGACAAATACCTAATGAGGTAAATCAACGTGGTGGTAATGGCTATTTTCGCAGGTTCAGGCCGGCACCCGGATGGGTTGAGTACGATTGGAATCAGCCCATTGCAACGAAGGAGATTTCTTTGTATTGGTGGGACAATGGAAATCCGAACACACTCCCAAAATCATACTCAATTTCATATTGGGATGGTGAAAAATTTGTACCCGTTTCAAATCCGGTTGGGCTTGGATTGGAAAATGATAAAATGAATGTGACGACATTTGATGAAATTGAAACCAGTAAATTAAGAGTCGATGTTGACTCAACTGATCGGTATATTTCTACATTGCTGGAATGGGTTGTACCTGCTTCTGAAAATTCAAAACCATTGCCGCCAATTGTAAATGCGGGAGTCGATCGTTCGGTAATTGTTGGAGGGAAAACTTATTTATCAGGTTCAACTTTGTCTATTAATCCGATTTCAAAAATTACGTGGAAGAAAAAATCTGGTCCGGGAACGTGTTGAATTCGAAGATAAAAATGCATTGGAAACTTCGGCGACAGTTTCTGAACCGGGTGAATATATTTTTACACTCACGGCTCAGTCAAACGGACTTAAATCTTCCTCTGATATTGTTGTAAAAGCAACTTTGCCACCACCTGAAAAACGTCTTGATGTGGTTTATACAAAAAGTTATTCCATTGATAATCCATTGTGGAACAGCCGTGCAAAAGCGCTTATCGTAAACTGGATTCCTCACTGTATCGATTATATTGAACGTACTGATTTGACAACGGGACAGGGTGGACTTGATAATTTTATAGAAGCTGCAAAAGCGCTTCGGGGAGAGCCGCACGGTGTACATAAAGGATTTGTTTTCTCAAATGCATGGGTGCATCAAACCATTGAGTCAATGTGTATTGCATTAATGGTTGATCCGAAGGGAGACCCTGAAATTATTGCAGCGCAGGATTTAATGAAAAAAACAATTGAAAAATGGATTCCTATTATTTTGGCGGCGCAGGAACCGGATGGTTATTTACAAACCGCATACACACTGAGAGATACTTCCCGCTGGCATGAACGATGGGAACCGGCAAACAGGGGAAATCACGAAGGATATACTGCCGGTTATTTTATTGAATCGGCCATCAATCATTATACATTAACGAATGGAACAGATACCCGGCTTTACGATGCCGCTAAAAAACTGGCTGATTGCTGGGTGGCTAATATCGGGCCCGGTAAAAAAGAATGGTACAACGGTCACCAGGAAATGGAACAGGCATTGGTTCGTTTTGGCCGCTTTGTAAATGATATGGAAGGAAATGGCAGGGGAGATGATTATATCACATTGGCAAAATTTCTTTTGGATGAACGTGATGGTGGCAGTGAATACGATCAAAGTCATGTGCCGGTACAGCAACAGTATGAAGCCGTTGGACATGCGGTTCGTGCATCTTACAGTTATTCAGGAATGGCTGATGTAGCTGCTGAAACCGGTGATGTGGATTATGAAAGCGCAGTAATGTCGCTTTGGGATAACATGATCAACAAAAAATATTACGTTACCGGTGGAATCGGCAGTGGAGAAACATCTGAAGGTTTTGGCCCTAATTATTCGCTTCCTCACAGTGCGTATTGCGAATCATGTTCAAGTTGTGGACTGATCTTTTTCGATTATAAAATGAATCTGGCCTATCACGATGCAAAGTATGCCGATCTCTATGAGGAAACCATGTATAATGCGCTGCTTGGATCTATCGATATTGAAGGGAATAATTTTACCTATACCAATCCGCTTACTTCCAACCAAAATCGTTATGAATGGCATGGTTGCCCATGTTGTGTGGGAAATATTCCGCGTACACTTTTAATGATTCCAACCTGGACTTATGTAAAAGATGATGGCGGCGTTTATGTTAATCTTTTCATTGGGAGCACAATTAAGGTTGAAAATGTTGCTGGCACTGATGTTACGATGGTGCAGAAAACAAATTATCCGTGGGAAGGAAAAGTTAGCTTGACAGTGAATCCGGAAGAATCCAAAGAGTTTACCGTTTATGTTCGAGTACCAAACAGAAATACAAGTGAAATATATTCTTCATCGCCAAAGGTAAACGGATTAAAAAGTTTATCAGTAAATGGAAATGCGATTCAGGTTGATGAGGTAAACGGATATGTTCCAATAACCAGAAAATGGGAGCCGGGCGATGTTATCGATTTTGAAATACCGCTTGAAGTACAGACTGTAACTTCAGATGAAAAGGTTATTGCAAACGAAGATGAAATTGCGCTTCGTTACGGCCCGCTGATTTATTGCGTTGAAAAAGAAGATCAGGATATTTCAAAAACTATTTCAACAGAAAATATTACACCTGAGTGGAAGGGAGACTTATTGGGAGGATTAATGGTTCTCAAAGGAAAATGGAGTGATAATTCACCGATGATGGCAATTCCGTATTATGCAAGGAATAACAGGAGTGTTTATGCTCAGGTGATGATCGTTCTGATAAATCTAAAGTTTGGATTACAGCTGATTAACTTTGTTAACATTACATCAAGTTTCCTGAAAGTATCCTTATCTAGCTATTTTCAGGAAACTTATTTTGGACTCGGAAATATTTACTTTTAATTTGTCCGGACAATAATTTAGGTTCACCATCAATGTGATAATTAGTCAAACTCTGACTTGATTTTAACACTGTCTGATACATTTATGTAATCGATGTATTTGGAATCTTTCAGTGAACCAGCGAACAGTTTCGCTACAAAAGCCGGATATAAATAAAAGGGAAAAGGTTTTACCAAAACGAGCTCAAAAACTCCATCGTCGGGCTTTGATTGCGGCGAAATTATTGCATTATTTCCAAATTGCCGGGTGTTGGCCACAGTAATCATCTGGTATTTTCCTTCAATTTTTTTATCATCTGCAATGATTGTTGCATTGAAAGGTCGAAATGTAAAAACCGACTTAACGGTTGCAATAATGTAATTCTTTAACCCCCGGCCTTTTTGCTGATGAAACTGGTGCGCCACATAACTATCGAATCCCATCCCGGCCACGTTAATGCAAAACCGTTTACCTATCTGAAGCACATCGATGTTTACCGTTTCAGGATTTTCAATTGCCTTCATTAATTTTTCCAACGATGGTTTGTATCCCAGTTCACGGGCAAAACCGTTTCCTGAACCAGCCGGATAAATGGCCAGAATTTTATCTGGTCTGTTGATGAAATACCGAACTGCGGAATTTACAGTCCCATCACCGCCAACAAGTACAAATAGTTTGAAATTTTCAATCTTTTCGCGCAGAATCTTCTTAAAATATTTTTTATCACTAGTTATGATTGCAGAAAAATCGTTACTGAATTCTTTTATTTGGTTAAGTAATTTTTCAGCTTTTTTTCTTCCTGAATTCGGATTTATAATAAACAGGATATCTTTATTTTCGATGGTTGGCATTTGTTTGTTCGCGATAATTTTATATCGTTTGGTTATTTTTTATAAAAGTTCATTTCATCCACATATTCTCCATACGTTTTGGGGCAGATAATGTCTTACATCTTTTCCTTCTTTTATGGCATTTCGAATAAATGAAGAAGAGATTTCCATCAGCGGCGCTCCTTTGGCAATCAGAATATTTTCATGTTTTAGCACCTTGGCCTGTTCAAATCCTGGCCGCGGATATACGATAATTCCGTAATTCTGAACGATAGTTTTGAAGTTCTTCCATTTATGAAAACTCTCCAAATTATCCGATCCCATTAAAATAACAAATTCATAACCAGGATATTTGTCGCTTAAATAAGCTAACGTGTCAATAGTGTAACTCGGTTTTGGTAAATCAAATTCAATATTCGATGCCTGAAATCGATCATCGTCTTCAATTGCCCGGTTCACAAGTTCAAGCCGTTGGTAATCCTTCAGTAAATTTGTTTTGTTTTTTAACGGATTTTGTGGAGAAACAATAAACCACAACTGATCGATGGAAGTGTATTCAACCATGTAGTTTGCAATTACCATATGCCCGATATGGATTGGGTTAAAAGACCCAAAATACAGCCCGACTTTCAGTTGGAATTTTGTCTTTGTAGAACTTATGTTGTTCTCTTGTTTGCTCATTGGAAAGAATTAACCGGTACTCTGTTTTCAATGTTTAAATAAAAGATGAATTTAAAAAATTTCGAACCAAATTTTCTGCTTCCTCGCAAGCTTTCCCAAAGTTGTCGTTAATTAGAATTTTATCAAATTCTTTTGCAAAGCTAAGTTCATATTCCGCTTTTTCGATGCGGGTCTGAATTTTTTCTTCAGAGTCAGTCGCCCGGTTTCGTAAACGATTCTTCAATTCTTCAACAGAAGGAGGCATTACAAAAACAGCAAAGGCATCTTCTTCGTAATGTTTTTTAATATTAAGTCCGCCAATTACATCTACATCAAATATTACATTCTTCCCAGTACCCAGGAGGTGTTCAACTTCACTTTTTAACGTGCCGTAACAAGTTCCATTATAAACTTCTTCCCATTCCAAAAATTCGTTATTCTTTACTTTTTGCTGAAATTCATCATTCGACATAAAATAGTAGTCCTTGCCGTGTACTTCGTTATGCCTCGGTGCACGACTTGTTGCCGAGACCGAAAATCTGAGGTTCAGGTTTTTGTCAAGCAAATGTTTCACAATGCTTGTTTTTCCTGCTCCCGAAGGTGCGGAGAATATGATGAGTTTTCCTTTCATTTTTTCAAGGCAAAAGTTTAAAGTTAAAAGGCAAAAGTATTTTTGTCACTTCTTTGATTTAAACACAATGCTTCCAAGAATTAATTTTAATTCGGCAGATTCGTTTATTAAATATTTAAGCTCGTTAAAGTCGATTTTTGCATTTTGATTTACCCTTTCTATTAATCTCAACCAAAAGTTGCTTTCCCTCATTTCCCTTAACGAGATTTCAACTTTATAAGTAAAATCAGCTTTTGATGAAGCTGCTTGAGATTCCTCATAATTTGCACCGGAAGATGTTGAAGATTTTATTAATTGATTCTTTATGATGTAATTCTCCTGCGTGTTGGGCAATGTCCGAAGAAACTCAATAACTCTAACAATAAAATCAAATATCCTCTTTTGTAATTCATTTTCCATTTGGTTCTTTCTTACTTTTGCCTTTTAACTTTTACCTTTTTACTTGCTGCTAAAGCACATTTAGCAACTGTTCTTTTACTCTTTCCAAATGATCTTTCATATTGACGACAATTCGTTGAATATTGGTGTCGTTGGCTTTTGAACCGATGGTATTGATTTCGCGGCCAATTTCCTGCGAAATAAAACCGAGCTTTTTCCCGGCTGGTTCAGGTAAATTTATGGTTTCCAGAAAATAACTGCAATGATTTGCCAACCGAACTTTTTCCTCGTTAATATCCAATCTTTCGAGGTAAAAAATCAACTCCTGTTCAAACCGGTTTTTATCTACATTCCCATTTAACTGTAAACTTTCAAGATTTTCTTTCAGTCGTTGTTTTACTGATTCAATACGTTGGCCTTCAAATGGCTCAATTCCATTTAATAAATTACTAATACTTGTTATGTTTCCCTCAATATCGGCTTGAAGTGCTTTCCCTTCCTGGTCGCGGAACCTATCAATCTCGGAAAGCGCTTTTTTTACATTTTGAAGAATAACACCCCATTCTTCTTCATCCAGCGTTTCGTATTGTGTTTTAACTACATCGGGCAGGCGAATTGCGGCCTGCAATGTTGATTGGTCAATGGCAAGATTTAAATCATTACTGACCTTACTTAGCTGTTGGAAATAGCTTTTCAAAATGGGCTCATTAATTTTTGAGTTGGAATCTTCACCCAGATTTTCCATGTAAATGTTTAAATCAACTTTTCCACGAATTAATGTGTCCGATAATTCTTTCCGAAGCGAAATGTCTTTTTCGCGATAAAGTGCAGGTATTCGGGTGTTGATGTCAATCTGTTTACTGTTTAACGATTTTATTTCGATAGTAATTTTTTTGTTGTTTACCTCAAATTCGGCTTTCCCAAAGCCAGTCATCGATTTTATCATAATGAAAATTTTAAGCGAATTTAATATAAAGTTAGAAGCAGGAAGTCGGAAGACAGAAGTTATTTCAGGAAATTACTCCTGAACCGATTAGTTCATCCTTAATATACCATGCTGCAAACTGGCCCGGAGTAATTCCACGTTGTTCATTTTCAAAAATAAACCAGGCTCCGTCATCTTTTAAATGAATTGTTCCTTTTTCCAAAGGTTGCCGGTAACGGATGCGAATATCATATTCTCTTTTCTCTCCCGGTTTCATTTTAAGGTTTTCGCGAATCCAGTGCATATTTTCAGTTTGAACAAACAGTCCTTTTCTGTATAGTCCGGGGTGTTCTTTCCCCTCACCAACATAAATAATATTTCTGACTACGTCAGTTCCTATGACAAAAAGCGGTTCTTCATGCCCGCCAATGTTTAGTCCTTTTCGCTGTCCGACAGTATAAAAATGTGCCCCCTGATGTTCTCCGATAACTTTTCCATTCCAGGGTTTGTAAGGATAAGCAAAACAAAGTTTTTTGTAATTCTCTTCTGAAACTTCAACCTGTTTTTTCTTTTCCATGAATGATGCCGGAATTTCAATTACATTTCCTGGTTTTCGGCACTAATTGCTGCTGAAGGAATGTTGGCAGATCAACTTTTCCAACAAAACAAATTCCCTGCGAATCTTTACGATCTGCAGTCGGTAGATGTTGTTCTTTGGCAATTTTTCTCACTTCTGGTTTTAACAGATCGCCAACCGGAAACATGGCTTTTGATAACTGCGCCTGATTTAACTGGCATAAAAAATAGCTCTGATCTTTATTCGGATCTTTTCCTGCCAGCAAACGATAAACAGTTTTTCCATCCGTTTCCAAAGTGTCTTTTTTGCAATAGTGACCGGTAGCAACGAAATCGGCATCGAATTTCATGGCTTCATCCATAAAAATATCAAACTTGATTTCGCGGTTGCAAAGTACATCCGGGTTTGGTGTGCGCCCTGCCTGGTATTCGGCAAACATATAATCAACTACGCGCTTTTTGTAATCTTTACTCAGGTCAACAATGTGAAATGGAATATCAAGTTTTTTTGCCACCATTTTAGCGATAAGTGCATCTTCTTCCCATGTACAGGCACTTGTGATGTTTCCAACACGTTCGTGCCAGTTTACCATAAAAAGAGCTACCACATCATATCCCTGCTGTTTCAGCAAATATGCCGCCACACTGGAATCAACTCCGCCCGATAATCCTATTACAACCCGTTCCATGGCGCAAAATTAGAAAGATAAACATCATTGTCAAATAGCAGAACAAAAATTACTTTCTAAAGCCTTATCCCATTTCGCTGGTGTTCAGCAGGAAAGGATAAACTTTTATGATAAAATCTTGATCAAAAGTTGAACTCTTTGTGATATTCCCGTGATAACTTCTTCAGACCTTTGAATCATTAATCATTTAAAAAAATTAGAGCTATGAAATTATTACGTATTGCTTTTAGTCTTGCACTTGTATCATTGATATTTACACAGTGTAAAAAAGATTTGGTTGAAGAACCTGCCCTGAAAGGCGGGAAGTTACCTGATGCTGTCCCTGATGCTGTCCCTGGTCTGTCATATACTGTGACAGTGGAAAATGTTTCAACTCCTTACCTGTTTTTTGAATCAGGAGTTGCAAGTATTCCTGTGGATTCTGCTAATGCTGGTCCTGCATTACCGGGTGCTTCTTTTAAATTTTCATTTCATGCCGGTCCGAGTCATAAATTATCATTTGCCACCATGTATGGCTGGTCCAATGATGGCTTTTATGCTCCTGACACTACGGGGATTAGCCTTTACGATGGAAGTGGCATGCCTGTAACAGGAGATGTTACGTCCCAAATCATGCTTTGGGATGCTGGAACACAAGGCAATCAAGCGCCTGGAATGAATAATCCGCATATGGGCGGTGAAACGGATGCTCCGGTACAACTAATGGCGGACGCAGACATGGATAACACACATGATTATGGGGCTGTAGCAACTAACCTAAAAGTGACACTTGCTTATGACGGCGATCATATGTTTACAGTAACTGTTGACAACCTTGGAGGTAGCACAACTCCTATTTCCCCAGTAGTCTGGGTCGTACACACCGCTACAAAACCACTTTTTGCAACCGGAATGAAAGATTATAATGACGGGCTACAAAAACGTTGCCGAAATGGGAGATGCCAGTGACTTGGGGCATTACCTGTGGGAAAACAGTGGTTATGTGTCTCCAATAGCACCCGTCTTGTGGGTGGTACACAAAAATAAAGAAATGCCCATATTTACTGAAGGTACGCCCGATAGAGGAATGGGATTGGAAAAACTGGCTGAAACCGGTGATCCTTCCTGATTTGTATGCTTCTTTGATGGACGATTACAATGCTGGAGTTTATGCTGTTCCTGATGGCAAAATGGATGGTGGCCCAATATTCCCCGGACAAAAATATACCTTTACATTTGAGGGAATACCAGGTCATTACTTAAGCATTGCAAGTATGTTGGGGAATTCGAATGACGAGTTCTTCGCTTTCGGCGACGGAGGCATCAAACTACAATTTAACAGCGATGTAACGGATATTACCGATAAAGTCATGCTTTGGGATGCAGGAACTGCTGTTAATCAATATCCCGGAACAAAAACTGAAAATGTTGCTGAAGGCGGAAATGTCAGAATGCTTAATGATGGTTACCCGTGGCCTGCTGCTTCAAAAGTTATTAAGGTAACAATTCATAAAAATTAGAAACTAGGGCAAATATTTCTAATAAAATCCATTGGCTTGTTGTGAGTCAGTGGATTTTTTAATTGGAGCCGAATGGAATAGCAAATCCAATTACAGGAAAAGCAACAAATGTACCTAAATCCATCCCATATGGTATTGCTAGCAGGAAATCAAGGGATGCTTTTTTTATCAGCCATCGACCTCCTAAACTTATTACTCCTCCTCCATTTCCGCCACCATTTACGTAGTAATTTTCGGTAATAAAATAACCCCGACTTGAAAATCGGAACAGACCACTTAAGTTAATTAGTGGCGCATGTGCAAATTCTCCATCAGCAAATCCATAGCCAATGCCAACAGTTACATTGTTATCCCTTGACCCAAAGGTAGAAACTCCATATACAATACCAAAACCACCTAAATCTTCCCCTAAGACTGTACCTATAATTGCACCACCGCCTAAATTTATTTTCTCTTTTTCAAGTGGAACAGAGAATTTTGCAGTAGCAAATACGGGTGTTGAAGCGCCCGCAAAGAGAAATGTGGGAATTATACCAGCACCTAATGAGAAATTGTCTGTAACACCTACCGAAAACTGGTTCCAGAGCACATAAATATTCTGATAATAGCCTTCTCCTTTTTTTAATCCGTACCCATTTGGAGCCCAAAAATAGCGGGTTGCCTGTGGATTATCGAACCAAAGTTTACCATTTTTTATTTGTTGTGCTTTAATTTCCGATCTCGATTTAATATCTGTTTGCTTAATAGTAATTCTGCCTAATTTCTCTGTCTCCAAAATAATTTTCCCATCATTTTCTTCCACAATTTTCCCTACAAATTCGTTTCCGTCAGTGGTTTCAATTTTAACTAAAGTTGAATCGGATGTTTGCGCATTTATACCTGAAGAAATAATAATGAAAAGAATAAATAGCAAAAAATGTGTTGCTTTCATGTTGGATTATTATGTAAGTTGAAGTTAAGGTATGAATATTAACTGGTTTAATAATTCAAACCGGTTATTTTTTATTTAATGGTCTGGTATGATTTTTTTTGAACTTTTTATTTTTATGAAACCCACCTTTCTTTTTGCCTGGACGTGGAGCCTTCCATGCTGGTCCTTCGCCAAATTTATCGGGGAGGGGTATTTTAAAAACTTCACGTTCAATCAGTTGTTCAATCTGGTGAAAACTGAACATGTCATTTTCATTGACCAGTGTTAATGCAACACCGGTGGCATCAGCTCGGGCGGTTCTACCGACGCGATGAACATAATCCTCCGCATCCTGAGGAACATCGAAGTTAATTACCAGGTTGATGTCTTTGATATCTATTCCACGGCTCATAACATCGGTAGCAACTAATATCCTCGTTCTTTTTGACCGGAATCCCTGCAATACTTCCTCTCGCTTGGCTTGTTCCAGATCTGATGAAATAGCTTCTGCAGAGAGTTTCTCCTTTTTCAGTACCCGCGTCAACTCACTAACTGCCTTTTTTGTTGAGCAAAAAATCAGAATACTGTTGTAGTCAGGGTTTTCTTTGATGAGATGGCTAACAAGCCCGTTTTTTTGTTGGTTGTATATTAAATATGCAGCCTGTAAAACGCCTTCGGCAGGTTTTGAAACGGCAATGTTAATTTCTTTTGGATTGCTGAGTACTTTAGATGCCAGATTCCTGATTTTAGGCGCCATGGTTGCACTAAACATAAGGGTCTGCCTCTCCTTCGGGAGAAATGAAATAATCTTGATAATATCATCATAAAAGCCAATATCAAGCATTCGATCCGCTTCGTCAAGTACAAGGAATTTAATGGTATCGAACTTAACATATCCCATATTTAAATGAGAGATCAATTTGCCGGGTGTTGCTACAACAATATCTGCCCCTTTTGTAAGGGCGGTTTTTTGTTGACTCCAGTCATCGCCGTCGCTGCCACCATAAATTGCTATTGAATTTATTCCCATGGTGTAGCCAATTCCCTGAACCTGCTGATCAATCTGAATTGCTAATTCACGTGTTGGAACGATGATTAATGTAGTGGTTTCACCACCCGGCATATCGGCAAGCATATCAAGAATGGGAAGAACAAATGCGGCTGTTTTCCCGGTGCCAGTTTGTGCACATCCAATTAAATCGTTTCCATCAAGAATTATAGGAATGGCCTGTTCCTGTATGGGAGTGGCATCTTTAAATCCCATATATGAAATGGCGTCGATTAAATCATTGTGGATACCTAATTCAGAAAAATTCATTTAGCTAAGATCTCATCATTTATTTTAACGAGGTAAAGTTAGCTAAAATGTTCGCTTTTTAACGGAATGATTTTAATTCTTAAAGTGAACGCAACTGTTTGTAATTTTCCCAATCGAAAGTTTTAATGAAATCGAGCCCTTTTTGTGCTCCAAGTAGAAAAAGTTTCTTTTTATTTTCATCATTCATTTTGAAATTCAGCCATTTAAAATCTTTGTCAGCATTAATAAAACAAATCAGTTTTTCAAAATCAGGATTTTTGATCAGAAATTCGTCGTCCGAATCATGTCGCATGGTGCTAATCATCGATCCGACAAAACTGCCCAGATCATCAACATTTGAAAATTGATTGCGGTAAGAACTTAATCGTACGCCAAAGGTTGGTTTTCTTGGTACAGTTCCCGGGATAATGTGAAAAACATTAATCGGAAAGTTGGAAATCATTCCACCATCAACAAACTTTACTTTTGGAGGTATTGGCCCGTAATAATTAGCTTGTCTTATCCACGATTCGTTAGCAGTTTGTCCTGCATTAACAACGTTGTCAATTTCAAATGGAATAAAAAAGAAAGGTACTGACATTGAAGCCCTGGCCATTTTTGCCGGTGACTGGCTCTTGTAATTATCTCCCCAATACAAATTAGTCATCATCGGAAACTGTACTTTAGTTTGGGTTGTAACATCGGCTGTAATAATGTGGATCAGAGCACGTTCATCAGCCAATGGTCCTGTTTCCCTGTGACGAAGACCTTTCGGGAAATAGGGTTTGCTCCTTTTTTCCTGGAGATCTCCAATGGTTTCAATATGATTGGGCGAATCTTTCAAAACTCCTTCCAGCCACTGTTCAAATTTTAATCCCGGGTTCAATCCAAGATCATCAAAAAGTGCTTTTTTTACTTTCCTGATATTAAAGAGTAATTTTCCCAGCAGCTGCTTAAATTTCGCTCCGTCAATAACTTTTTGAATGATAGCCTTTAAAGCCGGATCTCCATCTACAAATTCAAATAAATCCTGTTTTGCCAGCTCATCCAAAACCATTTGCGATTTTGCCTTATTGATATGATCAATTCCGGCAAGAATTAATGTATTTATTGCTCCGGCGGAAGTTCCGGCAAGATGGAAAAAACGTATTCCTGCAGTTTCGAGAATATAAGTATATCCAACAAGGGCGATTCCCAAAACACCTCCACCTTCCTGCACAAGGTCAACATACTGGTTTCCTTCATCATCAATAACATCTGAAAAAACTTTGCTTTTTAATTGCTCAGCCTCAGCAAGCATTTGCTGAAATTCGGGTTGGTTAATAAAGTCTTCGTAAGTCATTTTTAAGAATTTAATGGTTTATCCTTTAACAAGACCAATAAGTTACGAAAAC
Organism: uncultured Prolixibacteraceae bacterium; assembly: GCA_963849985.1. Lineage (GTDB taxonomy): Bacteria > Bacteroidota > Bacteroidia > Bacteroidales > Prolixibacteraceae > Draconibacterium. Next base: position 138,438 of record CAWKJY010000028.1, on the reverse strand, counting down.
TGAGTTGAAAATAAAATAAGATGTGAAAGTATTTTATTATTGAATTTGAATTTGTGTTGGAGATTTGCAGTTGATACAGTTTCCGTTTGAATCGATTCCACCAACAGAGGTATGATATCGTTTACGGGAAATAAGTACATTACTACAATTAAAGCAGTATGTCGAGGATCTGTTCTCGTCGCTCACATTTCCAAGATAAACATGAAAAAGGTAGTTTTTTGCGATGGTATAAAACTGATCCAGTTTTTCAATTGATGTGGGTTGAATTTTCATTTCATGTTGAGGAAAATAGCGTGAAAGATGTAATGGAATATTTTGTCCCAATTCAGCTGAAATCCAATGAACCATATTTTCAAATTCTTCGGCATTGTCATTAAGTGTTGGAATAACCAATGTCGTAATTTCAAGATGAGCCTTGCTATAAGCAATTATTTTCAGCGTTTCCAAAACAGGTTCAAGTTTTCCTTTTGTTTGCTTTTTATAGAACGCATTGGAAAATGCTTTTAAGTCGATATTAAAGGCATCGATGTACGGTAATAATTTTTGTAAAGGCTCAGGATTAATATATCCGTTTGAAACGACCACGTTTTTTAAATCAATTTCGTGCGACAATTGCGCTGTTTTTAGCATAAATTCATAGAATGTAAACGGCTCATTGTAAGTGTATGCGATACCAATATTGTGGTAAGTTTTTTGGGCCTCGTTTACTATTTCTTTCGAAGTGATTTCCTGAAATCCGTTAAATTCTGACGCAAAACATTGTGAAATCCTGTGGTTCTGGCAAAAAGAGCAGTGCAGGTTACAGCCCACTTCTCCAATCGATAAAATATTTTTCCCTGGATAGAAATGATACAATGGTTTTTTTTCAATGGGATCGATGCCAAGTGCAGCTATTTTATTGTAAACATGAGTGTAAAGTTTTCCGCCTTCGTTGGTGCGTACTTTGCAAACACCCGTTTGTCCATTTTTCAAAGCACAATTCCATGGGCATAATTCACAACGGACGGTTTGGTCGTTTAGTTTTGTATAGAAAAGTGCCTCGTGCATTTTGCCATTGTTTATTCAAAGTTACGAAAAGAATGGCATCGCTCGTAACGATGCTATCCTTGAATCACCAGTTCATCTCTTCATCATTACTTCTTCATGTTTTGAATCTCGAATTTTAAATCATTTACGGTTTGTAAAACTTTTTGGATATCCGGCTCCGGGTCCGGGATTTCGGTATTCAGGTAGCATACAAATTTCCAGGCTTCTTTTAAATCTTTTAATGGGAGCTCGTACTGTTTAAAAGCCGTGTTTAGAGATGCAAGCAGCAACGAACGTTTATTTGAAATATAATCCTCAACAATTTTAAAAACAATGCCTTCTTCGCGGGTCACGATAATATATCCTATGCCTTTTTTGATATTGTAAAAATTCTGGACAAACTCGCCAATTACTACAGAACCATTTGGAATGGGCAACATCGAATCGCCGGAAATGGAGAAAGCGCGATACTTTTTTTCTTTCGATAAAAAGGGTAGCTGGAAAACCGGCAGGTTCCCGATATATTCAGGATCGGCAAAACTGGTAACATAACCGGCTTTGGCTTTTTCACTCACAAATTCAATATTATCGTTGTTTTCTGCATCAACGGTTGTGGCAATTACCCGCAAGTTTGTGCCGCGGATAAAAACATCAAAACCATTTTGTAAATCGGTAAACTGGCTTTCCGAAAGCCGATTTAGATCTACATTGATTAAAGTATCAATTGCAATTCCAAAGTACTTTGAAAAAGTCTGAAGTTGGGTTACTGTTGGCTGACTAATTGAGTTTTCAAGTGCATTTACAGTTGTGCGTTTAATTTCCAGTTCTACTGCCAGGTCGTTTTGGGTTCGGCCTTTTCTGGTTCGCAGAAGTTTGATATTGCTGCTGAAGTAGTTCATCATGTGAAATTTTTCACTCAAAATTACAAAAAAATGTTTGTGATTTAGCAGAAATGATTAAATTATTATCGGATATATTGATATTTATATTATCAATTTGTAATTGTCATTTCGAATAATGGGCGAAATCTGATATTTCAAATGAAGCGATTTCTCAGTTGTGCCTCTTACGAAATGACAAGTTGTAAGATATTATTCACCGGGACTTGTATCCCAAATGTTTGAGGTTCAAAATCCCCGGTTTTCCCGCCGGGGTTTTTATGAAAATTAAAAATTATGGACAACGATAAAGTTTTACAGAAATTAAATATTCTGGCCGATGCAGCCAAGTACGATGTTTCATGTGCATCAAGCGGAAGTAACCGCAAAAATGCAACCAAAGGAATTGGAAACGGTGTGGCTTGTGGTATTTGCCACAGTTTTACGGAAGACGGGAGGTGCATTAGTCTGTTTAAAATACTAATGACCAACAATTGTGTTTATGATTGTGCCTATTGTATTAATCGCAGAAGCAACGACCGGCCACGTGCCACTTTTACGCCACAGGAAATTGTTGATCTTACTATCAGTTTTTACCGCCGAAATTACATTGAAGGCTTGTTCCTGAGTTCGGGAGTGATTAAGAACTCCGATTTTACTATGGAGCGGATGGTGCAGGTTGCAAAAAAACTAAGGATTGAAGAAAACTACAACGGATACATTCACCTCAAAGCCATTCCGGGAGCCAGCCGGGAGTTGATTCACGAAGCAGGTTTGTGGGCCGACCGATTAAGTGTTAATATTGAAATTCCAACCGAAATGAATTTAAAGAAACTGGCTCCCGAAAAGAACTACAATGGAATTTTATTGCCCATGAACCAGATAAAAAATGAAATTCTGGTCAGCAAAGAAGAACGGGCAAAATACCGAAAAGCACCTAGGTATGCGCCTGCCGGACAAAGCACACAACTTATTGTTGGTGCCACACCCGAAAGCGACCGGCAGATTATTTTGTTATCGTCAGGATTGTACAAAACGCAAAATTTGAAACGAGTATATTACTCGGCGTATTTGCCGGTTAACAATTACGACCAGCGTTTACCGGCTATAAATCGTCCGCCACTGGTGCGCGAAAACCGGTTGTATCAAAGCGACTGGCTGGTTCGGTTTTATAAATTCAGAGCCGAAGAAATTTTGTCGGAAAATCAGCCGTTTCTGGATTTGGATGTGGACCCGAAACTTGGGTATGCGTTGCGGAATATGAATATTTTTCCGGTTGATATTAATCGCGCCGATTATGAAATGATTTTACGTGTGCCGGGAATCGGCGTACAATCGGCGCAAAAAATAGTTTTGGCTCGTCGCCACCGAAAATTGAATTCGGACCATCTAAAAAAAATAGGAGTAGTTATGAAAAGAGCAAAGTATTTTATTACCTGCAACGAATTGCCGGTTTCAACAACTGACTGGGAACCGGAAAAATTGAAACACAAATTGGTAACGGAGTCGGTTTCAAAAAACAAAAAAACGATGGATACGCAACTTACATTTTTTGCTGAGTATAAACCAGCATTGCCTCCTCTGTACTGAGGATATAGGAATAGTTTGTGATTGGTTACAAAATAATCAAAATTTGTTTTGTATTTTAGCTCAGAAATGTAAACCGAATATATACAACTAAATAGTTTCAAAGGTTTTTCTAAACATTGATTTGTTAGTGTAATTTTGATTCAAAAAATATTTAACTATGCCTGAGATAATCAATAAAATTGATTCTCTATCTCATTTAATTTCACCACGAAGAGATATTAATAATCCTATCTATAATTGGCATGCATTTAAACATAGTTATTCTAAAGATTTGGTTGATTTTTTTATCTCAGAATTCAAATTAAAAAAAGGTGATTGGGTTCTGGACCCGTTTTGTGGTGGAGGAACAACATTATTAGCCTGCAAACAGGCAGGAATGAATGCTCACGGATTTGATATTCTGCCCTTCTCGGTTTATTTAAGTAATATAAAAATTGGGGACTATGATGTTGAAATGCTTCACCAAATAAAAAGTAAATTTTATCAAAATGGTAAGCCAGCTAAACATATTGGTACTTTCCCTGATATCTTAATAATTAAAAAAGCGTTTACCCCAGAAATAGAGCGTGAATTGTTTCAGATTAAATATGAAATTGAACAAATTAGTGATACTAATGCCCGTAACTTTTTTAAACTCGCTCTATTAAGTATTTTGGAATCTGTTAGTAATACAACCAAATCAGGAGGATTTTTGAGAGTTGTTAACAGGGAAATAAATCCAGAACTCATAAGAAAAATATTTTTGGACAAAATTTCCGCTATGATAAAAGATGTTGAAACTTTTGAATCGGATGGTTCTGATAAAATAACGATTGAGGCTTATAACGGTGATGCACGTGAAATACCATCTGATTTATTATACGATGCCGTTATTACTTCGCCCCCGTATCCAAATCGGCATGATTACACAAGAATATATTCTTTGGAAATGATCTTTGATTTTATCAATAACAACGACGAACTCAAAAAAATCCGTTATGAAACCCTTCGTTCACACGTTGAAGCAAGAAAAAAATATGAAGCGGTTGGTTATACTCCACCATCAATCTTAAATGAACTTTTATGTAAAGTTAAATCAAATGGTGTAAATAACCCCCAGGTAATCGATATGCTTGAAGGGTATTTTGAGGATATGTTTTTGGTTTTATCTGAAATGAAAAGGTGCTTAAAAAAAGAGGGGAAAATTGCACTGGTTGTTAGCAATGTCCGGTTTGCAGGTATTAATATTCCTGTAGATGAGATATTATTTGAAATTGGGGAACAGGCAGGATTAAAACAAAAAAATATATTGCTTGCACGTTACAGAGGAAACAGTTCTCAACAAATGAAGACTTATGAAAGAGTTCCTTCACGTGAGAGTATAGTTATTTGGGAAAACTAAACACACTTATGTCAAAGAAGAAAGTAGTTTATTTATTTGGTGCGGGAGCAACGCATGCTGAGATTATAAATATAGCGGACGATCCAAATGCTTCATACAGAGATAAAAAAGGCCTACTGATATCTAATGTATCTAAAAGGGTTATGCAAGCCGCACGAAGAACAAATTGGTTTAAACAGAAAGAAGACGTTTTTACTTCCTCAAAAGGTTCATTAAATATTGAACTTTTAATAAGCCTTTTCCAAAATAATCAAATCGAGGATACATATGTTAATAAGTTAAAAAGTTTAGTAGAAGGTGACATTAGAAAGATTTTAACTAATGAATTAAAAGAAAAGTTTTATTTACACAAAGGGTTATTTGAACTTCATGAATTGATTAAAGAACATGAAGAATTGCTAGGTTTCATATCTTTGAACTATGATGATGTTTTAGATATTGCATATAAAGAAATAATTAGTGAGAATCCAAATTATTGTCTTACTACCAAAGTTAATGGAGAACTTCCTTTACTAAAATTACATGGATCTTTTAATTGGGAAGAAGTTGAAGTTTATGATAAGAAAAAGAATATTTCAATTATACCAATTGGAATAAACAAAAATTATTTATTTCCTCCATATAACTTCATTTGGGGAAAGGCATTTGAATTGTTGGTTGAATGTGATACTTTGAGGATTATTGGTTGTTCTTTAAATCAAAGTGACCTTGGATTGATCGATTTATTGTTCAAAGCACATGTAGAAAGGGATAAACAAATATCGCTTGAAATTATAGATTTTCAACCACAAAATTCTCATCATCCTATCAAAACTTCTTACGGTTTTTTTCCTGAAATTATCGAACCTAAAGATATTGAGAAACCTCTTATCGCAGATGAATTGATTTCCAATCCCGAAGTTGGTAATCCTTTTAAAATTTGGTTGAGTGCAAAAGGGGGAAAAATGTTAGATGATAGTGTTTATAAGACTAAATATTTGAAAAAATGTTTTGATTCCTAAAAATAAAAGACTGACTATTATGGCAACTACACTAAAAGACAGAAGAACACTTTTAAATATTTCGGTTAAAAAATTCATAGATGACTATATTTACAGAATAGATTTGGATGCAGATTACCAAAGGGAGAAGATTTGGTCAGTAAAACAGCAAGAAGAATTGCTGGATTCCATTTTATTTGATATCGATATTCCCAAAATTTACCTTGCTGAGGTAAAAGACAACAAACAGTTTGATTTCGAATGTATTGATGGAAAGCAACGTATGAGTACGTTGTTAAGATTCTTTAAGCCTGATCCTGATGAAAGAACACCCTTGACACTGCAATTTTACAACGAAAAGTTCACGTATATAGAAATAAAAGAAGAACATCCAACGATTGCAAAAAAAATTGAGGATTTTGAACTGAATTTTTCAATTTATAAACAAATCGATGACAAACTAATCAGGGAAATATTTAGAAGGCTACAACTAGGAATTAGGCTTAATTCAGGTGAATTATTAAAATCAAGAACCGGAGCTATTAGGGATTTTATTTATAAAGAGATAGGTAATAATGGTCCTTTTTTTAAGAACTCAAATCTTTCAGAAAAAAGATTTTCAAGACCTTTCACTTTAGCTCAAATATGTATCAATTCATTCGCTAAAGCAAAGCCTGAAGGAGAATTTGTTAGAGCTCGTTTTCAAGATATTGACGACTTTTTCGAAAAAAATCATGATATAGATATGACAGATTCAAATTTAATTCGTATAAAAGAAGTTTTGAAAATTATGGATAAAGCCTTTGGTGAAAGAGCAATAAACATTTCAAGTAGAGCAGTGGCTGTAACTTGTTATTTATTTGTTGAAGAATTATACAATGAGGATAGGCAAGATTTAGTAGTTAAGTTTGCTCGATTCTTCATAAAAATGATAGACGCAATAAAATTTAATATGGAACTACTTAGAAATTTTGAGCCACCGCAAAATCCTGTTGTAATGGAAGAATTTCAAAAATATATCCTTCAAGCATCAGTTGAGGCATACTCCATTAAAAGAAGACACCTATTTCTTAAAAAAGCGTTTGACTATTTTCTTAATGAGAAAACTAAGGGGAAAATTATCGGGGATGAATAATCATTAAAGTTTACTATTATAGAATTGGCTAAAATTATTTGAAGTATTGACAGACTATTTTTATGTTGATTTATACTTACGACGGGACTTTTGAGGGGTTTTTGACCTGTGTTTTTGAATGTTATAGTCGGAAAGATTTTCCGGTAGATATTCAGTCAAGACAAGGGGAACAAAGACAGTTTTTTGCTGAAAAATATGATATTCCGACAAATTCAGTAAAAGCTGAACGGGTTTGGAAAGGTGTTCAGAAAAAGCTTTCAGGAAATAATAACCAATTGGTGTATTACGCATTCCTTTCCGAAGAATCAGGAATTGAGATGAAAATCTACCGCTTTTTACGGAGGTTATTTAGTGAGCAGTTTAATATTGAAACCGATTTTGGCGATTCAGATGTTTTGTATCTCACACAAACTTCTCAGAAAGTAAAAAAGGAAGCCATGCGAATGATGCAGTTTGTAAGGTTTCAGCGCACTAAAGATGGCTTTTACTTTTGCGGAATTGAACCACGTTATGATGTAATTCCGATGGTTGTAGGGCATTTTCAAAAACGATTTACTGACCAGAAGTGGCTGCTGTATGATTTGAAACGAAGCTATGGTGTACTTTATGGAAAAGATAAAATGGAAGAGGTCGAAATTTCAAATAAACATTTTAGCCGGTTGAGTGGGCAGGTAAAAGAAAACATTCTGGAAGAAGGGGAGGAGTTTTACCAGAAATTGTGGAAATCGTATTTTAGGCATATCACCATCCAGGAAAGAAAAAACCTCCGGTTGCAACGTCAGCACATGCCCCGAAGGTTTTGGAAATATCTTCCGGAGAAACAACAGGTCAACTAAACTTCCTCCTTTTTTGTTGCAGGTAAAATAATATTCAGCAGAATTCCAACCATTGCAGCCAATCCGATTCCGGCCAGTGAAAAAGTTCCGTATTCAATAATAGCGCCACCAATGCCAATGGTTAAAACTACCGAAACAATAACCTGGTTGCGAGTTTCAGAAAGATTGGCTTTTGAATCAATCAGCGTTTTTATACCAATGGAAGCAATCATTCCGAAAAGTAAAAGCATAATGCCGCCTAAAACAGCTTGCGGTATCGTTTTCAGAAAACCGCTTATTTTTCCCACAAAAGCAAAAACAATAGCCGTAATTGCTGCAATTCTTAAAATAAAAGGATTTGTTACTTTCGTTAACGAAATCGCACCGGTTACTTCTGAATAAGTTGTATTTGGAACTCCACCGAAGAAACCTGCCAATGAAGTTGCAATTCCGTCACCAAGTAACGTTCTGTTTAATCCTGGTTTTTCAATAAAATTTTTATTACAAACACCACCTATTGCATACATATCACCAACGTGTTCAATAATTGGTGCAATGGCTACCGGCATCATATATAAAATAGCCTGCCAGCTAAATTTCGGAATTGTAAATTCGGGAAGCATAATCCATGAAGCATCTTTAATGGCAGAGTAATCTACACTTCCCCAAAATAAAGCAACGAGATATCCAACTGCAATCCCAATGAATACAGGAATAAGTTTTAGCATTCCTTTACCAAATATTACAACAACGATAGCAGTTAATAGCGAAATAACTGCCAGTACCCAGTCGGTTTTGGCCATATCAACTGCCGATGAAGCAAGTGATAACCCGATAATAATAATAACTGGTCCAACAACAACCGAAGGAAATAGCCGTTCAACAAATTTAATTCCGTATAATTTTATTAAAACAGAAACCAGTCCGTAAACCAATCCTACTGCAATAATTCCTGAAAGTGTACCCGGCCAGCCATACAATTTGGTTGCTTCGATTATAGGAGCTATGAAGGCAAAACTACTCCCTAAAAATACCGGAACAATACCCCTGGTAATCAAATGAAAAATAAGTGTTCCTGCGCCGGCTGTAAATAAAGCAACTGCCGGATCAATCCCAACCAAAAGTGGAACAAGTACGGTTGCACCAAAGGCGACGAAAAGAAACTGCACTCCCAGAACGGTATTTTTTAAAGTGAATTGCTCACGAAATGTTGGCTTCATTTTTAAGAATTAAATTTTTACAAGAATAGTTTTTTTCGGGTTTCAATCCACAATATCCTGAAATAATTCAGCTAAACAATCGAAGTCCCGGAGTGGAGTTCCAATATATTTATCCCATTTATCGAGGTTTTCGCCATTAAAAATAGGTTGCCACTTATTTTTACTGCATGAACTAAAAAAAGGTTAGCAAGATAATAATGGGAATAAATTGTAAATTTTTCATAAATAAAGGTTTAGTTCGGTAAAAAAAAACTGCCCTAAAATTAGGACAGTTTTATAAATATTTTAAACTTTTCTGTTTACTAATTATAACGAGTTTATATCAGCTCTTTGGCCCTGTCTAAAATTGTTGAATCATCAATTAAAACAATCCCCCCGTTTGGTCCCGGTTCCATGTGTATGCCCACCGATGCTCCATCGGTATAGTTAGCGCCTCCAAAATAGTTTCTGACGGTTTCCTCGGTCACTGAAAATTCCTGCGCTAACTTTCTAATGGAACCGTCAGGTAAACTGTCTTTGATTTTTCGTAACTCGTTAAAGGTGATTTTACTAGTCATATTGGTAATATTTAAAATGAGTACTAAAATATGTTACACACGTAAAAATAGGATTAATAATTCAATAACGAAAGGATTAAGAACAAGTATTTTGGAGTATCAAAATACGCAATATCAAAATATTAAAATGGATTTTTTAAAGGGTTCTGCTAAATGGTTGCAGGATAAGTAATAATAAAGTTGTATTTGAGTGTTTAACAGAATGTTGACCTAAAATATATTAACATTTTTTAAGAATCATTTTAATCCGATTTTTATGCAATCATATATACTTTGATGCATTGCTGGCCTGATATTTAAATCATAAATTGTTTCGTTTTCACGGGTGGGATAAACCCTGTTCGACATAAACACAAAAAGCAGCCCGTTATCTGGATCTGCCCAAACAAATGTTCCGGTAAAACCGGTATGCCCAAAACTGTTTTTACTGCTACTGGTTGCAGGGAATGAATCCTTAAGATAATTTTTCTCATTGTCAATGTAAGGTTTATCGAATCCCAGCCCACGCCGGTTTTTATTTTCAGGAAACTGGATTCTTGTAAACTCATTTATTGTTTTATCAGAAATATATCTCTTTCCGGCAAAGTAGCCTTTCTGCAAGTACATTTGGAAAATTTTAGCCAGATCAAGTGTGGTTCCAAAAAGTCCCGCGTTTCCTGAAATTCCACCCATCATGGCAGCTCCTTCATCATGAACAAATCCATGTACAACTTCGTGGCGGAAAAATTCATCATCTTCCGTTGGGATAATCTGTTTTAAGGGGTAATGCAAATATGGGTTGAAAGTGATATTATACGCCCCAAGAGGACGATAGAATGTTTGTTTTAGATACCTCTCATAATCGATGCCAGTAAGGTTGGAAATTATTTCAGGAAATAAAATAAATGCAAGATCAGAATAGACATATTTCTTCACAGGACGCAATTTCGAATTTCTAATGGTGTCATACATCACCTGTCGAAAGTTTTTATTCATGTAAAGATGAGATGAAACCCGAATATTAAAAACAGGTGTTGGATGGTCTTTAAAAATATTTGTATCAAGTTCGCCGTCCTCTTTTAACGCCATCTGCCAGAAAGGAATAAATGGTGCTAATCCAGCCTGGTGAGCAAGAATTTCTCTTAAGCTTAAAAATTCCTTATTACTATTTTTGAACGGGGGCCAGTAATGACTTAAAGGCATATTAACATCTATTTTTTTTTCATCAACTAACTTCATTATCATGGGCAGCGGCCCTGTAACTTTTGTTATTGAAGCCCAGTCATAAAGATCATTCGCTTTTACAGGATTGGTATTGTCATAAGTATGGTACCCATAACATTGGTGAAAAATCACATTTCCGTTTTTTGCTACCAGAACCTGGCATCCGGGGTAAGCTTTATTTTTGACACCTAAAAGTGCAATAGAGTCGATTTTATGACGCAAAAGTGCGGAGCTAATGCCAACTTCTTCAGGGATGGTATATGAAAATCCATTGTTTTTGCTTACACTAATTCCGTCGTTAACCTTGAATCTTTTGTCAATCGTAACGGGTAGTTTTCCCGTAGCATCAAAAGCACCGAAAATAAGTTGAGCCGCCAGCTCCTGCGTGAGTTTATTATTCTGATAAGCAGCTATTAATCCTTTAGCCTGTTGAATATTCTCGAAATATTTTAAAGCATAAGCATTCCCGAAAAATGCAAAAATCGCATCATTTCCATTGGTTATATCAGAAACTGCTTTTTGCTGAATTTGGGATATTCCATATTTCCCTGATGGGTAAAGATTGATACCTTCAATTCCCGCAATTACAAGATTGTAATTTTTAAGTTTTTGATGAATGTTTGCCCATTCTTCGTCAGTTGCATTTTGTGATAAAACATACTGATCCATTTGTGTATAATTCTCCAGCATTTTCTGAAATGGGGAAATTTGTTCACTGCCAATCATTACTGAAGCAATTTTAAAAGAATCCAAATGTTCTACAGGTAAAATGTCGTCATTTTTTAGAACGGTCAACGAGCCTTTAATCAGTTTTCTGTTTGTAACTTCAAACAGAGGGGAATTCAATTTTTGAGTTAGATTTCTTAAGTCAGTTGGTTTGTATTCATTTAGGTTTACCCAACGTTTTAAAGCTAATACGGTCCTGCATTTCTCGTAAATATCAAGCTCCGAAATTTCGTTTTTAATAATTGCTTGTTTTACCGAATCAATTGCACTTCCTAAATCGGGTACAAATTCAACAATATCGTTTCCGGCTTTTAGTGCTTCAACTTCAGTATTTCCTTTCTCTGTTCGAACGCCTTTCATGTTGATGGCATCGCTAACTACAAATCCACTAAAACCAATTTCAACTTTTAAATAATCAGTAATAATTTTTTTTGAAAGCGATGATGGAGTTTCTGAAGCATCGAGCGATGGAACATTTAAATGTGCCGACATAATTCCGCTAATACCTTTGCTGGCCAAATATCTGAACGGAAAAGTTTCCAGTGTGTCCATTCTTTCTTTTGAATGCTTCAAATAGGGGAGTGTTTTATGCGAATCGGTATCAGTGTCGCCATGACCTGGAAAATGTTTTGCCACCGGAATAACTCCGGCATCCTGCATTCCGCTGGCAACCCACCACGCCTTTTTTGCTACATTAAATTTGTTTTCTCCATACGAGCGAAAGTTAATAACCGGGTTGGCTGGATTTGTATTGATATCAGCATCGGGGCCAAAATTCATTTGAATTCCTAAAAGCTTTAGCTGAGTGGCCATGTCGCGCCCCATTTGATAAATGTAAGTTGAATCCTGTACAGCGCCAATTGCCTGAGCATAAGGGAAACTCGTTATGCTGTCAATTCGCATTGCGGGTCCCCATTCACCATCGATAGCAACCAACAAAGGTATTTTCGATTGCATCTGAAATTCGTTTATCCATGAGGCGGTTTTTACTGGCGATCCCTGCATTACCAAAATTCCGCCGGGCTTATATTTTTCGATCAATTCAAGCGCTTTATGTTTACTTGCATCGTTTTGCTCAGGATAAACAGTAACCATCATCAACTGGGCAATCTTCTCTTCCAGCGACATATTTTGAAGTTGTTCAATTACCCACGGATCGTTTTTGAATTTTAAAAAAGGCGGATCTGTTGCATTTGTCTTTTGAAAGAAAAGAACCGTAAATAGAAATAATAAGAAGCAGGTTTTTATATTGAAATTCATACTAAAGCCATCTTTATACTATACAACCAATTTTTACGCATTTTATTCTTTATTCGGAATATCAAATGGTATTTTAGCATCCACAAATGTAATCTTTATCGCAGGATGAGAAAATTTATTGCTGCTGTTATTTTTTTGATTTTATCGGCTTCCTGTATTTATGCACAGTTGCCAAAAATAGTAGTTGGAGCAGAACAAACTGCGGAGTACTTGCCTCTCATTCAGAATAAAAGAGTAGCGTTGGTTGTAAATCGTACCTCTTTGGTAGGACAGCTACATTTGGTGGATTATCTGAAAGGGAAAAACATTAAAATTGAGAAAATCTTCGCACCTGAACATGGATTTCGCGGCGATGTGTCTGCCGGCGCTGAGATTAAAGATAACATTGATGCAAAAACCGGAATCCCTGTGATTTCTCTCTACGGCGAAACCAGAAAACCAACTAAAGAACAGATGCAAAATGTTGATATAGTAGTTTTTGATATTCAGGATGTAGGATGCCGTTTCTATACCTACATTTCAACTTTGCATTTGGTTATGGAAGCCTGTGCCGAAAACAATGTGCCTTTGGTGGTACTTGACCGTCCAAATCCTAACGGTGATTACGTCGCAGGCCCTGTTCGAAAACCCGGTTTTGAATCGTTTGTTGGAATGGATCCAATTGCTTTGGTTCACGGTTGTACAATGGGAGAACTCGCAAAAATGATTAATGGTGAAGGTTGGCTGGAAACAAAAGACAAATGCGATTTAACCGTTATTCCAGTGCTAAACTACACTCATTTAACAAGGTATAAATTACCTGTAAAACCGTCGCCAAATTTGCCAAATTATAGTTCTGTAAGATTATATCCATCGCTTTGCTTTTTTGAAGCAACAAGTGTTAGTATTGGTCGCGGAACCGAATTCCCATTCCAGGTGATTGGCGGTCTTGATTCTACATTGGGAAGTTTTCAATTTACACCAATAAGCATCCCGGGAGTTTCAGACCATCCGTTAAATGAAGGAAAAGTTTGTTATGGAGTTGATCTTCGATCATTGACAACTATTCCTAAATTCACGTTAAAATATTTTCTGGATTTTTGGCAGAAATATGATGATAAGTCTGCTTTTCTAACGCAGCGAAATTGGTTTAACTTACTTGGCTGGAACTGACGAATTGCTGAAATGGATTGAAGAAGGAAAAACGGAACAGGAGATATTTTCATTGCTTGAACCGGAACTTAATAAGTATAAAACCATCAGAAAAAAATATTTACTCTATCCTGATTTTGAATAACAATGAATCCTTACCTGGTACTTGGCATATTACTCGCATATTTTTTGGTTTTGATTGGAGTTTCATGGATTACTTCAAAAAAAGCAAATACCGATACTTTTTTTACCGGCAATCATAAATCGCCCTGGTATGTGGTTGCTTTTGGAATGGTTGGGGCAACTCTTTCTGGCGTTACATTTATTTCAGTTCCGGGAGAAGTTGGAAATTCGGCTTTTTCGTACCTGCAATTTGTTTTGGGAAATTTGGTTGGTTACTGGATTGTTGCAGCGGTTTTACTGCCAATGTATTACAAAATGAACCTGGTTTCAATTTATACTTTTCTTCAAAAACGGTTTGGGGAAAGATCTTACAAAACCGGATCATTTTTCTTTTTGATATCAAAATTAATTGGAGCCGCATTCCGACTTTTTCTCGTTGCTGCTGTTCTCCAAATTGCTTTTTTCGATGCATTTAATATTCCATTTTCATTAACGGTGATTGTTACGATTGGACTTATTTGGGTTTATACATTCAGGGGTGGAATAAAAACCATTGTTTGGACGGATACATTGCAAACTCTATTTTTGATAAGCGCGGTTATTTTTACCATTGTTGCTATTGCTTATGCAATGCACTGGAATTTTTCAGACCTCACAAAAGAAGTCTGGAACAATAAAAATTCGCAGATATTTTTCTGGGATTGGCGAAGTCAGAATAACTTCTTCAAACAATTTATATCGGGTATTTTTACAACCATAGTGATTGTTGGAATGGATCAGGATATGATGCAGAAAAACCTGAGTTGCAGAAATAAACAGGAAGCACAGAAAAATATGTTTGTGTTCAGTTTTGCCTTTCTGATAACCGTTTTCTTATTTCTGAGTTTAGGTGTTTTGCTGTATAGTTTTGCCAATTCAACAGGAGTTGCAATACCTGAAAAAACGGATAATCTATATCCGCTTTTGGCATTACACTATTTGGGATTACCGGTTGGAATTGCCTTTTTGCTTGGAATTACTGCGGCAGCTTATTCCAGCGCAGATTCAGCGTTGACAGCACTAACCACGTCGTTTAGCATAGATTTTCTAAAAATTGAAAAATATGACGAGACAAAGCGACAGAAGATTAAGAAACTGTCCCATTTAATGTTTTCAGTGTTGTTGATTCTGGTAATTCTCATTTTTAAAGCCTTAAATAACGAGAGTATTGTTATAGCTGTTTTTCGTGTTGCTGGATATACTTACGGACCAATTTTAGGGTTATTTATTTTTGGGATGTACTCAAAACGAAAAGTAAAAGATAAATGGGTGCCGGTTGTAGGAATAATTTCACCGATAGTTTGTTATTTTATCTCTGAATATTCTGAAATTATGTTCAATGGCTATAAGTTTGGTTTTGAGTTACTTATTCTAAATGGGTTAATCTCCATGTGTGGATTGCTTTTAATTTCTAAGAAATATGTTGAAGAAAATTAAAAATTGTAAATAAATGTTAAAAATTGCGGTACGGTTTTTATATATTTGTTGAAATAAAGTTTCGCATAACACGTTAGTAAAGTATTAAAACGTTAGAAAAATTGACCAGGTATCTACTCCAGATTTTGACGGTAGCCGTTATTATTGTCTCGTTATTCTCGTGCGAAGATGAGGGATATTTGAATTCACCTGATGCTCAGCTTATGTTTTCAACCGACACGGTAATGTTTGATACTATTTTTACCACTATCGGTTCAACCACACAACATTTTACAGTGCACAATCCTTATGAAAATAATATTCTGATTTCACGAATTAAACTGGCTGGTGGTGAAATGTCGAACTTCAGACTAAATGTTAACGGTGAAGAGGCAAACGAGTTGTATGAAGTGGAAATTCCCGCACATGACAGTATCTATATTTTTGTTGAGGTAACTGTGGATCCCAATGGTCAAAATCTTCCGATGGTAGTTCAGGATTCGATTCAATTTACTACTAATTCAAATATTCAGGATATAAGATTGATTGCCTATGGCCAGGATTTTAAACTGGTAAGGCGTGAATCCATTGAAACTACAACATGGACAGCTGAAAAGCCATATCTTGTTTTTGATTATGCATTGGTTGACAGTTTGTCTGAACTTACGATAGAACCCGGCACAAAAATATATTTTCATAAAGGAGCTGGATTATATGTTCGGGGAAAGATAATTGCTGATGGTACCTTTCAGCAACCAATTATGTTTTTACCTGATAGGTTGGAGGAGTCGTATAAAAATATTCCTGATCAATGGAATGGTATCGTTCTTTTTTCAGGAAGTCACGAGAATGTTTTCAATTTTTGCACTATTAAAAACGCCAATATTGGATTGCAGGTTGGCACAATTGAACACGAAGGATTTGCTACGGCAACAGTGACAAATACACGGGTTGAAAACATGGCATATGCAGGAATTTTCGCTTTAAAGTCTAAAATATCAGGGTATAACGATTTAGTGGCCAATTGTGGTTTTTATGCCATGGCATTATTGCTCGGTGGCGAATATGAGTTCTATCACACTACAATTGTCAACTATTGGGGAGGTTACTCAAACAAAGCGCGTTCAACATCCTCGCTAACTATTACGAATTCACTCGTTTATCAGGATTCGAAAGGTCAGAAAGTAGTTTATTCGGGTGATTTGGAAAAAGCTACTTTCGCCAACAGTATAGTTTACGGAAATTCTCCTGCTGAAATAGAACTGGCTACTAATAACGAAAACCTTTTTAATTATTTCTTTGAAAATTGTATTGTTCAGGTGCCTGATACATTTAAAACTGCTGATAAGGACCATTTTCTGAATGTGTGGAAAGGCCCTGCCTATGATCCGCGGTTTATCGATCCTTACAATGATTATAATTATGCTCTCGACACATTATCACCGGCAAAAGATGTTGGTAATCCTATCTATGGTCAATTATATCCACTGGATATTCTAAACAACGATAGAACAGCTGACAAAGGCCCGGATTTGGGAGCGTTTGAACGCATTGAAAAAAAAGATGACAATTAAACACACTCTTTTTTTGATCTTGTTTTTTCTCTTTTTTTCATCCAAAGCCCAAACAGGTTCTTCCGGTGAAGCATCACTACTTTTTTATAATGTTGAAAATCTTTTTGATACGAAAGATGATTCTTTAACTGAAGACGATGATTTTACTCCAAAAGGAGAAATGCACTGGACTGAAAAACGGCTTAAAACAAAACTAACTAATCTTTCAAAAGTGATCTTAAATGCATCGGGTTGGAATATGCCTGATTTGGTTGCTCTTGCTGAAATTGAAAACAGGCAGGTTGTGGAGCGACTAATTCACGAAACGCCGTTAAATAAATTCCCATATAGTATTATTCATAAAGAGTCTCCTGATCATCGCGGACTGGACGTAGTTTTGCTATACAATACTGAACATTTTTTTCCGCTGGAGTATCATTATTATCCTTTGCTATCTGGAGCGAACCAAGTCGAGAAAACAAGGGAAATTTTATATGTTTCAGGTATTTTGAATGGAATTGACACTTTGCATATTTTTGTTAATCACTGGCCATCGAGATATTCTGGATTGTTAGAATCAAAACCAGCGAGATTAGCGGTAGCACGACTGTTAAAGAGTAAAACTGATGAGGTTTTCAAGAAACACAAATTTCCTAAAATAATTATCGTTGGAGATTTTAATGATAATCCGATCGATGAAAGTATTAACGATATTCTTCACGCGGAAAATGTTAATACAGAAATTGATAAGAATGAATTATACAACCTTTCCGGTAATTGGTTAAATGCTGGTGCCGGCACATTAAAATATCAAGCGCAATGGGATGTATTTGACCAGATTATTGTTTCAGGTGCTTTACTTAGTGCTGAAAAGGGTTTGATAACCAATATACAAAATGCGATTATCGTTCGACTTCCGTTTTTGCTCGAGGAAGATTCTAAATATGGTGATGTGAAACCACATAGGACGTATTACGGTCGTGAATATACTGGTGGATTTAGTGATCATCTACCGGTAATGTTAAAATTGAAAGTTAAAGACTAAGTCTCTGCCGTAAGTCCCAATTCTGCAGCTTTTTTCAACATAAAGGCAAAGGCTTCGTCGAAATTGTTATGAATCTCACCATCAAGAATAGCTTCTTTTATGGCATCTTTAATTATACCAACTTCCCGCCCGGGCTCAATTGCAAACGTTTTCATTATTAGTTCGCCTTTAACCGGTGGTTCAAAATTTCTGACTGCATCTTTTTCTTCAATCTCTTTTAATTTATCCCGAACCAACTGGAAATTTTCCATATAGCGCTTTACCTTTTCCGGGTTTTTTGACGTTATGTCAGCTTCGCATAAAGTCATCAGATCGTCAATATCATCTCCGGCTTCGAAAAGAAGGCGACGAACAGCAGAATCGGTAACCACTTCTTCTGACAAAACGATTGGGCGCATGTGTAATTGAACCATTTTCTGCACAAACTTCATCTTTTCATTTTGTGGCAATTTTAACCGTTTGAATAGTTTTGGAATCATTTTAGCACCAACAAAATTGTGAGCATAAAATGTCCATCCCTGTCCATCAATAAATTTTTTTGTAGCTGGTTTGGCTATATCGTGTAAAAGTGCCGACCAACGAAGCCATAAATTATCTGTATTAGGTACAATTCGATCCAATACCTCAAGTGTATGGTAGAAATTGTCTTTGTGCCCAACGCCATTTTTAGTTTCTACTCCTTTTAATTGAAGTAATTCAGGGAAGATAATTTCTAAAAGCCCGGTCTCTTCAAGGATTTTAAATCCCACCGATGGTTTATCAGACAGAATAATTTTATTCAGTTCTTCAATAACTCTTTCCCCTGAAATAATTTTTATTCTTTCCTTATTCTTTGCTATAGAGTTTAGCGTTTCCCCGTGAATTTCAAAATCGAGTTGAGTGGCAAAGCGAATGGCGCGCATAATTCTCAGCGGATCATCAGAGAAAGTAATATCAGGGGCAAGCGGCGTACGAATGATTTTATTTTTAAGGTCTTCCATTCCGTTAAAAGGATCAATCAATTCGCCGAAATTTGACTGATTTAACCCTAAAGCCATCGCATTAATGGTAAAATCGCGACGATTTTGATCATCTTCCAGCGTTCCATTTTCAACAATTGGCTTTCTTGAGTCATGTGTGTAGGATTCTTTACGGGCTCCTACAAACTCAACTTCAAGGTCTTTAAATTTTAGCATTGCAGTTCCAAAATTCTTAAAAACATTCACCCTTGGTTTGTTTTTTAGTCGTTGCGAAACACGATTAGCTAATTCGATTCCATCTCCAACCGTTACTATATCGATGTCTTTTGAAGGGCGCTTTAATAAAATATCACGTACATAACCGCCAATTACATAGGTTTCCTGTTGCATTTCATCTGCAACTTGTGATATTTTCTGAAATATTTTATGTTTTAATTTTCGCTGCATTTTCAATCTTCAAATTGGGATTCTTTGGCTAAATCACTGACATGTTCTGAAAAATGTGTGACAAAATTACAATTATTTCAATCAAATTACCCTAATTTTATCCATTTGAAAAAGTAGGTATAATAATTGATATGCAGATATCGATATTATTAAATATGTTGAATCAAGTTTTAATTAATATATTATGTTGGAACATTTAACAAAAGAAACTTTCAAGGAGAAAGTTTTTAATTTCGAAGTAAACCGAGAGTGGAAATATGAGGGTACAAAACCTTGTATGATTGATTTTTATGCTGACTGGTGTGGTCCATGTAAAATGGTTGCCCCGGTTTTGGAAGAATTGCAGAAAGAATATGGCGAGAGTCTGGTTATCTACAAAGTAGACACCGAAGATCAGCAGGAGTTGGCAGGAATGTTTGGAATTCAAAGTATTCCTTCACTATTGTTTGTGCCATTGGACGGCCAGCCACAGATGGCAATGGGGGCACTACCCAAGCAAACTTTTGTTAAAGCAATTGCGGATGTACTAAAAGTTGAAAAGCCGGTTGCTTAAAGATATTCAAGAACTTTTTCAAGTTGAATTCCGCGGGATCCTTTTATAAGAATATTATTTGTGAGATTCTTATTATTGATTAAATATTCGCAAAATTGGCTTACGTTATTAAAGGACTGATAATGAAATTTATCGGCAACCTTTGAAAAATTACTTCCGATCAGAAATACCTGGTCGGAAGAATTATTTTTTAGTATCTCAAGAATATTTTGATGCTCCTGGATAGAATATTCACCAAGTTCGAGCATATCACCAAGAATAAATGTTTTGAGGCCAGGAGTGGTTGTCAAAAAGCTTTTTATGGAAGCTTGCATGCTCGTTGGATTGGCATTGTATGCATCCATAATAATTTTACGGCCATTTTTTTCGATTAGTTGCGACCGGTTATTTTCAGGGTGATATTCTTTAATGGCTTGCTGAATCTTTAACGGATCGACTTCGAAATAATTTCCAATGCAGGCAGCCCCCATTATATTTTCAAAATTGTAATCACCTATCAGATTTGAATTCAGGTAGAGTAATCCTTTTTTGAAGTTTGCTTTTCCATTTACAAAAGGAGGAGACTGAATGAGTTCGCCGGTTAAATCAGCATTTTTACTACCGTAAGTTATTTTATTTTCTACATGCTGAACCAGCTCATTCAAAATCTCATTGTCTTTATTGTAAAAAACAATTCCGTTTTTAGCGCCAAGATATTGATACAATTCTGATTTGGTTTTTTTTACTCCCTCGAACGAGCCAAAACCTTCAAGGTGAGCCTTTCCAATATTTGTGATTATTCCATAGTCAGGGTCGGCAATTTTACATAGTTGAGCAATTTCTCCGGGATGGTTGGCTCCCATCTCAACTATACCAAATTCCGTTTCTTGATTCATTTTTAACAAAGTTAACGGAACACCGATGTGATTATTAAGGTTACCCTGAGTAGATGAAACCTTGAATTTTTTTGACAGTACTGCCGCGATTAATTCCTTAGTCGTTGTTTTTCCATTGGTTCCCGTAATAGCCAAAATGGGAATACCCAGTTTTTCCCGATGAAATCTTGCCAAATTTGTTAAAGTCGTTATAACATCGGTAACCAATATGGTTTGATTAGAAGTTTGAAATTCTTCTTCGTCAATTATGGCAAAAGAAGCTCCTTTATCCAAAGCATCTTTTGCAAATCTGTTGCCATTAAATCTTTCGCCTTTTAATGCAAAAAAGATACTCTCTTTTTCTACATTCCTACTATCAGTGGAAATAAATTTCTTTTGACAAAATATTTGGTAGATTTTTTCGAGTGTTGTCATCATTCAAAAATAAAAAAACCCCATTTAAAAAAATGAGGTTCTCTCGTATAATTAAATTATATTTTTAAAATCCTTCCGGACTACCTACTCTGGTCATAGCACAGCGAAACCCCAAATCATCCTTTGATTTGGTTTCTTCAAGGTAACGTCTGGTTCCCGGTACAAGCCAGTAAGGACGATCTTTCCATGAACCTCCTTTATATACTCGCACCTCATCAGTAATTAATGAAGAGAAATTACCATTTCCGTCATCCTGTATATACATATCAGAAGTTTTATTACCTTTTGCAGAATTCCAGTCGCCCGATTCAATAATTTGTGAATCAGGATCACCATCTTTGAAGTTCCTGTAATCCATTCCAGCAACTGTATCCCTTACTAATTGTCCGAATTCATCACGTACTAATGCACCATTTTGGTCGCGGCGGTATTCTGTAATCACATTTCCTCTGAAAGGATTTAATTCATTTTCATCAAGGAAAGACTGAGGACGATAAACATCAGAAACCCACTCATTTACATTTCCTGCCATGCAATAAAGCCCATAATCATTTGGATCGTAAGAAAATACCGGAGCAGCTATATCTGCGTTGTCATTTAAAGCACCGGCCATACCCATATAATCACCACGTCCACGTACAAAGTTGGCTCTTAATTCACCTTTATGCTTTCTTGAATCTTCGCGCAAATATGCACCGTTCCATGGATAAATTTTTCTGTCAGTAAGTAATTCTCCATCAGTGTTTCCAATCAGGCCATATGCAGCATACTCCCATTCAGCTTCAGTGGGTAAGCGGTAATTTGGAAGCATAATTCCATCTTCATAGGAAACCCTTTTAGTCGTACCATCAGGCTGCTCCAGTGGTTTATCGCCATCGGTTCCCTGGTATAGGCCTGCTAAATAAGTTTTTGATGTAAATACATTTTGCCCCGACTGGGTATTATCGTGCTGCATTATTCCACGATCAACCAGAATTTGTTCATTCACACGGTCTGTACGCCAGGCACAATAATCGTTAGCCTGGTTCCATGATACACCGACAACAGGATAATCACTGTAGGCAGGGTGACGGAAATAATTTTCAACATAAGGCTCGTTATAAGCCAATTCCGATCTCCATACAGTTGTATCAGGCAAAACTTTATTGATTTTTTCTTTGTTCCCGGGATAAACCCTGGTAACCCAGAACAGGTAATCACGATAATCCTGATTGGAAACTTCAGTTTCATCCATGTAAAACGAGGTTACGGTGGCCCTTCTGGGTTGATTATCCCAATGGTACATTACATCCTCTTCAACACGTCCCATTGTAAATGTACCTCCTTGGATAAAAACTAGCCCTGGACCGGCTTCCTGTTCATAGCCCGAAATGTAAGGTATATTTCCTGTTTCTTCAGAATTATATTCCCATCCCGTAGTCCTTGAAACCTCGTTTTTACCTTTACCAAATAAGCCGCACCCACTCAGGTATGCAGCTAAAATTATCATGAACAAAGCTCTTAACTTCATCATCTTCATTTTATCATTTTTTTATGATCGACACAAATATAACTAATTTGTTCAATTCTTATTGTTCAGTCATTTTAAAATTTTTGAGGTTAATCCGTCCAACTTGATATCTTTGCGTTTCGATTTTCGCCATTTTCCTTCATTTTTCCTCAAAAAATGAGCAGCAATATTTGAGGTTGAATATCGTTTATCAGGTATTGATTTTTGATTATGAAGAAATTTCTATTTCTGTTATTTATAATTGTAGCTGGCTTTAGTAGCGGTGACTTGCAGAAAGAACTGATAAAACTGAATTGGGAGTATAATGATGCAGATATTTCAAATGTTAAGAGTAAATTAATACCTACTTTTGAAAATGCTGAATTTAAAGGCGATTTACCTAATTTGCCTGTTTACAGCAGGGTTTTCGACCTGAATAGTCCCGACAGGAATTTTTTATTTTCAATTGAAAATCCTGTTTTTGAAGAAGTAAATTTTCCACTTGATAATAAAATTGTTGAAAAACTGAAATCAGATATTCAGCCTGAATCGCGCATTGTATCTTCCGGGGGTGACAAAAAATGTTACCTGGAAATAATTCCTTTTAAAAAGGAAGGCAATAAAGTTTTTATGTTGAAAAGTTTTGAACTGAAAAGGATTCCTGAAACGGTAAAAACTTTACATGCAGTAAATTATGAATGGAAATCTGAGTCAGTTCTAAAACAAGGGAAATGGTTAAAAATAGCCACCACGGAACGCGGCATTTACAAGATACCATATTCGAAACTTTCAGAATGGGGATTTTCTAACCCTGAGAATGTGCACGTTTTTGGCGCAGGAGGCACTATCCTTTCTGAAGATCCTGGAGTTATTGAATTTGACGATTTACCTCAAAATACAGTGTGGCACGGTAAAAACAATGGAGTTGACTGCTTGTTTTTTTATGCGACCGGAACAGATGAATGGACATACGATTCGAAGGATAAATTATTTAAACACACTTTAAACGATTATTCAACCAAAGGATATTACTTTTTAACAGAAGATGAAGGTAATACGAAAATGGTAGATTCTTATACTGAGGTTCAGGGCGCGGCGACAAATTCTGTTACTTCATTTGATTCTTACGATTACTACGAGAATGAACTTGAAAATATATTACCATTAGGCTCAGGGAAAAGGTGGTTTGGTGAAAAATTCAGAAACAATTCAGTAAAAGTGGTTTCGTTTAATGTCCCTGATAATGCGGCAGGAGGAGACTTAACAGTTCGAATTAGTACAGTTGCCCGTTCTTACAAGAACTCAGATATGACAATTAATGTAGATCAAACACAAGTTAAAGATTTAAAATTTTCCATTGTTAACACTGCAGACCAAGTATCAAATTATGCATACGAAAATACGGACGATTTCCCGATTAATATTTCAAGTGATAAGTTAGATTTAAGATTAAAATATTTGGCTGATAATTCCACATCAGGTGTAGATGAAAATGCAGTTGCCTGGCTGGATTACATTGAAATTAATTACAGGCGAAAACTTAAGGCAGGAACTGATCCTGTGTTTTGGCGCGATTTGAATTCAGTGGGGGAAAACAATATTATTGGGATAGATATTGAAAATAGTTCAGAAGAAACCAGACTTTTTGATATAACGCAACCCAGTGAAATAAAAGAAGTTCCTTTGCAATTAACAGGAAATATAGCTTATGGCAAGCGACCAGCTGATGAATTGAAAGAATATGTAGTTTTTAATAATAATGGCGTTTTTAAAGAACCTGAATTAGTTGGTGAAGTTAAAAATCAAAATCTTCATGCCATGGAGACCCCGGAATATTTGATTCTTTCTTATCCTGGCTTTTTGAGTTCAGCTCAACAGCTTGCTGATTTTCATAGGAATTATGATAACATGAGCGTGGCAGTTGTTTCGGTAAATGAAGTGTACAATGAGTTTAGTTCCGGACGTAACGATGCTACCGGTATTCGGAATTTTATTAAGATGTTTTATGATCGTGGGCAGTCGTTAAAATATGTCTTGCTTTTCGGTGATGGAAGTTTTGATAACAGAAACATCCGTCCCGGGACTAAAAATTTCATTCCTACCTATCAGTCTGAAAATTCTTTGAGTCCTGTGGGGTCTTTTGTTACCGATGATTATTATGTTATTTTAGATTCAGGTGAGAGTGTTACGAAAGGGGCAATCGATCTCGGAATTGGCAGAATTCCGGTATCAACTGCTTATGAAGCTGAACTTGTAGTTAATAAGATTGAAAACTATTACAACACCGATGCGTTGGGTGACTGGCGAAATATTGTTTGTTTTATTGCAGATGATCAAGATGCTGCCGATCAAAGTGGTAATCAGCCGTTTCACACAACACAATCGGAAACTTTGGCAGGTATGGTGAATAAGAATCATGCTGAGTTTATTACGGATAAAATTTATCTTGATTCTTATGTTCAGGTAACTACTTCAGGTAGCCAAAGATACCCCGATGTTACTCGTGATATTAATAACAGAGTCAAGGATGGGGTTTTGGTATTGAATTATGTTGGTCACGCCAATGAGCGTTATTTAGCAGATGAACGTGTTCTTGATGTTAGTAATATTAATTCATGGTCAAATGAAAATAACCTTCCTATTTTCGTTACCGCCACTTGTGAATTTAGCCGGTATGATGCAGACGAAACTTCTGCTGGAGAATATGTTTTGTTAAATCCAAACGGTGGAGGAATTGGTTTATTTTCGACCACACGACTTGTATATTCCGGCTCAAATTTTTTGTTAAGTAAGAGTTTCTACAATTTTGTTTTTGAAACAGATGAAAATGGTAACCGATACAGAATGGGTGATATTATACGATTGGCGAAAATCAATACAACTGATGATACAAATAAACGTAATTTTAGCTTATTAGCCGATCCTGCATTACGATTATCATATCCAAGATACAGGGTAATTACCAAGCAGATAAATGGGAAAGATGCAACTTTGGATACTGATACAATTGGTTCTCTTCAGCGTATTAATATTGGGGGAATTGTGGCAGATTATTTAGGAAATAAATTAACTGATTTTTCGGGGGAAATAGAAATTACAGTTTTTGACAAGGAAGAAATTATGCATACCCTTGGAAATGACGGGGGTAGCCCAATTCCATTTAAGGTGCAGCAAAACATTATTTATAAAGGGATTGCGGATGTTTTAAATGGCGATTATTCTTTTAGTTTTATTGTCCCTAAAGATATTTCATATGAACTTGGTGACGGCAAAATAATATATTATGCCAGTAATGGAGAAGAGGATGCTCATGGGGCATTTACGAACTTTGTGATCGGAGGTTCTTCAGATGCTACGATTAGCGATAGCAAGGGTCCGGAAATTAATTTGTACATGGATGACATCAACTTTGTTTCAGGGGGAAAAACCGGAAAAAGTACAACTCTTCTGGCTTATTTATCAGATGAGAATGGAATAAATACAGTCGGGACAGGCATTGGGCACGATATTACCGCAGTTCTGGATGATGATTATTCTAACGTAATGGTTTTGAATAACTATTATAAAGCAGATAAAAACGCTTATACCAGTGGAAAGGTTGAGTTCCCGTTTCAAAATTTATCGGTTGGAAAGCATAAGTTGAAACTGAAGGCCTGGGATGTTGCAAATAATTCATCGGAGGCTGTAATAGAGTTCGAAGTTTCAGGCGAGTTTGCAATTAGCTCAGTCACCGCATATCCAAACCCTGCTAATGATTATGCTTATTTTACTTTCGAACATAATCAGGCAGGGGCAACTCTCGATATCGTTATAGAAATTTTTGATCAAACGGGAAGAAGGGTTGATTATATAAGCCAGCAGGTTGGTTCTAACGGTACGAAAAGTAATCCGATTCGATGGGATTTTAATGAAACACAGATTGCGCTGAGGAGTGGAATTTATGTTTATCGTGTTTCAGCAAAGAATAATGAAGGTTTAATTGCTTTTCAATCAGGGAAATTGACTGTTTCCAGATAAAAGTTTTCGGTACGTAAAATTTTTGTGAAAATGTATCGTTTTCTTTTTTTAGCTTATTCACTGCTTCAAAGACAAATATTTTATCTTTGCAGCGCTCAATTTTGGAAAATATGATGAGATTATTTCGACTTTTACCGGTGATCATGGTTCTTCTTTTGGCTTCCGAGAACATTTTTGCTCAGGCAACCACTTCAGGGGCCAATACAATTACAACAGCTGTCCCGTTTTTATCCATTACACCTGATTCACGTGCGGGAGGTATGGGTGATGCAGGTGTCGCTTTAAGTCCGGATGTAAATTCACAACACTGGAATGCAGCAAAATATGTATTTATGGAAAGTGACATGGGCGTTGGTTTGTCATATTCACCATGGTTAAGAAATTTAGTGAACGATATTGATTTGGCATATTTGGCTGGTTATAAAAAGCTCGACGATGTTCAATCTATAAGTGCTTCGCTACGCTATTTTTCGCTTGGTAGCATAACTTTTACCAGTGATTATGGTGAAATACAAGGTCAGCAAAGTCCGAATGAATTTGCTATAGATTTTGCTTATTCCCGCAAACTTTCCGAAGAGTTTTCCGGGGCGGTAGCAATTCGTTATATTCGTTCTGATTTAACAGGTGGTCAACTAATAGGTGGTGTTGAATCGCATGCAGGAAATTCATTTGCGACCGACGTGGCGTTTTATTACCAACATGAATTTCGGATAAACAGAAATGATAATTTATGGAGCGCTGGGATTAATATTCAAAATATTGGTTCGAAAATATCTTATACTGATGGGGATGTTAAAGATTTCATTCCAACCAATCTGATGCTTGGAACAGCCTATACTTCAAATGCTGATGAATATAACTCGTTTACGTTTTCTTTCGAGGCAAATAAACTTTTGGTGCCTACACCTCCAAAAGATTCATTAGGGGGGGGTATTATCGTATCAGGCGGCAGGTTTTCAAATGTTGGAACAATTGAAGGCATAATCAGATCTTTTTCTGATGCTCCCGGTGGGTTTAAAGAAGAATTGCAGGAGATAAATATGTCTGTGGGTGTCGAGTATTTGTATAATAAACAATTTGCAATCAGGGGTGGTTATTTTTATGAAAATGTAAATAAAGGAAATCGTAAATATTTTACTGCAGGTGCAGGTTTAAAATTGAATGTTTTTGCTCTTGATTTCGCGTATCTCTTGCCAACGCAACGAAATCACCCACTTGCTAATACGCTTCGTTTCTCTCTCTCTTTCGATATTGACGCGTTCGGAAATCAGCGATAATGGATTTCAGGATCGGACAAGGATATGATGTACATCGCCTGGCCGAAGGGGAATCATTGTGGTTGGGGGGAATTCAGATTGAGCATGAAAAAGGAACAGTTGCTCATTCCGATGGGGATGTATTAATTCATGCCATTTGTGATTCGCTTTTGGGAGCGTTGAAATTGCGAGATATTGGAACCCATTTTCCGGATAATTCGGCTCAATATAAAAATATTGATAGTAAAATTTTGTTGCAGAAAGTAGCTGCAATGATTAAAGAAAAAGGATATCAAATTGTAAATATCGATAGTACGATCTGTGCACAAAGACCCATACTAAAACCATATATTCCGGAAATGGAAAGAGTTATGGCCAATATTCTTGAAATCACTTCTGATCAGGTATCAGTAAAAGCTACTACGACCGAAAAACTTGGATTTGAGGGCAGAGAAGAGGGGATTTCTGCAATGGCTATTGTCTTATTAAAGGAAATAGAAGATGTCAAATAAAACAACGTTGGTCATTGGAGCAAGTACTAACCCTGCAAGGTACTCTCATCTTGCAATCCATTCGTTACGCAGAAACGGGCATGATGTGATTGCTCTCGCCAAAAAAGCAGGACAGGTATTCGACGTTTCCATTCAAACTGAATTTCCTGAAAATTATACTATTCATAGTGTAACAATGTATATTGGCTCGCAACGACAGGAAGAGTATTATCAGTCAATTCTCAACCTTAAGCCGGAACGTGTAATTTTTAATCCGGGTGCAGAAAATTCTGTTTTGCAGGAACTTTTGGAAGAAAACGGAATTGAGGCTATTGAAGCTTGTACACTTGTAATGCTAAATACAGGCCAGTTCTAAATTAAAGCCATTTTTCATGGTTACTGAAATTAAATCTTTCGAAGAATTCCGGGAATTAAAAGAAAAAGAACCCGCTTTGTTAGGATATTTTTCTACTGAAATTTGTAATGTTTGCAAGATTCTGAAACCTAAAGTAGCTGAATTACTTAAAAATAATTTCCCCCTTGTGAAGATGGTTTATATTGCTTCTGATAAATTCCCGGAAATTGCAGCCCAAAATCAGGTTTTCGCGGCACCCACTATACTCGTTTTTTTTGATGGACGGGAATATATTCGAAAAAGTAGAAATGTTGGTATTAGTGTGCTACAACAGGAAATTGAACGACCTTATTCTATGTTTTTTGAGGAATAGCCATTTTAAATTATTTTCAATAAACCAGTAAATTATTAAAAATAATTAGTTTGTTTATCTCTTAAATAAAGAATTCCAGCGGTAAAAATTTGTGGTTCCCCGATAAAAGGTCTTAATTTCGGGATATTTTTAAAATCTTTGATGATAGTTTTAAATTCAGGGTTGTTATCTTTTTTAACAACGTTGAAGAAAGAAAAAATAGTAACATAAATTTTAAATAATGAAAAGAATCTGGATTATTTTATTTGCCTTAATGACTGGCTTTTTGTTTTCGAGTTGCGGATACAATAAAATGGTTGAATTGGATGAACAGACCACCTCGCAATGGTCGCAGGTTGAGAATGTTTATCAGCGTCGGGCCGATTTGATCCCTAACCTTGTAAACACAGTTAAAGGATATGCCGAACATGAACAGGAAACATTAGAAGGTGTTATTGAAGCACGTTCAAAAGCTACTTCGGTAAATATTGATCCATCGAAATTGACACCGGAAACCATCAAGCAATTTAATGATGCTCAACAAGGATTATCGTCAGCGTTAAGCCGTTTAATGGTCGTGGTTGAACGTTATCCTGATTTGAAGGCCAATCAGAATTTTCTTGATTTACAGGCACAACTGGAAGGGACAGAAAATCGTATTGCCGTTGAACGAAGAAAATTCAACGAAGCAACGCAAACCTATAATGCATATATTCGAAAATTTCCCCGGGTTATTTATGCCGGTTGGTTTGGGTTTGAAAAGAAAGCTTATTTTGAAGCCCAGCAGGGAGCTGATAAAGCGCCTGAAGTTCAATTCTAAGAATAAACAAAATGAGTGTTCAGAAATATTTTTCAGAAGGAGATAAATTACAAATTACGAATGCAATTCGGGTTGCAGAAACAAATACATCTGGTGAAATACGTGTGCATATCGAGCAGCATTGTAAAGGAAATGTTCTTGATCGGGCAGCCTATGTTTTTGAAAAACTGGAAATGCATAAAACAAAATTACGCAATGGGGTCCTGTTTTATGTTGCTGTAGATGACCGCAAGTTTGCGATTTTAGGAGATGCAGGTATTAACATGAAAGTGCCTGAAAATTTCTGGGAAGAAATTACAAGCGGTGTAATTTCAAAGTTTAAAGAAAAACTTTTTGCAGAAGGAATTGCGGATGGTATTATTAAAGCAGGAGAACAATTAAAGCAACATTTCCCTTATCAAAGTGATGATGTTAATGAACTTTCGGATGAAATATCATTTGAAGAAAAAATTTAAAAATGAAACGATACTTTATTTTAATACTTCTATTTGTTGGATTGGTGTTTTCTGCAAAATCAGAAATACCGGATAAACCAAATCCACCTCGTCTGGTAAATGATTTCGCTCAGGTTTTAAGTTCAAATGAAAGAAGGCAGATTGAAAATGAACTGGATCAGTTTGCCCGTGAAACGTCAACCCAAATCGTAGTTGTAACTGTTTCGGATTTGGAAGGTTATGACCCCGGAGATTATGCTTTTCGGTTGGGTGAAAAGTGGGGTGTAGGACAAAAAAGTAAAGATAATGGGGTGATTATACTGTTGAAACCGAAAGAGGGGAACAGTAAAGGACAGGTTTTTATTGCTACCGGTTACGGTTTGGAAGGTGTTTTACCTGATGCAATTGTGAATAGTACTGTTATTGATAATGAGATGATTCCATACTTCAAACAAAATAATTATTACAAAGGATTGACAAGTGGAATAAAGGTAATAATGGATATAACGCGTGGCGAATACACAGCAGAACAGTACCAGGAACATTATGCAAAACAAAGTGATGGCGTGGTACCGGGAATTTTCTTTTTCCTGTTTATATTTTTTATTTTATCAATAGTAAGAGGAAGAAGAAGTCGCTTTTATTCGCCTGGCAGAAGTTTGCCGTTTTGGCTTGCGATGGGAATGATGTCAGGTAGAAATTCTCATGGCGGATCGTTTGGTAATTTCACTTCAGGCGGTGGTGGCTTTGGTGGTTTCGGCGGCGGCGGCTTCGGCGGCGGGGGTGCCGGTGGTAGTTGGTAAAAAAGAATAAGGCAGGAAAATTTTCCTGCCTTATTCTTTTTTACCAATTGTCGATATATAAATTGTATTATTCACTATCAAGAAAAATAGTTTGTTCTCTGTTAGGGCCAACTGATGCAATTGTTACAGGAATTCCCATTTCTTCTTCGATAAAATTGATGTAATTGTTTAACTCTTCAGGAAATTCGTTCTGATCTTTAATTTTGGTTAAATCAGTTTGCCATCCGGGTAATTCAGCATAAACGGGAATTACTTTTTCGTCCAGTTCAAACGGGAAGTGTTCCACAACTTCTCCATCAATTTCATACCCGATACAAATTTTTATGGTTTCAAACTGGTCTAATACATCAGCTTTCATCATAATTAACTGGGTTACGCCATTTAACATAACCGAATATTTCAAGGCAACAAGATCGAGCCATCCACAGCGGCGTGGACGCCCGGTTGTTGCACCGTATTCATGACCTGCAGAACGGAGTGTTTCTCCGGTTTCATTTAATAACTCAGTTGGAAATGGTCCCATTCCCACACGGGTACAATAAGCTTTAAAAATTCCGTAAACTTCACCAATCTTATTTGGCGCAATACCAAGACCCGTACAAGCACCCGCACAAATTGTATTGGAGCTCGTTACAAAGGGATATGAGCCAAAATCAACGTCGAGCAATGTTCCCTGCGCTCCTTCGGCCAAAACGCTTTTATTATTCATTAAAAGCTCGTTAATCATGTGCTCAGTGTCAACTATCTGGTAGGTTTTTAAAAGTTCAACCCCTTCAAACCATCCTTTTTCGCAATTATTAAGTTCACTTTCATAATCATACTTGAAAAAATCATGTAAAAGTATCTTGTGATTCTCAACACGTGTGGCATATTTCGCATTAAAATTATTCAGGATATCTCCAACACGCAGTCCTTCGCGCCCAATTTTATCTTTATAAGTTGGGCCAATTCCTTTAAGGGTAGAGCCAATTTTTGTTTCTCCCTTTTGTTGTTCAGACGCAGCGTCAAGTAATCGGTGTGTGGGCAAAATCATATGTGCCTTTTTCGAAATATAAAGGTTTTTAGTAATGTCAACTCCAATCTTTTTCAGCGAATCGATTTCCTTTTTAAAAATGATCGGATCAATGACTACTCCATTACCAATAATATTGATCTTATTTTCCCGGAAGATACCTGAAGGAATTGTATGAAGTACATGTTTTATATTATTAAACTCTAAAGTATGGCCGGCATTGGGACCTCCCTGAAAACGTGTTATAACATCATAACGAGGGGTTAGTACATCAACAACCTTACCTTTCCCTTCATCTCCCCACTGGAGACCCAGTAGCACATCAACTTTCATCTGATTTTGATTTTTATTTTACAAACGAAACCGCGAAAACCGGATCAAACATGATGCAATTTTCACGGCATTCAAAATTATCGTTTAAAAGTACAAATTATTTTCATTTACAAGCATAAAAAAATCCTTCACTTACAAAGGATTTTTTAAAAATATAAAAAACTTAATTTTAAGACTACTTTAAGGTTTCCCCATAAATGTATAGCGTATGATGCGAGAGTTTAAAGTTGTTTTTTAAACATGCATCCTCAATAATTTCGCGGATCCTGGGGTCATAAAATTCAACTACTTTCCCGTTTGAAATATCTATAAGGTGATCGTGTTGCAGGGTGGCAAATGCTTTTTCAAACTGAGCAATATTTTTACCGAACTGGTGTTTTACCACCAACTTGCAATCAAGAAGCAAGTCTATTGTATTATACAAAGTTGCTCTACTAACCCTGTAATTATTGTTTTTCATCGATATATACAACGATTCAATATCGAAATGACCTTCCCTGTTATAAATTTCCTCAAGTATCGCAAACCTTTCAGGTGTTTTGCGGTGTCCGTTCTTTTCCAGATAGTCAGTAAACATGTGGCGTACCGTTTCTCTGGTTTTCTGGTTATTCATAATTAAACCAATTTTAAATAAGGCTCAAAAATAAAATATTTTTTTGATTTTTCTTAGAAAGAATAAAAATTAATCGTAGAGATTCTTAATTCTAGAAACACTATCTATCCCTTTTATTTTTTTTAATTGAGCGATTAGATTACTCAGGTCATCAGTGTTATGTATATAAAGAAAAAGTTCGCCTTTAAAAATTCCTTCATTTGTGTCGAACTGAACTGAACGCATATTAATGTTATGTTCTTTTGAAATTATGTTTGTTACCTGGTTCACAATTCCCATACGGTCGAAGCCTTCTAATCGTAAGCGAGCCAAAAACGACTGCTTTTTGAATCTTGTCCATTCTGCAGTTACAATTTTTTCACCCTGATTTGCAGTGTATTTAGCCAGGACTGGGCAATCTGCTTTGTGAATAATAACATGTTCGTCAGTTGTTAAATATCCAATTACATGGTCCCCCGGAATTGGACTGCAACATTTTGCCAGTGAGTAAGAAGTATTGTCCTGGGTTTCTTTTAAAAGAAAGGTTTTTTTCTTGTCGATTTTATGTTTTGATTTTTCATTCTCCTCAACTTCAACCACTTCCTCAATACTTGCTTTTTCATCCTTTTTCTTTCCCCCAAATGTAATATTCCAATACTTTATCAACTTATTTTCTGATTTCCTTCCAAGAATTTCGCTTAAATCACTCAGTTCGATAAATCCCATTCCTACTTCAGAATAAAGCTGGTCTTTGTTATTCAGGTTAAAATGGGCAATTATTTTTTTCAGATTATTCATGGTAAGTGGAGCACCGGCTTCCACAATTGCATTTTCAACCATTACTTTTCCATCTTCAATGTGCTTGTTTTTTTCAAGTTTAAATGCGTCTTTAATTTTTGAGCGGGCTTTGGCAGTAGTTGTGAATTTTAACCATTCAAGTTTTGGCGTTTGATTCTCAGAAGTCAAAATCTCGACCTGGTCACCATTTTGGAGTACATGATTAATAGGTACCAATTTCAGATTGATTTTTGCTCCAATGCATTTATTTCCCAAATCAGTATGAATTTCGTAAGCAAAATCAATAATTGTAGAACCCTGCGGTATTGAAACCATATCACCCTTTGGAGTAAATACATTAATATCGGTGCCATACAAACTTAATTTAAAATCATCAAGAAATTCAAACGCATCAGAATCCGGGCTCTTCAGTTGATCACGAATACGCTCTATCCAGGTTTCCAGTTCACTTTCGTAAGTGCTTATATCTTTGTACCTGTAATGAGCGGCAAATCCCCGGTTTGCGATTTCGTCCATCCGCTCTGTTCTGATTTGTACTTCAACCCATTTCCCCTGTGGACCCATTACTGTGACATGAAGCGATTCGTATCCATTAACTTTTGGAAGATTGATCCAATCACGGATTCGGTCTGGCTTTGGTTTGTAAATATCTGTTACAATGGATAAAACATCAAAACACTGACGTTTTTCTGAAATATTAGGATCGGGCTTAATTATAATTCGGATGGCAAGAATGTCGTAGATTTCATTAAAAGCTACACCCTTTTTTTGCATTTTTTGCCAGATGGAATAACTCGATTTCAAACGATGTGCTACCTGACAATCAAATTTTTCCTCCTCAAGTCTTTCCTTTATTGGTTTAATAAACTCATTGACCAGGTAATTTCGTTTTTCTTCCTGGTTGTGCAGCAAATAGTTAATCTGGTTATATTCTTCGGGGTGCTTGTATTTAAAACTTAATTCTTCGAGTTCAGTTTTTATATTATATAATCCAAGTCTGTGAGCCAGAGGAACATAAAGGAAAAGTGTTTCACCGGCTATTTTCATCTTTTTGTTAGCAGGCATTGACTCAAGTGTTTGCATATTGTGCAATCGGTCAGCAATTTTAATTAGGATTACCCGAACATCGTCAGATAATGTCATTAAAATTTTCTTCAAAGTAAGTGCCTGCCGGGAATCAAAATCTCCTGATAGTTTGGTTAGCCCATCTACTATACGGGCAACTTTTACCCCAAACATATTTTCAATATCAGAGAGTTTATAATCTGTGTCTTCCACTACATCATGAAGAATTGCTGCCTGAATCGACGTAGCCCCTAACCCTAGTTCTTTAGCCACAATCTTTGCTACTGCAATGGGGTGGATAATAAAAGGTTCTCCAGATTTTCGACGTAACCCATCGTGAGCAGCATTAGCAAAACGAAATGCTTTTTCGATACGTGCCAAACGTTCGTCATCAAATTTATTACGCACTTCCTTTAAAAAGTCTTCGTAACAATCCTCAATGTACCTTATTTCTGCCTGTGTGAAATGTTGCACAACGCTTTTTTTTATCCTCTGAATATTCCTATTTCTCTTTCCCTAACAAATGCTGAATGAATAAGTTCTTTCCAATTCCTGCATTTTCTCCTGCTAAAATATCACTTTTTTTATCACCGATTAACACTGATTCAGAGGGATTAATATTAAATTCATCTATGGCTCTCAGAATCATTCCTGGCTTGGGTTTACGGCAATCACACCCGCCTGTTACTTCCGGGTGGTGTGGGCAATGGTAAACTTTTGCTATTTTTATGCCGTACGTTTTTAACTCATTTATCATCCATTTCGTCAAAAACTGATACTCTTGTTCGGTATAATATCCTCGTGCAATCCCCGCCTGGTTGGTAATAATAAAAATCAAAAACCCTTTTTTCTGGTACGTTTTAATTAATTCAATAATTCCATCGATAAATTCGAAATCTTCAATTTTGTACACATAGTTTTTTTCAACGTTTAAAGTGCCATCGCGGTCGAGAAAAAGTGCCTTGTTTTTATTTGTCGGTGAATTCATTTAGAAAGTCATTTTGCGCCTGAAAATATGTTGAAGGAAGCCCGATATCAATAAAATAATCGTTAAACTCGAAGCCATAAAAATCAAGAGAACGAAAATCTTTTTCAAGAAAATCTTTTTCAAAAGAAAATTTGTTTGGAAAATTATTGTTTAGAAATAATTGTTTATCAATGAGATATGTACCTCCATTTATCAATACATTCTCTGTTCCTTCCTTTTTTTCATTAAAGGCAATTATTTTATTTGAACGATTGGTAATTACAGAACCGTAACGTGATCCATCTTTCATTCTTCGAAGAGCTACACTGAGTGCAGCACTTTTTTGCTGATGAAAATGCGCCAATTCCTGCAATTTGACATTAAAAAGCGTGTCACCATTTACAATAAAAATATGCCGTGTTGTGGTTTGTTTCATGGCAAGAAGAATTCCACCTCCGGTTCCCAGAGGAGTTTCTTCAATAGCATAACTTATTTTAACCGATTTATTTCCGTTTCCGAAATATTCTTTTATTAATTCTGATTTGTAACCAATGCTCAGAATTACGTGTTTTATATCGTTTTTGGAAAGATAATTAATAAGATATTGCAGAAAAGGTTTACCATTAATATCTGCCATTGGTTTTGGGATATCAGCAACCACTTCTTTTAGCCGTGTTCCCATTCCTCCGGCAAGAACAATTGCTTCGTTAATCATTTCCGAAAAGTGTTTTTTCTACAATTTCACAAATAATGTGGCCAATTGTTATGTGAGCTTCTTGTATTCGAGGTGTGTCGTTGGATGGAACATTTATAAGCAGATCAGACAATTCTTTCATTTTTCCGCCTTTTTTCCCCGTAAATCCAATACAAATCATTTCATATTCTTTGGCGGCTTTAAAGGCTTCAACCACATTCTCTGAATTTCCGGAAGTAGATAGACCAATTAAAATATCACCTATTTTTCCATTGGCTTTAACATAACGGGAAAAGATAATTTTATACCCATAATCGTTGCCTACAGCTGTTAAGAATGATGTATTTACATGACAGGCTTCTGCGGGAAGGGGAGGGCGGTCAAAATAAAATCTCCCGGAAAGTTCAGCCGCAAGATGTTGAGCATCTGCAGCGCTACCACCGTTCCCGCAAAAAATAACTTTATTCCCATTTTTAAATGCGGAAATCAGTGTGCTGGCTACTTTAGCAACAGCAGCAATTAATTCTTCGTTTTCAATAATTTGCCTTTTTACTTCTATGCTCTTATTTAACCTGTCGATAATCATAAATAATGTTTATTAAAAACTCCAACTATTAAGCCCGCTTTTTGTAAACTGAAATGGTTGAATAACACCTCCAAATTTTTTTAGTTCAGAAATTACATTAAATCGTGTATTGCCAGGGCAGTAATAAAACATAAAACCACCTCCACCGGCGCCGCTAATTTTACCACCGGTAGCACCAGCATTAATTGCACTGTTATAAATAATGTCTAATTGTTTATTGGAAATTCCGGTAGCCATTTTCTTTTTGGAGTCCCATGCTTGCATCATAATCGGGCCTATTTCATCCAGGGTTCCTTTCAAAACCGTTTCCTTCATTAAAACCGCCATTTCCTTTGTAAGGTGCATGGCCTCAATTGAGGTTTGTTTTTTCTTTTCGATGCTAATTTGTTGCTTCTTAATAATCTTAGACGAAAGACGACTTGTCCCTGTAAAATAGAGAACCAGATTATTTGCCAGTTCATTTAAGATGTTGTTCCGAATTCGTAGCGGATTTACGATTACTTTTCCATTTTCGTAAAATTCCATAAAATTGAATCCACCAAAAGTGGCAGCGTACTGATCTTGTTTTCCTCCTGCATAGTTCAAGTCAATTCTTTCAATAACAAATGCAAGATTTGCAATATCGTATTCTCCCAATGGTAGATTTAACCATTCAACAAATGCACCAATAATAGCTGTTACCAATGTAGAAGATGAACCTAATCCTGAACCCGGAGGGGCATCAACAAAAGTTACAAGTTCAAAGGAAAGTTTATCAAGATTAAAATCTTTAATAATTCGGTTGTAAATAGCTTTTATTAAATCGAGATTTCCATTAATTGGAAGCTCCTTTTCAGCTGCATATTCAACTTTTTCGTTTTTGTCGGCAGCATATATTACAATTTTATTATCATCTCGCGGGATTATTGTTGCGTAGGCATACATATTTATGGTGGCATTTAAAATAGCGCCACCGTAAAGATCAGAATATGGCGAAACATCAGTTCCTCCACCTGCCAGACCAATTCGCAAAGGGGCTTTACTCCTGTATTATCATCCGTATCTTTTTTGTTTAGAACCTCTTTAATTGTAGCTGTCATTGTTGACCAAAGGAATTTTTTCTTTTCTTCTAAAATATTGGTTTCAAATATACTTTTTTTGTTGGTGGTAAAAAAGTCATAAAGAGCGTCGGCAATGGATTTTGCATCAGGTTCAACAACATACCCGATTACATTGTGTGGAATAATTTCGGGCAACCCGCCTACATTTGTAACAAGCATTGGTTTATTGAAATGATAACCGATTTGTGTTACTCCACTTTGAGTTGCATTTTTGTATGGTTGTGCAACAATGTCGGCACTACTAAAATATTTGTATACCTCGTTGTCGGCAATAAAATCTGTTTTTAAAATCACTTTATCTTTCAAACTAAATTTTTCAATTAGATCGAGATATTTTTGGGAATCAGAATAAAATTCTCCTGCAACAATCAGTTTAATATTTAAAGAATTAAAGCGTGAGTCAGAAAATGCTTCAAGCAACAAATCGAGTCCTTTGTAATCACGGATAAAACCAAAAAAAAGTATATATTTTGGCTCCAGCGAAAGATTCAAAAGTTGTAATGCTTTTTCACGATCAAGTATTTCGCCGAAATTATCAAACATTGGATGCGGGCAAAGTCTCACTGGGAGTTTGTCAGTGAATTTAAAAACATCCTCAAACACACTTTTTGACTGTGCCACAACTCCATCAATTCTTTTTAGAAAATATCTGGTGAGCAAATTGTCACCTAGGCGTTTTTCATGAGGAATTATATTATCTGCAATGCAAACAATTTTTGAATGTTTGTTTTTTCGAATCAAACCTGCAATGGTTCCAAAGCACGGAGCCATAAAAGGCAAGCCAGTATTTTATAATTACCAAATCAGGTTTTTCATTCTTAATTCTTCTGCCAACTTTTATCCAGCTCAATGGATTAATCGAATTTACTGTTCGTTTTATATTAAGATTTTTTGGCGGCTCACCATCAGCAAATTGTGTTTTTCCCGGGAATAAAATATTAGGATATTGAAGTGAAAACGTTTCAATGCTTACATCACATCCTTCTTTCAAATATTCATTTGCCAATCGTTCGTTATATGCTGCCAAACCTCCGCGGAAAGGGAAAGCGGTACCAATAATTTTAACCGTTTTCAAAGTGTTGTTTTTTTATTAAACCGACCACAAATTTATCAATTGGAAAAGTAAAATCATCCTCTTTCAGGTCTTTTATTTTCATCCAGCGAAAACTCTGGTTTCCATTCTCCATTTTTTCAAAAGAAAAAGGACCGGTCAGAAATTTCAAATTGCAAGGGTGATTTTAATTCTGCCTGATAATAAATACTAATTAATTGACAATTTTCATAAAATAAAGCCTTCTGATAAAAACCTGTTGTGTAATAATGTGTTATATTTTCAAGTTCCTGCCCGTTACATTCTTCTTTGAACTCCCTTTGAAGACAATCTTCCAGGCCTTCCCCGAATTCCAACCCACCGCCCGGGAATTTGGTCATCTTTGTACCAAGTTGAAATTCATCAGAAATAAGTACTTCTTTCTTGTTATTAATAATAATACCGTAAACTCTGATTATAAATTGTCCGTTTTTATTCGTCATTACTGATTTTGTTTTCAATGAAAGTAATTATTTTCGGTGTTTCTCCCGGTTGAAACCAGTTCATTTCCGGATCGTTTCGAAACCATGTTAATTGTTTTCGTGCATAACGACGTGTGTTTCTTTTTATCAGTTCAATTGCTTTTTCTTTTGATAATTAGTCCGTCAAAATAGTCAAAGAATTCCCGATAACCCACTGTGTTTAATGAATTCAAATGTTTTAAATGAAAAAGTAATCTTGCTTCTTCTTCCAAACCAGCATCAACCATTTGATCTACACGCTTATTTATTCGGTTATGTAATTCATCGCGATTGCAGTCGAGGCCGATTTTAATAATATTGAATGACCTGATTTTTTTAGGATTTGATCGAAATGAAGAATATGGTTTTCCCGTCATTATGCAAATCTCGAGTGCGTGTATTATTCGGTTTGGATTTTTTAAATCGACTTGTAAATAGTATTCCGGATCTAGCTTTTTTAGTTGTAGCCTGAGACTCTCTAATCCCTCCGTCTCAAGTCTAATTTTAAGTTTTAGCCTTATTTCCTGGTCGACATCAGGCATGATGTCAATCCCTTTACAAACTGCGTCAATATACAACATCGAGCCACCAACCATTAACAATAAATTATATTTCTGAAATAGATTCTCAATCAATGCCAGGGCTTCGGTTTCATATCTGCTTGCATTGTAGTATTCTGTTATTGGGTGTGTTTGTATAAAATGGTGGTTAATTGTGTTAAGTTCAGCTTTTGAAGGAACCGCAGTTCCGATGTGTAATTCTTTAAAAATCTGGCGTGAATCAGCGGAAATGATTTCTGTATTAAAATGCGTGGCAATTTCAATTCCGGTTTTTGTTTTGCCAATTCCGGTTGGACCCGTAAGAACTACAAGTGTTTTTTGCATAAATCCCTATTTGATACAGCAAATAAAGAACAAAAAAAAGACTGCTCAAAAAATTGAACAGTCTGAAAATTTCTTTAGGATTACCGTGAGACTAAAAATCGTCCATCTCCCCAAAAATTTCGGTGTAATCTTCAAGTTCACCAAAATCCATATACACTTCCTCTTCCATGGTTTCAGAAACTTCCTCAATCAAATAGTCCTCTCCTAAAACCTGAACAGGCGCATTTCCTACTTTCGAAGTGACAAACGGTTCACTAAGATTTTTCTCCATAATAATTTCTGTTAGTTCTATTAATAAAGATCTGTCATTTATAAAATCAAAAGTATAGATCAAT
The DNA here is from genome assembly GCA_963849985.1 of uncultured Prolixibacteraceae bacterium. Classification (GTDB taxonomy): domain Bacteria; phylum Bacteroidota; class Bacteroidia; order Bacteroidales; family Prolixibacteraceae; genus Draconibacterium. Next base: position 97,178 of record CAWKJY010000028.1, on the reverse strand, counting down.
TTCTGTCCTTTTGAATGTAGTAAATCAGCCAGTTTTGTTTTTTGCATAATAAAATAGGCTGCTCCGTTCATTCCCAAATCAAGCATAGAAATTTCCTTGAGTTTTAGCCAACGGCTGTCGGAAATAAAAAAAGAAGCTAGCTGATGCGACTCGTAACCCAAGCTTTTTTGGATGATAGAATGAAAGTCGAAAAAAGTATGATATTCAGCCAGTTTTATTTCCAGATGGAAATTTTGGGATTCCTGCGACATGATTTGAAAATGAAAAATCATAGACTCCGCTTTTAGAATTCAACCCAAATGTTGATGCTTTTTATTCAATATCCAAGAATTTAATTTAGGGTTTGTTAGATAAGAACTATTAAAAAACTAAAAATTTCATATTAGTTCGAAATAGAATTGGTAGGGCAAAAAACTGATTTTTAACCGTTTTAATAGTAATATTATGTTATCTGAAAGTACATTTTCTTCCTGTAAAACGTATCTTTTAAAAAATGTTAAAATTGTTTTAACAAAATAAAATATCGAACAAATGCGACAATTATTCGTTAAAATTCCCTTTTTTTAGTTTGGGTGAGGGAAAATTGTAATTGATAGATATTTTTAATCACTAATGAGAGAAGATAGCATAAATTTAGTTTAATTTTGTCGGTTAATATTTGAGGAAATGCGCGCCACTACTCTGTTTTATGAGAATTTCAGAATTGCACTTCAATCCATTCGAAGTAATTTATTGCGAACAATTTTAACTGTTTTAATTATTGCAGTTGGAATAACCGCGTTGGTAGGAATATTAACAGCCATCGATTCGATAAAAAATTCCATCACCCAAGAATTCACATTTATGGGAGCCAACACGTTTACAATATCGAGCAGTGGCATGCGAGTACAGGTTGGTAATCAACGATACAGGACAAAAAACTATTCTTATATATCATTTTATGAAGCCAAAAAATTTAAAGAGATTTTTGATTTTCCGGCAACAGTTGCAATTTCGGTTAATGCATCGGGAACGGCAACTGTAAAATATGAATCAGAAAAGTCGAATCCTAACATTAGTGTTGATGGTATTGATGAGAATTATTTATTAACGGCTGGTTATGAAATTGAGAATGGAAGAAGTTTTAGTGATGATGATATTGAGTCGGGGAGAAATGTTGTTTTGATAGGTAGCGGATTGGTATCCAAGCTTTTTAAAGGTGGAGTGTCTCCATTGCAAAAAGTGATAAGTATAGGAGGAGGAAAATACAAGGTTATTGGAGTATTAAAAGAAAAAGGTAGTGGTTTTGGGAGTGGAGGTGATTTGGTTTGTTTTATTCCTTACACCAATGCCCGAAGTTATTTTTCTCGTCCAAATATGAATTTTGAGGTGCAGGTAAGAGTTGAAAGGGCAGAATTAATGGATGCTGCTGCAGGCCAGGCCGAATCTGCTTTTAGGGTAGTTAGAGGGCTCGACCCTCTTGACGAATCGGACTTTAATATAGAAAAGAGTGACAACATAGTAAATATTCTTTTAACGAATCTTAAAAACATTACGTTTGTTGCAACAATAATTGGATTGATTACGCTTCTGGGTGCCGCTATCGGGTTAATGAATATCATGCTGGTTTCGGTTACAGAACGTACGCGTGAAATTGGTGTTCGGAAAGCAGTCGGTGCAAAAGGTATAACTGTAAAACAACAATTCCTGATTGAAGCAATAGTAATTGGGCAGATTGGTGGTTTACTCGGCATAATTATGGGTATTATTGCCGGTAACCTTGTATCAATTATGGTTGGTTCAACTTTTATAATTCCCTGGACCTGGATTTTGTTAGGTGTTGCATTGTGTTTTGGCGTTGGAATTATATCAGGTTATTATCCTGCTCAAAAGGCATCAAAATTAGATCCAATAGAATCACTTCGTCATGAATAATAGAAATTAAAAAAGGATGCCTTTCGACATCCTTTTATACCATATATTATATAGCAAGTAATTTCGACTGATTATTTTACCGAATCCATGTATTCAATCAGTTCAACTACTTTTGCAGAGTAGCCCATTTCATTGTCGTACCATGAAACTACTTTTACAAAGTTTGGACTTAATGAAATACCTGCACCCGCATCAAAGATTGAAGTACGTGTGTCACCAACAAAATCGTTGGAAACAACTGCATCTTCAGTGTATCCAAGGATTCCTTTCAACGCACCTTCAGATGCTTTTTTCATTGCCGCACAAATTTCTTCGTATGAAGCTCCTTTTTCAATACGGGCAGTTAAATCAACTACTGATACATCAGGAGTTGGAACGCGGAAAGCCATACCTGTCAATTTTCCATTTAATGCAGGAATAACTTTGCCTACTGCTTTTGCAGCACCAGTTGATGAAGGAATAATGTTTTGTCCGGCACCACGACCACCTCTCCAGTCTTTCATTGAAGGACCGTCAACAGTCTTTTGCGTAGCAGTTGTTGCATGAACTGTTGTCATCAATCCTTCAACAATACCAAAATTGTCATTCAAAACTTTTGCAATTGGAGCCAAACAGTTGGTTGTGCAAGATGCATTTGAAACGATGTTCATTTCATTTTTGTATGAAGTGTTATTTACACCCATTACAAACATTGGAGTATCATCTTTCGACGGTGCAGACAAAATTACTTTTTTTGCCCCTGCTTCAATATGACCTTGTGCTTTTTCTTTGGTTAAGAACAAACCTGTGGATTCAACTACATAATCGGCACCTACTTCTCCCCATTTCAGGTCAGCAGGATTTTTTTCTGCAGTAACACGGATTTTTTTACCATTTACAATCAGTGCACCGTCTTTTACTTCAACGGTTCCTTTAAATCTGCCATGGGTTGAATCGTATTTCAACATGTAAGCGATGTAATCAACGTCAAGAAGATCGTTGATTCCAACAACCTCAACATTTTCTTTGGCAACGGCAACACGGAAGACAAAACGGCCAATACGACCAAATCCGTTAATGCCTATTTTAATTTTTGACATAGTGATGAAGTTTAAATTATTTTAATAACTATTTTAACTAACTAATTACAGATTTTAAAATTGAACTTTATACTATACAAAGTAAGTACTTATATTTCATTGCATCAAAAGTGATTTTCAAATTCAGGTGAAATAGTTTTAACCTTAATATTAATTTAAAGGAAATTGGACTTAACATATTTTTAATGTACATCAATTTTCATAAATGGAATTCCCGGCGGGTTAAAAATTAATTAACCTTTTAACATAAAGGATTTTATATTTATTTTGTAGCGTTGGAATATTTCACTAAATAAATATGAAATAAAAGGTATTTTAAGTTTATGATTTGTTGAATGTTGTATTTACGATTTCTACTCTTTGAGAATAGGCTGGACATTTACATGTTTTACAGGATGTTAATACATCTAATGTAGTTAAAAGAATTATAAGAAACAGAAACCTCCAAATTTTATTAATAGCTATGGTAGGGTATTCCCGGCGAAATGGATATTTAATATAATTTGAAATACAGAATTTGGCGCATTGATTTACAAACTTTTTCATAATTATATTATTAAAACAGTATTAAATGCGTTTCAAACTTATTTATTTAAGCGAAAAAAACAGATAAATATTGTCAATATTTGAAAAAATAAGTTTAAAATTGCAGGAATTTTGAAGATGATAGGCTTAATCTTAGGAATCAAAATCGAACAGCAATTCAAGTTATTAAAAATTAAGGTTTGGTTTTTAAGATAGGACTGTTGAAAACATTAATGGTTTTACGTTATTTTATACAACATATATTTTGTACATTGTTGCAAATTTTTATACGTTTGTACAGTTTGCTTTACCTAATAGGACTAAATGTCTCGAAAAATGATTAAAGAATTAAATAAATTAAAATCAATCAATCAATTAAGTTCAATTTAAAAGAAATGCTATGAGAAAAATGTTTACGAAGCTTTTTGGCTTAGTGTTGCTCATGTTTTTGTTTAGCGCAGTTACGGTGGTGAAAGCCCAGGTAATAGTAGCGCCCACAGCTTGTGGTACGACAATTACAGCGAGTGATATAGAGTTGGTTACACCCCTTAACGAGGTATGTGACAGTGCCAATATCGAGTTTAAGATTGTCGGTTTTCCCGGTGCGAAATTTGGATATAATTACGACGGATCGGGCGCATTTGTTTCTGAGGATTCAACGTTTTCAATACAAGAAGGCAAGAGTGTATGGTTGCAAGTTGTGGAGAATGATACTTGTGTCTCAAACGCATTGCACTTCAATTCAAATGTTGTTGATTCAATTACAATTTTGGAGCCACATGTAGAAAGTCCTTTATGTGGAGCAAGCGATGGTTCGATTACCATTAACTTCGAAGGCGGTTATGACAGTGGTTATGGTGCACCTGCGGATCCTTATAAGTACCAGGTTGTTCCTTTGGCTAACTGGGTAGGACCACAAGATTATCCAGCCTATACAATTAATTCCCGAAATGCCATAAGAGGGCCGGGAACATATTATATAGCTGTATATGACAATAAGAGCACTCCGTGTTTAGCAGATTTAACAAATATTGCTGCCTGGGATACTGCAGTTATTAATCCTGCTTCACCTATAGTTATGGTGGACTCTATTTACGGTGATGATCCTTTATGTTACGATGGTACAAGTATGGTAACCGTTGAAGTTTCAGGAGGTACTCCCGCAACAAGCTACGGATTAATTGTAGATTTATGGGATGCAAACACTGTTACAATAGTTGGCACAGATTCTACTTTGTCAGGTACTGCAACATTTAATGATATTCCTGAAGGTTCATATTACGCAACCGTTACAGATAGTTTAGGATGTGATGCTTTATCAGATAGTACGCTTATGCTGACTGCACCAGATAAAGTAGATTTCGATATTGCCATAAAATCTGTAGATTGTTTTGGTGGAAGTAATGGTGAAATAACTGCATTTATATTGTCTGACACAGCAAATACTTATGAAGCTTTATTGGTAAGTCTTGATACTATGGTTGATGATTCAGTTTATACCTGGCAGTCAATGGGTGCTAACGATTCAATAACAATTACCGGACTTTACCCAATATATTATGCATTATTTGTTCGCGATGCTACAAATGGTTGCGATTCTGTAGCCTATGAGAATCCAAATGATTCTAAAAATTATATTACTCTTCAATCGCCTGGAGAAATAGCAATGAATTTAACATATAGCGATTCTATTGTTTGTCCTGGTGATAGTACTAACCTTGTTATAAATAGTATTACAGGTGGTTCAGGAGGGTTTAGTGCCGAATTGACTCCATTCCCGTCAGGATCGGTTATTTCTCCCGTTAGTGCAAATATGTGGAGAATTCCTATGGGAAGTTATATCCTTACTGTGACCGATACAACTGCTGGTTCTTGTGGACAGGATTCTGTAATTGTAATCGGAGGTAACTATCCGGTTGTAATAGATGATGTAAACACATCCAACCCGTTATGTCCTGGTCAGGATGATGGTACTATTGAAATTATAGCAGTAAATGGAACAGGCGTTTATGAGTATTCAATTGATAGTGTGAATTGGTACGCTGATAATGTATTCAATGTTCCGGCAGGAGAATATACAGTTTATGTAAGGGATTTAGGTTGTCCTAACTCAATTGATTATGGGACTGTGTGGGTTGAAGAAGATCCAAACATCATTGCTGTTGAATATAATGATAGTGACACTTTAATTTGCGCTGGAAGTACTGATGGTAGTATTTTGGTTTATCGTGATTCATGGAATGTATCTGGACCTGGTTTAGAAACCCATAGACAAACAAGGGCATATTATACTACTGATCTTGATTCAGTATACATGTCGGGAACTGAAATGGATAAAAATCACTGTGGTCCCGGGTGTATTTATTGGACTACAGAAGATTTGCCTGCCGGTACCTATTATATATGGGCAGTTGATACTTTTGGTTGCGTATTCGATGCTGATATCGACGGAACTCCTGACTATTTAACTGTAAACATTCGGGAATATGATGACTTGCAATTGAATGTTGAGCTTATAGACAGTGCTTCTTGTGCCGGCGCTAACGACGGTTTAGTAACATTAACCAAAGATGGTGGCAATACAGATTATGATGAATACTATTACGGAATTGCAACAACCTATGCACAGGCATTATTAAAAACCGTTGGTTCAATGACACATTGGCCAAATGGTGTTGATGATGTAAATATGAACGTAACAGGTGGTATGCATTATTTTATTCTTTATGATGAAGGTTGCGATACAAGAACTATCGTTGGAAAAGATATAGCTGGCTGGAAAGCGGTTACACTTGAAGAAGACTCTATTAAAGTAACAGATATTGTCTGTTTTGGTGCAGCTGATGGTGAAATTAAAATAAATGCTGCAACCGGAGGTTCAGGTACTTTGGTATATACTTTATACGAAGGTGGAATGACAATGGCAGATACTGTAGAAGGTTATGTTGAAGTTACTGATACTGTATTCTCAGACTTGGTAGCTGGAGATTATTATATTAAAGTTAGCGATATGGGACCAGATGATTGCACTGGATACTGGACAGAAATGATTCCGGTTACGCAGCCAGATCTGGATTTCTCTATTGAAGCATTTGATATTACCTGTAACGGAAACGCCGACGGTTTGCTTGTATTAACCATGGAAGGTGCTGGAAGTAAAGCTCCGTTGTTTAAGTTAGGTGCTTCCAACTGGAAAAAGTTCGATACTTATAATAAAGTAAGCCGATATCTGGACTAAGAACGTTAATATTCTTGAACCAGGTGATTACGTAGTGTCTGCTATCGACTCATTAGGTCATGTTGCAGGATGCGATGGAATGGCAATCCCTTTCACAATTATTGAACCACCTGTGCTTACGGTTAACGCAGAGGGAATGGATTCAACTGCTTGTAGTGTTGTTCCAGATGGTTATATTACTGTAACTATTGATGGAGGAAAAGCCAGCGTAGATACATTCGAAGTTCAACTTACAGGTGTTGACACAGCTATTATTGCTCGTGACAGTGTACTTGTATTTGAAGGACTTGAAGAAGGTGGATACGAATTAGTTGTAACAGAAGTAAAAACCGGACTGACTGCACCATGTGTTATGATGGACAGTGTTTGGGTAACTCCTCCTCCTGCGTTGGAAGCAGAAGCTGATGAATACATGAAAATGCTAGCTTGTAAGAGCGACTCAAATGGTGTTATTACCCTTGATATCTCTGGTGGATCAGGTATCTACAAAGTTTGGGTAAATAGCGTACTAGCTGAATTAGATGCAAACAATGCTATTACAGGGTTACCAGCAGGATCTTATGCAATTGTAGTTGCAGATTCTATTCCAATGGCTGGAGCAGATTCGGCTTGTACTGTAACTTTGGATACAGTGTTTATTGACGAACCTGATAGCTACCTGGAATTAGATGCTACAAAAATTCAGGATGTTTCATGCCAGGAAGATGGTATGTTCTCAGTACAAGCTTCAGGTGGTACACCAGGTTATAAGTATTATGCTGCACTTTCAGCATTCCCGGCACATATGTTGATTCCTGATCCGACGAGTGATGTATGGCAGGATGATAGCATTTTTACGGTAACTGAACCAGGAACCTGGGTTGTTTGGGTAATGGATGCGGCTGGCTGTGTTGTTGGTGGAGAATATGATAAAAATGATAATGAAATCAACAAATGGCGTGTTCCGATTGGTGAACCTGAAGTGAAAATTACAGTTGCTGCGGCTAAAACTGAGGCAAAATGTAATGGTGATTTTGCGATGGTTGTGGTTAACCCTGATTCGGTAACAGTTAAAGAAAATAATGTGGTGGTTGACCGTGCTTATACTGTATGGTTTGAAAACCTTGCCGGAGAAACTATAGTTGTAAACGATACATTAATGATAACAGGTGACACCACCGTAGTTGCGTGGGTTAAGGATACCGAAAGCGGTTGTATGGGATCTGATACAGTGATGCTTACTCAACCTGATCCGTTAAGTGCCGATGCATTAGTTGTTGGTGATGGTGAGTTTACTTGTCCTAGTGTTACGGAAGGTTATTTGGAAGCAATGGCATCCGGTGGTACTAAACCATATAAATATCAAATTTGGAAAAATGGTGTAGTTAAAACAGTAGCATATCAAAACGATTACTCATTCCTTGCAAAAGTAAATAGCAGTTATAGTTTCGTCGTAATGGATGCTCATGGTTGCACTGATACTTTAGATGTACCGGTATTTATTGAAAGTGTGGATTCTGTTAAAATTGTAGATATTAAAGACGTAAGTTGTGGCACTGATGCTGATACTTTAGCTTCTGTAATGATTGAAATAACAGGTGAGGCTGATCATATGTATAAAGTGATATGGAAACAGCTTGAAGCAGAATCAGGAATTTATTCTGATAGTTCATCCTGGTACAGTCCTGGTAAGATCTATTTGTATCAGAAATTCAAATTTGATAATGAAAACTTTAATGATATTCATTATGAATTTACGGTTGTTGACTCATTTGGTTGTCCAACAGTTGCTAAGGATACAATGACATTTGACCAAAGGCCAACATCTGACCTTGTTCTTACAGTGACTGAGGGTGCTGTAGAGGGTTGTGCTACACCTGTTACTATATCTGCCGCAGGTGGTGTTTCACCATATACATTTATGGTTGATGGTGTAGAAACAGCTGCCGGTACAGTTATGTTAGGTGGTGGAATGCATGAAATCGTTGTTGCTGATGCACACGAGTGTACGCAAGTTGAGGATCTCACGCTTGATTATGCAATTAGCATGGATACTACTATCAGCATTTATGTTGGTGATACTGCACACTTGGTTTACACACCAGCAATGCTTGATACAATGTTGGTAGGTGGTATGTATTCATTCTACTATAATGTTGATACCGTATGTGTTGCTGAATTAAACGTAACTGTTGATGAAAGAGAAAAAATGGCACCTGTACTTGATACAGTAAGCCCGATGGATACGATTGCTGATAACCATCCGATGCTTGTAATTACATTTGATGATGATGTTACATTCGGCGAAATGGGTTATCTTACAATGACAGCAATGGGTGATACTACTGCTCAATCAATGATTGAAATTACACCTGATATGATTAATGGAAATACGGTTACTGTTACTTATGATGCCACTGTAAGCGGTGGTTTGGATAAAAACGTAACTTATATCGTTCAGGTTGATAGTGGTGTTATTATGGGTGATGGTTTAGCATGGGGAGGTATTCAGGATAGTAGCTGGATGTTTACTACCGGACCTGTGTATGCGACACCTAATACTCCTATAGTTAGTGCTGCATCATTTAAGGTATATCCGAATCCATTTAATGATAAGATATATATTGACAACTATGATAAACTGACAAGGGTTATTATTACCAATATCGCTGGTCAGAGAGTTATGGATGTTAAATATCCTGAAAGAGAAATCCGTACTGGTAATCTGGTAAGCGGCGTATATCTTGTGAGCATGTTCACTGAAAGTGGCCTCGCTAAAACAGATAGGATTGTTAAGAGGTAATACCGAATTGATTGATTAAAAAGGGAAGCATTTTGCTTCCCTTTTTTTTTGAAAATTATCACTTAAAATATTTTGTAATGGAATTACTGAATAAACACGTAACCATAAGAACATTTCTTAATAAGAAAATTGATAATGAATTACTGGAAAATATTATTTATTCCGGCACACGAGCTTCAACTACAGGGAATATGCAATTGTATAGTGTAATTGTAAACCAGGCTGAGGATAAAATGAAAGAATTGCTACCATTACATTTTAATCAGCCAGTAGTTAACAATGCTCCGGCACTTTTAACTTTCGTAGCAGATTTTAATCGGTTTATTAAATGGTGTGATGTTAATAATGCAGTTCATGGTTATAACAATTTCCTGTCGTTTTTTACAGCTGCTATTGATGCATTATTGGTAGCACAAAATGTATGTGTCGCTGCTGAAAATAATGGGTTAGGAATTTGTTATTTGGGTACTACCACATATAATGCTCGTGAAATTATTAAAGTCTTAAATCTACCCAAATTAACTTTCCCAATTACTACTATTGCAATTGGTTATCCTAAGGACGTTCCTGAGCTTATTGATCGAATTTCACTGAAAGGGATTATTCATAAAGAAACTTATAAAGATTATAGCAATGATGAGATCAAAAAGCTTTATTATTACAAAGAGTGTCTGGAATCTTCAAAAAAGTTTGTAGAAGAAAATAATAAGGAAAACTTAGCGCAGGTTTTTACTGATGTAAGATATAAAAAAGGTGATAATGAATTCTTTTCAGATAAAATGCTGGAAACAATAAGGGAACAAGGGTTTAAAATATAATCTTATTCAGCAAGAAAGGTTTTTATTAATTGCATAAAATCTTGTCGGTAACTGTTTCCAATTGGTATTTTTATATTGTTTGTTTTAACCATGTTCCCTTCAACAGATTCGATTTTTTCAATTGAGACGATAAATGATTTATGTATTCTGAAAAAAAGATTATCAGGGAGCAATTCAATGATTCTTTTCATTGAAAGGTTGGTTACTATCTTTTTATTAACAAGATGAAGTTTTATATAATCGCCGAGCCCTTCGATATAGTAAATATCAGAGAACTTTACTTTAATTGTTTTCTTGTCTGATTTGATAAACAGAAAATCGGATTGTAAACTGGGATCTTCATGCATTTGATTGCCTTGCTTTAATAGCAAAAGTTCTTCTGCCCTGAAATAAGCTTTGCAAAATCGTTCAAATGAAAAAGGTTTTTTCAGATAGTCAACTGCATTTAGTTCAAACCCTTCCAGTGCATATTCTGAATAGGCAGTTGTAAAAATTACCAATGGGGGATTGTTTAGATTTTTCAAAAATGAAATGCCTGATAATTTTGGCATGTTAATATCAAGAAATAATAAGTCAACCTGTGTTTCCCTGATTACTTTACTTGCACAAACAGCATCGTTACATGTTCCGGCTATCACCAGATCAGGTAGTTTTTGGGCGTATTGTTGAATTACGTTTTGCGCCAGTGGTTCGTCATCAATAATTAACGCTTTAATTTTCATTTGCTACTTATTTTGAGGTGGTTAAGAATTAGTCAATTATATTTTCATATAATTAGGTCTTTAATTTTAACCAAAGCGAGACCAAATGCACTTGGTTCTCTTTTTTGATTTCCAGTTTATATTCATTAGAACGATAAAGAAGTTTCAAACGTTTTTTTACATTACTAATTCCAATACCTGATCTCTTTTTATCCCAACCTTCACTTTCAATATAATTATTCTCAATTACGAAGTTAAGTTCATTTAGTCGGGGAAAGTTAAGTTTTATTACAATATAATCAGATTCTTTGCTTCCAGGCAATCCATGTTTAAATGCATTATCAATAAAAGGTTCAAAAAGTAAAGGAGCAATTTTTGCCGGATGGTATTTTCCCTTCAATCTCATAATCGATTCTGGTATTTGCTGAAGTTCGTATCTTTTGAAGGGCGATAAAATTGTTGACAAATTCTATCTCTTTTTCAAGTGAAATAAAATTTTCTTTCGATTCATAGATTATGTGGCGCATTAAGTCGGAAAGTTTCAGAATCAATTCCGGAACTTGTGATGATTTTATTAGGGCTAGCGAATAAATATTATTTAATGAGTTAAAAAGGAAATGGGGATTAAGTTGACCTTTTAATGTTTTCAATTCGGCTTCAAGTTTTTGTTGCTCAATTTTTGCCAGTTTCAGGTTAAGGTCTTGCAGTGACAGCCAGTCTTTTATGAATTTTAGCAGCGAAGTTAAAACCACGTAAACCAGCGTTGCAAAAAAATAGGCTGAGTGCAGGTTCGGATTGAATTTCCTGAGATTTTCAGTAATGTTTAATGCATTACGTAGCGGATAAATAAACAGGAACTGAATAAGAAGACTACACACGGTCAATAGCAAAATCAACCAAAAAATATAAAAAATGTAGTTTTTTTGTTTTAAATATCGAGGAATAAGGATATATAAATTTATATAAACTGCTAAAGCAAAACCTATGTTGGTAATGGCAGATTTTTCAATAAGATTGAGGCTTAGATTTTCATCGTAGAAATAGAAAATAAGTGTGAGCAAACTAATACTGACCAGCCAAAAGAGAATATGTCCGGCAATTTTATAACGACTGTATAAAACATATTGTGTCATTTAAATTCTGTCGCGTTTATAAAAGAATTTTTTTAAATAATAAAGTACGGGGTTTTTATATTTGAGGTTCTTCCATGGTCGGCTTGAATGAGGTAAATGCAAAACTTCAACACCTTTGGCGAGGTAATTTGAGTATCCAAGTTTTTTTGATTGATGACTGATATAAACATCGAACCAGTCTTTCTTTTCAGATAGATTTTTAAAGTCAAAATTTTGTAAAAGGCTACTGGTAATTAATGTACAGCAAAAACTCAAACTATGAGGTGTATCTATTACTTCATTACTTTTAATTCGTTCGAAAGTGTAAGGGAAATTATAATTTCCACTATTATCTACAGTTATAGCGCCGACAATTCCACAATCCTTCTTTGCATTTGATATTTGGATAAGTTCCCGGATTGTATCAGTTTTTATAATAACATCCGATTCAATTATAATAAGAGGACATTGTTTTTCAATAGCTATTTTTTGAGCTGTTTCTAAAACCAATTTGTAATTCGGCGATGGATTTGTTGTAATATCTTCAAGATGAATGAGATGAAATTGATATTCAATTTTAGCTTCCTCAAGAAAAAGTTTTGTTTCAGGCAGGCTAAAATCATTAAACACATAGTACTCAAAATCACCTTTGCTTTCAGCAATCGCTTTGATTGTTTGTTTTGTTGTGTTTAATGAATCCTTGACCGGTGTAATAATAATTGCTTCTGGCATTGGCGTTGTTCTGAACTACAAAAGTAAACAAAATCACTCGATTTCTTTTCGGTAAAAATCGCGGGAGTAGGCTTGTGCTGTTGGCATAATCAGCACATCATCAATATTTACATGATTTGGCCGCGTTAAAACGAAAAGAATTGTTTCTGCAATGTCATTAGCATAAAGAGGCGTAAAACCCTTGTAAACTTGTTTGGCACGATCATCATCGCCTTTAAATCGAACATTCGAAAACTCTGTTTCAACTGCGCCCGGACTAACCGAACTCACTTTAATGCCATGTTTTAACATATCGATTCGCATTCCTTTTGTTAAAGACTGAACTGCATGTTTGCTTGCACAATATACGTTTCCAAATGGGTATGTTTCCTTTCCGGCAATTGAAGAAATGTTTATTATATGCCCCGATCCTTTTTGAATCATCCCGGGTGAAACTAGTCGCGTAACATAAAGTAATCCTTTTATGTTAGTATCAATCATTCTTTCCCAATCATCAATAACACCTTCCTGGATTGTACTTAAGCCAACGGCAAGTCCTGCATTATTAATCAGAACGTCGATTTTCTGCCATGATTCCGGTAAGCTTTTTATTGCTTTTTCTGTTTCCGGCAAATTACGGACATCAAAATTCAAAATAAATACTTCGGACTTGTTTTTGGATTCTATTTTTTCTTTTAATGTATTGAGCCGTTCAATTCTCCTACCGGTGATAATCAGTCGAAAATTATGCTGGGCAAGCAAAATTGCTGTAGCTTCTCCAATACCCGATGTTGCTCCTGTAATTAATGCAGTGCGATTCATTTTCCTTATTTTATAATTCTTCCCGAAATTAAAAAAAACCTCAAATTTTATGGAATAATGATGTACTTAATTACCTTTGTTTTCAGATAATTTTGAAACAAAACAGTACTATGAGTGATGTTATTCAGAAGGAAAAAGAATTTACAATCGATTCTATTCCTGAGCCCGAAAATATTGAGGATGTCATTTATTCGCTGATGGTTAATCCTAATCTTTCGAGTATTAATTACTTTAATGATTTTGGTGAGCTGAATATTTCTCCGGAATCAATTGGAGGGTTGGATACCGATGAATCGGGACTGTTTGATGTTGATGCCAACGGAAATAAAATGGCGATGACCACTCATGCATTTCATCATCATTTAGAAAACGATCCGCAAAAGGCGACTGAGATTCTTATTTCAAGAGCTGTTCGAAAAATGATTTGTTTTGGTGCAACCCCGGTTGCAGTAAGTGCATTTTTATATCATATTAATTTTGGCGATCCGAATGGACAATTTATTGCTTCAGGTGCAAAAAAAGGTCTTGAGAATGCTGCTTCCAAATTTGGACTAAAAATTTCTGACCGTAAGATCAGGTTCGATCATTTTTCACAACACGGTCCGGTTCCTCCAACAATTATTATCAGTATGATGGGGGCAATATCAAATAACGATAATATTTCTACTCATTCGTTCAAAGTAAAGGGAAATAATATTTTTATGATTGGGAGGGCAAAAGATGATATTGGGTCATCAGAATATCTTGAATTTTATCATGAAATTCCTGATTCACCGCTTCCTCATTTCGATATCAATGAAGAGATAAAAATACAGCAGGCTATTAGAAAGTTGACTGAATTAAAGCTGATACAGAGTGCAAACCCGGTTGGCAAGGGTGGATTGTTTTTTACGCTATTACGTGCTGCTATTCCAAATAATCTGGGATTTGATATTACAACTGCAGCTGAAACCCGTATTGATTCATTTTTATTTGGAGAAGCCATGGGACGAATTCTTGTTGAAGTTGAAAGTAGCAAGGAAGATGAATTTGTTGATGTGCTAAGTGATATGAAAGTACCGTTTTTTACTTTGGGGCATTTAACCAAGGGCGAAATCCGAATTGATGACCAGTCATTTGGGTTCATCGACAAAATGACGGTTGGCGTCTGATGGCAGCTTTACCTTACAAACATTCAGAGCAATCAAAAAAAGGTCAGGTTGAAGAGATGTTTAATAATATTTCTTCGAAGTATGATTTGTTGAACCATTTGCTTTCATTCAACATTGATAAAATCTGGCGAAAAAATACAATCAGTAAATTGCAAAGTAAGAAACCCAAATATATCCTTGATGTAGCAACGGGTACTGGAGACTTTGCCATTATTGCGTCAAAAATTGAAGGAACAAAAATAGTTGGGATTGATATTTCCGCAGGAATGCTTGAAGTAGGTAGGAAAAAGATTGAGAAGAAAGGTCTTTCTGATGTTATTGAATTGCAAAAGGCCGATTCGGAAAATTTGCCATTTGAAGATGAAATATTTGATGCAGCAATTGTTGGTTTTGGGGTTCGTAATTTTGAAAATTTAAAAGATGGATTATCCGAAATTTTACGGGTATTGAAGCCCGGTGGAGTCTTTTTTGTGCTTGAATTCTCAAAGCCAGATAAAAGTCCGTTTAAACAAATGTACAAGTTCTACTTTACCAGAATATTGCCATTGGTAGGACGGATGGTTTCGAAAGACAGCAGAGCATATACCTATTTGCCTGAATCTGTAAATGAATTTCCCGATGGTGAAAGATTTTTAACTATTTTAGCTGAGGTCGGATTTGTTAGTAACAGTTGTTTCCCGCAAACTTTTGGAATAGCTTCTATTTATGAAGCTTTTAAAAAGGAAAATTAATTTTGAAATACAATAAAACCAGCAAATCAGTGTTCTTGAAAAGACAGTATAATTAAATCATCCGTGTGAAGAAATTTTTCTTATTCATATTATTGATATTTTTTGTCAGTCAGACATTTGCACAGAAGCAGAAGGTTAATTTTTTGACCACTTTCGATGATAAAACAATTCATTTTGGATTTACTTTAGGTATTAATATGCTCGATTTTAATGTGGTTAATTATAATCCAATTGGCCAAAATCCTGATTTTGTACCGCAGAATTGGCTTTTGGATGCAAAACAGATCGTAGATACCAGTATTGTAAGATCAGATGTCGCAACATTAATACCAGGATTTACTGTAGGAATTGTTTCAGATTTAAGACTATCTCGTGATTTATCGCTAAGGTTTTTGCCAGGCATGTCGTTTGGAGAGCGCAGACTTACATATAATATTCCGGTTAGCGATGTTAACGGTTTTGCACCAACACAATATTATTCTATAAAATCAACCTTTCTTGATTTTCCTTTGCTTATAAAATATAAGGCCAGACGAATAAATAATGACAGGCCCTATATTGTTTTCGGACCTGCTTATAGACAAGATATTTCAAGAACCGGGAAAGAAGATTTGGTAAAACTAAAAAGTGGTGGTTTTTATGCAGAAGTAGGCGGAGGCTGGGATCATTATTTTCCGTTTTTCCGTTTTTCCGTTGAGGCAAAATTTAGTTTTGGGTTGAACAATCAGTTAGGCGATGTACCTTCGCAAACTCAGCGGCAATACTATGCGCAATCGATTAAAAGCCTTCGATCGAATATTTTTACCCTTTCATTTCATTTTGAATAATTTTTCAGGAATTCCTTCGGAACTCCGAGCAGATTATAGCAGTGGCCATGGCTACGTTTAATGATTCTGCTCCGGAGGTAAAACTTGGGATGCTAATTTTTATTTCAATAAATTTTTCTATTTCAGGTCTGATTCCGTTCCCTTCGTTACCCATAACTAGCAAAGCGTTTGATGGTAGTTCCTCCCGGTAAATATTGTTTCCATTCATAAAAGTGCCCATAATTAAGGCCCCGGACTTTTTAGCTATTTGTGCTATTTTATCAAATGATGTTTTTATTATCTGTACCCTACAAAATGAACCCATAGTTGCCTGAATTACTTTTGGGTTAAACATATCAACCGTATCTTGAGTTCCAAATAACTGGCTGATTCCAAACCAGTCACAAATTCTGATAATTGTTCCCAGGTTTCCGGGATCCTGGATGCCGTCAAGAAATATAGCCAAATCACTAATTGCTTCAGGAAGAGAAAAATCATCAGGCAATTTACAAACAGCCAGACTGTTTTGAGGGCTTTTCAATAAACTTGCACGATCAATATCATCTTTTGAAACTTCTATAATTGATGTGGTGTTTACGACATGGGGATTATTTAAATTTAAAAAATCGGAAGTTGCATATAATTGTTCAACTTTAAATTTCGATTTTAGGACTTCAGCAACATTTTTATCGCCTTCTACCAAAAACAATTTTTCTTGTAATCTAAACTTTTTATGTGCAAGAGACTTAATAAGTTTTATCGTATTTTTACTGATCATAGAAAATATTGGATTTAGTAAAATAATTCAGGTAAAGTTACTGTTTCTTAACAAAACACTTCGCTATTTTTGAACAGAATAAAAGGAATAGAATTGATTGCAGGGAAAGACATTTGGAATACGGGAATTTTAAAAATTGTTGTACTTTTTAGTGCCCTTTTTTTATTCTCATGTTCTCAGGTCAAATTTGTTCCTGAAAATAAATATCTTATTAGTAAGGTAGAAGTTAATATCGATAATTCTGATATTAATAAGGAAACCGCAAAATCATATATAAAACAGAAGGAAAATTATAAAATTCTCGGATTTCTAAAATTTCATCTGTTTCTGTATGACCTATCATCGAAAAAGAAAAGCGATGGTTGGTTTAAACGGATAGGTGAACCTCCGCAGATTTACGATGAAGCTTTGTCTCAGCGATCCGATGAACAACTTAAGGAATATGCTTATAGCAAAGGATATTTCAGGGCATCCGTTACCAGCAATGCCGATTTTAATGAAAAGAAACGAAAAGTCGAGTTGACTTATAACCTGAAATTGGGTGAACAATACAGAATTCGACGGATAAATTATATGATTTCAGACTCAACTTTAGAACATATATATTTTAATAGCCCGGAAAAACAAGAATTGGAAGTTGGAGACCCATTTGATTTGGAAATGCTTGAAAAACGCAGGTCCGAAATTGTTAGTCTTTTCAGGAATAAAGGGTACTATTATCTCTCCAATGATAATATACTCTTTCTTGCAGATACTTCTTCTTTTTCGCGGCAGGTAATACTAAATTTAGTTATTCGTCCATCGGGAAAGACAGAGATTGATTCAGCAAAAGTTTTTCAACCATTTTATATAAATCAGTTTTACTATTCCATTTTGCCGGGAAATACTGCTGTTACTGCAACGCGCGATTCAGTTGGAATTTTCTCTGACACAATAAAATGGGACAATTCGGTTCTGTATGAGAACCGCGACGTAACTTATCCACCTTCACTTTTTGATCGAACAAAGCAAATGAAAAAAGGCGACTTGTATAACAACGCCTCCGTAGAAAGTACTTTTATGGCATTTAATCGCTTACGGCAATTTCGATTTGTTGATATTCAGTTTAAAGAGGCTAAAGCCAGTAATGATTCAAATTTACTCGACTGTTATATTCGTCTTGCACCATTAAGTAAGCAATCCACATCGTTCGACATTGAGGGGACGAACACATCAGGAAATTTTGGAGTTGCCGGGAATGTTACCTATCAGCACCGTAATCTATTTCGTGGAGCCGAAGTTTTTGAGGTAAATTTAAGAGGGGCAATTGAACGTTTGCAACACTTGAATGGAAATCTTCCTGATTATTTTAATACCAGGGAACTTGGAATTGAGTCAAGTATTATGATTCCAAAATTGCTGGGGCCTGGAAATTACATTAGTAACTTTGAACGGTTTTTACCTAAAACAGTTTTTACACTTGGTTACAATTATCAGAAAAGGCCGGAGTATACACGAACTATTTCTAATCTGAAATTTGGGTATGATTGGAAATCAACGGAAGATGTCAGGCATATATGGAACTTACTCGATTATAATAAAGTTAAAGTTTACGAATATGACCCTAGTTTTATTGAAAGTATAAACGATTTATACATAAAGAGTAGCTTTGTTGACCATTTGATTTTATCTATGAATTACTCGTTTATTTATAATAATCAAAGAGTAAATACACTTAAAAATTATACATACGCAAGGTTTAATATTGAATCATCCGGAAATTTACTCTGGACTTTGGCAAAAATAACCAACAGCAATAAAGTAAAGGTGACCGATACGCTGGGGGTTGTAACAGATAAATATTATGAATTTTTAAAAACCCGATTTGCTCAATATATCAGGACGGATTTTGAATTCAGACATGGCTATAAAATTGATGATTATAATTCAATTGTAACCCGGACGTTTTTTGGTGTCGGAATTCCATACGGAAATTTTGATGTGCTTCCTTTTGAAAAACAATATTTTACCGGTGGTGCTAATGGAATCAGGGCATGGCCTGTTCGCTCCCTTGGTCCGGGGACTTACAGGGCGTCACCGAAAAATTATCCTAATCAGACTGCGGATATTAAGCTTGAAGGAAATGCTGAATATCGTTTTAAACTGACCAGTTTTCTTGAGGGGGCTTTATTCTTAGACGCAGGAAATATATGGGCAATTAATGAGAAAGATAATCGGGAAGGCGCGTTATTCAATTTCAACACTTTTTACAAACAGATTGCGCTGGGCACAGGTGTCGGATTAAGAATTGACTTTAGTTATTTTATTTTTCGTCTTGATTTAGGAATGAAGTTACGCGATCCGTCACAACCTAAAAATTCGGGTTGGATAATTGGAGATCATCCTTATAGCAGTAATGACTTTAACCTGAATTTTGCAATCGGTTATCCATTTTGATTTTCCAGCTTTTTTTGAAGCTAGCGTTGGGGTAATATTTTATTTTTTTGCATTTTTACCGCTCAAAATATTTTAAATCGACATTTAATTCTTTAATTCAATAGCAAATTAATATTATATATGTCAAATATCCCGGCAAGTCGTGATTCATTTGGTTCAAAATTTGGAGTAATAGCAGCTGCTGCAGGTTCAGCAGTTGGACTGGGAAACATTTGGAAGTTTCCTTACATTGCCGGAGTTTATGGAGGAGCCGCTTTCTTATTTGTCTATCTGGCTTTTATTCTGGCTGTTGGAATGCCTGTAATGTTATCAGAATTAATTATCGGTCGAAGATCAAAACGAAATGCTTTCGGAGCTTTTAAAGTTTTAGCTCCCGGAAGTTCCTGGAAATATATTGGTATTTTGGGTGTCGCATCTGCATTTTTAATTTTATCTTTTTATGGTGTAGTTGCAGGATGGAGCATTGAGTATATCGTTCTTTCTTTAAAGAATGGATTTGCGAACAAGAGTCCGGAAGATATTTCGAGGCTATTCTCATCATTTAACGAGGCAACGTTACGTCCGGTTTTCTATCAGTTGTTTTTTATGTTACTAACAGCTGCAATAGTAATTATTGGTGTAAAAAAGGGTATAGAAAAATCTACAAAAGTATTAATGCCGCTATTGGTGGTTATATTAATTATTTTATGTGTAAAATCGTTAACTCTCGATGGGGCAAAAGCGGGACTTTTATTTTTATTTAAACCGGACTTTTCAAAGCTAACAGGTGATGGAATATTGAGTGCATTAGGACATGCCTTTTTTACATTGAGTTTGGGAATGGGGACACTTATTACTTACGGATCCTACATTGATAAAAAAAATAACCTGTTAAATACTGTTTTAAATGTAACGATTGCGGATACGGTTATTGCTATAATGGCTGGAATTGCAATTTTCCCAGCTGTTTTTGCTTTTGGAATTACACCTTCTGAGGGGCCTGGATTAATTTTTGTGACTCTTCCAAATGTTTTTCGCCAAATGTCAGGCGGCTATATTTTTGCTATTTTGTTTTTTATTCTTTTAACCGTTGCTGCTCTTACCTCTGCAATTTCTATACTGGAAGTTGTGGTTGCTTATTTTTTAGAGGAATTTAAGATGAGTAGAAAAGCATCTACAATTCTGGCAACTATTTTAATTTCTCTGCTTGGTATTCTTTGTTCATTATCAATGGGCGATCTTTCTTCATTACATGTTTTTGGTTTGAATATTTTCGATGCAATCGATTGGATTTCTGCCAATGTATTTTTACCTGTTGGTGGATTATTTATCGCAATATTTGTGGGTTGGATTCTTGGGCGTAAAAAAGTGAAAGAGGAACTGGCAAAAGGAAGCACACTCCCTCAAATATTCTTCACTGCTTTCATTTTTCTTGTAAAGTTTATTGCTCCATTATTAATTGCCATTGTATTATTAAATAAAGTTGGATTATTGCAAGTCTAAAACTTTAGTATTGGTTTTAGCTAATAGTTGGATGTTTGTTGTTATTTAACTAAATTTATTTCTATTAACTAAAGGACCCAGATATTTTAATTTGAAATTTAATGCGTAATCCCTTTTTCAAACTACTAAGACAATATCTGTATTTTACAAAACGAGATCGAAATGCGATAATCATTTTCTTAATTCTGATAACATCTGGAATTATAATTAATGAAATAATTAAACACGTTCCGGCAAAATCAGATTATGATTATTTCAAATTTGCCAAAGAATTAGAGGAATGGAAAAACAGTCAATCTACCAAAGAAGAAAATTCAAAAACACTTTTTCCATTTAATCCAAATACAATTACTAAAAATGAACTTGATTCTTTGTTACTTCCGGATTTTGTGGTTAAAAATCTATTGAGTTATCGAAACGCAGGTGGCAAATTTTTTGAACCTTCTGATATTAAAAGAATATATGGAATGAATGACAGCATTTTTCGGGAAATTGAGTATTTTATTGTAATTCCTGAAAAAAAGAAAATCCAGCGGGAAAAGAATTTGCCCGAAGAAATAGAACCAGACGGAACATTCGATCCAAACATTTCTGATGAAAGTACATTGAAGTACTTTGGATTTAATCAGTTTCAAATCGAAAATATTATTCATTACAGAGAAAAGGGTGGCAGATATAATGTTCCAACCGATTTGCTAAAAATCTATGGAATTGATTCATCTTTTCTAACTAAAATAAAGGATTACATTTTGATCGTAAATACAAGTTTGCCAGAGCCTGTGATAACAAATTCACCCGTTATTATTGAATTAAACACCACCGATTCAATTCAATTGGTCCAGCTTAATGGGATTGGGCCGGTTTTTACTTCACGTATTCTGAAATACCGTGATCTTTTAGGAGGGTTTTATAATAGCACTCAGTTACTCGAAGTTTATAATTTCCCGCAGGAAACATATCAAAAAATTGAAGAGCATTTAAAAGTGGATACGACACAAATTAAAAAGATCAGGATCAACTTTGCACAATTTAATGAATTAATCAGGCATCCTTACCTTAATCGTGAAAAAGTGAGTTCAATCTTAAAATACAGAGACGAGAATGGGGCATTTAAAAACATCTCGCAATTAAAAAATATTCCTGGATTTGATACTGTAACTTTTCGAAAAATAAAACCCTACATTTCGTGCCGTTAAAATTCACTAAATAAATATAGTCACATAGGAAATATTATTTTTTTCCTTTAAATTTGAAATGAATCGAATAATTTCTAAATTTGCGCCTCGATTTAAAAAAGTAATATTTAGGAAATGATTATTATTCCAGTAAAAGAAGGCGAAAATATTGAAAGAGCCTTAAAAAGGTTCAAAAGAAAGTTCGAGAAAACAGGTGTAATCAAAGAATTGCGCGAACGTCAAAAGTACACTAAACCTTCAGTAAAAAGAAGGGAAGAACTGAAAAAGGCAGTTTACGTACAAGGATTACAACAGCAGGAGGACTAAATTTTTTAGGGTTCCTGGTTTATTTTGATAGTTATTGATGAGTTATCAGGAATCGTTTATCAACTATTTGCAATTTGAGAAGAGGTACTCTTCTCATACAGTGATTGCCTATAAAAATGACCTTGATCAATTTGTGCGATATTGCACTGAAATGATCGGGGCTTTTAATATTAAAGAGGTAGATACTAAATTAGTCCGGGCCTGGATAGTTTATTTAATGGAACAAAATTTATCTGCCCGCTCCGTACACAGAAAAGTAACCACTGTTAAGTCCTTTTTTAAATTTTTAATGAAAGAGCAAATTGTTGATAATAACCCGGCAGTTCATTTACCCCTTCCAAAAGTCAGAAAAAAATTACCCCATTTTGTTGAAGAACCCAACCTAAATCACTTACTGGATGATGGATTTTTTGAAAATAACTTTACGGGTATTCGGGATAATCTGATCATTACTTTATTATATGGTACCGGAATCCGTTTGGCAGAACTTCTGAAATTAAAGGAAACAGATTTTGATAAAAAAGAATATTTGATCAAGGTTTTAGGAAAAAGAAATAAAGAACGTATAATTCCATACCCAAAAAGTATCAACAAATTACTTGAATTATACGTTCAAGTAAGAAATGAGACAATAGACAGCACAACCGAAAGATTGTTGGTTACAGAAAGTGGGAAACCAGTGTATGAAAAGTTAATTTACAGGGTGGTTAAAAATAATTTGGCAAAAGTTACTTTACTCGAAAAAAAGAGCCCACATGTATTGCGGCATACATACGCTACTCACCTGTTAAACAATGGGGCAGATTTGAATGCAGTAAAGGAATTACTGGGGCATTCAAATCTCGCGGCAACCCAGATTTATACCCATACAACTTTCGAACGGTTACATAAAATTTATAAACAAGCCCATCCAAGGGGATAAAAGGTGTTATTATGAATGTGAAAATTAGTTCAGTGCATTTCAATGCCGATCAGAAACTGATCGATTTTGTAAATAGAAAAGTTGGAAAACTTGATACCTTTTTTGACGGTATCATTAGTGCTGATGTGATTCTAAAAGTGTTAAAGCCTGAGACATCCAATAACAAGGTTTCAGAAGTAAAGGTTTCGATACCTGCAAATGGGTATTTATTCGCAAAAAAAAAGGCAGACACTTTTGAGGAAGCTACTGATTTGGCGATAGATGCTTTACGCAAGCAGTTAGATAAATATAAGGAAAAACTTAAAAGCAAATAAAAATTTAAATTAGCCTGTTTTATTTTTAGTTTTTTAAAATAATATTTTTACATTTGCAAACCCAAAAATGGGGGCGTTCAGAAAACAGCTGAACTTAAAGTAGTTGAATAGAAAAAGGAGTAACAACAGGCTTTTAAGATACCCGTTTTACTTATTTCTTGCAAGAATAAATTGCTTTGGTTAAGGCAAATTTTTTTTGTTTGCTGTTTTGGAAATTTTGTAATTTGCACGGCATTTTTGCTAAGATAAAGTAAGCGGGAGTAGCTCAGTCGATAGAGCATTAGCCTTCCAAGCTAAGGGTCGCGGGTTTGAATCCCGTCTCCCGCTCATTTTTAGAGACTGAAGTTTTAAGAAAAACAACTTTTAACTTCTGTCTTGTTATGTATTAATGCCGGAGTAGCTCAGGGGTAGAGCGCATCCTTGGTAAGGATGAGGTCACGAGTTCAATTCTCGTCTTCGGCTCAATGATTTAAAAGAAAGATAATAAATTAAAAATTAAAGTTATGGCTAAAGCACATTTTAACAGGGCTAAAGAACATGTCAATATTGGTACTATTGGCCACGTTGATCATGGTAAAACAACCCTAACGGCCGCCATTACTATGGTGTTGGCTAAAAAAGGATTTTGCGAGATCAAAACGTTTGATTCAATCGACAATGCTCCTGAAGAAAAGGAAAGAGGTATTACTATTAACACTGCACATGTCGAATACGAAACAGCAAACAGACACTATGCTCACGTAGATTGTCCTGGTCACGCTGACTACGTTAAAAATATGGTTACTGGTGCCGCTCAGATGGACGGTGCTATTATTGTCGTAGCAGCAACTGATGGTCCAATGCCACAAACACGCGAGCATATCCTTTTAGCACGTCAGGTTAACGTACCTAAATTGGTTGTATTCATGAATAAAGTGGATATGGTTGACGATGAAGAATTGTTGGAACTTGTTGAAATGGAAATTCGTGAATTGCTTGAATTTTATGAATTTGATGGAGACAATACTCCGGTAATCATGGGTTCGGCACTTGGTGCAATGAACGGTGAGCCTAAATGGGAAGAGAAAGTGTTGGAATTGATGGAAGCTGTTGATACATGGATTCCTCTTCCTCCTCGTGACATTGATAAACCATTCCTTATGCCTGTTGAAGATGTATTTTCAATTACAGGTCGTGGTACAGTTGCTACTGGTCGTATTGAAACAGGTGTTATTCATACTGGTGATGAACTTCAGTTGATTGGTTTGGGTGCAGAAGGACGTAAAACAGTTTGTACTGGTGTTGAAATGTTCCGTAAAATTTTGGATGATGGACAGGCAGGTGACAACGTAGGTTTGTTGTTACGTGGTGTTGACAAAAAAGAAATCAAACGTGGACAGATTTTGGCTAAACCAGGTTCAATCACGCCTCATACCAGATTTAAAGCTGAGGTTTACGTATTGAAAAAAGAAGAAGGTGGACGTCATACCCCGTTCCACAACAAATATCGTCCTCAGTTCTACTTACGTACTCTTGATGTAACCGGTGAAATCCACCTTGGAGAAGGTCGTGAAATGGTTATGCCTGGTGATAACGTATCAATTGAAGTAGAATTGATTTACCCGGTAGCTCTTAACATAGGTTTACGTTTCGCAATCCGCGAAGGTGGACGTACCGTAGGTGCTGGTCAGGTAACTGATATTATTGAATAATTACTCTAAATAAGTAATATATTGAATAGTCCTGGGTATCTTATCTTACCCGGGACTATTTTACGGATGATACTCAAATTTTGGGAGTAGGTTTAAAAAAACAGTAAGTTCAATTCTTACCTTCTGTACAAAAACATTTCGTGAAATGAAGTTGAAAATATATTTACAAGAGGCTTATGACGAACTTGTGCATAAAGTAACGTGGCCTACTTGGAAAGAACTACAAAGTAGTGCATTAGTTGTAATGGTTGCTTCCTTAATAATATCACTCATAATTGTCATTATGGACCTCTCATTTGAAAGCATAATGAAATTTATTTATGGATTGTTTTATTAATTGAAAACCCTTTATCGATATGAGCGAAAACATGAAAAAATGGTATGTTCTGCGAGCCATTGGTGGCAAAGAAAAAAAAGTAAAAGAATATATCGATAATGAAATCGCTGTTGGAGATTTAAAGGGTTTTGTGGACCAGGTTCTTATACCAACGGAGAAAGTTTATCAAATTCGGAATGGTAAAAAAATCAGTAAGGAGAGAAACTTTTTTCCGGGATACATTTTAATTGAGGCCGTGTTAGTGGGTGAAGTTGCACACACACTAAGGAATGTTCCAAACGTAATCGGGTTCTTAGGCGACACCAAAGGTGGAGATCCCGTACCGATGCGGCAGAGTGAAGTGAACAGGATTCTCGGTAGAGTTGATGAACTCGCAGAAACCGATGAAGAACTGAATATCCCGTTTGTGGTAGGAGAAACAGTAAAAGTAATCGACGGACCATTTAACGGCTTTAATGGAACCATTGAAGGAATCAATGAAGAAAAGAAAAAGCTGCAGGTGATGGTGAAGATTTTTGGACGTAAAACTCCTTTGGAACTTAGCTTTATGCAAGTTGAAAAGGAATAATAACGCGTTAATTATTTATTATGGCGAAAGAAATTGCTGGATTAATTAAATTACAGATTAAAGGTGGTGCTGCTAATCCTTCACCACCGGTGGGACCAGCATTAGGTGCCAAAGGGGTTAATATAATGCAGTTCTGTAAACAGTTCAACGGAAGAACACAAGACCAGGCTGGTAAGGTGCTTCCGGTGATTATAACTGTTTATGCAGATAAATCATTTGATTTCATTATAAAACAACCGCCTGTGGCAGTGCAATTGCTCGAGATAGCAAAGCTGAAAAAAGGTTCGCCAGAACCTCATGTTGCCAAAGTAGGATCGGTTACCTGGGATCAGGTGAAACAGATTGCTGAAGTTAAAATGGTTGACATGAACTGCTTTACTATTGAATCGGCAATGCAAATGGTTGCTGGAACTGCCAGAAGTATGGGAATCACCGTAAAAGGGGCTTCACCATTCAATAATTAAAATAAATCTTATACGATGGGCAGAATTACGAAAAATAAAAAAACTTCTTTGGAAAAACTCGAAAAGGGAAGAACTTACACCATTGACGAAGCTGCACAATTGGTAAAGGAAATTACTTTTACCAAATTCGATGCTTCAGTTGATATTGATGTAAGACTTGGAGTGGATCCAAGAAAGGCTAACCAGATGGTTAGAGGCGTAGTTTCTTTACCCCATGGAACTGGAAAAGAAGTTCGCGTGCTGGCATTGGTAACTCCTGACAAAGAACAGGAAGCTAAGGATGCAGGAGCGGATTTTGTAGGTCTCGATGATTATGTTGAGAAAATTAAAAGTGGTTGGACTGACGTTGATGTAATTATTACAATGCCTCCTGTTATGGGAAAAGTTGGGCAGTTGGGACGTGTTTTAGGTCCCCGTGGCTTAATGCCAAACCCCAAAAGTGGTACCGTAACTATGGAAATTGGAAAAGCGATCAGCGAAGTGAAACAAGGTAAAATCGACTTTAAAGTTGATAAATTTGGTATCGTTCATACTTCGATCGGGAAAGTATCATTTACTCCTGAAAAGATTAAAGATAATGCCGTCGAATTTTTAAATACCATTGTTAAATTAAAACCAACTGCTGCTAAAGGTACTTACATAAAAAGTATTTACCTGTCCAGTACTATGAGCCCTGGTATTCAGGTTGAAGCCAAATCGGTCAACGAATAAAAATGTGTTAAAATGAAGAGTTCAGAGAAGAAAGTTATTATTGATAATTTACAAGAACAGATTGATTCATACAACCATTTTTATCTGACTGACATTAGTGGTTTAAATGCTGAAAATACCAGTAATTTAAGAAGACTATGTTTTAGCCAGAATGTAAAACTGGTTGTTGTAAAGAATACTCTCTTTCGTAAAGCACTCGAAACTTCAAATAAGAATGTAGAGGAGATTTACGAAGCGCTTAAAGGCAATACATCAGTAATGTTTACCGAGAATGCAAATGTTCCGGCTAAACTCATTAAAGACTTCAGTAAAAGACATAAAAAGCCTGTATTAAAGGCTGCTTTTGTTGAAGAAGCCGTTTACATGGGTGAAAATCAGTTGGAAGCATTAATAGCAGTTAAATCGAAAAACGAACTTATTGCTGATGTTATTGCATTATTACAATCACCAATGAAAACTGTTCTTGGACAGCTTCAATCGGGTGGTAATATCATTCATGGTGTTTTGAAAACACTTGGAGAAAAAGAATAATTTTTTTGAAATAATTTAAAAAAGTAATAAAAATGGCAGATTTAAAACAGCTTGCAGAAGAGTTGGTAAACTTAACTGTTAAAGAGGTTAATGAATTAGCTGGAATACTGAAAGACGAATATGGTATTGAACCGGCAGCTGCTGCAGTAGCAGTAGCAGGACCAGCTGCAGGTGGCGGCGAAGAAGCTGCTGTAGCAGAACAAACAGAATTTGACGTGATTTTAACCGCTGCAGGTCAATCAAAACTGGCAGTAGTTAAACTCGTTAAAGAATTAACTGGTCTTGGTTTGAAAGAAGCTAAAGAAGTAGTTGACAGTGCTCCAAAAGCAATCAAAGAAAAAGTTTCTAAAGACGAAGCTGAATCTCTGAAAAATCAATTGATAGAAGCAGGAGCAGAAGTTGAAGTTAAATAACGCAGTTCGACCTTTTAAAGGTTTTACGGTTTAGAATCTTGTCCTGAAAATTCAGAATGGGGTTCTAAACCTTTTTGTCTATTTGGTATTTTATATAATTAACTTGTATTAGATACATGTCCGTACAAACAAAAAAAGAGAGGATTAGCTTTTCCTCCACAAAAACCAGGTTTGATTACCCTGACTTCTTGGAAGTACAAGTTAAATCATTTAAAGATTTTTTTCAGTTAAAAACCACTCCTGACAATAGAGTTAATGAAGGGTTGTATAAGGTATTCCAGGAAAATTTTCCTATTACAGATACCCGTAACAATTTTGTTCTTGAGTTTATTGATTATCAGGTCGATCCTCCGAGATATTCTATCCGGGAGTGCATCGAGCGTGGATTAACATTTAGTGTGCCCTTAAAAGCAAAGTTAAAATTGTACTGTACCGATGCAGAACACGAGGATTTTGATACTGTGGTTCAGGATGTTTATTTAGGTACAGTGCCATATATGACTGAAAGAGGTACATTCATAATCAATGGAGCTGAACGTGTTATCGTTTCACAGTTGCACCGTTCGCCGGGTGTATTCTTTGGTCAAAGTTTACATGCAAACGGTACAAAACTGTATTCAGCACGTATTATCCCGTTTAAAGGTTCATGGATTGAATTTGCTACCGATATAAATAGTGTAATGTACGCTTATATCGATAGGAAAAAGAAATTACCTGTAACCACACTTTTGCGTGCCATTGGTTTTGAAAGCGATAAAGATATTCTGGAAATCTTTAATCTTGCTGATGAGATTAAAGTTTCCAAAACAGGGTTGAAAAAGTTAGTTGGACGAAAACTGGCTGCCCGTGTATTAAAATCGTGGGTGGAAGATTTTGTAGATGAAGATACTGGTGAAGTTGTTTCCATCGAACGTAATGAAGTAATTATTGATCGTGAAACTGAGATTGAAGAAGATCACATCGATGAAATTATCGATTCTGGTGTAAAAACAATTCTTTTGCACAAAGAAGATCAAAATCAGCAGGACTTTGCGATTATCTACAATACACTTCAAAAAGACCCGTGTAACTCGGAAAAAGAAGCAGTTCTTCATATTTATCGTCAATTGCGTAATGCTGAACCACCAGATGAAGCTACGGCACGTGATGTGATCGAAAAACTTTTCTTTTCTGATAAAAGATATGATTTGGGCGAGGTTGGTCGCTATCGAATCAATAAAAAATTAGGTTTAAGTGTTGATTCTGAAACAAGGGTGTTGACCAATGGAGATATCATCGAAATTATCAAGCATCTTATTCAGTTGGTAAATGCCAAAACCGATGTGGATGATATTGACCATTTAAGTAACCGAAGGGTTCGCACAGTTGGCGAGCAAATGTATAATCAGTTTGGTGTGGGTTTGGCACGTATGGCGCGTACTATTCGTGAAAGAATGAATGTACGAGACAACGAAGTTTTTACTCCAATCGATCTGATTAACTCCAAAACATTATCGTCTGTTATTAATTCTTTCTTTGGAACTAATGCCTTGTCACAGTTCATGGATCAAACCAATCCATTGGCAGAGTTGACACATAAACGACGTATGTCGGCTTTGGGTCCAGGTGGTCTGTCACGTGAAAGAGCAGGTTTCGAAGTTCGTGACGTCCACTTTACACACTACGGAAGACTTTGTCCGATTGAAACTCCTGAAGGACCGAATATTGGTTTGATTTCTTCGTTGTGTGTTTTCGCAAAAATTAATGATCTTGGATTTATTTCCACACCATATAGAAAAGTTGCAAGCGGAAAGGTTGACCTTTCGGAAGAAGGAGTTGTCTTCTTGACAGCTGAAGAGGAAGAAGGTCAGATTATTGCACAGGCGAATGCTCCAATTGATGAAAAAGGGAGTTTTATCAATGATAGGGTAAAGGCACGTTTGGAAGGTGATTATCCGGTTGTTGAACCTGAGAAAGTTCAACTAATGGACGTTGGTCCAAACCAGATTGCTTCTGTTGCTGCTTCGTTAATCTCGTTCCTTGAACACGACGATGCCAACCGTGCATTGATGGGATCAAATATGATGCGACAGGCAGTTCCTTTATTAAGACCGGAGGCGCCAGTAGTTGGCACCGGTTTGGAAGGAAGAGCCGCTGCTGACTCGCAAATTCTTATTAAAGGTGAATTCGATGGTGTAATTGAATTTGTTGATGCTACTCAAATCATTGTTCGTTACGATATTTCAGAAGATGATCGTTTTGTTAGTTTCGATCCTGAAGTGGTAACTTACGATTTGCCAAAATATTCAAAAACAAACCAGGGAACAACAATTGATCTTAAACCGATTGTGAGAAAAGGCGAAAGGATCAAAAAAGGACAAATTCTTACCGAAGGTTATGCCACCGATAAAGGTGAACTTGCCTTAGGTAGAAACCTGATGGTGGCATTCATGCCATGGCAGGGGTATAATTATGAGGATGCTATTGTAATTTCAGAGCGCATTGTTCGTGAAGATGTATTTACATCAGTTCACGTAGATGAATATAGTCTTGAAGTTCGTGATACAAAACGCGGTGTTGAAGAATTTACTTCCGATATCCCGAATGTCAGTGAAGAAGCAACGCGTAATTTAGATGAAAACGGCCTTATCCGGATTGGTGCAGATGTAAAACCAGGTGATATATTGATTGGAAAAATCACTCCAAAAGGAGAATCTGATCCTTCGCCTGAAGAAAAGTTGCTTCGTGCTATATTTGGTGACAAAGCCGGTGATGTAAAAGATGCGTCATTAAAAGCATCTCCTTCATTATCAGGAATTGTTATCGACAAAAAGCTGTTCTCAAGGGTTACAAAAGATAAAAAAGGTAAGGCAACAAAAACGCTTCTCGATCAGATTGATGAGAGATTTGAGCGTGAAGTTGAGACCATTCGTGCAAAACTTGAAGATAAACTTTTCACCCTGGTAACTGGGAAAACGTCACAGGGGGTTAAAGATTATTATGGAACAGAAATAATTGCAAAAGGAGTTAAATTCACACTGAAGCAATTACAGGAAATTGATTACCTTAACATTAATCCTTCAAAATGGACTACTGATAAGCAGAAGAACGACATGGTCTTCAATGTAATCAATAACTACATTCATAAGTACAAAGAAGCTGAAGCCGTTTCACGTCGTGAAAGATATAATGTAACCATTGGTGACGAACTTCCGGCAGGAATTATTCAGTTAGCCAAAATTTATATTGCAAAAAAACGAAAACTTCAGATTGGTGATAAAATGGCAGGACGTCACGGAAATAAAGGTATTGTTTCACGTGTTGTTCGTGCTGAAGATATGCCATTCCTCTCCGACGGTACCCCGGTAGATATTGTATTGAATCCTTTGGGTGTGCCTTCAAGGATGAACCTTGGACAGATTTATGAAACGGTTCTGGGTTGGGCAGGAAAAGAACTTGGGATCAATTTTGCAACACCAATTTTCGATGGTGCAAGTCTTGATCAGATTTGTGAATATACCGATAAAGCTGGAATTCCACGATTTGGAGAAACCAGGCTTATTGACGGGGAAACCGGTGAACCTTTTGATCAGCCGGCAACTGTTGGGATTATTTACATGATGAAACTGGGACACATGGTAGAAGACAAAATGCATGCACGTTCAATTGGTCCATATTCACTTATTACGCAACAGCCATTGGGTGGTAAAGCTCAATTTGGTGGTCAGCGGTTTGGTGAAATGGAAGTTTGGGCTCTGGAAGCTTTTGGAGCTTCGCATATACTACAGGAAATACTTACAGTGAAGTCTGACGATGTAATGGGAAGGGCAAAAGCTTATGAGTCAATCGTAAAAGGTGAACCGATGCCGCAGCCAGGTATTCCTGAATCGTTAAATGTGTTGTTGCATGAACTCAGAGGACTGGGACTCAGTGTAAGAATGGAGTAGTGCTTAGTCTTTTAAATTGGTTCTGTTTTAATGATTATTAATTAGTATTATGGCATTTAGAAAAGATAATAAAGCAAAAGTAAGTTTTTCAAAAGTATCAATCGGACTTGCATCACCGGAAGAAATTCTGGAAAGATCATTTGGGGAAGTGTTAAAGCCTGAAACGATCAACTACAGAACTTACAAACCGGAACGTGATGGGTTGTTTTGTGAGCGTATTTTTGGACCAGTAAAAGATTATGAATGTCATTGCGGTAAATACAAGCGCATCCGTTATAAAGGAATCGTTTGTGACCGCTGTGGTGTTGAAGTTACTGAGAAGAAAGTACGTCGTGAACGCATGGGACACATTTCATTGGTGGTTCCTGTTGCGCATATCTGGTATTTCAAATCATTGCCAAACAAAATAGGTTATTTGCTTGGCCTGCCTACTAAAAAACTGGATAGTATTATTTATTACGAACGTTATGTTGTAATTAATCCAGGAGTAAAGGCAGTTGATGGTGTAAAAGAGCTCGATTTTCTAACAGAGGAAGAATACCTGGATATTGTTGATACCTTGCCAAAAGACAACCATTTGCTTGATGATGATGATCCAAACAAGTTCATCGCAAAAATGGGTGCCGAGGCTTTATTCGAAATTTTGAGCCGTATCAATCTCGATGATCTTTCGTTTGATTTGAGGCACAAAGCAAATACTGAAACATCACAGCAACGAAAAAACGAAGCATTGAAGCGTTTGCAGGTAGTTGAAGCTTTCAGGGCAAGTAAAAACATCAATCGTCCGGAATGGATGATCGTTCGTGTTGTCCCTGTAATTCCTCCTGATTTACGTCCGTTAGTACCGCTTGATGGTGGACGTTTTGCTACATCCGATCTGAATGATCTTTACCGCAGGGTGATTATTCGTAACAACCGTTTAAAAAGGTTGATTGAAATTAAAGCGCCTGAGGTAATTCTTCGAAATGAAAAACGAATGCTACAGGAAGCTGTGGATTCATTATTCGACAACTCAAGAAAATCGAATGCAGTTAAAACTGAAAATAACCGTGCATTAAAATCACTTTCTGATAGTTTGAAAGGAAAACAAGGTCGTTTCCGTCAGAATTTGCTTGGTAAACGGGTTGACTATTCAGCTCGTTCGGTGATTGTGGTTGGTCCGAAACTGAAGATCCATGAATGTGGTATTCCAAAAGATATGGCAGCTGAACTCTACAAACCTTTTGTAATTCGTAAGTTAATTGAAAGAGGTATTGTAAAAACAGTAAAATCAGCCAAAAAAATAGTTGACCGGAAAGATCCGGTTGTTTGGGAAATTTTAGAAAATGTTCTGAAAGGACATCCGGTAATGTTAAACCGTGCGCCCACATTGCACCGTTTGTCAATACAGGCTTTCCAGCCGGTTTTGATTGAAGGGAAGGCAATTCAGTTGCATCCGTTAGTTTGTACCGGGTTTAATGCCGACTTCGATGGCGACCAGATGGCTGTTCACCTTCCGTTGGGAAATGCTGCAATTCTGGAAGCACAATTATTGATGTTAGCTTCTCATAACTTGTTAAATCCTGCTAATGGTGCTCCAATTCAGGTGCCTTCTCAGGATATGGTTCTTGGATTATATTATATGACCAAGGCAAGAAAGGATGCGCGTGGCGAAGGAATGATTTTCTATTCATCGGAAGAAGTTATTATTGCCTATTCTGAAAAAGTCATTGATCTGCATGCTATTATTAAGGTAAAAGTAGAAGATGTCGATGAAAATGGCGAATACTTTAAACATGTTATTGAAACAACGGTTGGAAGGGTTTTATTTAATGAAAAAGTACCAAGACAAGCAGGTTTCATTAACCAGTTACTAACAAAAAAATCATTGAGGACCATTATATCCGACGTATTTAAACGAAGTGGAAATGCTACTACTGTTGCTTTCCTTGACGATATTAAAGATCTTGGTTATAATATGGCATATCGTGGTGGTCTTTCATTCAACCTTGATGATGTTATTGTTCCTGAAAACAAGGAAAAAATTGTTACCGATGGTTATGCTGAAGTTGAAGAAATAATCAGCAACTATAACATGGGTTTCATTACTAATAATGAACGATACAACCAGGTTATTGACATTTGGACACATGCCAACTCAAGATTGACTCACTCGGTAATGCAAACGTTGAGTTCCGATAAACAAGGGTTTAATTCAATTTATATGATGCTCGATTCTGGTGCTCGTGGTTCGAAAGAACAGATTAGACAGTTGTGCGGAATGAGGGGATTGATGGCAAAACCGCAGAAGTCTGGTTCAACAGGTTCTCAGATTATTGAAAACCCGATTTTGGCCAACTTCAAAGAAGGATTGTCAGTTCTTGAGTACTTTATTTCTACCCACGGTGCACGTAAAGGTTTGGCCGATACAGCTTTGAAAACAGCAGATGCTGGTTATTTGACCCGTCGTTTGGTTGACGTTGCACAGGATGTAATTATTTCTGAAGATGACTGCGGAACGTTGCGTGGTTTGATTGCAACACCGGTAAAAAATAACGAGGAAGTAGTTGCTTCACTTTATGATCGAATTCTTGGCCGTACTTCTGTACACGATATTTATCACCCCTTAAATGGTAAACTAATTGTTGCTTCAGGAGATGAAATTACGGAAGATATTGCACAATCAATTGAAAATTCACCCATTGAATCCGTTGAAATTCGTTCGGTGTTAACTTGTGAATCAAAAGTAGGTGTTTGTGCAAAATGTTACGGAATTAACCTTGCTACAGGATTAAAAGTCCAGAAAGGTGAGTCTGTTGGAGTAATTGCTGCGCAGTCGATTGGTGAACCTGGAACACAGCTTACGCTGCGTACTTTCCACGTGGGAGGTATTGCTGGTAACATTTCAGCACAATCAACAGTTGAATCAAAATATGATGGATATGTTGAAATCGAAGAACTCCGCGCAGTTAAATTTGAAAACGAAGATGGTTCTGATGTTGAGGTAGTCGTTAGTCGGTTAGCCGAATTAAAAATCATCGATAAAAATACCAATATCCCTCTTTCAACTCACCCAATTCCATATGGATCTAAATTACATGTGAAAAATGGAGATGAAATAAGAAAAGGGAATTTGATTTGCGAATGGGATCCATTTAACGGGGTAATTATCACTGAATTCGATGGTACGGTTGAGTTTGAAAACCTGATCGATGGAATTACCTTTCGTGAAGAATCGGATGAACAAACCGGTTACAAAGAACGTGTAATCATTGAAACCCGCGACAAGACTAAAAATCCAACGTTGAAAGTAATTGATGGTGATGGAAATGCAATTCGCTCATATAACTTGCCAGTTGGTGGTCATATTTCGGTAGATAACAAACAGAAGGTTAAAGCAGGTATGGTGCTTGTAAAAATTCCACGTGCAGCAGGTAAAGCAGGTGATATCACTGGTGGTCTGCCACGTGTTACTGAATTATTTGAAGCACGTAATCCTT
The DNA here is from genome assembly GCA_963849985.1 of uncultured Prolixibacteraceae bacterium. Taxonomy (GTDB): domain Bacteria; phylum Bacteroidota; class Bacteroidia; order Bacteroidales; family Prolixibacteraceae; genus Draconibacterium. The sequence continues at coordinate 61,234 of CAWKJY010000028.1, read as the reverse complement.
CCAACCCGGCAGTTGTTTCTGAAATTGATGGTGAAGTTTCACTTGGTAAAATCAAACGTGGTAACCGAGAGATTATCGTAACAACAAAAACAGGAGACGTCAAAAAGTATATGGTGCCACTTTCAAAACAAATTTTGGTACAGGAAAACGATTATATCCGTGCAGGAACTCCGCTTTCTGACGGTGCAACTACTCCATCTGACATTCTGGCGATTAAGGGTCCAACAGCGGTTCAGGAGTATATTCTGAATGAAGTTCAGGACGTTTATCGTATGCAGGGTGTGAAAATCAATGATAAGCATTACGAAGTAATCATCCGCCAGATGATGCGCAAGGTTGAAATTGAAGACCCGGGAGATACACGATTCCTTGAAAAGCAAGTGGTGGATAAAAATGAATTCTTCTCAGAAAACGACTGGATTTATAACAAAAAAGTTGTTATTGAGCCAGGAGATGGTGAAGGAATGAAAGCTGGACAGATTATTTCGGCACGTAAGCTTCGCGATGAAAATTCTCAATTGAGAAGAAGAGACAAAAAACTGGTTGAAGCGAGGGATGCAATTCCCGCAACATCAAGTCAGGTATTACAGGGAATTACCAGGGCAGCTCTGCAAACCCGTAGCTGGTTGTCGGCAGCATCGTTCCAGGAAACTACTAAAGTACTAAACGAAGCGGCAATTAATGGTAAAACTGATTACCTCGACGGATTAAAGGAAAACGTGATTTGTGGTCACCTGATCCCGGCTGGTACCGGTTTGAAAGAATACAAAAACCTTGTTGTAGGTTCAAAATCAGAATATGAACAACTGATTGAAATAAAAAGTTAATCAATTCAAAAAAGAGATGTCATGGATGATAAAAATCAAAAGCCGCAGCAATTGAATATTGAGCTTAGTGAAGAAGTTGCTCAGGGAATTTATTCCAATCTGGCAGTTATCACACATTCAAGCTCAGAATTTGTGGTAGATTTTGTAAGAATTATGCCCGGAATTCCAAAAGCAAATGTGAAATCAAGGGTTATTCTTACTCCGGAACATGCTAAGCGTTTACTAATGGCACTGCAGGATAATATTAAAAAGTACGAATCTGTGCATGGACCAATTAAAAACGTAAAACCAGGTTCTGATCCCATGATGCCGCCGATGAATTTTGGTGGGCCTACAGCTCAGGCTTAAAAAATAAGAAAGGGGAATCAAATTTTTGGTTCCTTTTTTTATGCCCAAATGCAGTTAATCAAAGGATTTGTGTATGGAAAAAAATAGTAGGTATATCTGTAAATCTATCTGATTTTCTTGCAAAAAATTAATTAAAACAAATATAAATTACGGTTCATTGTAATTTTTAGGAATATTTAGAAAAATTTGTTTGATTGTTTTAATACCTGTGTTTGAAAGGGTTTAATGACCTATTTTCCTATACTAAAGGGAAAGAATTAACATCAATAGGTTTTTGTCTTCATTTTTAACTTCGTTTGACTGTATCTGTCTTGATTTCTTTGGGTTGAATATTTATATTTGCCTCTTTTCTTTTCAGAAATGATGGGAATTTGAGTTTTTCTCCAGACCAAGAACTTGAAAAAATAAATTAAATCAGAAATAGATGAAAGCTTACAAAATTATTGTTTTGGCCAAGCAAGTTCCTGATACCAGGAATGTTGGTAAAGATGCAATGAAAGCTGACGGGACGGTTAACAGGGCGGTTCTTCCGGCCATTTTTAACCCGGAAGATTTAAATGCATTGGAGCAGGCTTTACGGATTAAGGATCAATTATCCGGGAACAACAGTGAAGATTCTTACCATGGGGCCGGGGCGGGCTGCCGATGTTATCCGCGAAGGATTATTCAGGGGAGCCGATGGTGGTATTTTACTTACCGACAGAGCATTTGCAGGGTCCGATACGCTGGCAACTTCGTATGCACTTGGACAGGCATTGAAAAAAATGGGGAAAATTGATCTTATCATTGCCGGCCGTCAGGCCATTGACGGTGATACTGCACAGGTTGGGCCACAGGTAGCAGAAAAGCTTAAATATGCTTCAGGTTACTTACGTTGAAGAAATAAAAGAACTTAAAAGACAATACGATTGTATTAAAACGCCGGCTCGATCGCGGTGTTGAAACGGTAAAATGTACTTTGCCCCTTGTAATGACGGTGAATGGTACAGCACCTGATTGCCGCGCCAGGAATGCTAAATTACTGATGCAGTTCAAACATGCAAAAACGGTAACCGAACTTCAGAAAGAAAATGAAGATTATACTACATTATATAATGATCGTCCGCTTTTGAATATTCCCGAATGGACAGTTAACGACATTGAAACGGATCCTGAACAACTTGGTTTAACAGGTTCGCCGACTAAAGTGAAAACCATTGAGAATGTGGTGCTTCAGGCAAAAGATTCAAAAGTTATTTCGGCTTTGGATACTGAAATTGAAAGCATGATGATTGAATTAATTAATAGTCATACCATCGGTTAAATTACCCTTGAAAATTGTAAAAACATGAATAACATATTTGTTTATTGCGAAATAGAAGAGGGCCAGGTAGCCGAAGTTAGTCAGGAGTTGCTGACCAAGGGTAGAACGCTGGCAAATGAACTGAAATGCAAACTGGAGGCAATTGCCATTGGTCACGAACTTGATGGACATTGCCGAGCAGATAATTCCATACGGTGTTGATAAGCTTTATCTTGCCGATGATAAAAGGTTATATCCTTATCAAACGTTGCCACATACTTCGGTTGTTGTAAAATTATTTCAGGAGGAAAAGCCGCAAATTGCCCTGATGGGAGCTTCTTCAATTGGCCGCGATCTTGGTCCGCGCGTTTCGTCAGCTTTGCACAGTGGTTTAACTGCCGACTGCACAAGTTTGGTAATTGGTGATCATTTGGATAAAAAAGCAGATAAAAATTATGAGAATCTGTTATACCAGATTCGTCCTGCTTTTGGAGGAAACATTATTGCTACCATCATCAATCCCGATTGTCGTCCGCAAATGGCAACAGTTCGTGAAGGTGTAATGAAAAAGAACATTCTTGATAAAAAATATAAAGGAGAAATTGTAAAACTCGACGTTTCGAAATATGTGGATGACACCGATTTTGTTGTTGAAATCATTGATCGGCACATCGAAAAAAGTAAACTGAACATAAAAGGGGCTCCAATTATTGTATCCGGTGGTTATGGTGTGGGTTCAAAAGAAAATTTTAAATTGTTGTATGAACTTGCCGAAGTTTTAGGCGGCGAAGTTGGCGCTTCGCGAGCTGCGGTTGATGCCGGTTATACCGATCATGAACGTCAGATAGGGCAGACCGGAATTACAGTTCGTCCAAAATTATATATTGCATGTGGTATTTCGGGGCAAATCCAGCACCGTGCAGGTATGGAACAATCAGCCCAGATTATTGCTATTAATACTGATCCTGAAGCTCCGATCAATTCCATAGCCGATTATGTAATTACCGGAGATGTTGCTGAAATCATTCCGAAAATGATTAAGTATTACAAAAAGAACACGAAGTAGTTGACGATTAACAAGAACGAAAATGGCAAATTTTTATACAGATAATAGCGAGTTAAGATTTCATTTGAATCATCCTTTAATGGAGAAAATCGTTCGTTTGAAAGAACGTAATTTTTCTTTTAAAGACGAATTTCAGTTTGCGCCACTTGATTACGAAGATGCAATCGACAGTTACGACCGTGTGCTTGAAATTGTTGGTGAAATTTGTGGTGATATTGTTGGCCCAAACGCAGAAGGAATTGATGCAGAAGGTCCGCAGGTTGTTGACGGTCATGTGATTTACGCCAGTGGTACATCAAGAAATATTAAGGCACTTAACCAGGCAGGATTAATGGGAATGTCGCTGCCATATAAATATGGCGGGTTGAATTTCGCAATTGTTCCATACATTATGGCTGCTGATATTGTTTCACGTGCCGATGCAGGTTTTGTAAACATTTGGGGTTTGCAGGATTGTGCTGAAACCATTAACGAATTTGCTTCTGAAGAACAAAAAGAAAAATATCTTCCTCGAGTTTGCAATGGCGATACAATGGCCATGGACTTAACCGAGCCGGATGCAGGTTCCGATTTGCAGGCAGTTCAGTTAAAAGCTACCTGGGACGAAGAGAAAAAAACATGGTTCTTAAATGGTGTAAAACGTTTTATCACCAATGGCGATGGCGAGATTTCGCTAGTACTCGCCCGTTCTGAACCCGGAACAAAAGATGGCCGGGGTCTTTCCATGTTTATTTATGATAAACTGAAAGGAGGAGTAACTGTTCGTCGTATCGAACATAAAATGGGTATCATTGGTTCCCCAACCTGTGAACTGGTTTTTAAAGATGCTCCGGCTGAACTGGTTGGTTCCCGTAAAATGGGACTAATAAAATATGTAATGGCGTTAATGAATGGTGCACGTTTGGGAATTGCTGCACAATCAGTAGGCATTAGCGAAGCGGCATACCGGGAAGCACTGGAATATGCGAAAGAAAGAATGCAGTTTGGAAAAGCTATAATTCGTTTTCCGGCAGTTTATGAAATGCTGTCGTTAATGAAAGCAAAACTGGATGCTTCCAGAACATTGCTTTATGAAACAGCACGCTTTGTTGATATGTATAAAACATATATGCATATTTCGGAAGAACGTCAGTTGGAAAAAGACGAACGCGAGGAAATGAAAAAATACCAACGTTTGGCAGATGTTTATACGCCACTTGTAAAAGGAATGGCAAGTGAATACAGTAATGAGCTGGCTTACGATGCTGTTCAGATTCACGGTGGTTCCGGTTTTATGAAAGATTACCCGGTGGAACGTATTTACCGCGATGCACGTATCACCTCCATTTATGAAGGAACAACTCAATTGCAGGTAGTTGCTGCTATTCGTGGAGTTACAACCGGCGCTTACCTGAACCAGATCAGGGTTTACGAGGCTGAAAAGATTTCTCCTCAATTGGAATACCTGAAACGTTCACTTATTATTTTAACCGATGACTATGAGCAGGCAGTGAAAAAAGTAACTGCACCTGACGATAATGAATTTATCGATTTCCATGCCCGCCGTTTGGTTGAAATGGCAGGTCATATTATTATGAGTTACCTGTTATTGCTCGACTCGAATCGGGAAGAATCGTTCCTGAAATCGGCAAAAAATTACATTACTTTTGCAAAAGCACAGGTAAAAGCAAACGCTGAGTTTATCCGTGTTTCTGAATTAAGTGATTTGGGAACTTACAAGTTTGAATTGTAGAATTTCAATATTTGATATAGTTAAGCCACTTTGATTTCGGGGTGGCTTTTTTATGTTTTATAAATATGATCAGGATCGTAATATTTGAACACAAGTAGTTTCTATGCGATTATCAGTCGAAATAAGATTTTTTGAGTTATTTCGAACTAAATACAGATGGCTCAACATCATCTATAATACCAAGAAATGATATATTTTGTCGTAATGTGCTGGATACCTTTAAATAGGCATATCCTAGTTCAGAAATACGTAAATGTAGTTTGATGATATCGTTTTCCACTGGGACATTAAAATTAATCTCGTATTTATTGTTTTCAATATTTACAGTATATCCGTTGTATGAATTTGTGAAAATTAATGGAGAGTTTTCAATTTTGTATTCTGGATCAATCCCATAAAATGGCAGGTAAGAGTTTACAATACCGTTAACGATCTTTAATGAATATAAATATTCTAAACTTACAGGGTCGCCGCATAATGGAACTGCTTTATGCGCTCTGAATACAAATGTTTTATTTTCAATTAAATTACTAACCTTTTTAATTTGTTCAGCTTGTTTTTCTTCTTTACTCAGTTTACGAGTTTTTTTCGCACTCTCCTGGGCATTAACTGAAAAAAACAAAGTCAGTAATACGACAGTAAAAATTAACCCTTTCATAATTTCCAAATTTTATATGTTTATGAACCTGGTTTCCTGTTTAACTGCTTTTGATCAAAAATTTAAAGATATCAGTGTAATAAAATTACCTATTTTTACGGGAGATATCTAATTTTGTTTTAATAAAATGTTTTTGTGTACATCAGTTAAAGTTAAATGTTTGTATTATTAAATTAACAGAAAAAGTATAAAATGCTAAAAAAGTTAGTTGATCAGAGTTTAGATAAACTATCTTTTCTTCTTCTTTTTAGCCTTTGGTTCAGGAAGTTCCTTAATAGTAATCCTTACTAATTCACTTAACCATTTCCGGTTATCCAGCTTCTCCTCAATTAGAAAACTTGATTTTGCTCCTGGGTAGGGAGGAGCTTCCACAACTTCTTTAATAAAAGCTCTGCCTGCATTTGTCGGTTTTATAAATAATTTGTTGTCACAAATTAGTCCAAATAGTTTACCATCAGCGTAAATTCCATATTCACCAAACATTGCCCGATAGGTAATTACCCCGGCATTTTCAATTTGGTCAACTACGAATTCAACAAAGTTTTTATCGCTTGCCATATCATTTAAGTTTATCAATTTTAAATTTACATAATCTGTTAGTACAAGCCGATAATTAAATAATAAAAATAATATGTTGCCGTATTCTTGACCTCCAAACCTCCTGCAGGGGGCAATTGGAATCTGCAAAAGCGTGCTGGTTCGATGTAACGAAAAATGCTTGCTTCTAATTTTACGAACGCTGGAAGCGGATGGCTTGGTAACACGAACGATTTTCCCGGAAATTCCACCGCGCGTTAAATATAAAATAACCGAAAGAGGCAATTCTTTATTGGTACATATTCATGGTCTTGTTGACTAGACAGTAAAATAGATGGAGGCTATAAAAAAGTCACGACTCCAGTATGAAAAGCAATAATGCACTTAATATTAAGAGTTAAATGGGTTTTGAGAGTAGTACCAATTATTATTTATTGAGAATTAATTTCTTTGAGAAAAATATATCGGGTGAAACTAAGTTTACAATATAAATTCCCGGCTGAAAGGACGTTAAATCCAAGTTAACCACTGAACCGGCGATTCTTTTGTCAATCATTAAATTTCCATTCATTTCGAAGATTTTAATGTAGGCTTCCATACCGACTGAGTAGTCAGGTATTTGAATAGAAAACAGACCATTATTAGGATTTTGAAAAGTAATCACTGATGCGTCGTATTCTATATTTCTATCATCCGAATTTGTTGTATATTTTTCGCGAAAATCTGCTATTCCATTGTTATTATGATCAGGAAGCGGAACATTCGACCCTGTACTGTTACACTCCTGGCGCCAGTATCTTACTGTATCAAATGCATCGTCAAGTCCGTCATAATCTAGATCTGAATTAATAAAATTTACATCAGCCATCTTGTCAAAATCGCAATCAGTTGCTTCAATGAAATCACTAATTTCATCATTATCTGAATCATTATCACGAAAGTCTGGTATACCGTCCTGATCTGTGTCAACGGCAATGAATTTTTTATTATTCACTCTTTTTTCATAAATATCATCCCACCCATTGAAATTTGAATCGATACCAGACGGCAATACATAATCTTTTTCCTGTTGCCATTCTCTTATATCCGGAATGCCGTCGTTGTCATCATCAATATCATAAACATCCGGCACACCATCATAGTCAGTATCAACATTGCCATTTCCTTCTACCGTATCCGGAATACCATCATTGTCATCGTCCATATCCTGTTCATCAAAAATGCCATCGCAGTCAAAATCGCTTTTAACATTAATGAAAACAGTTGCATCAGAAAAATTACTTTCGTCATTTGCATCACAGATGTTGTAGGTAAAACTTACCATTTCATTACTACCGATATCGGCACAATAAACAAAGTTCCCGTTGATTTTAAAAGATACAAAACTATTATTGGAACAGGTAACATATTTCACTCTTGCAGTTATGCCTTCAGGAATTATATCGTTTACCATTACATTGCCATCGAAACTAATTGTGCCACATCCGATCACAAAAAGAAATGTATCATTAGTCGCAGTTAGCTTCTCTGTTTCAGAAGAGTTGCGTCCCACTGAATCTTCTGTTGAATCAACCATACCACTAGCCGGTCTGTTGAGCAATAAAGCTAAAAAGCTGACAAACATAATTTTTAGGAGAAATTTCATTGTACTTTTTATGATCTTATGTAAAGATAAGGTGGAAGACTGCACAGGTTCCTCCCATAAAATTTATTTCAAACGTTATCTTTCCTGATTTTTTATTTCAACAAAACTGATTAGCAATGGATATTATTCTGATAATAAATTGGTGGACTTAAATAACAAGGAAACCGAAAAGAATTACGTTGATTTTGAACGAAAAAACAGGTTTGCTTTATTAGCTCATAAGGTTAACCAGGCATTTAATTTGCCAGTTTAATTAAAATAAGTTTTTTGATGTCATCAGTCATTGAGTTATCATGAATTTCCAAACGTATTACTCGTCCTTCCATATAAACTTTTGAACCCAGTAATTCGGTTTTTATATGCTCCGAAATGTCAGAAGAAAGGATCTTATCTGTAGCTTTTTGTCCAAAAACCATCGTAGTTCTGAAAAAACCATTTCTGGGCGACAAGTAAATAATGGCTCTTTTCTTATCTTTTATTCGAAATCCCCATCCGTATTTTTTAACAGAAACATGCCATTCTTCAATGGCGGCAGGATAGTTTTCAAAAACAAAATTTCTAATTTTAATCCAAAGTGAAAATGTCTCTGCAAGGGGAATCTTTAAGTCGCGAGTTCGCGGAATTTCGCTCAAATCGGTAAAAATACTGGTATCCATTTCTTAAATTTAAAGCTTTGAAAATGATCCTATTTTAAACAAATGCTGATTCGACTTTTTTGTTCTTAATTTACTCAATTTGTGATTTAAAGCATCTATTATAAAACATAATCTCATCGTTTTAAAGCTTTGGAATAAATACAGGGTATTTTTTGGCCTTATGCTTCAAAATAAATCTTTAATAAAATTTTTGTGTGATTTTAATGTATTTTGCTGAAAAGAAGTAATCCCGAGTAAAATTTTTCGGTAATTTTTTTTAATGTCCACATTAATACTCTTTACAGGGGGGTAATCAAAATTTAGTGGGTTTTTAAAAATTAGGGTAGAAAATAAAAGGGTCCTTGAGTAAATTTTAAGTATAAATTTATTTTTGGGGTATGAAAAATAAAGGGGTGTTGATAAATGATAAAATGTTTAAAAGTCAAAAAAGTGACAACTTTGTGTAATTTTTGTAATATGTAATTTAATTAATGTGGAAAATTGTCAATAAATATTTGGAAGTGTAATCATATTGATTATTTTTGGCTGAAATTAAAATGAACAGAAATTAATTATTTAAAATATGTGTGGAATAGTTGGGGCGTTTGATTTAAAGACAAATACGCAGGATTTAAGAGCAAATGTATTAGAGATGTCAAAAAGACTTCGGCATCGTGGTCCGGATTGGTCTGGCATTTATTGCGGGGATAAGGCAATTATTGCTCATGAAAGGCTTTCAATTGTTGACCCGGAATCGGGGGGCCAGCCATTGTACAGTAAAGACAAAAAACTTATACTTGGTGTTAATGGTGAAATATACAATCACAGGGATATCAGGAAACAATACGAGGGGAAATACGAATTTCTAACTGGTTCTGATTGCGAGGTAATTTTAGCGCTGTATCGTGATAAAAAAGAAAAATTCCTCGATGAAATGAATGGCATTTTTGCGTTTGCCCTTTATGATGAGGAAGAAGATGCATTTTTGATAGCTCGCGATCATATTGGAATTATTCCGCTTTACCAGGGTTGGGACAAATGGGGAAACTATTACGTGGCTTCTGAACTGAAAGCTCTGGAAGGATTCTGTAATAAGATTCAGGAATTTCCACCTGCGCATTACTACTATAGCAAAGACGGTGAAATGAAACGTTGGTACAACAGGGAATGGACTGAATATGAAAATGTCAAAGATAATCCTGCAGATATTGATGAATTGGCAAAATCGTTGGAAAAAGCTGTTCATCGTCAGTTGATGTCTGATGTTCCTTACGGTGTGCTTCTGTCAGGTGGTTTGGATTCTTCAATAACCTCAGCTTTGGCAAAAAGATATTCAGGTACCAGGGTAGAAGATGGAGATGAAAAAATGGCATGGTGGCCGCAACTGCACTCATTTGTAATTGGGTTGGAAGGTTCACCCGACCTTGCAGCTGCACGCAAAGTTGCTGATCATATTGACACTGTTCATCATGAAATACATTATACCATTCAGGAAGGATTGGATGCGATTCGTGATGTGATATATCATATTGAAACATATGACGTTACTACGGTACGTGCGTCAACACCGATGTATATGCTTGCCCGCGTAATCAAATCAATGGGTATTAAAATGGTACTTACTGGTGAAGGAGCAGATGAAATTTTTGGCGGGTATTTATATTTTCATAAAGCGCCAAATGCTGAAGAATTCCATAATGAAAGCGTTCGTAAAGTTAACCGTTTGAACATGTACGATTGTTTACGTGCCAACAAATCGCTTGCAGCATGGGGAGTAGAAGGTCGTGTTCCTTTCCTCGACAAAGAATTTATTGATGTGGCTATGCGATTTAACCCGGAGGAGAAAATGGCAAAAAATGGCCGGATGGAAAAGTGGCCGGTACGAAAAGCTTTTGAAGATATTTTACCGGAAAGTGTTGCCTGGCGGCAAAAAGAGCAATTTTCAGATGGTGTGGGCTATGGTTGGATTGATACACTTAAAAAAATTGCGAGTGAACAGGTTTCCGATGAAATGATGAAAAATGCGAAATACCGCTTCCCGATAAATACACCAATGAACAAGGAAGAATATATGTATCGTTCTATTTTTAGTGAGCATTTTCCATCTGATGCAGCAGCAGCATGTGTGCCTTCAGTACCATCAATTGCATGTAGCACAGAAACAGCCCTTCTTTGGGATGCTTCTTTCCAAAATAATGCAGATCCGTCAGGAAGAGCTGTAAGTGGAGTTCATGAAAAAGGTGCTATCTTTGCGGATATCAAAAAATAGTTAGTTTTTGGTTGAAACGATAAAAGCCATCTTCTTTTATGGAAGGTGGCTTTTTTTGCAATTTATTTTTATAAAGTTTAGATGATTTTGCTGAGATTTGAAAGGTTTTCGGCGAGCTTATGATTATTATATTGTGGGTTGAAAAATCATTAATGATAAGGATTCGATTCACAATAACTATAAATACAACTCATTCAACTAAAGGATGATAATGGATATAAAGATGTAAAAACCGGAATTTTATTTTAGGCAAATTTTGTAGATGTTTATTCATTAAATTGGTTGATTATAAACAGTAATAATTATCTTCGCCTGAAATTTGAAAATTAAATTTTTATCAGATATGAAAAAGTTTTTGTTTATTGCTTTAGCCGTTGTGCTTTTTGCATGTTCTGAAAAACAGCCCGGATTTAGTATTAAAGTTCAGTTGGACGGGGCCAATGGGAAAGTTATACTGGAAAAGAATGATGGCGGTAGTTTAGCACCTGTTGATACTGCCGATATTGTGGATGGCGTCGCATTACTGAAGGGCGCAGTTGAATATCCGCGTGAATTATATTTGTCAGTTATGGGGCAGCGTGAAAGAGCGATGATTTTTGTTGAAAACACAAAAATGAACGTTATGGGGAAAGCCGATTCTCTTGATGTGATAAAAGTTACAGGATCAGCTACTAATGATGAATATAAGAAACTAAGTGACCAAATTAGTAGTGTTATAAAAGAATACAATGAGGTTTATATGGATGCACGTAACTCCATTGCGGCGGGTGATACTGCAAAAGGACAGGAACTATTGAAAAAGGTGAATGATTTGTATGATAGTATTGATGTTATGCAGGAAGATTTTGTAAAGGAAAACCCGGCATCATATGTTGCACCTTATATCATTGAGAATATTCAATTTGGAAAAGAGGCGGATGAACTTGAAGCAATGGTTAACGGATTGGATCCAAAAGTACAGGAAGTGCCATCAGTTGTTGAATTGAAGGATCAGATTGAAACGTTGAAAAAAGTTGCTGTTGGTCAAATCGCACCCGATTTTACACAGAATGATGCGGAAGGGAATCCGGTAAAATTTTCAGATATTTATTCTAAAAACGAAGTTACATTGCTTGATTTTTGGGCTTCATGGTGCCAACCGTGCCGTGCTGAAAATCCAAATGTCGTGGCAGTATATAATGATTACAAAAATAAAGGTTTTGGAGTTTTCGGCGTTTCACTTGACAGGGATAAAGATTCATGGTTAAAAGCTATTGATGCCGACAAATTGCACTGGACACAGGTTTCTGACCTTGCTTACTGGGGAAATACGGTGGCTCAGATGTACGCTGTTAATTCGATCCCAACCAACTTGCTGGTTGATAAAACAGGTAAAATTATCGCCAAAAATAAAAGGGAAGAAGAATTGCGCGAAACAGTTGCTAAAATGCTTGATTAAATCGAATTATAGCTTGATGAAAAGCCTCTAATAGAGGCTTTTTTTGTTGCGTCAAATTGCTACATTTGAGCTCAAATTATGCAGAACCATTTTGGCGAAATAGCGGGTGTTTTAACAGCCATTTTCTGGACAGTCACTAGTCTGGCTTTCGAATCAGCCGGGAAAAAGGTAGGTTCGCTGGCGGTTAATTTAATCCGGCTGGTGATGGCTTTCTTTTTTATTGGAATTTATAGCTGGATTGTTCGTGGTTTTTTCTTTCCTACTGATGCAACTTCTTTTCAGTGGAAGTGGCTGGCATTGTCTGGAATGGTAGGTTTTGTTATTGGCGATTTGTTTCTTTTTCAGGCATTTGTTATTGTTGGTGCCCGTATTTCAATGTTGATGATGGCGCTAGCACCTCCTTTTACAGCATTAATAAGCTGGTTTATTCTTGGAGAGGTAATGTCAGCAATGAATTTGGTTGGAATGACAATTACACTCTCGGGAATTGTAATTGTGATTTTAAAACGTGAAAAGGTGGAGCAAAACGGACAGATGATAAAAAAACTGAAATCCAGCTATTCTGTTCAGGGAATTTTGCTGGCACTTGGCGGAGCTTTAGGTCAGGCAACAGGATTGGTTATAAGTAAAAAGGGAATGGGAAGTTATGACGCGTTTTCAGCTACACAAATCAGGGTACTTACTGGTGTTGTTGGTTTTACTGTTTTATTCTTTTTTATGAGACGCTGGCCACGTGTTTGGGCTGCTTTACGAAATAGGTCTGCAATGAAACGAATTACACTTGGCGCATTTTTCGGTCCTTTTCTCGGTGTCTCTTTTTCATTGCTTGCTGTTCAAAATACCAAAGCTGGAATTGCCGCTACTTTAATGGCAATTTCTCCAGTGCTAATTATTCCTCCGGCTATAATCTTTTTTGGAGAGAAGGTAAACTGGAAAGAAGTTTTGGGAGCAATAATTACCGTTGGGGGAGTAGCGCTATTCTTTCTATAAATTATTCTTTCAGTTTCTTGTTCAATCACCCTGATCTTATTCACTAATTAATTCAGATATTCCCTCAATTCCGCTAATTTCATCCGCCGGTCCATCGAAAAAGTAACACTTTCACGCTCCACCTTTTCAAGAAGAAAATACGACTTCCTGAAAAAATCAAGTTTAAGCGCAGCATCTTCTTCAAGTTCTCCCTGTTCTTTTAGTACAAAAGCTACCATTTCAATATGTTCATTGGTAAGTTTCTTCTCACTTTCCAATAATCGAAGCAGTTCTTCAATATTCAATTTTCGAACATCAGTATCAATATTAAGGATTTGATAGAAATATGTGATTTCATCAAGTGCTTTTTCCTTGTCACCCTTTTTTCGCCATCGAAGAATTTTATCAATCACTTCAAACAGCATTAACAGCTGACGCATAATATAATCTCTTTCTAAACCCATTTTTGCCGGTTTTTGATGTTAAAGATAATGTTTAGTTTTGGAGAAATTTTTTGAATGGGTTATTTTGATGACATATTTGGGAACAGCGAAAGTTTTAATGATGGATTAAAGCAGGGTATAGATTATTATATTGAAAACGGTTACCGTGTTATGACAGAACATTACCTGGTAAAACGTGGTTATTGCTGTTCAAACGGTTGCAGGCACTGTCCTTATTTTCCAAAAGCACAAAAAGGGAATACGGTTTTACGTAACGGAATAAAAAAATAATTGTATGACGGGTAAAGATTTACGAATTATTTTCATGGGAACGCCCGATTTTGCTGTGGCAAGTTTAGCGGCGTTGGTTGAGAATGGGTATAATGTTGTGGGAGTTATTACCGCGCCTGATAAGCCTGCGGGACGTGGGAAAAAACTGGCAGAATCGGCAGTGAAAAAATATGCTTTGAAAAATAATTTAAAGGTGTTGCAGCCAGAAAAATTAAAGAATCCTGACTTCATAAATGAACTAAAACAATTAAAATCTGATTTACAAGTAGTTGTAGCGTTCAGAATGTTGCCTGAGGTTGTGTGGAATATGCCCAAATACGGAACATTTAATTTACATGGGTCACTTTTGCCGCAGTACAGGGGCGCAGCACCGCTAAACTGGGCTGTAATAAATGGTGAGACAAAAACAGGTGTTACAACTTTTTTGCTCGACCATGAAATTGATACTGGGAAAATACTTTTTAAGAAGGAAATTTCGATTGGTGAAAATGATACAGTCGGCGATGTACATGACCATTTAATGAAAATTGGAGCACACCTTGTTTTGGAAACAGTTGATGCAATTGCCTCGGGAAATATTCAACCTATTCCACAGGAAAAATTGGTTGGCGAAAAAGAAATAAAACATGCACCCAAGATTTTTAAAGAAGATTGTAAAATTGATTGGAACAAAAACACAGAAGAAGTTCGAAATCTCATTCGTGGTTTGTCGCCATATCCTACTGCCTGGAGTAATCTAGTAAACAAAGAAACCGGTGAAGAAATTCATGTAAAAATATTTTTTGCACAAAAAGTTCATCCTGAAGCACCTGGTGAAATGGGTTCAATAGAAAGTGACAATAAAAATTACCTGAACGTGGCGTGTAAAAATGGTTGGTTGAAATTAACTGATCTTCAAATATCAGGGAAGAAAAGAATGAGAACGGAAGAATTCCTGAGGGGTTTTCAGCAAATCGGAGAATATTATTTTAAATAATTATAACATTTAGTCGCAGTTGCAAATTCAGCAAAAGGTAATTGGACTGAAAATTGCAACTGCGACTGGTTACTGAACACTGCGACTACTTATTTCTTCTTCCCATTCATAATAAAAAAATAGATCAAAAATCCAAGCGAAATGAAGACCAATAAAATTCCAAAGGGTAAAACCGAATCGCGATAATCCATCATTTCCGGGTTTATCCATTTAAGTACCTCAACTAATATTAGTCCTAATCCTGCCATTAAAGCTACCAATCCCCATTTCAGCGAAGGATATTTATTCACTTCTTCCGCTGGTTTTGGAGTATCCAAAATTCCAACACGTTCATATTGTTCCGACTTAATCAATCTTCTTTTTAGCAAGTAATCTGCAATTAAACTCAGGATGTAATAGATAGCTGAAAATACAATCGCAGTAATTAAAATTTCATCTAAATTTCTCATAATTTTATTTTTTAATTTGATATTCTGACCGTTTGACACCAATGGTTTCAAAAATGTTGCAGTTGGAGTAATTTTTTTTTATCAGCTGATAATATTGCAATTAACGGTAATCAATCTTACAAAAAAATAGATTATTAAAGTTGCAACATTTCAGTAACTTTCGTAGTCTGATGAGATAGCTATGAATGATGCTGAACTGGTTCGACAGGTTTTGAATGGAAATAATAATGCGTTCCGCTTTCTGGTTGCAAAACACCAGCGTCTTGTTGTGCATATAGTTGGCCGCATTGTTCAGAGGCAGGAGGATGTGGAAGATGTTTGTCAGGAGGTATTCATTAAAGTGTTCCGTAAAATACAGTATTTTCGAGGCGATTCACGACTGTCGACATGGATTGCAAAAGTGGCATATAATACTAGTGTTTCGTATATCAGACGAAGAAGAAAGGAAGAAAATTCGTATGATGAACAGCCGCTTTTAATAGCTGCTGAAAAAGATGAATCGCTTAACCAAAAAGTTGTAGAAAGAGAAGAGGCAAAAAAATATTTAATGGAGTTCATTGAAAAACTGCCGCTTCAATACCGAACGGTGCTTACACTTTTTCACCTGGAAGAATTCTCGTACCGCGAAATCGAGGAAATTACCGGAATGCCGGAAGGAACAATTAAAAGTTATCTTTCAAGGGCAAGAAAACTATTAAAAGACCAACTGGAAAAGATGACAGAAAAAGAAAAAACGAATATATTTACAGACTATGACTAAAAAGGAAAAATTCTTCGATACAAACCAACTGCTGGATGAGGTGTTGAAAACCGGTCCGGAGTTTAAACTGTCGGATGATTTTGCTGACCGTATTGCCATAAAGGCAGAAACCAGTTTTGCATGGCAACAGTATTTTAAGGAGTTCCTTATTTATCTGGGAGTCATTCTTGGCATTGCCGGTGTGGTTACCGGAATGTCTTTTTTATGGTTTGGATTAAAAACCGACATAGCGATTTCTT
The DNA here is from genome assembly GCA_963849985.1 of uncultured Prolixibacteraceae bacterium. Classification (GTDB taxonomy): domain Bacteria; phylum Bacteroidota; class Bacteroidia; order Bacteroidales; family Prolixibacteraceae; genus Draconibacterium. The sequence continues at coordinate 44,670 of CAWKJY010000028.1, read as the reverse complement.
ACTTACAATCAAATATTCCATTTATACTGGGAACATTTTTGCTGGTTGTGTTTATACTATTTGCCGACCGTGTACTACTTCGTTATTTTATGTATCGGTCATCGAAAGAGATAATAGGATAAAATCCGTTAAAGGATATTAAATCTGGAGTTAACAATAATCTAATCTTGAAATATTACTTTTCTTATTTCCTTCCTTTAGAGGGATTAAAGGAGGCTCTCACCTTCTTTTCTTTGAATGTAGCAGAATTTCCTGGCCGATAATGGGTTGTGTGCCAAATTTCATCTTATTCCTTCGATACAAAGGTTTTAATTGTACCCCGTAAAGCTGTGAAATATAATGCATTGTTTCGTTGGCCTGAACCATGTGGGTTAAAATACGTTTTGAAGTTTTTTTGTTTTTAGCTTCCACATATACAACTTCATTGGGTTGCGGAACGTAACCACTTGACAAATCGTTGAACTTATATAATTCCCATGGCTCCAATCCAAGCTCCTGGGCAATCATTTCATAAGTATCCCCCTCTTTGGCAACCAATGATTTAACACCATTTATTTTTGTGATTCGGTGAAGATTAAATGGGGCGATTGTTAATCTGTCAGAAATGTTTTCTGAAACTATTCTTGTATTCCTGGAAGCAGTTAATTCGTCGAAATTGATCCTGGAATCAAGTTTGTATAGTTGGTAATCTTCAATAATTTTAATCAATTTTTTGTCATAATCCCTGGCCGTTGCATAACCTGCTTTTTTGAGTCCTTTTGCCCAACCGATGTAATCATCAGGTGCAAGTTGAAACAGTTCGTAATACCTGGGGTTATCCATTAAAAAATCGGTGTGGTCGATATACGACTCCTCAACCGTTCTGTATTGTCTGAAACATTCGTTTCTTTCGTCATCATCATAATATACTTTTTTCCCTGTCCAGTATGATTTACATTTTATTCCAAAGTGATTGTTTGACATTCTGGAAAGTTCACTGTTCCCATCAGATGATTCAAGACATGCCTGTGCCATAGTTATACTGGCCGGAACACCGCTTCTATTCATTTCTTCAATGGCAAGTGTCTGGTATTTTTTTATATAATCTATCCGTGATAATTGCGCTTTCACGGAAACAAATGATAATAACAGGAACGAGATTCCAAGTATGGTTACCTTCATAGCTGAATTTAGTATTCAAAAATCAAAAATATACAGTTACTGGTTTTTGTAATCAAATGAAACTAATTTTTATAAACAATGTAACGTGAATTAATTTGAAATATTTCGGTATTTTAACATAGAATGGAATTTGGAATGTTTCTGAGATAAAATTGTAAATTTGAAAAAACATTATCCATGCAAAACAGGGTTTATCAAATATCAGCTGTTGAATTCGAAAATATTAAAGAATTAACGGAGACTGACCGGAAACTGGTTCTGGCAGCACGGGAATCAGCAAATTTTGCGTATGCGCCTTACTCGGGTTTTTTGGTAGGCGCTGCCTTATTAATGGCTAACGGTATGATTATTAAAGGGAACAATCAGGAAAATGTTGATTTTACCGATGGACTATGTGCTGAACGTGTGGCCTTGTTTTATGCACAGGCAAATTATCCTGAAGTTCCTGTAATTGCGATGGCTGTTTCTGCAAAAAAAAGGGGTGGCGAAATTACAGAATTGGCCCAACCTTGTGGTTCCTGTCGTCAGGTTTTGTTAGAAGCTGAAATACGGTTTAAACAACCAATTAGCCTTATTTTAGACGGGCGAAATAAAATTATGATTTTCGAAAAAGCGGAGAATTTACTTCCATACGCTTTCAGACCGGATTCACTGGGCTAAACCGATTATTCCTAAAAATCTTCATAAATTCATTCCAGACTATATCGTCGGGTGGATCGGCCACAATGGTTAGTTGCTCTTTTTTTACCGGGTGGATCAGTTCTATTTTACGAGCATGTAAATGTATTCCTTTGTCTTCATTAGGTCGGGGGAACCCATATTTTACATCGCCTTTAATGTGCAATTTTAACTGGCGTAACTGAACTCGAATCTGGTGATGTCGTCCGGTATGAAGCTCAATTTCAAGCAGGTGATAATTGTCGATGCTGGCTACATGACGATAAGTTAAGCTTGCCATTTTTGCCCCAGGGTGTTTTTCAGTATAAGCGTAACTTCGGTTTTTCTCTTCGTTTTTTACCAGGTAATGTATAAGCGTATCCTCGTATTTTGGCGGACGTTTATCTACAACAGCCCAGTATGTTTTTCTTATATCGCCGTGTGTTTGAAAAAGCTTGTTTAACCGCGGGAGTACTTTCCCTGTTTTAGCAAGAACAACTATTCCACTTGTTGGCCTGTCAAGCCGGTGTGGAAGGCCCAAAAAAACATTTCCAGGTTTGTTGTACTTCTTTTTCAGGTAATCTTTTACCAAATCCAGCAGTGTAATGTCACCAGTTTTATCACTTTGGACAACTACTCCACAAGCCTTATTGATTACAATGATATGATTGTCTTCATAAATTACCTGTAGCATATTTAGACTGATAAAATTCTAATACTGCTCTTTTTCACTTGGGAAATCCTTTGATTTAACATCAGTAATATAATTTCCAACTGCCCCTTTTATTTCTGCTGCTAAATTATGATACCGACGCAAAAAACGAGGTGAAAACTGCTGTGTTATCCCAAGCATGTCGTGAATAACAAGCACTTGTCCATCTACATCGGCACCGGCGCCAATTCCGATAACAGGAATTCGTAATTTTTCTGCAACCTTTTTCCCGAGATCGGCAGGAATTTTCTCAAGAACGATAGCGTAACATCCTGCTTCTTCCAGCAACAGGGCGTCGCTTATTAGTTTTTCTGCCTCTTCTTCTTCTTTTGCACGTACGGAATAGGTTCCGAATTTGTGTATCGATTGCGGCATTAATCCCAGGTGCCCCATAATTGGTATGCCGGCAGAAATGATTCGATTCACTGATTCAATTACTTCCGATCCTCCTTCAAGTTTTACTGAATCAGCTGCTGTTTCTTTCATAATACGAATGGCAGAGCTTAGCGCTTCCCTCGAATTTCCCTGGTAAGTTCCAAACGGAAGGTCAACTACTACCAGTGCGCGCTGAACTGCTTTTACAACCGATGTCCCGTGATAAATCATCTGATCCAGCGTTATTGGAAGTGTAGTTTGATTTCCTGCCATAACATTGGAAGCTGAGTCGCCCACCAGAATAACATCGATGCCTGCTTCATCAACCAACTGTGCCATGCTGTAATCGTATGAAGTTAACATGGCAATTTTCTCACCACGCAATTTCATTTCTGACAGGCGATGAGTGGTTACCTTTCTGATTTCGCTATGAACTGACATGGATAATTTATTTTTAATTTGAACGACAAAACTAAGCAAAGGTTTTCAACTGCCAAAACAGGTTTTGTGAATACCAAAATAAAAACCCTGGCGTTTTAAAGTTAGGAATCAATTTTAACTTAAATTGCCTGTATTTTCTATAGCTAAATTAAGAATGTTTCAGTAAATGAAAGAATTTAACCGAAGAAGTTTTAACGTTATACTTTTCTTGTTGACTATTATTGGTTCAGTTAAAGCTCAACAGAATTTTGATACAACAGGAGTTCGCTTTTATGAAAAGAAGGAAATAACCTGGGGTACGCTTTACCATGCCAACAAAGAACGGGAAGAGCTGTTGACCGATATTTCAAAACAATATGAAGAAGTTTCAACCGGGGAAATAAAATTTCAATTTAGAAATCGTTACTGGTCCTTTCTTGATTTAAAACAGGAACAAATGGAATTGAATGTTGAAGCGGGACCGCTTTGGGGAAATGGTAATTGGGTTGACAGTTCATATATTTATAACCGTGTAGCTGATCATTCTATACTTGGTTTTCGTGTCAATGGATCAATATCTTATAATAACCGATTCTATTACGTTGACAAAAGCTATACACTTGTTCAAATCAGTGCATACGCGAAGTACGACTTTTTTCGTAAACATTCAGAAGGCATGTCTATCGATTCAAACGATGTTTCAAGCAACTTTGATTTCAGATCGGAGGAAACAAAATTTCGATACGGATTTACAGCCAGGGCAGGTTGGGGAACTGGTCGGTTAAACCCGGTGAATCATTTAATGGTGGCTGATTATATTTTTGATAAATACTATAAAGGAAGGACATTTTCTAAAGAGGAAACGGATAAAGTTGTTTTGGAAATTGAAGCAATTAAAAATGGGCGCGATATAGTTACCGGTCATGATATTGATAAAGAATCGTTACAAATCGTAGATTTCCTGAATCACCAAATGTATTTAACCCGCCCTGAAAAGCTGGCGCAGGATTGGAGATTCGGTGAGTTTTTGCCTAGATTTAGTGGTTCAAGGGTAGAACTTGGGCCTTTCTTTAAATATTTTAATCGGGAGCCAGATTTTGTTTATGGTGGTTATGTTCAATACAATAATGAAAAGTATTGTAATTATAAATGGAACAGAAAATTTAACGTGGGTGCAAATTATAACTGGTATAAAAAACAGGATTTGATGATGGCAGAGGTCGAGTTGGGGTGGTCCTATTTTATGAAACTCAAAAGCCAGTTCGATTTTGGATTGAAATATGTTCCTGGAATCACGCTAAATAGTATAAAAGACATGGGAAAACTGAATCACGGATTAATTCCGTATATCGGATATTTTTCACAAATTAATGAAACAACACGTTTTAATTTTGCTCTTTCATACCGTATTTCCGATAACGAGGAGATAATGTTACCGGGACCTGAATTTTATGTCTCAATTTATCGAAGCAGGTATTAGCCCCGAAGAAACATCTTTTTTTATAAATATTGCAATACCTGCATTGCCAGCAGCCCACCCGACATGAGGAATATTGGCATTATACCCGAGTGCTTTTTATAAGACAATCAACAAAAAATCAGGTAAATTCTGTGTGTCTGGAAAGCACATAAAGGTATAAGGATAAACAAAAATGACAGCCTGCTAATTATTTTTGAAATAGAAAGCTATCCATAAATAATAATTCTTTCTGTCTTTTTGTCACCGGTTTTGACAGTTATATTCCATTAAACTTTACTTCCTGTGTCAGATTTTCGCCAGTGTCAGCAAAATAGCAGGTGGCATGGTGATTGTTTAACAGAAGCTCGTAAAAATTGAAAGAATTAACAAAATATATAATAGCATGGGAAAAATAATTGGAATAGATTTAGGAACCACAAATTCATGTGTTGCAGTTATGGAAGGTAACGAACCTGTTGTTATTCCTAATAGTGAAGGAAAACGTACAACGCCGTCGATAGTTGCATTTGTTGAAAATGGAGAACGTAAAATTGGCGATCCGGCCAAACGTCAGGCAATCACCAATGCTGCAAAAACAGTTTATTCAATTAAACGGTTCATGGGTGAAACGTATGACCGTGTGACAAAGGAAATAGAACGCGTTCCGTATAAAGTTATAAAAGGCGATAATAATACTCCACGAGTACAGATTGATGACAGAAAGTATTCTCCACAGGAAATTTCGGCGATGGTTCTTCAGAAAATGAAGAAAACTGCTGAAGATTATCTAGGACAGGAAGTAACTGAAGCAGTTATTACTGTTCCCGCTTATTTTAGCGATTCGCAACGTCAGGCTACCAAAGAAGCCGGGGAAATTGCCGGGTTGAAAGTTCGTCGTATTATTAACGAACCAACAGCTGCATCACTTGCTTACGGTTTAGACAAGATGCACAAAGACATGAAAATCGCCGTGTTCGACCTTGGTGGTGGTACTTTTGATATTTCCATACTTGAGTTGGGTGACGGAGTTTTCGAAGTGAAATCTACTGATGGTGACACGCATCTTGGTGGTGACGATTTTGACCAGGTTATTATCGATTGGCTGACTGAGGAATTTAAAAAAGATGAAGGTGTCGATCTGAAAAAAGATCCAATGGCTTTGCAACGTTTGAAAGAAGCTGCAGAAAAGGCAAAAATTGAATTGTCAAGCTCCTCGCAGACCGAAATTAACCTGCCCTATATTATGCCGGTTGACGGTATTCCAAAACACCTGGTAAAAACATTGACAAAGGCAAAATTTGAACAATTGGCTGACAAATTGATCAATGCAACAATTGAGCCTTGTCGTAAAGCATTGAAAAATGCAAGCATGACTGCAAATGATATTGACGAAGTTATTCTGGTAGGAGGATCAACCCGTATTCCTGCAATCCAGGAAAAGGTACAGAAGTTCTTTGGTAAAACTCCATCGAAGGGGGTTAACCCTGACGAAGTTGTTGCAGTTGGTGCTGCAATTCAGGGTGGTGTATTAACCGGTGAGGTTAAAGATGTGTTGTTGCTTGATGTTACTCCACTTTCATTGGGTATTGAAACCATGGGTGGTGTAATGACTAAATTGATTGAAGCAAACACAACAATTCCGACGAAAAAATCGGAAACATTCACTACTGCCGCTGATAATCAGCCTTCAGTAGAAATTCATGTGTTGCAGGGGGAACGCCCAATTGCATCTGGAAATAAAACAATTGGAAGGTTCCACCTCGACGGTATTCCGCCGGCACCGCGAGGTATTCCACAAATTGAAGTTACTTTTGATATTGACGCTAACGGTATTTTGCATGTAAATGCCAAAGATAAGGCAACGGGTAAATCACAGTCAATTCGTATTGAAGCATCTTCTGGATTGTCGGACGATGAAATTAAAAAGATGAAGGCAGAAGCTGAAGCAAATGCTGACGCCGACAAAGCTGCAAAAGAAAAAGCTGACAAAATTAACCAGGCTGACAGTTTGATTTTCCAAACGGAAAAACAACTGAAGGAGTATGGCGATAAGATTCCGGCTGATAAGAAAAAGCCAATTGAAGATGCTTTGGCAAAACTGAAAGAAGCCCACAAAAGTCAGGATCTGGCTGCAATTGATGCTGCCATGAACGAGTTGAACACCGTGTTCCAGGCTGCTTCACAGGAAATGTACAATGCATCGCAGGCACAAAGTGGTGGTGCGGGTGCTGGTGCTCAGGGCGAGCAAACTGCTGATGCAAATGCCGGTAATTCAAAAGATGACGGCGAAGTAACTGATGTTGATTTTGAAGAAGTAAAATAAATATATAAATCAAAGTTAATTTAAAACCCTGTTGCAAATGATGCGGCAGGGTTTTATTTTGGTTGCAATTATAACCTAAATTCCAACATCCGGGTTTTTTATTGTAAATGATCCCTTATTTCTTCTTCCTCTGTAATTTCTCCATTTGAAATATTAATTGCCGTTTCAATTAGCGCCAGGTGAGAATAGGCCTGCGGAAAATTTCCAAGCATTTGTTTGGTTTCAAAGTCAAGATCTTCACTAAATAATCCTAGGTGATTTGAATAGTTCATCAGTGTTCTGAACTTTTCGATCGCTTCTTTTTTCCGTCCAATTTTATATAAACTGTTGGTTAGCCAGAAAGAACAAATGGTAAATGCCGATTTCGGAGTTCCAAAGTCATCCTTATTCTTGTACCGAAACATTAATCCTTTGTATTCCAACTCATCCCGAATTGCCTCAACCGTTTGAACATAGCGTTCATCTTTTGCCGTTGTAAACCCGTACGGTTCCATCAGCAAAACTGAAGCATCCAGATCTTCAGAACCATAAGCCTGAACATAAGACTTTTTATTTTCTGACCATGCATTGTTATAAATATCAGCTTTTATGGCGTCACGTAATTTACTCCAGGGTTTGATATAAGGTTCTCTTTTTAGCAACTGTGCAATTTTTACAGCACGATCGACTCCTACCCAGCACAGCACTTTACTAAAAGTAAAATGTTTATTCTCATTTCGGATTTCCCATATCCCGCGGTCGGGTTTTTTCCAGTTCGACTGAATTATTTTAACAATATTCCTGACGATCGTCCATAGTTCTTCACTATGTTCTAAATCAATGGAGTAAAGATCAAAATGCTGATAAACTACATCGAGCAGGATTCCGTAAATATCGTTTTGCTTTTGTTTATAAGCTGCATTGCCAATACGCACAGGTACTGAATTTTCATAACCCGAAAGGTGCGATAATTCGTGCTCGGTTAACCTTTTTTCACCCCGGATGCCATACATAATCTGAATTTTTTCATCTTTTTCCGGTAAAATATCAATAATGAAATTCAAATAATGTTTGGCCATTCTATAGTGTCCCAGCGATGTCATAATTTTTACTACCATCGAAGCATCGCGTATCCAGCAAAAACGATAATCCCAATTGCGCTCCTCTCCAATCGATTCAGGCAATGAAGTTGTTAAAGCAGCTAAAATTGCCCCGCTTTTATCATAACTTAACATTTTCAGTGTCAGGGCGCTGCGGATGATTTCATCTTCGAATTTTCGGTAGGAGGTTGTTCTCTCGGCCCAGTTCATCCAGTAAACTTTTGTACGTTCCAGTTTTAATTTTGCCCTACGTACATCTTGCGGAAGCAATTTCTGGTTGTAACTAACCAGACAAAATTCATCCTTTTTTAGCTGAATTGTTTTTTCTTCAATAATATCGATTAATTTAAAACTGGAATACAGGTAAAGCGAATCGTATGTTCCCTTTTTTGTTACCGATTTTATAAAACCGTCTTCAATTTCACTTGCCGTTTCATGTTTTGCGTATTCCAGTCGTGGGTGATATTTTAATGTAAATTCAGGTTCTCCTGAAATATGATTTGAAAGTAGCGGATTATATCGGGTGGAAGGTAATAAGCGCCGGTATCCTGTTGGCGGTAACGGGGCATAAAATCCTGAACCTCAAAAACTCCTTCGGTACAAATAAACCGGGTAACCAGGATATTTGTCCGGTAAATATAGTTTTGGTTGATATGCTGTAGGTTCCTGGGAACAATTTCAAAACTTCCACCTTTTTTATCATCCAGTATTTTGGCAAAAACTGAAGAGGAATCAAAAGAAGGGAGACACATCCAATCAATACTTCCGGTTTCAGAGATTAAAGCGGCACTTTTGCAGTTGCCAACGACGCCATAATTTAAATTCTTCATAAACAACAGTTTATTACCTTTGAGTTAAGGATAAACACAATATAACTTGATTAATTCAAAAAAATTCTATATTATCCAAACACCGAAAATTTATTAAGGTTGTTTTCCGGTTAAATTATTTCAGAAGTTTAGGGATAACGCTCAAATATAGTAATAATCTGAGAAGTCTTATTTAAAGATTTCGCTGAACAGACAGTAGAAATGAAACTGCAATTAAAAATTTGCGAATACTATAAATAGTGTATTGGAATTAATTGCTCAAAAAAATAAGTCATGTCAAAAATTCACATAGTTTCCAACCGATTACCATTAAGTATTTCAAAGTCAGAAGAAAAAATAGTATTGACTCCCAGCGTAGGAGGACTTGCAACCGGTATGCGTTCAATTTATCGTGAATTTGGTGGAAAATGGATTGGTTGGTCAGGAATTAATTCTGAAGAACTGACGCCAAAGGACAAAGATAAAATTGATACAGAACTGGAAAAGGAAAGCTGCATGGCCGTTCATCTTTCCAGTGAAGAAATCAGTTTGTATTATGAAGGTTTTAGTAATAATATTATCTGGCCACTATTTCATTATTTTTCTCAATACATTGAATACAATTTAGATTATTGGGAAGCATATAAAGAAGTAAACCAAAAATTTGCTGAAAAAACACTTGAAATTCTGGAAGATGGAGATGTAATCTGGATTCATGATTACCAGTTATTATTGGTGCCTGAAATAATTAAAAATAAGAAACCCGGAGTCATAATCGGTTTCTTTTTGCATATTCCGTTTCCTTCGTTCGAGGTCTTCAGAACGTTACCATGGAGAAAAGATCTGATAAAGGGAATGTTAGGTGCGGATTTGATAGGTTTCCATACGTACGATTATGAACGTCACTTTTTTAGTTCGGTGCGTCGCTTACTTGGATATGAAATATCGTTTAACCAGATACATGTTGAAGACAGGATCATTCTTGGGGATGCATTCCCGATGGGAATCGATTATGAGAAATTTCATAACCGGGCAAAAGAAATCTTGCAACAGCCACTTCGGGAACGTTCAGAGCTTCATCGTGAGTTAGAGAAATATTTTCTGGTTTCACCGGAACGAAAACTTATTTTGTCAATCGACCGGCTTGATTACACCAAAGGAATACCTAACCGGTTGAGGGCTTTTGAGCTTTTTCTGGAAAAGTATCCTGAGTTTAGAAATAAAGTTACGTTAATTATGCTGGTTGTACCATCAAGAAGCGAAGTGGAACAATACAAATTATTGAAAAGTGAAATTGACGAATTGGTTGGTAAAATCAACGGAAGATTTGGCGCTGTTAATTATGCCCCGGTTTGGTATTTCTTTCGTTCATTGCCATTTGATAATCTTATTGAATTATACAGTACCTGCGATGTTGCACTGGTTACTCCTGTGCGCGACGGAATGAACCTGGTTGCAAAAGAATATATTGCTTCGCGTGTTAACCAAACAGGTGTAATGATTATTAGTGAAATGGCCGGTGTATCAAAGGAAATGGGTGAGGCAATTAATATTAATCCGAATAATGAAACGGAAATTGCAGAAGCTATTTTTCAGGCCTTATCAATGCCTCTTGAGGAACAACGGGAACGAATGAAATATCTTCAAAAAAGAATCAAAAGATATGATGTTTTCAAGTGGGCCGGCGAATTTGTAAAAGAATTACATAAAGTGGAAGGCATTCAGAAAAATTATTTGGCTAAGATTATTTCACAAAAAATCGGCAATGAGATAAAAAGCAATTATAAAAAAGCAAAAAAACGAGCCATATTTCTTGATTATGACGGCACTTTGGTTGGTTTTAAAAACGATCCCAACGCTGCAATCCCGGATTCCCAGTTGCACGAAATTCTGGATAACCTTCAAAACGATTCAAAAAATACGGTAACAATTATTAGTGGTCGCGATAAGGATACTCTTGACACATGGCTTGGAAATCATAAGTTGAATTTGATTGTAGAGCATGGAGTATGGATCAGAAATTATGGTGAAGAATGGAAAATGCTTGATAATATCAACAGCAATTGGAAACCAATGATCAGGCCAATTATGGAGACCTATGTTGACCGCACACCCGGAACTTTTATTGAAGAAAAAAACTATTCTTTGGTTTGGCATTACCGGAAGTCAGAACCTGAACAGGGTGAACTTCGGGCGAATGAATTAAAGGATGAACTACGAAATATGATTGCCAATGATAATCTGGAGATAATGGAAGGAAACAAGGTAATCGAAGTAAAAACAGGAGGAATTAATAAAGGCGTTGCAGCAATGCGTTTTTTAAATGGTCAGGAATTCGATTTTGTTATGGCAATTGGCGATGACTGGACCGATGAATATATGTTTCGTGAACTACCGGATTCTGCAATTACAATTAAAGTAGGGTTAAAGAATACGGCGGCACATTTTAAAGTTGAATCGGTTGCTTCTGTTCGGTCATTACTTAATAATCTTGTTAGTTAAACATTGAAACCTGATTTTTAATTCACCCGATTATCGTAAAATTAAAAAATAAATTTGATACTTACTTATTAGTAAGTATATTTGTCGAAATATAGATTAATTGTAAATATGTCAATAACCCGGGAAAGAATTTTGGAATTAGGTGAAAATTTTATTCGTACCAAAGGATACAATGCATTTAGTTATCAGGATATATCTTCTGAACTGGGAGTGAAAAATGCGGCGATTCATTATTATTTTCCTTCCAAAGAAAACTTTGGGAACCAGCATTGTTAAGACAAATATTTTGCGGTTCGAGGAGATGGTTGACAATATGCGCAGCCGCAAATTCGATGAGTGGCAACAACTTGACACCTTTGTAAAAATCTATATAAAAAGCCACAGAGAAGGGAAAAAATGTCTTGTGGGATCATTAAGTCCCGACTACAGAACGCTTAGTGAAACAACCCGATCGGAGCTAAAAAGAATGATTGAAATAATTACCAATTGGATGACGCAACTTCTTGAAAGCGGAAAAGCAAATGGTGTATTTGCATTTAATGACAGCGCTGAAAGCAAGGCCATGGCTATTTTTTCAAGCCTGGTAGCCAGTCTCCAGTTATTCGGGATTGTTGACCATATCGATTATAAAGAATATTGTCAGTCGATTATTGACGACTTAAAATCGTAAAAAATTTACACAGGATACTTACTTATTAGTAAGTATATTTATACATTCTATTTGATATAAAAGATAATGATTATGAAAAGAGCAGTAATTACCGGACTTGGTGCCATAACACCAATTGGAAATAATGTAAACGATTTTTGGCGAAATCTAATTCGAGGGAAAAAGTGGAGCTGCACCAATCACAAAATTTGATACAACTAACCACAAAACCAAATTTGCCTGCGAAGTAAAAGATTTCGATTCAACTCAATATATGGAAAGAGCAGAAGCCAGAAAGATGGATTTGTACACTCAATATGCACTGGCTGCTGCCGATGAATGTATAAAAGATTCGCAACTTGATCTGGATAATTGCAACCGCAGCAGGGTAGGAGTAATTGTTGCGACCGGGATTGGAGGAATGAAAACCTTTGAGGATGAGATAATAAGTTTTGGGCAGAACAATATGAATCCCAGATTCAATCCCTTCTTCATTACAAAAATGATTTCAAATATGGCTACCGGGCAAATATCAATTCGATACGGATTGCACGGAATTAGTTACACGGTTACGTCGGCATGTGCCTCTTCCAACCATGCAATTGGCAATGCACTTGATCATATTCGGTTGGGGCGAGCCGATGTTATTCTTGCCGGTGGAACTGAAGCAACCATTACACCCGCGGCAATTGGTGGATTTAACGCGATGAAAGCACTTTCTACTAACAACGAATCGCCTGAATCGGCTTCCCGTCCTTTTGATAAATTGCGTGATGGCTTTGTGTCGGGTGAAGGAGCAGGGGTTCTTATGATTGAAGAACTGGAACATGCTTTGAAAAGAGGTGCTAAAATATACTGCGAGTTGGTTGGATTTGGCGCAGCATCCGATGCATACCACGTGGCTGCGTCGCATCCGGAAGGTTTGGGAGCTGTTTTGGCTATTAATGACGCGTTAACCGATGCCCAATTGACACCCAATGATGTATCGTATATTAATGCTCATGCTACCTCAACACCGGTGGGAGATATTAGCGAGTGCAAAGCAATTGAAAAGGTTTTTGGCTCATCGCTGGAAAAAATAAGTATCAGCGCTACAAAATCAATGACCGGCCATTTATTGGGTGCTGCAGGCGCTGTTGAATCAATAGCTTGTATACAATCAATCGTACATAGCCAGATACCTCCAACAATTAACTTAAATGAGGTTGATCCTGAAATCAGTCAGCAATTAAACCTGACACCACTGGTGTCTAAAAAGCTGGAGGTGAATGTTGCATTAAACAATACATTTGGATTTGGGGGGCACACTTCTACCACTGTTTTTGTAAAGTATCGGTAGCAGAACTATTTTATAATAGCACACCTTGAATATTTACTGAAGTATTCAGAAAAAAGGCCCGGCTTAAAAATTAATACCGGACCTTTGCATTCATATTTATTTAAAAACGAAAAATGTGCTTTATTCATATCGAAGTGTGTTTGCTGGATCAATTTTTAGTGTTTGCAACGTTTTATAACTAATGGTTACCAAGGCAATAAATAGTGCAATTACAAAGCCAATGATAAACTCAAATAATTGCAAATGGATACGATAATAATAGTTGTGCAGCCAGTTTTTCGAAATAAAATAAATCAACGGCCAGGCAACTGCAGTTGCAATGCAAACCAGGATAATAATTTCTTTAGAGATTAGATAAAAAATGCTTACTCCTGAGGCTCCCAGTGCTTTGCGCACACCAACTTCTTTGGTTCGTTGTTCAATGGTGAACGAGGTTAATCCAAAAAGTCCCAATGCCGCAATAAAAATTCCGAGTACAGCAAAAAGCACCGAGAGTTCAGCATTTTGTTTTTCGGTACTGTACATTTTCTCGAAATCGTCGTTCATAAAAAAATACTGCAGCGGATTATTGGATGCAAAACGTTTCCACACATCTTCAACCTGTTTTATTGTATTCGGTGTTGCAGCATTACGAATTTTACCGATACATATCCAAAATTGTAACCATCGGGTTTAAACCGCAAAATATACGGTTCGATCCGGCTGTGCAGCGATTGAAAATTAAAGTCGTTACAAACGCCGATTATTGGCATGTATGTTGGTTGAGTCGCCATTTCCGAAATCGATAAACCGCGACTGGTTAAAATCTTTAATGCCAAATTCCTCAATGGTTTTCTGGTTTACAACACACGCCTGTTTGTCGGAACCAAATTCACGATTGAAAAAACGACCGTCAGCCAGTTTTATATTATAGGTTTCCAAAATAATCGTAATCAACATAGTCGGTTTGCATCAGGAAAGTTTCTCCATCGCGGCCTTCCATCATGTATCCGTTGTTATTGTTGTTATGTCCGGGCACAGCCGTTGAAACCGAAACATTTTTAATTCCCGGGAGTCTGCAAGCAGTTCTTCTTTGAATGTATTTACCTGGTCGCCAATGGAACCGGCCTGTTCAATTACCATCAAATTCTCCTTATCGAAACCAACTCTTTGTTGATCATAAAATGAAGTTGCCGGTACATTATTATGGTACCGATAATCAACACAATGGAAATCAAAAACTGAACCGAAACCAGAATACTTCTCAGTTTCCCGTTTTTTGCGCCGTCCCTTATTTTGCCTTTTAACACAGTAGTCGGATTAAACGATGAAAGATAAAAGGCGGGGTAAGCTCCTGCCAGAATTCCCACAAAAATGGCAAAACCGATCAACAGCGGAATATAATAGAAATGGCTGAAAAGGTTAAATTTGACTTTTGCATCCAGCAAATCGTTGAAAAACGGAAGCGCCAGGAAAACGATAACCACCGCAAATACAAGTGCAATCAATGAAATAAGTGTCGAGTCGGTTAAAAACTGGAAAATAAGCATCCCTTTCGATGATCCACTCACTTTTTTAACACCAATTTCTTTTGCTCTTTTGGTCGCCTGTGCGGTTGAAAGGTTCATAAAATTGATGGATGCAATAACAATAATCAGAATGGCGATGCTGCCAAAAATAATCAGGTATTTTGGGTCGGTTGCCGGTTTAACTTCCTGCTGAACCGACGGATCTAAATGGATTTTTGTTAATGGCTGCAAATGAAAATTGTACCGGTTTCCCTGTGCCAGAAAATCGGACAGTGAAACCTTAAACAATTGCTGCACCCTTGGGCCAATATATTTCTCGATCATTCCCGGAAACTTGTTTTCAACATCATCTGCTTTTGTATTTGGCTTTAAAAGTACATAAGTGGAAAAACTATTATTCAGCCATTCCGGGTCGTTAGCCCTTGAATTTGTAACAAATGATGTCAAAATATCGGCATTAAAGTGCGTATTTTCAGGAAAATCTGCCATTACACCTGTTATTCGGTAAGGCTCTTTACGTGTATTAATCCGCAGCATTTTCCCAATCGGGTCCTCATTTCCAAAAATCTTATTTGCAGTCGATTCCGACAGCACCATGGTGTTTGGCTCATTTAACACGGTTTTACTATTTCCTTTTAAAAGCGGGATAGAAAATATTTCAAAAAAAGAGGAATCAACCTCGGCAAAATCCCGGATAATAAATGTTTTATCTTCATCTTTTACAATGGTTTCGCCAAATACATTCAATCGACAAAACTTTTCAATTTCAGGAAAATCTTTTTCCATTGTGGGACCGATAATAGAGGCTGTATAAGCTGCATTTACTTCCTGGTCACCGATTTTACCATCCAGTGTAATACGAAAAATCCGGTCCTTTTTTTCGTTATACTGATCGTAACTTAAGCTGGTGAAGTACAAAAAGTGCAATAATGAGGCTGCATGCAATTCCAACGATAATCCGAATATGTTAATAGCAACATATCCTTTTTGCTTTTTTAAGGAACGCAGGCTGTGTTTTAATAAGTTTTTAATCATGGCTATTCAGTAGAAATGAAATTTTTTTTTGTTTTCAGGAAGATAAAAGTATGACGCTGTAGTTAACGAAATGTTACAATTTTTTAGTAGAATTAACGTTCAACTGAGTAAAATGAGTTTTGAAATTTTTCGACTATGGTTTCACTGGTTCACCAAAATATTTCTTTAGTTTTGAAGTTCTTTAAAGAAAAAAGGATGAGAAATCTTTTGATTATATTATTGTTTTTGCCTTTTCTTTCTTTTTCGCAAATCAATCAAACTGATGCAAACGGGCTGCGGCAGGGATTATGGGAAAAACAACAACCCAATGGAAAGCCGCTTTACGAAGGTATATTTTAAAGATGGAAAGCCTGTGGGAGAGTGGAAACGTTATCATGAAGGCGGCCAAGTAAAAGCTATTATCAATTATCACCCGGAATCTGATTCGGCATTTACACAACTTTTTGATGAGGGAGGCAAAAAAGTAGCTGAAGGATGTTATCTGAACGAGAAAAAAGCAGGTACCTGGAAATATTTTTTTGATAATAAACTAATTGCCGATGAACAATTTAATAACGGACTAAAATACGGAGTTTCACACAAATATTATGACACCGGAGAAAAGCTGGAGGAAGTAGATTGGAAAAATGGTGTAGAGGAAGGCAACTACCGCATATTTTTTAAAACCGGGAAACCTTTTATGGAATACAAGGTAGATAACAACCAGCGAAACGGACTTTGTTTAACCTATTTTCAAAACGGGAGAACCGAATTGGAAGCTCATTATAAGAATAATTTAAGAGATGGAGACTGGAATTATTATAAAGATAACGGAGAATTGTGGTACACGCTGAAGTATGCATTCCGGGGAAGTTTTAAATCCTGTGGTAAGAGACAGTATCGCCAATTTACAGCTTCAAAACTTTGAAAAAAATAAAGACAATCTTATTGATCCAGAAAAATACCTTGATGATCCTGCGGAATACATGATGAAAAAGAATGTTAACAAGTAGAAACCCAGGTATATTTAATAACTTTGAATATTAATGTAATTTTTCGTTTTCCGGTTAATTTTATGAATAGGTCTTTAATTCTTTTTATTGGTATTTTACTTATTATTTCTTCACTGAAAGTTAAAGCGCAAACGTATTATTGGGTGGCATTTACCGATAAGAATAATACATCATTTTCTTTGAATGAATCGGAAGAATATTTATCTGAACGTGCGATTCAACGGCGTATCCGTCAAAATATCGCGATCGATTCCCTTGACCTTCCGGTAAATTCAGAATATATACAACAAGTTACGGGATTGGGAGTGGAATTTGTCCATGCTTCCAAGTGGCTGAATGGAATAACCGTAAAATCGGAAATCGACAGTTTCCCTTCAAAAGTTCTGCAATTCCCTTTTGTTAAAGAGGTGCAATTGACCAAACCCGACCTTGCAGTTAAGAGTGCTTTCAATAAATTTAAAATTGAGGAAAACCTTGATAAGCTACCCATAGACAGTGCGTTTTATGGGTTGTCGAATTATCAAATTGCCTTAATGAACGGACAGTTTTTGCACAACAATAACTACAAAGGACAGGGAATGCAAATTGCTGTTTTGGATGGTGGCTTTTATAATGCTGATATTTATCCCGCATTTGATAGTTTATGGATAAATAACCAAATTCTGGGAACACGGGATTTTGTTAATCCTATTGACAGTTTCTTTCAAACGGATCATCACGGGATGAGTGTTTTGTCCTGTATGGGAGGAAATATTCCCGGGCAATTAATTGGCACATCACCAAAAGCAAGTTACTGGCTTTTCCGTACAGAAGATACTCAAACCGAATACCTTATTGAAGAAGATAACTGGGTTTCAGCAGCAGAATTTGCTGACAGTGTTGGATGCGATATTATTAGTACTTCTCTGGGGTATTATACATTCTTTGATTCACAAATGAATCATACTTATGCTGACATGGATGGGAAAACTACTCGTGTTACAAAAGGTGCAAACGTTGCTTTTTCGCGAGGAATGCTTGTTTTTGCCAGCGCCGGGAACGAACAATTAAACTCCTGGAAACATATTATTGCGCCTGCTGACGGGGACGACGTAATTGCGGTTGGAGCAGTTAACAGGGATTCAATACCCGCGCCTTTTACTTCACTTGGCCCGGCATCGGATGGCGATGTTAAACCAAATGTTTCTGCAGTTGGCTGGAACACTTACCTTGAAACGGGTGGCGGTGTACTTGGTTACTTAAGCGGCACATCATTTTCAGCGCCGGTAATGGCCGGAATGGCAGCTTGTTTATGGCAGGTAAGTCCGGACGCAACAGCTAAAACTGTAAAGAATATCCTTGAAATAAGTTCTAATCGATACGATAATCCTGATTCAATTGTTGGGTACGGCATTCCGGATATGTACAAGGCGTGGCTTTGGATGGTCAATCTTTTGTCGCCAACTGAAAATTTGGAAAAAAACTGGGTGGCTTACCCAAACCCGGTTGAAGAAACTTTAATCATATCAACAAATAATCCATTCCAGGCAAGTGAAACAGAAATTGAGATTTATTCGATGGATGGGAAATTATTACGAAAATGGGTAAAATCTACTGCCCCCCGAATCGAACTTCATAACCTGCATGTTTTACCAACAGGAATTTTGTTGTTAAGAATTAAAAACGCGGGTATAACAGAAACCATTAAACTCAGTAAAGTTCAGTAAAAGATGGAGCAAAAACTCACACTTTCGGAACTAAACAGTAGGATAAAAGATGTGCTGACAGATGCATTTTCGTCAACTGTGTGGATAACTGCTGAAATTAGTGAGTTAAAAGAAAACCGTGCAGGTCATTGTTACCTCGAATTGATTGAAAAAGAGGGGAATGAAATTATTGCGCGTTCCCGTGCAACAATATGGTCGTACACTTATCGTATGTTAAAACCTTATTTTGAAACTACAACAGGTCAGTATTTTTCCCAGGGAATAAAGATTCTGGTGCAGGTTTTGGTAGAATATCATCCTTCATTCGGCTTGAGTTTAAATATTAAAGATATTGATCCGGTTTACACGGTTGGCGATATGGCTTTGCAGCGAAAGGAAATCGTTAACCGGCTTCAGAATGAAGGTGTTTTCGATATGAACCGTGAATTGCAATTGCCGCTGGTTCCGCAAAAAATTGCAGTTATATCCTCGGCGACTGCGGCTGGTTACCAGGATTTTATGAACCAGTTGGAGACAAATGAATTCGGGTTTAAGTTTCACACTAAACTTTTTCAGGCGGTAATGCAGGGGACAGAAGCTGTGCCTTCTATTATTCGTGCCCTGGAAAGAATTTATAATTACGAAGATTTTTTTGATGCAGTTGTAATTATTCGGGGTGGGGGTGCAACTGCCGATTTGAGTAGTTTCGATAATTATGACCTTGCATTTCATATTACACAATTTCCACTACCGGTTATCACAGGAATCGGCCATGAGAAAGACGATACAATTATAGATATGGTCGCACATACCCGATTAAAAACACCAACAGCTGTTGCCGAATTTTTTATTAACGGAATGGAACGGTTCTATGAAAAATTATTACAGCTTGAATCAGAAGTGGTTCAGATGGTTCGGGAGCGGATAGAAAGTCAACAAGATAATCTGGAACAAATGGCTTCAAATCTGCAGCATCAGATTTCAGGGTTTATACATGAAAAAAATGTGCAGTTGATAAGAAAGGGAAATGAATTTCAGCAAAATATCAATCATTTCTCATTTCGTAAAAGTGTGAAATTAAGTAATTTTAAACACAATGCACGTTCGTCGGTTTCGATGTGGCTGGTAAAAAAAGAGAACGGTTTGAATCAAAAAAGAAGGATTTTAAAACGGGTCGCAGGTGAGATATTAATTACCGGAAACTCAAGAATAAATCATATTAAAGAAACTTTTTCAAAAGAAACGCGAAATTTTATACAGAAAGATCTGGAGCAAATCAGGTTAAACGAAAATGCAGTAAGGTTGTTAAATCCTGAGAATGTATTAAAAAGAGGATATTCGCTTACATTAAAGGATGGAAGGATAATAAAATCGGTTTCCCAGGTCTCAGAAAAGGATATAATTGAAACACGTTTTTACAACGGTAGGGTAGAAAGTAAAATCACAAAAAAACAAAATAATGGCAACTAAAAAAGTAACGTATAACGAAGCGATCTCCGAGATTGAAGAAATTTTGGAGAAGATTGAAAACGAAGAACTGGATGTTGACGATCTGGCCGAAAAGGTAAAAAGAGTTTCGCAGTTGCTGAAAATATGTAAAGAGAAACTACAGACTACCAACGAACAGGTGGAACAGATTTTAAAAGAAATGGAAGATTAATTCTTAAAATATAATTAAATGGAAAAGGAAGAGAAAATCGTACTGGTTTATACCGGTGATCTGGTAACAATTGAACACATTAATAATGAATTGGAGGCGAAAGGAATTAATACAGTAGTAAAAGATGGATATCAGGAGGGTTTAGATGCTGGTTTTATCGGCGGAACGCCTTCTTCAATTAATATTTTTGTACTGGAAAGCGATGTTAAAGATGCACTGGAAATTATAAAAGCAATTATTGAATAAAATAAAAGGTGATGTTTACGAAAAAGCAGGTAGCAAAAACTATCGATCATGCCGTTTTAAAACCCGATCAAACTGATATTGACCTCCAAAAGAATGCAAAAATGTGCATTGAAAACGAGGTGTACAGCATGTGTGTAAAACCGTGTGATATTAAAAAGGCAGCTGAATTACTGAAAGATAGTGCTGTAAAAGTTTCGTGTGTACTGAGTTTCCCGCATGGAGCAGATGCCACACCGGTAAAGGCTTTTCAGGCAAAACAAGCCATTGAAGACGGAACCGATGAAATCGACATGGTAATGAATATCGGAAAATTCCTTTCCGGCGATTACGATTATGTTCTTAACGATATTAAAGCTGTTGTGGAGGTTGCACATGCTCACGATATTCTGGTAAAAGTTATCCAGGAAAGCGGTTTTTTAACGCCGGAACAAATTGCAAAAGCCTGTGAATTATCTTATGAAGCAGGAGCCGATTTTGTAAAAACTTCTACCGGTTTTGGACCCGGCGGTGCAAAACCGGAATATATTGATATTATGGTAAAAACGGTAGGAGGAAAAATGAAAATAAAACCTTCGGGAGGTATCCGCGACTGGGAAACTGCTGTTGCTTTTCTGAAGCAGGGTGCTGACCGTTTGGGAGTTGGTTCTACCGAAGCCGTGTTAAACGGGGCAAAAACTGAAGGAAATTATTAGACTTTATGTGTCGATCTTTTTTTGGAATAAGAATCCACCATATTTGCACCCCTCATTAAAGAATTTTCTATGTACTTTTTGAATGGAGACTGTATTTACGTAGAACCCAAAAGTTGCTGTAAATCAATGGATGAACAAATTCAATGTTGTTTGCAACAATTATCAAAAATAAAATCGGAACAAAAGCTGTTCAAACTGAATTTTTTTACTGAAACAAACTCAAAACAGGAATATGTTGAACTTCTTGAGAAATTGGAAAAAGAAATTTCAACATTTTATACAAGTCCTGTTTTACTGAGCTTACTGGCACAACCGCCAATTTCGTATAAAATAATTGCCGAAGCTTGTTATTACGACGCAAACGTATGGAATGTTGAATTTCTTGGAACAAATACTTGCGGTGCAGCACTGTTTAAAAAAGAAAACGTATCTGTTCTGGTTGGAAATGTTCAGTCCTATTCAAATAAAGCTTGTAAAATAAATGCAGAGAAGGCATTTTCTGAATTAATAAATATTTTCACCGATGCGTTTTTTCCCTTAAATTCAATCGTTCGCCAGTGGAATTATATTGAAGATATCCTTGGTGACGATAATGGACTTCAGCACTACCAGGAATTTAATAACGTGAGATCAGGAGTTTATGGTAATACTTTCGGCGAGAAAGGTTATCCTGCAGCAACAGGAATTGGGCATGAATCAAGGGGGAATTATCATTGAATTTATTGCAATTAATTCGCTGGATTTGATTTCAAAACCTATTGATAACCCATTGCAAATATCTGCGCATCATTATACCGAAAATGTTTTAATTGGCGAAAATTGTATGTTAAAGAAACGCCTAAATTCGAGCGGGCACGTTTTCTGGGATTGTTTAATAAAAAACTGGTATTAATTTCAGGAACAGCATCAATAATAGGTGAAAAAACAGCGGGAGTTGGAGATCCTGTGAAGCAAACAGAAATTACCATTGAGAATATTAAGCAATTATATTCACCTGAAACATTAAACAATATAACCGGCAACTCGATGGTTCCAAAATATGGTCATGCCAGGGTTTATATTAAAAACCGGAACGACTATGCCGTTATTAAGAGATCGTTCAAATTGAATTATGGCAATTTGCCAGTTGTTTATATTGTTGCTGACATTTGCCGGAAAGACCTGTTGGTCGAAATCGAAGGGAAAGTTATTCTGGAATAAATATTGGGACTGTCATTTCAACCAAAGGGAGAAATCTTTATCGATAAGGATTTCTCGCTCCGCTCGAAATGATAATTATTGTGCTAAAACTTAAAATCAACGCCCACCATAAAATTTGTCCCTGCTTGTGGAAAATAACCATCCATTTTAATCGCTGTCCTTCATAAATGTAGGAGTAAACCCATGCATTGGATTCATACTTTTTATTTAGCAGGTTATTCACCTGTAAATGCAATGTTATCTCACTAAACAGAGAAGTTTTAAAACTGTAATCGGCCTGAAAATTATTTATAAAATAAGCATTTAGAACACGATCGTTGCTGGAAGAATTATCGATAAACTGTTTACTCACATAAGAAGAAACCAGGCTAAAATTCAGGTTTTCCAGCGGAGAAACGGTGATTAAACTATTGGTAATTACATTTGGCGAAAAAGCAATATCTGTTGTTCCCAGGTAAAAAGCCTGTTGGCCACTATTATCCCAGTCATCAACATATTCAGTGAAGTTTTTAATTTTATTTTGGCTGAAAGTGGCATTTACATCCCATTGTAATGCTCTGGATATTTTCCAGCCACCCTGCAATTCTATTCCTGAGCGGTAACTTTTATCGACGTTTACCATAATTGGTGCGCCTACATCATTAATTTCACCGGTAAGTACAAGCTGATTTTTGTAGTTCATGTAATAGAAATTGGCGCCAATTGTAAAAGCAGTTGACTGAAATTTGTAACCCAGTTCCCAGTCGTATAACGTTTCGTGAACAGGTTGTTTCCCCATCGGATCAGCATCTACATAATTATCCCGGTTGGGTTCACGGTTAGCCACTGCATAAGAAATAAAAAGGTTTTGATTATCTGATGGCTGATAAAATATTCCCAGCTTCGGGTTAAAAAAATTAAAGTTGTGTTGTTGGGTTACATCCCTTAAATCATCATCAATCCCATTAATTGAATAATCAATTTTCCTGTATTGTAAATCGGCGAAAAAATTAATATTTTTCAGATAGCTGAAAATTATACTTAACAAAAATATTGGCATCTTTTTTTATTCCTTTCCCTCGATACCATTCGTAGCCTGGATCAATTTTACCGAGGTACTGGCCCCAAATAACTTTTCCAAAATGATTGCCGTCATATTCATTCCAGGCACCGCCAAATGTTAAATCGTGTTTTTCTTTTTTATGGCTGACTGCAAATGTGAATCCGTAAAAATCATTGTCGAGCCATTTTCTGTTAACCAGATCGGTAGTAAAAATTGTATCTGCACCTAATACCGGATAAGGAATTACGTAATCTGCCAAATCCTGATCTTTCTTGTAATTTTCATAGTAGCCTTTTCCGGGCACAAAAAAACCAGCCAGGTTCAAATTTAATGCCTGATTGAATTTATGTGAAAAATGCAACTGAAAATGATCTTGTTGATAATGGTCAACCTGGTTTTTGTAAGTGTAATAGTTGTAGGTTCTGCTCCCCGAGTTGATCATTGCCTGGGTTTCTTCGGGAGAATAAAGATAGTTTTCTTCGTACTGCATCATACCGGCAAGATCGTTGTGTAACCGTACCGAAGGAATACCGTTCCATGCCTGGTACGTCTCTTCAAATCCCGAAAAAACATCTACTTTCAAAATAGAATTCTCCGTGTAATATCCACCGGAAACAAAAAACGATTTAAGGTTTGAAAAGGCGCGATCAATAAATCCGTCGGAAGAAACTTTGGAAAGCCGTGCATCGAAAGTGAATTTCCCGTTAAGAAGCCCGGTACCAATAGAAATGGTGTTTTTAAAAGTGTTAAAGGAACCGTAAGCCGTTCTGTACTCGGAATAAGCATTTTTTCGCAATGTATTGGTTTGCAGGTTTATTGTTGCCCCGAAAGCTGCTGCTCCGTTAGTTGATGTTCCAACTCCACGTTGAATCTGAACGTTTTCCAGCGAAGAAGCCAGATCGGGCAGATCGACAAACCACGTTCCATGCGATTCGGCATCGTTTAACGGAATGCCGTTTACTGTTACATTAACACGGTTCAAATCGGTTCCCCTGATGCGGAAATTAGTATAACCAACACCGGCCCCGGCATCGGATGTAGCAACAAACGAGGGGGTTAATTGCAAGAGATAGGGAATATCCTGTCCGAGGTTTCTTTCTTCAATTTCCTGGTTGGAAACATTGGAGTACGCAAATGGCGATTTTTCGCCAACGCGGGTAGCTGCAACAATTACATCATCGGTCATTACCACATTTGGTTGAAGGTCAACCTTAATTTCCCGGTTTTGCGTGAGGGTTACATTTACGGTTTTTGTTTCATATCCAATAAAGGATATTTTAACCGCATAGCCTCCTTTTTTCAGGTTCTTAAAAACAAAACTTCCATCGGCTTTTGTGGAAGTGCCGAAAAATGTATTTTCCACAACAACGCTTGCCCCAGCCAGATTTTCACCATTCGCGGTAACAACACCTTTAAGCGTAAATTGTGCGAATGCCGAAATTACCATTAACTGCATTAGCAGCAATGAAAACAATTTTCTCATAATACAATCTTAATTTTGGTTAAAAACTAACCAATGGAGCGGGACGAATCCCTTGTTTGCCCTCCCTACGCCGGTACTAACCGGATCAGGTTCTGTGGGTATGATCTCAGCCCTAATTATTATTAGGCACCCCATTGCATAAATATCGGGGCAAAGTTAAAAAGGTTTTTTGACTTGAACAACTCTAAGAATATAACATGTTTCAATTAACCGTTCTTTAATGAATGATTATAAAGAGAAAAGTTTTGAGAATAAGATTATTTTATTCAGGAATTAAATATTTCTCAAAAGCTTCCCTGTGTTTTTCTGATAAACGGGCTGGCCGCATGGTTTTTTGGTTAATAAATAATCCTTTTTGCTGTCCGGAGGCGCAAAGTTCATGATTCTCGTTGTAAAACCTGAATTCCATAATTGCTGAAGCATTGTTCAGCGTCGAAACCCACATTTCAATAATTACCTTATTTTTCAGAAGAAATGGTTTTTTATACCGGATAGTTGTTTCAGTTAAAATAGGCAGAATGTCTTCATTGTGAGCAATTTCAGTGACTGGTAACCCAATTGTTTCCAGAAACCTCATACGTCCGTTTTCCATCCACTGGATGTAAATTACGTTATTCACATGACCTACAAAATCGATGTGGTAGGTGTAGATTTTTTCTTCAAAAACCAGTTTTTGCATAGCTATTCAGGGTTGAAATGATACGACGAGAATTTTCTTTTCTTTTGAATAAAGAATTTCCACATAATACTTTTTGAAAAGATTTCCGGATGATCTTTAACTCTAATTTGCTGCTGTACCTCTTTTCTTTTTTTGATTAACACTCCAAGATTTCTGTAAAAGGAAGCATGAGCTTTTACTACAGCCCAGAATTCTCTGAAATTAAATCCGGCAATAAATTTTACTACGGCAACACCGTCAAGTACCATGCGGATCAAAAAGATACGTTTGAATTGGTGACGTGGCAGGTTTTTATACAACATCCATAAATTGTTCCGGAAATTAAGATAAATTTTTCGTGGACTACCATAGGACAAAGTTCCGCCACCCAAATGATAGACAACACTTCGGGGTTCATATAGTATTTTATGTCCCTGGCTTTTTAATCGCCAGCACAAATCAATTTCCTCCATGTGAGCCCAAAAGTCGCCATCAAAACCACCAGCACTATTAAACGCGTTGGCCCTTATAAACATACAGGCGCCCGAAGCCCAAAAAATAGGTCCCGACTGATTGTACTGTCCAAGATCTTCTTCAACCCGATTCAAAACCCTACCCCGGCAAAAAGGATATCCAAATTTATCAATAAAACCACCTGCAGCGCCCGCATATTCAAATTTATCGGGCTCATTATAACTTAATATTTTGGGTTGAATGGCGGCCAGGTTTTCATCAGCTTCAAATTTCTCAATGCAAGGTTCAATCCAGTTTTCAGTAACTTTTACATCAGAATTTATCAAGACAAAATAATCGGCTTGCACTTGCTTTAGTGCGCGGTTGTAACCTTCGGCAAAACCAAAGTTCTTTTCCAATTCAATGATTTTTACTTCCGGAAATTTTTCCCTGAGTAGTTTTACTGAATAATCGGTTGAAGCATTATCGGCAACAATAATTTCGGCTTTTATTTTTGTTGAGTGTTCAATAATTGACGGCAGAAACGTTTCGAATAGTTTTTCACCATTCCAGTTTAAAATAACGATGGCAATTTTTGATTTAGCCATATTTTATTTCAGGTGTTTAAAATTGTTTATTGATTAAGTTAATCCAAAGTTTCAGTAGAATTCGTTGCGACTAAAGTTGGGATTCATTTCGTCAACAATTGTATGATGATCGAAACCAACTTTTCATTTCCCAATTCACTTATAATTTTACCCATTTTCTCTGTTTTTCCCTGATCTTCTGAATCAGCCAGTTTTTCGAGATCCTTTAATTGTTTGCCGGTAAGATCATCTTCCAGTAATTGCCATATTTTATTCCTTCCCTGGCTGATTTCTGGTAAACCTAGACTTTCCAGTTCTGTAATGGCTGCAGTTAAAATTTCTTCCGCCTGTAATCTTACCGGATCTTTATCTTTAGTTTTTCCCGCAGCTGCCGTGTCCCGCAGGCTCCAGCTCGAATAATCGTAAGCCAGGCTTTTTATCATTTTTATTTTTGAATTCTCTTTACCAAAAATTCTTTCAAGAAAAATAATGGTATGACTCTTCCATGCTTCAAGGTCGAATCGCTTTTCATTAAGACGTTCAATTTGTTCTTTTAACAGCGCTATTTCTTTTTCAGCCATTGCAGTGAGTTTTATTGTGGCAATTTACAAGGAAATTAATGATGTTGCAAACATTATTTTTAAGAGCACTTTGCAAATTGTTAAACAGAAACCGCTTAAGATTATTGAAACTTTTCAAGGTATTTTAAAAGGGAAACCGGATCATTTTTTGAAGCCCAGCTTTTAGTGATTGTATATTGGGTTCCAAGGTCGTCAAAATTCAGTAAAAGGAATTTTTGTTCAAATGCAGGTATATAAACAAATGTATTTTTCACCAAATCAGGCAAAAGATCATTATATTCATGCAGTCCCTTTAAAAAACCCTTTTGTAACAATTCGTCAAGCGAAAAACCAAATTTGTCAAAGATTTTAATATCAGCAACACCAATTTCATGCAGTTCCTGGTTAATATCTGGTTCAAGATCAGATTTCCGACTGATAATGAATACTTTTTTTACCGATTTGTCACTGAATTGCATAAAGTCGATTAAACCGCTATAGGGTACATGATCCTTGCCAATTCCTCCATCTACAAAATATTTGTCGGGCAGAGTAGGGGCATTTTCAATTTTCTGTTCCGGAAAAACTACAGGAAATGCAGTAGAAGCCATTAATACATCAACAATATCCAAATCAGGATCGCTTTCTGAATTTATCCTTCGGTTACTTAACCTGAAATTCCTTTTAGGAATGTCTATCATATTTAACTCAGTAATGGAAATGGCAGTAACAATTGGCAGATCTTTCATTTTATGGTACCCCAGTGAATCGTTTACAATGTGCGTGAGGTATTTTCGTAATGGATTCGTATCCACCGGCAACCTTTTATCGGCGTTGATGTAAATGCTGTCGTTGGTTATTTCACTTAACCACTTGACATACTGTTTCCATGTAATTTTCTTCGAAAGAATTCCATTTAACATTACAGCATTTAACGCACCAGAACTGGCTCCCGCAATAAATACCACCTGGTTTAACTCTCCCTTTTGATAGAGTCTCTCCAATAATGCTGCTTCTTGAGGAATTCTGGCTGCGGCACCGGTAATTAATACTGCAGTTCCTTGAGCCGGTGTGATATTCACCGTAGGTTTCTTTTGATTGTTGCAACTTGTTGCTGTGATAATAACAATCAAAAAATAAATGAGAAAAGAAGTAGATTTCTTCATTTTTAAATTACTGTTTATTGCCAAGATAATGATGAACAGTGTTGTAAAATGAATTAAAAGAGTTAGTGCTTGCTGCAATGATTTCGCCTCCAAATAACCAATTGTTACCGCCATTAAAGTCGGTAATTTTGCCGCCTGCCTGTTGAATAATAAAAGCCCCGGCTGCCACATCCCATGCATGCAGGCCGTGCTCATAAAAAGCATCGAATCTCCCACAGGCCACATACGCCAGATCAACAGCTGCTGATCCTAAGCGCCGAAGACCACGGGTGGTTTTCATCAACTCCTTCATTGCATCAATATAATTGTCAATTCTGTCGAGATACGCATAAGGAAAACCGGTTCCTATTAATGTGTCAGCAAAGTTAGAGGTTGCTGAAACCTTGATTTCCTTTCCGTTCAAATATGCCTGACTTCCTTTCCATGCATAGAACATTTCGTCCAATCCTACTTCGTAAACTATACCCAAAACAATTTCCTCGCCTTCACGTAAAGCAATACTTACTGAATGCGGAGCAATACCATGAATATAATTGGTTGTGCCGTCAAGCGGATCGATAATCCATGTAAACTTTTCATTGTGCCAGTTGACTGTTCCTTCTTCTGCCACAAAACCGGATTCAGGGACCAATTTTATAAGTGCAGAAACCAGGTTTTCTTCAACAGTTTTATCTACGTATGTAACCAGACTTGCTACACTTTTTATTTCAACATCTTTTGCAGTGATCTTTTTTTGTTCTTCACGAATAAATTTTCCGGCATCGCGAGTCAGTTCCTGAACGCTGTAACAAAGAGTTTTATAATCCATCGAAGATCTATTTTCAGGCAAATTTAAGGACATTTTTTTGGGGAAAAGTAATCCCAACATGTCCATTCTTTAAAATAGAATTTAAATTAACGTTAATTAACTGGTTAACCATTTCATCACGATAATCCGTTTCCACCTTAATATAGTTTTCTGTAAAACCCATCATGCGGTCTTCTTTCCGGTCCGATTCAAAAAGAACAATTTGAGGTGTCTCCAAATGTTTTTCGTAAAAAGCCCGAAGTTTCTTTTCTGAAAGATTAATGTACATCTGTGTCCTTCGTTTGCGGTCTTCAACTTCAACTTTCCACGGAATTTTTAGAGCTTGTGTGCCACTTCTTTCAGAATAGGTAAAAGCATGCAACTGTGAGATTTCAAGACTGTTTATAAGATCGTACGATTCCTGAAAAAGCGTTTCCGTTTCTCCGTTAGTGC
Organism: uncultured Prolixibacteraceae bacterium; assembly: GCA_963849985.1. GTDB lineage: Bacteria > Bacteroidota > Bacteroidia > Bacteroidales > Prolixibacteraceae > Draconibacterium. The sequence continues at coordinate 14,978 of CAWKJY010000028.1, read as the reverse complement.
CTGCAATTACATCTACACCAATAAATGCATGAGGAACAATTTCGCGGATTTTGTGAATCCTGCGCGAAAATAATTCAGTAGAATATTTACGCTTCATCAAAGAAAGAATTTCATCTGAACCTGATTGTAACGGGATATGAAAATGGGGCATAATCACTTCTGAATTAGCCACCAATTCAATAATATCGTCTTTCAAAAGGTTCGGTTCAATCGATCCCAAACGAAGCCGTTGTAGACCTTCAACTTTTTCAAGCGCTTTTAAAAGGTCAAGAAAATTCTCGCTGGTTGATTTCCCGAAATCGCCAATATTTACGCCGGTCAGAATAACTTCCTTATAACCTTTGTCAACTGCCTTTTTCGCTTCTAAAATGGTATTTGCAATGGTATCATTCCTGCTTTTTCCCCTTGCATACGGAATGGTACAAAAAGAACAGTAATAATCACAACCATCCTGTATTTTCAGAAAACTTCGCGTTCTGTCGCCCCATGAAAATGCCTTATGATAATTTTTGATATTAGCGAGTCGGGTAGTCTTTATTTCGGTCGTTTCTTTCTTTTCGAGATTTCCCAAATAAGCCGGGATGTGAAATTTTTCCTGTGTTCCCAAAACCATGTCAACCCCGGGAATATTTCCAACTTCCTCCGGCTTTAATTGCGAATAACATCCCACAACAATAACCATGGCATTTGGATTTTTTCGTATGGCCCGCCGGACAATATTCCTGCTTTCCTTATCTCCCTGATTAGTAACTGAACAGGTATTTATAACATAAACGTCGGCTTTGTCATCAAAATCAACCCGTTCAAACCCTACTTCTTTGAATGAACCTGCAATGGTTGAAGTTTCAGAGAAGTTGAGTTTACATCCCAACGTATAAAAAGCAGCTTTCTTCCCCTTGTAATTCATTTCTTATTCTGAACAATTCTAAATAAGCGACAAAGGTAGAAAAAAGCTGCTGAATGCAAATAGTTCTTTTTGAATTGTTTATTCCACTCTAACGTCATGCTGAATTTGATTCAGCATCTATTACAGAGATTCAAAATGAGTTCGGAATCTCTGTTTTAAAGTAGATTGCTGGCTAGTTCAGCCAAATAACTACGTTCTCCTTTCACTAAATTAATATGTGCAAATATTTCCTGGTTTCGCATCCGGTCTGTCATAAACGCAAGTCCATTGGATTTCATGTCCAGATAAGGCGAATCGATTTGCTGAAGGTCGCCGGTGAAAACCATTTTTGTTCCTTCTCCTGCACGTGTAATAATGGTTTTTACTTCGTGTGGTGTAAGGTTTTGTGCTTCATCAATAATAAAAAATGCGTTCGACAAACTTCTTCCTCTAATATAAGCCAACGGAGTAATGTTCAGCCTCTCATCTTTTTGGAGGTCTTCTATGAGTTGATATTCATTACTGCGCGGATTAAAGGAATGTTTTATTACAGCTAGGTTGTCGAACAAAGGTTGCATATACGGACTAATCTTTTCTGAAGCGTCGCCCGGAAGATAACCCAGATCGCGGTTGCTAAGCGCAACGATCGGACGTGCCAGTAAAATGCTATCATAAATGCGATTTTGCTCAATTGCAGCGGCAAGAGCAAGCAAGGTTTTACCAGTTCCGGCTTTTCCTGTTAGCGCCATCAACCTAATTTCGGGATCCATCAGCATGTTAAGGCTAAAGGTCTGTTCAGCATTCCGCGGTTTGATTCCGTAAGCAGCCTTTTTTTCAACGCGATAAATACGATTTGTTTTTGCATCGTAACGAGCCAACGCGCTCGATGAAATTCCTTTAAAAATGTAACACTCATTGGCTTCAGGAGTGAAATCACGCTTAACATCATCGACTGTAAATGATCCCTGGTTATATAAGATTTCAATCAAAGAGTCATCAAAATTATCAAAAGTAGTAACCGTTTTGTCCAGCACATTCTGGTCGGTTACCTGGTCGGTTTTGTAATCTTCCGATTGAATTCCAAGCGATTTGGCTTTCATCCGCAGGTTGATATCCTTACTGATAAGTATAACCCGACGTTTAGGATACGCTTTCATTGTATATTCAGCAATTGCCAGAATACGATGATCAGGAATATCTTCCCGGAAGGAAGTTTTCATAATATCAGAAAAAGGCTTGCCGGTTTCAATGCGCAATTTTCCCTTTCCAATACCCAGCGGTTTCCCACCGTTAAACAGCTCATCACCAACGATTTCATCGAGCAAGCGGGTGAATTCCCGTGCCTGAAAGTTGATAAGATCATTTCCTCGTTTAAATTTATCCAGTTCCTCGAGGACTGTAATTGGAAGGATAATATCATTATCCTGGAACTGGTAAATACAGGTGTGATCATGGAGGATCACATTAGTATCGAGAATGAAAATTTTGCTTTTTTTCGTTTTACTCAGCATCGTAGATTAATTGAATTTTTTAAATGTAGAGAAATTGCCGACAAATAATCAGAATGAGTTTAAAATTTAATAAACTTGCAATGGTTGATAAATTTTTTGAACCTTGAATTACACTGAAACACTGGACTTTTTGTTCACAAGGTTGCCGATGTTCCAGCGCAACGGACCGGCTGCCTACAAGAATAGTTTGGAGAATACTTTGCTGCTGGATGAATTTTATGGACATCCGCACAGGCAGTTTAAAACCATTCATGTAGCCGGAACCAACGGAAAAGGATCGGTTTCGCATATGCTTGCAGCAATACTTCAAACAGCCGAATATAAAACCGGTTTATATACCTCTCCTCATTTGAAAGATTTCAGAGAAAGAATCAGGATTAACGGTGAAATGATTCCTGAGAATGAAGTAATTAAATGGGTCGGAAATTATAATCTAAAAAATGAAAAATGGATGCTGGAACCATCATTTTTTGAACTGACGGTAGCCATGGCATTTGATTATTTTGCCCAACAAAAAGTTGACGTTGCAGTTATTGAAGTTGGACTTGGAGGTCGTTTGGATTCAACCAATATAATTAACCCGGAAGTAAGCATTATTACAAACATTGGGCTGGATCACACCGATTTACTTGGTAATACAATTGAAAAAATAGCGACTGAAAAGGCAGGGATTATAAAGAATAGTGTGCCGGTTGTTATTGGAACAACTCAAACGGAAACTACTCCTGTCTTTGAATCCGTTGCAAAAGAGAAACGAACCAAAATATTTTATGCGGATCAGGAATTTAAAGCTGAATATTCGTTGATAGGAATTGATGGGAAACAAATCTTTAATATCAAAAAGAATGGAGCAATTGTTTACCCCGATTTAAAACTGGATTTAAACGGAACCTACCAGCGAAACAATTTGCCGGCTGTTTTAAAAACGGTTGAGTTGTTGGATTCAAAAGGTTTGAAAATACAAAAGAAACATGTTTTCAAAGGACTTCTAAATACAATGTCGTTAACTGGTTTACGGGGGCGTTGGCAGATTATCGGTTATAATCCGTTAATTGTTTGTGATACCGGTCATAATGAAGACGGGATAAAACAGGTCGTTCATCAATTGAAAAATACTCCTTTCAAAAAACTTCATATTGTTTTTGGAACGGTAGGGGATAAGAATCCGGAACCAGTATTAAAGTTGCTGCCTCAAAATGCAACCTATTATTTTACCAAAGCCGATATTCCACGTGCTCTTAATGAAAAGGAGCTAATGTTAAAAGCTGCTGAATTTGGTCTAAACGGAAAAAGTTTTGAGAAGGTAAAAAATGCATTTGATGCAGCGAGAAATAATGCCGGTTTTAATGATCTGATTTTTGTCGGAGGAAGTACATTTGTAGTAGCCGAAATATTGTAGCTAAATTTTTGCATTTTTTTTGCAGAACTGAAAATAGGTTTTATATTTGCATCGCTTTTCCGGAAGGGAGAGACGTTCAGACAGAAAACAGATTAGGGAGCTTAGCTCAGCTGGTTCAGAGCACCTGCCTTACAAGCAGGGGGTCACTGGTTCGAATCCAGTAGTTCCCACGGAAACCACTCGTTTTTAAGAGTGGTTTTGTTTTTTGGGGATCACAAGTTCATTTAAAGTATCGACAGGTGTTTCAATTAAAGTCACTCATTTAATTTTATAAGTTTATTTTTGTATTCAAAAGGGTGAAATTTAAGATACTTACTAAAAGTTAATCCATATTCCTGCTTACTTTCAAAAAAGCTTAGAAAAATTCAGCTATAAACAATTGGAAATTAGAATATTTGTTATTATGTTTGTTTTATATTACATAATAATTATTACAGACCCTAATTTTTAAACCATGACCGTAGCAATATTTATGACTTGTTTTCTTGCTGCATGTTGGATAGCATCAGGATTAACAAGTAAAAGGCAAGTAAATAAATAAACTGTAACCACAACAGATATTATAAAAATTGAATGCTAAAATAATTGTAGCATAATAGGTTACGTATGTGAATTTTTAACTTTTTTCAACGAAAAATATGATGACAAGTCAGGGGTATGTTTAAAATAAACCCGATTACAAAGGTCTTTTAAAAACAAATCGATGATGAGTCATATCTTCCTTTGCCTGCCAGTTAACAGTAACTAATTCCCAACTCTCATTTCCAAGTTTGTTTGCATATTCGTACAAATTTGGTCCCGTATCCCAATTTTCCAGTTCTTTGCCATCAACAAACCGTGGTTGCCATTTTTTATTAATTTTCTCCGCTGTTAAAAATAAATACTCCCATTTGCTCATAATTAGTTCCTCCAATATTTTTAATTATTAAACATAGAATTGAAAGGAATGTTGGGCTATGCCCAATTTTTCCTGAAAACAATCATATTAATGTTGTAATACGAGATAAAAACACTCTTTTAACATTTATTACATTAATATTGATAAAATAACAGCATAATTTATTCAAGCGGCATAGATTGTGTACTGTTTAATAATGAATTAAATAACAAACGTTATGGCAGTCTATTTATATGCGATTCTGGTTGCTTTAATAATAGCCATCGAACTAACATTGAGTTACCGGGATTTAAAACATAGTTGATATAATATGGCTCATATAAATATTTATATTTCGAAGCGTCATTAGTCTTATTATATTATATGCTGGAGTATTCACTGCTGCATAAAGGGAAAGTATATACCAAATTAAAATAAATTCACGTTAACATAAAAAGGAAAATCTGTTTGCTAACCTGCTAACTGTAAAAATCAAGATAAATATGTTGATAAGGAAGGGGTTGGAATTTAATATTTTAATCAGGAAGCAATTATTAAAATCATTATCTTTCTGAAAAATTCCCTGTTATGGATGCCTTAAACCAAATCAAAAACTCGACTAAAGAGGAACTAATTCTGGAAATAAAAAAAATTAAAGCAAATTATGAGTCTTTGAAAGAATCTTTTGGAAAGCTTAAAGAAAAAAATTCCAAAACTCAAAATGAGCTGACAAGCCTTAAAAAAGAGTTGAAAGATAATGAAGTAAAGTTTCGTTTGTTATTTGATAACATGGATGAAGGTTTTGCACTGCATCAACTGGTAAAGAATGAGAAAGGTGAACCTGTAGATTACAAAATTGTAGATGTAAATATATCATATGAAAGAATTTTAGGTATTTCGGCTGAAAAAGCCAGGGGTGCATTGGCAAGTAAATTATATGGTACGAATACTGCACCTTATCTAAAAGAATATGCCGAAGTTGTTAAAAACAAAAAGCCATATATTTTCGAAACATATTTCATAGATTTAGACAAGCATTTTCATATTTCAGTTAATACACCATATCCAGAATATTTTATAACAATATTTTCTGATATATCCGGTAGGATTAAAAATGATGAACAGATTCGTAAAAATGAAATCATGTTTAAAGCCATTACAGAGAATGCAATGGAAGGAATTTCTCTTGCAGATATGAATGGGAATTATGTTTTTGTAAATTCTGCTTTTGCAAAAATGGTTGGATATACAAAAGAGGAATTATTGAAAATGAGTTTGTTTGATATAAAACCTCAGGGGGAAAAAAATTCAACATTGTTTCATGTATTAAAACAAAATTCTGAAAAGAGGATTGGAAAGTCCAGTAGAAACAGTTTATTGTGTAAGGATAATTCAATAATTTACGTCAATATTAACGCAAAATTAATTGACATTGGGAAAGAGAAATTTGCTTTGGGAATTGTAAGGGACGAAAGTGTAATTGTAAAATGGGAAAATGAGTTAATTGAATCAAAGGAAAAGGCAGAAGAAAGTGAAAATCGGTTTAGAACGATTGCTGAATATTCCGTTGACGGAATTACAATTGCTGATCCGGAGGGGAATTATGTGTATGTGAACAACAAATTTTGTGAAATGTCAGGATATTCCAGGGAAGAACTTTTAAGTATGACTGCATTTGATATGGCTGCAGAAAAACTGCCAAAAGAAATGGCATTATCACAATTTCAAAGTGATGATAACTTTTCTGGGAAGGTTCAATATTTTACATTGCGCAGAAAGGATGGTACTAAATATCATACCGAGATTACAGGTACAAATATTGAAATCAATAGGGAAAACCTTGTTTTGGGTTTTATCAAGGATATTTCTGAAATAGTAAAGTATGAGGATGAACTGATAAGAGCCAAAGAAAAGGCAGAAGAAAGTGATCGGTTAAAGTCAGCCTTTTTAATGAACGTTTCGCATGAAATACGTACCCCTATGAATGGGATATTGGGATTTGTCAATTTTTTGGATGAACCTGACCTGGACGAAAAAGACAGAAAATCGTTTATTGATATTGTGAATAAGAGTGGTGAACGTTTGCTGAATACAATTAATGATATTGTTGAGATTTCAAAAATTGAAGCGGGAGATATAAATATTGTTAATGAAGAAACTAATGTATCTGAATTAATGCAATTTCAATTCAACTTTTTTAAAATACAGGCAAAAGAAAAAGGAATTAAATTCAGAATTAAGGAACAAATAGAAGGGACTCAATCTATAATAATTACGGATAAACAAAAGCTTGACGGCATTTTAATGAATCTGATTAGAAATGCTGTAAAATTTACACCCAACGGGAAAATTGAAATTGGTAATTATATAGAAAATGAAAGATTATATTTTTACGTTTCAGACAGTGGAAGGGGAATTCCTGAGGATAAAGTTGAAACTATTTTTGATCGGTTTGTTCAGGTTGAGTTGGGCAATACCAGAAGTTATGAAGGATCGGGTATTGGTTTGTCGATTGTAAAAGCATATATTACTGCTTTGGATGGAGATATTAAAGTAAAATCAGAAATAGATAAAGGAAGTACTTTTCTTTTTTCTATCCCATATAAACCGGTAATGAATAATACTAAAGATAAAAGGATTGATAAAAGCGATGAAAATTTGTCGTTAAAATACACTTTGCTAATTGCAGAAGATGACGATGTGAACTACTATTTCCTGGAAACAATTCTTTCAAAAGAATATAATTTAATACATGCAGTTAATGGAGAAGAAGCAGTAAGATTATTTACTGAAAATCCGGAAATCTCTCTTGTATTAATGGATATAAAAATGCCGGGCGAATATGACGGACTGGTGGCAACACAAAAAATAAAAGAAATTAAAAAACAGGTTCCAATTATTGCACAAACAGCCTATGCAATGGAAGCAGACAAAACTGCGGCTCTTGAAGCTGGATGTTCTGAATACATTACAAAGCCTTTTAATGTAGATAACATAATTTCGCTCATCCGAAAGTATTGCAAGCCCAAAAATCAGAAAACAGAATAATCAATATTTTTGTATTTTCAGATCATGTAATTAGTTAGAATTTTATTTCGGTTCCGTATTGAAACAAAAGAAGTTGATTAGCTGAAAAATAATGATTATAGAAATTAGCACTTATTTCGTGCACAAGGACTGTTGGTAATAAAAAAGCCAAACAATCCACCAAATAACATACTTTGGAAAAATTCTCCTGTAGCAATTTCAGCAAAAGATTTATCACTCGTAATTAGCATTAAAACAGGCCCTGCAATTACTCCTAGTAATATATAAATTAATGATTTTTTTGCATGTGAAGTTAAGAATGTTCTCTGAACCCAGTTTCCTTCGGGTTTAATATCTAATTGTTTGAATTCCATCCCTATTTATTTTATTTACAAATGCAAATATATAGAAAATTAGATATGATTAATTATTTTTCCGGAATTCCTTTAACAGATAAACAGTAATTATCAATTAAGTAATATAATGATAATTAAATTTTATTTCGGGGAATATTAGATTCTTATACTCCTTATTCTGTAAGAGCGGGTAATCCTTTACATCTGATTTTGCCCCTGAATCCAGCTTAAGACTTTTTCATCATCGGGCTTAGTCTTTGGATTGATTACTTCAACCAGATTGCCATTCTCGTCGATAAGATATTTCTGAAAATTCCAGGTCACCTGAGAATCCATTTTTCCGTTAAGTTTCTTCTCGGTAAGCCATTGGTAAACTGGAGCCATGTCGTTACCTTTTACTGAAATTTTTGACATCATTGGAAATGTAACTCCGTAATTCTTCTGACAGAACTCTTCAATTTCTTCGTTAGTTCCTGGTTCCTGGTTAGCAAAATTATTGGCAGGAAATCCAATTATTGTGAAATTAGAACTGCCATATTTTTCATAAATCTCTTGTAGTTGTTCATATTGAGGAGTGTTTCCACATTTCGAAGCAGTATTTACAACCAATACCTTTTTGCCTTTTAACTGCGAGAGATCAAATGTATTTCCGTTAATATCAGTGACTTTGTAATCATAAAACGATTTCTGACCGAATGTTAATGTTGATGAAATTAGGATTATAAAGAGGAAAATAGTCTTTTTCATTTTTGTAAAATTTAATTGTTAATCATGAATATATCGTTATTGGAAACAAATGATAGCATGTAAATGTTGGCTGCCGATTAATTAATTTTTGGAAAGCGATAAAAAGACCAATCAATTCTGGAGATTCAAGTGCCTGATTTAAAACTGTTTTAACTTGCAAATGTTTTGTTACTTGCTGATTAAATTTCCAAAACTGAATTAAATGTCACTGACGCTCCCCGGTATTCCAATAATGCAATCCAAAACTGCTCCGACAAATTCACTTTCTCATCATTCTCAGCAGTTCGACTGGTAATCACATAAATTTCAAATTCACTGAGGTCGGGGAGAGCAGGTCCTTTTTCTGCTAATTGAGCTAAAGTTTTCTCCGGATTATCAATCATCTTTTGGATATTCGTTTTCCAGTTAGCGCCATAAAAGCTAAAAAGATTACTGTTTTCAAGCATATCAGAGAAAATGATCATTTTCTTTTTATCGTAAGCTGAGTTTTTCATTTTGATAAGTTCGCGGGTTACTTTCTGATAAATTTTTGATGCATCGGTTCCCCAGTTTGCCTGGTTTAGAATTTGTGTGAATGTCTTTTCCAGATCACTGTAAAAACGGTCAACTTCATCCTTTCTGTTCAATTTATTTTCGCCCATTAATCCGGTTTTAGCGGCTTCAATTTTAACGGTTTTCGATTTCGAATCCGAAACTTCGTTAATTAGTGAAAGTTTTATTTCACCTCCTGAATAACCACCGGTCTCTTTGTCGAGATTCATTATTTGAAGAAATTTGGGAAGGTTTTCAGTTACAAAACTTTTATCCTCAAATCGTTTATCTGTAATATCGATCAAAACACTGATTTGTGTTGTTGAAACCGGTTCCTCCTTACAGGAAAATAAAATCGGGAGCAAAATGATAAGTGTGGAAAAATAACTGAGATACTTCATCGTAATTAAGATTCGGTTTGTTTTAGTTCGTCAATTTTTACAAAGTAACCTTGAAGATCAGGTACATTTTCACCCCACGATTTTGGCTGCTTGTGGTTGTTTCTGAAAGTCAGGTTTGTATCTCGGTAATTGAAAATGGCTTCTTTATAATTGCTGTTAATTTTCCGTTCCATCCCCTGGCAAAATGCGAGAATCTTATTATAATCCCCAGCCACCTCTGTTTTTTTCTGTTGTAAATGTTGCAGTCTGTTTTTTAATTCCTCTGTTTTGGAAATAAACGCTTGCTGAATTTTTCTTTTCTCAACATCATAATTTTCTTTTTCCTGGGTTCGCTGCGTATTTATTTCTTTTTGAATTACAAGAAATTGTTTTTCCTCTGCATGGTATTTTTTATAAACTTCGTAAAACTCATTGCTGTCATCGTGGGCAAAAAATGATGCGATGCTACCTACCAGGTATAGAATTATTCCAATTGTGAAAAAAGTCCATCGATCAAGGAAAAGCTGGTTTTCTGAAACACCAAGTTCAGAAAGATAGTTGGCACGTAAAAGCGCTGTAAAATAACTGATTGTTATTATAGCAGTAACGAGTATAATCAATACTACCGGATAGAAATTTCGTTCCTTGACCTGCTTTAAAATTTTCCCTGTTGCATGAGCGAGAAATGGCAGTGTGACCACAAGTACACCAGCCATAATTAAAGTAAGTAACGGTGTTTCACGAAACGAAATAAAAACCTGGTTATTTAGCGGGAACTCAGCAATGCCAATAGCAAATAAAAGTAAAACATAAGCCCAGTATGGTTTAAACTGAATGTTTAATTCCTGTCGGTTGTGCTTTTCTGAAATAGTTTCCCAGCGCTGTTTAATCTTTTCAAATCGCTTTTTATTTTCCTGGTAGTGGGGCGTGTTTTCAATGTCTTTTATTTTGTCCAGATGATTGTTGGTTAACTCTTCCAATTTATGATCACGAGCTCTTTCAGCTTCTTTAATACGTAATTCTGTTTTTTGCTCGCTAAAATTCTGAAGTTCCTGGTGAATAGCCGTCAGATTTTTGTGTGAAAGATCGTTGAGGACCTGTTTCCCGTTCTCATAAAGTGCCTCGACTTCTGCCTGATATTTGTTTCTTATTTCATGCTCAACAGGCGTTGTAAAGGTATCTTCTACTGAGGGTAAGTTTCTTTTCCCGTCTTCTTCACCTTTTTCTTTGCTTTGTTTTAGTTGTTCCTTGTGAATACCGGCAAGCTTTTCTTTTAAAACATGCTGATACTCCAGAATAAAGTTTTCTGCTTCCATGGCTGTTTTTTTAAAGTGGTAAAATTATTAACGGTTTTCGTAAGGATAAAGTATGTAATCCGGTTAAAACAAACCAGTTAATTCGGCAACCGGCCTTTTTACTTCGTTGAAGTGGAATCATATTTCGATGAAAAATTAAATAATAAAGTTGTTCGGTAATCGTAATTTACTGAAGGAAATCTTTCAAAATTTTATTTTATAAATGGATATTATTTGTTATTAAACTTTAGGATTATTTAAGAGTCAAACATCCGTTGTTCCAAATTGAGATGAAAGTAAAACCCACATTTTCCAAATTTTCAGGTTGGCTTATGTCAACAGAAATGTTCGCACGTCCATCAAAACAGTTGCCAGGGAAATGGCAATTGTTTGAGTATTACATGGACAAGGATGAGGATTTGCTAAACGTTAAAGAAGAAGAATTAAAAAAGAATAAGGAAAACTGGACGATTGAATTTGCCGATAGTGAAAAATTTCTTCAGCAAGGCAATCTCGCAGTTAATTTAATCTCGGGAATTGAAAACGGGGATTGGAGTATATCCAAGAATTTTGTTACGATACTGAATCCTTCGGACTTTCGAAAAAACGTCGAATTTCAGTTTGCCATTCAAAAGAATCAGCTAAAGCTTTTAAAGAAAGATGGTTTTGGTAAAATCGAATTCTTTGGATTTTTCAGAAAGCTCGAAAAGTAAACAGGTCTGCTTAATTCAAGCTAATTCTTCAAAATCAAATCCTTTTTAATTGATTTATAAATTTCCAAAGCAGCAGGAAATGGTTGAAGTGCACGTTCAAAAATTCCAAGTGAATAGGCAATTGTTAATCCGTAATTAGTTATTGGAACACCTGCTTTTCGCGCTTTTATTATTCTGGAAAGCATCTCGCGGCGGTTCCACATACATGCGCCACAATGAATTATAAGTTGATAATCTTTGATATTTTCAGGGAAATCATGTCCGCGAATTGAATCAATTTGCAACTTTCCGCCAACGTATTGTGTTAACCACCGAGGAATTTTCACGGTGCCAATATCTTCTCCAATAGGATGATGAGAACATGCTTCGGCAATTAAAACTTTATCGCCGGTCTTTAATTTATCGATGGCTGTTGCCCCTCGTACCATTTCAACCAGGTCTGCCTGATAACGGGCAAAAAGTATGGAAAATGATGTCATCGGAATATCAAGTGGTGTGTCAGCGGCTACTTTTAAAAATGCCTGCGAGTCGGTAACTACCAATTGCGGCGGTTTGTTCAATCTTGAAATTGCCTCTCTGAGTTCCCGTTCTTTAACCACCATGCAAAATGAATCGTTATCCAGTAAATCGCGAATGCTTTGAACTTGCGGCAAAATGAGTCTTCCTTTTGGCGCCTCTTTGTCGATGGGTACTACTAAGATTGCTGCTTCACCTGGATCAACCAAATCGGATAAAATTCCCTGACGATTGATAAAATCAGCGGGAGCAGAACGCAACAACAATTCACGCAATTCATGAATTCCGGTTCCATCTAAAGCCGAAGTGGATACATAGTTTATGTTGAGACTGTCAAGCTGTGAACTTATATCCAGATCTTCAGGATAACAATCGATCTTATTAAAGATTATAATAAACGGAATTTCACGGTTTTTAAACTGCTCCAAAATTTGTCCTTCAAATTCTCCCCATTCATTAAAATTAGTTACAAGCATTCCTAAATCTGTCCGATCGAAAACTGCATTGGTTTTTGCAATGCGTTTTTCACCGAGTCCCCCAACATCATCAATTCCTGCAGTGTCGATAAAAAGTACCGGTCCAAGTGGTAACAATTCCATTGGTTTTTCAACCGGGTCAGTAGTTGTTCCTGCAATATCCGAAACAATGGAAACTTCTTGCTGCGTCAAGGCATTCAAAATGCTCGATTTCCCTGTGTTGCGTCTTCCGAAAAGGCCAATATGTAAGCGAAATGATTTTGGTGCTTTCATCTCATTAAAGTTGTAAGTTTTTAATTGTATTCGATGTAACTCCCTTTTTAATTATGCTTGTTTATGAAGCATTTCTGGAAGATCGTTTCATTCAATTCAAAAATATGGGTTCAAAGTACAAATTCAGTTTCTATCTGCCAATTAATAATTTGAAGTATATTTTAATGTCCTAACTTACAAACTGCTTCCGGCGTAATAAGCAAATCAAAAGTTTCTTTCGAAACAAAACCACTTTCAATTGCTGCTGATTTAATACTAATTCCTTTATCCCGGGAAATTTTAACGATTTCGCTTGCTTTTTCATAACCAATTTCAGGAATTAACGCAGTAACCGAAGCAGTTGAATTTTCTACATTTTTTCTGCAAACTTCTTCGTTGGCAGTTATTCCTGAAACACATTTGTTGGCAAGTATTTCACAGGCATTACTTAAAACAGAAATATTTTCAAGCAGTGCATGCGCAATTAAAGGCATAAACTGGTTCAATTCCAGATTTCCTAAACTAACCGCGTTAGTAATCACCTGGTCATTTCCATAACTTAAAATCGCAGTTTGAGCTACAGCTTCGGGAATTACCGGATTTACTTTTCCAGGCATAATAGATGAACCGGCCTGCATTGGCGGAAGATTGATTTCACCAAAACCCGCATCCGGGCCACTGGAAAGCAACCGTAAATCATTACTTATTTTAAGAAGATTTGATGCGTGAGCTTTTAAAATTCCTGAAACTTCAACAAAAACATCCGTATTTTGTGTTGCATCAATCAGGTTTTCAGCGCGAGCCAACCCAATATTTGTATTTTCTCTTAACTGATCGACAACCCGAAAAATAAATTGTTTTGGCGCTCCAAGTCCGGTGCCAATAGCAGTTCCTCCAAGATTAACCACACGCAAACGTTCTTCGCATTTATAAATTCGCCAGCGGTCGCGGTTAAAAGCTTCGGCGTAAGCGCTCATTTCCCGTCCCAGCGTTGTTAAAACGGCATCCTGAAGTTGAGTTCTTCCAATTTTTACGATGTGCGCAAACTCTTTCTCTTTCTGCTGAAATGTTTCCTGTAAATTCAAAACACGCTGTTCCAAGTTCGCGAATCAATCTTATTGCTGCAATCTTTAGCGCAGTGGGGTAGGTGTCGTTGGTTGACTGATGACGATTTACATCATCAAGAGGCGAAACCAAATTATAGTTACCCGGATTTTCCCCAAGAATTTGTAAAGCCCTGTTTGCGATTACCTCATTGACATTCATATTCAACGAGGTTCCTGCTCCACCTTGTAATGCATCAACCGGGAAATGCTCATTTAATAATCCCTGGCTGACTTCCCGGCAAGCTTTTTCAATTGCTTCTGCTTTCTTTTCATCATTCCACACATTCAACTGCCGGTTAATTTGAGTGCAAGCCAGTTTCACTTCGCCATAAGCTTTTATCAATTCCGGATGAACTTTTATCCCGGAAAGCGGAAAATTCTCCACAGCCCTTGCTGTGTGTATTCCCCAAAGTGCATCAGTAGGAATTGCTTTTTCTCCAAGCAAATCGGTTTCTATTCTTGTATTCATTGAAGTATTCTTAAACAGTACTTACTACTAACTACTCAATACTTACTACTATTTTAACAATACACATCATCTTTTCCCGCTTTCACTCTTGAAACCAGTTTTTCAGCGCGTTGTTTTGCAACGCCTGACATTTCACTGACAGTTTTTAAAATTAGTTCATTTCCAACAGCTGCAGTTTCTTCTGAAGCAAAGTTTTGCAAATATTCCTGAAACGAAGAAAGCGCATTTGGCGCGCAATGCAGTTTTATATCTCCCGGTTTTGCCAAATCCATAAAATCCTGACCAGTTCGACCTAAACGATAACAAGCCGTACAAAACGATGGAATGTAACCCATTGAAGCAACATCACGAATCACTTCGTCCAATTGACGGTGATCGCCAAGACTAAATTGGCCGGACGGATCATCTTCGCCTTCATCTTCGTAACCACCCGGATT
>CAWKJY010000027.1:0-7334 GCA_963849985.1 uncultured Prolixibacteraceae bacterium | reverse complement strand
TCTTGTCACTGGTGCCGATTTTTATCATTGGCGGATATGTTTATTTCCGCGACAAATATGAAAAAGAACCATTGCGATTGCTGCTATATGCCCTTCTGTCGGGAGCCTTTGTGGTAATCCCGGTATTATTTCTTGAGTTATTCCTTGCTAAATTTGCTTCTAATTTGAGCGGACTGCTGGCGGCCGTCTGGAATGCTTTTGCTGTGGCTGCATTTTCAGAAGAATTATTAAAATTTACGGCATTGTATCTGCTGATATGGAAAAGTCCCGAATTCAATGAAAAATTCGATGGAATTGTGTATGCCGTTTTTGTTGCGCTGGGCTTTGCAGGGGTGGAAAACATATTATATGTAACCAGCGGCGGAATACATACCGGAATCGTGAGGGCAATAACCGCAGTGCCGGCGCATGCGATTTTTGGCGTAACCATGGGTTTTTATTTTGGCCTCGCTAAATTTTACGAAAAAGAACGGAAGCAACTAAAACAAAAGGCGTTGCTGTTTCCTATGCTTTTACACGGCATTTATGATTTTATCCTGTTTACAGGGCTTGCGTGGTTAACTGTCTTTTTTATCGCATTTGTAGTTTACCTTTATATTTCAGGATTGAAAAGAATAAAAAAGCTTTCCGATCAATCGATTTACAAAACCGATTATAATTTACTGAACGATACATTTTCAAAATCATCATAACATGGATATCCCTGTATTTTCCGATGTTGAACAAGCTCATGAAAGAATAAAAGAATTTGTCCACCGAACACCGGTACTGTCGTCAATAAGTATAAATGCCATTGTTAATGGCAACTTGTTTTTCAAATGCGAGAATTTTCAAAAGGTTGGGGCTTTCAAATTTCGGGGAGCCTGTAATGCAGTTTTTTCGCTTTCAGAGGAAGATGCCCAAAAAGGTGTTGCAACACATTCATCAGGGAATCATGCAGCAGCACTGGCACTGGCTGCCAGAATGCGGAGTGTTGAAGCTCATATTGTAATGCCAAGTAATTCCCCTGAAATAAAAAAGAAAGCAGTGGCCGGGTACGGCGCAAAAATTACTTTTTGCGAACCTACACTGCAGGCGCGCGAAAGTACGCTGGCAAAAGTTATTAAAGAAACAGGTGCAACTGAAGTTCACCCGTACAACAATTTTAATGTTATTGCAGGGCAGGGAACTGCAGCCAAAGAACTGATTGAAGATTTAGGTGATTTTGATATTATTATAGCTCCGGTTGGCGGAGGAGGCTTGTTGAGTGGAACTGCAATTTCAACCAAATATTTATTACCAAAATGTAAGGTAATTGCTGCCGAACCTGCCGGCGCTGATGATGCATATCTTTCATTTCAGGCAAAAAAGATTATTCCTTCTGTAAATCCAAAAACCATTGCCGATGGTTTATTGACCTCTCTTGGAGAAAGGAACTTTGCTGTTATCATGGATAAAGTAGATGATATTGTTACCGTTTCGGAAGAAAAAATTGTAGAAGCCATGCGCATGATTTGGGAACGGATGAAAATTATTATTGAACCGTCATCAGCAGTTCCGCTGGCAGCTATTCTGGAAGGGAAAATTGATGTAAAAAACAAAAAAGTTGGAATTATTCTTTCCGGTGGAAATCTGGATTTAGGGAAGTTGCCGTTTTAAATTTAGGATAACTCACCCTGATTTCATCCCGATAGTCATCGGGACAAAATCGTCCCTCTCTACAGGTAGAGAGGGAAAAGAGGGAGAGTCAAAAAAATAAACACAATGAGTGACAACCACACACCAATTAGCAGAGCGCGAAAACTTCGAAAAGAAATGACCCCGGAAGAAAAAGTCTTGTGGGCATACTTGCGCAATCGAAGGTTCAAGGGACTAAAATTCCTCCGGCAGCATCCAATAATTTATGAAAGGATTAATAATAAACCGCTTTATTTTATTGCAGATTTTTATTGCGCAGAGAAAAAGCTGGTTATTGAAGTTGACGGGGAGATTCATGATTTTCAAAAGGATTACGATGAAAGGAGGGATGAAATTTTAACAAATGCAGGATTAACTGTATTAAGGATAAAAAATGAAGAATTGGAAAATGTGAGTCTTCTTTTACGAAAAATTGAGGATTTTATTAAATCATTATTTTGAATAACTCACCCTGATTGCATCTGCGATACAATCGTCCCTCTCTACGTGTAGAGAGGGAGAGTTACAACATCGGTGCAACAATATGTGCCAGCGATTCGCGTAACTTTTTATGCCATGGACGTAAAGTCCACTCCTGCAATTTTATTTCACGGCTGTTTTTCAGGTCAGTCTTAAAGACATTTTTTACCTGCTGCGTAAATCTTTCTTCATAAATAAATGCATTTACTTCAAAATTGGTTTCCAAGCTTCTGAAATCGAGGTTAGTTGTGCCGATGGTAGAAAAGACATCATCTATGATTAAAATTTTACTATGGATAAATCCTGCCTGGTAAAAATACATTTTAATACCCGCCTCAAGTAATTCTTCGACGTACGAAAATGAGCACCATCGTGAAATATGCGCATCCGATTTTTCAGGAATGATTAACCGAACATCAACATTACTTAATGCCGCAATTTTTAATGCTGTAACAAGTTGCTGAGGAGGCATCAGGTATGGTGTGGTTAAATATACATATTCGCGCGCATTCGAAATAGCTGCAAAAAATGCCTGGTCAATACTTTCCCAGTCGGAATCGGGGCCGCTGGCTGAGATCTGGACCGGAGTTCCCGGTTTGTCGGATAAGGGCAGGAAATATTTTTGCCCGGAAAGGTTTTCATTGATTACAAAATACCAGTCGGCAGCAAAAATAACCTGTAAACATGCAACTGCATCCCCGGTAATTTGCAGGTGTGTATCTCTCCATGAGCCAACTTTTTCATTTCCTTCCACATAGCGATCGGCGATATTAATTCCGCCGGTAAAACCAACTTTACCGTCAACAATAAGAATTTTCCGGTGGTTCCTGAAGTTTACTCTTGATGTTAACCTTGGAAAACGAACCTCCATAAAAGAGTAAATCTCGATACCATTTTCCCTAAGTTCATTGTAAAACTTTTCTTTTAGTCCCCAACTGCCCACATCATCAACAATAATGCGGATCTCAACACCCTCCTTGCTTCTCTTTATCAAAAGGTCTTTTAAACGGTTTCCGATTTTATCATCGTCATAAATATAATATTCCATGTGAATATGATGCCGGGCCTTTTCGAGAACTTTAAAAATAGCTTCAAAAGTTGCGGTGCCGTTTTCCAGTAGTTTGAGTTTATTTCCGGTGGTGAGCAAAGCATTGGAATTATTAAGCAACAAGCGGATAATGTTTATTTTATCCATCGCTTTTGGCTCCAGGTCTAACGGAGTGTGCTCAATTTCGCGTAGTTGGATGGTAGAAAGTTTGCGGATTTTGCTCAATCCTTTAATCCCTTTTCTGGAATACAGTTTTCGTTTCCGGAATTCCTGGCCAAAAAAAAGATAAAAAATCAGGCCTAAAATGGGAATGAGGATTAAAACCAGAATCCAGGCAATAGTTTTAAACGGCGATCTTTTTTCCAGAATGATCATAAGAGCCACTGGAATTGCTGTTGCCAGAAAAATCAACGAAAAGATTTGCCAGAATGGACTCCAACCCAACATTTTATTTTTCTTTTTTAACAATAAAATACAATATTTTTAGGTTTAAAAACAAAAAATTGTAATAATTCGTAATTAATTTTGCAGTAAAATAGAGGGAGGATTGTAAAATGAAGAAATTTTTGCCGGTAATCATTCTTTTTGTAATTGGCTGGGCCTGCAGCTCTCAAAAAAAATTGGCGGAAATGAAACCCAGGTCGGTTGAAGTGGCAGAACAGGACAGTGTTGCCCCGCAGGATAGTTTGGAATACAGTATTGAAACTTTTGATTCCAATTTTGAAGCCTGGTACCAGACACATAAAAACATGACTGCCTATCGTTCAAAAGAATATTATGAACAGTGGAACAGGCAATATGTTTCTGCCTGGAACGACAATTCAACCGACCCCAGTAAAAGTGCTTTCTTTGAACCTATTGTTGGTTATAATCAAAATGTCGATTATGGACTGGAATTGAACCATAAATTGTTCTATTATTTTCAGTATGTAGAAAATGTACTGAAAATAAAAATTATGCCGGTAAGTCCAAAAGCGGTACCTTTTTAAGGCTGGTTTCGGTAAATATAAAGTTCGTCTTTGCCTAAAATTTCAAAATGAACCAGCTTTTCAGGAGTTGAAGGTGCTTTAACGCCGGAGTGGAATATTTTATCTCCGACAAAAACATAGGCTTCGTCCCATAAATTTGCATCCTTAAAACTATCCAGCAGTTGTTTCCCCCCTTCGATTACCACCGACTGAATGTTCATTTGATACAGCTCTTTAATGATCTGCTGTGGCACTTTTTTTTCAAAGTTGATTCTATTGAATTTTAAATTTCCGACAGCTTCTTTTTTTAATGAATTAAAAATGAGTGTTGGTGCGGAATCGTCAAAAATATTTAATGTTTTTGGGAGATGTAACCGGTTATCCAAAACAATCCTAACCGGATTTTTCCCGGGAACAAGACGTGTTGTGAGGCTCGGATTGTCATTCAACGCTGTTCGGGTACCAACCATAATTGCATCCTCTTCAGCGCGCATTTGATGAACACGTTGTAATGCTTTTTCTCCCGTAATCCAGGTAGGTTGTCCAAACTGACCGGAATCGCGGTTAATATCAATGAAACCATCCGATGTTTGAGCCCACTTCAGAAAAATGTAAGGCCGTTTTTTTTCATGAAAAGTAAAAAATCGTTTATTGATCTCGCGGCATTCATTTTCCAGCATTCCAACCTGAACATCAACCCCGGCATTTCTCATTCGCTCTATTCCTTTTCCGGCAACTTCAGAAAAAGGATCAACAGTCCCGATAACTACTTTTGGAATTTGTTTTTCAATGATCAGATTTGAACAGGGAGGTGTTAAACCGTAGTGTGCGCAGGGTTCAAGTGTAACAATCAGAACACTTTCTTTTAGCAGTTCCTGGTTCCCAACCGAATTTATGGCATTTACTTCGGCGTGAGCTTCGCCGTATTTTTCATGAAATCCCTCACCGATTATTTCTCCTTTGTGAACAATAACGCAACCAACCAATGGGTTTGGAGATACCTTTCCCATTCCTTTTTTTGCCAGTTCGAGGCATTGGTGCATGTATTTTTCGGCCTGAAACATTTCTTAAAAGGAAAAATTAACTTTACCCGGCAAAAATAAACAATGCAGTCAACTATTCAATATATAAAAAAGGAATTGGAAAGCATTTACCCGGAATCCGAAATTCAGAGTTTAACAAAGATTATTTTGGAATGGGCTACCGGATGGAACTACACACAGCAAATGTTTAACAGCAAGACCAAACTTGATGATTCTGTTCGGGGGAAAATTATGCCGGTGGTGAAACGGCTGAAAAAACATGAGCCGATACAATATATTCTGGGTGAGACAGAATTCTTTGGGATGAAACTTAAAATTACGCCGGCAGTTTTAATTCCCCGACAGGAAACGGAAGAACTTGTTCAACTTGTTTTGGAGAACAATATAAAGCATGGTGCCCGGATTCTGGATGTTGGAACGGGCTCCGGCTGCATTGCACTTGCTTTAAGAAATAATTTGGAAAACATTTTTGTTAGTGGCGTTGACATTTCGAAAGAGACATTGGAAGTGGCTCAGGAAAATGCCTGTTTAAATCATTTATCTCTTGATTTCAAACTGCGAAATATTCTTGAATGGAAGAAATATGATTGGGATAGCTACGATATCATTGTAAGTAATCCGCCTTATGTAAGAGAAAATGAAAAAACTCTGATGCAAAAAAATGTGCTGGATTATGAGCCGGCAAATGCACTATTTGTTTCCACTAATGATCCGCTGATTTTTTATCGGGCAATTGCTGAAATGGCTGTAAAACACCTTGCAATAAGTGGATGGTTATTTTTTGAGATCAATGAGAATCTGGCATTTGAAATGAAAAAACTACTAATAGATTTTGGCTTTGCTGATATTGAGATCAGGAAAGATATTAATAATAAAGAAAGGATGGTTGCCTGTAGAAAGAACGGTTAAAACCAGTTTTAAATTTTTTTATAAAGATGTCTTGCTATTTATCGCTCTAATCATCCGGGTTTCTGCCATTATTCTCAACTTCTTTTTATATCTTGCCATTGAAAATTTGGAAAGATAAAAAGCCGTGAAAAGAACCTTAGCCAACGCATTGTTTTTTCTAAATATTCTGATAGTGATTGCCCTCATTATCAGTTATCTTTCTGTTTTTATCCCCCCGGATAAATTCTGGATTCCAGCATTATTTGGGTTGGCTTTTCCATTTCTTGCAATAGGCAACATTATATTTATGGTGTTCTGGTTATTTGTAAAACCAAAATTTTTAACACTCTCTCTAATTACTTTCCTTGTGGGTTTTGGATTTCATACCCGTTATTTTCAGTTAGCAGGTAAACACACAAAAAAAGAGGGAATTAAAGTTTTATCCTATAATGTCAGGCATTTTGCCGGGGACGGAGATGCCAACCAAAAAGATAATGCACAAAGAATAGTCGATTTTTTGAACGAACAGGAAGCCGATATTATTTGCCTGCAGGAAACCCGGTTACGAAAGAATAATATTTTTAACCTGCCAAAAACGGTTAAAAACCTGAAGTCGATCGAGCATTACCAGTATGCACGATCAAGCACTACTTTCGGATCTGTTACCATGACCCGTTTCCCGATTATTAACATGGGTGAAATAAGATTTGGAAATTCAAGAAATATGTCGATTTACACCGATATTATAATTGCCCCTGACACGATACGTGTTTTTAATGTACACTTGCAATCGTATCTAATCGATCCCAACAAATATTCTATTATTGAATCGCCGGGACTGGATGAGGAACAGGATATTAAAGAGATGCGGGAAATGGGTTCCAAATACAAAAATGCAGTGAAATTAAGGGCAGAACAAGCTCGGGAGATCAGGAAATATATCGATGAATCACCTTATCCGGCGATTATTTGCGGCGACTTTAACGATTCACCAATTTCGTATTCATATCAGGAATTGCGTGGAAAATTTAAAGACGCCTTTGTATCGAGTGGAAAAGGCTTTGGAAGGACGTACATCGGGAAATTACCTTCTTATCGCATTGATAATATTTTGTATAGTGATTGTTTCAAATCGTATAATTTTAAAACGGTAGATTTCAGAATGTCGGACCATTTGCCGGTTTCCTGTACATTGATTAAAAAAGAATAATTTTTATTTGTTTGACAGAATTTGCAATGCAGCAACTTTGT
>CAWKJY010000026.1:0-410246 GCA_963849985.1 uncultured Prolixibacteraceae bacterium | reverse complement strand
TTAGTCTTTAGTTAAGTTAATTTACATCCTGATGACAGGTATCCTTTTATTTCTTAAAACTAAAAAGCCATTTATTTATACTTTCGTTTATTTTAAGTAAAAGATATAGTATTAATTAGTTAGAAATAATAAATCAACTTATAATTGTAATAAAATTAGAAATTTAATAATTACCCTTTATTGACTAAATTATGAAAATAAAAATTACCAGAATCATATTTCTGATTCTCAGTGGTTTTGCTGTAATGGCATTTTTGCCTGGCAGCCAAACTGCAAAACAACCAATTTACCTTAACACAGCTTATTCCTTTAAAGAAAGGGCAGCCGACCTGGTTTCAAGGATGACCCTTGAGGAAAAACAAAGCCAGTTAGGAAATACCATGCCTCCAATCCCCCGTTTGGGAGTTAACAAATACGATGTATGGGGCGAAGCGCTTCATGGAATTATGGGAAGAAACAATAACAGTGGAATGACTGCAACTTCATTTCCAAATAGTGTGGCAGTTGGTTCAACCTGGGATCCTGATCTGATCAAAAAGGAAACCTCTGTAATTGGTGACGAGGCAAGAGGTTTTAACCATGATCTTATTTTTACGCTTACCTATTGGTCGCCGGTTGTTGAACCGACACGTGATCCTCGCTGGGGAAGAACAGCGGAAACTTTTGGGGAAGATCCGTTTCTGGTTTCGCAAATTGCCGGAGGATTTGTTCAGTGGCTTAATGGGCGACGACCCAACTTATCTCAAAGCTGTTCCTTGCGGAAAACACTTCTTTGCCAACAATACTGAGTTTAACCGCCATAACGGTAGTGCCGATATGGATGACAGGGACATGAGGGAATTTTATCTTCTACCCTACAGAACTTTAATTGAGGATGACAATCTTCCGGCAATTATGACTGCTTACAGTGCGGTAAATGATATTCCGATGTCGGCCAGCACATTTCTGGTTGACACCATTGCCAGAAGGACTTATGGTATAAATGGTTATGTTACCGGAGATTGCGGCGCAATTAGTGATATGATAAGAAGCCATAACTTTGCAAAAAACAGCGAGGAAGCAACCGCGTATGGTCTAAAAGCCGGTGTTGACAGCGATTGTGGCAATGTTTATCAGGCCAGTGCGTTGAATGCACTGAAACAGGGATTAATTACTGAAGGAGATATCGACAAAGCGTTAATCGACATATTTGCCATCAGAATGAGACTGGGTGAATTTGATCCGCAAAATATTGTTCCTTATGCTGGCATCAAACCAAGCATCATTAACGATCCTGCACATAATGAGCTTGCCACAGAAATTGCAACAAAAACACCCGTTCTTCTTAAGAATGAGGTTTCAACAAAAAGCGGTAAAAAAGCATTACCTCTCAATACAGTTAATATTAAGAAAATTGCAGTACTGGGACCACAGGCTGATAAAGTTGAACTGGGAGATTACTCGGGACAAGTGGAGCCAGAACTTGAAATTTCACCATTGGAAGGCATTCAGAATTATATAAAAGAGAATGGCCTTGATGTTGAAGTTGTTCACAGTTCCGGCGGTAATACAGATAGGAATACAGATTTTATTACTTTACGAAATTTCACAACGATTCAGAAAGATGGATCAACTAAAGAATACAATGCCGTTAATTTTGATTCTTCTGTAAACAGTCTTATTACGAATTCAAGATTTGGTGGCGCTTCTATAAGGGGTATAAAAGACGGAGACTGGACTGCTTATGACAATATTGATCTTACGAATCTTGATTCTATAAAATTCAGTATGTCAGTAGCTGCAGGCGGTATGATCGAAGCCAGGGTTGGCTCAGCAACTGGTAATATCATTGCATCGCAAAAGGTGGAAGCACCTCAACAGCAGGATGGCGGGAACAGAGGTTTTGGCGGCTTTGGAAGAGGAGGAAGCACAACAAATATTACAACCAAAGTTAATACGCTGGGAATCACCGGTCCGCAAACCATTGTATTTGTTTATCGTGAACCGGAAGCGCCTGCAACAGATAAAGAAACACTTGATATGGCTGCATCGGCAGATGTTGCTGTTATTTTTGTTGGTACCGATCAAACAACAGGAAGAGAAGAATCAGACCGGTTTGCATTGAAATTGCCGGGCAACCAGCAAGAACTAATTCAGGCTGTTGCTAAAGTAAATCCAAATACCATTGTTGTGATGCAGGGAATGGGAATGGTTGAAGTTGAAGCTTTCAAAAATGATCCAAATGTTCCGGCCATGATCTGGACTGGTTATAACGGACAAGCGCAAGGTACCGCAATGGCTAAAATTTTATTTGGAGAGGTTAATCCCGGAGGTAAACTGGCAATTACTTGGTATAAATCAGTAAGAGACCTTCCTGAATTTAGTGATTATAATCTTCGCGGTGGTAATGGAAATCCGGGAAGAACCTACTGGTATTTTACTAAAGATGTTTCATACCCGTTTGGATACGGCTTGTCATATACAACCTTTGCCTACAGCAATTTCGAAATTAGCAAAAATGCAATTACGCCAAACGATAAAGTAACGGTGTATGCAGATGTAAAAAATACCGGGAAATGTTGATGGTGATGAAGTAGTAGAAGTTTATGTCAGAACCCCGGACAGTCCTGCATCATTGCAACGACCAATAAAAAGATTAAAAGGATTCAAACGAGTAACAATTCCTGCCGGACAAACGCAAACAGTAGCTATCGACATTGATTGCTCTGATCTTTGGTTCTGGGATTCAAAAAACAACAGAATAACTTTTGATCCGGGACGTTACATCTTCGAAATCGGAGCATCTTCAAAAGACATTAAAGGACAGGTTGAAGCAGCCATGAGTGGTTCTTATGCTCCGGCATTAAGAACCGTTGTTGCTGATTGCGGAAGTACAGTTTTCAGGCCGGGAAATACCGCGCAAACAAGTTTAACCGCAAGTTTGTCTGACGATAGTTTTATTGATATAAATAAGGCTAACATTGTTTATAAAAGCAATAATCCTTCAGTTGCAAGTGTAGATGAAAACGGAAAAGTGACGACCAATAAACCCGGAGTTGCATCGATTTTTGCATATGTTACTTATAACGGCAACACAGTTTCCGGTAGTTATCCGGTAAAAGTAATGCCTGATCTTAGTCCGGCTACCATTACAGTTGACGGAAAAAGCATTAAAGGATTTAATCCGGAGATTAAAGCGTACAGTTATCTTTTGAAAGACGGCTCGAAAGTTCCCGTAATTGGTGCATCTGCAAAAGATAATGGAATTCAGGTTGATATTACTCAGGCAAAAGCTATCCCCGGAACTGCTGTTGTTAAGTTTGTAGATAACAATACGCTTGAAATGAATACCTTCTATATTAATTTCGATGCTGGTTCAATCAGTGATGATTTTAACGGATCCATTGGTAGCCAGTGGAAATGGGTAAGAGAAAACCCGTCAAATCATAGTCTTTCAAAGAAACAAGGTTCTCTAACCATTACTACTGAAAAAGGAGATGTATCAGAAGGCAGCAATAATGCGAAGAATATATTACTGCAAAGCGCAAACAACGACTGGACTATTGAAACAAAACTGGTTGGTTCAAGAGTTCCTGCTCAACCTGAAAATGCTGGTATTCTCGCGTATCAGGATGATGATAATTTTGTAAAACTAATGCTGAGAGCTGTTATCAAAACTACCAGGCAAAATGGTGTACAACCCGGAACAATTGACTTTCTTATGGAAG
Source organism: uncultured Prolixibacteraceae bacterium (assembly GCA_963849985.1). Classification (GTDB taxonomy): domain Bacteria; phylum Bacteroidota; class Bacteroidia; order Bacteroidales; family Prolixibacteraceae; genus Draconibacterium. The sequence goes on along the minus strand of CAWKJY010000026.1, from coordinate 406,539 downwards.
AAAATGGCATTGCTAAATCTGTTGCAAGTTTTAACTTGAGAGAAGAAATTGTGGGCGATAACGCGTTGATTCTGAAATTAGAGAAAAAAGGCAGCGTTTACACAGCATCTTATTCTTTGGATGGTAAATCTTTTAAGGTGCTTGGAACAGATGAAACCTTACTAAAGGATATTAAGGTGGGGTTAATTGCATGTGACGGAGTAATAACGCAGAGTATGACAAGTACTTATTATTTCGATTCAAGTACTACAAAACCAGACACGCCTTTTGATGTTTCGTTTGACTATTTCCACATTTCAAATAGTGGTATAAAATAGGTATGTTGACCGATAATATATTCCTTTCGTGAATACATTTAGATGAATCCTCTGGTAAGATTATTTGCCAGAGGATTTTTTATTTGTAATGGCTGATAGCCCATATTCTTCAAACAATTTAGACCATGTAAATCAAAATGAATCTATATAAAGCGCCGGTTTAAAAAATAATTTCTGCAAGAAAATATGTAGTCATTAGGCTGTGAAATTTATTCTTTATAACTTGGTGATTCTTAATTACAATAAACCTTTTAACCAGAAAAGAATATTTTAAGATTTATATATTCAGAAATTAAAAATTCATCATTATTGTATAATTCTTTAACTAACAAATTATGAAAACGAAAATTACCAGAGTCATATTTTTGATTCTGTGCGGTTTGGGTGTAATGGCTTTTTTACCAGGAAGTCAAACAACTAAAAAACCAATTTATCTGAATACCTCTTATTCCTTCAAGGAAAGGGCAGCCGATCTGGTTTCGAGAATGACTCCAGAGGAAAAACAAAGTCAGCTGGGAAACACGATGCCTCCCATTCCCCGTCTTGGAGTTAACGCTTACGATGTCTGGGGTGAGGCGTTACACGGAATCTTAGGACGAACTTTTATTAGTGGAAAAACGGCGACATCATTTCCTAACAGTGTTGCAGTCGGATCAACATGGGATCCTGAGTTGATTAAAAAAGAAACTAATGTTATCTCGGATGAAGCAAGGGGTTTCAATTACGATTACATTTATACCCTTACCTACTGGTCTCCGGTTGTTGAACCAACACGAGATCCGCGTTGGGGAAGAACTGCAGAAACATTTGGAGAAGATCCTTTTCTTGTTTCGCAAATCGCTGGTGGTTTTGTTCAGGGTTTAATGGGTGATGATCCTACTTATCTCAAAGCAGTTCCCTGTGGAAAGCATTTCTTTGCTAACAATACTGAATTCAACAGACATAACGGAAGCGCAAATATGGATAACAGGGATATGAGGGAATATTATCTCCTGCCATACAGATCTTTGATTGAAGACGATAATTTACCTGCAATTATGACGGCTTACAGTTCTGTAAACGAAATTCCGATGTCGGCAAGTAAATTCCTGGTTGACACAGTAGCCAGAAGAACTTACGGGTTAGAAGGATATGTAACGGGTGACTGCGGTGCGATTTCCGATATTAATGCCGGCCACCATTTTGTTCAAAACGATGATGAAGCAACGGAATTAGGGCTTAAATCGGGAGTTGATACTGACTGTGGAAGCGTCTACCAGTCAAGTGCGCTGGATGCATTAAAAAAGGGACTAATTACTGAAGGTGATATTGATAAAGCATTAGTTAATATTTTCACTGTAAGAATGAGGTTAGGTGAATTTGATCCCAAAGATATTGTTCCTTATGCAGGAATTAAACCAAGTATTATTAATGATCCTTCGCATAATGATCTTGCTATTGAAGTAGCAACAAAAACACCTGTTCTTTTGAAAAACAATGTTTCAACAAAAACTGGGAAAAAAGCATTGCCACTTAATGCAAGTAATATTAAAAAAATTGCTGTATTAGGACCATATGCAGAAAGAGTTGAATTAGGAGATTATTCAGGAACGGTTGAACAGGACTTAAGAATTACTCCCCTGTTAGGGATCCAAAATTACATCAAAGAAAACGGTCTTAATGCCGAAGTAGTTTACAGCGCTGGTGGTAATTCAGAAAGAAAAACCGATTTCTTTACCGTTGTTGGATTTTCAACCGTAAGTAAAGATGGTAAAGTAAAAGAGTACGATGCAACCAAATACGATGATTCTGCAAAAGGATTAATTACTTCAGCCAGATTTGGTGCAGCTTCGGTAAGGGGAATTAAAAATGGAGACTGGACAGCTTATAACAATATTGATATAACTAATCTTGATTCTATTAAATTCAACCTGACAATAGCTGCAGGTGGATTAATTGAAGCCAGGGTCGGATCTGCAACCGGAAACATCATTGCTTCACAGAAAGTTGAAGCTCCTCAGCAACAAGGTGGTGGCAGAGGTTTTGGCGGAAGGGCCACAACAGTTTCAGCTAAAGTAAACACTTTAGGAATTACAGGTCCACAGACCATTGTTCTTGTTTTTCATGAACCGGAAGCGCCTGCTACTGATAAAGAAACGCTTGACATAGCTGCTTCTGCTGATGTCGCAATTATTTTTGTAGGAACCGATCAAACTACCGGAAGAGAAGAATCTGACCGGTTTTCATTGGCATTACCTGGCAATCAGGCTGAACTTATTAAAGCCGTTGCAGCCGTTAATCCAAATACAATCGTTGCAATTCAAGGGATGGGAATGGTTGAGATTGAAGATTTCAAAAACAGTCCGAATGTTCCCGGTATTATATGGACAGGTTACAACGGTCAGGCACAGGGAACCGCAATGGCAAAAATATTATTCGGTGATGTAAATCCCGGAGGTAAGCTGGCTATTACCTGGTACAAATCAGTAAAAGATCTTCCTGAATTTAATGATTATAATTTAAGAGGCGGTACTCCTGGAAATAATGGAAGAACTTACTGGTATTTTAACAAAGACGTTTCTTATCCGTTCGGATATGGCCTTTCCTATACAACTTTTGCTTACAGTAATTTTGCAATCAATAAAAACAGTATTACGCCAAATGATAAAGTAACTGTTAATGTTGATGTTAAGAACACCGGAGAAGTTGACGGAGATGAAGTTGTTCAGGTTTATGTCAGAACACCGGACAGTCCTGCATCATTGCAACGCCCTATTAAAAGGTTAAAAGGATTTAAACGTGTGACAATTCCGGCAGGCCAGACTAAAACAGTAGCTATTGATATTGACTGTCCTGATCTTTGGTTCTGGGATTCCAAAAACAATAAAATCACTTTTGATCCGGGTAAATACATCTTTGAAGTTGGTGCTTCTTCAAAAGACATTAAAGGACAGGTTGAGGCTACTATGAGTGGTTCGTATGTTCCTGAATTAAAAACAGTTGTTATTGGATGTGGTGAAGTGGTTTTAAAACCGGGTTCTACAGCACAATCAAGTGTAACTGCTTCCATGTCAGACGATAGTTTTTATGATTTGAGCAAAGCTAAAGTTGTTTATAAAAGCAATAACCCTTCAGTTGTAAGTGTTGATGGAAACGGAAAGATAACAGCAAAAGGTGTAGGTACTGCATCAATTTTTGCTTATGTAACTGTTAATGGGAAAACGGTATCCAACTATTATCCGCTTAAAGTGATGCCAGATATGAGTCCGATGTCAATTACTGTTGATGGAAAAAATATTCCTGATTTTAATGGCGAAGTTAAAGGCTACAGTTACTTACTGAAAGATGCTTCAAAAATACCAACTGTTGGCGCTACTTCGCCAGGTAATGATGTTTCAGTGGATGTTGAACAGGCAAAGGCTGTGCCCGGAACTGCCTTAATTACAATGACGGATAATGTTACAGTAGAAAAAAGTGTTTATAACGTGAACTTTGGAACTAAATCAGTAAGTGATGAATTCAAAGGCACTACACTTGGCAGCCAATGGAGCTGGGTAAGAGAAAAAGATGCTGACTGGAGTCTTTCTAAAAAACCGGGCTCTCTGGTTATCACAGGTGCAACTGGTGATATTACTTCCGAGAATAACAATGCTGAAAACGTATCTGCTTCAGAATGCAAATACCGATTGGACTATCGAGTCAAAAGTTGTATGTTCAAAAATACCTTCAAGAGCTGAAAATGCGGGAATTCTTGCTTACCAGGACGATGATAATTTTGTAAAGCTGGTATACAGAGCCAGCAGAGGCAGAGGTGGGTTCGGAAGAACGGGTGGAGCAGTTGAACAACCAGGATCAGTAGAACTGATAATTGAAAATGATGGTTATGAAAATTCGATAGCAACAGTAAACCTTGAAGGAAATATCAACAACACGGTAGTTCTGAAGTTGGTTAAAAAAGGAAATGTTTACACTGCATCTTGTTCGCCAAATGGAAAAAAATTCCAACCAGTTGGATCAGCCGTTATCATGTTAATGGGTGTAAAAGCAGGTATAATGGCATCTAACGGTGTAATGGCTTCAAGAGGTGGTAATAACTTCAGATCTAATCAACAACAATCTGATCAACCTGAAGTTCCGTTTGAAGCCGCATTCGATTATTTCCACATCAAGAATAGTGGTGAAAAATAATTCCACTAATTGACAAACGGCAATTTCTATTTGCATAATACATCCTCTGGTAAAGATAATTTGCCAGGGGATTTTTTTGTTATACTAAATGAAAACCGTTTTTCGGCAATTTATAAACTATGAGAAAATGAAGGTAAGATTAATATCCAATACACGATCAAAGAAATAATATTATTAGTGAAATGATGTTTTACCATTCTTCAAAATTTAAACCTTTTATTTGTTTTTATGCTATAAGTAACCCAGCTCCCAAATTTCAATAATATAGAATTTGGTTGATTTTTTTGTTTCGTTTTTTTTAATTGATAAAGGTTTAGTAGATTTACTAAGTTTAAAACAATTAACATATTTTCTCTATAATTAGAGATTAAAATAAACTTTATCTTAAAATTAATTAACTACCGAATTATGAAAATTAAAACGAGCAGAGTCATATTTTTGATTTTGTGCGGTTTTGCAGTTACGGCTTTTTTGCCAGGCAGTGAAAACGCTAAAAAACCGATCTATCTTAACACATCGTATTCTTTTAGAGAAAGGGCAGCCGATCTTGTTTCAAGAATGACTCCCGAAGAAAAACAAAGCCAATTGGGTAATACAATGCCTCCCATTCCACGCTTGGGAGTTAACGCTTATGATGTATGGGGGGAAGCTTTACACGGTGTAGTGGGAAGAACTTTTATAAGTGGGAAAAAAGCAACATCATTCCCAAACAGTGTCGCCGTGGGAGCTTCATGGGATCCGGAATTGATAAGACGTGAAACTTCAGTTATTTCAGATGAAGCAAGAGCCTTTAATCATGACGTAATTTACACACTTACATACTGGTCACCAGTGGTGGAACCTATGAGAGATCCCAGATGGGGAAGATCAGGTGAATCATTCGGGGAAGATCCCTTTCTTATTTCAAAAATAGCCGGAGGTTTTATTCAGGGAATAATGGGTGATGATCCAACTTATCTGAAGGCTGTTCCCTGTGGAAAACATTACTTTGCCAATAATGCAGAGTTTAATCGCCATACCGGAAGTGCAAATATGGACGACAGGGACATGAGGGAATTTTATTTGCTACCCTACAGAACACTAATTGAAAATGATAACCTTCCAGCCATTATGACCGCTTATAGCGCTGTAAATGATATCCCGATGTCGGCCAGTAAATTCCTTGTTGATACCATTGCGAGAAGGACCTACGGATTAAATGGATATGTAACAGGAGACTGTGATGCAGTATCTGATATTTTCTCCGGACACCATTATGTACAAAGTAACGCTCAAGCTACAGCAGCGGCACTGAAATCCGGTGTAGATTCTGATTGTGGAAGCATTATCCAGGCCAATGCAATTGATGCTCTTAAAGAAGGCTTAATTACAGAAGCCGATATGGACAGAGCACTGGTAAATATGTTCACCGTCAGAATGAGACTGGGGGAATTTGATCCTAAGAATATTGTCCCGTATGCAGGAATCAAACCCGATATTATTAATGATCCGTCTCATAACGACCTTGCAGTTGAAGTAGCAACTAAAACACCTGTTCTTCTGAAGAATAATGTTTCAACAAAAACAGGGGAAAAAGCATTGCCTCTCAACGCAAGTAACGTTAAAAGGATTGCTGTAATCGGACCTCAGGCAGATGTAGTTGAACTGGGGCCCTATTCAGGACAACCTGAGGATGAATATAGTATCACACCTCTAGCTGGTATTAAAAATTATATTGCGCAAAACAAACTAAATACCGAAGTTACATACGCTTCTGGTGGAAACACAGACAGAAGAAGTGACTTCTTTGCAATAGTTAGTTTTTCTACTGTTAAAAAAGACGGAAAAGTAAAAGAGTACGATGCCACTAAATTTGATGCCTCCGCAAAAGGCCTTGTTAAAATGGTGACCGGTTACAGAAATGGTCCGCTTGCAATAAAGGGAATTAAAGATGGTGACTGGACTTCTTATAATAATATTGATTTATCCAATGTAGATTCAATGAAATTCAATTTATCGATAGCTACAAACGGGGGATCAATTGAAGTAAGGCTTGGTTCTCCAACAGGAAATATTATTGCTTCTTCTAAAGTTGAAAGTCCGCAGCAAAGGGGTAGAGGTTTTGGAAGGACAAGTACTATCCCGGTTAAGGTTAACAATTCCGCGCTAACAGGGCCTCAGACCATTGTGCTGGTTTACCATGCACCTGAAATTCAGCCAACAGATAAAGAAACTCTTGCCCTGGCTGCGTCGGCAGATGTTGCTGTTGTTTTTGTTGGTACTGATGAAACTACTGCAAGAGAAGAAGCGGACAGATTTACATTAGTATTACCCGGAAATCAGTATGAACTGATCAAATCAGTAGCTGCCGTCAATCCAAATACAATTGTTGTAATGCAAACTATGGGAATGGTTGAAGTAGAGCAATTCAAAAATAATCCAAATATCCCGGGAATTATATGGACAGGATTTAACGGTCAGGCACAAGGGACAGCAATGGCTAAAATATTATTCGGAGATGTTAATCCAGGTGGAAAACTAAATGCAACCTGGTACAAATCTGTAAACGACCTTCCAGACATGAGTGATTATGAACTTAGAGGCGGACCTGGGAAAAATGGAAGGACTTACTGGTACTTTAACAAAGACGTTTCCTATGAATTCGGATATGGTTTGTCATACACAACTTTCGACTACACTAATTTCTCTATTAGTAAAAGCAACATCACACCAAATGATAAAGTAACCATTAATGTTGATGTAAAAAATTCAGGTGGTGTTGACGGGGACGAAATTATCGAGATTTACGTAAGGACTCCTGATAGTCCTACTTCACTCCAGAGACCAATTAAAAGACTGAAAGGATTCAAGCGAGTTACAATTCCTGCCGGTCAAACCAAAACTGTATCAATTGACGTTGATTGTGCCGACCTTTGGTTCTGGGATACAAAAAACAAAAGAATTGCATTCGATCAGGGCAAATACATTTTTGAAATTGGCGCATCTTCAAAAGACATTAAAGGACAGGTTGAAGCCAATATGAGCGGTTCTTATAATCCGGAATTGAAAACTGTTGTTGCAAGTTGTGGTCACGTGGTTCTAAGGCCCGGTAACAAAGCGCAAACAAGCGTGACAGCATCACTATCAGATGACAGTTTTTATGATATCAGGGATGCTAAGGTCGTTTATAAAAGTAATGATCCTTCTGTGGCAAGTGTAGATGATAATGGAATGGTAACTGCAAAGGGTGTTGGAACTGCTTCGATATTTGCTTATGTAACAATTAATGGTAAAACGGTATCTAACAACTACGTTCTGAAAGTGATGCCTGATTTGAGTCCGGCGTCAATTACCGTTAATGGGAAAAGTGTTAATGACTTTAATTCAGAAGTTAAGGGTTACAGTTATTTGCTGAAAGATGCTTCAAGTGTACCTACCGTCGCTGCAACCGCACCCAATGGTGATGTTTCAGTAGATGTTGAACAGGCAAAAAGTATACCCGGAACTGCAATCATTACTTTAACTGATAATATCACTGTAGAAAATAATATTTACAATTTGAATTTCGGAACAAAATCGGTCAGTGATGAATTTAAAAGTAGTACGCCTGGGAGTGAATGGAGTTGGGTAAGAGAAGATCCTTCACACTGGAGCCTTTCAAAGAAACCGGGATATCTGGTCATCACAGGCGAAAGTGGTGATATAACCGAATCCAGTAATAATGCAAAGAATATTCTTTTGCAAAGTGCAAATACCGATTGGACAATAGAATCAAGAATTGTAAGTTCAAGAATACCGTCAGGATCCGAGAATGGAGGAATTCTGGCTTATCAGGATGATGATAATTTTGTAAAATTGGTTTACAGAGCCAGTGCCCGGGGATTTTTTGGTGTCCCGGAAAATAGTGTTCAATTGGGTTCGGTTGAACTTGTTATCGAAAATAGTGGATATGAAAAATCCGTCGCGACTTTGAGTTTGGATGACATAATTAAGGACGACAAGACTCTTGTCCTGAAATTAGAGAAAAAGGGTAATATTTATACCGGTTTATGTTCATCAAATGGTAAAAAATTTGAAACAGTTGGTAATGCTAACATCATGTTAAAGGATGTAAAGGCCGGACTGATTGTTTGCGATGGAGCAGAGTCTTCAAGAGTAGGGAATAATCAAAGAAATCAGCAACAAAATAATCAGCCTGAAACACCATTTGATGTTGCGTTCGATTATTTCCATATTAAAAATAGCGGGCAGAAATAGATCAATCTTGTAGATTGAATTGCTTGTCAGATACTTATTTTATAAAAATTCCCCTGGTGAAAATCTTAACCAGGGGATTTTTTTGAAATATCATTCATTTCAGAAATTTTGTTTTTACCCAACAAAATCAATTTAAACCAAAACTTTTCAATTCATATTAAATAAACAAAGAATAAAATAATAACTTTGAGTCAAACCATGACCAAGTCCCTGTGAATCGGATCATTCTACTTATATATTTGGTAGAATAATTAAAAGTGACGCTGATGAAGAAAATACTTGCCATCGATGATAATGAGTTAAACCTGGAACTTTTACATCACATCATCCAGCGGTATTATCCTGACTTTATCATGCTAAAAGCGTTAAACGGTTATGATGGAATAAAACTTGCAAAAGAAGAGGATCCTGAACTTATTTTACTCGATATATTAATGCCTGGAATAAACGGGTACGAAGTATGTAAAATCCTTAAAAGCGATACAAAAACTGCAAATATTCCTGTGATGATGATTTCGGCTTTGGGATGGAAATCGGAAGAACGAATTAAAGGATTGGATGCAGGTGCTGATGCTTTTATTTCAAAACCCTTCGACAACAATGAACTTCGGGCACAAATTAATGTGGCATTGCGCATTAAAGCAGACGAAGATCTCCTGAGAAAAAGAAATGAAAACCTTGAACTCTCTATTAAATCAGAAACAAACAAATATCTTCAGCGAGAAGAACGGATATTGCAAATTTCAGAACATGTCAGACAATTTTATTGGGAAACGGATGAAAATGGCATCATTGTTTATATAAGTCCGGTAATAGAAAACATACTGAAAATAGTGCCACTCGATATTATAGGGAAAATGAAATATACCGAACTTTTTCAATTTAATGAGGAAAATGATCCGGTTCAATTTTCTGAAGATTCAGTATTAAAAGAAGTTGAAATTGCGCTTAATATTGATAAGACAATAACATGGCTGGCATTTAACAGTTTCCCCTATTTCAACAGTGAAGGGAAATATACAGGTATTCGCGGGGTATGCTTTGATATTACTAACCGAAAAAAGGCGGAAATCGAGTTAAAAAGCAATATGCGAAAAATAGAGCGATACCAACAAAAACTAAAAGCCCTTAATAGAGAATTAAGCCTGGTTGAAGAGCGGGAAAGAAGACGAATTGCTGAAAATTTACACGACGGACTTGGACAAACATTATCTTTCGCATACATAAAACTTTCAAGTATTGAAGGCGTAAACTTTTCACCTGAAATAAGGGAAACCATTGAAACGACTTCGGAATTAATAAACAAAGCTATAAAAGAATCAAGAACACTTACGTACGACTTAAGCCCGCCAATTCTATATGAACTGGGCCTTATTTCGGCTTTAAAATGGAAACTGGACCAGGTGGAGCAAAAATATAAAATGCCCACTTTTATTTATGGTGAAAACACCGAACTAAAAATAGAAAAAGATTACAATATTTTTATTTACCGAATATTCAGCGAACTGATTCAGAATATAATAAAACATGCGAAAGCCAGTAAAATTATTCTTCGTATTGAACAAGTAGAAAATAAATATAGGTTTGTACTTGAGGATAACGGAATTGGTATTAACAGCGAAAATAAAAATAAAATAAGCGGATTTGGATTAATGAGTATTAAGGAAAAACTTGAAAGCATAAATGGTCATTTCTTATTAAAATCGGAATCGGGAAAAGGAACAAAAGCAATTATAGAATTTCCGGCATTTATCAATAACCAATAAAAAAGGGAACATTAAATAGAATTTTTCGTTAAAAAAGGCACTCTTGCGATATTTAATTGAACACTTAAACAAACCTAATTAAAGAGCAGATGAAAATTAAAGTACTAATTGCAGATGATCATCAGTTATTTAGAGAAGGAATTTCCAACCTGCTGTTTCCTATCGACACAATTGAAGTTATTGCCCAGGCAGAAAACGGTGTTGACGCGGTAAATAAAGTTAAACATTTTAAGCCCGATGTAGTTTTGCTCGATATTGCAATGCCTGAAATGAATGGAATAGAAGCATGTAAAAAAATAAAAAGCATACATCCTGAAATTAAAATAATTACGGTCTCGATGCATTCTGACAAGCAATATGTTAAAGGGGTCCTTGAAGCCGGCGCTGATGGTTACTTATTAAAGAACTGCACATTACGACAATTAACAGATGCCATTCAGTCGGTTTATGACGGGAAAAAATATCTGAGCCAAGACATTACTGAAATGGTAATCAATGGCTATTTAACACCTGCCAACACCGATGAAAATGAGTTTAATCAACTTTCGGAACGCGAAAAAGAAATTTTTATACTTTTTGCTGAAGGAAAATCAACCAAAGAAATTTCAGAGAAATTATTTATAAGTGTAAAAACTGTTGGAACCCATAAACAGAATATTTTGGTAAAAATGGAAATGAAAACGAATACCGATATTGTAAAATATGCGTTAAAAAAAGGAATAATTCAATTCTAGACTGCAAAACCATAGTATTCCTTTCCTTCCTTTTTCTCTACATAGCGTTATTCTTATATATTTTCTTTTCAGTAAAATTAACGTCTGCATTTAAGTTTTTTTAACGTTCCAATTAAGCAAAGTTTATAACCCGTAAATAAAAATTGCAGGTTACATTTACAATACTTTAACAAACCATTAAAATACAGAAGTTACTTTTCACTGATTGAAGATTATTGAAAGATTTGGTACAAAATACAGCGTTACTGTTTATTTATGAAGTACCTAAACCTCAGATAATAATGTCTGAGGTTTTTTATTCACGATGATATCGATAAATAATCTAATAAGCAAAACTACTACCCCCTAAAAACTCGCGTAACAACGATGTTGGCGGAATTTCTTCATCGTCAATCGGTTTAAAATAAGAAAGGAACTTTAATAGTCGGATTGCCTCACTATATTCTTGCCTGTTTTCGGTTACCATTTTAAGTATTGGTTCTGCATACTTTTTTAATACTGCAAGTTCGTATAATGTAGCAGAGTTAAACATTACGTCAGCATTTTCCTGGTAAGGAAAAATATTCCTTTCCTCTCCCCTTCTCACTGATGGCCATCGTTTTAAAGTTTCTGCGGCCGCATAACCGCGATATTTACTGTCCCGGATCATACGACGGAGTAACCGGTTGTCGGCGGTGGATATATGCGTATGCTCATCAAAAGAGATTTGGGTTAATGCTGAAATGAAAATGCGATATGTATTTTTCGCCTGTACCTGTGTTAAAAGCCCGGGGTTCATACCATGTATCCCCTCTACAACCAAAATGTCACCCGGCAAAAGCTTTAACTTTTTCCCATTTTTAATTCGTTTTCCCTGGTGAAAATCAAATTTAGGTATCCGTATTTCTTTGCCATTCATCAGATCAATTAGTTGCTTGTTAAAAAATTCAACATCAATTGCCTGTAACGACTCAAAATCATATTCTCCAAACTCATCCAATGGCGTATTTTCACGGTCGACAAAATAATTATCGAGCGAAATCTGGAATGGTCGTAAACCATTTACTGCCAGTTGAACACTCAGGCGTTTACTAAATGTTGTTTTCCCTGATGCAGAAGGACCGGCAATTAATACAACTTTTGCTTCATCGCTGCGTGAATAAATTTCATTTGCAATCTCGGCTATTTTCTTTTCGTGCAGCGCCTCTGAAATTTTTATAATCTGTCCCCCATCGTTTTGAAGCGCCAAATCATTTAAATGACCGATTGTCGATACATTAAGAATCTCTGCCCATTTTTTTTGTTCCTGGAAAATCTCGAATAATTTAGGTTGTTTCTGCATCCTCCTTAATTTACTGAAATCTTTTCGGTGCGGGATGCGAAGTAACAAGCCATTAAAATAAGGCGCTAATCCAAAATTGGAAATATAACCGGTTGAAGGAAGTAAATTTCCATAAAAATAATTTGCAAAATCGTTTAAAAAGTAAAGTGAAGAGAATAATTTCCCCTGTTGTTCAAACAAATGTGCCTTTTCCTCCAAACCTTGTCTCATCAATAAATCAACTACATCGGTAGTTAACATTGTTTTCTTCACAAAAGGAATATCCTGTTCAATCAGTTTCTTCATTTCCTGAATGATTATTTGAATATCATTCTTTGTAATTTCCCGTTCAAATCCATTTAATTCACAAAAAGAACCATTTGCAATCCCATTTTGAATTTGAAGTGAAACGTGCGGTAATACCTCTTTGATAGCAGCATATAAAACAAACATCAAACTCCGGGTGTACAAACGCATTCCATCATGATGCGAAAAATCGATAAACTCAATTTGTTTGTTTTTAACTACGCGAAACGACAGTTCCCTTACCTGGTTATTCACAATAGCCCCGCAAATCCTGTTTTTAGTTTGAATATTTAAATCGCTACAGATTTCAAGCAACGAAGTCCCCATTGGATACTCGTGCCATGACTGCGTATTCTTACAAAAAATTTCTACGTTTTTCATTCTACGAAACGAATATTAAAGCCTGTTGATGTAAATGTATTAAAAAAATAGTATTTGGGAGATTTTAGTTTTATTGGGATAATAACCGAATTTGCCTAAGTTTCAACATGAATAACAGAAACAATTTATTCACTTATTTTTTAATTCTTCTGACAGGAACTGTGCCGTATATGATTTTTTATTTTTCACAATTTCCTCAGGAGTTCCTGCACACAATATTTCGCCCCCATCTTTTCCACCTTCCGGACCAATATCGATAATATAATCAGCCACTTTTATCACATCCATATTATGTTCAATTACAATTACCGTATTTCCTTTGTCAACCAATTTATTCAGCACTTCTAAAAGAACGCGGATATCCTCAAAATGAAGCCCGGTGGTTGGTTCATCCAGAATATAAACAGTTCTTCCGGTGTCGCGTTTGGCAAGTTCAGCAGCCAGCTTTACCCGCTGCGATTCTCCACCGGATAAAGTTGTCGATGACTGTCCCAATGTAATATAACCAAGGCCAACATCCTGCAGTGTTTTAAGTTTAATTGAGATTGATGGAATGGCTTCAAAAAATTCCACCCCTTGCTCAATGGTCATTTCCAATACATCGCTGATAGATTTACCTTTATAGCGAACTTCAAGCGTTTCACGGTTGTAACGTTTCCCATTGCATTTATCACACAGCACGTAAACGTCGGGCAAAAAGTTCATTTCAATTAGTTTCAATCCGCCCCCCTGACACTCTTCGCAACGACCACCTTTTACATTAAAAGAAAAACGACCGGGTTTGTAGCCCCGAACCTTTGCCTCAGGAAGTTGAGCAAACAGGTTTCTAATATCCGAAAAAACATTGGTATATGTAACCGGATTTGATCGAGGTGTACGACCAATTGGCGACTGATCCACCTGGATCACTTTATCAATTGATTCCAACCCTTTCACCGAATGATAAGGTAACGGATCTTTTAGTGATTTATAGAAATGCTGGCTTAATATCGGTTGTAACGTTTCGTTAATCAGTGTTGATTTTCCGCTTCCTGAAACACCTGTAACACAAATAAATTTACCTAAAGGGATTTTTAAATTAACTGATTTAAGATTGTTCCCGTTACATCCTTTTATTTCCAAAAAATCTGATTTTCCGTTTCTTCTTATTTCAGGAACCTGAATTCTTTTCCGATCATTCAGATAATCAGCAGTCAAGGTTTGTGTTTTCATTACTTCCGCTGGATTTCCGGCAGCTACCACTTCCCCGCCATGTCTCCCGGCAAAAGGTCCCATATCGATTAAATAATCGGCATGCAACATAGTATCTTTATCATGCTCTACAACAATTACAGAGTTCCCTGAATCACGCAATTGTTCAAGTGCTATAATCAGTTTCAGGTTATCTCTGTGATGAAGCCCAATACTTGGTTCATCAAGAATATAGAGGACATTTACTAATTGTGAACCAATTTGTGTGGCCAGTCTGATACGCTGAGATTCACCTCCTGAAAGACTTTGTGCCGTTCGGTCGAGTGCAAGGTAATTCAACCCAACGCCAAGCATAAAACCAAGCCGGTCCCTTATCTCTTTAATTACTTCTGTAGCGATTAATCGTTGACGTTCACTTAACCTATCTTCCAATCCGTCAAACCATTCGCCCAATTCTTTCAGGTCAAGTTGAGCTAACTCAGAAATATTTTTCCCATCAATTTTAAAATGAAGCGATTCCTTTTTTAACCGCATTCCATTGCACTCCGCACAGACCGTTGTTTTCACAAACTGGTTCGCCCATTTCTGTGCCGTTTTAGATGGATTATCCTCACGCTGGCTATCAATGTATTTAATTACCCCCTCATAAGTCATCAGATAATTCATGCTGGTTCCCAGCGGAGTATTCTTTAGTTGAATTCGTTCATTCGTGCCAAACAAAACAGCCTGCAATCCTTCTTCTGAAATATCTTTTACCGGAGTAGTCAGTTTAAAATCAAACTTATCGCCTAACGCCTCAATCTGCCAAAAAATCAATGAATTTTTATATGGCCCAAGCGGAGCAATTCCACCTCTTGAAATACTTTTATTTTTATCAGGTATTATTTTTTCAAGGTCAATTTCGGTAACTCGCCCCAACCCGTTACAATTTGGGCAGGCTCCCTGAGGAGAGTTAAACGAAAAATTATGTGGCGCCGGTTCGTTGTAAGAAATTCCGGTTGTCGGACACATTAGCAAACGGCTGTAATATTTAGCTTCCTGCGTATCATGGTCCAGAATCATCAATATTCCATGCCCATGTTTCATAGCAGTCTGGATACTTGCTTTCAGACGCTTAAGTCCGGCTTCATCAACTTTTAATTTGTCGATCAAAATTTCAATAAAGTGGTTCTTATACCTGTCAACCCGGTGATTATGTTTTAATTCAGTTATCTCGCCATCAATTCGGGCATATAAAAACCCTTTTTTTCTGATCTGTTCAAACAACTCACGGTAATGTCCTTTTCGTCCTTTTACTACAGGTGCAAGTATATTAATGCGTTTCCCGGCAAAATCATTTTTTATTAGTTGAATGATTTTCTCCTCGGAATATTTAACCATTTTTTCGCCGGTATTATAGGAAAAAGCCTCTGCTGCTCTTGCGTATAGCAAACGAAGAAAATCATAGATTTCAGTAACTGTTCCAACAGTAGAACGTGGATTTCTGAATGTAACTTTCTGCTCAATAGAAATCACAGGACTTAATCCCGTAATTTTATCCACGTCCGGGCGTTCCATGTTTCCAAGGAAAGAGCGTGCATACGCGGAGAAAGTTTCAATATAACGCCGTTGACCCTCGGCATAGATGGTGTCAAATGCAAGAGATGACTTTCCGCTACCACTAAGCCCCGTAATTACTGTTAGTTTATTACGCGGTATTTCAACATTAATATTTCTGAGATTATGAACCCGTGCCCCGTAAACACCTATTTTTTCTTCCGATTCTTCTATTTCCGGCGCAATATCAAATTTCTCTTCCTTCAATTTCTGCATCCTCAAAAATTTCCTTTTGCTAATTTAAAACCGGAATTTTAATCTGGTATGTCTTTTTCCTGGCATTTATAAGTTTATTATCACGTAACCAGGGATTAAAATCTTTCAACAGCTTATAACTCACACCATTTTCGGAGGCAAATTCTGCAAAATCCGTAACAGGGCCATTAATTTCAATCGTTTTTGTTTTTATTAATGGATATTTTTCATCATCAGGAATTCTGAAATTATACTTTTCAGGATTTTCAAGGATCATTTTCAGCGCAACAATCCGGTAAACATATCTTTGGGTTTCTTCAACCAGCAGGAGATTATAATAATTTTCAGTTTTTTGTCGAATAATTTGCTTGTTTACCCCGTTCATACCTCCATTGTAAGATGCGGCTACCATTGTCCAGTTACCGTAAAGATCATAGGAGTCTTTAAGATAATCGCAGGCGGCATAAGTCGATTTTTCAACATTATAACGCTCGTCTATTTCACTATTTATCTCTAAACCATATTCAAGGGCAGTACCCTTCAAAAATTGCCAAAATCCAATTGCATTAGCAGGAGATTCCGCTCTCGGGTTAAATCCACTCTCTGCCAATGCTAAATATTTAAAATCATCCGGAATTCCTTTTTCTTTTAAAATCGGTTCGATTATTGAAAAATAACGTGGCGCCAGTTTGATATATCGGATAGTTTGAGAATGGAAATACGCGTTGGAAAGTAATTCCCGGTCAAGGGACTCTCTAACATCAAATTGATCAAGCGGCATTTTTTCGCCCGCAAATGATACTGAATCGGGAATTGGAACTGATGTGAATTCAATATTATTCTTGGGCTCGAGTTCTTTATTTTCAGGAACCGTTGATTCCATAACCGTCCCAAAAATTATTATTACTCCAACAATAATAACCGGAATCACATATATCAACCTATTTGCTCTCTTCTTCCTAAATTCCATCGTTCTGTATTTTATTGGTTAGTCTATGTTGTTTTATCCGTAACAGGTATTTACCGGAAAGAAAATTCCATGCAAAAATACATTTTTACATACGGATAACAACGAAAATGGTATTGCAGTTTTCCTGGTTATTTTAAAATTTCAGAATTACCTTCTATATTTATCAATATAAGCCTATAATGTTGCAAAAACAAAAACGGAAAGGTTTTTAATTACGAAGAATATTTGGCTTTACTTTTCAGAATAATTCCTGCTCTACCAGTTTTGCTGCATTAACGGTATCCTCTAATTCATTATAAAAATGAATTTTGTTCTTTCTGAATGCTTTTCTAAGTTGTGATTTTTGTTCGGGAAATAATTGCAAAAATGACCGGAGTTTTGGCGAAATCTTATGAAATGAATTATCAGGAAAAACAATAAAATATTCGCTTTTGGGAATGAATTCTGAATTACGCATAATTCCAGTATTATCTTTGTATAAAGAAGTTTCAGTTTCTACCGTCCTATGCCTGAGATATAATTTTATCTTATTGTCGTACAAAACATTGAAATAGTAATTGCCTTTTAGCACTTTATCTAAATAGACTTTTCTGAACAGGTTATATGGGTTATTTTCCAATCCCATATCAAACTCGGAAACAATAGATTTATCAACATTAAATATACTGCCGGTACTGTTATTGAAAATTACAAGTTCATCTGAAAAGGTATTCAGTTTCATGCTAACATTTTCATACTTATCCCCGTTTTCCAGTTTCAAACTGCCTTTTGACCATTGATCGTTTAAATAAACCGTTCCATTCAATGAAGACAGAAAAAAATATTTATTCCCTGTAAGTTTGTAATTCAACGTGTTCGATTTGGTTGTTAACGGCAGGTATGACTCGTAAAACTCCTGAGCCGAAACCGTCGCAAAAAGAAAAACAGACAAAACCAACAAAAGTATTTTAACACTGGTATTCATTCCACTTTTATTATTTTCTGGTGATACGAAATCTGGTGATTATTTTGAACCAAAATTACCCGAATTACTACATTTCCCTTTAGATCGGAGGTATTGAAACTAAATGTTTCTGGAGCATTTGTAATGTCAGAAGAATTCCTGTACAACACTTTATTAAAATTGGGGACATTTGATTTTTCTACCACTGTGTTCCTGAAATTCCAGGTTTTAGGAGGCTGCAAACAAGAATATTTAAAATGACCTATGGATGGATTTTCATCTAACCAGGTTAATGACCTTTTTTTTGTATAAACAGATAATACTCCGTTAAACGACAAATTACCAAAAAAACGTTTGTGAAAAACAACATCCACCCGGTCAATGTCGGTTGTTCCCAAAGGTGAAAATATTCCCGGATCAAAAACCGGTATTCCATCCAACATGTATAATGATGCATCTGAAAAAAAGTCTCCTGTACCCTTATCCAGAAGACGAATTGTGGGTCCGTTTTTCCTTTCCCTGTATTGAACACCGTACAAAATCTCTCGCGATATTTCCTGAAAATCGGGCAAATCAAAAAACAAATCAGGATAATACGTTTCGGTTGGTTCACCATAAAACGGATATTCAAACTGACGTTTCAAATTGAAGTAATCACCCGACTCAATATTATATCCTTTAAATATTTTAGTGAAATAAGATGCTTTAACGATATTATCAGCAAACACGAGTTCATCGTGGCTGAGTATTTTTTCCGTGCTGTTTGTATTTTCTGTATCCGTATAATCGTTGAAAAGTTCAATCGTGCAGGACATGGAATCTTTTGTCAACGCCTGCAAAACCAGGTCTGCAGTTCCTATTGCATTTCGCATATAGAAATAAAACATACCAGCAGAATCAGACACACAATAATCCAAATAAGGAATCGTATCCGGAATACTTAAAATTACTAATGCATTTGATACAGGTTGTTTATTTTGAGAAGAATGTACTTTTCCAGCAATTAAGACCCCATTTTTCTCCACCATTGAAATAGGGAATTTTACAATATCGTTATGAACCAATGGAAACCAGGAAGTTGCAAAAGTATCGGACAAGGAATCTTCCAGCCCAGCTGTAATTATAACCTGCAAGGTATTATTAATCAATTCCTGAGGAATATTCATCCTAACATCAACTTTTTCCCCCTTTTCAAATTCATCTTTAACTGTGAAAAGAGATACATCATTAGAAAAAATATATTTCTTCTCATTATTTAGTTCAGGCGCATTTATACTGAAAAATTCTGTTTCAAACCGATTATAAACTGTAATCAATTTTTGATTTACAACTGCACTTTCATCACTTTTCTGAATAAATGAAAATGCTTTAAGAACGTAAACGCCGGTTGAAAGCGAGTCGGGAACGGGAATATAACCTTTCCCTATTCCACCATTGCAAAGCACAGATACTTTTGAAATATGTTTGTCTTTCAAATTATCAAGCTGAACGTGAACAACACCACTCATTTCGCCTGCATTACTGTTAAATATAATCAGGCTAAACCAAATTGTGTCGCCTGAAACAGCTATGCTTCTATCAGGAAATAGTTGAATTTGTTCCTGTGCTTTTATCGGGAACTCAAATGCCACCAAAATCCATAAAATTAAGACTAGCGAACCAATATTTTGACTCATTCTATTCATTCTGGATCATTTTCTAATTTTGATTCCCAAAAATCGGGTTCTATGTTCTTTATATCCCCTCTTTCAGGAATATCGTAAAAATAAGGTATGCTTCTAAATGCTTTTATGGTATCCCAGGTACTGTAATAAAGCAAATAATATCTTTTCTCTGCAAATGAAGAAATCTCGAAATTCCCTATAACTAATTTCTCCGGATTCGAAGAGCATGTGATATTTCCCTCAGCCTGAATATAAACCGGATCAAATATTTTACCTTCAGCATCCAACTGATCATTCACTTCTGAATAAAAATTGTACGTATCCTCATTCAATCCATATTGATAAATAAAGTAAATGAAACCGCAGGGCACTGCCGTATCTGGCATAAATTTATTAAGCTCTTTTTCAAAGAAATCGAGCGGATGTTTTGTAATATTTTTCACACTGCTATATTCCGACGGACCTGCTATATTAAATGTACCCTGGGGATAATATGAATTCCAATGATATTCCGGAAATGCTACTGGAAATGGGCTCGGAGGTACCATTGAATCATAATAGCTTTTATATTGAACAACTTTTCTGGAAGAAAAACGATAATGGTTTAGTCCTCCTTTATAATTCATATCCACATAAATCTGAATTCCATCTTCCTCTATAATATTTTCGGTCGAATTTGATATCCCAAGTGTAGTTACTTTGGTTGTATAACCAACATATATTGAATCAAAATTGGGCACCTCAGGAACGGCCTGTACTTTTGACTGATATTTTTCTCCATCGTATTCAATATAAAGATAATAGGCCCCATTTGGATCAAACTCGTAATTCAACTGATAAGTTCCCGGCTCACTTTCCTCACACTTAATTTGATTATTATTTTCATCAACCAAATAAACTAATGCTCCCGAGACCTTAGGGTATGTCTCTGTTTCCTGATTAAATCCTATAGATTTATAAAGATGAATTTCGTTTTGTACATGATTGGAAATTAAAATTGCCTCCACACCTAAAAAATCATCAACAACATCCAGTTTCGGGTTGTAAATTTCTTCACAAGCCACTATTGCAGAAATGATTAATATGATATATACGAATCGTTTTATCATGATCAGAAACTAAAATTATAGGTTAATGAGGGGACCGGAACTCCAATTACCGACAATTTAAATAACGAGTATATTTTATTGCTGTTTCCGTCCTGGTTAATGGTCTTCCTGTAATATACCGAGTAAGGATTTTTTCTACCATAAACGTTATAAACAGAAAGCGTCCAGCTTCCTTTCCACATACGTTTTCTTCGCAGGTTTTCATCCAAAGTGATAGAAATGTCGAACCGATGATATGGTGGCATTCTGTATTTATTCCTGTCAGAATAATATATTAACTTTTCACCCGCATACTTATAGGTTACTTCGGGCAAAGTAACTGGGCGACCCGAAATGAACACAAAATTTCCAGCAAAACGCCAGCGCCTGCTTATATTATAATTAGCCACAACAGACAAATCGTGCGGCCTGTCATAAATTGAAGGATAATATTTTCCTGTATTGATTTGTTCTTTATCAAACCTACCATCAGTTTTGCGCATGGTCCTTGAATACGTATAATTCAACCACCCAGTTAAACGCCCATCCGGTTTGTTAAGCGATATTTCCATTCCGTAAGAATAACCATCAGACGGAATAAGGTCAGTTTCAAGGTGTTTGTTCATTACTATTTGAGCTCCGTTTTTATATTCAATCAAATTCTGAAGTTTCTTATAATATATCTCGGTTGACAACAAATATTGCTGTAGAAAATTGCTCTTCTGAATACCTAAAGCTACCTGATCGCTAATCAAAGGTTTGAGATAGTAATCACTGGTTTTCCAAATTTCGGCCGGAGAAATTACTGCACTATTGCTTATTTGGTTGATGTACTGACGAGTTCTCTGATAACTCAGTTTGTAAGAAAGTCCTTTGTCTGCTTCCCAATTTAATGCTAAACGAGGTTCAACTCCTCCATAACTTTTTACAATTTCACCTTTGGAAAAAAACAAAGAATCAACTACAGAAGTCGCACTTTTTGCCTGGCCCTCTTCATAAATCAATACTGTCTTCTGACCAAAAAGTGCAAACTGACTGTAACGAACCCCAATATTGGCAGTTACCCCGGGAATTATATCGAATTCATCGCTGACATAAAGCGCTCCTTCAAAAGCAGTTTCCCTGTCAAGTCGGTCCGGATTAATAATGGTATTTTCAGCCATAGGAGAAATTTTTCCCGGATCGTTCAAATAATAGATAGCATTAAAACCACCATGAATTGTATGTAACGGATGCGGATGCCAGATAAGATTGTATTTTGCAGCATTGTACTGAATCTGTTCATCGAGATAATAGGCTTCAAAATCTTTCCCATCGGCAAAATCGGTTAATCGAAAATCATACTTGCTAAATGCAAATTCCATGTCGCCATTTAATTTCTCGCCATATTGGTTGTGTAATTCCAGGCTAAAGAGCATATTCCCGTAATTATTAATAGATTGAGCGCTGGTACTGAATTCATCGTTACTTGCATAACCCATCAGACTCAGCCAGTTGTTCTTGTCGAATTTATAAAAGAGTTTACCACTTACATCATAAAAATTGGTGATACTCTTTGAAATTTCTGCGTCAGGAACTTGCTTAAGCATCCAGTCGGTGTAAGACATCCTACCCCCCGCAACAAATGTCAACTTTTTGTTTTTAGTTAACGGACCATCAAGGGCCAGTCTGGAATTGATAATTCCTAACCCACCATAAAGTTTTATTTTATCTTCGTTCCCGTCTTTCATTTTAATTTCCATAATTGAAGAAATCCTTTCTCCATAACGTACCGGTAATCCACCTTTAAAAATCCTTATATTTTGTACCATATCAGGATTTATGGCTGAAATGAAGCCAAATAAATGCGATGTATTAAAAATGGGAGAACCATTTAACAAAACCAGGTTTTGGTCTGAGTTCCCACCCCGTACATTAAATCCTGAAGAAAGTTCACCAACAGACTGAATACCGGGCAGCATAACAATACTTTTCAGAACATCTCTCTCTCCCATCAACAGTGGGAGTGTTTTTATGTCTTTCGAACTCATCTGAACCATACTCATTTGGGTAGGTGAAGTATTAAATTCATCGGCCACAACCAGAACCTCTCCAAGATTGTGTGATTCTTCAAACAAATCGAACTCAACGTCTCCTGATTCTATTAAATTGATTCTTTTTTCGTAATCCAGAAACCCCATAAATGAAACACTTAAAGTGTGTTCTCCAGTGGGCAATTCCAATTTGAAAGTTCCATTTCTTCCGGTAGTAGCGCCTTTATTGAGTTTACTATTATATACAACTGCTCCAGGCAATGGATCACCAGTTTTCCCGTCAAGAACCATTCCGGTTATTAAGGCTGTTTTATATTTTCCTTTATTAATAGGATTACCTATAACCAAAGTTTGATTCACATCCTTGTTTTCCGACCGCGTGTCCAAACTCCCGGGAAATACAATAATTGAATTACCCTGAAAAACTTCATAAGTTAATTCATGAGCCACCAAAATACTGTTCAATGCGCCCAACAACGGAATATCATTAAATGAAGTATTTAAAACATACTGCTCAACCCACGCCATTTTATAATACACTTTTACTCCATACTGCTTTTCAAGTGTACCAAAAAAAGAAGATAAAGGAACATTCCTAAAATTGCCACTAATTTTAATTTCCTGTAAATCCTGACCATGACTTTTCAGTGAAATTGTAAAGATCAGCACAATCCATAAAAGAATTATTTTATAGCAGAAATTTGGTTTCAATCCGATTAAGTTAAGATTAGCTAATTATTAAAGCTTTAAATCCTTCATTTTTTAGTTGTAACAACCATCTTAGATTATAAAACTTCAAAAAAGTTACTTTAAAACCCAGATTTTTTTATCTATTATCCACCTAATATTACATAGCTTAAAAAACTACTCCAATATTAAACAAAAGTTCTTTCCATCACAAATAAATTATATTTATATCTTCGGAGAGTTGTTCCCAATCCCGCCCCCAAAAGCCTTTTATTTATTTTACTTCATTTATCATTGTTTCAGAATATTTTATTGGTTATTATTTTATTAATCTTCGAAATCATTTTTATTGGGTGGTTAACAAAATAAATAGCCCGCCATATTGCCGGGCTATTTAAAATTCAAGAATTGATTGACACTTAATTTATCAACTATATTGAGATAACTTTTCCGACCTTTTACGCTTAATTACTATTTACAATTGGAATATAACTTATTTGTGTTATATTCTGTAAATCCGAATAATCATACTGATAAAATCCGTCATTGCCAATCATAAAAAGGTAATTGTTTAATGGGATAACATCGTAGGAATTAATATTGTTAAAACTTGCAATTTCGTGATCATCGATATGCAATTTATCTTCAACATCATATACTTTTAGTCCCGCATCACCGTCGCAAACAAAAAGGGTTTGATCATCAATTCCGAGACCATAAGGTCCATGAAGAGGGTAAGATGCAACCAGCGTATTATTTTTATAATCAGAAGAAAGTTGCAATACATCCAAACGGTTAACAGAACTTCCACATGTGTTGCCTCCTCTTAAAGTTATATATGCGAATCCGTCAGAAATTAAAACCGGATCACAACTTGTAACATGCCAAAAATCGGAAATATAATTAGGGACCGTTGGTACATTTAAACTGTAAATTCTCATTCCTGACTGCGTTCCCAAAAACATGTGACCATCGTATATAAACATGGTCTCTACATTCCATCCCACATTTTGTGTCCCAATATCGTTTGGGCTTTCGCCATTTTTTACATCAAAAATATGGAGGTTAGCATTATCTACCACATACAAATAATCATTATACAATCCAAAACGTGCCATTGATCCGCCAATTCCAAAAGTAGTTCCGGAGGTTACAGCAATACCACCACTATACGCTGCATTCATTGCCAATTCATTTTTAAAATAATATACCGGGTAATAATAATATTCCATTTCCTGTCTAACCTTCTTAATTTCCCAATCAATTACCACACCTTTTTCCTCTTCGACTTTAGCCGTCCTGTATTCATCATCAGCTAATGGTGGTGTAGTATAGGGAAATACATCTTCAACTCTTTTTACTTCCACCGGGTTTGTTACATTTGAAATATCAATAGCCACTAAATCGATATAACTATCGGCATATAAAATGTTGTTTTTAATGGCAATGTCAACATTCCCCGGAATCTCAATAAATCCTATATTTTTGGGATCAGCAGGATTTCTATTATCAATTACATGTACGCCTTTTAATTCTTCGTTTACAAAAATGTACCCATCTTTAAAATAGATTTTACCGGGATTCTTCAGGTCGCGTGCTGAAGTCATTTTTACTGCATTGCGCAAATCTTCATACGACATGTAAATTGGCGAATTTGCGGTGAAAACTTCGGTATATCTGTCCATACACGAACTAAAAGCAGCAAATAAGATCAGGATGGAAACTATATTTTTTATTGTCTTCATGATTTCAGATTTTAATTGAAAATGATCCCGAGTTTAATGGTCAGGCGGTTATAATCAATATCAAGTCCATAATCCTGTGTGCCTTTGTAATGCAACCGATGGAACTGATATCCAAATGCAAACGACATTCCAAAACCGGTAGAAAACATTTGTTGATAACCAACACCTGAATTAATTATAAACCCGCCTTTTGGATCTAATGTCTCGTTATTCGCAGGCCAAACACTACTCCAGGGTTGATAATCGTAATAATATATTTCATTCGAATTGTCAAGAGGTATCATATAACCGGTTTTCAGAAAAAAATAAGGAGTTGAATATGACTGGTTCCGCCACTTATATTCAAGGTTGATATAAAGAGGCAGATATGATTCCTTAAAAAATTCAAGCCCCCCGCCAATTCCCACAGAAACTAATGGTTGCAGTTGATAGTTTATTGTTGATGAAAAACTGAAAGGAGCATTTTGACTGTTATCAGAATTTCCAGCCAGAACTCCTATTTCCGTTCGCATATAAAATGGTGAATTATTATTACTCTCATTAAAATTTTGATTCCTTCTTGCTTGCAAACTTGTAACAGTATCTACTTCATTTGCGTTAAAAATCCATACATTCCCGGCAGACAGAACCTGTAGTTTACTATAATCATCAGAATACATATATCGTCCTTTCAGAATTGAACCATTTTTCAGGTATATATAACCTTTTTCGGGTTGAGCAAAAGTTGGAATTATCAGAAGTACAGATAGTACTAACACGCAAATTTTTTTCATTTGTTCAGATTGTTTTCCCTGAAGATGTGTATTAACAGTTAAGGGTTGCGTTGAATGCTAAAATTTTTGTAAAATAAATCCGGGATTAAATCAAAAATAATTTTACAGTTTTTTAAATAAAGAACAATTTTTTGTTTTAAAATGTTATTTTTAAACCGTGTTACGATTTCTTTAATTAATGTTATTATGACGGTTTCAAGATTTGGAATTTCGGTTGAGCAGGATTTGCTTAATGCCTTGGACGAATATGTAAAAGACAACCAGTTTGCCAATCGTTCGCAGGCAATACGGCATTTGATCAGCAAAAATGTGGTGGAAAAGAAATGGCAATGTAATAACAAAGTTGCGGGATCAATAACAATTATTTACGACCCGGGAAAATCAGAAATTCAAAAACAAATTGCAGCTTTTGAAGAAGAGTATTATGAAGAAATTCTTTCATCTCAACGTTTTATGCTTCAAAAGGATCGATGCCTTGAAATTGTAGCAGCTAAGGGAATTGCCAGCAGATTAACTGACTTGTCGGACAAGCTGATTACTATTAAAGGTATTGAACATGGAAAATTAACCATGACACGGGCCGATTAATTTTTAATTTATTGGTAGCACGATTTTAATAATGAATAATATTTAGATATGGCCGAACTTAAATTTGAAATAACAGAAAAACTTGTAAGGTTGGAAAAATGGTTTGCACAACATTCGGGGTCGATCGTTGCCTTTTCCGGTGGCATTGATTCAACGCTTGTACTGTTTTTGGCCCGCAAGTTTCAGGGAAGAGAAAATGCGATTGGGGTAATTTCAAATTCAGAAAGTCTGAAAGCAAAAGATTTTAAACTGGCGCAGGATTTCTGTCAACAATTTGATATTCATTTGGAAGTTATTAAAACGAATGAGTTGGAAGATGAGCGATACAACAGCAATCCTATAGACCGTTGTTTTTTCTGCAAAGATCATTTGTTTACTGATCTAACCAAAATCTGCGAAAAATATCCAGGATTTAAAGTGTTGAGCGGAACCAATTTTGATGATCTTGGTGATTACAGACCGGGAATTAATGCAGCTAAAAAGAATGAAGTACTAGCTCCGCTGGCTGCCTGTAACATGTCGAAAGAAGAAATCAGGCAAATGGCAAAATATTTCGGTTTGCCCAATTGGGATAAACCTGCAAGCCCATGTTTGAGTTCACGAATACCTTATAATCATGCTGTTACGCTTGAAAAATTAAGACAGATTGAAGCTGCAGAAGATATTTTAAACGATTATGGGTTTGAAGATGTTCGGGTACGTCATTTTGGAACGTACGGAAAAATTGAAGTTCATAAAGAAGACCTCACAAAGTTAAAATTGGTACGAAATGAAGTAGTTTCAAAAATATCTGCACTTGGCTTTGAATATTGCGAGATTGACGAAGAAGGACTGGTATCAGGAAAACTAAATCGACAAATAAAAGCAAATCAGAAAGCTTCACAAAAAGCATAATAAACTAATACCTTAAATTTAGAAATGAGAATACTGTACTATGACTGTTTTGCCGGAATTAGCGGCGACATGAATTTGGGCGCCTTGATAGACCTTGGTGTTGATGCAAACTATTTAAAAGGTGAGTTGGAAAAACTAAACATCGAAGGATTTCATTTAAATATTGAAAAAGATATCAGGCGCGGAATATCAGGAACAAAAGCCACAGTCGTTATTGAAAATCCCGACAATGAAAAACATCGCCACCTGAGGCACGTAGAAGAAATTGTAAACAATAGTGCGCTTTCTGAAAAGGTTAAAACCACATCACTCAAAATTTTTAAAAAGATTGCCGTTGCTGAAGCCAAAGTTCATAATATTGAAATCCAGCGAGTACATTTTCATGAAGTTGGCGCACTCGATTCAATCGCCGATATTGTAGGTGCAGCCATTTGCCTGGACGTTTTAAAAGTGGATAAAGTAGTCTCCTCTCCCATTCAGTTGGGAGGAGGAACAGTAAAATGTGCCCATGGAATAATGCCTGTTCCGGCGCCTGCAACAGCACTTATTGTTGAAGGCATTCCGGTAAAAACCGGGTTGGTACAACACGAAGCAACAACTCCTACAGGCGCTGCTATTTTGGCTGCTACCGTTGATGAATTTACAGAACAAATTAACTTCCCCATTGCCAAAACCGCTTATGGAATTGGACAACGTGATGTCTCTGAAGTTGCCAATGTTCTTCGGGTTTACCTGTCGGAATCAAAAGAAAATTTAACTGATGTAACAACAGAAATTGCAACAGTTCTTGAATGCAATATTGATGACATGCAACCGGAACAACATGGCTATTTAATGGAACTTTTATTTGATGCGGGGGCAAATGATGTCTGGATTACACCGATCATTATGAAAAAGTCGCGACCGGCAACTACTTTATCGGTTTTATGTAACCCTTCTAAAGCAATGGAAATGAAAACCTTACTTTTTGAACAGGCCACCACAATTGGGTTGCGTGAATATTCTGTTCAAAAAAGTATGTTACGCAGGGAAGAAAAAACAGTTACTACTAAACTGGGAGATGTTCGCATTAAAGAAAGTTATTTTAATGGTAAAAGAGTGCGGGTGAAACCGGAGTTCGAAGATTGTAAAAAACTGGCTTTGCAGCACGGGAAAAGCATTGAAGAAATTAATAGCGAAATTTTAAAAAGCCTGTAAAATGAAGATTCAGGAAATTTTAGATCAATATAAAAACGGGGAAATTGAATTAACCGATGCACTGCAACAACTTTCAGATCGTGGGATCGATGAAATGGGATTTGCTACTATTGACACTGATCGCCATAAAAGAACCGGTATGCCGGAAGTGATTTATGCATCGGGCAAAACAGTGGAACAGGTTGCTAAAATTGCGGAACGGATGTATCAAAACAAAATAGATATTCTCGCTACCCGAGTAACGCCTGAAATGGCAGAGGCAATCCAAAAGATAATTCCCGACACGAAATTCAATGCTTTGGCTCGTACTATTACATACAAATTTTCTAACAAAATTAGCGACAAAGGTTATATAGCTGTGGTTGCAGCAGGAACAAGCGATATGCCAGTTGCAGAGGAAGCTGTTGAAACTGCCCGGTTTCTAAACAACGAAGTTAAATCAGTTTATGATGTTGGGGTTGCAGGTATTCACCGGCTTTTTCATAAATTGGATTTGATCCGTAATGCAAAAGTAATTATTGTAGTTGCCGGCATGGAAGGCGCGTTAACCAGTGTGGTTGCCGGTCTGGTTGACAAACCTGTAATTGGTGTTCCAACCAGTATTGGTTATGGTGCAAACTTTCAGGGCCTCGCAGCTTTATTATCGATGCTGAACAGTTGTGCAAGCGGTGTCACCGTAGTTAATATCGATAACGGATTTGGTGCGGCTTGCCAGGCATCACTTATCAATAAACTTTAGTTGAACACGTATAAATGATTGCCAAACACTTTAAAAGCTAAAATTCATAATAAACCCCTGTATAAAAGCCAAACCGGTAGGGTCGGAAATTTACATCCGGGTTATTATTAATGGAACTCAAAAAATAATTGAACCGTGGTTCTGCACCCAATGAAAAATGTTTTCCCAACTGATAATTTAAACCAATACCCATAGTCCCCAAAATATTAAATGGAGAAATATCCTGAGTTTTCCCAATGTTTTGCAATCCAAACTGATTATCAATATATGCTTTATTGCCTACAAGCATAGCAGCGTTTAAACCTCCTAACATTTCCAGGCTAAACCGTGAATCAATAAGCTTGTATCTTAAATAAAGAGGAATTTCAACAAAATCGAAAACCTGCGAAAAATCTCCAGATGAAATCAATGCCTGGGGAGCCCCCGAAACATCAGATTCTATACTGCCGGATATTTCCGTTCCGGAAGGAGTTTTATCAAATGCAATTATTCCCGCGGTACTGTTCATTACTACACTCCCGTTATCAACCGTAACTTCATTGGCATAATATTTTGGATCAGCATTGGCAAACGAATTACTTTGCTGATTGAACATCCCAAACAATTGAAGCGAATGTTGTGATTTTTGCCCGTTTTGGTCATAGTATATACCACTTTCAACACTCCAACGTTTTCCCGTTTTCATTTGGACTGAAATACCACCTGTAACATTGGCATTTCCGCTATTGGCAGAATATGTCATGTTACTTGCATAACTTTGAGAATGATTTGCCACCTGTGACGAATAACCGGGCGAGACCATCATTCCAAGTTTCCATCGTGACCCATTTTGTTTTTCATTACGGACAACTGAAGCGTTACTGGCAATTAATGCCTTATCATTTTCCGAAAGTTCGGTCGGCGAATCCAGTTTTTTATTTTGAATTTCTGATTTCTGTTTTAAATTGAACTTTGGTTCCCGGCCATTGATCAATTTCAATGTTTGCGATTCTCTTTTGAAACTCTGCGACGAAGCAACTAAAACCTGTTTATCTGGCTTTACTGAGGCAGCATTTTGTTTTTCAGTTTCCTGTTGTTTTGTTTTTGCTGAAACAGCAATCTTTTCCTTGTTAGATACATCAGGTATAACATTATTTATTTGGGGGTTAACGTTCTCGTTTGGTAAAGTCTCGTTCGGTTTGACAATATTTTTTTCCGCAGTAACTGATTGAGAAATTTCTGAGTTATGACTAAAATACCATCCACCTAAAAATGCCAGTAAAATTGCCGCTGCAGCCGAGATCCAACGCAAAACAACAATTCTACGCCGCCTTCTGTTTTGCGCTAATTGATCCTGAATACCTGCCCAAATATGGGCTGGTGGCTGAACAGAAAAGTTTTCCAGCTTATCTCTAAAATTCTGATCGATATGTTTTTCTTCTTTCATTTTTCTCTACAAAAAATTCAATTGAATTGCTTCAATTTATTTTTATTTTAACAGCATCTTAATTAGGTGTAATTCATGCCGAAAAATTTTTATTCGAATTTAAATCACCATACAATGCCCCTATTTTTCGTTTTAAAATATCTCGCGCACGTGAAAGATTCGATTTTGATGTTCCCTCAGAAATCCCCATCTCGTCTCCTATCTCCTTGTGATTCATCCCTTCTATTACAAACAAGTTAAACACCATTCGGTAACGGGGAGGCAACTTTTGAATCAATTCAATTAGTTCGTCGGCTGTTATTTTTCCAATAACATCGTCTGAAAACGAATGTGATTCATAAAACTGAATATCCTCGACCGGGTGCATTAAATGTTGTTTTCTGAACTTTTCAAGCGAAACATTTACCATAATCCTCCTTACCCAACCTTCCAAAGAACCTTCGTGCCTAAACTTTTTAATATGAGTAAATACGCGAATAAAACCTTCCTGCAAATTATCTTCGGCTTCAGTACTGTCTTTTGCATACCGCAAGCATACCCCAAACATCTTTGGCGCCAACATCCGGTACAACGCTTCCTGGGAGCGAACATTCCCCGAGGCACATTCCTGTATTATATTTTTTAAATCTTCCAAAATCTGCTTGCAAATGTTCGCTCAAAATTAAGGATATTTGCTCTTATTCCCGGACATTGCAGGCGATTTATCATTGTCCGTTTATTATCTTCAAATTCAAGTTCTTTATAAATTAATAGAAAGATGTAGAAAAGAAAGAATGGGTTGCGTTAAACATTAAAAATAGTCAACGCAACCTTTTGTTAGATATTGACATCAAAGTATTAAATAATATTCGCTAAATTTTGTCTAATTTCAATTTTACCTTGTTAAAAGTAAGCATCATGAAAATCACAATAACATTATTCAGTCTTTTCCTTTTTTTCTTGTTAGGTGCATGTCAGCAGGAAAACCTAAGCATTGAAGATAACCACATTAAAATGGATGAAAAGTCAGCGCAACTGATCAAAGCAAACAATAATTTCGGTCTCGATATTTTTCGTGAAGTAAGAAGTGAAAGTGAAAAAGAGAATATTATGATTTCGCCGTTAAGTATTTCTTTAGCACTGGCAATGACATACAATGGTGCTGATGGAGAAACCAAAAAAGAAATGGAAGAGACGTTGCGGGTTGCGGGTTTAACAGCCGACGAAATAAATACTTCTTACAACATGTTGATTAAAGCCTTGCAATCATTAGATAGCAACGTAATTTTTGAAATTGCCAATGCCATTTTTTATGCTGATATTTTTCAAGTATATCCTGATTTTATTGCAGTAAACACATCAAATTACGATGCAAAAGTTGAACGTTTGAATTTTAGCTCGCCCGCGGCTGTTGAAACCATTAATAACTGGGTAGCCGATAAAACCCATGATAAGATTATGAAAATCATAGATAAACTCAATGATCTTGACCGGATGGTATTGCTGAATGCAGTTTATTTCAATGGTATTTGGAGCAAAAAATTCGACGAAGGCGGAACCAAAATGAGGAATTTCACAAAAAAAGATGGAACAAACGAAGAGGTTCCAATGATGAGCAAAGAAGATGCACTGGAATATACCTCGAATGAACTGTTTCAGGCCATTCAACTTCCATACGGTAATGGTCAATATAATATGGTGGTTTTACTTCCTTCAGAAGGTAAAAGTTCGCAGGA
The DNA here is from genome assembly GCA_963849985.1 of uncultured Prolixibacteraceae bacterium. Taxonomy (GTDB): domain Bacteria; phylum Bacteroidota; class Bacteroidia; order Bacteroidales; family Prolixibacteraceae; genus Draconibacterium. The sequence goes on along the minus strand of CAWKJY010000026.1, from coordinate 373,888 downwards.
TGTAATTAATGAGCTTAACTCCGAAAACTGGAAAAACTGGGGTGAATCATTTCATAAAAAAGAACATGTTATGGTTACTATGCCCCGATTTAAGTTTGCTTTTGACAGCGAGTTAAAGAATGTATTGAAAAAAATGGGAATGCTTCAGGCTTTTGATTCAAAACTTGCTAATTTTTCAAAAATTACTAACCAAGGAGACCCCTATATTAGCTCGGTAATTCACAAATCGTATATCGATGTTAATGAAAATGGCACTGAAGCAGCAGCAGTAACTGCCGTTATTATAAGTGTGACAAGTGTCGGTCCGGATGATATTCAAAAAATATATTTTACCGTTGATAAACCATTTGTTTTTGCAATAACTGAAAAAGATACCGGGGCCATTTTATTTATTGGAGAAGTTCAGAATCCGGTTTATGATAATTAGTTGCAATTAAACAGAATAAAATCAGTAGGTTATTCGTTCCTTTTTTAGAAAACTTAAAGCCATGAAACGAACAATTTATCTGTTGTTGTTTTTCGCGACCATTTTTACAGCATGTAACAATAATGATGAAGAAATTACACTGTTGGATACCGGAACGGTAATCGATTATGCCGGTGCTGGAAATTGCGGTGTTGTTATTCAGTTAGATAATGGAAGTCGCATTCAGCCAACTTATTTTCCTGCCGGTTTCACATTTTCTGACGGCCAGCGTGTATTAGTAAAATACACTGAAATGCAAAATATTGTCTCTTCTTGTGACCTCGGTATTGCCAGTGATATTAGTTATGTTGAAGAATTAAGTTGTGCGCCTTATATAGATCTTTACTTTGATAACTACGACAGTTTGGCGCGCGACCCCATTTTCCTGCAGGAAGCATTTGTCGATGGAAACTGTTTGCAGATTAAGCTTTCTTACACTGGTGGTTGTGAAGATCATACGATAGATTTGGCATTAATGCATCCATGGATTGAAGGCTCAACAAATATCCCGACCTTTGAGATTAGGCACAATGCTAACGGTGATTTATGTGAAGCCCTTTTTACCCGTGAACTACGATATGATTTGACCCCGCTGATTTTGGAAGGGAAAAAAGAATTTGTATTAACCGCCAAATTAGCGAATGGTAAAATGTATAACAAAATTTTTGAAATTGATCAAGGGCAGTAAAATGTTACTCATATTCAATTACTGTACTGTTAGTTCGAAAGCTGTCCAAATTAGTTGGGCAGCTTTTTTAGTTTTGGCATTAGATATCATTATGGATTAAAATGCCAAAATTATCTCGTTCATATAAAAATAAAAAAAGCTGTCCGCAGCTGAACAGCTTTTTTAAATATTTCCAAAAATTCCTTTTAAAAAATGCTATAAGAAATACCAGCTGCAAGATTCAATGTTGTTTTACCATAGTTATTGCTGTAACTCGAAATTGGAGTTCCGCTCATATTTACGTACCCGGATATTCACCCGGATATTCAAACGTTTCTTTATCATCTTGATAGAAAGAATTTGATATTCCTAAATCCAAAGTAAGGCGGTCGGTGATGTTCCACTTAATACCACCTCCTAAAGTGTTGGATGTGTTGCTATTGCTCAAATCATTTTGATAACTATTCGCAACTCCTGTTTTTGAAAGGAGACCGCCTATACTAAATGAAAATTTTTCGGATAGATTAAATTGAAGGCCCAATCCCAATTCATAATAATTATTATCGATCTCCCGATGTCTTATTTTAGTAGCATTAACATCACTCCAAATCGCAACATCGTTTACATTATTACCCCAATCAACACCTTTATCAAAATATAGATTATACGAAAGTTGTGCTTCCAACCAGTCTAAACCACGGTAACCAATTCCTACAGTAAGTATTGCAGGGATATCGCTGTTTACTTTACTCCCCCAAAGGTTATAATTGTTATCGGCCCTTGGTTTATTGTCAAGAGTCATGAATGTTTTCATTTCATATTTTAAAGCAAAATTCCAGTCGTTGTTTGGAGAATAATTTATTCCAACAATTGGAATAAAACTGTTCCCCGCTTGTTCGGTGTTCACTCTTCTGTCACCCATTTGATCTGCGGAACTAGCCAATTGATTCGCCTGACTTTGAAATGTGGGCTGTGCTTGTACATAAGCACCATATATTTGATTTAAAGTCATTTGATCTATTGTTCCCTGGGGTACTTCCATTAATTTAAGTCCAGCTTCAATTCCAGCTTTCATAGTTGCATCAATTTGACCAGCTCCCTCTAATTGAGTTAATGTATATCCTCCTGCTGCTTGCAAATAGGGACTTAAAACATTAGGCAAAAGCGCAAGAGCCTGCATTTTACCGGATGCTTCTGTCAAAAATGCGGCAGCTGGTACCATGCTACCTCCAACCTGTAACGCAATATTTTTAATATATCCCTCATAATCATTCTCAGCTGGTATCCATCTTACTCCTCCATAAACAGAAATCTTATCGTTTATAGCATAAGTTGCCCCTAATTGAACTCCCCAAAAAATTGAATTCCCTTTAAAATATAAATCCACATCGTAACCCGTCACACCAAGACCTGACAATAATGTTCTTGTTTGAGATATCGGAATTTCAAAAGCTGGTAATCCAGTCTTAAATTCAGAAGTTCCGCCACCACCCAACCGGCGTAACACCAAGTGAAAATGCCCATTTATTTCTTTTATAAACAGCGTAAAAATCGGGGAATACAGGAACAAAAGTTTCACCTTTGTAAGAGTCATTGTTCAAAAGTGGAAAACTACTTGTAATTTCCCGTGTTTGCCAGATGGTTTGACTTGAAAATAAAAAATGCCATCCATCTTCCAGTTTTACTAATCCTGCCGGATTGTAAAATACACCATCTATATCCAATGAAGCATTACGAGACAACATACGAATATATTGAGCGCTTTGGTTGTAATTGGTTAGTAAACCACCAGCAAAAGTTACTTGAAATAGCATAAATAATGCTACAAACAGTGTTAGTTTTTTCATTGGTTTTTTAGTTTTATTAAGTTTATCCTGTTACCGGAACATTAAATCTGAGGAATAAAAAATGTTGACAGTAGCTGATTTTCTGGTAAACAAAAATAAAACTAATAATCAAATCGCAAAACATTCCGATTGAATTTCGATCACTTATTTAATCTCGGAACAAGAAACGTCATTTAGTCGAATATAAGACATAAAAAAACCCGGAATTTTCCGGGTATTTTTGAACTTTTGCTACTATTTAATTAAATATGTATTACCTCGTCATAAGCAGCAGCTGCTGCTTCCATAATAGCTTCACTCATTGTTGGGTGTGGATGCATTGTTTTTAACAGTTCATGACCAGTAATTTCAAGTTTTTTTGCAACTACCAGTTCTGCAACCATTTCGGTTACGTTCCCGCCAATCATGTGTGCTCCTAATAATTCCCCGTATTTTGCATCAAAAATCAGCTTTACAAAACCATCCTTTTGACCTGCAGCGCTGGCTTTGCCACTGGCAGAATATGGGAATTTACCAACTTTAATTTCATATCCGGCTTCTTTCGCTTTTGCCTCGGTCATTCCAACCGATGAAACTTCAGGGCTTGTATAGGTACAACCAGGAATATTACCATAATTTATCGGTTCAGGATTTAATCCGGCAATTTTCTCTACACATACAATTCCTTCAGCAGAAGCAACATGTGCTAACGCAGGACCAGTTATAATATCACCGATTGCATAAATACCATCCACATTTGTCTTGTAGAATTCATCAACTTTAACCCGACCATTTTCAATGGCTACTTTCATTTCTTCCAAGCCAATGTTTTCAATATTTGGAGTAATCCCAACTGCAGAAAGAACAACATCTGCTTCAACATTTTCCTCTCCCTTTTTAGTTTTTATTGTGACTTTACATTTTTCACCGGAAGTATCAACCTTTTCCACAGATGAACTGGTTAAAACTTTCATCTTCATTTTTTTAAATGATCGCTCCAATTGCTTTGAAACCTCTTCATCTTCATTTGGAACGACATTAGGCAAAAATTCTACTAAAGTCACTTCTGTTCCAATTGACTGGTAGAAATAAGCAAATTCACTTCCAATTGCACCTGATCCAACCACAACCATACTTTTGGGTTGTTTCTCGAGTGTCAAAGCTTTTCGGTAGCCGATAATCTTTTTACCATCCTGAACCAAATTAGGGAGTTCACGAGAACGAGCTCCGGTAGCAATAATAATATGTTTAGCTGTGAATTTTGTTTTTTTACCGGCTTCATCAGTAACTTCCACGGTATTTTTCCCTGCAAGTTTTCCAAACCCCAAAATCGATTCTATTTTATTTTTTTTGAACAGAAATTGAATTCCTTTACTCATTCCGTCAGCAACATTACGGCTGCGTTTTACCATACTATCAAAATCAGGTTTTACTTCGCCACTAATTGAAACTCCGTAATCAGCAGCATGAACTGGCATATTCATATGCCTGTGCACTTTTCAGTAACGATTTCGTTGGAATACATCCCCAGTTCAGGCAAATTCCACCCAGGTTTTCTTTTTCAACAACACCAACTTTTAACCCAAGTTGAGCAGCACGAATTGCCGCAACGTATCCACCGGGGCCGCTTCCAATTACTATTACATCGTAATTCATCTTATTAAAATTGTTTATTTTTTCTTGGATAAGATGTAACTCGCATAACTTTAAAATTTATTGTATGTATCAAAAATATTGTCATGCTCGTTTCATTTTATCGAAATTTATTTGATTATTGTTTTTATGCCCTTTATAACAGTTGTCATCTGGAAAGGTTTTCTGTAAAGATAAATCATTTTAGACGGTAAATTGCAATCCTGTGGTTTGGGCAACGTTTATGAAAGTAAAATCAGACTTATTTAATTCCTGAAAATAACTCCATAAGTTTTCCTGCTGCAGCAAATGAACTGATTTTATTTTCTAAAACACTCTTTTCCAACTCAACCAATAATGATTTGATCTCCGGATTCCCATAAAAATTTCTTCTCAATTGTTCCACAATGGTTTCATGCATCCAGTAAATCGATTGTTGGTTTCTTTTATTTTTGAAATAGCCATTTGAAACGGTTTGTGTTCTGTATTTTTCAATTTCCGTCCATATCTCGGAAATTCCGGTATTATCAATGGCTGAACTCAAAAGAACTTTTGGATCCCAATTCGACTCTTTTTTTGGAAACAGGTGAATCGCATTATTATATTGAACTTGTGCCATTTTTGCTTTTTCGAGATTGTTGCCATCAGCTTTGTTAATAGCAATCAAATCTGCCATTTCCATAATTCCACGTTTGATTCCCTGCAACTCATCGCCGGCTCCGGCAAGCATCAGCAGCAAAAAGAAATCGGTCATTGAGTGTACCGCCGTTTCGCTTTGCCCGACTCCCACTGTTTCAATAAATACATGATTAAATCCGGCAGCCTCACAAAGAATTATTGTTTCACGCGTTTTGCGGGCAACACCTCCAAGTGATCCGGCAGATGGACTGGGACGTATATATGCATTTTTATCGCCTGATAATTGTTCCATTCGGGTTTTATCTCCCAAAATACTCCCTTTTGATCGTTCACTACTTGGATCAATTGCCAATACTGCCAGCTTACCACCACTATTGGTGATATGTCCACCTAATGTCTCAATAAAAGTACTTTTTCCAACACCAGGTACACCGGTAATTCCAATACGAATAGAATTTCCACTATATGGCAAACATTTGGTAATTATTTGTTGCGCCATTTCCTGGTGTTTTGCACTCGAACTTTCCACCAATGTTACAGCCTTGCTTAAAAGTGCAATATCACCCTTCAAAATTCCATTTACATAATCATCAACAGGAAGTAACTTTCTGTTTTTAGTCAGAAATTGTTTTACCGAATTGTCGCTGACTGATTCTGGTTGCGAAATACCTTGATTCACTTTCAATCCCTTAAAATCAGAATTATTTTCAAAATGTGGATTTATATCTTTTCCCGTCATTATAATTCATAAATTTCCGTAAAAGTACCACATTTACTTAAATAAAGGAATGCAATGAGCTATGATTGATTTCTTATCAAAGAAAGTTAATTATAATAGTAAGATGGGTTCCTCATAATAAACAAACAATTATAAACACATAAAAAAGGTGCTATAGAAAACCATAGCACCTTTTTATAACACTTAATTATCAGTATCTTAATTCTAGCTTTGCGTATTTACGTTACTAGTAATTCTTAATGTTGAAGTTGGATTCTTCGGATCATTGGTAATCACAGTAATTGATTTACTCTGACGTCCACGTTTACCGCGAGAATCGAAAGTAACTTTAATTGGTGCTGTTTCACCAGGTGCAATTACTTTCTTTGACGGAGCAACTGCTGTACAACCACATGAAGAACGTACATTACGAATAATCAGATCAGTTTTTCCATTATTTGTTAGTGAAAAGGTATGTTCCTTTTTTTCTCCCTGTACCATATCGCCAAAATCAAAAGCCGTTTCTGCATATGTTGCTACCGGTGCCTTTGCCATCTGTTCTGGAGTAAGTGAAGAAAAATCTTCTTCAATAGTCGCACTCACACCAATTGAATTTTTATAATCATTGCTTCCGTTTTCAGTAAGATAAATCCGGTGTGAAGCAAAACCATAAGTATCTGCCTCTTTTGCATTATATGTTACACTCAAAACACCTTTTCCGTGAGCAGGAATTGTTTCAGGCTCAACTTTTGCAGTCAAATGTTTTGGTACCGATTTTAACCCAACCTTCACTGGACTATCAGTGTCATTTATCAAATCCAAACTTTTTGTTTCAACGTCGTTGATTTTAATTTGTGCAAACGAAATATAATTTGTTTCAGCACGCAACTGGCCAATTTCTCTTGGGTATTTTTCTGCAAGAGTTTTTTCACGTTGTTCAACAGAACCGGAAATTCGTAACACAACTGTCGGATTTTCAGCGTTTGAACTAACCGTTATTGTTTTGTTAAACGCACCCGGACGGTTTTTAGGGTTATAACTCACCTGAATTTCTCCGGTAGCATTTGGTGCTACAGGTTCACGTGTCCATTGAGGAGTAGTACATCCGCAAGATGCTCTTACATTGCTCAAAACCAATGGAACAGTTCCTTCATTTTTAAATTTAAATGTAGTGGTTTGTACCCCTTCAGATTCTTTAAAGGAACCAAAATTGTGGTCCGTCTGTTCAAAAACAATTTTTGGTTTCTCTTGTGCAATAACAGTGTTAAATGCAGCAACTAAAAACAAGATCAATGTGAGGTGTAAAATTCGTTTCATAATTTATATGTTTTAAATTGTAGAATTAATCATTTAATTTGCAATAACAAAATTACACATGCTTGTTTCGGATTGTGTTAACTTACTCTAATATTTTGTTAATGAAGTGTTAAAGAGTAAAGGTAGTAAAAATTGCTACTTGATTGCAAATTTAAAGTTCAAATGAAAGGAAAGGCACTTAAATATATCATCTTATTAGCATCAATTTTGGTAGCGGGTATAATTATTATCCAGTTTGGTTTTTTAAAAACCTCGTACAATTATACCGAAAAACAATTTAGGGAAAGTGCAAGTGTTGCACTTAAAGAAGTAGCCTGGCAAATAATGCTGGCTAATGGAACTACAGCTAATTTCGATAGTCTTGTCCCAGTTGAAATTGTTAACAACAACTATTATCTGGTTAACATCAACACTCCTATAATTGATAAGGATTTGCTAAAAACTCAATTGGTGGAAGAACTCAAAAAACATGATATATATTCAGATTTCGAGTTCGCAATCTTTGATCCCACGTCCGAACAAATGGATGATGCAACGCTTGTTAGCCACCAGGGAGAAAAACCTTCAACATTTAATTTCCCTACAAGCAATACTTTTACCTATTATTTTGGCATCCATTTTCCTGACCGTACTCAATTTTTTTACTCGCAACTTTCTGTTTGGTACCTTTTTACGGGATTACTAATTATTGTAGTATTGTTTTTTGGATATACACTTTCGGTAATTATTCGCCAACGTCAGTTATCTGAAATTCAGAAGAATTTTATTAATAATCTTACACATGAATTAAAAACACCAATTTCATCTATTGCCATTTCTGCCGATGTGATTAACAATGAAAATATTCTAAAAAACCCAAAACGCTTATTTGAATATGCCACGAATTATTAAGGAACAAAATCAACGCCTTTCAAAAAACGTTGAAAAAGTACTCAATTTAGCCTCATTGGAAAAAAACAGGATTGTCTTAAACCTGGAGCGTCTTTCGTTAAGTGAAACATTAAATGAGATTATAGAACAATTTAAACAATCGGACTCAGGTCAAAAAGCATCGATTAACTGGCATTTGGATAATACTGATATTAAAGTTGTTGCAGATAAATTTCATTTTTCAAATTTGGTTTCAAACATTCTCGAAAACGGGGTAAAATATTGCGAAAAAAAACCGCAATTAAATATCGAAATCAATCTTAACAAAAAAAATACGACATTGCGATTCATTGATAATGGAATAGGCATTCCAAAAGATCAGCGAAAAAAGATATTTAAGAAATTCTATCGTGTACCAACTGGAAATGTACATAATGTGAAAGGTTTTGGATTGGGACTCGATTATGTTCATAAAATTGTGGTAGCCCACAAATGGAGTATATTTGTTGATGAAAATCCCAATGGAGGGAGTATATTTACACTAATTTTACCTCATTCAAAATGAATATTACCACATTTAAAATATTACTGGTCGAAGATGATGAAGCATTGAGTTTCATTGTAAAAGATAACCTGGAGCAAAATAACTACATTGTTGAGCTGGCCGGAAACGGCGAAGTTGCATTAGATTTTTTTAACAGTTCAAATTTCGATCTGATAATACTTGACGTCATGCTGCCTAAAATCGATGGATTCCAGGTAGCGCAAACCATTCGAAAAAAAAATGAACAGGTACCTATTATTTTTCTGACAGCACGTTCAATGACTGAAGATAAAATTACAGCCCTTACATTAGGTGCAGACGATTATATTCCGAAACCTTTCAGCATGGAAGAGTTGCTGCTGAAAATTAAAATATTTTTAAAACGAAGCCAGTCGCAACCTATTACACTACAAAATGTTACCAGAACAATTTCTATTGGCAATTATGACTTTCATCCTGAAGAACTCACACTTACCATAAACGGAACCCAGCGCAATCTTACATTAAAGGAAGCAGAGCTGATTCGTTATTTTGCTGAGCATCCGAACAAAGTTTTAAGCAGAAATGACATACTTGAAAAAGTATGGGGTTCAAATGATTATTTTTTAGGACGCAGTCTCGATGTTTTTATTTCGCGACTTCGGAAATATTTTAAAGATGATACCGGGATAAAAATTACAAATCTTCATGGTATTGGATTCCGGTTTTCAGTTAGAAACGAAAATTAATTTATGAGCATAACACAGTTATTAATATTAATTGTGGTAGGTATTTTATCAGGGATGCTTGCCGGTGTTTTTGGTGTTGGCGGTGCAATAATTGTAATACCAGCCCTGGTATTTATTTTAGGGCTTTCGCAACACGACGCTCAAGGAACGAGCCTTGCATTTATGATACCACCAGTTGGAATTCTGGCTACCTGGAATTACTGGAAGGCAGGACATGTAAACTGGAAAATGGCATTGGTACTTTCACTCACATTTGTTATTGGTGCTTATTTAGGATCGGTATTTTCAATTAATATTCCTGATAAAATTCTACGTCGCATGTTTGGTGTATTAATGTTGCTCATTGCTATTAAAATGATTTTTTCCAAATAACCCATTGATCGTCATCAGTAAAATTACTTAAACATACGTAAAAAGATGATTTAGTTTTTGGAAGAGATAAAAAAAGCGCTATTTTTGCAGTCCGAAAAATTGATAGAAAAATATAAAATCAAATAGAAATGAAAAGAACATTTCAACCATCTAACAGAAAGAGAAAAAACAAACACGGTTTCAGGGAGAGAATGTCCACTGCGAACGGCCGTAAAGTTTTAAAGTCACGTCGTGCAAAAGGAAGAAAAAAACTTACCGTTTCTGACGAGCCAAGACACAAAAAATAATACAAAAACTGAATATCTTTTAGCGGGAAGGTAAAGAATGTTTCTTTACCTTTTCGTGTTTAAAGATGTTTCGTGTGTGCCAAAATTTGCTTACGAAATGGGAAAATCATAAAAGTGAAATGAAAAATTATCAATACATGTTGATTGATGTGTTTTCGCTTTTATTAATTACGAATTTCAATTCTTTTCAACTTAATCCGACAACCGTAAAAATTCTGTACATTTTCGAATAGAAAATTTATCTTTAAAAATCGTTTTAAAAAATTTTAGCATACTTTTTTTGGGTTATTTTTGTTTTTAATAAAAACCCATACAAAAATGAGTTTACGTAACTTTTTAACCAGTCGGGTATTTTTTAAGAACCTGATTTTTGCTATAGTACTTATGTTTGTGATTATTTTTATTGTAATGCAATGGATAAAAATTTATACACACCACGGAGAATCCTACGCAGTACCTGATTTTACTGGTTTAACCGGCGAGGAAATTGCAGCGACAGCGACTCAAAATAACCTGAAATATGAAATAATTGATTCGGTATATGATAATACTGCTCTTCCCGGTGCTGTAGTTGATCAAGAGCCGGAACCCGGCTTTAAAGTGAAACAAAGCCGAACAATCTTTTTAACTATAAATTCCGGTCAACAGGAAAAAATAGCTCTTCCGAAAATGACTGATATTTCATTTCGCCAGGCACAGGTTTTAGCTGAAAATAATGGAATAGTCATTGGGAATATTTCTTATGAACCATCCGAATATAACGATCTTGTTTTGAAAGTCAGACAAGATTCGATAGAATTAAAACCGGGTGATTTAATTCTTAAAAATAGTGCTATCAATTTGGTAATAGGTCGAAATCCCGGAAATGAAGATACCCCGCTTCCTGATTTAACCGGAGTAAACATTGAACAGGCAAAAACCTTGCTGACAAATTCCATGTTAAATACCGGGACTTTACTTTACGATGCAAGTATAACTACTGCCAAAGATTCAATAAATGCATTTGTCTGGAAACAGTATCCTTCGGCCAAAAACACAAAAAGAATTGGACTTGGTTCGTCTGTTGACTTGTGGTTGACAATTGATTCTTTAAAAATTACACCGGAAATACCTGTGGAGACTAAATAATTATGGAAGAACTTTATGACGATAATAAAGAACTGGAGCTGGAGGAAGAGGGAGATTTATTTGAACATTATCGGGTTACAGTTGATCCTGGCCAAGCTCCCTTAAGGATTGATAAATATCTTTCGAATCGAATTAATAACGCCTCCCGAAGTCGGTTGCAAGCTGCTGCTGATTCGGGAAATATTCTTGTAAACAACACACCTGTAAAATCAAATTACAAGATAAAACCCAACGATGATATCCAAATTGTTATGGATTATCCACGGCATGAATTAAAAATCATTCCCGAAGATATTCCGCTAGATATTGTTTATGAAGATGATTCCGTGGTTATCGTTAATAAACCTGCAGGATTAGTAGTACATCCCGGACATGGAAATTATACCGGGACCCTCGTAAATGCTCTTGCTTATCATTTCCAAGATTTGCCGCTATTTAACAGCGAAGACCCTCGACCTGGCCTGGTGCACCGAATCGACAAAGATACTTCGGGACTCTTGGTTGTTGCAAAAACAGAACAGGCAAAAAGCAACCTGGGAATGCAATTTTTCAACAAAACAACGGATCGAAAATACCAGGCACTAGTTTGGGGAAGTGTAAAAGAAGACGAAGGAACCATTGAAGGAAATATTGGCAGAAGTCTGAAAAACAGGCAAGTATTTACCGTATTTCCGGAGGGTGATTATGGGAAGCCTGCAGTAACACATTACACTGTCTTAAAACGTATCGGTTACGTTACCCTTGTTGAATGCCGGCTTGAAACCGGACGAACACACCAAATCAGGGTTCATATGAAATATATAAATCATCCATTGTTTAATGATTCAAATTATGGTGGTGATCAGATTTTGCGTGGAACCACATTCAGTAAATACCGACAGTTTGTTCAAAACTGTTTTAAAATAATTCCCCGTCAGGCACTGCATGCAAAGACCCTTGGATTTGTTCACCCTTTAACAAAAGAAAAAATGAGTTTTGATTCGCCATTACCGGAAGATATGGCAATGGCAATTGAAAAATGGGAAAATTATATTGCTTACAGAGATGAATAATAAACCAAATATTGCAGTAATTGCCGGTGGCGACTCTTCTGAATTTGTTGTATCGTTAAAAAGTGGCGTTAACGTTTTTAAAGCCATCGATACAGAAATATTTACCCCGTGGTTGGTTCAAATGAAGGGGAAAGAATGGATTGTTCTGCAGGAAGAAAAGAAAATTGCTAATGTCGAAAAAGCTGATTTCAGTTTTATGCTGAACGGAGAAAAAATTACTTTTCAGTTTGCTTACATTACTATTCATGGAACTCCCGGTGAGGATGGGATTTTACAGGGGTATTTTGATTTGTTGAAGATTCCGTATTCCACCTGCGATGTTCATTCTTCTTCACTAACTTTCAACAAATGGTTCTGCAATAACTATTTGCGAAATTTTGGAATTACGATGACGAAATCGGTTAAAATTTCTGCCAACGAAAAAATTGATGAAGATTTCTTAGTTGAACAATTGGGTTTGCCATTGTTTGTTAAGCCAAATGCAGGCGGATCAAGCTTTGGAATTACTAAAGTAAAAACCAGGGAGCAACTCGTTCCGGCCATTCAAGAGGCGCTGAAAGAAGATAATGAAGCTTTGGTAGAACAGTTTGTTGATGGCAAGGAATTTACCTGCGGACTGGTAAAAATTGGCGATGAAAAAATTGTATTTCCTTTAACTGAAGTGCTTCCAAAAAATGAGTTTTTTGATTATGAAGCTAAATATACTCCGGGTGCCACTGAAGAAATTACACCAGCACGTTTACCAGAAAATCTTTTTAAAGAATGTCAGAATTTAAGTTCCAGAATTTATGATCTTTGCAGTTGTTCCGGCATTGTTCGCATCGATTATATTTTAAAAGATCAAACCTTTTATTTTCTTGAAGTAAATACTACCCCCGGTATGACAGGAACCAGCTTTATTCCTCAGCAAATCAATGCCATGGGACTAACACTTAAAGAGATAATTACACGTATTATTAACGACAAATTAAAATAGAAATTAGTATTAACAATTGTGAATTTCATACGTTTACAATCTTGGATATCTATTATATCGATTTCCTTTGTCGCATTTCAAAATTTGTACTTTTAAGATTCATATTTGAATCACTTTAATTTAAATTGCAACATGGCTGAAAAGAAAAAAAGTCCCCAGCAAAATATTGTAGATCAAATCAATGCTCAATATGGCAAAATGCCGCCACAAGCAGTTGAAGTAGAAGAGGCGGTTTTGGGTGCATTAATGCTTGAGCGGGATGCTTATGTTACGGTTGCTGATATCATTGATACGAAGAGTTTTTACAAAGAGGAGCATCAGAAGATTTTTGATGCCATAAAAACACTTTCCGGGAAAGAAAAACCGGTTGACCTTTTGATGGTAACGCAGGAATTAAAGGATAGAAATCAACTGGACGAAATTGGTGGTCCTGCATATATTACACAATTAACGCGCCGTGTAGCTTCAGCAGCACATATCGAATTTCATGCCCGAATAATTGCCCAGAAATTTATTCAACGTGAATTAATTCGAGTTTCCAGCGAAATTCAAACCCGTTCGTACGATGATACTGTTGATGTTGATGACCTGATCGATTTTTCAGAATCCTCACTTTTCCAGGTAGCACAGGGAAACATCAAAAAAGAAACATTACCGATAAAGCCGATTTTGAATGACGCCATCATTCAAATTGAAAAAGCAAAGAATCAAAAGGAAGGCTTGAGTGGAACTCCATCAGGATTTACTGCTCTCGACCGAATCACTTCGGGCTGGCAGCGCACCGACCTTGTTATTATTGCAGCACGTCCGTCAATGGGAAAAACAGCTTTTGTACTTTCAATGGCAAGAAATATGGCTGTAAACCACAACAAAAGAGTAGCATTATTCTCCCTTGAAATGTCTTCCATTCAATTGGTCACGCGATTAATATCTTCTGAAACAGAATTAGGTTCTCAAAAACTGAAATCGGGCCGTTTGGAAGACTGGGAGTGGGAACATCTGAACCGCAAAATTGCCAGTTTAGATCTCGCTCCTATATTTATTGACGACACTCCTGCCCTTTCCATATTTGAATTCAGGGCAAAATGCCGTCGCCTGAAAATGCAACATGAGATTGAATTAGTTATAGTTGATTATCTACAGTTAATGACTGCAGGTACTGATAATAAATGGAGTCGTGAACAAGAAGTAAGTACCATTTCGCGCTCATTAAAAGCCATCGCAAAAGAACTTGACATACCAATTATTGCACTTTCGCAATTGAACCGTTCAGTGGAATCACGTGAAGGCAGAAGACCACAACTTTCAGACCTGCGTGAATCCGGTGCTATTGAACAAGATGCCGACATTGTAGTATTTATTCACCGCCCTGAATATTACGGTATCGATGAGGATGAGTCGGGAAATTCATTACGGGGAGTCGCCGAAATTATTATTGCAAAGCATCGTAATGGAGCAACCGGGGACATTCATCTTTCATTCAAGAAAGAACTGGCCAAATTCTCCGATATGGAAAATCAGTTTTCTGCAGGATTTAAAGATACGGCTCAAACTTTCAGCTCAAAAATGAACGAGGACGATGATTCCTTAAGTGAAGGAATTACGTCAAACAATGATTTTTACAGAAAAGGAAATTCAAAATCAGATACCCCATTTTAGATTTGAACCAAAATCCACATTAGGTTGTAATATTAGTTCGAAAAGATCATTTAATGAAACAATCTAATTTTGATTTTATGCTAACGGGAATAAATAAGTATTATTCTTAAATGAATTTAAGTACTATTTTCGTCTGGCGTTCCGTTGAATATAAATTAAAAAAGAAAGCAATATAAAATGAAATATAAAATTGTGTTGATACTCATTGGGGTACTTTTTTCAATACATGCCAAATGCGTTTACCTGCTTATCCCAATGGACGACGTTCAGAAAGATCATTTAAAATCATACGGAATTGCTTATTGGGTGCTTAAAAACGGAATGGAAGTTAAATGGTTACTTAATTACCGCGGTGGTAGTTTTCTGATGCAACATTCTCCTGAAATAGAAAATGAATGTATTGTAAGAGGAGTTACCTATGAAAATATGACGGATGCAAAGGCAACGGCAATGCTAAATGAAATTGCTCAACCCGACGTAAACCAGGATGCCGTTAGCATGACAAAAGCGCCAAAAATTGCTGTTTATTCGCCTCCTAACAAACAACCCTGGGACGATGCAGTAACACTGGTTTTAACCTACGCTGAGATCGATTATGACATTGTTTACGATGAAGAAATACTGGATGGAAAACTTTCGGAATACGACTGGTTGCACTTACACCACGAAGATTTTACGGGGCAATTCGGAAAATTCTGGAGAACATACCAAAATGCACCATGGTATCAACAAGACGTTGCAATAAATACCGAACTAGCCAAAAAGCTGGGGTTTCTTAAGGTCTCAGAAATGAAATCAAAAGTTGCACAGGAGATTCGAAAGTATGTTATTAACGGGGGTTTTCTGTTTGCCATGTGCGCTGCAACTGACACCTATGATATCTCACTTGCTTCGGCCGGAGTTGACATTTGCGAATCGATGTTTGATGGCGACCCTGCAGATAAACAGGCCAATGAAAAACTGAATTTTACTAACACGTTTGCTTTTGAGAACTTCAAACTGGTAATGAATCCTTATGAATATGAGTTTTCAAATATTGATGACACGAATACACGAAATGTAGATCGGGACAACGACTATTTTACACTTTTTGAATTCTCAGCAAAATGGGACCCAATTCCTACCATGCTTTGTCAGGATCACAAAAATCTGATCAAAGGTTTTATGGGACAAACAACTGCATTTAATAAAAATGTTATCAAACCCAATGTTTTAATTATGGGAGAAAATAAACCGGCAAACGAAGCCCGTTACATCCACGGAGAGATGGGTAAAGGATTCTGGACATTTTATGGGGGCCACGATCCGGAAGATTATCGTCATTTAATTGGTGATCCTCCCACTGATTTGAGCCTGCACCCTAATTCTGCAGGATACCGGTTAATACTTAATAACGTTCTGTTTCCGGCAGCTAAAAAGAAAAAAAGGAAAACCTGATTCTTAATTATTTTCGAAGCTATCAATGGAAATCACAGGCATTGCATTATTCAATGGATTATGGTGGTTTCCAATTTCCTGATTATCGGTTTAAATAATTTTATTTGGTTAAGAACTACAGGAGTAAAACAGAAAACTCCTATTTTACACAAGGGGAAAAAACAAAATTCAGATTCGTCATCTTTATGAAACACACCCAATAAACTGACATTTTTACATTTCAGCAATTCAAAAATAATCGACAAATCAGGCATCGATCTTTAACATGTCAACATGTTTTTTAGTAAAATTTATTTGATCCCGGATGTAAGACAAAAAAAAACTCCAGCTAAAGCCAGAGTTTTTTTTATTTCGAATTCTTTCTATTCGTCTTTTGTAAATCCAGTGTAGCGGTATCCAGCAACTCTATAAGCTGCATAACCATATGCAGCAGGATAAGGATCGTCATCAAAAGATACTATACATGAAATACTATCAGCTGGCATTCCACTAGGCGTAGTGGCTGCACCATACATGATCTTACCATTGGTTATTGTAACTTTTGAATCATATGATTCATTCTGACCTTCGGTTACTGAGAAAGTCATTGCATCCAAATTGATATCCATTTTAACTTTAAAGTCCCAGAAATTCCCGTTATCGTTTATCCACATTTTGGTCGTGCCGTCATCAGCAGTATTATATGTGTCGAGATGAAAATTTCCAATTCCGAAAAGATCATCGTCACTATAGACCAAATCCCCATTCGCATCTACAGCTACAGCAGTAACATACCACTCCCCAGCCATAGACTCGGTTGCCGTTCCACCAATTTCGTCCTTTTTGCACGAGGTATTTAAAAGGATGCCAGAAACCAGCAATGCTATAATTAAAAATATCTTTTTCATATTCATATTTAATTTATATTATCCATTATTTTTTTGTCAGGTCAACAGCAAAGTCATAACCAGCCCAATAGAAGTCATAAACAATCATATGAGTAGCAGGATCATATGAACCAACTACTGGTTCGTCAATAGGGTCTCCCCATATATTTTTCTGGCTTATTAAAACAACTTCGTTATCGCCATTAATTTGAATGATTCCAGAAAAAGCATAATTTGATCCATAGGCATAACCAATGCTATAAAATCCTGCAATCCAGTCAGTTATCTCATATATTCCGGTAGCACCGGGGATAAGATTGGTTGCAGTAAGTGTAACAGGATTTCCACCATACTCTTTTGCAGGATTATTATCACGAATTACATGACCGGTGTATGTGCCAGAAATATCTTCAGTACTCATGTTACCATCATAAACATATACGTAACGATTTACTGTTTTGCTAAATCCATCGGAGTTATAAGCAGTATAACCAACAGAATAAGAACCCGGAGTACTTGCATCAACATCAGATGATACTGTCACTTCTATTTCGGTGCCGTTTTCGGTAGCGGAAGCGCCCGCATCAGTATAAGTACTTCCTTTTTCAATATATACTGTTGGACTCCCTGCCATAACAATATCAGGGTAGTAAGTAATTCCTGTAACCCCTTCAGTGGTAATATCTTTGCAACTATTAAAGCTTACCAGGGCAATCAGGATTATTCCTAAAATAAATATTTTATTTTTCATTTTGTTTCGATTTTAAATGTTACAAATTATTGAGCCCAGAAAACTGGTGTAGCATCTCCCTTATTTGCAGGGGCATTCTTATTTCGGCTTGTTGAACTTTCAGCATACCTGAATCGTTGAAGAATTTTGCCAGCACCTAAATCTGTATTGTAAGAAATCGGC
The DNA here is from genome assembly GCA_963849985.1 of uncultured Prolixibacteraceae bacterium. Classification (GTDB taxonomy): domain Bacteria; phylum Bacteroidota; class Bacteroidia; order Bacteroidales; family Prolixibacteraceae; genus Draconibacterium. The sequence goes on along the minus strand of CAWKJY010000026.1, from coordinate 355,791 downwards.
GTGTACAAAGTACCGGCAACGTAATCTTCCGGAGTGAACACATCGTTTGCCACATTGTATAATTGCTGCACCTGTTACATCTCCAAAAGCAGGATATTTTAGACGACGCATTTCGCACCAGGCTTCAAAATTATTAGTTCCGCCCAATGCAATCCATTTCTGAATGCCAATCAACTTGGCATAATTTGCATTGTTCCATGGATAATAAGTGGTATAGATATCTAGAAGCACCACTCACACCAGCAGAAGTGAAAGAAGCATCGATAGCAGCTTTATAATGAGTTTCGGCGTCAGCAGAAGATCCGTAACGTGCATAATATTCTGCCTTAAAAAATTCGATTTCAGAAACCGAGATTAAATATACCGGCATATCATAAGCAAACACCGGGCGACAGAAATAAGGCGATTTATAGAGGTTTGAAGTACTAAAGTTAGTACCCGAAACACCACCTGTATAATTACCACTACCATTTTTTTCAAAAAAAGCAGGTACCCGCCCGTCACTACTTGCAAGCATCGTTTGCATATAGGCAATATTTGCTACAACATTAATCTGGGTAGAACCAAAATAACTTGCATATTCTTCCTGGTAAAATGGATTTGCTTTCCCTGATTCATCAGTCCAAATTCCAGCAAACGATACATCAGTTTCTGGAAAATTGTTCTCACCAATTAAAGAAGCTAACTCTGTCTGAACATTCTGAACATTGCTAACCCTCATCAATAATTTCAATTTCAAGGCGTTTGCAAATTTAATCCATTCATCTGCTGTTGAGGTACCGAACAGGAAGTTTGTACAAACAACATCGCTCGCACTGGCTTTTGACAGAGCATCATCAAGTTCTGCCAGTATACCACTATAAATTGTGGCACCATCATCGTAGTTTGGAGTAAGATTTTCCAAATCAAGGCTTTCCGTATAAGGAACCTCTCCATACGCATCAACAAGTACCTGGAAAGTAAATACTCGTAAGGTAGTGGCTGCTAAATACGTGCCCCATTCCTCTTTATCCATAGATTCCTGACGGATAGTTTTAAGATTATTCAATACCCGGTTAAACAACTGAGTATAGGTTCCGCTTGAACGTGTTGCCGACATCGTAAATTGAGAATAATCCACGTAGTTACTTGTTCCGAAAGTTTGAGCGTACTGTTGTGCAAAATAGCCACCCACAATACGCAGAAAGTCACCATAACTGGCCGCCAAATTCATTTCAACACCCGGAAAGACCATACTTGGGGTAATATTCTCCGTTGATGGTGCATTCGGATCCGTGTTAATATCCAGGTATTTATCACACGAAGACATACCCAGTATAACAATTGCTAAAATTAATATTATCTTTTTCATACTTTTCTGAATTAATATGTTATGCTAATATTGAACCCATAAATACGACTGGCCGGGTTTACATACAGCTCACCAAATGCGCCCTGTAAATCGGTACCGGTAGTACTACCTTCAGGGTCGATGTAATGATTATCCTTTGCAGTCCATACAAATACATTATTTGCAAATGCAGAAATTGAAAGGTTACTTAAATACAATGATTTGATCCATTTCTGAGGTAAGCGAATAGCTTAGTGTGATATTACGTAACTTAGTAAATGTACGATCTAATAAATAAGCTTCACCACCATTACCATAACCTTTTGCATCGAAATATTTCTGGTAGCTGTCATCAGTCAATTTAATGGCTGTACTGTTTTCAACATATTCTGTTGTTCCTCCATTATCAACAACCTGGACAGAATGTGGCATAACAAACGGGTTACGATCATTATAAGTGGTTACTACACCATTTCCTGTAAATTCCATTAGATTTTTAGTTCTTGAGAACATATACCCACCGTAACGAACATCTAAAGAGGCACTTAAAGAAAATCCATAAGCACTGAGAGTAGAAGTAAGTCCTCCTGTCCATTTGTGGTTCATATCTTTTCCAGTGTCTTCTACGTCAGTTCCAATTACAGGTTGCCCTGCTTCATCAACAATCTGGTAGCCATAATAATTACTGTTCTTATCGGTAACAAACTTTGGTAAATAAGTATAAAATCTACCAAGTGGTTTTCCTTTTTCAGCATACATATAAACAGCATCATTACCAGCAGCAAAACGATAAATTTGAACTCTTCCACCTTCAAGGCTTTCAGGTACAGATAATACTTTATTTTTATTTTTTGCAAAATTAACATCAACATCCCATCGGAAATTGTTTGTTTTAACCGGTGTTGTATTTAATACCAATTCAACACCTTTATTTTGCACAGCTCCAAAGTTTAATACGTCATTACTAAATCCGACTGATGGATCAATTGGCAAAGTAAAGATCTGATCTTCAGTTTTACGCTCGTAATAAGCACCATCAATTCCTACACGCCCATTGAAGAACTGAAGATTGGTTCCAACTTCCAACTCCGTAGTCATTTCAGGTTTCAATGTAATACTTCCTGCAGTAGTGGAAGAAATAAATGAGTTTGCGTTATTCATAGGAAACTTGGCAATATCGGCTCCATAATATCCGTTGGCATAAGCCTGAACATATGTGGTACTTGTTAAATAAGTGCCCGCATCGTTACCTGTTTTACCATAAGCCAAACGAAGCTTCCCATAAGATAATATGTTATTCTTCGGAATTAATTCAGTAAAAAGCCAGCTAAGGGTAGCTCCCGGATAGAAGTAACTGTTCTTACCTTTTGGTAAAGTTGAAGACCAGTCGTTACGCGCAGTTAATGTCACAAATAACATCTCATTGTAACCAAAAGTGACATCTCCTAATGCGCCAATCAAACGACGTTTATACTGATTCTCAGTTAACGTTGATTTTGTTGCTCCGTTACTGAAATCCCAGAATCCGGTATTAAAAGTAAGAACATCAGTTTGTCCTGCCATTGAGGTACCAGCTCTCTCATTAATATTTAAACCAGCATTAACGGTAACGGAAAATGCTCCAAACCTGTTGTCATAATTTGCCAGAAAGTCATGATTAATTTCATATGAACGACTGTAAGCTCCATATACATATCCATCCTGGTTCATATTTACAGGAGAGTATCCATAGTCTTCATCAATCAAAGCAGCATCGTTTGAAATTTGTGGATATCCGACTTTACGATCATAATCAGTATAATCAAAACCGAAACGATAAGTCAGTGTAAGTGCACTAATTGGCATAATGTCTGCCTGTAACTTACCATAAACTTGTTTCGAATCAATGTGATTATAATTATTTGCAATTGCCCAGTAAGGGTTTGTAATTCCGTAAGGAGTATAATAAGCTTCAGGTGTATTAAATGGACTACTAAGATCCTTTTTATCAACAATTGATATATCTCTTGGGAATTCATACAAACCATCAATAACTGAAGTTCCCTGGTATGAACCGACAACATCAGTCTGAGTTTTTGCAAAATTCATAGAAGAGGTAACTTTAAACCAGTCTGCCCCTTTATATGAAGAACGAAAAGCAATTGTATTCCTGATATTCTTATCAGCATCTGATGGCATAACACCATCATCTGTTGAATTTGAATAAGATACGTAATAATTCATCTTACTATCAGAAGAAACTCCGCTTAATGCAACATTGTGATTTGTTGATACACCAATATCGAAGAAGTCTTTAATATTGTTATCAAGTGCAGCATATTTATGAATAAGTTGTTGATTGTTCCAAATCGGGCCGTAAACCTGGGTAGAACCGTCCAAACGTGGTCCCCATGATCCATTTTCGATATATGTTTGACCTCCATCCCATCCTTGTCCAAATTCATTTTGCAGTTTCGGGAAAACAGACATTTGACGTAATTGTACACCTCCATTATATGAAATGCTAAAATCATGCCCCTCTCCCATTCCTCCTTGCTTGGTTGTAACCAGAATTACCCCGTTAGAAGCACGGCTACCATATAAAGCAGTAGCGGCAGCACCCTTAAATACGGTTATCGATTGAATATCATTGGAAGAAATATTCCCAATACCCCCTGCAGAAATTGAGTGCCCTGAAGTTCCGATTATAGTATTTTGCAATGGAACACCATCAACAACGTAAAGTGGCTGGTTACTACCATTAATAGAACCAAAACCACGGATAGTTACTGTAGATGCTGCACCTGGATCAGAAGATGTGGACTGAATTGACAATCCGGCAACTTTCCCAGACAACGCATCAGTAACGTTCGTACTACGTGATTTTAACAATTCGGTGTCATCAACTTTAGCCGCAGCATAACCAATCGACTTTTCACTTCTTGCAATACCAAGTGCTGTAACAACCACTTCATCTATACCAAGGACGTCAGATTCAAGACTGGCATTGTACGTTGTAGAATTTCCGAGTGGAATTTCAAGTGTTTTCATCCCCACAAAACTCATAACCAGAGCTTTTGCGTCTTCCGGTACTTTTAATTCGTACACACCATTAATGTCAGTGATTATCCCCAATGTAGTGCCTTTCACTGATACCGAAACTCCTGGGATCGGTTGTCCATCCTCAGCAGACGTAACCGTACCAGTTACAACTCTTGTCTGAGCATTTACAACTAACGTTCCCATGAAAAGGAGTATCGATAAAAAAATCGCAATTTTTTTCATAGAAATAGTTTTAAATTAATAATTAAACAGCTTTATAAAAATATAATATTATTCTGATCAAAAAATTATTCCCTAATAAGTAGTTCAGTTATGTTAAGTTTGTTGATTTTCCCTCTTTTCTCCAATTCTATTAGATTTTAAAAACTTAGCGCAGCAAATTTAAAAAAAGAAATGAAATAGGAAAATGACGATATTAATTTATTGGCAACACCATGAATACCAAAAATTAACGTTTATTTTTTATCAACTTGATTGCTCCAAAATATTTTTAATAAAATACCCCAAGGATAATTTAACTGCATCCTTCATAAGAAATAGTTTTAAATTAATAATCAAACAGCTTTATTTTTCTTATATCCCAAAATCAAGACTATCCCCAAAGTCTCAACCCTTCAATAATTCAACCAAAAAACAATCTACTAAAATAGTAAATTGTTAAAAAATTTAACAAACAAATTTAGAAAAACAATCCATAAAAAAAAGTTAATTTGATGATAAGTGAAAGCATTTGATGTCAATTTGTAATTGTTATTTATAAGAATATGATTTTTGTCAGTAATTTAAATCGACACTAAACATAATTACTGTCAATTAACCCCAAATTTGGCGGAAGTGTCAAGATCATTACCTAAATTAATAAGGTATTAAATCTTGTTTAAAGAATATTCTTTATTTGCTTAAGGTCGCTTATTTGATACAGTTGTATTTTCCGTTTAACACCTAAACTATCAAATCGAATATCCCAACTGACAGATTTTATATCATAATATATCGCATCCATTCCAAAATTGAAAGCCCCTAATATATCAACATCCACGTCATCGCCTATCATTATGCTATTAGATTTTTTTGCATTAGCCGACTTTACTGCATATTCAAAAATTTCTCGGCCGGGTTTCGGAGTTTTTACATCCTCAGAAATAAATATTTTAGTAAAATACTTACTCAGTCCGCTACTAATCATTTTCTCATTCTGTACCTCCCTAAAACCATTGGTAATAACAAAAAGAAGGTAATTTTTCTTTTTCAAATAATCCAGAATATCAATTACACCATCAAACAATTCTTTTTGTTTAGGCATTACTTTTAAATAATGGTCATTCATCTCCACTGGATCAATACCTGATATTCCAAGATCAGAAAATGTATTCTCGAAACGTTTCTTTATTAATTCTTTTTTACCGACTTCTTTATTTCGATAGCTTCTCCAGAGTTCAGTATTATGTTTTGAATATATTTCGAAGAATGATTCAAAATTTGTTTCACTTTGAATATTGTAAAAATTGAAAGTTTCTTCCATTGCCTTTTTTGAATTTTTTTCAAAATCCCAAAGCGTATTATCCAAATCAAAAAAAAGGTGGGTATATTTTTTATTCATTATTATTCATTTCCGGAACTTGCTTTTCAATTCCCCCAATAACAAGAACAATTTCTCCTTTGGGGCTATTCTGTTCGTAATATTCCAACAATTCAGAAATAGTCCCCCGTTTGATTTCCTCATATAGTTTGGTCAACTCACGGCAAACACAGGCCTTTCTGTTTTCCCCAAAGAATTCAACAAATTGTGACAAACATTTTACCAATCGAAATGGTGATTCATAAAAAATCATTGTCCGGGTTTCCTCTGCAAGCTGCATCAAACGCTTTTGCCGACCTTTTTTTTGTGGCAAAAAACCTTCAAAAACAAACCGATCTGTTGGTAATCCCGAAACAGCAAGCGCCGGAATCAGCGCAGTTGGCCCAGGCAAACATTCAACCAGGATGTCATTTTCAACACAGGCACGAGTTAATAAAAAGCCGGGATCTGAAATCCCGGGAGTACCCGCATCTGAAATTAAAGCCACGTTGTTTCCTTCCTGAATTTTGGCAACTAAAGAATCAACTGATTTGTGCTCATTATATTTATGGTGTGCCCACAAGTTTCTTTTCAATCCCCAAATGCTTTAACAAAAAAGATGAAGTGCGGGTATCTTCTGCCAGAATTATATCTGTTTCCTTAAGCATTCTTATAGCCCGAAGCGTAATATCTTCCAGGTTACCAATTGGAGTTGGAACCAATATTAATTTCCCGGGATTATTCATTTGTAAATCTTCGTTTTATAAGATTGACAAATTTTAAGCTTGTTTCGTTTTTCTTCCATCTATAATTTACCTGCAAAAACTGAACTGCCTCTTTTAAGCTATTCATTCTGTCGAGCTCTTCAACAGTCTTTACAAATTCATCTGCTTTCCCTTCGAACAATTCGCGGATATATTGAAAACGGTCGTTAATTCCAATAGCCGATTGAATGCTTTTTACCGGACGATTTGATAAAACATTTTCCAACTTATTTGTATCAGCAAGTAAATCATTTACCGATTTTTCCTTCGTAAAAACATCACCAAGCCGTTTGTCCGTAATTTTAATTATTTCTTCATCAAATTCAACATCTCCTGATATTTCAACCGTTTCTGTCAAAACTTCCTCTTTCTCTTCCCTAATTTCCACTTTTGTCTCCTGAATGGGTTCGGGTTCATTCTTGTCCTCCAATTTTTCAGTCAATATTGTAGTTTCAACAATTGTTTCTTTTTCAACAACTTTTCCCTGAACATTTTCCCGAGTAGCAACGTTTTCAATTTCCTTTTCCGGAAAAGAATCCAACCCTTCATGTCCACTTAATATCTGAACCAGTTTTATTGCTCCTTTTAATCGGGTTTGTATAAATTCAAGTTCCAACTGGTCAAATTCGATAGTATTCTTTTCTGAAAACAATTCATCAATTTCATTCAAATCCTTAAGTAAAAAATTCAGAAGTTTTTTATTTTCCATTCTGTACAGGCTAATGTTTTAAAATTTTACTTTTGTAAAAGTACTAATTTCTCATACAATCAAACGGTAAATGTTTATTGAAAGGTACATCAGCGGTAAGAAAAAAATCGGTTCAATTGAGGTAATTGCCGGATCGATGTTCTCGGGAAAAACCGAAGAATTGATCAGGCGGTTGAAACGTGCAAAGTTCGCAAAACAGAAAGTAGAAATATTTAAACCTGCTATTGATACCCGCTATTCGGAAACAGAAGTTGTTTCGCACGATGAAAATTCCATTCGGTCAACACCCGTTGAAAATTCGGCAAACATCCTACTCTATTCCGGAGATGCTGATGTTATTGGAATTGACGAGGCCCAGTTTTTTGATAAAGGCCTTGTTGAAGTTGCAATGAAATTAGCCGACCTGGGAATTAGGATAATAGTTGCCGGGCTTGATATGGATTTTAAGGGTATTCCGTTTGGGCCTATTCCCGGACTTATGGCAGTGGCTGACGATGTGACGAAAGTTCACGCAATATGTGTAAAATGTGGAAATATTGCTCAGTTTTCGCATCGTCTTTCGGATAAAGAACAAATAGTTTTGCTGGGAGAAAAAGATATTTATGAGCCGCTTTGCCGACGTTGTTTCAAAGATGCAAACCAAAAGTAATGACTGAAATTACCGTTACAGAAATCAGTAAAATTGTTAATGGTAAACTGGCAGGAAATAAGTCAGTTCTTCATTTGCCAATATCAAAAATTATTACCGATAGCCGGACTTTTTTTTCAGGAAAAAACGCTTTGTTTTTTGCATTAACCGGTCCGCGCAATAATGGTCATGTCTATATTCCGGAACTGATAAAAAAAGGAGTTTCCGCTTTTATTATTTCTGATGAATCTGCTATTCTTGATGATGCTGCATTTATTTTGGTTGATGATACAACATCTGCATTGCAAAAGCTCGCAGCATATCATCGAAAGCAATTTAAATATCCGGTTATTGGAATCACGGGGAGCAATGGAAAAACGATAGTAAAAGAGTGGTTGCACAATATACTGGGAAGTAATTTTCAAATTGTGCGAAGCCCGAAAAGTTATAATTCACAAATTGGCGTTCCGCTATCCATTTTGCAAATGGATTCCAATTTTAACCTGGGCATTTTTGAAGCAGGGATTTCAAAACCGGGAGAAATGGGAAATTTGCAAAAAATCATCGATCCGGAAATTGGAATTTTCACCAACATTGGAGACGCACACCAGGAAAACTTTGAATCTTTTCAGCAAAAAACAGAAGAAAAACTCCAGCTCTTCAAGTCAAGTAAAAGTTTGATTTTTTGCGTCGATTCAAAACTTTCATCTGAAATTATCAATTTATTTTGCGATAATAATTCAATTGAAAAAGTTAGCTGGACTTTGCAAAACGAGCCAGCTAAAATCCACTTTTCAATTACAAAATCTGATGACTCCACAAATATTTCCGCAACTTTAAATAATCAGAATTATAGTTTTTCTATTCCATTTATCGATAGTTCATCGATCGAAAATTCATGCCATTGTTTTGCTGCTGTTTCGGTGCTAAGTAATTCGATTTCAGAATTTATTCCAACTTTTGAAAATCTGGAACCCATCGAAATGCGCCTTGAAATTAAAGAGGGAATCAATAACTGTCTTTTAGTAAACGATTATTATAATTCCGATTTGCATTCACTTTCAATTGCACTTTCTGTGCTACACCAGCAGGCAGCAAAAGAACATCTGCGTAAGCTCATCATTCTATCAGATATTCAGCAAACCGGGATACCTGCTGAAAAACTCTACAAGAGAATCAACGATTTACTCGAAGAGTGGAAAATGAACGAAATTATTGGAATTGGAAGAGAAATTTCAGCACAATCCGGTTCATTTACAATGAAGAAATCGTTTTTTGAAACGCGTTCGGAATTTGAAAAACAACTCAATAGGGAAAGCTTCCATTCTTCCGCAATTTTAATAAAAGGGGCGCGTCAATTTGAATTCGAAAAAATCTCTGCACTATTACAGAAAAAAATGCATTTAACCCGGTTCGAGATTAATTTGAATGCAATCATTGATAATCTAAATATTTTTAAAAGTTTGCTAAAGCCAGAGACCAAAATTATGGTCATGGTTAAGGCCTTTTCTTATGGCAGTGGAGATGTGGAAATTGCCAAAGCTCTTCAATATCAAAATGTGGATTATTTCGCTGTCGCTGTAGCCGACGAAGGTGTGCAACTCAGAAACGCAGGAATTCATACCCCCATCATTGTTATGAATCCTGAACAAAGTAGTTTCCAGCTTTTAATTGAATATCAGCTTGAGCCTAATATATACAGTATTGATCTGTTACAGAAATTCCTTAAAACATCATCGCAATTTGGAACTAAAGATTTCCCCATTCATTTGAAAATTGACACCGGAATGAATCGGTTAGGTTTGAAATCAGATGACGAAATTCAGAAAACAATAAAGCTGATTTCATCAAGTTCGCAAGTCAAAATAAAATCTGTTTTCACTCACCTTGCCGGTAGCGACGATTCTATTTTCGATAATTTCACGAAGGAACAATTTCAACGTTTTGAATATTGCTATTCATTAATTGAATCTGCTTTTCCATACAAAATTGACCGTCATATTCTCAACTCCGCCGGGATAGAACGTTTTCCTGAAAAACAATTCGAAATGGTTCGGCTTGGTATTGGATTATATGGAATTTCAGCTATAGGTTCGCCTTTACAACCAATTGGAACGTTAAAAAGTACCATTTCGCAGGTTAAAAAAGTTGAACCTGATGAGACCGTTGGATACAACCGGAAAGGTAAAGTTTCCAGAATTAGCGAGATTGCAGTAATTCCGTTTGGTTACGCTGACGGACTTGACCGGAAATTATCAAATGGCGTTGGACAAATATTTGTAAATGGGAAACGGGCACCAATTATTGGCAACATTTGTATGGACATGTTTATGGCTGATGTTACCGGGCTAAATGTTCATTCGGGAGATGAAGTTGAAATTTTCGGAACTAATATTTCGATTCTGGAGGTTGCTGAAAATGCTGGAACAATTCCGTATGAGATTTTAACAGGAATATCGCAACGCGTGAAACGTATTTATTTACAGGAATAAATAGTTGAAAAGTAGAAATTAACCCAATTTGCTAATACGCTCCAATCGGTTAAAATCAAGAATTTTTATTTTTCTTCCGTCAATCGCAATCACCTTTTCGCTGGCAAATGTTGAAAGCGTACGTATTGCATTTGAAGTTGTCATATTCGATAAGTTTGCAATGTCTTCTCTCGACAGGTAAACACGTAAAGTAGTATTATCATTTTCAATGCCATACTTTTCTTTTAAAAGAATAAGTGATTCTGCCAACCGCCCCCTGATATGCTTTTGTGTTAATGTAACAGTTCGTGCATTTGAAAAGCCCAGTTCCCGCGCAAGTTTCTGTATAATTTTAAACGAAAAATCACTGTTCTTCAGTGCATAATTAACAACAAACTCCTGGCTAATTGTACAAATCGAGGATTCTTCAATGGTTACAGCAGATGCAATGTGAGGTTCATTAGCCAGCATTGCACGAAATCCAATAATCCCCAACGGCTTTGCCATACGAATGATTTGCTCGCGTCCCCCAACTCCTTCTTTAAAAATTTTAACCTTCCCATTAACTAATACCAACAGACCGTTAGGTTTATCGCCTTCCTTGAAAATAAACTCATTCTTTTTATAATGAGTAAAAGAAATGTGATGACGAAGTTCCTCTTTTTCTTCCTGAGTTAAAAGATAAAAAATGGACTTTTGATTTTCAATAATGTCCTTTATTCCCTGTTCCGTATGTAGCATCTGTCAGTAGAATATGTTTTATAGCATCAAAACTAAAAAAAATTGTTAAACCAGACTTCATTTTTAACAACAAAATTAGTCTGGGTTGAAACAAAAAATATATTTATAAAAAATCATTGACTTAAACGTTATCCGTATTTTGCCACCAATGGCATTTTTCTTCCAAAACCAAATGCTTTTGAACTTACTCTTAAAATAGGTGGCGCCTGAAAACGTTTATATTCGTTTATATTTACCATTCGGATTACCCTGTTCACTGTTTCTTCGTCGTAACCATCAGCAACAATTTCCTTTGGCGATTTATTTAGTTCAATAAACCGAAATAGAATTCCATCAAGAACTTCATAATCGGGCAAAGAATCGGTGTCTTTTTGATCAGGCCTTAATTCTGCTGAAGGCGGCTTGATAATCGTATTTTCAGGAATAATTTCAGCATCACGATTTATATAACGAGCCATTTTAAAAACATCAGTTTTGTAAACGTCACCTAAAACCGAAAGACCGCCATTCATATCTCCGTAAAGCGTTCCATAACCAACGGCACTTTCACTTTTATTTGTAGTGTTCAATAAAATGAGGCCAAATTTGTTTGAAAGAGCCATAACGTAAATTCCACGGGCGCGTGCCTGAATATTTTCCTCCGTAATATCAGAATTTGCTCCGGCAAAAAGTGGCGTCAGCTCTTTTTCAAACTGATCTACCGCACCTTGAATCTGAACAATATCATATCGAATTCCCAGGTTTTCGGCCAATATTCGCGCATCATCAACACTGTGATCCAGACGAATATTTTGAAGGCATCAGTAAAACACGCACATTTTCTTTACCCAGTGCGCGAACCGCAAGAACAACAGTAATTGCAGAATCAATTCCCCCGGAAAGCCCAAGTGTTGCCCGCTTGAATCCCATTTTTTGAAAATAATCGCGAATTCCCATAACCAGGGCATTGTGAATTTTGCCAATGTATTCGAATTTTGGCTGAAGGTGTTTCTCCCCTGGATTATCAGTATCAACCAATAAAAAATCTTCTTCAAAATAATGCAACTCCTTTATTATTTCTCCTTTTGAATCGATAAAAACAGAACCGCCATCGAAAATTAATTCAGTTTGTGCCCCCACCTGGTTGATGTATAAAATTGGCACTTTGTATTTTTTGGCCTTTTTTATCAATACATTTTTCCGCCAACCTTCCTGATTATAAGAAAATGGCGAAGCAGAAATATTTACTACAAAATCCGGATTGAATTTTGCCATTTCCTCCATCGGCGAAACCCGGTAAAGTTTATCTTTCCCAAACTCATTGGCAGTTGGTTGTTCATCCCAAAGATCCTCACAAATGGTTATCGCAATTTTTTCACTCTTATATTCAACAACTGAAAAATCCCGATTGGGTTCAAAATGCCGGTATTCATCAAAAATATCATAGGTTGGCAATAATGTTTTATTCTGAGCATGCTGAATTTTTCCTTCAGAAAGAAAAAAAGCCGAATTGTACAACTTTTTACCCCGTTCGTTTTCATTAATGCGCGGTGCACCAATAATTGCTGCAATTCCTTGACAATTCTTTGCAATCATATCAACAGTTTCCGCTGCTTTTGCGATAAACTCTTTTTTCTCCAGCAAATCATGCGGATAATAACCTGTCACCGACAACTCTGAAAACACAACCAAATCAGCACCTTCCTCCCGGCCTTTTTCAATATGCCGGATTATTTTAGCCGAATTTCCCTGAAAATCGCCAATGGTATAATTCAATTGTGCAAATGCAACTCTCATTATGATAACTTAATTGACAAAGAATTTGGATGACCAAACTTCAATGTTCACATTGTCGATTGCAAATCTCCAATTTTTAGTTCAATTTCGCAATAATATTTTTGAAGAACCGTATTGAATTAAATTTCAAGTTACAAATGAAGCATCAAAAGATTCCGAAAAGAAGAAATATCCCGAAATTTTACTTGTCATGTAGTTCCAAATTTTTTGGATTGACATTAATTATATTGGGCATAATTTTTTTTACATCGTGTAAACGCAACCGACTTAAAGTTGACATTTCAGACATTAAAACAAATATCGAAGTAGTACATTTTGGCGATGAACTTTTTGCTGCTGACACTACTAACCTGAAACAACCAATTACTGATCTTAGCAATAAATATCCGGACTTTTTTAATCTTTTTACTTATCGGATTATCCGAATTGGTGGAATTTCAGATGATAATTTCTTTGATTTGATGCACCAGTTCTTAACTGATACTATGATTATTAATGTTAACAAAATGGTGCAGAATGAATTTGGTGATTTCAGCAAAACGGGAAAAAAGCTGAATAAGGCATTTAAATACTACCAGTATCATTTCCCCAATAAGCCCCTACCCGCCATTTACACCTACACGTCAGGGTTTAATCAGTCAATTGTAACGGCACAGAATATAATTGGAATTAGTCTTGATAAATATTTAGGTCGCGATTGTCCTTACTATAAAATGCTTAATTCAACACCCGAATATAAGACATTAAACATGTATAAGGACAAAATTCCATCGGATGTGGCTTATGCATGGACTGCATCAGAATTTGAGTTGTCACCAAATGCAACTACCCTGCTCGATAATATGATTTACCAGGGGAAATTAATGTATTTTGTGGATGCAATGTTGCCTGATGAAGAAGATTCACTGAAAATCGGATATACTTCTGCACAAATTAAATGGTGTCGCAAAAACGAAGCGCAGATGTGGTCGCAATTAATTGAACGAAAAATGCTTTTTTCAAACAAACGAATGGATATTGTTCGTTATATTAATCCGGCGCCGTCAACAAACGGATTTCCACTGGAATCACCAGGGAGAACCGGTGTTTGGCTGGGCTGGCAAATCGTTCGAAAATACATGGACAAATTTCCCGAAACCACGCTCGGTGAATTGATGAAAAACAATGATTACCAGAAGATTCTAAATGATTCGGAGTATTTTCCTGAGTGAAAATATTTCTGTTAAAAATTAGTCCGGAATTTCAACTATTAAATTGAGTACCCGTCATAAAAAGCGTATTGGTTGATAAAATCTCCGATTAAATGAAAAAATAAACATTCCTTTTGTAAGACTGGCTTATTCTTGCTAATTACATTTTACTACAATGCTTATTTGCTTATTTCCACAAAGTATTTATAAAACAGAGGAATAGTCCTGATTCCGTTAAAAAATTGCTCCACCGGAAAATGTTCATTCGGAGAATGAATCGCATCCGATTCAAGGCCGAAACCCATTAACACCGATTTAATTCCCAAAACCTGTTCAAATGTTGAAATGATCGGGATACTTCCACCAGACCTTACCGGGACTGGCCGTTTACCGTAAACATCAGTATATGCTTTTTCGGCAGCCAGATAAGCAGGAAAATCGATGGGGCATACATAACCTTGTCCACCGTGTAAAGAAGTAACTTCAACTTTTACTGATTTGGGAGCAATGTCTTTAAAATGTTTTTCAAACAAAACTTCAATTTTCCGGTGATCCTGGTTAGGAACTAACCTGCATGAAATTTTTGCATACGCTTTTGATGGCAAAACTGTTTTTGCACCTTCACCCGTGTAACCGCCCCAAATTCCGCAAACATCGAAAGTAGGACGTATTCCGGCACGCTCCATAGTTGAATACCCCTCTTCACCCATAAGTTCTTCTACATCGATCGCCTTTTTGTATTCTTCTAAATTAAAAGGCGCACGTCCCAATAATTCACGTTCTTCGTCAGAAACATCCAAAACATCATCATAAAAACCCGGAATGGTAATTTTACCTTTTTCATCTATCATTTTTGCTATCATCGATGAGAGTACATTAATAGGGTTAGCTACTGCTCCGCCAAAAATTCCTGAATGCAAATCACGATTTGGACCTGTAACTTCAACCTGCCAATATGCTAATCCACGTAATCCGGTTGTTATTGATGGTATATCGCGGGCAATCATTGAAGTATCAGAAACAAGAATTACGTCCGCTTTTAACATTTCTTTATTTGTTTCACACCATTTTCCAAGACTTGAAGAGCCAATTTCTTCCTCACCTTCAATCATAAATTTCACATTACAGGGAAGCGAATTCGTTTTCACCATTAACTCAAACGCCTTGGCGTGCATCATGCTTTGCCCTTTGTCATCACTAGAGCCACGGGCATATATTTTCCCATCACGAATTACGGGTTCAAAAGGATCGGAAATCCATTTTTCAATCGGGTCAACCGGCATAACATCCATGTGCCCGTAAACCAATATAGTGGGCAAAGAAGTATCAATAATTTTTTCGCCATAAGTTATCGGGTTTCCTGTTGTTTCGTAAACTTCCGCTTTGTCAGCACCCGATTTTAAAAGTATTTCTTTCCAGTATTCAGCGGCTTTGTACATATCAGGTTTATGACCCTGGATTGAACTAACAGATGGTATTCTAATCAGTCCAAAAAGCTCTTCCAAAAAACGATCTTTGTTTTCTTCAATGTAGTTGTTTATGATTTCCATGACTTAATTTTTGTGATTAATATTTATCATTTTTAAGGTGACAAAAATTACATTTTTATAATGAATAAGGAAAAGAGATTAATCATAAAACAGAACAAAAAAAGGCAGCCAAAACTGACTGCCTTTGAAATATTGTTTTCTTATTGTTTAGTCAACAATTTCTTTGAATTGTGGATTTTCAAAGTAACGGGCAAATTCCATATCAGTTTTTGCTTTGGCTTTCATATCCGGGTTTATACTGCAAGCTGCTTTTAAGCTATCGAACAAAAGCGTTTCTTTAGCAGTACGGGCACCAATTATTGCTTTTAAATATTCTTTCATATAACTGTTAGGCATATCATAAGCTTCCAGATCTCTTAATGCCCCGTTGTTATTTCCGGCCATCATTTTTGCCAATGCTGAATTAACATCTTCATATTTGCTGAAATAGCGTACAGCCTTGTCGTATTCAGCCTTTTTAAGGCTAACAATTCCAAGATTATAATTTACTTCGTCCCCTGAACCGGCTGCTGCACCAAACAGTGTTTCTGCTTTGTTAACATCACCTTCTTTTAAGGCGATGGCTCCGAGATTATTTTTAATTACCGGTTCTGAATTTTGCATTGTTTCAGCCTTTTCGAACAATGGTTTTGCCTGGTCATATTTCAACTGTTTTGCTAATACATAACCTGCATTGTTCGGTCCTCTCCAGTCGTTTGGATAACTCTTCATGAATGCATTGTAAACTCCAAGCTGATCATTTAAATCATCAAATAACGTAGCTGCATACAACAATTCAGCGGGATTTAATGAAGCCGGATCCGATTTGGCAGCAGCCTTTAATTCATCATCTGTTTTACCAATAAAGTCAACCGAAGTGGTCATTTTTGCACGACGAAGCTGTGGCAATATTTTGTCTGCAACTTCAGTAAATGATTCGCTTAGGTTTCTAATTTCGCGTTCACGGACTTCAGGGTCAGTGTACATTGACAGAACCCTTAAAATCAATTCTTTATCCTGAATATTTGATTTTTCAAGTAACGCTTTAAAACCATCCCAGTCTTCAGGAGTATATTTTGTTCGCAAATCAATGTTGATCCCAGCTTCTTTCAATTTTCTTTGCAGAAACTCTGAAGAAGATTCCTTACGATTGGCAGCAAGATCAGTATTCAAATCGATACTTCCGTCTGGTGATGCGTAAGCTGCAATCTCAACTCCTTTCAGATTGGCATTACTATCATCATTTGCCTTTTTAGTATAATCTTCCAATGCCTTAACATCATCGGCTTCAGTTTCTTCTTTTCTTACATTCGCCTTGTTAATCAGGTAATGGATATCGGCCATCATTTCATCAGGTACCACCCTTTGGAACGGATCAATATTTGGATCGTATTTCCCGGTTGTATTCGCTTCGCGGCGAACTCCCAGAATTGGTTTTGGAAAATTGGAAACCAATTCGCTGGTAGCTAAAATACCATCGGCAATTTTAACAGGTCCGAAATCTACTGACTTTGAACCTTTCGAAGCTTTCATATTTACAAATAATTCCGACTTGCTCATTTCCGGTTTGTATTCGAAAGCATCTTTGTAATTTAAACTTCCACCGGAAGTATAACCAATAACTTTATTGTTGGCTTCTACGCTTTCTCCCTGAACGGTAACCGGAGTAAGTTTAGTAGAACCGCCATCGTATTTTAGTACGGGGGTTGCAGTAAGAGTTACTTTTTTATTGAAGTATTTGGTAGGGAAACGTCCATCGACAGCAACACTAACCTGGCCTGCATGACTTTCGAGTACCTCCGGTGTTACCTTAAATTTGATTTGATCGGCATTCTTTTTCATCTTATTCAACCCGGAACAGCTCGATAAAACCAATATTAATGCCAGTAAAAAAATAGGTTTATAGTTTAGACTATTCATAACAGAAAATATTAAATATGATTTATAAATGATGTAATTCAGCCAGCAAAAATAGAAAGCTTTTTTTGATTTGAAAGAAGCAAATCAAGTTTTTATTCCATAATTAAACGGTTCACTCCTAATTTATAATCACTATTAAAAAGAACCTCCTTTAATTGCTGATAATCATCGTAATTTTCAACAAAATCGATATTATTTATATCAATAAGCAACACCGGAAAAGTAGTTACTCCTTTAAAAAACGCAAAGTATCCTGTTTTTATTTTCTCAAGGTACTCGGGCTGAATATCCTGTTCATATTCCCGCCCCCTACTTTTTATATTTTTGAGTAATTTTTCAGTGCTCGAATGAAGATAAACATATAAATCGGGTTTTGGCATCGATTCGAAAATAATATCGAAGATTTGCCGAAATAAATGATATTCATCATCTTTCAGTGTATTCTGGGCAAAAATGGATGATTTGGCAAAATAATAGTCGGCTACCAGAAACTCATGAAACAGGTCGAGATTAAGTACGTGTTTTTTAATTTGATGATAACGATCTGCCAGAAATGACAGTTCCAACGGAAAAGAATATCGATCCTGATCTTTGTAAAATTTGGGTAAAAATGGATTGTCTGCAAATTGTTCAAGTACCAGTTTGGCATTATATTCCTTTGCAATCATACTCGCCAGCGTCGTTTTTCCGGCACCAATATTTCCTTCAATAACCAAATAACGCATAGTTTACATCAACTTTTCCATTAATCGTATTTTATGATCTTTTCGCGAACCCCAAATGTACCCAACAACCAGGCACAAAGCAAAACCGACGGAAAACATGGCCTCAGAATTTGCAGGAATTAGCAAAAACATCAGATAGCCAAGAAATGCACCGGCAACAAAACCATAAAATGAATAGAAATAGGAATAATAGAAAGGTGGATAAAATCCGTGTTCTTTTCTCATGTGAATGGATAACCTACTAATCAACCGGTCGTATTCACGACGTTTGTTGCCAGGAACGTCAACGGCTTCGTTTATTGTTTCAACTACTTCGTCAATATCTAATTTCAGCCTGTTACAATACCCGCACCCCGATGAAAATTTGTTAACGCGTTTAACATTGCGCTTAAATTCATCGATACGAAAAAAGCGAATATCCTTTTCTCTCGCATTTGCAAGCTTATCATCCACTTTTGCAACCATTCCTTTACCCCAGTTTTCCTTTTTCATCTTATTAAAATTGTCAATTTATAAAGGTATAAGATGAAACTCGTATGTCCCAATAATTATCGGATCAATATTTGTTGTATGTGTCAAAAAATTTGTCATACTCGTTTCATTTTTGAAACTTCAATTAACTGTTCAAAAGTAACGATAAAGATTGATGCCATAAAAAAAACCGCTCGCATATTGAACGGTTTTTCGATATCTTTTCAGGCTCTGCTTTTAAAGATTTCTGAGCCGCTAAAATTTTTTCTTTAATCGTTGTCGCGACGCGGACGGAAATTATTGTCCCTGCGATCACCTCCTCTTCGGTCATCTCTTCTATCTCCACCTCTGCGGTCGTTTCCTCTCCTATCTCCGCCGTGATAATCATCCCTTCTCGGTCCCCGATCTTCTCTTGGAGGTCTTTCAACATAACCTTCCGGTTTAGGTAGCAGCGCTTTTCGCGAAAGTTTCAGCTTACCGGTTCTTTCATCAACACCAATAAGTTTTACTTCTATCATATCGCCTTCTTTAGTAAAATCTTCTGCTTTTTCAACACGGTTCCAGTCCATTTCAGAAACATGCAGCAAAGCTTCTTTCCCCGGAAGAATTTCAATAAAAGCCCCAAATGAAACTACAGATTTTACCTTACCTGTATAAACTTCTCCAACTTCGGGCATAGCAACAATAGCTTTAATTTTTGCCTTTGCAGCTTCAATCGCTTCCAATCCGGTACCGGAAACCTGTACATAACCAAAATCATCCTTTTCTTCAATTACGATAACCGTCTGTGTTTCTTCCTGGATTGCCTGAATTATTTTTCCACCCGGCCCAATCACTGCGCCAATCATATCTTTTGGAATCTGAATAGTTTCAATACGTGGCACATTAGGTTTGTATTCAGTACGTGGTTCAGAGATCACTTCCATCATTTTACCTAAAATGTGCATTCTGCCTTCTTTTGCCTGTTGAAGTGCTTTCGCTAAAACTTCATACGACAAACCCTCAACTTTAATGTCCATTTGAGTGGCAGTAATTCCATCAGCTGAACCTGTTACTTTAAAATCCATGTCACCAAGATGATCCTCATCTCCTAAAATATCAGAAAGAACAGCAAATTTGTCTGAGCCTTTATCAGTAATCAGTCCCATTGCAATCCCTGAGACCGGTTTTTTCATTTTTAATCCGCTATCCATCATTGCCATTGTACCTGAACAAACTGTTGCCATTGAAGATGAACCGTTAGATTCCAAAATGTCAGTAACAATACGCACCACGTAAGGAAGATCTTGAGGAATCATTCTTTTCAGTGCACGATGAGCAAGATTTCCATGACCAATTTCGCGCCGGCCAACTCCCCGTGGAGTTTTAGGCTCACCTACGCTAAATGGCGGAAAATTATAGTGAAGGAGAAATTTTTCTCTTCCCTGAAGGGTAACTCCGTCGATGATTTTTTCATCCATTTTTGTACCTAAGGTAACCGACGTCAATGCCTGAGTTTCACCACGGGTAAAAATTGCCGAGCCGTGAGCACCGGGCAGATAATCAACTTCGCCCCAAATTGGACGGATATCACTTGTAGTTCTGCCATCGAGGCGGATTCCTTCATCAAGGATCATGCGTCGCATGGCCTCTTTTTCCACGTCGTGATAATATCTTTTGATCAGGTTTTCATGTTGTGCCAGATCAATTTCTTCATTTTCAGCATTTGCTTCCTTGTGCGCTTCAATATATTCGTCGCGGACAGTTTCAAACGCAGTCATACGTTCCTGCTTGTTTTTTATTTGCTGTTTAGCAATTTCATAACACTTATCAAACAGCTCTGATTTCACTTTTTCGCGCAATTCCTCGTCATTGTTTTCATGACTGTATTCACGTTTTACCACGCCAAGTTCAGCAGCAAGTTCTTCCTGCACCTTACAATGCTTTTTAATTTCTTCGTGCGCAAATTTAATGGCATCGAGCATTACCTCTTCAGAAACTTCTTTCATTTCCCCTTCCACCATCATAATATTGTCGTACGAAGCTCCCACCATAATATCGAGGTCGGCTTCAGCCAGTTTCGAATAAGCCGGGTTAATTACAAATTCGCCGTCGATTCGAGCTACCCGAACTTCTGAAATTGGGGTAGTAAAGGGAACATCGGAAACAGCAATTGCTGCCGATGCTGCCAAACCTGCAAGTGCATCCGGCATAACTTCTTTATCAGCCGAAATCAATGAGATCATCATCGCAGTTTCAGCATGATAATCTTCGGGGAATAACGGACGAATAGCGCGGTCAACTAACCGGGCAATTAAAATTTCGTCATCACTTGGGCGGCCTTCACGTTTTAAGAATCCACCCGGGAAACGGCCCGCGGCCGAAAACTTTTCGCGGTAATCTACTGATACCGGCATAAAATCTACATCTTCTTTTGCTTCTCTTGCAGAAACAACTGTCGCAAGTAACATGGTGTCACCCATCCTTACAACCACGGAACCATCAGCCTGTTTGGCTAACTTTCCGGTTTCAATGGTAATAGTCCTGCCATCGGCAAGTTCAATTGTTTTAACTGTTGCGTTTACCATAATTTTTAAAAAATCTATAAAATTTAAATTACAATGGGTGGTGAGGTTTTGCAATTTACAAAAAAGAAAGGCAACACATTGCATTGCCTTTCTTCTATTTTTACTTACGTAAGTTCAATTCCTTAATAATCGCACGATATCTTTCGATATCCTTTTTCATTAAATAGTCGAGTAAACTACGACGCTTACCTACCAATTTAATTAATGAACGACGTGTGCTGTGGTCTTTTTTGTTTTGTTTCAGGTGTTCAGTCAGGTGATTAATCCTGTAGGTGAACAATGCTACCTGACCTTCTGCACTACCTGTGTCTGTTGCGCTTTTACCATGTTTGGCAAATAGCTCCGTTTTCTTTTCTGGTGTTAAATACATTTTAAAGAACTATTTATTTGTTATACAATGTTTAAGCCGCAGCATTGCGTTAAATAACAACAGCTTAAAATTAATTGGCGACAAAAATAGGTAAAAGATTTTGATTTACAAAGGTGTTATAAAGTTTTCAGTTACAGTGACAGTCTGAAGAAAAAACGACCCTAATTTCTATAACTAATTCCAAGATTTGAAATTCTAAATTCCTTAAAAATCTGTCTGAATTGTGTAACAATAAACCCCAACCAAAGATCAGGGCTATATTTTTATTCATATTGTCACGGACTTGGAAAGTCCGCGTCCCATTCTTTTTTAACTCCTCTCCTTTGGAGAGGTGGGGAGAGGCTTTCCTAAATCCCGCTAAAATCAACCCCTTCAAACAAAATAGAAGGTGCCAACAACGATGAATTTTTGTTTACATCATTCCCAATTTCGCCAATATTTGCCCAGAGTTGATTCATATTTCCGGTAATATTCATTTCGGAAACAGGCTTTACAATTTCACCGTTTTCAATCAGAAAACCATCAATTCCATAAGAAAAGTCTCCGGTTGTTCCGTTGCAGTTTCCACCGTTAAATCCGGTTACCAGGATACCCTTTTTCACCAAGGTAATCAATCCCTGCAGATCCTTGTTTCCCGTTTCAAAAACCAGGTTTGTGGAGCTTCCGCTGGTTGGTTCCATTTCCAGTTTTTTCCCGTAATAGGTGTCGATATAATACGTTTTTAAAACACCCTTTTCAAATACCGGACGAACCTGTGTAGCCAATCCTTCACTGTCGAATAAACGGGAACTTCTGCCACCAATAATAAACGGATCATCGGTAATAGTCAATTTCTCAGATGCCACTTTTTCACCCTGTTTGTCGATTAAAAAAGAGTTTTTTTGCTGAATTGAAGAACCATTTAATGCTGAAATCAATGGGCTTAACAGGCGGCCAACCTGTTTGTTTTCAACAATCATTGCCATCTTACCGGATTGTATCTTCCCCTGACCAATTTTATCAAGCGCCCTTTTTAGCGCTGTTGTACCAACTTCTTCCTTTTTCAAACCATCAAAAAAGATTGCGCTTTCACTCCAACTTGATTCCGGCCGGGCATCATTACTTTTTACTGAAACTGAAGAATTCAAACCAAAATAACTGCTAGCTGAATCGCCTTCAAAGCCATTGCTGGTTACCATTAACCTTTCATCAATACCATCATAGTACGATGCGCTCACTGAAATAATTCTGTCATCTTTACCCAAAACTTCTTTTTCAGCTGCAAAAGCCAAATCAATTTTTTTCTGCGGATCAACATTCTCAAATTCGAGATCCAATGTTTTCAAGTCCTTTCCTTCTCCTTTGTAATATAGTTCCGGATCCGGCAAACTGCGAAACTCATCTTCCGATAAATATTTAGTTCCTTCAATGGCTTCTTCAATAAATCGTGCCAAATCCTCTTTTTTCATCCGGTTGGTAGAATGTGATGAGTACTTATTATCAACAAACAACCGAATATTTAAACTACTTTGATTGGCTTGTTCAAGTGTATCGATCTTTTCATCGCGAACTTCGACACTGCTGCTCTTACTGTTTGTAACGATAACACTAACCTGCTGGGCACCATTTTCAAGCGCATGGCTCATTGCCCATTTTGCCAAAGTATATTTTTCTTCTTTTGTCATAACTTTCAATATGAAGGTTAAACTGTTCAGGCATTTGTTCCACCAACGGTTAGTTTTTTCACTAAAACAGTTGGCAAACCACATGTTACCGGTACCGACTGCCCGTCTTTTCCACAGGTCCAAGTACTGTTGTCGATTTGATAATCATTTGCAGCCATGGTAATATCAGCTAACGCCTGAGGTCCATTTCCAATTATATTGATGTCTTTTATTGGCTGAGTAAGTTTCCCTTTTTCGATAAGATAACCAGATTTTACAAAGAAGGTAAAATCGCCTGCGCCAATTTTCACTTGTCCGTTACTGAAATTATCAACGTAAACTCCATAATCTACACTTGAGATAATATCATCTTTTGAATGTGGTCCGATCTCCATGTAAGTTGCCCTCATTCTCGGGATTGGCATGTTGCGGAATGATTCACGTCTGCCGTTTCCGGTTGGATTTACACCATAATATTTTGAACTTATACGGTCGTGAATATAGCTGTTCAGAATACCGTCCTTCACCAGGTACGTTTTTTCAACGTCATTCCCTTCATCATCGATATTTATAGAGCCACGATTATTTTCAAGTGTTCCGTCGTCGATTATATTAATGAAATTTTCAGCCACCTTTTTCCCCATTTTGTCACTGAAGATGGAAGTTCCTTTTCGGTTGAAATCAGCCTCAAAAGTATGCCCTATTGCCTCGTGCAGTAAAATGCCGGAACCTCCGGCACCCATAACAACTTGCATTTCCCCGGCTTTTGGTTTTGTTGCCCGAAATAATAAATTAGTTCTGTCAACGGCTTCTTTAGCCATTTCGTCGATCAAATCTTCCGTAATCCATTCAAAGCCCTTTCTGAATGAACGCGATACGTAAGCATTTTCTATTTGCCCGTCTTTCTGCATGATGCAAACCACACCAAAACTAATCATTGGGCGATAATCATAAGTTAGCCTTCCTTCAGAATTATAAAATAATATATAACTGGTATCGTCATGCATAAAAGCACTGACTTTAGCTACTTTCTCATCAAGAGAAAAAACTTTATCGTTTATCTTTTGTACAAACGGAACTTTTTCTTTAACCGAAGTTTCCTCCCATCTTTTAGTGATATGATAGTAACTGGCCGGTATTTTTTCATTAACTGCACCTGCATTAAATTTTTTTTCTTCGTTTGCAATATTGGCGGCAAGTTTAGCTGCATTCAGCATATCATCCAATGAAACGGTTTCGGTGTAGGCAAAACCGGTTTGGTCACCTTTCAGCACCCTTATCCCAACACCAAAATCGATATTGGAACCTGCACGATTTACCTTCCCATCTTCCAATGATAAACTTTTGGATGTTGTATGTTCAAAAAATAAATCAGCATAATCGCCCCCTTTACTCATTGCAGCCGCAACAACTTTTTGCAGCATTTCGGTAGTTACCTCAAAATGATCTAAATAATCTTTCACATTATCAGAAATTTAATATCCTGGCAGAACTTTAAAAAAGATGGAATAATAATACTCCCATTAATGACAGCGCCGCCAGCTTTAATCAATTCACGTCTGTCCACATTTATTTGTAGTTGATTTTTGATTGACGAAAATATAAATTTTGAATAAACAAAGTAACGATAAAATTTATTCAGTCCCCTTATTGGAGATATCGTTTGTTCCATTGTTACAAAAAAGTAAAAAAAACTTTTATTCCGTGCTAAAAAAAACGACAAAACTTTATATTTTCATGAAAAATTACAGGCGGTTAAAATTTGGGGTACAACCAAAGAAAATAGCATCATAATTTTATCTTTGTATTGTTGTTTTTGAAGGTGATTGTTAAAAAACAGTCTAACATTTTTAAATGAATACTTTTTTCAAAGGGGTTCTGACAAATATCTAATTTTAATGTAAAATTTGTATTAATTTATTACAATTTGACAGAAAATTGCAATATATATATTTCAATCTAATTTATTTTTGACAACACGGAATATAAAATATCGATATTAACTAATAAATATTTACAACATGAAATCGAAATTGGAATACATTTGGCTGGATGGTACAGTGCCAACTCAGCAGTTAAGATCAAAAACCAAAATTGCAAACAATTTTAGCGGAAATCTGGAAGATTGCCCTGTTTGGAACTTTGATGGTTCATCAACCAACCAGTCGGGAGGTGGAAAATCGGACCTCTTATTAAAACCGGTACTTATATGTCCTGATCCGGATCGCAAAAATGCATATTTAGTAATGACCGAAGTGTTAAATGCTGACGGAACGCCACATGAAACCAATGGAAGAGCTCACATTGAAGGGGAAGATGAAGACTTCTGGTTTGGATTTGAACAGGAATATTTTCTGTATGATCCTCAAACCCGTCTTCCGTTAGGATTCCCGGCAGGAGGTTTCCCTCTGCCACAAGGACCTTATTATTGTGGCATTGGTGGTTCAAAAGCATTTGGTCGCCAGATTGTTGAAGAACATCTTGATTTTTGTTTGGAAGCCGGGCTTAATGTAGAAGGTATTAATGCTGAGGTAGCAGCAGGCCAGTGGGAATTCCAGATTTTCGCAAAAGGTGCTCACAGCGCAGGCGACCAGATTTGGATGGCTCGTTATCTTGCAGAAAGAACGGCAGAAAAATATGGTGTTGATGTTGAATGGCATCCAAAGCCGCTGGGTAAAGATCTTGACTGGAACGGGTCAGGTATGCACGCCAACTTCTCAAACGGTTTGATGCGTACTTGTGGTGATGAAAATGTATTCAAAGCAATTTGCGAAGAATTTGGAAAAAATATCCAGGAACATGTTTCTGTTTACGGAGCTTACAACGATCAAAGGTTAACCGGGAAACATGAAACGCAATCGATCGATCAGTTTAGTTACGGCGCATACGACCGTGGAGCATCGATACGTATTCCTGTAAATACAATTGAAGATGGTTGGAAAGGGCGTTTGGAAGATCGTCGTCCTGCTTCAAATGGTGATCCTTACAAAATAGCTGCTGTTATCATTAAAACAACACACAAAGCAGTTGCAAAATTGTAATCTATTGCAAAATACATATCAAAAGCTGTCCAAACCGGGCAGCTTTTTTTATTTCCGACTCAAAAGAAATTATTCAATAACTGCCGAATCGCAAACATAAGTTGGAATAATTCCTGAACCGCTGATCCTGATTTGTGCCATTTCTGGCAATGTATTCCCCGATAAAACCAAGTGCGGTATCCAAGCCCAAATTTATTTCCACCAATAATATCAGTATATAATGTATCGCCAACCATTAAAATTTCGCTTCTTTTAACCTGAATATCCTGCAACGCCCTTTCATAAGCGAGCAAAAACATTTGTGCATCCGGTTTTCCAAAGCGGATAAAATTTTTACCCACAATATTTTCCACCATATCGGCAAGGCTACCAATTGCCACTGAAATATTGTTTTTACTTACCGGGTAATTAATATCTGTATTTGCTACTACAACCGTCATGTTTTTCTTCCTCAACAAATTAATGGTTTTATTAATGTCGTCATTCCAGCTAAAACCTTCGTCATCCAAAAAAGCAAACGACTCAATATTATCGATTTGATCCAGATCAATTTCTCTAACGGGAATGGTTTGCAAACCTGCGGTTTCGATATAGTGCGCTGAATCTTCAGTTCCTAAATATGCCACTGCATTTCCGTTGGAAACCTTAGCCCTGAAAAATTCCATTGCCAACATTCCTGAGGAAAGAATTTTATCGGTTGTTATCTGTTTCACTCCCCTATCCTGGTACCATTGCGCCAAAGCTTCCGGACTTCTTGATGAATCGTTGGTTAATATGTAATAATATATTCCTTTATGATCCAAATAGTCAAAAGTTTTTTCAATTCCGGGAATAACACCTTTATGATTTTTCAATACTCCAAAGGCATCAAAAAAAACAGCCTTGTATTCTTTTACTACACTTCTAAAACTTTTTGTCCTAATCGTCATCTACTAAATTTTTAATGTTCTTAAAATTTTATCCACATTATAGTTGGTTTCAATTGCTGGGAAATAGGTGTCATACGCTTCTTTGATCAGTTTGCTGAAATAAATCTGGCGAAAAAAATAAGGCCCGTCTTTTATTACGTAATTCAGAATAAAAAAACGATATGCTTCAATAATAATCCGAACTTCCGGTTCAGTTAACGGATAAATGCGATGATATTCCTTCAAAAAAATCATAAAGCGATCTTCCATCAAAGTATCCACAAGATAACTAAATACGGAACGATCGCCAACATCAGAGACAACCCGGCTAAAAAAATAAAAATCCATTACCCGTGAAGACATTCTAAACCAATCATAATCCCATCTTGAGTATAATTTCCCATCACCTGTAATGGAAAAGTTACCGATATTCCAGTCAACAAAAACAGGAATAGTTTCAATTTCGGTAGTATAGTTTACTTTATCTGCATTATTCAGAAAAATTTCGCTATGTCTTTTAACCATATCTTTGTGGTGATCATACATTTTAATTTCATTTCTATCGACTCTTTTCAGCAGGTTATGAATATCTGTTATCACTGTTTTGGATGGATTAGGCAGTTGATTACAAACATTGGTACATGCGATATGAAACCGCGCGAGTTCTCTCCCTAATTTTCGGATATGCTTCTCTTCTAATCTTGGTGGAAGTTTTTGTGAAAATTTAATAGGATTGTAAAAAACTACCCACGCACTGTGATTTTCCTGATGAAAAAGATAAATGAATAACTCGTTTTTCTTCACCAGTGATTGAGCCAGAAAATTTTCATAAGGACGCTCCAGGTTATTGGCCAGATTATTTATAATTATGTGATCCTCCCTGAAATCCTCAAGTTTCCCATAATCCGAAAGCTTAGCAAATACCGGCTCCCGCTCGTAAAACGAAATTTTATATACCTGGTTAGTAGAAACATAGGCGCTTACATCAAACACACCCTTAATCTCGTGTCGATCATCAAATTCTTTCCAGGCATGTTTTATAATCTGTATGTAATCAATGGATTGCATCAATTTCAATTATATAATTTCGAAATAACGTCTCAACTCCCAGTCAGTAACCTGATTCATATATTGTTGCCATTCCCATTCACGTGTTTTTGTGAAATGGTTTACAAATGATTCTCCAAAAAGTTGTTTGGCTATATCGGACTTTGCCATTATTTGGGTAGCTTCCAACAGATTTTTTGCCAGTACACCATTGTTTTTATTATTGTAACCATTCCCGATTGTTGGAGAAATATCAAGTTTCAAATGGTTTTTTATACCATATAAGCCCGATGCCAGTGCTGCAGCCATTGCAAGATATGCATTAGTGTCAGCGCCGGGAACCCTTGATTCGATTCGTGTATTCTCTTTTTTACCACTGATAACACGAATAGCAGCAGTACGATTGTCAAATCCCCAGGTTATTGTAGAAGGAGCCCAGTCACCGTGTCCAATGCGTTTATAACTATTAACCGTTGGAGCAAACATTGGCAAAATCTCAGGTAAGCATGCCAATTGTCCTGCAATATACTGCTCCATAAGTTCACTTATCCCTTTTTCATTTTCAGCGAAAAACAGGTTATTTTTTCCCTCTTTATCCCATAAACTTTGATGTAGGTGTCCACCACTACCAGGCAAATCTTTATTCCACTTGGCCATGAAACTGGCCACCATATTATGGCGGTATGAAATTTCCTTTACCCCTGTTTTAAACAATATAGCTTTGTCTGCAGCGGCAACAACATCATCATAAAAAATAGCCGTTTCAAAAACGCCTGGTCCGGTTTCAGTATGCACGCCTTCAAGTGGTATTCCAAACGCTTCCATGCCATCAAACAAGTCGTTAAAATACGATTCATTTAATGATGTCCGCAGTATTGAATATCCAAACATTCCGGGTGTTATCGGTTGGAGATTTTGAAACCTGTTTTCACTGATTTCACTTGGGGTACCTTTAAAATTAAACCACTCAAACTCCTGCGCAAAAAAAGCTCTGAAACCCATTGATTCAACTTCTTCTGCAATTCTTTTCAAAAGGCTCCGCGAACACGCAGTTTCAGCATATTTTTTATGTTGACTAAAATCAGCAAGGAAAAACGGAATAGAATTCTCCCATGGAATTTCCCGAAAAGTATTCATATCGATTGTGGCCTTACCATCAGGATAACCAGTTTGCCAACCAGTGAGTTCCATATTATCGTAGCAAATATCTCCTGAATCCCATCCAAAAATTACATTACAGATTCCAATGTTACTATTTACGTCATCCAAAAACTTTTTTTTATGGATGTATTTTCCTCTTAAAATTCCATCAATATCGGCAACCGCAATTTTAACTTTAGATCCTGGTGTATTCTTTATCTTATCTAGTATTTTCTCTTTGTTCATTACAAGTTTAAAATTTGATGAAAAGTAATGGTTGTTTTAGTAAAAATCAAATTCAGTTTAACAAAAAACAGTTCGGATTTAGGGAATTGTTATTGCTAATTTTATAATATTGTTGGGAAAATAAGTTAATTTCGCCAAAGCCCCTTCAAAATTATGTGTTATTCATAAAAAAGTATTAATTAATGATCACAACTCCCTCATTTTTTGCACCCAAATAAAATGATTTAATTATTTTTGACATAAGTAAAAATATTTCATTAATAAAACAGACAGAGGCATGGCACAATTCAGATTTAATGCATTAAACGAAGTTCTTAACCGTACTCCTTTAGACATTGTTCGGGAAGAGAACCTGGTATCCGACTATTTCGGAATGTTGGTCTTCGATCAGTCCAAAATGAAAAAGTATCTTTCACGCGAAGCATTCAAAGCAGTTACAGACGCTATCGAAAATGGTACAACGGTTGATCGGAAAATGGCCGATCAGGTAGCACAGGGGATGAAAGCCTGGGCAATTGAAAACGGCGCAACACATTACACCCACTGGTTCCATCCACTTACCGACGGAACCGCAGAAAAACACGATGCTTTTATTGTTCATGGCGCCGATGGAGGAGTCATTGAGTCGTTTTCAGGAAACTTGCTTGCACAACAGGAACCCGATGCATCTTCATTTCCTAGTGGTGGAATTCGACAGACTTTCGAAGCCCGTGGATATACAGCATGGGATCCGACTTCTCCC
The DNA here is from genome assembly GCA_963849985.1 of uncultured Prolixibacteraceae bacterium. Classification (GTDB taxonomy): domain Bacteria; phylum Bacteroidota; class Bacteroidia; order Bacteroidales; family Prolixibacteraceae; genus Draconibacterium. The sequence continues at coordinate 325,233 of CAWKJY010000026.1, read as the reverse complement.
GCTTTTATAAGTGAGACAACATTGACAATCCCAACCATTTTCATTTCTTACACAGGTGAAGCACTCGACTACAAAACTCCATTATTAAGAGCAATTAATGCCGTTGATAAAGCGGCAACAGAAGTATGTCAGTACTTTGATAAAAATGTAACGTCAGTAAAGACAAACCTTGGCTGGGAACAAGAATATTTTCTTATTGATGAAGCTTTATTTATGGCGCGCCCCGACCTTGTATTAACTGGCCGAACATTGATGGGTCATGCCTCATCGAAAGATCAGCAATTAGATGATCATTACTTTTCTTCAATACCTACCCGGGTTAACCGTTTTATGCAAGACGTTGAAAACGAGGTTTATAAACTTGGCATTCCAATTAAAACAAGACATAATGAAGTAGCTCCTAATCAATTCGAAATTGCACCTATTTATGAGGAAGCAAATTTGTCGAACGATCACAACCAATTATGCATGGACATTATGCAGAAAATTGCCCGCAGACATAAATTTCGTATTCTGTTTCATGAAAAACCATTTGCAGGAATAAATGGTTCTGGGAAGCATAATAACTGGTCGCTGTCAACCAATACCGGGGTAAATTTGTATTCTCCGGGGAAAAATCCGAAGACAAATCTGCAGTTCCTTACATTTGTGATTAACACATTAAAAGCTGTTTACGATAATCAGGATCTTCTTCGTGCCAGTATTTCAAATGCATCGAACATGCACCGTCTTGGAGCAAACGAAGCTCCACCTTCTATTTTATCTGTTTTCCTTGGAACTGAAGTTTCCAATATGCTCGATTTGATGGAAGAGGCCGTTGTTGACCGTAAAATGACCCCGGATGAAAAAACGGCTCTTAAACTTAATATTGGTAGGATTCCTGAAATTATTCTCGACAGCACCGACCGAAATCGTACATCACCTTTTGCTTTTACAGGAAATCGTTTTGAATTCAGAGCAGTTGGTTCTTCGGCAAATAATGCTTCTGCACTTATTGTGCTTAATTCAGTTCTGGCAAATCAACTGTTGAAATTCAAAACAGCAGTTGATGCACTGATTGAAAAGAGTGTAAAAAAGGATGAAGCCATTTTTCAGGTGCTGAAAGGAATGATTATCGAATCAAAACCAATACGGTTTAACGGGGATGGTTACAGTGAAGATTGGGTGAAAGAAGCAGCCAAAAGAGGATTGACAAATGTAATCAGTGTTCCTGAATCGCTTTCAGCTTATTTAAGACCTGAAAATAAAGCATTACTTGCAAAGCTTGGTGTTTTAAATGAATTGGAATTAAGCGGACGTGTTGAGGTGGAATATGAAAAGTTCATTATGAAACTTCAGATAGAAGCACGGGTTCTTGGAGATATTGCAATTAACCACATTGTTCCAGTCGCAGTGGATTATCAAACCATGTTACTGAAAAATGTGAAAAACCTGAAGGCAGTATTCCTGAAAGAAGAATTTGATGAACTGGCGGCTGCACGTATTGATCTAATCCGTGAAATTGGCTTACATATTTCGGCTATTAAGGCAAAACGTAAAGAAATGATTGAGGCCCGCAAAAAGGTGAATGTGATTGAGGATGTAATTGAAAAAGCTTACGCATACGAGATAGAGGTAAAACCATTTTTGGATGACATTAGATATCATATCGACCACCTTGAATTAATTGTTGATGATGAAAAATGGCCCCTTCCAAAATACAGAGAATTGTTGTTTGTAAGGTAATTACTCCAAATATAAAATAATTAAGAGACTGTCTTTCATAATTGAGGGCAGTCTCTTTTATTTATACTTTTGAAATATAGAACTGATATTTTGAAAACCTGCTACGCTGGCATACTTAACCATTCATTCCAACGTTATTGTAAAAATTATTTTACATTTACAACCCGAAAAAATATGGGTATGAAGGTTAGGTTCGCTTTATTTCTTTTACTTGTCGTTTTTTTAAGTGGATGTGGAGCTGCCAAATATGGTCGCGATGCAATGCTTTCACAAGGAATTGGCGAATACTACAATGCTATTGAAAAATATCGAAAAGCAAGCAGAAAAGAAAAGGACCGGGAAAAACGAATGATTTATGCCTACGAAATCGCCGAATGCTATCGACATATTGGCGATTATGACCGGGCAGAATTGTATTATAAAAATGCCATCCGGCGTGGTTATCCTGATCCTGTTGCAATTCTCCATCATGCTGATATGTTAAGGGCAACGCAGGATTATGAAGAGGCAATTGATTCATACCGAAATTATCTGGATTCCGTACCTGATGATGAACGCGCAATTGACGGCCTGGAGGCAATAAGACAAACACAGGAATGGGTTGCTCATCCAACCCGTCATATTATAAATCCAATAAAAGAAATCAATTCGCGTGAAAGTGACTATTCACCCGTATTTGTAGGTGGTCGTGATAACGAAGTAATATTTACATCTACCCGAAAAGCTGCAACCGGGAAAAAAGAAAGTATGATTACCGGGCAAAACTACGCAGATTTATTTAGAAGTACTTTTGGGATCCAAAAGCAAAAATGGGAAGAACCACAACTCATTGACGAAAGTTTAATCATTAATACTGATGACGAGGAAGGTGCTGCAACATTATCGGCTAATGGTGAAGAAATGATTTTCACACGATGCCGTTACGACAAAACACAAAGCCTTGGTGCTGAATTATATAGTGCATCTCAATCACGTGGATCATGGTCGGAACCAATAAAAGTTGATGTTGTTGGAGACAGCATTATAGCTGCTCATCCTGCATTGAGTCCGGATGAAAGCTTGCTTTATTTTGTTTCTGATATGCCCGGTGGTTTTGGTGGAAAAGATATTTGGGTTGCACAAAAGAATGGAAGCTCTTATTCTAAACCTGTAAATCTGGGAGAAGCAATAAATACGCCTGGCGATGAGATGTTTCCGTTTGTCCGCGACAATGGAGAACTTTATTTTTCATCGAATTACCGAATTGGTATGGGTGGATTTGACATTTTTGTGGCCACAAAAGATGAAGATGGAAACTGGGTAGTAAAAAATATGGGGTCTCCTATGAATTCTCCTGCCGATGATTTCGGAATTGCCTTTGTACACGGTGAAAATAAAGGAATGTTTACTTCGAACCGAAAAGGATCCAGGGGCGATGATATTTATTCGTTTATGGTACCGCCAAAAGTTTTTGAAGTTGAAGGAGACATTTTTGATAGAGAAAATAATACACGAATTGATGGAGCCAGTATCAGAATTATAGGAACAGACGGAACCAATCTGAAAATGAGGGCCACTAACGGAAAATTCAAATACAAGTTGAAGCCAGAAACAGAGTATATTTTTGCAGCATTCAAAGATGGGTACCTTCGGGATAAGGCTGTTGCCAACACAATTGGACTAGAAGACAGTAAAGACTTTGCATTCCAAATGTATTTGACCCCAACAGATTCGCCAATAAAAATTAATAATATAAATTACGAATTTGGTAGTTCTGAATTACTGCCTGAGTCAAAAGCAGCGCTTGACACACTTGTACAGGTACTTAATTTCAATCCGACTATAACAATCGAGTTAATGTCGCACACTGACTATGTAGGAAGTGAGCAGTCGAATTTTGAACTTTCACAAAAAAGGGCACAAAGTGTAGTTGATTATTTGATTGAAAAAGGCATTAATCCGCAACGACTGGTTGCAAAAGGATATGGCGAAACCTGGCCTAAAAAAGTTACACGGGAGCTGGCTCAAAAATATGATTTCCTTAAAAGGAATGACGAACTGACCGAGGAATTTATTTCGAAACTCACACCAGATCAACAGGAAATTGCCAATCAGATTAACCGACGTACCGAGTTTAGGGTGCTTTCAACAGATTTTATTGAGAAATTTGATGCCGAGCCTGAAAAGTAACAGCACTAAATTCTATTTGTTAGATTGTTTATTGTTTTTAAGCAATCGCTCTCCCAAAAGATATACGAGCAAATGATGTATAACGGATATAATTCCAAATATCCATCCCAGTATCGGTAATTCTGAAACAAATAATAAATAAGTTACGATTGCACAAATGATTAATTCCTGAGTTAACCTTAAATATTCTGCAATTTTGCCAAAATTGTGAAAATCAACTATACCCCAAAAACCAAATCCAATAACCGGAGCAACAATCGCAAGCAGAATTTTTAATGTCCTGGTATCTCCGACATGGTAACCCCAATAAGCAAGAGCCAGAACAATTCCGGTTTCCATAATTCCGCGCAAACCAACGTTAAACCATTTGATACCTGACATATCAACAATTATTTTAATAAAAAGGAAAAAACAACACAAATAAGTTCTTTCCACATACTATGTTTTTTTATCTGTACACTTCAGGTTACAACCGGTTTAATAATTTTTGATGTTCGGTTTCTGTCAATCCAATAGGCCCAAATTACAAACAACCATTGTAACTCTCCTGCCCATGCGATTACCTTAACATTTGGAGGCGGGGGACCAAATAAATTGCTAATATAGATAATAGCTAAAAATACTATCATCACCCAAAAACCGTACTTACCAACTTTGTTTTTTGCTTGGGTTGCCTGTAAATAATATCGCAACCCAAGGGAAAAAATGAGAACTTCAATAGCTATTGCCGGTAATTTGTAATTCCATAATCCAAATCCCAATAATACAGAACTCCCGGGATACAGCGGGAGATCAGGGATGTGCACTAACAAATCAAGAATCCAATGACTGATAACTACAATCCCGATAATCAGCGCATTAATAAATTTTCGCTTTACCAAAAAATAAACAGTACCTAAAACAAGTCCCCATAAAATTGCCATTAGCAAGCTATGAGACAAAGGATAATCGGTAAAATTAAGCGGCGCCATTGAAGTTATTCCAGGTTCTATTTTTACATGTTCCCACCCGAGAAGCAAGAATGTTGGCCAGAGTAAATCCAAAAATTGAGCAGCAAGAAAAAATGTGCCGAGAGAAATTGTCGGAGCTGCTTTTTTAGCTCCCAATCCAACACCAAAATGACCTATAAACATAACATATGGGTTAAATGGTTAATACTGTTTCAACATGACCAACAATTTGATTTTATGATGGTTTATCATAAAATATGCAAATAAGACAAATTAATCTTTTTTAACAACGATTATTTTGAAACAAAGATTAGTAAAAGTAAAAGCAAAATATTATGATGATAACGGAATATGATATTGTATATATTGTCTTAAATTTTGGGGTTATAGGTTTCTTAAATGCGACAACAAAATGATTTCCGGAAATATCAAATACAAATACATTGGTAATGTTACGAAAATAATGTACTAATGCAGCTATCCATATTGATCCACTTAACCAGTAAATACAAAACAACATTATACCTCCCAAAAACCAATCGATAGTTTGAAACATATTAACTTTATTCGTTATAAAATGCCAAACGGTAAACGAAATTGCGGAAATTAAAAGTGCAACATAAAATCCATAGGGTTTTAACACAAATGCAAAATATCCCCGGAACAAAATTTCTTCCTGCAATGCTGCAATAAATAAGATAAGAAATGTAAGAATTATACTTATCTGACTTATATCAGGGGAATTATCACGTTTGTTTAATGAAACTTTTACGATACCTCTTAAATTCAGATAACTGACATATAATGAAGCCAAACTTATCGATAATAATAATGCCAAACCTAAAAAAATATAATCATGAAATTGAATCGAAAATCCAAGTTCAAGGATTGATTTATGATCCCAAATTTTTAAAAGAAGTGCAACTACTACAATAAAAAGCAGATTGAAAAAGCCGGCAATCGCAAGAACCGATGGCTTATTTCGCTGCTTAAAATCCTTCAAATCTGCACCTGTTAATTTAATAGCCTGCATTGCAATAACAGAAAGTACAAAAGATATTAAGATTGCAATTAATAAACGAAGAATGATACCTACAACTCCCATAATTAAAATCTATATTTTGATATATTAGGAAGGGGCCCGGTGTAGAAACTACTAATAATTAAAAACATTAATTTCAGGAAAATGGTTCAAAAAAAATACATGACTATCAAGATTAACCACAGATTTGAAATATGACAAAATTTTAATAATAGAAAGTTGGTATCTGTTTTGAAAAGTAAAAATCATTATCACAAAAGTCCCTTTATATCAGCCAAATAAATCAATAATAGTGATAAAGAAAAAGAAATTACCGGGGCAATAATCCACATCAAAAAGAATTTTCGGACTTCTGTTTTTCTGAAAATATTTCGCGCGCCCAGTTTGGCAACTCCAATTCCAAGAATCGATGCAACATTTAACTGAACCAGCGATGTTGGAATTCCTTTTGTTAATGATGCAAATAATAATAAACTGGCTGAAACAAAAGCAATAATAACAGCTTCAAACCTTCCAAATAATACAATTTCCTTTCCGGTATTTTTCAGAATTTTATGACCGAAAATGGAACTACCAATTCCGAAACTTGGCGCTACTACCAGTGTCGAAAGAATCATGATCAGAATAAAACTTTTCTCTGGTTTTATATTTAGTTCATTGGCTGTCATCGATGCAATCGGACCGGCAGCATTTGCTACATTATTAGCACCAATCGAAAAAGCCACGTAAAGCGACATAGCAACGAGTAAACCGTTCCAAACAGGTTTCATGTTTTGGTTTTGTGCACGCGGCATGGTTAATCCCCTTCGTCGCATGGGTTTGTAAACATATTTTCCAACTAATAAACTAATGAAAAAAGAAATAATAGGCAAAATAAACCAGACAGGAATAATTTCAAACAGTAATTTCTCCGTATTTAGTTCACTAAAATAAATTGCAACTGCTGTTACTGAAAGCACTGTTGACTGGCTGGTTGATTGCGGTATCCCAAAAAGATTGGCAATTAATAATGAAACTGCAACCGAAAACAGGATGATCGAAACCACCGTAAAAGACATTTTCCCAGGATCCAGTAATTCTTTTCCTATTGTTGTAGCAGTTCCTTTTCCGGCAACTATTGCCCCAATAAAAACCATAATTCCAAACAATCCCGGAATTAAACTCTTTCTTAAAACATTGGCACCATAAGCGGCAGAAAATGCCGGAGCAGTGCCACTTCCTCCCATAGTCATGGCTAAAAACATTGCAATGATAAAAGGGATCAACAAATGGTTAAACAACGGAGAAATCATATATCAATTATTATAATCCACTGTTTTTGAATTTGGCAGGTAAAGGTTCTATCAAATAATTTTTATATTCAAAAAGTCTGTATCCGAAATATTTTTCAACCGGATACATTAACCGGTCCTTAAAACGCATATTTGATTTTGAAGGATCATATTGAAAGTCCCAGTCTTTTTTCTCAATTATTTCTTTCATGAATTTGGGATGTGGCCCTTTAAAATCCTGTAAACGATCTACTTTGTTAAAATCGAATTCTTTCTTTTTACCGTGATTCTTCAACCACTCATCATTGTGATAAAAACGCTCAAAATAATTCCATTTCGCACTCATCAATTTAGGATTTCTTGTGTAGGAATAATGATACACCGGAATTTTGGTTTTAAGTACTTTTAATTTCTCTCCATTGGATTTTTTTGAATCAGAATTAAATTTTCGAAATCCCTGCGAATCGCGGTAAGCATAAACATTTCTGTTATTTTTAAAAGCTCTTATTTCAAAAGCGTGCGTTTTTCGCGTGTGCCGGATATGACTGTAATCGCCCCAAAAATGATAAAACGGGAAAAGTAATCCGTCAATCTTTTCTAACTCATCAGCAATTTTAATGTATTTCAGAATTTCATCGCCAGCGCCTTCCATCAAAACCTCATCGGCCTGAATATGAAAAGCCCAGTCGCCAATAATCTGATCGATTCCGATATTTGACTGGTCCCTGAAAATTTCACCTGAATATCTTTTTTCTTCATCCCAAACTGAGTCAACAATAACAATTTTTTCATCATTCAAACGCAGAATTGCTTCACGGGTTCCATCAGTTGAATCACCCACTACTACGAAAATCCGATTTACAAAAGGCAAAACCGAACGTATAGATGCCAAAAACGGATAACCCATTGCAAAACCGTTACGCACGTAAGTAAATCCATCAATTTGCATTCTCGATTGTTGATTTTTATGCGAAGTCAAAATTATCAAATTCTGTTTCAGCTAAACGAAATAATAAAAATAATTTGTTAATCTCCGTTAGCCATCCAATCCCGAAGTTTATGAATTTGGTTCGGATTCCCAAGCACAAAGAGCTGATCATTACGGGAGAGGATCATTTGTGGGTCGGGATTGAACACATAACGAGCCCCGCTGATTTTAATTCCAATTATATTTGCGCCGGAAACTTCCCTTACTTTTAAGTCCCCGATGGATTTCCCGACAAATTTCTGTGCAAGTGAGTTACATGAAACTTCTTCGAGACTAACATCTTTGGTTTTTTGCAGAAGAATGTATTCAAGGAATTCGACAACGTCAGGCTGGTGAACAAGTTTTGCCATACGCTGACCACCAATACGTTCAGGCATAATTACATTGGTAGCACCTGCACGTTTTAGTTTCATCTGCGATTCCAGTTCAGAAGCCCGACTAATAACAGTAAGTCCGGGATTCATGCTTCGTGCAGTTAACACCACAAAAACATTATCAGCATCATTTGGGGTAGTGGCAATTAAGGCCCTTGCTTCATAAATGCCCACTTGTTCCAATACCTCTTCATGTGTTGCGTCACCCTTTAAGTAAAGTAGTTCCTGGTTTTGCCTGATCCTGGAAATAACATTGTCGCGTTTATCCACAATCACAAAGTCAACACCGTGTTCTGTCAGTTCCATGGCTGCCTGCTCGCCATTCCTGCCATAACCAACGATAATGACATGGTTTTTTAGTTTTGCTATTTTTTTATCCACTCGGTATGTTTTTATATAATTTGCCAATTCACCGTCAAAAACAAAGCGCGCCAAATTCGATCCAACATAGGCAAGGCTACCTAAACTTGTAATAATTAAACCAATTGTAAATATTTTACCCTGAGGAGAAAGGGGTTCACTGCCCACTTCTTTAAAGCCTACTGTCGAGATCGTAATTACAGTCATGTAAATACTGTCCAGTATATTCATCCCCTCAATCAAATGATAACCTACCGTTCCAATAACAACAATGGATCCCATCAGTCCTATTGCTATTTTCAAGGTCCTGCTCGACGCTTCCTGGAATTTATTGAACTGCTGACTCATTTAGTTAATCGGGAATGGTTTTTACTAGTTTAACTCCTATTTGGCAATTTAAGCATTTTTTCTTTTCACAATATCTATTTTTTAACTGAATCAATGCCTGCGTTTCAAATGCAGAACGAGACTCAACTCCAAGCTTTTCCCATCCTGAAATAATCGAATTGGTTTCAGGAGGCAATTGTTCCAGAAATTCGAGCGCCCGGTTTTTCAATTCAGTTTTGTTCTGTTTTTCACCATATACAAACAAAAACGGAATAACCACATTAATGATTATTGTATTGATTGATGTATTACCTATTTCCTTTACTGATTGTTGTTTAGAAATTTTGTTGAAATTATAATGAGTATTCCAGTATTCCGAAGCTTTCACTTTAAATAAATCCTTTAACTGATCCAGTTTTTCAATCTCGATTATTTTTGAAAACAGCCCGTGAGAACGGTATATTAATGCTGCAAATTGAGAGATTCGAACAGTCGGAAAATTACCAGGCCGCATTCGCATAAATTTCCACAAATGTCCTTCAATTCCTTTTAAACCGTACTTTTTATAAAGAAATGAATATTCTTCCCGAAGTTCAAGGTAATAATCATCACCAAGAAGCTGTTCGTTTAACAAGCCTGAATTTCCGAAAAGCAAAGCCTCCAGTTGCCGAAGATTATTCTTGTGTTTTCCCAGTACCTGTAATGGTAACGATTTAGCCAGTAAATCGAATGGTAAAGCATTTACTTTGAAACCAAACATTCGGGCCATCATTTGATAAAATGTTTCGTTCCAGTCGTTGTTATTTTTTTCAAGCCGCTCAAGAATCTGACTTGTTTTATCTTCCAGCCGTTCAATCATTAACCGGTTAAAACCAAGTTGCAACAAAATTGGATCTATTTTATGAAACTGATCCTGGCAGGCAATCCATGATTTCGACTCCAACAATCTTTCATAATTTTCCCGATAATAATTTGGAAAAGTAATTACCAGTGTGGGAATTTTCTCTCCATTACTTCGGAGAACTTCTACATCATGCTTTTCAACAACATGAAGTATCACATTATCAAAAGCTTTATCCGTTTGGTGCTGGTGTTTTTGCCAATCGCCGGAACTTTTATGTATTTCAATATTCCCGGCCCAAATTGTATCTCCCAATTTAATCCGGGCATTAAAAAAATCGGGACCTGAATTGGTATTTCTTTTTCCTAACTGAATTATTTCAAGCGGGTGACCATCAGTTGTAGCTAAATTCTCTGATACAAAAAGCCGGTTTTCCCATATATAATGCAAAAACTCTTCAGGTAATTCTTTTGGGGTGCTCATAATTTTACCGTTTATTTCCACATAAAAATAGGGAAATATGTTTAAAGCTTAAAAATCGGAGATTGCAATTGATCTGAAAAATGTATTAATGTTTATTTCTGAAGTTTTTGAAAAAGATCCCACAAAACGATTCCTACGCTAACTGAAATATTAAATGAATGCTTTGTTCCGTACTGCGGAATTTCGATGCTCCCGTTACAAACATTTACTATTTTCTGCTGAACTCCTTTTACTTCGTTACCAAAAACAACTGCAATTTTTTCATTGATTCCGGGTGCAAAATCGGGTAGCATAATACTGTTTTCAACCTGTTCGATGGCATAAATTGCATAACCACATTCTTTCAATTCAGAAACAGCTTCTTCCGTTTTTTCAAAATATTTCCAGTCAACCGATTTTTCTGCATCCAGGGCAGTTTTATGAATTTCTTTATTGGGCGGGGTTGCAGTTATTCCGCACAGATAGATTTTTTCAACCAACAGCGCATCAGAAGTTCTGAAAACAGAGCCTATATTATTGCAGCTCCTGATATTATCCAACACAACTACAAGTGGAATTTTCCCAGCTTTTTTAAATTCTTCAACCGAAAGACGGTTTAATTCGCTATTCCTGAGTTTTCGCATTCTAAAATTTACCAGTTTAATTCACTTCTCCTTACGGGCATGGTCATACAACGTGCCCCGCCCCCGCCTCTTGCAAGTTCAGAACCTGCAATTTGAACCACACATTTTTCATAATCATTAACGGAAACTCTTTTTTCAATTACATCATTTGCTTTTAAAACAGCATAACCTTCATTATTCAGCGCCTCAATGGTGTGGTTATTGCGCTCGTATCCAATAATCTTACCCGGAGCAAAAGCCAAAAAGTTGGCCCCACTGTGCCACTGTTCACGCTCCTGAATCCATGAATCGTTATTTCCCCCACACAAAACCGGTTTAAAATCCATTCCCAGCTTTTTTAAAGCAACCATTATATTTGGAACCTCTTCAATCGTTATCACTTTCCCGTTATCTATTTTTATGTGAATGGTACGAAGCCGGTTTATTTTCGAGATTACCTGCTCATATATCATACAAATATCATAATTCAGCAAGGTAAAAACCATATCGAGATGAATAAATGATTCAGGTGTTGGCGGTAATTCCTGAACGATAATATGGTGTGGTTCTTTTTTTAATTGTTTAATATTCTCAATAATAAAATCTATTCCCTGCGTACTTGTTCGAACACCTTTGCCAATAATAAAAACATCTTCCCTTACTACCTGAAAATCACCCCCTTCAATAGTTGATTTTGGATTCATTATTATTCCCGGATTCGGATTTGTGGGATTTATTGTTATCGTTTCAAAATCAGGATGATGATTAAAAATTGCTTCCATAATAACACTCTCTCTTTCACGCACAGGATTAGCCATTTTGCCAATTACCATGTGATGATTCATTCCCATGGCAGAATCGCGCGTAAAAAAAAGGTTATGCAACGGACGAAGTAAAAAACGCTCACTACTTAAATAATTGGTAAGGTTATTTTTTTCAAGAACAATACCTTCAATTAGTAATTTAGCCAGTTTCTGCGGAGAAAGATGAATAAGATCATTCACTTTGCCAACATCGCTTTCGCGGCCACAAATTTTTTCAAGTAACTCTAATTTCACCACTTCCTGATGCAAAATATCAATTAGTAAATCACTTACTTTGAGCACATTAGAAACGGTTCTCAGAACGCCTTCCAACTGCGAAAACTCCCTTGATGCAATGGATAAATTTAAGATATCACTGTACAATGCACGCTCTGCATTCTCAGGTGTCATGTTTTCTACTTCCGAGCCTGGTTGATGAATAATTACACCCTCCAGTTGTCCAAATTCGGAATGCACACTAGTCTTCATTTTTTGATTTTTTTATTGGATAAAATCCTGCATCAAAGATATAAACTTTGAACTTTTAATAATGTGGATATAAATTATTCGTTCTACTTTTGTTTTGATAAAATCGCAAGTTTGAATAAAGTATTTACCATATTATTTTTCTTATTTTTTCCATTTGCTTTGGTTGCCCAGGAACGCGATACTTCTAAAATAACTTTCGGCATCGTCCAGGGAAACGATACGATTATTCACAAACAGCTAAAGCAGGTTATTGTGTTTCCAAAGCATAATTTTAATAGTAAAAGACAACAACGACGATACTCCCGATTAGTTGCAAAAGTAAAGAAAGTTTATCCGCTGGCAATTGAAGCCCGTGAACTACTCAAAGAATATGAACCAAAATACTACGCGCTAAAAGATAAGGGTGACCGCCGGAAGTTGATGAAAAATGTTGAAAAAGAGCTATTCAGTGAACATAAGGAAGAACTTAAAAAGTGGTCGATCTCAGATGGCAGGTTACTTTTAAAACTTATAGACCGCGAAACAGATCAAACTCCTTATAATTTAATCAAGGAATTCAGGGGAGATTTCAGCGCTGCTTTCTGGCAGGGAATTGCTCGGATTTTCAGTAATAATTTAAAAGATGAGTATGATCCGGAAGGAGAAGATCAAATGATTGAAGAAATTGTTACTATGATTGAAATGGGGTATCTGTAAATTTATTGCAATTAATGAATAAGCAAAAAAAAGGCTGTAATTTTTTACAGCCTCCAAAAATTCTAACTAAACTAAACCGCGTTTTTACTTTTTCTCGTTATCTGTTCCAAACTGTTGTATCTGTCATCCAGTTTTCTATTTCCAATTCACTGTCTTTTTCTATTTTTACGTTCATTTCCTGAGGATTCATCCAGTTTACATCACTGATCATCCAATTTTCCAGGTTCAGTGATTCATCAATTGCTTCTTCAGAATTAATGGCTGATGACCCGCTCCAAAAGTAATTGTCAATCATCCAGTTTTCAAGTTGCATTGTTGTTTCTGTTGCTTCTATTGTTTCAAGGCTTGAGGCATTTGTATTTTCTCTTCCTTCAGCATGCACATTCACGGCCATAAGTAATAAAGCTAAAATTGTACCTGCTGCTAATTGTTTCATTGTAGTTTTCATATTTTTTGTTTTCTACTTGTTTTATTCTTTTTTGTTTACGTATTAATAGACTAACTACCTGAACAAAGGTTACATGACATTTTGTTAAAAAGAATAAAAACTTTGTTAATGAAATCTTAAAGCGTTATGTGACCGATGTTTTTCAATTTTCTGAAACACAAATTTTACTACAAAAGATAATGGCAACGCCATTTTCGGTTAATTGTTAAAATAAAAAAGTTTCTCTGTTTAAAGTAGTTCGCGCAATATTTAAAGTTTACAGGCAATAAATTATTCTATGTTACTAAAAATTATGCTGAAAAAACTTGACAATGAATATTCGGTAATTGTAAAAATTATGAAGAGATTGTTAAAGGCACTAATCGATTCTTTATTGATAAATAAAATAAAAAAAGGCTGTAAAAAATTACAGCCTATAAAAATTCTAACTTAACTAAATCGCGTTTCTACATTTTCTCGCTATCTATTCCAAACCGTTGTATCTGTCATCCAGCTTTCTATTTCCAATTCACTGTCTATTTCTGTTTTTACTTCTATGTTCTGAGTGTTTCCCCAGGTTTCATCACTAACCATCCAATCTTCCAGGTTCAGCGACTCCTCTGTAGTATTTTCCAATGCAAAAGATGATATTCCGTTCCAGAAGTAATCGTCAATCATCCAATTTTCAAGTTCTATTGCAGTTTCTGTTGCTTCTATTGATTCAAGGCTCGAGGCATTTGTAGCTTCTTTTCCTTCCGCATGTACATTTACGGCTATAAGTAACAAACCTAAAATTGTACCTGCTGCTAATTGTTTCATTGTAGTTTTCATATTTGCTGTTTTTTTAATTGTTTACTAAAATTTGTTTTCTTCTTGTTTAGTTCTCTTTTGTTTTACATATAAATAGACTAACTACCTTAACGAAGGTTACATGACATTTTGTTAAAAAGAATGAAAACTTTGTTAATGAAACCTTAAATTGGTACTAGAAAACGGAATGTTGCATTTCTGGGATAAAGGTTCAATAACAAAAGACGGAGATGGTTTTATTCATAATATAGCGCAAGTTCGCAATAAAATAAAATTTATCATTCTAAATAATTAATAAAGGTCAGTATTTAAGGGTAAATCAAGGTTAATAAGATATAAAAAGAAAATAGGTTTTTTTCAATGAAGCTTATCATGTAAAAATTACCATAGTTGCTGTTAAACAAAACTCAAATATTTATGAAATAAACTTATGCTGAACTCTGTTTTTTAATTACCAAAGAAAAATATGAGTCAACATAATATTCAATTCTAAAAACTTGTAAATGATGATTATAAAATTTGGACCCTTGCTGGTTTTTGATTGATCAATAAGTATATTAACAAAAAAAGAGACTGTAAAAAATTACAGCCTCTAAAAATTCTAACTAAACTAAACTAACTAAATCGCGTTTCTACTTTTTCTCGTTATCTGTTCCAAACTGTTGTATCTGTCATCCAGCTTTCTATTTTCAATTCACTGTCTTTTTCTGTTTTTACTTCAATGTTCTGAGTGTTTGCCCAGGTTGCATCGCTGATCATCCAGTCCTCCAAATTCAGCGTTTCATCAGTAGCATTTTCGAAATTAAAGGATGATGTTCCGTTCCAGATATTATCATCGATCATCCAGTTTTCAAGGTCCAATGTTGTTTCTGTTGCTTCAAGGCTTGAGGCTTTTGCAGTTTCCTTTCCTTCTGCGTGTACATTTACTGCCATAAGTAATAAGGCTAAAATTGTACCAGCTGTTAATTGTTTCATTGTAGTTTTCATATTTTCTGCTTTTAATTTGTTTTCTAAACTTTGTTTTCTTCTTGTTTTGTTTTCTTTTGTCTTCGCTTTAATAGACTAATTACTTGTACAAAGGTTGCACGACGTTTTGTTAAAAAGTACGAAAACTTTGTTAATGAAACCCTAAGACCGGTAAATAACCGAAACTACCGGTAAATTAAAATACCAGACGGTATTTTTTTATCGAAATCTGCCGGCAAACTGCGAAAGATACCAAACAGAGCGGAGCCGCTCCCCGACATGGAAACGTACTCAGCACCCAGCATGTAAAGCAATTTTTTTAATTCAGAAAGTTGAGTGAAGCTGCTAAAAACTGACTTTTCAAAATCGTTTATAACCTGATTTTTCCAGGCAGATACAGGACTATTTACAAGATTAAATAAACGAATAGTTGGATTTTGAGGTACTATATTTTGATAAGCATCTTTTGTACTCACGCTAATATTGGGCTTAATAATTACAATCTGATAATTAGAAAGATCCAGATTTATAGGTTGTAACTGATTCCCGATTCCAGTTGCAAAAGTTGGTTTATTTTGAATAAAAAAGGCACAATCTGCCCCAAGTTTTGTTGCATAATTTTCCAGTTGATCGGTTTTTAACCCCAGTTTAAAGGATCCGTTCAGCATTTTTAATGTAAATGCAGCATCAGCCGAACCACCCCCCAATCCAGCACCGAACGGTATTACCTTATGTAAATGAAACTTAACCGGAGGCAAATCAAATTCTTCTTTTAAAAGATTATATGCTTTAATTACCAAATTATCATTTAATTCGCCATCAATAACAATTCCTGAAACTGTGATTTCAGTTCTTTCTGAAACAACCATTTCCAGTGCATCAGCAAGTTGAACCGGGTAAAATATGGTTTCCAGGTCGTGATATCCATCGGTTCTTTTGGATACCACATTTAAACCAATATTTATTTTAGCATTCGGAAATGATATCATTTTAATAATTAAGCTGAATAAATATAACCAGCCATTTAAAATTATTCTTTTGAAAGTAATTCATATTCTTCCGGTGAGCCGCAGGTACAAATTAAATTCCTATCGCCCCAAGCGTTATCTACTCTACCAACAGGAACCCAATATTTGTTTTCTCTAATCCAGTCGAGAGGATACGCAGCTTTCTCTCTATTGTAACTATAATCCCAATTGTCGGAAATAACTTTTTCTGCCGTATGCGGAGCATTTTTTAATACATTATCTGTTTTATCAGCCACGCCGTTTTCAATTTCTTTTATTTCGTTATAAATCGAATTCATGGCATCAATAAACCGATCCAGTTCTTCCTTCGATTCACTTTCCGTTGGTTCAACCATTAATGTACCATGTACGGGGAAAGATAAAGTAGGTGCATGAAATCCGTAATCCATCAGGCGTTTTGCAATATCTTCTTCCGTTATGCCTGAAGTTGCCTTTAAGTGACGACACTCAAGGATTAACTCGTGTGCTACCCTACCATTTTCGCCGGTATATAATATACCATAATTTTTCTCTAATGCTTTGGCAATATAATTTGCATTAAGAATGGCTACTTTAGTAGCTTCCGTTAATCCTTCAGCACCCATCATCTTTATGTAACCATAAGTAATTGGGAGTACTGAAGCACTTCCCCAGGGAGCAGCAGTAACTGCTTTAATTCCAATATGTCCGTTATTCATAATTGAATGTGAAGGCAGAAAATCTATCAAATGACTTGCTACGGCAATTGGTCCAACTCCGGGTCCTCCACCGCCATGCGGAATAGCAAATGTTTTGTGCAGGTTTAAATGACAAACATCGGCGCCAATATCTCTTGGATTTGTTAAACCAACCTGGGCGTTCATATTTGCCCCGTCCATATAAACCTGTCCCCCATTTTTATGAATTATTTCACACATTTCAACAATGGATGATTCAAAAACTCCGTGGGTTGAAGGATAAGTCACCATAAATGCAGCCAGATTATCCTTATTTTCTTTTGCTTTCTTCTTCAAATCCTCCACGCTAATGTTTCCTTTTTCATCGCAAGCAACAACAACAACTTTTAATCCGGCCATAACTGCACTTGCTGGATTGGTTCCATGAGCCGAAGAAGGGATCAAAACCACATCCCGCTGTACATCACCTCTACTTTTATGGTATTCGTGGATTACCATTAATCCGGCATACTCGCCGGCAGCACCCGAATTTGGCATTAAACTCACATCGGCCATACCGGTGATTTCAGCCAAATCCCTTCGAAGTTCCTCCATCATTTCATGATAACCGCGAGCCTGATTTTTTGGAACAAATGGATGAATACCATTAAATTCAATCCAACTTAATGGCAACATTTCTGTTGCTGCGTTCAGTTTCATGGTACATGATCCCAAAGAAATCATGGAATGAGTTAATGAAATATCCTTATGTTCCAGTTTTTTTATATAACGAACCATTTCAGTTTCCGACCGGTATTTATTAAATACTTCCTGGGTCATGAAATCAGAGGTGCGAATAAACTTTTTATCGATAACTTCTATTTCAGGATATTCCTGAACAATCGCCCATCTTTTATTAGCTGCCTTCGCAAAAACTTCCAGAATCCACGACATATCTTCGCGGTTGGTAGTTTCATCAATGCTGATTCCAACATCACCGTTGTCGAAATATCTGAAATTCATTTCCAGTTCGTGCGAGAGCCATTCAATATCTTCACGCATCACATGTTTTGGAAGTGCAAACCGGATGGTGTCAAAATAGTTACTGTTAAGCTGATTATACCCTAACTTTTCAACCTCTGTTGCTAAGAATGCTGCAATACTATGTATTCTTTTAGCGATCATTTTAATTCCTTCCGGCCCGTGATAAACGCCGAAAAAACTAGCCATATTTGCCAAAAGTGCTTGCGCTGTACAAATATTTGAAGTAGCCTTTTCACGTTTAATATGCTGTTCACGAGTTTGCAATGCCATACGAAGTGCACGGTTTCCGTGAATGTCTTTGGTTACGCCAATAATTCTTCCCGGCATACTTCGTTTAAATTCTTCACGAGCTGTAAAAAATGCTGCATGAGGGCCGCCATAACCCATAGGTACGCCAAAACGCTGACTATTCCCAAAAACAATATCGGCGCCCCATTCTCCCGGAGGTACAAGAATAGCAAGCGAAAGCAAATCAGCTGCTACTGCAACCTTAATATCCTTTTCATGTGCTTTTTTAACCAGATCAGCATAATCTATAATTTCTCCATCTGAATTTGGATATTGAACCATTACGCCAAAAACGTCATCGGTAAATTCAAACTTTTCTTTTGGAAGGATTCTCAGTTCAATCCCGAGCGGTTCGGCCCTGGTATATAAAACTTCGATAGTTTGCGGCCACATCTTTTCGTCAACCAATACCACTTTAACACCGTTTTTCACCATCTGGCGCGAACGGAGGTTCATCATCATCACAATTGCTTCACCTGCAGCAGTGGCTTCATCGAGCAATGAAGCATTGGCTATTTCCATTGCAGTAAGTTCGCAAACCATTGTTTGAAAATTTAACAGTGCTTCCAGTCTTCCCTGTGAAATTTCAGCCTGATAAGGAGTATAAGAAGTGTACCAGGCCGGATTTTCCAAAACATTGCGGAGGATCACAGCTGGCGTGATTGTGTCATAATACCCCATTCCAATATAAGTGTTAAACACTTTGTTTTTGGCTGCCAAATCCAGAATAAGACGGTAGTACTTTCTCTCTGTTAAACCCTCCTTCATCTTGAGTGGTTTTTTCAAACGAATATTGGCTGGAACAGTCTGATCAATCAATTCTTCCATCGACGAAACACCAATAAAATCAAGCATTTCTTTAATTTCATTGCTCCTCGGGCCCAAATGGCGGTTTACAAAACTATCGTGAGACATATATTTATATATTATATTTTAAAGTTGTCGCAATGTTAAAAAACCTGTTCCATCAAAAAAATGATTTTAAACCATTTTCAATCATGAATGGAAACACTTTTTCAATTATTTTATTTTACGTTAAAAACGGATTATTTCTTTTTTCAAAACCAATTGTTGTTTCCGGTCCATGGCCCGCATAAACTTTTGTATCATCAGGTAATTCAAAAAGTTTTTCTTTTATTCCTGAAATAAGTGTCTGATAATCGCCACCGGGTAGATCTGTTCTTCCAATACTTCCATAAAAAAGCACATCCCCGGCAATCAAAATTCTATTTTCAGCGCTATAAAAAACTATATGCCCGGGTGAATGCCCGGGAACATGGATGATTTCCATTTCAGCATTTCCAAATTTTACCTTGTCAGTTTCATCAACAAATTTATCAATCGGTGAAACCGGTTTCATCTCAAATCCAAACATTTCTGCCTGATTTTTTGACCGGACGATTAAAAAAGCATCATGCTCATGTGCATAAAAGGGAATCTGATATTTTTCACGTATAAATTCAACTCCCATAATATGATCAAAATGACAATGTGTATTGGTAATATTTAATGGTTTCAGTTTGTTTTCAAGTATATAATCCGTTATTTCCTCGTGTTCTTCTTCATAATAAAATCCGGGATCTATAAAAATGCATTCTCCGGTTTCATCAGAAAGAACAAAACTATTTTCTCCCAACGGACCAACTACAAATTTTTCAACCCTGATCATAATTAAAAATTTACAATTCCTTTTAGTAAAGGAACGAAAACAAAATCCCCATGTTTTTCACTGCGGAATTCATTTTCGGAAAGTCGAATAATAACATTCATAACCTGTCTTGAATCATTTCCAACCGGAATAACCATGCGACCACTGACAGCCAATTGACTTTTTAGATCATCAGGAATATAAGGGGCACCAGCAGTTACAATAATTTTATTAAACGGGGCAAAATTAGGAAGACCTTTGTATCCGTCTCCAAAGAAACATGCCGGATGATAACCAATTTCAGGAAGAAACTTATGAACTTTATTATACAGCTCTTTTTGCCGCTCAATGGTAAAAACCCTGGCACCCATTTCGAGCAATACAGCGGCCTGGTAACCGGAGCCCGTTCCTACTTCAAGCACTTTATCGCCTTTTTTAACTTGAAGAAGTTCAGTTTGAAGCGCCACCGTAAAAGGCTGAGAAATGGTTTGTCCCGCTCCAATTGGAAAAGCCTGATCTTTATAAGCAAATTTCAGGAATGTACTCTCCATAAAAAGGTGTCGAGGAACCTTTCCAATTGCCTCCAAAACGCTTTGGTTTCGAACCCCCTTTATTTTTAAACCCTCAACCAGTTTTTTTCGCATTCCCTGGTGACGCAATGTGTCGTTGATAACCATTCCTGAAAATTATCTTACAAAATTAAACGAAAATACTTTTTCACATTTATATTCCGTTTCAATATTAACAATAAAGGTTGATAAATAGTAACAATAACTGTAACCGGCATCAACGCTGATTTCTATATTTGTAAATAACAGGTAATATAATTGATTTATGTTTAATATTGGATTGATTGGGAATACTGAATTTCTGGAACCTTTTGTAAAACGCATCAGGAAAAATAAACAGGTAAATGTTATAGGAAAAACTTCTGTTGGCAGTAGTGCAAAGTTAGATAGCTTCCATTTTTCAATTCCTGAAATCAACCGGGTAGAACTTATTGAGCGGTCAGATATTCTTTTGATTGACAACTCTTCGTTATTACCATTTAAAATGTTAAGCGATATTATTAAAAGATCGAAACATATTTTTGCCGCGGGATATCCGAAGATCACGATCGATGAGTGCACTCAACTAGTAAAATTGGCTAACGAGTCGGGTTCAATTATCCAGATTAGTAATCCTTACTTTTTTTCACCTGCAATCCAGTGGATGAATAAGAATGTTGAAACACCAATTTTTCTCGATATTCTTGATTTTACGGTTAATACAGGAAACGATGATACGCTTTATCCAATTGTAATGATGCTTTTGGGTACCACCGGAATTAGTCCCAAAAAGGTAGGTGCAGTTACCTTTAAATCTACTCCAAATAAATCAGATTTCACCAATGTAAGACTTGAATTTGGTGACGCTTCAGTAGTGAATATTAGTTTTGGCAATTTAGATTCGCTGGAAGAGTTTAAAATCAGGGCCTATTCAAAAAACCAGTTTGTAACCTTTAACTTTTCCAAAAAAACCTTTATATGCAATAATCAACCTGTTAACCTTTCAGACTTTGCTTCGGTTAGTGAATTCGATTCATTTATTGGTGCTGTAAATAAAACTTCAAAGAAACAAAGTAGCCTGGAAGACTACCTGATTTCGATGCATCTTGTTCAGAAAATCAACAAAAAAATTGCCCAGTTTTTTATCCAGTAATTGGTTTCAAAAAACTATTTTTGCGGCAATATTTTTCTGTGATTTTCGTTCATGTAATATCTACTGTTTTATACTGAACAAGACTTAACGGGACAAGATGAATAAACCTTTACAGGTTGCAAAATATTTGATTTTAGATTTTCTGGCTGCAGCTATTAGCTGGTCAGCTTTTTTCATCTACAGAAAAACAGTTATTGAACCTCAAAGATTTGGAATTGATATACCCATCGAATTTAATTCAAAATATCTTTTAGGTCTGATTTTAATCCCGGTTTTCTGGCTGACTGTTTATTACATTACCGGTTTTTATAAAAACATATACAGACGTTCACGCTTAATCGAACTGGGTCAAACATTTGCAACTTCTCTTTTCGGAGTTATAATTATATTCTTTACCCTTATTTTAGATGATTTCATTCAATCGTATAAGAACTACTATCAACTGTTTTTTACCCTGTTTGGATTGCATTTCATATTAACTTATTTTTTCCGACTGTTGATCACTTCACAAACTACACATAAAATTCATCAACGGAAAATTGGTTTCAACACGTTAATTATCGGCAGTAACGAAAATGCACTGAAAATTTACAATGACATGAATAATCAGCAAAGACCTGCCGGTAACCGTTTCGTTGGATTTGTTGGATTGGAAAATAATGATGACAAACTCCTGGAAGAACAAATTCCAAAATTGGGTAAGCTCGCTGATATCCTCGATATTTTTGAAACAGAAAACATTGAAGAAGTAATTATCGCCATTGAAACCGTAGAACATAAAAGGTTAAGTGAAATACTTACCATTATTGAAAACCGGCAGGTTACCATTTGGGGAGTTCCTGATCTATACGATTTTCTTTCGGGAACGGTAAAAACAAATACTATTTACGGAACACCGCTTATCAAAATATCAAACGGGTTGATGCCCGGCTGGCAAGAAAATACAAAACGTCTTATTGATGTGGTTTTCTCGCTTATTGGCTCCGTTATACTTTTACCAGCTTATATCGTTCTGGCTATTATTATTAAAACCACATCTAAGGGACCGATTTTGTATAGACAAGAACGTATTGGAAGATTTGGAAAACCATTTTATATCTATAAACTCCGAAGCATGGTAAAAGATGCAGAAAACGGAAAACCTTCACTTTCTTCTGTTGATGATGACCGTATCACTCCTATCGGACGTTTTATTCGCAGAACTCACCTTGATGAGATTCCCCAATTTTATAATGTTATTATTGGTGACATGTCGTTGGTTGGACCTCGGCCGGAAAGGAAATACTATATTGACCAGATTGTTAAAATAGCACCGCATTACACTCATTTACACAAATTGCGGCCGGGAATTACTTCCTGGGGACAGGTAAAATATGGTTATGCTTCGGATGTAGATGAGATGCTTGAACGGTTACCATATGATATGATGTATCTTAAAAATATATCCTTATATATCGATTTAAAAATACTGATTTACACTTTAATGGTTAGTTTTCGTGGAAATGGGAAATAACATTTTTACGTGCCAGAATCAAAGTTATATTCCCGTTCAACTATAGCAATTCTTACCGAAAAATATTTATACCATTTTTTTCTTCCGTTTAAACGAGCTATTTGATGTTCAGCATTGTCTCTCCAATTCTTTATCGATTCCAAATCTTTCCAGTAAGACACTGTAATTCCAGCTTCATTGCGCACTGAATCAAATCCAAGGAAACCCGGTTGTTGTTTCACCAGTTGTTCCATTTTATTTGACATTTTTGAATATCCATCATCAATTTCTGTTCTTACTGAAGTAAAAATAACCGCATAATAAGACGGTTCCGGAGTTACTGAAATTAATTTCTTCATTTTAGCTTAAATTTTCCTAATGGTTTATAAATAGGTTCTTTACCACTCAAAATGCTCTGATAAAATATTATCTCGTTTACATACACAATTTGAAATTCAATCTCTTTCCATTCATTTGCCAGTTGAATAAACATTTCCCTGTTTTTTAAGAATGTTATTCTACCCAAAGTTAAATGTGGATTAAATGCTCTTTCTTCGGGCTCAAATCCTGCTTTCTGAGCTTCATTTTCTATTAAGCCAGCCAAAATTTCAAGCTTTACAATTTCATCCATTTTTATAAACAGAACTCTTGGTACTCCCTTGTTTTTGAAATAACCTGTCCCTTTTAATTTAACAGAAAATCTTTCTGTTTGACTTGCAATTTCTTCCAGGGAATGATTTATTTTTTGCACCTGTTCATAGGAAGTTTCGCCAAGAAACCGAAGGGTTAGATGAAGATTATTTTCATCCACCCACTTTATGGGATCATTCGAAAATTCTTCTTTTATTCTTCTTAAAAAGGTTACTAATTCCGCTTCGGGTATAATTTTAACAGCAATAAAAGTTCGAATTGTATCCCTCATAATTTTGTTTTAAGAGAAAATTATTTTCACATCCTAAATGTATTATTCCATTACAAAATGAAACTTAAATAAGTTCAGGCGCTGAGCATATTATTATAAATTGCCATCTAAAACTATGGAATAATAACAAAAAAACCGCACAAATTTTGCACGGTTTTTTATCGTCATTAACAGATAATATTACTTCAATTTTCTTGGTTCTATTTCCATCATAAGATACCTGTTTGGAATTACCTCATCCTTTTTTACATAAATCTTTTTTATCACTCCATCAAAAGGCATACGCACCTGGTTTTGCATCTTCATTGCCTCAAGTAGCAAAAGTGTTTCACCTTCTTTCAACTTATCGCCCGGTTTGATATAAATATCAATAATTGTCCCCGGTATAAATGAATAAATCAAATTTTTATTTGGTGTTTCCCATTTTACCCGCTCTTCGAACTTTCGGGTATAAGTGGTTTTATAAATTGCCCCTTGTATAATTAGGCTTTTCATTTCCTTTTCTTCAGACATAATTTTAGTTTTTGATCTGGTTAAAATGGTGGTATTCCATGTTTTTTTGTTGGAAGAAACACACTCTTATTCTCAGAAACCTTTAATGAATGAAGGATTCGGGCGCGGGTTTCACGTGGTTCAATAACCTCGTCGATGTATCCCTGTGCTGCAGCCACATATGGATTTGCAAACTTCTCCTTGTATTCCTGAATTTTTTGCTGACGCATTTCTTCAGGATTTTCAGCTTCGGCAATTTCTTTTCTGAAAACAATGTTTGCGGCACCTTCGGGTCCCATAACTGCAATTTCGGCTGTTGGCCAGGCAAAAACAAAGTCGGCCCGTAAATGCCGCGAGTTCATTGCGATATAGCCGCCACCATAAGCTTTCCTTAATATTACGGTTATTTTTGGAACTGTTGCCTCACTGTATGCGTACAGAATTTTTGCACCATGACGAATTACACCTGCATGTTCCTGATCAACACCGGGCAAATAGCCTGGAAGGTCTTCAAGTGTTACAATTGGAATATTAAAAGCATCGCAGTAACGGATAAAACGGGCTGCTTTATCGGAACTGTCGCAATCGAGCACACCGGCAAGGACCATCGGCTGATTGGCAACAAAGCCAACTGTTTCCCCATCCATTCGACCAAAACCAATAATGATATTTGGCGCGAAATATTCCATGATTTCAAAAAATTCAGAACCATCCGTAATATTTTTGATGATATCACGCATATCATAAGGAATTCTCGGGTCTGAGGGTACCATATCCTCAATTTTTTTCCCTTTTACTGGGGGTTTTGGTTTCCCGGGCATGGCTTTTCTCAGGTTACTTCTTGGAATATATCCGATCAAAGTTTTGATTTGGCTAAAACATTCCATCTCGGTCGTAGCATAAAAATGTGCATTCCCCGTTATTTCAGCATGAACTTTCGCCCCACCAAGTTCCTCCATTGAAATTTCTTCACCCAAAACTGACTTTATTACACTTGGGCCGGTAATAAACATTTTTGAAATATTTTCTACCACAAAAACAAAATCGGTAAGCGCAGGAGAATAAACTGCTCCCCCTGCACAAGGACCAAGAATAACCGAAATCTGCGGTATAACTCCTGAAGCCAATGTATTTCGAAAGAATATCTCCCCATAACCGGCCAATGAATTTACCCCCTCCTGAATTCGGGCACCTCCTGAATCGTTAATGCCAATTAACGGCACTTTCATTTTCAGGGCATGATCCATAATTTTGGTGATCTTACGCGCATGCATCAGTCCGAGTGAACCTCCGGCAACTGTAAAATCCTGGGCAAAAATGCATATCGGTTTCCCGTTTATGGTGCCTGTACCAATAATAACTCCATCGCCATGAAGCACTTTATCTTCCATTCCAAAATCTTTCGCACTATGTTCAACGAACAAATCGTACTCGTGAAATGAATTTTTGTCTAACAGGGAGAGAATTCGCTCGCGTGCGGTGAGTTTACCCATCTTTGCCTGTTTCTCAATGGCTTCATCTCCTCCACCTTTCTGGACTTCTCTTTTTCTTTTCCGAAGGTCGAGGACGTTACTTCTTAATGACATAAATTTTCGTTTAAATTAAAATTACCCTAATTACCCTGGAAGGGATCTGTATTTCATTCCGGTCTAATACCGCGCCAAAATTATAATTTATTTTTAATCGGTTTTATGAATTACAGTCATGTATTACGAATTTTAAGGAAGTAAGATACATAAGCTTCGAATATTGGATTTCAATGTTTGAAAAGTAACCGGATTAATTCTTCCCGAAAGCATCATTCCTGTTTTTAAAGAATTAATGCTCTTTTTCATTTGTAACTTGTTGTTAAACACATGTTCAATTACAAATTATTACTATTTTTAAAACTGCTTAAAAAAACCGGAAATGTACTGTAACCCTCAAATTGTATTTCCAGAAATTCTTAACAATGAACTTCGAAAAGTTGTGTTGTAGGCACAATTTAACGGTATAACTAACACGAAAATAAAGATATACCCAATTTGTTGGGTGGCACGTATATTAACAGTAATTAAAAAAACCAAAACTACCATGAAACAACTAATCTTCACAATTGCAACGATGTTGACTTTTTCAACTGGATCAAAAAGTCAAAACTATGTTCCGTTTCCAACCGAAAATGCTAATTGAAATGTGTTGTACATCGGAACTTGTGAAGAGAGACCATCCGATACAACAATATTACGATATACTATTCATGGAGATACGACCATCAACAACATAGCCTATAAAAAACTTTGTCTTGAAAGTGAAGATACAATAAACCCAAAAATAAGGGGAATTGGAGGTATTCGGGAAGCGGACAAAAAAATATACTACAATGGAGAAACAGTAACTTTTAATACTGACTACAAAGAGTATTTGCTTTATGACTTTACAAAACAAATTGGAGACACCATCAGACACATTCCACAAGGTTACTTCTACTCGGTCGTATTAGACATTGATTCAGTATTGATTGATGGAGCTTATCGGAAAAGATACAAGGTTGATAATCATTATTTTTATCAAAATCCGGACTACATCATCGAGGGTATTGGAAGTGTAAAAAATGGACTGCTAGGTCATATTTCAGATATTCCAACATGCGGCTACCATTATTGGGAATTTATTTGTTTCAAAGAAAATGGTAATTTACTATATCTAAATCCCTCGTTTAGGGATTGTTTGTCTTCCAATTTTTTGATGGGTGTTAATTTTATGAAAACAGATTCACAAATTAAGATTTATCCTAATCCGGTAACGAATCAATTACAAATTGAAAATAACTCCAACGAAAACATATCGATTAAAATCATTGACATTAATGGGCGTTCAATTATCGACCGACAGTTAAATGAAACAAAAGTGAATTTAAAATTAGATATCAGACCTGGTGTTTATAATGTTCTGATAACAAAATAAAGTTGGGCAAATATTATTGACACGAAAAATAATAAAACAATAAAAACTACCGGTAGCAATTTGTCAGATGGCAGGCGGGTTAGGTATAATTTCAAAAAACCATCATTCAAAGACAATTTTTACCGGGCAGCCCAACGATACACAAAAACTGCGATAAAACTGTAGAGTATATTTGGGATCCAAACTGCAATCATTGGCGGAGTATTTCCACTAATAGCAAATACGGTTGAAACCTGCATAAAAAGGATGTAGGAAAAACTCAGCATGAGGCCCAATCCAAGGTGAAGTCCTAGACCACCTTTAATTTTCCGCGATGCCAGTCCTGCACCAATAAGGGTTAGAATAAATGCAGAAAATGGCCCCGCTATTCGTTTATGACGTTCAATTACCCACTCAACCGTTCTGACACCACGCATTTTCATCGATCTTATTTCAGCGTTTAACGCAGGTGTGGTAAACGTTTCCATTTCGTTTTTAACGGTTTTAAACATATCGGGGGTCATATTCAATGTAGTATCCAACCGGTAGCCGGATGTAAGCTCTTCATGATCGTTATAAATCATTCGTTTAAAGTAGTTGTTAATTACCCATCTTGAACTGTCAATGTCCCACCGGATATTACTGGCAGTTAGTTTCTCAACCAGTTTAGTGCCGTCAAACTTTTCGAGCGTAAATCCATTTCCAACATTATTAGGACTAAAACTACGCATATAAACATAAACCCCGGGTTCAATCTGCTGATGAATATTTGTTTCTGAAGTTGCCCGTATATTATCGATATTCTTTTGCCTGAACTCGTTCATTGTTTTGTTAGCCGGGGGAATAATGTAATTGCCTAATACAAACGAAAACGAAGCCAATATTAATGCAGAAACAAGATAAGGTCGCATGAATCTTCTGTAAGAAACACCACTGCTCAAAATGGCAATTATTTCGGTATTATATGCCATTTTCGAGGTGAAATAAATTACAGCAATAAACGTAAATAACGGGCTAAATAAATTGGCAAAATAGGGAATAAAATTCAGGTAATAATCGAATATAATTTCCTTTGCAGGCACATCTTTCGAAAGAAATTCGTCAAGGTTTTCTGAAAAATCAAAAACGATGGCGATGCTTAATATCAGTGCAATAGAATAAAAAAATGTACCCAGAAATTTCCAGGTAATATAAAAATCAATGGTTTTATAAAATTTTGTCCGCACTGTTACAACCTCTGGTTTAATTTTTCAATCATTTCTTTTTTCCAACTTACAAAATCGCCGTTTATTATTTTCTGCCGTGCCGTTTTTACCAGCCACAGATAAAATGCAAGGTTATGCTGACTTGCAATTTGTGCGCCAAGCATCTCCTTTGAAATAACCAGGTGGCGAAGATATGCTTTTGAATACTGATCGACAAATGAAGAACCATTTTCATCAATGGGTGAATGATCGTTTTCCCACTTATTATTCCTGATATTTATGGTGCCTTCGCTTGTAAACAACATCCCGTTTCTTCCATTACGTGTCGGCATAACACAATCAAACATATCAATTCCTCTCTCGATGGATTCAAGAATATTTACCGGTGTTCCCACTCCCATTAAATAACGAGGTTTGTCTAAAGGCAAATCAGCAGTCACAACTTCCGTCATTTCGTACATTACCTGTTCCGGCTCTCCAACTGAAAGCCCGCCAATAGCATAACCATCTGCATCAAAAGATTTAACGTGCTCAACAGCGAGTTTCCGAAGATTTGCATACGTATTTCCCTGAACAATGGGAAACAACGCCTGCTGATAACCATATCTTGGCTCTGTGCTATTAAACTGATCAAAGCACCGATGAAGCCAGCGTTGTGTCAATTCCAGCGATTTTTTTGCGTATTCATAATCCGCTTCTCCCGGAGTACATTCATCAAATGCCATAATAATATCGGCGCCAATTGAACGCTGAATGTCGATTACCCGCTCGGGTGTAAACAGATGATAAGACCCATCGATATGTGACTGAAATTTAGCTCCTTCTTCGCTTAACTTCCTGATATCGCCCAGCGAAAAAACCTGGTAACCGCCGCTATCGGTTAAAATAGGTTTGTCCCAACGATTGAACTGATGTAATCCGCCAGCTTTTTCAATTATATCTATGCCGGGACGTAAATAAAGATGATACGTATTTCCAAGAATAATTTGTGCCTGAATATCGTCTTTCAAATCACGGGTATGAATTCCTTTTACCGATCCGGCAGTACCCACAGGCATAAAAATTGGTGTTTCAATTTTTCCGTGCCCGGTAGTAATTACTCCTGCCCTCGCCCGCGAATTTTCAGATGTTGTTGTTAATTCAAACTCCATTCTGTTTTTTTGAGGGTTCAAATATAGCTATTCTTGCTGAATTGACAGGGAATTGACCGACTCCTGCCTGTTAATAAATTCTAAGAGAACTAAACAAAAAATAATTTTGAAATTGCCCTTATTGTTTCCATTTTTGAATCGCTGATCTTGTGATCATTTTTTACTTAACCAAATGAATCAAATAATTCAACAACTCTTTCCCTCGCTTAAAGATGCTGAAATAATTTTGTTGTTCGTTTTCTTCGCTTTGTATCTGCTTCGGCTGATCTATTTATTTATTTTCACCGGGCGTGTACTCTTCAAAAAGAAAAAATATTCAGCAAACAGTAACTGGTCGCCGCTATCTTTGATTCTGACAGTTAGAAATGAGGAAGAGACACTTAAGAATAACCTTCCGGCATTATTGACTATCGATGGAGTGGATTATGAAGTGGTGGTAGTGGACGATTTTTCACAGGACAATACTTACCTCATACTTGGTTCCTATAAAAAGTTATACCGAAGATTAAAGATTTCTTCTCTTAACCAGGAAACCCGTTATTCATTGAAACTATCTCAAAATATTGCTATTAAAGCAACTGATTACGAATGGATATTGCCGGTGCCGGTTTCAATTATTGAACCTAAAACTGAATGGTTAGCGTCATTCGTTCAGGAACTAAATGAAAAAAACACAACCATTTTAGGGTATTCAAGTATTGCAACCAGAGGCGGTTTTTACAATCATCTTTTTCGTGTTGCAAATTACTGGCTTTTTATGAAAAGTACCGGTTACATTTTAAATGGCTTACCGTTGGTTTATTCTGATGAAAACCTCGCATTTAGAAAGCAAAAATATTTTGAAATAGGGGGTTACGGCACAATGATAAAAGAACCTTATGCCAACCTTGAATTGCTTATCAATAATTTTATCCGAAAAAAAACCACTTCAATTCTCTTTACACCTGAGAGTGTAGTTAGAAAAACCCAGGATATCCAGTGGAAAGATTACCTTGATCTGCTAAAAAAAAGCTTTCGGCTCGAAAAACATCTTTCTTCAACAAAACGTCTTTTCCTGTTTATTGATGAACTAACCCAATTGCTGTTTTTGTCCTTGTCAGCTTTGCTAATCATCTTATTTCCTGAACTTTGGATAACATATTTAATTTTGTTTGTAATTAAAATAACCGGACATTTACTTATCATAAAAACATCGCTGAATCGTTTGAAGGAACCTAAAATATTCATACCTTCGTTAGTATATGGCATTGTAATACCATTTTTCAATCTGTTTTACAGGTGGTATTTTAACTATCGAAGTCGTAAAAACAAATGGAGGAACACAGCTTAAAATTATCGGACAAAGCACTCCAGGACTACGAACTGGTGAAAACCGCCTTAAATGGCGATGAAAAAGCTTTTGCCCGTTTGCTTGCCCGATATAAAGATGCCATTTATTTTATGCTTCTTAAAATGGTAAATAATCGAAGTGACGCGGAAGACCTTACACTTGAAGCATTTGGGAAAGCATTCAAAAATCTGCATCAATATTCCCCAACTTACGCATTCAGCACCTGGCTTTTTAAAATTGCCTCAAATAATTGCATTGATTTTCTTCGAAAGAAAAAAGGAGTTTATGTGCCTCTTGAAAGCGGGGAAAATGACTCTCCGGAGTTAATTAAGCTACCATCGAAAGAGCCCAATCCGGAAGAAAAACTGATACGGCAGCAAAAGGCAATTTTGTTGCGAAAAGTAGTGCGGCGACTGAAACCCCGATATCAGAATTTGGTTGAACTCCGCTATTTTAGGGAATTTTCTTATGAAGAAATTGCAAAAGAACTAAATTTGCCACTTGGTACTGTAAAAGCCCAGTTATTCAGGGCTCGTGAAATGTTGTTTAAAATGATTGAAAGTACCGAAATGAACGAAAAGTATTAGTGCCTATTCATGCAGATTATTCGTAAATACTTTCCCAACCTAAATGAAAAACAGTTGCAACTGTTTACGCAACTTGAACCTTTATATGCAGAATGGAATGCACAAATCAACGTAATTTCAAGAAAAGATTTTTCGGAATTTTATGAGCGGCATGTGCTTCATTCGCTGGCTATTGCAAAGTTCATTCGGTTTAATTCAGGAACTAAAATACTTGATGTTGGCACAGGTGGAGGATTTCCCGGAATTCCGCTGGCCATTTTTTTTCCTGAAGTAAAGTTTCATCTGGTTGATTCAATCGGAAAAAAAATAAAAGTAGTGAATGAGGTTGTTCATTCGCTGGAATTAAACAATGTTACTGCGGAACAAATCAGAGCGGAACAAATTAAAGAAAAATATGATTTTGTGGTTAGCAGGGCCGTAACGCAACTTCCTGAATTTGTTAACTGGATACGTAATAATATTTCATTAAAACAGATAAATGCCCTGCCAAATGGTATCATTTATTTGAAAGGTGGCGATATAACTTCAGAACTTAATCCTTTTAAGAAACAAGTATTTGTGCAGGAAATCAATCAATACTTTGAAGAAGAATTTTTCAGTACAAAAAAAATAGTTCACTTATTACTCTGAATTTAAGGAAAATTAATCCTCCTCCATTTATCCTTTTACAAGTATTCATCGCCAAAAGAAACTCCCATATTTCTTGCTTTCTGAATTAAACCCATGTCAGGTTCAACTAAACGAAGCTTTCCGCCCACTTCGCTAAGTGGAACTGTTATGAGGTCGTTGTTTTTAATTGCAACCATGGTTCCGAAACATCCCTCAGCAATACACTGGGTCGCAAATGCGCCGTATCGGGTAGCCAGAATTCTGTCCATTGGAGTCGGGCTTCCGCCACGTTGAACATATCCAAGCACAGTTTCACGGGTTTCGATACCTGTGTAAGTTTGAATGGCTTCTGCAATAAATGAAGCTGCACTCCCGTTTTTAGGATGATCAATACCTTCAGCTACAACAACAATTGAATATGGTTTTTTGTCTTCGTATCGTTTTTCAATTTTCTTGCAAATGGAGCGAATATTACATTTTAATTCAGGAATTAAAATAATATCTCCACCACCGGCTAACCCGGCATATAGCGTTAACCAGCCTGCATGGTGGCCCATAATTTCGATGATCATAACCCGTTGATGCGAGTTGGCTGTTGTATGTAACCGGTCAATCGCTTCGGTTGCAATCTGAACAGCTGAATCGAAACCAAAAGTAACTTCAGTGCCCCAAACATCATTGTCGATCGTTTTTGGTATTCCAATAATGTTCAGGCCCTCCTGTGAAAGCAAATTTGCGGTCTTCATTGTGCCATTTCCGCCAATACAAACGACACAATCCAATCCAAGATTATTATAGTTTTCGATGATCTTTTCAGGTTTATCATTTTCCTCTCCTTCTTCAGCAACCAGTTTATAAGGTTTTTCGCGTGAGGTTCCTAAAATAGTCCCGCCAATGGTTAAAATACCCGAAAGCTGTGATTCTTTCAATTCGATATAATCGTTATTAATCAAGCCTGAAAAGCCGGCATTAAAGCCAAGTACTTCCATTCCATATTCAACAATAGCTGTTTTACCAACTCCACGAATTGCTGCATTTAACCCGGGGCAATCTCCACCTGCAGTTAAAATACCTATTCTTTTTGATTTTCCCATTTCTCTGACCAATTAGGGTTATTTGATTTTTAAAATTCTAAGTTAAAAACAAACTTTTAAAATATTAAATTTGAAACTAAGTAAAATAACTGATAACCTAAAATTTAAAATTCGAACTTCCATGATTCATAACAAATTAGGTAAACGAAAAACAGAACAGGCAAGCAAAACACCTTTTTTATATGAATTTTAACTTGAAAATTACCATAAAACCTATGAAAACGGATTAAGCGGAGGATGATAATCCTTTTTATCATTAAAAAAGTGAAGTCAGACTGAACTGACCTCACTTTAGACATATGATTATCGTTCTGTACTTTTTAATTTAAAGCAACCTCTTTATTCAGTTTAATATCACCTGCCGAAGCGCCAACGAGCAATTCAATATTGCAAAGATCATCATCCCATGCCTGAAGAGTTTCGTTCCAGTACTGAAGATTTTTGACCGGAATTTCAAGCGTAACCGATTTTGTTTCTCCCGGTTCAAGTGATACTCTTGAAAATGATTTAAGTTCTTTGTATGGCCATTCAACCGATGGATTTATACGATGTACATAAGCCTGCGCAACTTCATCGGCTGCCACTGAACCCGTATTTTTTAAATCAAATGAAACAGAAATCACATCGTTTTTACCAAACTTGTCTTTATTGGTATTCAGATTTGAATATTCGAAAGTGGTGTATGTTAAACCATAACCAAACGGATACATTACCGGAAGGTTTTTTGTGTCGAACCAACGATATCCAACCAGAGATTCCTCAGAATAATAAGCAGTATTAGGATCACTGTTATCAACTTTTGGCTGGTCGCTTTCGGTTTTCCCTGTAACAGAATCAGTTTCAGCAACCAAATTGGTAAATACATCACTTCCTTTTCTTCCCTGGGGGAAGTTGCCCAAAGCATAATGCAGGAGAATCTTCCAGTTTTATTGGCAACGTAAATGGCAAACGGCCGCTTGGTGAAATATTTCCAACCAGAATGTCGGCCAGTGCATTTCCACCTTCAGTTCCGTTAAACCAGGAAATAAGCAACGCTTTTGAATTTGGTTTCACAACATTCAAATCGTTTGGTGCACCACTAACCAGAATAGTAGCAATGTTTGGATTTACTGCCGCTATTTTCTGAATTAATTCATCCTGACCAAAAGGCAACATAATATTAGTTCTGTCACTTCCTTCAGTTTCAACTGATCGGTTGTCTCCCCCAATAAAAAGAACGATATCGGCTTTTTCAGCTGCTTCCAAAGCTTCCTTTTCCAAGTTTTTTTGCTGTCTCTTCTCTTTGGCGAGTTTCCTCTGCCAGTTGCTCCGGGGTTCTTCTTCTAAACCTGTTAAAACCACTTCCCGAAGACGCCTGATATCCCTGCGCAAAAATAATCTCTGCTTTGTCGCCAATCCTGTTTTTTAATCCTTCCAGTGGTGTTACTTCGTATAATGTTTTAACTCCTGCCCCTACTCCGCCTGTTGCCATAATTTGTGTTGCATTAGCGCCAATCACAGCAATTACCGGTTTCTTACCCAGATCAATTGGAAGAATGCCATCGTTTTTAAGAAGAACAATCGATTTGCAGGCCACATCGTAAGCAATTTTTTGCTGAGCAGGCTGTGAAGTAACTTCTTTAGTGGCTTCATTTACCGGAATAGAATCAATAGCCAATCTGACCCTTAAAATTTCACGTACCCGCAGATTAATCACATCTTCAGAAACTTTTCCGGCTTTTACTGAATCAAGCAAAGCTTGTCCAAGAAACCGCTTATCCGGCATTTCAACATTAAGGCCATGATTTACAGCATCAATTGTACTGTGCGTGCCACCCCAGTCGGAAATAACAAATCCACCAAAACCCCATTCATCGCGAAGAATTTTATTAAGAAGTAAATCGTTTTCGGAGCACCACCACCCGTTAACTTTGTTATAAGCAGCCATAACTCCATAGGCATCTGCCTCAACAACTGCCGATTTGAAAGCTGGCAAATAAATTTCACGCATAGCACGTTCACCAACAATCACGTTAACCGTTCCGCGATTGCTTTCCTGGTTGTTTAAATCAAAATGTTTTAAACAAACAGCAGCGCCATTATCCTGCACACCTTTTGTATATCCAACTGATAATCTTGAGCTTAAAAAAGGGTCCTCGCTAAGATATTCGTAAGTACGTCCACTTGTTGGTATTCTTTGAATATTGATTGCCGGACCAAGAATCATATCCTTTCCACGCAAACGGGCTTCATGAGCCATACCTGTTCCGTAAGCATATGCCAGTTCCGGACTCCAGGTCGCTGCCAATGCAGAACCGGTAGGGAAAAAAGTGGCTTTATCGTTTTCCAAACCGAGAGGCGCCCAGCTGTGAGGTTGTAATTCTTCGCGAATGCCAAATGGCCCGTCGGCATATTTCATATCAGCAATTCCAAGCCGTTCAACTCCTGCGGAAGTAAACATTGTTTTCCCATGAAGCATTTCCACTTTTTCTTCCAGCGTCATTTGTTTAATGATGTCGTCGGCTTGTTTATCGTATTGAAACAATGACGACTTGTGCGTTTTTTCTCCGGCACAACCGGCCAGAATTGCAATAAATGCTACAATGAAAAAAATCTTTACGGTTTTCATAAGTTAAGTTCTTTGTTTGTTTAAATAATTTCGGAGCTGACTCGGCAGATAAATTCTCTGGTTAATCCTTATTTGGTTTCCATCATTTAAAAAGTTAAATATAAAATTGTTCTCTATAACCTAAAATTTCATTTGTTTATATGCCGAAGTTAATCGCAAAAGTAATTAATTCATTCTGTCCAGATTACAAAATTAAATTTAGTAATGTCAAATTCCATTGATTAAAAAAATATCTATATGTTTACGTAAAAATTTTAATCCTCTTTTTTTATCATAAATAAAAATGAAAATGATTTTAATTTTTCAAGTTTATTTCTCAATTTTATCCCTTTATGAATAAAACTTTTATCAGATACAAGAGATTTATTGTTTTATATTATTTAATAATTTTCTAAAATCTAAATTTTAACAAGATGAAAAAATTTACCTTATTAATGATTGCAATTGCATTTTCAGCTTTTGCGTTTGCCCAAGCCGATTTCTCAGGAACATGGACATTGAACACTTCAAAAAGTAAGTTGGGTGAACAAAGTTTTGCCCCACAAAAAGTTGTCATTACACAAAAAGGCAACGATATGACCGTAGAAACCACTTCTAATTTTCAGGGACAGGAACGTACACGTTCGAATAAATATACCCTGGATGGAAAAGAATCTTCAAATGAAGGATTCGGAGGTAATCCGGTTAAATCGACTGCTGTTTGGTCTGCTGACAAAAAAGTGCTGACTGTTAATACAAAAATGGACATGCAGGGCAATGAAATGGTCATAAAAGCAGTGTATAAAATGGACGGTGCTAATTTGGTTATTGATCAATCTTTCGGAGACTTTGGTTCAGAAACTCAGGTTTTTGATAAAAAATAATCAGGACAAATAAAAGTTTTAAACTTTAATCTGCTTTTGGGTTATATTGGTAAAAGCCCGGAAGCAGATTTTTTTATGCTCAATTTTCAAAAGGATTCTTATTATTCCATTTTCCACCACCTGCAAGAATAGTATATAAAGCATCGTATTGCATGGTTTCGAAAATGGTAAATTCAGTAAATGAAATAATTTCCCGATCATCAGTAAACTGACGTTCTTTAGGTAAATCATAAACATCCGGTATTACACGCGCAGTGTATCGTCTGCTAATAACACCGGGACCGAATGCCGTAATTCCGGGCTTTGCCCCCCGACCGAGCGACTGAGAGTAGGCACTTTCCCGATCATGAATATTTACTACATATTTTGATCCCAGTTCGGTAACATAACTAATTCCGAGAGGATTTAGTCCAAACTTGTAATCCATCAATTCAGAAGCCGCATCAAAGTAACTCTGTTCCCCCGAAATCTTCCAGTACAATAACGAATTTACAGCATATTGTGGTTGCCTTACATTATGTCCCCAGCCGCCATTTTCAGGGTTATTGCCAACTGGGTATGCATGTTTACCAAGTTCTGCGATGTTTGCATCTGCCGCATCTTTAATCGACTGCTTAAAAAAGGTTACAATTCCCGGATCAGTTTTTACCTCTTTTTCAACAATGTAGGATAAAATATACGCCGGATTGTCAAACTTATTATCGTTAATGGAATATCCGGGAGCAACATAAAGATTATCTTTTAGACCAGATGCAGCCTCGTAAAGTTCCTTTATTTTCTGACTGTCCGCCTCATCTTTAAACAATAAATATCGTTGAATATGATAATATAACTGTTCCGGAACCGCCATTCGTTCGCCTATAAATACCCTTGCCTTCTCTGCTCTTTTTACCAGTTCAGCTGAATGTTCCGGTTGATAGGGTTTTATAATTCTGGCCAGATGCATAAACAAGCCAGCACCTATTGATGCCGCCCTGTCATCTATTCTTACCGTACCATACTTCTTTTTGTCTTTATCAAGTGGAGCTGCATAAGGTTCCGGATAACCTCGTGTCTCGGTACCAAAATGAATGCTTCCATCATCATTTTGCAAGTATTCCCATGCAAGCGTTCCCCATAAAGCTTCATCAATGATATCCGGTATTTTATTCTCGTAATTTTTAATGTGATAATCTTCTGTAAAATCACCCGGAATATGATATTGCCCGTCGGTGAAATATTCAGGGAAAGCTTCCCAAATCATCAGGTTTAAAACCGGATTTTCCATGTGGTACGCTCTCCTGTCGGCATCACCTGCATCATGATAGCCACCATAACAGGCAAAAGTTGATTCATTTCCAACCACATCAATATTTGCTTCACCTATTGGGCCATCAACATTGTAAATCAGGTTGTGACAAGGATCTTTGCGAATTGCAGGATCATCAATTGGACATCCACAGCGTTGCAGATATTGCGCCCTGAAAATAGTATAAGCCAACCGCTTTGAAAACTCGCCACCTACACCAAACGGATAGGAACAACCTATTCCATCAACCACAATTTTATATGGCCCCCCTTCCGGGACTTTTGCCAGATCAATACGGTAAACATAATCACCGGAAGAAGCATCGTTACCAACCTCGGCAAGTTTTCCTTCGGCAACCACTTTATTCTTGGTATTCAGTACTTTATAAGCGGGTAGTCCATTTTCAATTTTTTTACTGCCCCCTGTTCCTGTCCAAACAGCAAAATTGGCGTATCGAACTTTTGATCCGGCGCTGTAACCAACCTGATTTACCTTTATTGATTCGCAAAATATTTCTTTTGGGTCAAACACAACCTCTTTTGTGCCATAGGGAGTTTCAATGGTGTATTTATCGCCGGCTTTAAGTTTATCTGTCTTTAAATAAACATGATAATCAAAAGCACTGGCTTGCATGGCATAATTTCCAACGATTTCCACTGATTTCCCATTTATTTTCCAGAGCCCGGGATTACTGACATCAACAGCATCTGCATCAATTTCATCGCTGGTAAAAAACGCGACAATAATATTATCTGAGGCAGTTCTAATTTCCTGAAATGTAACTTTCCCGTGCGAAGTAAAAACACCAATCGTTAAGATTATTAAAATAATTACGATTATTTTTTTTATCATAATGATTTAAGATAAGGTTTAGTTATATCAATGAATTGACGCTAAATTAACCAAATTTTGTTTCTTCTTAAATCTCAAGCTGAAATTGTTATTCCATAAATAAACTAACATTTTGCCCGTGCCAATAATTCAACTATTTTTACCTCTATACATTTTTGAAATTCAATCAAAGAATCTGAACTCATATGGAAAAACCAAAGTTTATAGGACAGGAAATTTCTGATCTGGAAAAATACTTCAGAAATAATAATAAAAGGCTAATACAAAAGTGGAATCATTATTTCGACGTATATGAGCATCATTTTAGCCGCTTTAGAAATCGGGAAGTTACTATTCTCGAAATTGGCATTTTCCAAGGTGGTAGCTTGCAGATGTGGAAAGATTATTTTGGCCCCAAAGCAAAGATTTATGGTATTGATATTAATCCAAAATGTAAAGATTTTGAAGAGGAAAACATTAAGGTTTTTATTGGTTCGCAATCAGACCATAAATTTCTGAGGGAGATTAAAGAAAAAATTCCACCCGTTGATATTTTAATTGATGATGGCGGACACACCATGCGGCAACAAAAGGTAACTTTTGATGAATTGTTTGATCATGTAAAAGAAAATGGCGTTTACCTGTGCGAAGATTTACATACATCATATCATAAATCGTATGGCGGCGGTTACAGACGAATGGGAACTTTCATACAAAAAAGCAAGAGGTTTATCGATTATCTGAATGCTTATCATTCCAGGGAACCTTCGCTTAAAGTAAACAATTTTACTCGTTCGGTACATTCACTTCATTTTTACGACAGTATGTTGGTAATTGAAAAAAAGAAAAGGGAAATGCCATTTGATGAAACGACCGGTACACCAAGTTACGAATTTGTAAGATCTGATACTTTTTCTTCAGGCAAAACTGCTGAATTTTTTAGACGAATTATAACAATAATAGCAGGAGTTTTAAAATTCCCTGGACTGAAATAACATAAAAAAATCACTACAACCAGTTTGCAAACTAAAAATAAACTTCCTTGACATTCGTTTTTAAAGCAATTCCTTAAACTAATTATATCACCAGTCATGTAGCTTTGGTATAATTATAGAATGCTTTTTAAAACTTGATGCAATGGATATCATTTTGGATACAAATGTGATTAGAAATGATTTGATGCTAAAATCACATCGTTTTAAAATTCTATTGGATTTTGCTCTAAAAACAGGATCATCAATTGTTCTTCCAATTATTGTTTTAGATGAGTTGAAGTCTTTATTCAAACGAGAGCTAATTTTTCGAATCAGAAAATTTGAAAACGCTGTAAATGAGCTGGCCTATTTACTTCCCGATTCAAAAATTTTAGTTTCTAATTTTGAAGTAGAAATCGACAAGACAGTTGATAATTATGAACAATTTATACTTAATAAACTAAATATATTTCACGTCGAAAAGATAGAATATAAGGATTCCTACCTTAAGGAGATTATAAAGAGATCAAACGAGCGGATCAAGCCTTTTTCACAAAAAGGAGAAGAATTCAGAGATGCTATTTTATGGCTTTCGATACTTGATTTTCTTCAAAAGAAAAATTATACAATAACCATCTTTATTACAAATAATATAAAAGATTTTGCAGATGAAAGTCAGTTAAATTTACATCCTGATTTGCAATATGACTTGAAAAAACAAAACTCAAATCTTCAGTTTTACTCATCATTGGATCACTTTATTCGAGAAAAAGCCATTAAAGTAAATTTTATAACCAAAGAATGGTTAATTGATAATTTAGATTGGAATCGATTAAACTTTGAAGCTGTTGATGCAGTAAACGGAATAAATGCCGTATTCTTTTATGATTACTATTACAGAAATAAAATTGATATTGAAGACTTACAGCGTTGGGAAGTTTTTACAGCCCGTTTTGAAAAAGGTATCACTAATTTTTTTATTTATGACCCCGAAGAATCAGGATCGTACGAACTTGAAATTCATTTGGAAGGAAAATCTAATATTTGTTTTACTAATGACCAAAACAAACATTTTTACAGAGAAGTAACTCTTTATACAAGTATTTATTTAACAGTCGAAGATGAACATATTTTCCAATACAAAGGTGGCTATTATGAAGAAGAAACAATTTTGGAATTTTAATTAATGGATATAAATATCAACCATAAAGATTCTTCCTCTTTAATTTTTAAAAAAGGAGATTCATTAAATTGCATTTAAGTTTAACTATAATCGTTTTTTTGTGTGGGACTTCTTCAATGTATAACATCCTGATTTATTTGACAAACAGACATCCATTAGTGCGAAAGTTTAATTGGCATACCCGTTCGGGTATATTTCATATATTTATCACATAATAGTACCCGAAAGGGTATGAAATTTAACAAATATTATATTTTTATACCCGAAAAGGTATAGTTTGTAGTATAATTTATTATTTTTATACCCGTTTGGGTATAAAAATAATTAGAATGAATGACACTTTAAGTAAATTTATTAAAGCTAAAAGAAAAGCTTCGAAACTGACTCAATATGAACTGTCAGACAAAGCCGGAGTTGGAATCAGATTCATTCGGGAACTTGAAGCTGGGAAAAATACGTTGAGAATTGATAAAATCAACCAAGTTCTCGATTTATTTGGTTATAAGTTAGGCCCTGTACCAATAAGCAGAAATTCTTAAGACAGTGAAAAAAGCTAAAGTATTCATACATAAGGAGTGGGCCGGTACTTTGATTGAAGATGAAGATGGTTTTCATTTCAAATACGAAGAGGAATACCTGAATAAGGAGAATCCTGAGTCCGTAAGTTTAACATTACCTTTAAATTCGGAAAAATATTCGAGCAAAACACTATTCCCTTTCTTTGACGGACTGATTCCAGAAGGCTGGCTGTTGGATATAGCTCAAAAGAACTGGAAGTTCGATATAAGGGACCGAATGAGTATATTGTTATTGACTTGTAGAGACTGTATCGGGGCTGTTTCTGTAGAACCAATTGATTAATACTAAAATGAAAAACAATAAATGCTTATTTTGTTATAAAGAAATCCTTGATGGCGAAGAAGCTCAAATGGAATTTCATAAATCATGCAGCAAAAAGTTTTTTGGAAAAACAAACCCTCCACTGCTTGAATATTCACAAGACGATATGTTATTATTAGCAGAGAGTATTATCAAAAGTCAAAAAACAGTTACCGGAGTTCAGCCAAAATTATCTCTGACAAGTGAGAAAATAACAGGTAGTCCTAGTAAGGAGAGATTTACAATTGTTGGTTTATGGGGAGAATATATATTAAAACCTCAAACTGAATTGTATGAACAACTTCCAGAAAATGAGGATTTGACTATGCATTTAGCTTCGTTGTCAAATATTAAAACTGTAAATCATTCATTAATCAGACTAAAATCCGGAGAACTGGCATATATAACAAAAAGAATTGATCGCATTAAAAATGAAAAACTACACATGGAAGATATGTGTCAGTTAACTGAAAGATTAACTGAGCATAAATATAAAGGATCGCACGAACAGATAGCAAAAACGATAAGAAAATATTCCTCGATCCCCGGATTAGATGTTATTAATTATTACGAGCTAGTTGTATTTAGCTTTTTAACCGGAAATAATGATATGCACTTAAAAAACTTCTCATTGCTAAAGTCAAAAGCATTACAATATCATTTAGCTCCGGCATACGATTTAGTTGCTTCGGAACTTGCCATAGAAGGTGATGATGAAGAATTGGCTTTAACATTGAACGGTAAAAAGAAAAAACTAAGGAAAGATGATTTTATCGTTGCAATGAGAGCCATTGATATTAATGATAAATCAATTGAAAATATTTTTTCAAAGTTTAAAACTCTTATTCAGCCCTGGCACTTACTAATTGAAAAGAGTTTTCTTACTGATTTATTCAAAGAAAAGTATCATCTAATGATTGAAGCAAAATTTAAACAATTGGAAATTACATATTAATAACTATTAAGTGAAATACTTTTAAAGCACCAAAAAGCAATTCGATATGAATAGTTCACTTTTAACTTTCTCATTAACTGTATTTACCGGCTTTTTTG
The DNA here is from genome assembly GCA_963849985.1 of uncultured Prolixibacteraceae bacterium. Taxonomy (GTDB): domain Bacteria; phylum Bacteroidota; class Bacteroidia; order Bacteroidales; family Prolixibacteraceae; genus Draconibacterium. The sequence continues at coordinate 282,080 of CAWKJY010000026.1, read as the reverse complement.
CCATTATGAATCCCATTGCGAACACACCCATTTTTTTGGGTTTAGTTGAAGGACAAACCGATGCCGCAAAAAAACAAATTGCACGTACTGCAACAATTACCGCTTTTATTATTGTAGCGTCGTTTGTAATTGTGGGGAAATATTTATTCGACCTGTTTGGCATTACTATTCCGGCATTTAAAATAACCGGCGGAATTCTGCTTTTTTATGTTGGATTTGAAATGCTGCAATCAAAAACATCAAAAATACATCACCAGGAACATGTGGAGGTTGATGACGGTGTGGCTGTTTCTCCTCTGGCAATTCCAATTCTGGCCGGCCCCGGAACAATTGTTACTGCTATGAACAACGTAACCAATGCAAATTATATTCATATTGCAATAGTGATTGTCATTTTTGCGGTTATGATTTACCTTACCTACCTTGCATTTTCTCTTAGCGAACGCATTGTGGAAAAAATCGGTCAAAATTTAATCACTGTAATTGGAAAAATAATGGGGCTCATTCTAGCGATAATGGGCACAGGAATGACAGTCGAAGGTATAAAACTGGCATTTAACCTGTAGCCCAATCCGTTTAATCCATTTCGTTTAGTATGTTGTGAACCAGTACCTTTAAACTTGCTTCTTTACTATGACTTTTCAAAAGAAACAGTAATTTTTTTGCAGGAAAATTCTTGGGCAACAATTCTTTTTCCTCCAATTCATAAATAATATGATGCGCCCCGTTTAATACAAAAACCGAATCATAATTTCTTGACACATGTTTTAATAATGGCCGAACAGAATATTTTCCTGTTTTTATCAGTCCTTCGGCAGCAATCCAACGAATGTCACTTTTTTCATCATCCAGAGCTTCCAAAAAAACCGGTATCGCCTCTGGTACACCTATTTCTTTTATCACTTTCATAGCTTCCCAACGATATATATGTTTGGGGTGATTAAGAAGATCTTTGATATGAACCAGCGCATTTTCACCAATGGCTACCAGTTTTTCTCTTGCATTTTGGCGTTTTTTCCCATCTTCGTCGCCAAGAATTTCCATTAATTCTCTTATCTCTTTTTCTGTTGTATTCATAGTTTTTGCATTCATATCTATTGTATTTTAAATAATATTTTCAAATCAAATTATCCGTGTTTATGAAATTTACTAAACTTAATATCCTGATGATCGAGCACTTTATAAATCCTTATTTTTAGAAAATCGGTAATCAGAAACGCCACAATTGCATATCCCCAAACCATAAGCGCGAGTTTCCAAGAAATAGGAGTAATAAACCAACCGAAAACAGCAACCAGCGTTGCCAGTATTTTAGTTACTAAAGCTGCCCAGAACATTGTGGCGCTTGGCTTAATCGACCAGAACGGACCACGGGTTCGGGTAATAAAAATGGTTAAATGTCCCGCTACTGCCAGTTTCAGAAAGATAAACGTTTGAACTACTTCGCTTGATAAATGCAAAACTTCCTCGCCGATATAGAAAATTCCAAAGGAACTAACCACGCCTATCAATCCTAAAAAGGTAGCCATACTTAAAAGTACACGCATATTCCAACGTTCTGGTTCAGGAGAATACCTGACATTGTCGTAAGCAATCGCCATAATTGGTGCATCGTTAAATAAAGCCAGCAATACAATCATAATAGCAGTAACCGGGTAAAAGTTAAATACCAAAATAGCCAGCGTAATAAAAAAGAGCACCCGAATGGTTTCTGCAATACGGTAAATTGCATAACTGTTCATACGCTGGAAGATTTTACGGCTTTCTTTCAAAGCATCAATAATTACCGATAAACCGGGCAACGTAAGAACAATATCTGCTGCTGATTTTGCAGCATCAGTAGCGCCGGCTACAGCAATTCCAACATCTGCTTTTTTCAGTGCAGGCGCATCGTTCACGCCGTCACCGGTCATTCCAACAATATGCTTCCTTTCCTGCAGTAATTCCACAATCCTATACTTGTGTTCAGGAAAGACCTGAGCAAAACCATCGGCCTCTTCCACAATTTTTCCGGCTTCTTTATCACTCTTCTTGAGGAATAAAGTAGCTTCCCTAATCCTGTTTTTCAGATTTACTTTTTGTGCAATTTGTTTGGCAATGGATGTGTGGTCACCAGTGATCATTTTCACACTAACTCCCATTTCTGATGCAGTTTTAATGGTATCAGCCGAATCTTCTCGCGGCGGATCGAACAGCGGAATCAATCCAACATATTCCCATTCACCTTTTTCGTTTGTGCGGGCAGTTCCCAACGTTCTGTAACCCTGTTCAGCCAAATCGTCAACTTGCTTATTGATCAATTCGGCAATTCTGGTCTTTTCATTTTCAGAAAGAAGCGCAAGAATAACCTGTGGAGCTCCCTTTGATATTTTGAATTTTACGTTGTTTTTTGAAACTATGGTTGCTTCGCTCCTTTTGATAACAGGGTCAAAAGGTTTGAAATCGGCTATTGTAAATGCTTTTATTTTTTCTGTTGGCGAATCGAGCGACTTTGTTTTGGTAATAATCGCCGTATCAATCGGATCATTATCTTCCTCCCTGGAAGCCAGTGAGGCATAAACCAAAACATCATCAGAAGTAAATTTATCGAGCGGAACAACATCTGCAAGGGTCAACTCATTTTTAGTTATTGTACCGGTTTTATCGGAACACAAAATGTCCATTCCGGCCATTTCTTCAATAGCAACCAGTTTACTTACAATGGCTTTCTTTTTGGCCAACGCCGAAGCACCCACGGCCATTGTAACCGACAAAACTGCTGGCAACGCCACCGGAATAGCAGCAATAGTTAATACAAGCGCAAACTGTAGCGTTTCGATAAAACTTTCGTGTCTGAAAAACGACACCATAAAAATGAGGGCAACCATAAAGGCAGCCATTATAATCAGATAATGACCAATTTTAACCACCGCCCGTTGAAAATGACTGATGGTTTTGGCTTCTTCCACCAGTTTCGCTGTCCGGCCAAAAAAAGTTTCACTTCCAGTTGCTACAACTAAACCGTCCATTTCGCCCTGCCGAATAACCGATCCTGAAAATGCAACATCAGATACATGTTTATCTACCGGCAATGATTCGCCGGTAAGCGCGGACTCATCCGTTGAAAGATAATCACCCGTAAAAAGTTTAATGTCTGCCGGAACAACATCTCCCAACCGAACCCGAACAACATCGCCAGGAACCAATTCCCTTGCTGGAATTTTATTCCATTTGTTATTTCGTTTCACGCGGGCATTAAGCGCCAGTTTCTTTTTTAACTGGTTAATTGCGTCGCCCGCTTTGTATTCCTGCCAGAATCCCACTGTTGCATTCAGCAACAGCAAAACAAAAATGATCCAAAAATCTTCCCAATGATGAATTATTGCTGACAAAATTGCAGCTACTTCAATCATCCATGGAATGGGTCCCCAAAAATAACCCAGAAACTTTAGTATTGGATGTACTTTTTTTTCGTGGAGTTCATTATAACCATAATCGTTATAACGTTCCTGAAGAGAAGAACCGGAAAGCCCGTTTTCATCGGAAGTGAACGCTTTAAATGCTTCATCAACAGAAAGTTGTTTCAACTCGCTAATGTCAGTAAATGTTTTTTTCATTTTCTATCACTTTTTTGGTCAAAGCTGAAATGTTGTTAACGTTTACCTGGATAAGAATTCAGATTTAGCGATAGCTGTTTAAATAAAAGACATAAACAAATGTTCTGTTTCAGAATAACAAGAATTGCCCCAAATTGATTTTATACAACCACACATTCATGTTAAACAATCTTAAATTTAAACTCTTATAACAAATAGCGGAAAATAATTCATTACTGAAAAGGTATCATGTTTACGTTACAATATCTTCTAATTGGATTTAAAAATTTTATTTACGATCGATAATTATTGTATATTAACCTAATGCATTTTACAGAAATCTCAAATATCAGGCTTGCCTTGCAAAACCTAACTGTTAGAGAACAAACAACGGTTCAGGGGTTGGTTGAATACATGGGTGCTTTACAGGCACAGGATTATCTAATGGTGCAACTGGCTGTTGGAAAGAGACTATCAAACATAACGGATAAAAAAATTGATCTTGTTTTAAATGAAGGCAAGATATTAAGGACGCACCTGCTTAGGCCAACATGGCATATCGTTTCATCGAAAGATATTTACTGGATACTTCAGTTAACTGCACCGCACATTAAAACTGCCGTAAGATCGAGACATAAAGAACTGGAACTTAATGAAAAGGTGCTTTCAAAAATTTACCTGTTATTAGAAAGATCTTTGAGGGACGAAAATCATTTAACAAGAAATGAACTATACTCTATTTTTCATGAAGCAAAAATCTCGACTGAAAACAACCGTGGTGCACACATTTTACTTAGCGCAGAGCTGGAAGGAATTATTTGCAGCGGAAAAATAAAAGATGGAAAACAAACTTTCGCATTATTGGAAGAACGTGTACCAAAACCAGCCGCTTGCACGCGCGACGAAGCTTTGGAAAAATTGGCAAAAATTTATTTTGAAAGCAGGTCGCCTGCAACTTTACGTGATTTTGTCTGGTGGTCGGGATTACCGGTTCGGGATGCTCGAAAAGCCATCGAAATGATCCGTAATGATTTTATTTCTGAAGAAATTGAAGAAGAAACTTATTTGATTCCCAATTCGCTACCCAATCTTTCACAAAAAAATAATTCTGTATTTCTGCTTCCTGCTTTCGACGAATTTTTAATTGCATACAGCAACCGAAAAGCAGCAATTGAAAATGATAAAAAAGCAATCTCGCAAAATGGAATTTTTTGGGCGATAATTGTTGTAAACGGGCAAGTTATAGGGTTATGGAAACGAACGAAAATCAAAGATAAAATACTCGTAAGCGTTGACCCCTTTAAGCCTTTGAAAAAACATCAAATGGAATTACTCGAAAAAGAGGTTGTTGAGCTGGGCCATTTTTGGGGAAAAGAAACAATACTTAAATAATAATATTTATTTTATACAAGCAAAATATTGTTTACAACCATAAAAAAACCGAACTGGTTTTACCAATCCGGTTTATTTTATTTTCAAAAATTAGCTTTTATTACATCTCGACTTTTCCTGCTTTAGAATTCACTAACGCCGCATCCGTAATTATCACGTCGTACGTATATCCAGCCCCATAGTCTTCATCCAAAGCAACCTTCCCTTTAAAAGTTACTTCATCGCCTTTGTTTACCCTGGCCTGTGTTGTAACTGTTAAATCGAAACTATTATTATCATTGGTTCCATCCTGAATGTGCACCCAGTTTTTTCCCATGATATCATTGTTCACCTTAACCACAATTCCCCGAATCTCAGTTTCTTTTCCCGAAAAGTTGGTTTTATCGGCATAAAGTTTTGCAATTGTCAGTTCATTACCGCTCTTTTCCAACGAAATAGCACCATTCTGTTCCACATTAACTTTTCCGGAATGTGCCGGCATTCCGCCACCCATTGCTGCCTCCGTTTGCTGTGTTAAAGGTGTTTTGCTTATCTGGTTGACAAAATAAATTTCATCAAAAGTCCGGTTAAGGTCTTTGCTGGTGAAATTGTTCATCTCCAAAGCGCTATCATAATAATAAACATCACCAACATTTGCATCATGTTTAGTCACGGCAACCCACCGCTCCATCATATTTTCCTTCACTTTCATATAGGTATAACTCGTTGTCTGAATTACTTCAGTAACTTCAAAAACGTGGTTAGCGCTGCTTTGGGATGTAGTTTGTTGCTGCATTACCCCATTTTTGTTTCTAACACACGAAGAAAATACCACTACCAAAATCAACATCAAAAAAACTCTCATCTCTTCTTCTTTTAATTATTAAACAAATATACCGGTAATTACTGCCGGTTCATTTTTTCGGCAAATATAACATACTAAATTAAAATTTCCTGTTTAGACTAATGTAAAGACGGTTAAAATTTTCGTTTTTCTGAAACGTGCTTTCATAATTAACCGACATATAAGTCTTTTTGTCAAATTGCCAGGACAGGTCAATTTCTCCTATATTTTGAACCAAAGTTGAAACCGTATTTGAATAATCAAATTTAACCCAGCGATAATAAACCATTCCTGATAATTTGCCGGGTATAAGATCTCTTGATAAACGTGCTCCGTAATATTGTCCATCGAGATAAGCTGTTTGCATTAGATTTGCGGAAAGTGTCAGCGACGCATTTATTCCTGGAACGCGCGAATAAGTTGCCGTACCATTTAATGTTTTGGTTGGCCTCGGGTCTTGTTTCATAAATCTCGTGCCTGCATTTACAGCAAGAAAAACATATTTCGCAGGTCGATAATTCACCCGAAAACGCAATCCCTGCCGGCTGGCCTGTTGTAGCAAAGCATCCATATAATTTTTAAAAGTCTCATAATAAATCACATTCTTTCTGTTGTCATAAGAACCAAACAGTGACACCTTTTTTAACCTGTAATTCAGAGAAACATATAACCCGGTTAATGAAATTGTGTTTGAAGGTTGCCCATTTTCTACTTTGTATAGATCGACTTCGAATGTGGTAAACAAATTCAAATTCTTCACAAGAGAATTGCTGTGCTGAAAATAAACAAACCGGCGATCGATTTTTGAATGATTTCGTTGTTCGAAAAAAGCCAGCGAAGTTTGCACAAACCCATTCTTCACTTTTTTATTCTGCCCGATGTAAGCACCATATTCAAACAGATTTGGATTAAAGCCGTAATCTTCATAATCGGGCCGTGTCCCGGTAGCAGCACCAATATATAAACGTTTCCAATCTTTCTGAAACTGAAGCCCGTCAATTGCCCCAACGTTGGCAATTTTTGAATTTATCTTTCGCCCTGCATAAATTGATGCACTTGTGCTTATATCATATTTCACTGCCAGACTGTAGATTTTCAACGCATTGTTGAGATTATTTTTTACCTCATCCCAGTGATTTAATTTGTGCGTGAAATTGATATACGTTTCCGCCGATATCCGTGAAGAAGAAATATGATCAGCATTCATTGAAAACGTATATCGGAACCGATGAATATTGTCACTCAAACCATTGTTAAAATTGGAATATGATGAAGCTGAAATTCTGCCCCGGATATTTTGTTTATAGCTGTTTTGCTGTTCTGAAACTGAAGTTTTTAATACCTTTTCATTAATGTCCTGCTCAACATTGTTTTCCTGAATTACCGGAGGAGAGGCTATCTGAACCTGTTTTTTTATATTGGCTAAAAGGTGCTCTTCCAACTGAAACTTATTTTCACCAATCGCATTGCAAAGACATGAAATTGATGAATGATGTTGAACGATTAATACCGGGATCAGTTTTTCATTTTCAGCCCGAAATAATGTATCACCATTTTCAATGCCGGTGGTATTTACAAACTTCACATAGATATTTGTCCCCGCCAGGTATGAAACAGTTCCGTCCAGCATATTTTTTTGTTCCTGTCCTGATACATTTATAATAATAAAGAACAGTATGGAACCGAATAGAAATATGGAATTTAATTTATTAATCATCTCCTGTACCTCTTGGATGACATGCATAGCACCCGGCACTTCCCTGGTCCTGATGATGAGCATTGCTATGGCATGCCGATGTTACACAGGTGAATACCGCATAATTTGCAGGCTCAGTATGACAATCAGCACAAGTATTCCACCGACCGTTATGTCTGCCGCTATATATTGGGAAATATTGTGAATCATGATCAAAAGTAGATGGCGTCCATGCATTTTCTGTGTGGCAAGTCTGGCAGTCAGTTGAAAACTGTGCCGCCGCATGCACAGGGTCAGTTGTTGCATTATAATCTGCTGAATGACATCCATAACAGGTATTGGCTGTGTTGGTGTAATTTCCAGCATGACATAAATAACAGTTATCGGCAATGGTAGCATGTGCACCATTCAATGCATAATAATCGTTATGATTGGGAAACAAAGCCGGCTCCCATCCCGGGTTGGTGGTGTGACACAGATCACAACTGGTTGACAATCCTAATTTTGTATGTGAAGGATTGGATGTTTGATTGAAATTTTCCGAATGACAGGAATTACACAACGTCGATGTTCCTACATAACCATTTGTATGGCATGCAGAACATTCGGTTGCAATATGAGCGCCCGTTAGCGGAAAACTGGTCAGGTTATGATCGAAATTAGTAGCATCCCAGTTTGCCGTTGTATGACACTGAAGACAATCTGTTGGATATTTCTGTGACACATGATTTGGCGCCAAATTATAATTCGCCTGATGACAACTGATGCATTCCGGACTGGCATTACTTGTAGTACCAATATGGCATTCAGCACATTGACGTCCTTCATGACCACCAGTTAATTCAAAACCGGTAGTTGCAGCGTGATTAAATTCAGATGGCACCCATGCAGTTGTATTATGACAGGTTTCACATTCTGTGGAAATTCCTGCAGAAGTATGTATCGGGTTTTGTGCATTATTGTATTTATCGGAATGGCAGGAATTACATAACATTGAAGTTCCCGCGTAACCATTTGTATGACAAGCTGAGCACTCTGTTGCAATATGAGCTCCGGTCAATGGGAAATTGGTCAGGTTATGATCAAAGTTGGTTACATCCCAGCTTGCTGTTGAATGACATTGCAAACACTGTGTCGGATAATTCTGTGACACATGATTTGGCGCCGAATTATAATTCGCCTGATGACAACTGATGCATTCCGGACTGGTATTGCTTGTTGTCCCAACATGACATTCCGCACATTGACGTCCTGCATGACCACCTGTCAGTTCAAAACCGGTAGAAACAGTGTGGTCAAACAATGAGGGATTCCAGCTATTTTCATTATGGCAGGTTTCACACTCGGTTGAAATTCCTGCATTAACATGGTTTGGATTAACTGCTTCATTATAATTTTTTGTATGACAACTTGCACATAATGTTGAGGTCCCGGCATAACTATTGGTATGACAATCGAGACAATCAGCCTGCAAATGACCTCCTTTTAAAGGAAATCCGGTTGCGTTGTGATTAAAAGCGCCTTCGCTTCTCCCCATCGGGTGACAGGCAAAACAGGCCAAACTATTATACGTGTAACCATTTATTTCCCTGTGATGTTGGTCAGTTTCTGATTTATTGTGTTCATGACAATCAGTACAACTAAATGTGTTGAAATTTCCTGCCTGTGTGTGACAATCAGTACATGAATTCCATTCGCCACGGTGGCTTCCTGAATAAATCGGGAAGTACAAATCATCGTGCAATTTGAATTCTGCCGGTTTCCACCCCTGTTCAGTAGTATGACATTCCGTGCAATTGGTACTGAATCCAAGGCTCTGGTGAGCAGGATTTGTAGTCGCAAGATAGTTTGCCTGATGACAACTGTAGCACTCCGGAGAAATTGGGTCGGTAACTCCGGTTTTATGACATGCTGCACAATTATCGATATCATGACCTTTGGTAAGCGGAAAGAAATCGTGGTTGATTCCTTTTGCCGACCATTCAAAAGCGTCAATCCGGTGGCATTCAATGCAGTTGGTTGAAAATCCGGTTTGAATATGGTTTGGATTGGTAGTTGCCATATAATCCTGGCGGTGACAATCATAACATTCAACGCCAAGCGGCTGAAATTCGAGTTGCGAAGCTGAAAGATGACAATCAGAACAATTTGCTGTATTGTGTGCACCTAATAACGGGAACCGGCTATTTTGATGTATTTCAGTAATATTGGTTACAATCCATGATTCAGGAGTGTGACACTGGGCACAATTTGGACCAACTGTATTATTGTGCATATCGTTGTGACAATCGATGCAATTTGTAGGAGCCTGAGAAAATACCAATGAAGTATGACAAGCTTTGCAATCAGTGGTAATATGCTGGCCTTCCAGAATGAAAGACGTTGAATCGTGACTAAAAGTTGCCTGGCCTTTATTAAATGTCCAGCCTGCTGTGGTGTGGCAGGCAGTACAATCAAACTGCAAGTCATTACCATGCGGACTTTCCTGTGCCCCCACATTGAAGATCACAAAAATCAGAATGATTATTAATGACAGCTTTTGCATGAGATATCCTTAAATTTATAAACGATGTAACCGTTTGGTGAATTGTCTTTTGGTTTGTGGCATTGAATGCAAGCTAATCCCTCATGTTTTCCATCCAGCTTAAAGCGAGCCTGATTGTGATCGAATTTTTCAGCTTTCCAATCGTTGTTGGTATGACAACGATCGCACTTAGTAACCTCGTTAATTGCAAACTGGGCAAAATGTTGATCGGTATGACAATTAGTGCACAATTGACTTTCCCATTGAAATTGCTGTGGTTTTCCGTTTTCATTTTTTTGATTGAAATGACATTCGCGACAACTTATTTCAGCATGTTTCCCCAACAATTCATAACCCGTTTTTTTATGATCAAATTTTACCACGTTCCACTGTTCACTGTTGTGGCAATTTTTACAATTTTCTTCAGGCATGTATTTTTCGGCAATATAATTTTTATGAATATTTTCATGACAATCAACGCATCGTGTTCCAATGCTGAAATCCCACCTTTCGGTTTTCTTATGGCAACTAAAACAGGGTGTTGCCATGTGCGCTCCTTCCAGAGTGAATTGTGATTGATTGTGTTTTTCCAGCCCGTAAGAAGAAGACGAAAACCCGTTTACTGAATGACATTCGGCACAATCAGGATTAACACCATTTTTAGTTAATTGGCCTGCGTGATAATCGGAATGACAATCGGTACAGCGTTGATGTTTGACCGGCAACGTATAACTTTTGGTATGGCACTTTTTGCAATTGACTTCAACATGTTTCCCTTGTAACGGATAATTCGTTTTATCGTGATTAAAGGATGAAAGCGTTTTTGCCTCATGAAATGAAAATTCGTCGTGACATTTGCGACAGTCATTTCCAAACTTATTTTGATGAACATCTTCGTGGCAACTGGTACAGCTTGCATAATCAACACTGGCAAACTGCTGGAATTTTTTTCCATCCCTTTGTTCAATTTTGTGACACTGAGCACATTTAACCGTCTGATGTTTCCCAATTAACGGGAATTTGGTTTTTGAATGATCAAAGAGCGGCGCTTGATTAAATGTTTCCTGGTTATGACAGGAAGTACAATTTGCAGAAAGCGTATTTTGGTGATAGTTTTCATGACACGACAGGCAATCGGTTCCCAACCCCAGATAAGTTGCTTCTTTTTTCTGTGATATTTTAGTGTGGATCAATTCAGGTTTGTGGCAATCATTACATTTAATTTCACTGTGCTTCCCAACAAGTTGGTAACCTGCCTGTTTGTGATCAAATGTATCCGGATTGAACCGGACAATTTTAAAATCACGCCCAAAATGTTCCCCGTGACAAACGGCACATTTTTTCCCTTTCACCTCCGCCGAAGCATGATATCCTTTGTTCTGATCTATCAGGTTTTTTATCTCTTTGTGGCACTCCAGGCATTTTGATGTGGTTTCCTTTTCTCCCAAAACATGGCACTTCGTGCAATTACTCAATCCCTCAAGATTGGCATGTGCATTACTCAGATCACCTGGCGAAAGCTGTGCAAACAGTTGATTTGTCCATAGAAAAAGGACAAAAATCAAAAACATATTTACACCTGCTTTTTTCATGCAACATTTAGTGTTTTAAAAGCGCTTCACCATACCTTGTAGTAATTTCAATCCCAACATTTTTCAGAAACTGGGTTGGCAATTCACCGCCCGCAAAAATGTAAACCAGATCATTTTCCATCGGCTGGGCTTGTTCGTTGTCTCCAATTTTAACGTGAACAAACTTTTCTTCAATGGAAACGAGGTTAGAATTCATCATCACATTGATTTTTCCTTCGGCAATCGCTTCCTCTATACTTTGTTTGTTTCTGGTCTTCAACCGGGAAAAAACCTCTCCTCTGTATGAAAGTGTAACCTCATTTTCATCAGCCAATAACAGTGCTGTTTCAATAGCTGAGTCTCCTCCACCTACTACTACAATTTTTTTATTTTTGATCAATTCAGGCTCCAGCAAACGGTAAGCTACTTTTTCCGACATTTCTCCCGGTATGTTCAGTTTGCGGGGCGATCCTCTCCTTCCAATGGCAAGCAAAACTTTTTTGGTAGTGAACGAATCTCCCTGAACTGTTTTTACAATAAATTTTCCGGCTTCAGGCTGAATGTGTTCTACTTTCTTGTTCTCCTTAATTTGAATATCGTTTTTTGAAAGTACATCATCCCATAAATTCAGCAACTCGGTTTTACTTGTTTCATAAAGCTTTACTTTTCCATATAATGGCAGCTCCATCGGCGAAGTCATAATAATCTTTTTGCGCGGGAAAGTATAAACTGCTCCACCCAGTGAATCCTGTTCGAGTGTCAGTACTTTTAGCCGATGTTTTTTTGCTTCCAAAGTTGCTGAAATTCCCGCCGGCCCTGCCCCTACAACAATAAGATCATATTCAGTTTCAATTTTATGATCCATCCCTTTCAGAAGATTTTCAACAGCCTGTTTTCCCTGCGCCACAGAGTTTTTTATCAAACCCATTCCGCCCATTTCGCCGGCAATGTAAATACCTTTAACATTCGATTCAAAATACTGATTTACATGAGGGAGGTCAACACCACGCTTGTCGGTTCCAATTCGAAGTGTAATCGCATGCGTAGGACAGGCATGAAAACAGGCACCGTGACCGACACATCTACTGGCGTTTATAACCGTGGCTTTCCCATTCCGAATTCCCAGAATATCTTTTTCGGGGCAGGCACGAATACAGGCTCCGCTTTGAATGCAGGAATTAACATCCACGAAAGGATGCAGAGAAACCGGTTCATACAAACCTTCTTCCTGTGCAATACGGATTTTATGTTCTACGATCTTCGATTCTTTTCTTAGCTTAAAGATATAGATCAGAACAACACCCACCAGGAATACGACCACTCCTCCGTAAATCGCTATTTTCTCAATGACTATCTCCATATCAAAAAATCCAGTGGTACCCGAAAATTACTGCAACAACAATGTGTACAATCATAATTACCAGCATTATCAAAGCAAAAGGCAAATGAATTACATGCCAGTAGCGCAACATGTTTTGCATGGTGGAAAGCCATGCAATCCGTCGGTTTAAAACGATTTTCGACTTGAAAATCTTTACAACGCTTTTAAAATCCTTTTTTTGCAACTGCTGGGTTTTCAGTTCTTTTTTTATCCGGCCCATCAATTCCTGCTCTAACTGTATCCTTTTGATAACCCTAGCAAAAATATTTTTGTAATACTTTTTATTACTGACACTTAGCGCCTGATTCATCTCAAGAACAATTGAATAATTTACGTTGTATTTATCTTTCAGCAATGCATAAAAATTATTCTCCATCTCAGTCAGGTCATTTAAACTGAGTTCCCGCCCCTGAATTGAACGAGGTATCTGCAAATAAATGAAACGCCCGATAACACCGCTAAAAACAACGGCAACCATGCTCCAGAAACTAACAGCTACAAGTCCGCCAAATTTAAACGTGGTATGATACAGCACTAGAATTGGTCCAAGTGTGCAAAGAAAAATGTGAAATTCAAGCCAGTATTTTAAAACGCCAATCCTTGAAAACCGTCGAATTCTCTTTCGGATCATGTATCCAAAAACGCCAATAATCATAAAAGATGAACCTATAATTCCAATTCCATGACCTATTAAACCTGTAGGTTTTAGCAATTCATTATCAACATGAAAATGTCTTTCTGCAAGAGGAGTTGTGTAGTAACCAAAGCCATAGAAGGCAAGGATTAAAAATACAATAACAGTAATAAATACAAGAGTTGATAAATATATTTTATGTGCTATTTGGTTCATTTTTGGAAAAGCAATTTAAAGGTATATAACGTAAAGTTAAGATATTTTATATACTTAAATAAGTAAAAAAACGGGCGTTTTTATTGTTTATAATTATTCAAAACTGACACCTTGATGATTGCATTGAAAAACCGAGAATAACCTGCAATTCTTTTACAATTTTACTTTTATCCTGAATAATAAATAAAAGACAAAAACACCCTTATTGGTTTTTATTTTCATTTACCGTATCTTTGTTTAAACCACGCAAAACCAACAAGATGAAAATAAATTTTTTTAAAAACACCAATTATCTTGGAGGAATAATTATCGTTCTGGCGTTTGCTGTTTTATACAGTCTTTACTTTTTCTTTTATATTCCGCAACAGGAAAATAAATTACAGCAACGTGCATTCCGTATTTTAAAAGAATACGGGAACAATATGTCGGGCAAAAACGATTATTATAAAAATCATTTTGAAAATTACAGGCTCTATTATGCTATCCGGTATTTCAAAAAATCGAACCAAATTGTTGACAATAAATTTATACCGGACAGCAGCACATTTAGCGAAATTAAAAAGGTTATTGAAGGATTATATGATTATGTTGATTGTCAGGAAAGAACTACAAATAAACCTGATACATCATTAATTTTTACGGATCATGAAAATAAATCATATCTCAATTACAATGCACAATTAAAGCAGAAAACTGACACCGTTTGGCAAAACTCGATAAAAGAAATCGGAAACTATTATCAAATTACTGCCGCAGACACTGCTCATCTTTCAAAGAAGGACAGCTTGAAGTTGTTTACTGACCTTTTCGAAAATAATCGGCTACAGTATTATGTACCGATCGACAAACTGATGGAAGGATTAAAATTCGATCAGCTTTTCGAAAATATCGTTCTTTTTGATAAATCCCGTGTTTATTACAATTCAAAACAAGAGATTGTAACCGATATTACAAGGCCAGATGCATTGAGCGACAGTGTTGAACATCATCAGGGTGGAATCTGGGAATCAATGAAAATCAGGGGTAAAGAGAAACAGATGATGGTGCTGCCTTTCGATTTTCTGGGTACACGATTCTATTTTGCCGGAATAATATCCGATATTGAGTATAGATCAAAAACCAGGACAATAGACAGTCAGTTAATTATACTTGCTGCCGTTTTGCTTTTGCTAATATTAATTGGGATGCCCATATTAAAAATTATTTTTATTGGTAAAAATGAACGACTAAAATCAACCGATGCCAGTGCAAGCCTAATCTCCAGTGTTTTTGGCACCGGGCTCCTAATTCTAATGATGTTAGGGATTGTTAAGCATAAGTATATTGATCATCCCAAAATAGAAGATCGCATAATCGATATTTCCAATAAATTGAGTCAAAATGTTAGAGACGACTTAGATTCAATCATTGACTTATACAAATCAATTTCATTTAATAATGAAATCAAAACGGATTCCGCTTTAATAATGGAGGATAACTTTAAAATTACTTCACCTTATTCGTATCTGTTTAAAAGGGAAAACAGGGATCTTAACTTTTATAAATTAGGATATGAATATTTAAATTGGGCGATATATAAGAAATATTACAAAAGTTCAACCCTTGCCAATTTTGCAGTTGAAAAACTAAGTGAAAACGATAAAAAGTTCCACCTGTATAAAGAAGAACAACTGAATGGCATGTTTCCGGTTAACGAGATTATTTTAATCGATCAAAACGGAATAATTTCAAAAGCCGTAACAAGAACTCAATTTTCAGAACTTGTCCCTGTAAATTTAAGTCAACGCAATTATTTTATAAATGCTAAAAATGCTTCAAGTTCATGGCCTGTAAATGATAGTCTTCGATTTTATATTGAATCCATTAAATCATACAACACCGGCGAAGGCGAAACGGCAATTTCTTTTCATAATTTTAATAGTGACGAAATTCCGGCAACCGCTATTACCTCTTCAATACCGGCACTATATAACCAGGTATTGCCTAAAGATGTTGAATTTCTTATCATCGACTCATCCGGGAAGGTTTTATATCATTCTATGAAATCAAAAAGCCTTCATGAAAATTTCCTTGATGAATGCGACTTTGATGAACAGTTGCAAAATGCAATAAATTACAGAACTGAAAGCACATTCCATATCGATTATAATGAAAAAAAGTGGATGGTTAGAATCATTCCAATCGCAAATACACCGCTATTTCATATAACCCTGATTGATATGAGCCAGAACAATAATAAAAACGCCCGTATATTTCTTTTTACGTTTTATTTCCTGATAATCCTGCTAATTGCAATCTTGATTGGAATGCTTATCCTGCGCTGGGGATCTTCTTCCAATGCAACAGGTGTGCGCCGGGAATGGTTTTTAGACTGGATTCTGTTTAGGCCAGAAAATTATCCTACTTACTTTATTTTGGCAGTCATTATGTTTATTCTGATTATTGTGCAATTATTTGGAATAAGAGCATCAAATAAACCAACTTCAATTTTAATCTATCAGGTTATTTTTGTCAGCTATTCTTCTTTTGTTTCGCTGGTTTTATTAAAACGTCAAAATCTGGTGCTCAAACACCTATTAAAAAAAGAATTTTTCCCGGAAAGCCTTGTTTTATTGATTGTCTTGATCCTGACAATACTATTATTATTCACACTTCACTATGTTATTGGTCCAATACTTTCAATAGCTGTTTTAGTATTGTTAACCGTAAAGCTACCTACTATTTTAATGCGCCTTCAAACGACCAAGATTAACAAAAAAATCTCTTCTGAAAACAAAAAACGGATTTACCTTCTTTTTCTTCTTTTCTGGTTGGTAAGTTTATCTGGCATACCGGTAATTCAATTTTACAGATCGGTTAAGTACCAGGAGGACCAGATTGAAAAACAGGAACAATTATTTACGGTTGCAAAAAGAAACCTTCTTTTATATGATGATTTTTACAGGTTTAGAAATACGCCGTGGTTAAAAGCGATTCAGGGAAATGGATTGGATCATCTAAAAGTTGAATTCAGGGAACCAAAATCTGATGCAATACCCCATTTGGCAGATACAAAAGAGGAAAGGACAATATCTGATTTTCTTTATGCAAGTCTCCCCGACCCTGTTACGAATAATCTTGACAAGAGTGTATTTGTCAATGATTTGAATTATAAAGACCGCGAATGGATAAAAAACGATACAACTTTAATTTATTCAAAACATGGCTCTCATGGAGTTGTCTCCGTTACTTCTGATCCTTCATTCAAACCCAAAACATACTGGAACTTTACTTACCTCGTAATTGCTGTTTTCATTGGAATATTACTTTGGATTATCTTAAAATATGTAGCTTCTGAAATATTAAATATCCGTCTCGAGAACCCGAAAATTATAAAATCAGACTGGATTAAAAGTCTTTTTAAAGAATCATCCTCACAACAGTTTTTACTACAATCGTATAACCCGGATTATTACCTTAAAGTGACAAATGAATTCGCTGAAGAAAATAAAGCTTTTAAGATAGTTTTTTTAAAAGCATGGGAACTGTCCGATGAAAAATATATTATACCCACTGTGTATTTCAATTCCGACTATTTACTTTGGATCAGCGGTCTTGATCAATTGGTTTATGAAATTGATAAGCATGAATTATTTCTTTCCAGAATTTTTGAGATATCAAAATTATCGTCTGCAAAAATAGTCATTGAACTTCCTTTTAGTTTTGATTTTATCGATGAAGTTTATAAAGAATTTCTTTCCGAAAACAAAGCTGAAAAAGATAGTACAGTTCAAATAGATTCTTTGAAGAAAAAATGGAATCTTACATTCAGAAACTATATTGAATTCAACGGATTTTATCCGAAGGATGAAAATAAGGAAAGTCAAAAAAGTCACTTATCTTCTCCAGCAACAACTGATTTGCAGTGTGATTATATCTGGAACAACTTAACCAATCATGAAAAAGTGGTTTTATTCGACCTAGCCGATGACGGATTGGTAAATATCAAAAACAAGTTAATTATAAACCGTTTAATACAGAAAAATCTGATCAGTTTAGAACCAACTCCAAAATTTAATTCGAGTAACTTAAGAAATTACATCCTTAAAAATCTTTCGAAAGAGACTGTAAAAATGCTTGAAGGCAAGCTTGGATTTAAAAAGAAATGGAAAAGTATGCGGTACCTAATTCTGTTTATATTAATACCTCTCGCAGCATTTATTATGATTTCGCAAGGAATCTCTATTGAAAAAATATTTGGAATTTTTACTGGTATATTGGCCGTAATAACTACTGTCGCACGTTTGTTTGACAGTCAGCTTTTTAAACATTCTGCATCGTAAATATCGATTGAATAAACTAACTTTGATATAATTTTTGGGGCTATTTCAGTCGTACAACTTATTTAATATTAAGCAACCATTCTTTATGAATAAAAAAGTTGAAAAAAAAATTACAGCCAATCTTATTGGCGCTACAGGTTTAGTTGGGAAATTATTGCTAAACCTATTGCTGGAAGATGACCGATTTGAAAAAGTAAGGATATTTGTCCGTCGGGACTCAGGCATTAAACATCCAAAACTGGAACAACGAATTATTGATTTTGCCGATGAAAAAACCTGGGACAAATATCTTTCGGGCGACGTTTTATTCTCAGCGCTGGGAACTACTTTAAAACAAGCTGGAGGAAAAGAAAAACAGTACGAAATTGATGTTGTTTTCAACCGAAATTTTGCCAAAAAAGCGAAAGAGAATGGGATTGAAAATTATGTTTTGGTTTCTTCAATTGGAGCAAATTCAAAATCAAAAGTATTTTACCTTCATATGAAAGGAAGATTGGATGATGCAGTTTCGGAATTAGGATTCAAAAATCTCGCTATACTTCGGCCTTCTTCACTAACAGGAGAAAGAACCCCGCGACGAATTGCAGAAGAGATTTCAGTCCCTGTTATGCGGTTTTTTACCCGTTTTGTATTAAAAAAATATCGTCCAATTCATGGAAAAACAGTTGCAAAAGCAATGATTAACAGTGTAATAAACCCTAATCCCAATAAAATAATTTGGGAAGCGCTGGAGGTTTTTGAACTTGCCGGAGAAAAATAATCTCAACCATTTCCATAAAAAACTGTTTTACTCTTTTAAATAAAATTAACTATGTATAAAGGATTATTACATACTCACAGTATGTTTCGCTGGATGATATTAATAATGTTGGTTGTTACCATCATATTAGGACTAGTAGGATGGCTGGGGAAAAAAGAATGGACAAAAAAAGATAACATTTCCGGATTACTGCTCACTATTTTCATCGACATTCAATTTTTGGTCGGTTTTATTTTATATGCATTTGTTAGCCCAACAACCAAAGCAGCTTTTGTCAATTTTGGAGCAGCTATGCAGGATACCACGCTCAGGTTCTATGCGGTTGAACACGTTTTAATGATGATTATAGCACTGGCGTTGGTACACGTTGGAAGAGCCATATCGAAAAAAGCAACTACTCCAGAGAAAAAACATCGAACAGCAGTAATATTTTACGGAATTGCATTAATTGTTATTTTAGCTGCAATTCCATGGGACAGAGCCCTTCTATAAATCTGTAACATTAGACATGTTGTTTAATCCGGATGATGAAATATTAAGTTATCTCAAAAATTGAATTACTGGTTTATAATAAACTGGTTTTTTTCTTGATATAAGAATTACATTAAGAATGATGTAGAAAAAATTTATTATATAAATTGGTGCTATTACAAAAAAGGAATTGAGGTACAAAGATTCGCGGAAATCAAGAAAATTAAGAGGATCCCACGAATTAAATGAACGAGCAAAACTTTCACTCGTTATGATACGGCCAATATAATAGACTATTATCCAGGTTATTTGAAAATTAAGCAAATGTTTCCCAACAGTATCAACTCCCTGAATTTTATCTCTTTTAAAAATCCAAAATAATAATGGCAATACTAAACCAAGTAGTGGAAAAAACAAATAGCATAGAGATGATAAATTCATAATTTTTAAGTAATTCCAGTCTTCAGTCAACGAATAATCGATAATTTCATCTGGAGTCACATTTAATGCTTCAGCTATTCTTTTTAATGAATCACCCCGTGGAACAGTTTCATTTTTTTCAATGCGCTGGATAGTTCTCAGGTTTAATCCAGCTTCCTCAGCTAACGCTTCCTGTGATAAAGCTTGTTTTTTCCTTAGTTTTTCAATTTTTAAACCTAAAGCTGTACTTTTCATTTTCTTTTTTCACCAAAAATATTTTCTTCGTGTATTAGTTGTTGCGGTGAGTTTACGGCATTTCTGCGACATTATTGTCCGGAACAATAAATTACATGAATTTTAGTATTTTTTTGAATGTATTAGTTGATCGTTTAGTTTTTCCCAACAGAATAAATATCGTTAATCAAATGTTGGTACTTCGATGCAACAATGTTTCGCCGTAATTTTAATGTTGGTGAAAGTTCACCACTCGCCGGGGTCCACTCTTCACAAACCAAACGAACGCGATTGATCTGCTCATGAGAACCCAATGTTTTATTGATAATACCAACTTCCTTTTGTATTTGCTCAATTACTTCCGGAATCTGTATTAGTTCTACATTATTTTGAAAATGAATTTTGTGTTCAGCACACCAATCATGTAACAGTGGGAAATTAGGCGAAATAAGCGCGCTGGCAAATTTCTCGTTTGCACCAATTACCATCGCCTGTTCAATCAAGCTCGAAGTTTTAAGTTTGTTCTCAATCATTTGCGGAGCAATATATTTTCCCCCGGATAATTTAAAAATTTCCTTTTTCCGATCGGTTATTTTTAAATATTTACCCTCTTCCATGATTCCAATATCACCTGTATGAAACCATCCATCTTTATCAATTACTTCACGTGTCAAATCCGGAGCTTTAAAGTATCCCATCATTACCTGAGGTCCTTTACACAAAATCTCACCGTCGTCTGCAATTCTAACTTCAGTATTTTCCAGAATTGGTCCCACGGTTCCTATTTTCAATTCTCCATTTGCCGGATTATTTACAGCAATAACCGGAGATGTTTCCGTTAATCCGTAACCTTCCAGGTTTTTCATTCCAGCCATTCCCAAAACCCGAGCAATTCGCGGTTGGAGAGCAGCTCCTCCTGAGACGATATAAACAATATTTCCTCCCAGCGCTTCCCTCCATTTTGAATAAATCAATTTATCTGCAAGTTTGATTTTCAAATTCATCAACGGTCCGTATTTTTTATTGAATTCAAAATGGCGAGTTAGGTTTAACGCCCAAAAATAAATCGTTTTTTTTATGCCTGAAAGTTCCCTCCCTTTGGTAACAAATCCATCATAAACCTTTTCCAGAAGCCTGGGCACTGAAACAAACATGTGAGGTTTTATTTCTTTTACAGCTGAAATGATCTGGTTTAAATTTCCAACATAATAAATTCCCATACCCTTGTATTGAAAATGATAATTCACACTTCGCTCAAGAACATGACAAAGCGGAAGAAAACTTATTACATGATGGTTTTTGCCCAAATGATGCATCTTTGAATGTGATACAAAATTTGAAACCAGGTTATTATGTGAAAGCATAACTCCTTTGGGAACCCCTGTAGTTCCTGATGTATATATTAAAGTAGCAAGATCATCAGGCTGAACGGAGCCTTTTATTTTATTTAACTCATCAGTCAGTTCTGTTTCCTTTGATTCACCAAGAGCAAGAATTTCGTTGTAGTTTTTAACTCCTTGAATATCATCAAATGCATAGATATATTCCAAGCTCTCAACCGAACTTACTATTGGCAGCAAATTTTCATATAATTTGGCATCGCCAACAATTAACATTTTGGCTTCAGCGTGCCTTAAAATGTATTTATATTCGTCTTCTCCAATGGTAGGATAAATGGGTACATGAATACGCCAATCATTGCCATTCCCATATCAGCAAAATTCCATTCCGGACGATTATTGGTTACCGTAGCAATTTTATCACCTTTTTTAAATCCTAAGGCCATTAACCCCATGGCAAACAGGTGCGAATTTCTGTTATATTCTTCCGTGGAATATGTGTACCAATTTCCGTCTTTTTTGCCACCCAATGCATCGGGGCGCGGAAATTCTTTCAGGTAATATTCAAGGATATCAAAGGTTCGAGTTACCTGTTCTCCCATTTTTATTGATTTAGTATCCCCAAATATAATGGTTTTGGCGTTGGAGAAGCTTGTGGATACTTTTTTAAACGCAGGAATAGCATTAACTACAGAAAACTTTTGTCGACTTTCTGTTTTAATTTTTCCAAAAATCAAAAAACACCGTCTATTCCTTAATTCTTTCAACAAAAGCAAAAGAAAACCGAGTTAGCTACTATGCTCCTTTTCGTAAGCTGATTGTTTTACGTATGCCCAAACCATTAAACCGATTAGCACCGCAAAACTTGCCGGAACAGCAGGATTTACCCCATCTGCAACACCTTTCCCGTAAGAATGTAATCCCGACAAATAGTAGTTCACGCCAAAATAGGTCATCATAACAGAAGCAAACCCAAGAACGGAGGCAAGGTTATAATTGAAGATTCCTTTTAGTCCCGGAATTAATCGCATATGTACAATAAATGAATAAATAACTACTGTAATCAACGCCCACGTTTCTTTAGGATCCCACCCCCAATAACGCCCCCAACTTTCATTAGCCCAAACTCCGCCCAGAAAAGTGCCAACAGTAAGAAAGTATAAACCAACTGTAGCCGACATTTCGTTTATGGTTGTAACTTGTTCAATATATTGGGTGACTTTCTCCTCATTCGATTTTTTTCTCATCACGAACAGGATCATTACCATAACACCCAGAAATGAACTCAATCCAATAAAACCATAACTTGCTGTAATAATTGCTACATGAATCATCAGCCAATAGGATTTGAGCACCGGAACCAGTGGCGTGATTTCCGGATTCATCCAATTCAGGTGGGCAACAAAAAGGGCAATACCAGATAAAAATGCAGCTGTTCCAATAACTATTGGATATTTACGGCCAAATATCAAACCTGCCAGCATTATTGCCCACGCTATATAAACAATCGACTCAAAACCATTACTCCAGGGTGCGTGACCGGAAATATACCAACGCGTAATAAGCCCTGTTGTATGCGTCAGAAAACCTAAAATTATAACTCCGTAAAACACATATCGAATAATCTTTGACAGTGGTTTTTGCCGGAATATATTGATAAAAAGAACTACCAGAAGTAAAAATCCGAATGTCAGGTAAAACGGAAAAACACGTTTAAACGGATTAATTTTATTGTAAAGAATTTCAATATTACGCTTGCTATCAGAAGGTATTAAATCTCCACCATATTTATTTTGGAAACTGGTTATTCCCTGTAAGATCTGATTAGCATCCGAATAGTTTTGTTCTGTAATGGATTGCAACAACAATTGAAAACCGCTTTTTACAAAAATTGAATCAGAGCCCGAATAATCGGTTGCAGTTGCCCCTGGCGCATACCAGTGATCTTCTTTAGCCACACGTGGAAAAATATCAAACATCGATCCATCGAAAACCATAAAACAGATGTTTACCCGCTCATCCACATTAATATACTCTTTTTCCAATTGATTTCTGAATGCGGGTGATTTTGCATAGGCTGCCTTCACATTATCGAGGATACGGTAATTGCCCTGTTGATCAAAAAACTGTTCCACGGTCATAAAGTCTCCGCTAACACCCAGTTGCATTTCCATAGCTTTGCTCGATATTCTCACAATTGGGAGCGTTTTCCAAATCTCCGGATGAGTCATCATACTCAACACCACTTCATCAGGCGATTTTCCATAAAGCGATGATTTATGACTGACTTTACGAACAATTTCGCTATTTAATGTCGATGCCGGTTCAAGTCGTCCGTCAACTCCCTCGACCCAGATTTTACTGAAGGCTTCAACAGTTTGATCATTTATATCAGGGATTGTTGCACCAATACCTGGTTGGGCAAAAACCGGTACAGAAACACCCAAAACCAGCAGAATAATTATACTGGTTGTTACAGAAATCTGTTTTAGTTTGCGCGCCAGGTAGCGGAAATAAGAATTTTTGTTGAGTATCGACATAATAATTCCTATAGCCAGTAAAAGATATCCGAGATAAGTAATTTTAGTTCCCCAAAAATCATGGTTCACAGAAAGTACTGTCCCATGTTCATCACTATCGTAACTCGACTGGAAAAATTTATAACCTTTGTAAGTCAATGTGTTATTCATAAAAATTCGAATATTTTTGGTCAAACCACTGATGTCATCCTGTAAAACAACTTCTGAAGCAAATGAGGAAGGTGATTCTGACCCCGGATAACGTTCAAGTTGAAAATCCTTTAAATAAATATGGAAAGGCAAAATAATTGGTAATGAACCATAAGCCAATTTAAGCGTTCCGTCTCCCAAAGGCACTGAAACCGTATCGGGAGTTACACCGGGATATCCAAAAACCTGAATGGTTTGCTTATTAATTCCGTCTGACAATTCTACAATTACTGCATTTTCGCGGGTTTGCATTTGGCTTTTAACAGCCGTAAAGGTAGCGCTGGGAAGAAAGCTTCGAATCAGAAAACGAAACTCTCCAAGGCTATACAAAAACATTGATTTTGCCTGAATGGTATCACCGGCCTCAAAATTAACCGTTTCCTGTGTTGCCATTGTTGTTTCCCCTAAAGGCTGAGTTGAAGTCATCATCAGTTGGCCATCTTTTCTGAAGAATTTGATTGCCGTATTTTCACCAGATTCAAATCCCGCTGTAAACCCGGGGTAATCCAATACATCACCCGGCTTAAACATAAAACTTTGCATACCCTGCGCATCCGGCGATGAAAACACAAAATCAATTAGCGGATCACCGGTATCGGACGGTATCGGTTTCTTTTCAGCATTTTCAATATAACCAACAGTTTTTATTTTAACTTTCTGTCCGTCAACATCGAATTTCGCCGAAAACTGTTTGGGCGCCAGTTCAGAAAAAATCACTTTTTTTTCTTTTTGCTGATCCTTAAACCCGGCATAAAAAAATGTTTCGGTAGAAATAATTTCGTTGGAACTCTGATTTTCACGGATATGCATCATTCCTTCGTAACTAATATAGCGGGTTATTGCAGCACCCAACAAAATCACCAAAAATGAAATATGAAACATTCCCAGTGTAAATCTTTTACTGGTAAAAAACCGGTATTTTATTAGATTTTTAATCAGGTTAATCGCCAGGATCAACCATATTAATTCAAACCATTTGGTTTTATAAACCAATGCCTGTGCAGTAGGTGTTCCGTAACTACTTTCTATAAAAGTAGCAATAGCCATTGAAAATGCCAGTACGAGGAATAAAAATGCCATTACCGGCAGGGATGTTATAAAAGAGAAGATTTTCTTCATTTTTCAAAAATTAATGGATGGACTTAGTTTCCTGTAACATTTATCTATTTTTTACATAACAAACAGGATAAATAGTGCAAAGTTTATCGGGGTTGAAAATAATTTTTATTTAGAACAAATCAAAGGAAATAAGGCAAAACCGGACATTAATGTATTTTATTCTCTAGAATTCTGATCTTCAGACTCCGATAGATTTTACAGACAAAAAGAACCGTTCCCTGAAAATAAGGAACGGTTCTTTTTATTTGATGCAGTTAAAAACCACATCACCCTTTATTGCAAAAACGTGAGCGCTTTTTCAATGGCAGCATCTAATCCGGAAGCATCTTTTCCACCGGCTGTTGCATAAAACGATTGTCCACCGCCACCGCCTTTAATTTCTTTTCCGGCCTCACGAACTATTTGTCCGGCATTCAAACCCTTCTCGGCAACAACATTTTCGGAAATCATTACAGTTAAACTTGGTTTTCCGTCAATTTCAGCACCTAAAACCAGGAACAAGTTGTCAATCTCTCCCTTTAGCTGAAATGCCAAATCCTTTATCATACCTGCATTATCAACATCAATTTGTCCGGAAATGATGTTTATTCCATGCTCCTGTAAAACTTTGCTTTTCAAATTCGATTTGATAATTTTCAGACGTTCGTTGTTAAATACATCAATTTGTTTACTCAGTTCCGAATTTTCTTTGAGCAGTGCCATTACACTTCCTAAAATATCTTTTGAACCTTTTACTGTGTCCTGAATGTTTTTCAAAGTAATAATCTGGTCGTTCACATATTTTTCCGCGTGTTCTGCGGTAATGGCTTCAATCCTTCGAACTCCGGCCGCAATAGCACTTTCTGAAACAATTTTAAATAAACCAATTTGCCCAGTGGCTGCCACATGCGTTCCTCCGCAAAATTCTACCGATTCGCCAAATTTTACCACACGAACTTTTTCGCCGTATTTCTCGCCAAACAACATCATTGCACCCAGTTTTTTTGCATCTTCAATGGGCATGGCACGATTTTCTTCCAAAACCGAATTTTCGCGGATTTTCGCATTTACTATTTTTTCTACCTGTTCAATTTCCTCGTCGGTCATTTTCTGAAAATGAGAAAAGTCGAACCTCAGGTGGTCGGCATTTACCAGTGACCCTTTTTGCTCTACATGTGTACCCAAAACCTTGCGTAACGCCGCATGCAACAAGTGCGTTGCGGTGTGATTATTTTCTGTGCTTATTCTTTTTTGGACGTTTACCACCGCATTAAAAGTTTCATTGAGACTTGGAGGTAACTTCTCGGTTAAATGAATGATTAGATTGTTTTCTTTTTGGGTGTCGAAAATGGGAGTTTTTTCACCTTCAAATTCAATGTATCCAGTGTCGCCTACCTGCCCACCTGATTCAGCATAAAAAGGCGTTTGGTCAAAAACCAATTGGTAAAACGCCTTTTTTGCCTGTGTTACTTTGCGATAACGTGAAATTTTAATTTCTGCTTCCAGTTTATCGTACCCAAGAAATTCAGTTTGTTCAATTTTTCGGATTTCCACCCAATCATCTGTTTCTTGTGCTGCCGCATTTCTGGAACGATTTTTTTGCGCCTCCATTTCAACAGCAAATCCTTTTTCTTCAACCGTTAAACCGTTTTCCCTGGCAATCAATTCGGTTAAATCAAGTGGAAAACCAAAAGTATCGTACAAAACAAATGCGTCTTTCCCTTCAATCTCTTTTTGCCCTGCTTTTTTTGCTTTGTTGATTATATTTTCTAGCAACCGAATTCCGGTTGAAAGTGTTCTCAGGAAGGATTCTTCCTCTTCTTTCATCACTTTCTCAATAAGTATTTGTTGACTGATTAACTCTGGAAATGCATCACCCATTGTATCCTTTAGAACCTCTACCAAATGATAAATGGTTGCTTCTTTAAATCCAAGAAAAGTATATCCGTAACGTACAGCGCGGCGCAAAATCCGCCGAATTACATAACCAGCTTTATTATTCGAAGGTAACTGTCCATCGGCAATGGCAAACGCTACTGCGCGCAAATGATCTGCAATTACCCGCATTGCAATGTCAGATTTCAGATTTTCACCGTACTTTATTCCGCTTAATTCCGAAATTTTAGCAATTGTATTTTGAAAAATATCAGTATCGTAATTTGAAGTCACCCCCTGCAAAACCATGCAAAGACGTTCGAATCCCATTCCTGTATCTACATGTTTATCAGGAAGATTTTCAAGATTTCCGTTTGCCTTTCGGTTAAACTGAATAAAAACGAGGTTCCAGATTTCAATAACAAGCGGATTATCTTTATTCACCAGTTGGTATCCGGGTAATTTTGCACGGTCCTCATCACTTCTTAAATCCACGTGAACTTCAGAACAAGGACCACACGGACCGGTGTCGCCCATTTCCCAAAAATTATCCTTTTTGTTTCCGTTTAAAATTCGGTCGGCAGGCAAATATTGTCCCCAATAATCAGCTGCTTCATGATCTCGTTCAAGATTATCATCAGCACTTCCTTCAAAAACCGTGGCATACAAACAGTCAGCAGAAATGCCCATTCTCGTAACAAGAAATTCCCATGCCCAGTCGATTGCCTCCTTTTTAAAATAATCACCAAACGACCAGTTACCAAGCATTTCAAACATCGTATGATGATACGTATCGAGTCCTACTTCCTCCAAATCGTTATGTTTCCCAGAAACGCGCAAACATTTTTGGGTGTCAGCTACCCGGTTGTATTGAACAGGTTCGTTTCCTAAAAACCAGTCTTTAAACTGGTTCATCCCGGCATTGGTAAACATTAACGTAGGATCACCTTTTACTACCATCGGAGCCGATGGAACAATCTGGTGATTTTTCTCTTTAAAAAAGTCAAGAAAAGCATTACGTATCTCCTTCGAAGTCTTCATTTTATGTCTCGTATAATTTTGTCTTTTTGTTAAAATTTGTCAACTCACTACAACATCGTGGCTAAATATCAGATATTTAGTTAATTTTGCCGCTTTAAATTTTGTGGTTCAAATTGGCTGCAAAGTTACAGGAATTAATTAAATTTGGTTGAACTGAAAAATAAATAGCCTTATTTTATGGCGAAAAAAAAGTATAAATTTAATCCGGATACACTTAGTTACGAGCGAATAGGGATTTCATTCAGAGAAAAATTTACCAAATTGCTGGCCTACTTTTCCAGCAGCCTTGCACTTTCACTTATTATTGTTGTGATTGTAATTAATGCTTACGACACCCCAAAAACAAAAGCTTTAAAAAGAGAAAATCAACTTTTGCTGACACAATATGAGTTGATGCAAAAGGATATGGATAAGGTTCAAAAAGTACTTGATGAATTGGAACAGCGAGACGATAATATTTACCGCGTAATCTTTGAAACTGATCCAATTCCGTCATCTGTGCGTAAAGCCGGGTTTGGTGGTACCAACAATTATTCTCATCTGGAAAGTCTCGATAACTCAGAGCTGGTAATTGAGACAGCAAAAAAACTTGATATTATCTCCAAAGAAGCGTACATACAATCCAAGTCATACGACGAAGTAATGAAACTGGCTTTGAACAAAGAAGATATGCTGGCATGTCTTCCTGCCATTCAACCGGTTGCCAATAAAAATTTAAAACGTACAGCAAGTGGCTGGGGTTACAGAATACATCCGATTTATAAAGTCCGTAAAATGCATTGGGGGATGGACTTTTCAGCCCCTATTGGAACCCCGGTTTATGCCACCGGAAACGGTACCGTTACCCAGGTTAGCGGATCAAAACGCAGCCGTGTTGGATTTGGGTTAGAGGTAAAAATTGATCATGGTTACGGATATGAAACTGTTTACGGCCATCTAAGTGCATTTAATGTAAAAGTAGGACAAAAAGTAAAACGTGGCGATGTAATTGCTTATGTCGGAAATAGCGGAGGATCAACAGCACCACACCTGCATTACGAGGTTCATAAGAACGGGCAAAAGGTAAACCCGGCAGATTATTATTATAAAGACCTCTCCCCGCAGGAATACGATGAGATGGTAACTATTTCATCAAATATTGGTCAAACACTTGATTAATAATATTGATTTAGTAATTCCCGATTTCTTTTATTATTTTTCGAAAGTAGAGTAATTAAGGAAAAATTAGCTTGTGCCATATAAAAAACCTGTCATAGAAAAAGTAATTTTTACCATTGGGGAAGTTGCCGATATGATCGGGGAGAAAACTTCATTGATTCGCTACTGGGAAAACGAGTTCGATGCACTAAAACCTCAAAAAAATAAAAAGGGAAATCGCCTGTTTACCAAAGAAGATATTGAAACAGTTAAGCTCATTCATTATTTGGTTAAAGAACGTGGATTAACATTGAAAGGCGCCAAACAAAAATTAAAGGAAAATCCTGAAGGAACAATTCAGAATTACGAAATTGTAAAAAGGCTTAAAGAAATTCGGGAACAATTGGTTGATTTGCGCGATGCTTTGCAGGAGTAGAAGTATAAACAAAGGCAAAAACCAGCCACCAATTCAATATTGAGATGACAAAATTAAAAGAGATAACTCAGTTTTTTGATTCAGTAGCACCGTCAAGTTTTCAGGAGTCGTATGATAATTCGGGACTTATCTTTGGTCATTTGGATTCAGAAATCAATACTATTTTAATAACATTAGATGTCACTGAAAAAGTAATTGATGAGGCCATTGAAAAAAATGCACAATTAATTGTTTCACATCACCCACTTGTTTTTTCCGGCTTAAAAAAATTTACAGGTAAAAACGATGTTGAACGAAGCCTAATCAAAGCAATTCAAAATAATATCGCCATTTATGCAGCGCATACCAATCTTGACAGTGTTCCCGGGGGCGTAAACGGAAAGATTTGCGAAAAACTGGAACTAAAAAATTGTAGTATTTTACAACCGGCAGACGGTCAATTAAAGAAACTGGTCACCTTTATTCCTGAAAATCATTCAGATACAGTTCGAAAGGCAGTTTTTGAAGCTGGAGCCGGGCAAATCGGGAATTACGATTTTTGCGGTTATATGACAGAAGGATCAGGTAGTTTTCGTGGCAACGAAAATACAAATCCTTTCGTAGGTGAAAAAGGCAAAATTCATTACGAAAAAGAAATCAGATTCGAAACTATTTTCCCGGCTCATTTACAGGAGAAAATAATACATGCAATGCTGCAGGCACATCCTTATGAAGAAGTTGCCTATGATATTTATCAGCTGGACAATAAAAATCCTAATGTCGGCATGGGAATGATCGGTGAATTGGCTGACTCAATAAGTGAATCTGATTTTCTTCAGAAATTAAAATTTACATTTAAAACTGGTGTAATAAAACATACTGCACTAAAAAACAAAACGGTAAAAAAAGTTGCTGTTTGTGGAGGTGCAGGCTCCTTTTTATTGGGTGCTGCCATTGGTGCGGGAGCCGACTTTTTTGTTACCGGTGATTTTAAATATCACCAGTTTTTTGAAGCAGAGAATAATATAGTGATTGCAGACATCGGACATTTTGAAAGTGAACAATTCACTAAAGAACTTTTTTATGAATTACTTAAGAAAAAATTCCCTAAATTTGCAGTCCATTTGTCAGAGGTGAACACCAACCCGGTTTTCTACTTCTGATTTTTTTAGTGAGAAATTAAACATTTAAGCGATGAATGCACCATATTCAAGGCAAGACGAGAAAGACATTTCAATAGAGGAAAAACTGCGTGCGCTGCACGAGCTGCAGACCGTAGTTTCAGATATCGACAAGATTAAAACACTACGTGGAGAGCTTCCGTTGGAGGTTCAGGATTTGGAAGATGAAATTGCAGGGCTGAAAACAAGGCTGATTAATTTGGATACAGAAATTAAAAATCTGGATACAGCAATAAATAACAAAAAAATTGCAATTAAAGATGCACAGGTTTTAATTACAAAATATACCGAACAACAAAATAACGTTCGGAACAACCGTGAATTTGACTCACTTTCAAAGGAAATTGAATTCCAGAATTTGGAAATTGAACTTTCTGAAAAACGTATTCGTGAGTTTACGGTAGAAATGAATGAAAAAACGGAAAGCATCACCAGTTCAAAAGAATCGTTAAAGGAACGCGAGGAAGATCTTGAGCGGAAAAAGAATGAGTTGGAAGAAATTAAAGAGGAGACTAAGATTGAAGAAGAAAAATTAAAATCCAAATCAGAAAAAATTGAATCTTTTATCGAACCTCGTTTGCTTACAGCTTTTAAACGTATCCGGAAAAATGCCCGTAACGGACTGGCAGTAGTTACTATTCAGCGTGATGCATGCGGTGGTTGTTTTAATAAGATTCCGCCACAGCGACAAATGGATATCGCCAGCCGCAAGAAAATTATTGTTTGCGAATATTGTGGCCGTATTTTGGTTGACCCTAAAATAAATGTTCTTGAAGAAGATTCGGCAGAATAAAAAATCAAACTAATTATATATAAAATTCATGGCCGGTTGATTGATTTCAATCGGCTTTTTTATATATAAACTTAAAATATTCTTTGTCTAACTTTTCCTTCCCAAAATATTCTTATTTATCTTTAGACTCTTTCTAAACTTTAACAGTGGCAGGCATGTTGATTTCGAACCAAAATCTTGGATTATACACTGATTTTTACGAGCTGGCTATGGCTCAGGGTTATTTCTTTTGCGAAAAGAGAGAGGAATCGGCAACTTTCGATTATTTTTTTCGGACTAATCCATTTAAAGGCGGTTTTACTGTTTTTGCCGGGTTAGCAGATTTTCTGGAAATGCTTGAACAATTTATTTATGGTGACGATGATCTTAAATTTCTAGCAGAAAAAGGGTTCAAACCTGAATTTCTGAATTATCTGAAAGAATTCCGTTTTTCAGGAAATATTTTCAGCATGAAAGAAGGTGAAATTGTTTTTCCGAATGAACCTGTTTTGAGAGTCGAGGGAAATATAATTGAAGCCCAGCTAATTGAAAGTCTTTTGCTAAATATTTTAAATTTCGAATCGCTGATTGCAACAAAAGCTTTTCGAATTAAATTAGTTGCCGGAGAAAATATTTTTTCGGATTTTGGACTTCGCCGCGCACAGGGATTTGGTGCCATTCATGCCAGTCGGGCTGCTTGTATTGGGGGCGCTGTTTCAACTTCAAATGTGCTGGCTGGTAAAATATTTAATATCCCGGTTTCCGGAACTCTGGCTCATAGCTGGATTCAGAGTTTTGACAATGAATTGGATGCTTTTCGGGCTTACACAAAAGCGGGCAACGATAATATTATTTTACTTGTTGACACCTATGACACACTTCGTTCGGGGGTTCCAAATGCAATAACAGTAGCCAAAGAACTTCAAGAAAAAGGAGGAGCTTTAAAAGCCATCCGTTTGGATAGCGGCGACCTTGCATACTTAAGCAAAAAAGCCAGAAAAATGCTTGATGATGCAGGTTTAAAAGAGGTGAAAATAATTGCCAGCAATCAATTAAACGAGTATGTTGTAAAAAGTTTGCTGCACGATCAAAAAGCACCGATTAATGCTTTTGGAATTGGCACAGAGATGATTACCGGAAAACCTGACGCAGCACTTGACGGTGTTTACAAATTGGCAGAAGTTAACCGGCAGCCTAAAATGAAACTTTCGGAAAACATTGAAAAAAATACACTCCCCGGAAATAAACAAGTTTACCGGTTTTTTGATGAAAATGGTAATTTTTATCGTGATGGAATTCTATACTCAAGCGAAAAACCACAATATCTTAATACCATTTATCATCCTGTTTATCCTGAAAAAAACACGTCTGTAAAAAGTCTGAAAAGCGAAGCTTTGTTGCAACCGTTGGTGGTAAACGGAAAATCCAAAATATTTGCTAAAACTCCGCAAGAAATTCATGAATATTTGTTAAAGAGGGCAGCACTTTTACCTGATGAGCATAAACGTTTTATTAGTCCTCACATATATAAAGTAGGAATTTCAAAAAAATTAATGGAAAAAAGAAATACCCTTGCCAAGCAGTTAAAAACACAGAACTAAACTAAAAAGGCAAAAAATGAAGGAAATAAACCGACCAACCTTTGTTATTGACAAACAAATCTGTCTTCAAAACATTGAAAAGATGGCCAAAAAAGCAGCGGATCACGGGTTGCAATTTCGCCCGCATTTTAAAACCCATCAATCGGCTGAAATTGGTGAGTGGTTTCGCAGCTTTGGTATAAAAGCCATATCGGTCTCCTCTGTTCAAATGGCTCAATATTTTGCTTCTCATGGATGGAACGATATTACTTTAGCCTTTCCAGTAAATGTACTTGAGGTTAAAGAAATTAATCAATTGGCAAAAAAGATAAAATTGAATGTGTTGGTTGAAAACAGGGAGGCAACTCAAGTCCTTGCTGAAAAAATTACTAATCCGATAGGTGTTTATATTAAAATAGATACCGGATATAATCGTACCGGTATTGCGGCAACTGAAACCGGTAGTATTCTGTTTGTTTTAAATGCTTTAAAAGAGGGTAAAAATCTGGATTTTAAAGGTTTTCTTTCTCATGCAGGACACACTTACCAGGCAAAATCTACCAATGAAATTTTTACGCGTCACTTTGACGCCATTTTTAATTTAAAGGCGCTAAAAAACAGGTATCAACATGAGTATCCAAATTTGGAGGTTAGCATCGGAGATACGCCATCATGTTCGATTTGCGACAATTTTGATGGGGTGGATGAAATACGACCGGGAAATTTTGTCTTTTACGATTTAATGCAGCAAAACCTGGGAGTATGTACCTTTGATGATATTGCCGTTCGACTTGTTTGTCCGGTAGTTTCAAAACATATTTCACGAAATGAAGTGGTAATTTATGGTGGTGCAGTTCATTTTTCCAAAGAATCAATTATCAACATTAATGGCAAGCCAATGTATGGCAGAATTGTAATTCGTAAAGATAATGAACAAACATTACTCGAACCACTTAATTATGTTCACAGACTATCACAGGAACATGGTGTTTTAAAAGTTACCCAGAGAGATTTTGACAATTTTCATGTAGGGGACCTGGTAGAAATTATTCCAGTTCATTCCTGTTTAACTGCAAACCTCGCTAAAACCTACCTGACAACAGACGGAGATAAAATTCAAACTGCAAATTCACAGGAAACCTCACCTAACCTCTCCAAATGAGGGGCACAAAATGAATGTCACTTTACTTTCTAAAAATTCCTTTTCGTATTACACATCCGTTTTCCAGTTCCAGAATATGAGACACACATAATGGAATTTCCTCTACCCGATGTGTAACATAAATCATTGTTGTTTTACTATTTTCACAAATAAAATCAAGCAATGTTATAAAACGCTCTGTTTGTAATGGGTCAAGTCCCTGACATGGTTCATCGAGAATTAAGAGGTCAGGCAATTTAATTAATGCTCTTGCCAGTAAAATTATACGTTGCTCACCTAATGAAGAATGGAGAAATGGTGACTTTTCCAAATGTTCCATATTCAAAATTCCGAGCCACAGTTTTGCCAATCGCAAACTACGTTCAGAATAGGAAGTATTAAAACCAATTTCATCATTGAGTCCCGATAAAACTACATCAAGACAAGTCAGCGAATTATAATTCATCTCCATTCCGGAAGCCGGATTATAGATGCTTTTTTTCCTCAAAAAGTAAAGGTGTAATTCAGGAGAAACAAAACCAATTTTCTTTTTGATATCCCAAATGCTTTCACCGCTTCCCCTTTTTCGGTCGAAAAGTACTAAATCGTTGGTATATCCCTGCGGATTATCGGCAGTAACCAGACTTAAAAGGGTCGTTTTACCAGCGCCATTTGGTCCTTTTAATACCCACTGTTCTCCTTTATTAACTACCCAGTTAATATTTTCAAGTACTTTCACGCCTCTAAATGAAACATTAACATTTTTCATCCTGACAATGAACTCATATTCCTTTTTTTGCAGGAATAATTCCTTGAATACTTCATTACTTAAAAAATCGTATTTCCCTGTTCCCGTGGGTTCCAGTGCAGAATAATCTTTCCCGGAAACAATTCGGATAACCGTTCCTTCATTCAGTTCAAGAATTGTATCGGCAAAATCAGAAATGGGTGCAGGATCGCTAACGATCACAAATGTTTTTCCTTTATTTTTAAGGTTAACAATTAACTGCCCGAGCTTTTCTCTTGAATGCACATCCAACCCAACAAAAGGCTGATCAAGTATGAGTAAATTTGGCTTTTTCAATAATGCCACAGCTAATTGAATTCGTCTGCGTTCTCCGTTGCTCAATGAAAGTAGTTTTCGTTGTAAAAGAGTTTCGATTTCCAGTTCGTTTGAAATTCCATCCCACTGATTTTCCTGAAATCCGTGAACTGTATTTCTAAAATAATCTGCAACCGTTGGAATGCCTTCTTCGTTTGGATTTTCATACCGTTGTCCGTAATAAGTAGTCCGCAAACCGGTACCCAAAACAAGCTGGTCTTGCTGCGAAACCATTTCAACTTTCAAATCTTCATAAAAAAACAGCTCTCCACTTGTTGGAATTAATTCTCCCGCAATAATTTTTGCCAGCGTTGTTTTTCCACTTCCGGAAGGACCGGTTATTATAAAAACTTCTCCTTTTTTAATTTTCAAACTGATTGATTGCAGAAGAACTCTGTGATTCCACTTAAATTCAAGGTCTAAAGCTTCAATAACTAATATTTCAGAATTTCCTGACATTAAATTTGTTTGGTTTTAAGCAAAATATTAATTCAAGATTTTAAGAAATATTGGCGATCCTGTCCAGAATTTTTTCCAGATAACCGTTAATCTCTTTTGAATGTTTAACCTTTTCCTGAATTTCGTAGGAAGACTGAATAAATTTTCCTGTAAGCGCATCGACCTCTTCGCTCGCTAACATTTCTTTAACTGAATCTGGTGTAGTTTCGAAATGAAACTGAATACCGATCACATTATCATAATAAACAAATCCCTGATTCGGACACGCCTCACTACTAAAAAGTCCCTGAGCTCCCGGAGGTATTTCAAACATTTCACCGTGCCAGTGAAAAGCCGTAAATTCATTCGGAATTTCATTTAATAAAGGATGATTTGAAATTTTAGAAACCGGGAACCAGCCTATTTCAGCCTCAAGTGATTTTTTTATTTTGGCACCCAAAAGATGGGCAATTAACTGAGCCCCCAAACAAATCCCCAGCATACTTTTCCCTTCGGCAATTGAATGAGAAATAAAACTCATTTCCTCGTTCATCCAGGAAAATTTGTCCAAATCGAATACACTCATCGGGCCTCCCATAATAACTAACAAATTAAAATCCGACATTTCGGGATAAAATTGATCTTCTTCAAAAAGTTTTGTTACTGTCAGATTGTAGTTTCGTTGTTTTGCCCACTCCTCAATATAACCAGGACCTTCGTGGGGAACATGTTGCAAATAATGTATATTCATGGTACTGAAATAATATTCAAGTTAATATCTGCATTTCATAAGTTTATTTAAAACGAATTTGCATCAATATTAAATTTTGTTTTTTATCAAAACTGACTAAAGATGGCATCTTTCTTTTGGGTGATTCGATTTTTAATCGTATTAATTAATACAATTACAAGTCGTAATATCCTATTTTTCAGGAATATTTTCAAGTGTTACAACCAAAAAATCCCAGTATTTTTTTACTGACTCAATGTTCACTTTTTCATCAGGCGAATGCGGATATTTAATTGTTGGGCCAATTGAAATCATGTCCCAATTAGGATAAGTAGCACCTAAAATCCCACATTCCAAACCGGCATGCATAGCCAGCAATTCGGGTTTTTTGCCGAACTGTTTTTCATAGAGATTTTTCGAGATATCAAGAATTTGGGAGTTGACATTTGGATTCCAACCCGGATAACTGCCATCCATTATTACTTTTGCCCCGGCAATTTTAAATAACGATTCAAGTCGCGATGCCGCTGCCATTTTAGCTGATTCAGAAAAACTACGGACTAAACAGCATATTTCCACTTTATCTTTATCCGATTTTACAATGGCAAGATTCGAGGAAGTTTCCACCGTACCTTCCATCGTATCACTCATTCTTATCACATCGTTTGGGGCAACCCAAACAGCGGCAGTTAACTTATTCTGCAATGAACCTGACATTCTTGTTTTAGGGACTTTAAACTTTTCAAGTTCAATTGCAAGATCCGGTTCAACAACTGCTAATTCAGTTTTAATTATTTCTCCCAGATCTGTTACTAAACTGATAAACTTATCAACGTTTTTCGATTTAACCACCAAAAGTCCAAATGCTTCGCGCGGGATTGCATTGCGCAAACTTCCACCATTGATTTCAGCCAATTTCACTCCTAAATTATCTGACGCTTCTTTCAATATTCGGAAAAATACTTTATTGGCGTTACCTCTTCCCAGGTGAATATCAACTCCGGAATGACCACCTTTTAGCCCCGTTACTTTCAATTTAAAAGCCGTCATACCTTTCTCAACATTCTTTTGTTTGTTGCGAAAAGTAGCCGAAAAATTAATTCCACCGGCACAACCAATACTAAAAGTTCCTTCTTCTTCCGAATCAGTATTTATCAAAACATCTCCATTTAAAACACCTGATTTTAAACCTGCTGCGCCATCCATACCAGTCTCTTCAGTAGCCGTTAACAACACCTCAATTGGGCCGTGTTTTATTGAATCGGAAGCTAAAACTGCCAATGCTGATGAAACTCCTATGCCATTATCGGCTCCCAATGTTGTTCCATTTGCCGTAACCCATTCACCATCGATAAATGCTTCAATCGGATCATTTGCAAAGTCATGAACTTTATCACTGTTTTTTTGTGGGACCATATCCAGATGCCCCTGAAGGATAACACCTTTTCTATTTTCCATCCCCGGTGTTGCCGGTTTACGAATGATCATATTTCCCGCTTCATCTTTTAAGGTTTCCAAACCAAGATTTTTTCCAAAATTATACGCCCACTCCTGAATCTTTTCTTCATGATATGAAGGACGTGGAATTTGCGTCATTTCATAAAATATTTCCCAAAGTCGGGTTGGTTCCAACTTGCCAATTTCTTTGTTCATAATGATTTATTTTTATTCTGAATAAGATATGTGAATATACTTTATCATTTTGATTATTACCTTAAAAAAAGCATTATAACCAGGAACAATAACATATCATATTCTACAAAAGTTTCTAAAATTAGGCTGAAGTATGCAAAAGTTGACAAATTACCAGTTAATCTTATTAAGATAATTGATACTTTAGCGCATTCTATAAAATAAAAACTATTCAACAACATGAGTAAGGATCTAAACAAGGCTTTCTTTGGACATCCAATTGCGCTATCAACATTATTCGCCAGTGAAATGTGGGAGCGGTTTAGCTATTATGGAATGAGGGCTCTTCTTGTTCTCTTTTTAACTGCAACATTTGCTTCCGGTGGATTTAATATGGCTGAACTGGACGCATTTACAATTTACGGAATATTCACTGGTTTAGTTTATGTTACTCCAATTATTGGGGGAATGTTGGCCGATAAATTCTTTGGGCAACGCAAATCAATTTATATTGGTGGTTTAACAATGGCCGTTGGGCAGTTTCTGTTATCAGCAAGTGCATGGCTCGCCAACTCAGGCGCTGATATGGATCTCCGTAAGACTTTGTTTTTTGCCGGGTTGGGAATTTTAATTGCCGGAAACGGTTTTTTTAAACCCAACATTTCCACCATGGTTGGTGAATTGTATGATAATAATGATCCTCGTAAAGATGGTGGCTTTACTATTTTCTACATGGGTATCAATATAGGAGCTTTCTTTTCACCGCTTGTTGCCGGGAAACTTGGAGAACAAGTCGCATGGCAATATGGCTTTCTTGCTGCAGGAATCGGGATGGTTATCGGAACAACATGGTTTCTTTTTCGCAGTCACACCCTGGGAAAAATTGGAATGCCTCCCAAAGTAAAAGCAGAGCGCATCAGACTAGCAATCGAAGATTGGTTTAGTATTTTAGCCTACGTAATTGGCGTTGTTGCTTTGATCTTTGGCGTTATAATTGGCTGGAGTGCAATACCATCAGTAATTAGCAAAGTTATTATTTATGTTCTTGCGATTGGTGGTACGTTAGTTCTTTTATCTACAATTTTCAAAGGCACTAAAGGAAAAACGGAATGGTCACGAGTGGGAGTTATTTTGGTACTTGCTGTATTTAATATTTTCTTTTGGAGTGGTTTTGAGCAGGCCGGTACAACCTTTAATATTTTTGCCCGCGACAATACACAGAGAATGATTGGGAACTGGGAAATACCCGCCTCCTGGTTTCAAAGCATAAACGCATTTTACATTGTAGCGTTTGCACCGCTTTTCAGTATTTTGTGGGTGAAACTGGATAAAAGAAGACTAAATCCAAACACTCCGATGAAGTTTGCCTGGGGAATGACATTGCTTGCGCTTGGTTTTGTTATTATGGCAATTGCCTATTCGAGATCAACATCGGGTGAGCAAATTAGGTTGGTAAGTCCGATATGGTTAGTATTGGTTTACTTAATGCATACCTGGGGCGAGCTTTGCCTTTCACCAATCGGACTTTCGATGGTGACCAAATTATCTCCGCCAAAATTAGTATCAACAATGATGGGTGTTTGGATGGGATCATTTGCAGCCGGCAACTTTGTTGCATCTCAAATGAAAGCTATTTCTATTCATTTACAAAATTCATTAGGAATGGAAATACAGGTTTTCTGGTTAATTGCTATTCAATCAGCTATCATCGCCTTAATTCTGGTTGCTCTTTCACCCTGGTTAAAGAGATTGATGTACGGAATTAAATAAATATGTTTTATACTGAAACATAAAAAAATACCGGCCTTGAAAAAATCCGGTATTTTTTTATCCATTTATTTTTATTCCTGAATAACCGAAGTGGATTTATTTTTTACAATCGATTTAATCGCACCAGTTTCAGGATAGAATTGCAAGGAATAGTCACCATAAAGAAAATCCTCGGGAACGGGGGCAATTTCTCCAAACTGAGCAATTGTTGCTCTTGCAGTGGCCACAACGCTCAAATCATTAATAATTTTTATTGTTGCCTGTCCTGGCATGCGATAATAAACTCCGCTTTCTCCTGCATTCGGATTATCTGACTTAGCACCGTCAGCATATTTCTGAGCCAGGTTTTTATCGGTTTCAAATTCAATCATTACCGGTTTCCCCGAGAGATCACTCGGCAGAACAATACCGTTCTCTTCTGAAATCCTAAAAATAACCTCCGCTTTCCCGGGAGTTTTTCCTGGTACATAGTCAAAACTGTACATTCCTTCCTGGTAATCTGATTTACCAATAAATAAGCTCAGGTAATCCTCTTCTGTTTTCTTCAATTCTTTCAAGCTGACTTTGTACGCTTCACCATCCGGAGGAAACTCATCCATCATTCCTGTTGCAATATC
Source organism: uncultured Prolixibacteraceae bacterium (assembly GCA_963849985.1). Taxonomy (GTDB): domain Bacteria; phylum Bacteroidota; class Bacteroidia; order Bacteroidales; family Prolixibacteraceae; genus Draconibacterium. Next base: position 241,463 of record CAWKJY010000026.1, on the reverse strand, counting down.
ATACTGGTATCTTCTACTGTCCAGCACCCGTTTTACAGCTTCAGCCATTTTTTGTTCATCGTTTACGCGGACAGGGCGAAAATTATTAGTGGAATCTCCAGGGGTATAAAATGGTGTGTCAGTAAAATTTGAAAACTTACTGCTTTGATTAAAAGTATTTTTTTGTCCTACCAGATTAGTTTTTACTTTTTCCCGAATTTCATTTTTTATTGCAGTATTTATTCCGGCCAGGCAACCGTTTTCAGACAAATTTAATAAAGATGCCGCATCTCCCATGGCTTTATGTACCTGATCTGGATCTGGTTCCGAATAAGTTTCAATATTAATATCGTTAACAATCCATCTTGTTTCCGCTTTCTTTCTTACATTTTTAATTCCAAGCATTTGTTCTGCATAATCGCAATACGGTCCCGGCTGGAATGTCTCTTTTACAGCCGAAACATTTACCCGAATTACAGTTCTTGGAAGAGTATATACCACTCCCTCCAAATATACCGGGGTTGTTGTTATTCCCTCATCGTCTTTCTTTTTTCGCTGTCCGTAAACCGGAATTACAAATAGTATGGCGATAACAATTGCTATATATTTCATCGTTTAAACTGTTTTTAGTAAAGACTCAAAATTAGGAAAATTATTTCGTTACAGTGGAATTTATTTTTTTAAATGCCCGACCCAAAAATCGAACAATGTCTCCTGCAATCATTGATATTTCAGAAGTTTGAATGGTCGCCAAATCGCCGGCAAGACCATGTACATAAACACCCAAAACTGCTGCATTTTCCGGTGAAATTCTTTGAGCAAGTAAGCCAAGAATAATACCTGTAAGCACATCACCACTGCCAGCAGTCGCCATTCCCGGATTCCCGGTAGAATTAAAATAAATTTTCCCTTCAGGTGTGGTAACGGTTGTAAATGCACCTTTTACAACTAAAATCACCTTGTACTTTTTAGAGAAAGTAATTTGTTGCTGAAGACGCTGGTGACCGTTTTTAGCTTCTCCTGCTAACCGGCGAAATTCTCCGGGATGAGGCGTAAGAATCGAATTTTCAGGAAGTTTTTCCAGCCACTCTTTATTTTCAGAAAGAATATTTAGTCCGTCGGCGTCAATTACCAGCGGAACTGAAACTTTTTCAATTAATTCAAATAATGCCTTTTTTGAATTCAGTTTTTTATTTAATCCGGGCCCGATGCCAACTGCGGAAAAAGGTTCAAGATCAGGAAATTCAGTAAACATAGAATCATGCTGATCGACACTTGCCATTGCTTCAGGAATTGCTGTTTGTAAAATTGAATATCCAAGCCGTGGTATGTGAGTAGTTAACAGACCGACACCGGAACGAAGACAAGCCCGCGATGCAAGAACAGCGGCTCCCATTTTTCCATAACTCCCTGCAATGAGCAGTGCGTGACCAAAAGTCCCTTTATGTGAAAACTTTGTTCGTTCGGGAATTAAATCTATAACATCCGACTGTTCAGTTAAAATAAAATCTGAGGGTGTATTTTTAATTCCTTCGGGATGAAGACCAATTGGGAAGACTTCCCATTTCCCTGTGTAGATTTCATTTTCAGCAAAAAGAAAACTAATTTTTGGAAATTGAAAAGTAAGTGTGAAATCCGCTTTTATAATATTATTCTGAATATTTTCTGAATTATCTTCTCCCATTAATCCACTTGGAATATCAATAGCGACAACAGTATTTTCAAGCTGGTTGATTTTTTTTACAATTTCTGCCGGAAATCCTTCAAGAGGCCGGCTCAAGCCGGAACCAAACAATCCATCAATTATAATATCACTAGCATTGATTTTAGGAAAGTCGCTTTCAACTTTAATATGCGCAAGATTTACTTTATTTTGCTTTTCCAGCCTTTCCCGGTTAATTGATGGAGATCCTTTAAGTTCTTTACCAAAATCAAGCAGATAAACTTCACATTGGTAATCGAATTCGGCCAGTTGACGCGCAATTGCTAATGCATCTCCCCCATTATTTCCCGGCCCTGCAAAAAACGCTATTTTCTGTTCTGATGAATATCGCTTAATAATCCAGTTTGTAATCTGCAATGCTGCACGCTCCATGAGATTTATATCATCAATGGGCTCTTTTTCAATGGTATATCTATCTAAATCGGCTATTTGTTTTGTTGTAAATAGTTTCATCCAACTCAGTTTTTAACAAAATTACAAAATATTATCAACGGGGATGGTGGTTTATCAATTGGAATAATTTAGTTTGGTTAATAAGCTAAAAAAACGGCCTCCTTTAAAATTTAGTAGCCGTTATAAGTGAATAACGAATTTTATTGAATTTAAAATACTCCAAAAATCTTAAATTTTATTTGTAAAAAACCTAAGAAAACAATAATTGCAAGTATCACTATAGTAATAATCATGAACGTATTTATGCTTCTGTTTCTTTTCCTCATAAAAATCAATTTGGATATTTTATTGATATTATATCCAACTTTTTTAAAGGCAATATCATTATCCTTCACAATGTAATCATACGCACCATATTTTATTGAATTTACAGCAACTTCCATACTTTCGTTTGATGTTAAAAAAACAAACTCTGTGTTTTTATTGTATTTTTTGACCGCTTTCAATACATCAATTCCAGTTACATCCCGCAAAGAATAATCCTGAATAATTATATCTGGTTTTTCGCCATTCTTCACAGTTTCCATACACTCTTTCCCAGACTCAAATGACTTAACTTTCAAATAATTTTCTTTATTCAAATATTCACAAACCATTTTGTTGTATAACTGATTATCTTCTACAACATAAATAAGTAACGATTTTTTTGGGTCCATTAATTAATGATTTATTCTATAAAATTAAAAAAAATCAGGTATTTATGATATGAATTGATTCACAAAAAAGATTTGTAGTGCGAATTGCGATACTTTTCATTTTAATTTTCTGAGCTTGATTTATACCAACTGGTAATTTCGAAAAGATTTTTGCTTTTATTTTCTAGTATCGATTTCAATATAAATAGAAAAATCAATATTCATCAGTATCTGGAAGCACTTACCATCTTAGGCTTAATAATTACTCAAACTGATAGATTTCAGCATTTGTAGAACAGCCTGTTAAACCTGAGGGTTGTTATCATAATTATTGCTATTCCTGCCATGGTTTCGGTAATTCTAATATTTTCAATGTTGCCCTGGGAAAACCAGGTAATGAAGGAGTATGCAGACAAAAAATAATTAGTCTCTAAAAATCACTCTTGTATTTTCCGGGAGAGCACGATAAATTGCTTTTGCATCCTGATCGTTAAGCCATAAAAATACGAGTGCGGTGGTTATTGGTTGGGAAGGTTGTTCTAATCCATCACCAATTCGGAAAGACATAATATCCTTTGCAACCGGAATTTTTGAATAAGTTGAATCCTGGTTTTGCTGAACCCCGTTAATGATGACTTCAACCCCCTTATTTGTAATAAAATGCCAATACAACCGGCTTTCCTTCAATGTATCCATTTTTGTTTCCGGGACTTCGCTTCCTACCTTTGGAGCTGTCACTTTTTTTATTGGTTTTTTAGGAATATTCGCATTATTGCTGTCTGTTTTTGAAATTTCAGCTAACAAATCGCGATAAACTTTTTCATTCATCTGAGATAAAGAATGTTCAGGTTTTTGTATCAGTATTTTTGACTGGAATAAAACGGTACCATTCAACTGAACCTGTACGATACTATCTTTTAAGTTGATTGCTAAACCAAATGAATCCGATTTTGCCAATGCCAATTGTTGTTCAAGCCACCATTTTTCCTTATAGAGATTCCGTATTTCTTTATCATTCCAGCCGGACAAAATATTTTTATTATCATCTGTTTTTAAAAAACTATCAGCAAATCTATCCACCTGCACCCGGGATACAATTAGCATCACAAAAAACAACAAAATTAAAAATGTCCAGACTGAAATAATTCCGTAAACCAGCTTTTTATTTTTATTGAAAAATTCTTTCATGGATAGTTTAGTAAATAAAAACTTTAGAGCCTATTTGCATCGTGTGGTAAACAACTTCCAGATCATCATCATTTAATCTTACACAGCCATGCGTAACGGGCATTCCTAATAATCGTTGATACAGTGTTCCGTGAATAAGATAGCCATTGCCAAGACTTAGTGCATAGTCTCCCAAAACGTTACGTTCGAATCTTGAAGGATCATTTGGTGGCGGAACCGGTAACCCTTCTTCAATAAATGCCCAGTCAGGTTTCTTCCAAATTGGATTGGTAATTTTCCCTTTAACTGTAAGTGCTCCTTTAGGAGTTTCAAAGGTCCAACTTTTTATACTGTCAACCTCAAGTTGAATAAAACTTCCGGTCGAACATTTCCCTGTTCGAATCAGCTTGTTATTTTTATAGAGTCGGAAAATATTATCTGAAGTATTTATTATTAAAAATGAACTCCCCGGGGTGAGCCGATCAATCTTCTGCTTTAATATTTCAACATCGCGCTTCAGTTTTGATATGTCTTTTGATGACACGACTACCGTATCAATTACCTGAACCTGCGAAATTTTTGAGTAAAAATGTTTTTCCCCAAGTGACGGTATCCAAAACAAATAGCCACTTACAAAAAGTGTCAACCCTAGCAACACAATCAGGCTAAATACAAACCATCTTAATTTTTCAAATATTAATTTCATTCTGCCAAATATTCCTGAAGCGTTTTATCTGATCCTATTATAATTACCGGAGTTCCCGTTGGACATAAATCGTACAACTGGTCAATTTCATTATTTTGCAGTGCAATACATCCGTCTGTCCAATGAATGCCTTTCCCTCCATCACCATGAATTTCAATAAGTCCCCCAATTTGAGCTGAACGTGGGATCGCCCCACTTTTTTTTAAGGTATCAAAACGTGCTGCATCCTCATCATTAGGATAATTTATCAGCAGAGCTTTATGATATTTTGTTTTGAAGCCTTTTTTCTTTTCTGTTATTTTATAAACACCTTCCGGAGTTGACCGGTCGCCTTTCATTACCTTATCAACCATCCAGTTAGAACCCAATTCTGCTCCAAAAACCTTAACTGTTTTTCCTGATTTTAACAATGAACATTTCGAGTCCATTTTATTAACCAGAATAACAAGCTGGCCCTTTTTTGATAGCTGATCTGCTAACCGCAAATTTTTTATCCAGTCAGGATAATTTTTGTAAAAATTTTCAACTTTCCGATGAGCTGATTCTTCTGCCAGCGATAATTTTTGGTTTGCATGTTCAATTAAAACTGAAGCTTTTACCAAATTATTTTTCTTGAGTTCGTTTTTTGCTTCCAGGTATTCCATTTTCCCCTGGTTGTATGTATCAAAAGTTTTTCGTTCCAGTGGCAAATTTTTAAATGAAGATTCGAATTTCCCTATTGTTCTTTCTGCGTCAGTTATCGCAGTTTTTAGTTGTTGGCCTATTTTATTCTTCTCAAGTACTGTCTGCTCTTTTGCTTCGGAACTTAACGCCAATGATTTTTTTGCCAGTTCACGAGCTTTTGAAAAATCGCGAAACCAAAAAAACCGGTTGTTTTGAAGTTCCCACTCCTGCATGGCCGCTTCATATATTCTTTCAGCCTCATTTAATCTTTCCATCGCATAATTTGCAGCGCCGGTTTTTTTAGCTCGAGCCAACGATTCTCTCGCCATATTTATTTCATCGGTTGGCAATTTTTCAGTAGTTAATCTGAATACTGAATATCCTGTAAATCCAACCAGAATGCTAATTAAAACAATCAAAAACCACCTGACAATCTTTTTGCTTTTCATCCCACAGAATTAAAATGCCGGAGCTATTTACCCCGGCATCTTTCCACATTTGATAAACTCCCCTTTTTATACTATTTACGTGCGTATTTTTCCATCACCGTTTTCAATTCGTTGTTGATATCGGTGGCTTTTTGTTTGGCTGCATTAGCTTTGGTTTGAGCAGCCATAATCTGGTCACTTGAAAGTAAAGTGTTGATTTCTTCTGATGAGGTGTTTATTGCTGCCAAATCACTTTTAATGGCTTCAATAGCTTCTTTTCCTTCTTTACCTTTTGGAGCCATTCCAACCAATTTGTTATTTTCTTCCATCAGTGTGGCAATTTCGCCCTGTGCGGCAATAACTTCATTTTTAATTTCGTCTTTTCTCACCTGAGCTTTAGACGCAAGGTCGGTAGCTTCAGCCGATACATTCGCCAATTTTTGTTTTGCTGCTTTATAATTACCAAACATTTTTGATTTCTGCTCCTGGATAATAGTATTAGCTGCACTTAATGAATCCTGCAATGCCTGATAATCAGATTCCAGATAAATATCTGCCTGGGCTGCTTTTGCCTGTTCCAGGGAAGCATTTGCTGCATCAAGTTCAGCCTTAGGAACTTTGGCACAACTACTAAACAAAACTGCTGCGGCAATAACTGCCATAAAAACAAAATACTTTTTCATAATTTTCTAACCATTTATAGTTTCAACTTTTAGTTTTTTTGAATGATTCTGATCTCTATAATTTAAATCATTCACCTATTTTGACGGACGGATTTATTGAAGTAACTAACCGCATGAAAAAAAAATGTAATTTCGACCAATATTTAATTGAACTGTTTGTGTTTTCTTTATGAAAGGTCTTGCATTCAATCATTTAACTGACGAACAAATTATTCATGAAATTATTCATGAACATAGGACTGAACTTTTTGAGATTATTTACAAGCGTTATTTTAAACGGGTTAAAAATAAATGTTACAGCTTTTTAAAAAACAACGCCCATGCGGAAGAATTTGCTAACGACATTTTTAGTAAAGTTTTCGAAAAATTGAATGGATTTCAGGGAAGATCTACATTTTCATCATGGCTTTATTCAATTTCTTATAACACAATCATCGATTTTCTGAGAAAGAAAAAACAATTGCACTACCCCAATTGGAACCAGGAAAATGAAATTCCGGAGATTATTGATGAAACAGATGCGGATAAGTCGGAAATTAATTACGAGAACCTGATGCAGATTTTCGAATTAATTCACCCTGAAGAAAAAGCCATTCTTCTTATGAAATATCAGGACTCACTTTCATTGAAAGATATAGCCTCAAGTTTATCGATTAGTGAAGATGCAGTTAAGATGCGGCTAAAACGGGCCAGATCGAGGGTGATCTATCTCTATTTTGAAAAATTTGGAGACGAGTGATTTTTAATGTTACTTATTAAACGTACTCACGTCAAAAATACATGAAACGAACATGATAAAGATCTTAACACAAAAAGGCATGATTACAATTTCATGGGAGTTACATCTGTTACCATAGAAAATAAATAATTTTAAACAGATGAAATGAAAATTAAAACGGAAAACTATTTTGATGAACTAAAACAATGAATGATTTTTTTAAAAAGATATTTAATACTGCACCAAAAACGATTCCTGAATCGGTGCAGAAGTTTCTTACTACCAAATTCCCTGAAGCTTTTAACATTGAATGGGAATTCAAGGATGGCTTATTTGAATCTGTTTTTTATTTGGACGGAGTAGAATACATTGCAAAAATTTCCGAATCGAAAGGTATCGTTGAATATAAAATAAACCTGAATCCTACAGAACTTCCTGAACAACTGCGTTCATCAGAAGATATTCATGGCGAAATAATGAATGTAATAGCAATTCATCATAATGGTGATGTGATGTATGAAATTATTGTTCGTGACAAAAAACTCAACCGGACCCTTTTATTGCTAAACTCCTCGGGTGAATTATTAAACTGGAAAAAAATCTGATTCTCTGCAACCAACCCAGGGTTAAATAAAAGCTTCATTTCTAAGTTACTTTGCGAGCAAAATGCGTCATAATTTAAACGATAGGTTATGGCAAAATCAAATGATCAAACAGGAAAAGGAAATGTTATCGCTATCATGATCAGCCTTTTAATTCTAACCCTATTATTTATTTATTGGATTTACAGTTAACAAGTAAGATTTTGTATTAAGCAGTTTTTTAGAAAGCTGTTTGAGTTTATTCAAATTACTTTTTTGTAAGGAATAAAAACCGATCTACGGAACTCCCGCTATCATTTTTGCATTAAATGGAACCTTATTCAATTCGTTTAATAACGAATCTTTCCAAGCTGTATAACGCACCATATATTCAGGTTTTACCGGGTTTGCCGGTGGCGATTTTACTTTCAATGGATCAACGGCGGTTCCGTTTTTATAAACCCTAAAATCAAGATGCGGCCCGGTTGCCAATCCGGTTGCCCCAACATAACCGATCAACTGTCCTTGTCTTATGCGCACACCAGGAGCCATTCCTTTTGCAAATCCGGAAAGGTGCATATATGTTGTTGAATAAACCGAGTTGTGTTTGATTTTCAAATAATTTCCTCCTCCGGCTGCCTGATAGCCTTTTGCGGTTACAATTCCATCGCCGATGCTCATTACCGGAGTTCCTTTTGGTGCAGCATAATCCACTCCATGATGTGCCCTTACTATTCTTAACACCGGATGCATACGTCCGTTAGAAAACCGTGAACTAATCCGCGAATATTTCAGCGGTGCTTTTAAAAATTGTTTTTGCAGATTTAGCCCTTTTTCATCGAAATAACCGACAGAATCGTTTTGTACAAATCTAAAAGCGTAAACTGGTTCATTATAAGTATCAAACTCAGCCGCATAAATATCGCCTATTCCAATATAGGTAGAGTCAACATATTTTTCATCAAAAACAACCTTGAACCGATCACCTTTTTGTATCGCAAAGAAATCAATTGTCCACTGGTAAATATCATTAAGATCGAGCGCCAACATCGGATCCAACCCATTATCAACCATCGTATTCCACAATGAGGTTTCGATGATTCCATTGGCCACACGTTTCTTTATCTCAACTTCCTTTTCACCTTCGTAGACCTTTAAGCTATCAAATAGTTCATAGACAAAATATTTCACCGGCGAATCTTCATAAACAAAATATTTTGGCTGACGCAACGAATCTGGGGTAAAAAAGAAAGAATAGTTTTTCCCACTTTGAATTTTGCGAACGTCAAACAGCGACCTGGAGTTTTTTGCAATTTGGTCAATATCACTCAGGCTAACTCCTTTTGAATTTAATATTTGACTGAGATATTGATTATTTTTTACCATTCCGGGTTCAATCTCAAATGAGTCGACTGGAATTCCATAGGCCAAAACGGGAGGGGGTAATTTTTCTTCAGCAGGTACAAAAGTATCTTCTTCTGTCTGTTTACTTTTTGTATGTATACATGCATTCAAACCAATTAATACAAAAATTAAAATGATAAGTTTCCAGTTAGTCTTAATTATCCGCTCCATCCTACCTCTGTTTCAAATAAAACTTCAAAAAATGAAATTTGTTGTTTACTTCTTCGGTAACAAAAATAACGATCCTTATTACTTAACCAAAAACTAAAGATTGAAGTTGGAGATTATAATTTCAGTTTTTCGAAACCTTGTCCATAAACCCCCATCACACTGCCCATCGATATAAATGCTTCAGGATCAATTTCCTTAATTTTTCTGAAGATGGCACTTGTTTCTCTTTTCCTTACAACCGACATAACCACTTTCGTATCTTCTTTGGTGTACCAACCCACGCCATTTAAAATTGTAACTCCTCTAATTGCCTCATTATTAATGAAGTTTGCAATTTCTTCGTATTTTTTGGAAAAAATAAACATTTGCGCCGAACGATTTGCGCCACTTAAAAATGAATCGAGAGAATAAGATACTACCCACATTGAAACATAACCATAGACCAGTTTTGCCGGCGATTGAAAAATAAAATAGGATGAAGCAATAATTACTACGTCGCATAACATAATAACTTTCCCAGGGCTGATGTTCCGGTACTTATTCACAATCATGGCAAAAATATCTGTGCCACCAGTACTTCCGCCGCGTGAAAAAACAATTCCAAGGCCTATTCCGCCTGACATTCCACCTAATATTGCCGAAAGAAAGTTATCATTTACCAGTGGTTCTTTCAGCACATTTTGAAAAACTGCGAAGAAAACCGTAAGCACGCCAATGCTGTAAATGGTTTTCACCCCGAAACTTGCACCAAGAATTTTGATGGCTATCAACACCAAAACGACATTAATAGCAAGGAACGTTATACTGACCGGGATTTTTGTCGCGAAATAGACAACGGCAGCAACACCGCTTACTCCACCCCCGGTAATTTCAGCGGGTATAAGAAATAAAACCCACCCAACTACAAATAAAAGCAGCCCGAAAGTGATAATCACGTAATCCTTAACTGCATTCGCATATTTCTGTTTCATAAACCAGGTAATCAAAACCATTGCAAATTACATCATTTTGGTAAATCGGACGCAAAAGAATAAACCGTTTTACATATAATTTGTGAGGTTTATCAGGTAAACAGTAAATTAACAGAGATTTAAAATGGAGGTTTGAAAGGAATTTCTAATATTAAAGGGGACACTGTAATTGTATCCCCTTTTCTTAATTTCTTTTTTTGATTTCACTTTTTAAAAGTGTGGTCTGAAAGTAGAAAATCAAATATTATCAGTTATTTATTTCAAGACATTTAAAATTTGATTGCTACACCAACATTCAGATATGAGATTCCATATCCTAACTCCAGCATTGCTGCCAGGTTATCCTGAAAGTAATATCTGCCACCAACAAACCACGACCAGGCTAATCCACTACCTGCAGCTGTATAACCCATAACATTATCACCGCCACCAGTCCAAGAAACAATGTTATATCCGATTAATATTCCGGTATAAGTATCCAAATTTTCAAGAAAGTTATAATGCACATAACCACGCGGACCTAAAACAAAATTGGAATACTTCCATTCATAACGATAATCAGTATAATGATAGTTGTATTTGTACCCGAAAAATCCTGCGTAACCGCCTACTCCAAGGGCACCTTTCCCATCTCCAAATAAATCGTCGTTTAAAACTACCTCTAATGATGCTGACAATGGAGGAAAAGTACTGCTATATGCATTTCCTGAATAGTAATTAGTACCGAGACCAAGTCCAAGGTTCAATATCTTGTCACCTTTTGAAACAACTTGTGAATTTGCAAACAGAAATCCAAAAACAAGGATTACCGTAAAAAGTAAATTTTTAACTTTCATAGCATGAACATTTTAATTATTATTTCTGAAATCTTTTAAATCAAAAAGGAATTATGTTATTCTGTTTTGAGAAAACCCATATACACATTTAAATTTAAAATCACTAAATAATTCATCCTAATTAACGAATTATCGATCTTTTTGTATGATATAAAGTTATGAAGAATCTATTTAAATAACACAATATGAAAGCAACAATTTTGAAAGATTTTTTATTAAAATAATAAACACTCATTCAGATAATTGGGAAATATCATAAGTGAATATGTCAACATACAAAACCAGCTTTAAAATATTGATTATAGAAAAGATTACCCAGCCAGTCACAAAAAAAGGATGGTAATATTACCATCCTTTTTATACTCCTTTTTATAACTTATTATTTAATCAAGTCTTAAAAGTCATGCGATTACCACATTAATAATCTTTTTCGGAACAAAAATAAATTTCCGAACTGTTTTACCTTCAACCCATTTTTGAGATCGCTCATCTGCCAAAACTGCTTTTTCGGCATTAGGCTGAGTAGTATCTGCCGGAAGTTCAATCAAAAACCTCATTTTTCCATTAAAGGAAACCGGGTATTCAATAGTATCTTCCTGTAAAAGAATTTCATCCACCTCAGGCCAGGGTTCGTAAGCTAAAGTTTCTGCATTACTGTACAATTGCCATAATTCTTCACCAAGGTGCGGTGCATACGGTGATAATATTTTTGCAAAGGTTTCAGCTGTAGTTTTAGTTACTTTTCCTTTCTTAATTGCCAGGTTATTAAAAACCATCAAAGCTGAAATTCCTGTATTAAATTTCAGGTGTTCAATGTCAAATTCCACTTTTTGTATGGTTTGATGCAGCAACTTTGCAACTTCCTTATCCTCATCCCCATCGATAATATTATTCAAATCAGCAAAAAAACGATATACCCTGTTCAGGAAATTAAATACACCTTTTACACCGTTTTCAGCCCACGGTTTGCGCTCATCCAGCGGCCCCATAAACATTTCATATAACCGCAGCGAATCGGCACCGTAATTTGAAATTACATCATCAGGATTAATTACATTTTTCAGTGATTTCGACATTTTTGCAACAATCTGTCGCAGTTCTTCCCCGGTTTCAGCATGAAAATATTTACTGTTCTTTTCTTCGACCAAATCTGATGAAACTTTAGCGCCTGTTTTTGTTTCGTAAGCAAACGCCAAAATCATTCCCTGGTTAAACAGCTTTTGAAATGGTTCGTTGGTAGAAACAATCCCCAAATCAAACAAAACTTTGTGCCAGAAACGCGAGTAAAGCAAATGTAAAACTGCATGTTCTGCTCCACCAATATATAAGTCAACCGGCATCCAGTATTGCTCTTTTTTTACATCGAAAATGCTTTCTTCATTGTGAGGATCGATGTAGCGAAGATAGTACCAGCAAGAGCCTGCCCACTGTGGCATCGTATTCGTTTCACGACGGCCTTTCCGTCCGTTTTTATCAACCACGTTTAACCAGTCGGTCGCATTTGCCAACGGAGATTCACCTGTTTCACTGGGTTTGTATTCCTCCATTTCGGGCAATTGTAACGGCAGATTTTCGTCTTCCACCAAAGTAACTTCACCATCTTCCCAGTGAATAACCGGAAAAGGCTCGCCCCAATAACGCTGGCGACTAAACAACCAGTCCCGAAGCTTATAATTTACGGTTGCCTTGCCAATTCCATTCAACTTTAACCAATCAACTGTTTTTTGGATTCCTGCTTCTTTATTTAAGCCATTAATATTAAGTCCGGTTTCCGCACTTGCCGAATTAATGTATTTTCCGTCTTCTGTCCAGCATGCATCACCTTTTAAAACTTCATCACGGTTTTCAGCCGATTCTGGATCAAGAATACAAATCACTGGGATATTGAACGTTTTTGCAAACTCAAAGTCGCGGGTATCATGCGCCGGAACCGCCATAATTGCTCCTGTTCCGTAACCCATTAAAACATAGTCGGCCACCCAAATTGGTATTGGCTGATTATTAACCGGATTGATTGCATGACGACCTGTAAAAACTCCGGTTTTAACTTTTGCCAGATCGGTTCTGTCCAGATCAGATTTAAGCGCTGCGGCCTTTAAATAGGCATCGACTTCCGATTTCTTATCTATCGGAACTATCTTGTCAACCATTGGATGTTCAGGTGCAATTACCATGTAAGTTGCGCCAAATAATGTATCGGGACGGGTAGTATAAACACGAAGTTTTTCATTTAATCCATCCACCTTAAAATCTACTTCAGCGCCGGTTGATTTTCCAATCCAGTTACGTTGCATATCTTTTACACCAGCCGGCCAGTCAATATTTTCAAGTCCTGCCAACAACCGTTCAGCATAGTGAGGAATACGAAGCAACCATTGTTTCAGGTATTTCCGCACAACTTGTGTTCCGCATTTTTCATGTGATCCGTCTGCAAGAACTTCTTCGTTCGCACAAACCGTTTTACACGATTCACACCACCAAACCTGCGCATTATCGTAATAGGCAAGACGCTTTTCATTCATAAATTTATCAATGGCTTCCCTTCCTTCGTTTTTGATTTCTTCAGGGATCACCAGTTCAGAAATTGGTCTGCCTCTTTGAAGCTTTTCATCGAACCATGTATTGTATAACTGTTTGAAAATCCATTGTGTCCACTTGAAGTACTTTGGATCTGTAGTGTTGATCTCACGGTCCCAGTCGTAACTCAACCCAATGGCTTTTATCTGACGACGGAAATTATCGCAGTTCTTTTGCGTTGTTATAGCCGGATGTGTTCCCGTTTGAATAGCATATTGTTCTGCCGGAAGTCCAAATGCATCATAACCCATCGGGTGAAGCACATTGAAGCCTTTCATTCTCTTATATCGACTTACAATATCAGTTGCTGTGTAACCTTCCGGATGCCCAACATGTAATCCTGCACCTGACGGATATGGGAACATACCGAGAACATAATATTTCGGTTTTGAAAAATCGTCAATGGTTTTGAAAGTTTTATGTTCTTCCCAGTACTTCTGCCATTTGGGCTCAATTGCTGCAAAATTATATTCCATTTTTCCTTTTGAATATGGTTCGGATTTTAAAGCCGCAAAGATACCAATTTTGTTTAATCCGTCATTTATTAGTATTGATCTTTAACCTTGCAAGCAAAAATCTGAATAATGAATAATAAAAAAACTTAATGGTCGTTTTCTTAAAGCAGAAGGCAGAAGATCATTTTCTTTGAAATTTAATTTATTTAATTCGGTATTGCCTTCTAGGGGGAACGTTTAGTTCCCCCTTTTTTTATTTTTATTGCGCAATTTTAGCCTGATTTATTTCTTAGCCATTAATTTAAGCCCGTAATGAAAATTTTAAACGAAAGTGAATTCAAGCGGCTGTGCGACTTTTGTAGTGAGATTGAACCAAAATTAAAAGCTGTAATCCTAAAATATGATTATCCCCCATTCTGGCACCGCAACCCTGATTTTGCAACTTTAGTACTCACAATCCTGGAACAACAGGTTTCGTTGGCATCTGCAAAAGCTGCTTTTAATAAACTGACTGAAAGAAATGGATCGGTTACACCCGAAAAGCTTGTGATACTTTCTGATGAAGAATTACGTGCCTGTTATTTTAGTCGACAAAAGGCAAAATATGTAAAAATATTAGCCAACGAAATTATAAGCGGGAATCTGAACCTTAATGAATTAAATACTTTAAGCGAAAAAGAAATTCGCGATCGATTGATCCAAATCAAGGGTATCGGAAACTGGACAATAGATATATACCTGATGATGAGCCTCAATTTCGAAGATATTTTTCCATCCGGCGATCTCGCAACCATTAAATCGGTTTTCGAACTTGATCTTGTTCCTCCTCAAACATCGAAAGAAGAAATCGCATTATTAATGAAAAAATTTTCGCCATATCGAACCGTCGCAACCTATATATTTTGGCACAGTTATATTAAAAAACGCAATTTATATCTGGAATAAATTAACTGTTGTAATGGAACTCAAATACATTAAATTCGTAATATTGACAAAAATCGATCTCTAAAACTTTAACGATTGATCATAGACAATAAAATCGAAAAAACACTCGAAGGACCAACCATCTTTTTGGGGGTTACTCTTTTGGTTATTGGAGTTTCCATGTTATTTGTTTCAATTTGGGGACTTGGTATCGCAGGAATATTAATTTCACTGTTTTTATTTTTTAGTTATTCAGGTATAATAATCGACACTGACAAAAAAACCATTAAATCATACAATTGCTGGTTTGGCATAATAAAAACCGGTAGTTGGAAATCACTTGAAAAGTATATTGGGTTGACGCTGGTGCCAATGAACAAAGTTTATTCAATGTACAGTCGGTCGAACAGACAAAACATATCTGTTGAAAGAGATTACAAGATTTTTTTGGTCGATCAATCAAAAAAACCTTCACTTGCTTTGAAAAGATGCAAAAACATGGAAAAGGCTCAAAATAGTCTCGATGAACTCGCAATTTGGCTGCACTTACCTGTCTACTCTGTTAAACACTAATTCATCTTTACGAAAAGATATACATTAGTCTAATGTCAAATCTCCTTACAATCCACATAAGGTTTTTCCAATTTTTTCGTTATTTCGCTGTTCACAATCAGAAAACGATTTAGCATGAGATCTATTTTAAGCATTTTTTTACTGTTTGTTATTTTTTCCACTTCCTACGGGCAAGTAAAAAGACGGGATAAGGTAAAACGTAAATACCGTGACATCGAACAATCGATTCAAACTTTACCTCCTGTATTTTTACGGGGTGAAATCTACGATGCCAATGATAATCCTATTGCCGGAGCCAGTGTTTCTATCGACGGAACTTCAAAAGGAGTAAACTCAAATGCAAACGGTGAGTTCCTAATCCAAAATCTTCAGACTGGAAAAGCCAGGGTAAGAATATCCCATATTGGCTATGAAACAAAAACCATTGACTATGAACTTGTTCAGGGCGAAAATTACTTTAAAATGACACTCGATCAGCGTAACGTTCATCTTGACCCAGTAACTGTTACAGCACAAAAAAGAGAACAACAACTACTTGATGTACCGGAAGCCATCACTGCTATAAGTGCTTCAACTATTGAGAAATCTAATATCACTGACCTAAGTTTTATGAGTGAATTTGTTCCTGGGTTTTATATTAGAGAGCAAGGCGCCAACCGGCCAACTTTTGTTATTCGCGGATTAACAAGCGATGAAGTAAGTCCGAGCGCGCAGCCACGTATTTCGGTTTATTATAATAATGTGCCCATAAACAGGGCCAGTTCTGCTTCAGTTGAACTTTTCGATATGGAACAGGTAGAAGTGTTAAGAGGACCGCAAAATACCCTTTTTGGAAGAGGGGCACAAGCCGGTGCAGTACATTTTATCAGCAAGAAACCTGATAATAAAACCGGTGGATATATTACAGCCGGAGCAGGAAATTATGCTGAAAAGGAAGCACGCGGAGCAGTAAATGCAGCATTAATTAAAGACATGTTATTTATTCGCGCTGCCGGAATTTACAGTGCCCGCGATGGCTATGTAAAAAACACTTTTGGTGGAACCCTTAACGGGAAAAACACCGTGGCAGGCAGATTCTCAGTTCGCTTTCTTCCTGCATTTAATCATAAACTCGATCTTGTTGTTAACTACCAAAAAGATGACACGCCGGGAATAGCTTTTATGAGCAAAATGTTCCCGAATACCAACGGAGTAACCGATATTTTTGGTGGTGTAGCTTCATTGGAGCAAGGTAAAAATCTGGGTACAGGAAAAGATTTCTTTGATGTTACCTTAAACTATAAATATTTTGTAAGTGAGCATAATTATTTGACGGTTATTGGATCGTACCGGACAAGCAACGCTTCAGCACGTTGGGATGGAGACGGAACTGCAGCAGCTGCAATCGACATGGCAGAACATAGTAACGCCGATCAGTACTACGGCGAAGCAAGGTACAATTTCTCTCAAAACAGTCGTTTGAACGGAACATTCGGAGCAAGTTACTGGCACGAAAAAGCCAACCAGACTTACTGGTTTTCGCCCAATGAACAAAATATGATTCACCTTTTTAGCCCAGACAATAGTAATCTTGTTGATGCTAACGGACAACCTGTAACTATTTCTGCAATACCAAACTATATTCCTGAACTTGATACTACTATTTATATCCCTCTGCCTGCAAACCACCAGGAAGAAAATTATAACTCTGCAACTAATCGTTCTGCGGAAGTGTTTATTGACGGAACCTATGAATTGATGCATAAAATATTTATTTCAGCCGGTGCCCGGGGCGTTTTCGATATGTACAAACTAAATGGTAGCGCAGCATTTACCGGCGGGGACCCTTCAGTATTGGGATCATATACCGGAAATTCCCCTAATCTCTTTTTCAAACCGGGAAATTATAACGAAATTAAAAAGAATTCAATTTCATTTACCGGGAGAGCAGGACTGGAATACCGTCTGAACGATAACACAAATATTTTTGCTAATTACTCACGAGGAAGACGCCCAAAAGTTCTTCAGTATACATCAACGGGTGAAGAACAGGTTTTAGATGCTGAAATCCTTAATAATTATGATGCAGGATTTAAAACCGATATTCTTTCACGGGTTTATATTGATGTTGTTGGGTTTTACCAGAAATACAAAAACTTTCAAACCAGCGCCTGGGTCGCTGATGCTGAAACCGGCGAGTTCAATTATATTGTTAAAGATGGTGGAAAGGCAACCTCCTACGGTGCAGAAGCAAATATAAAAGTTGCGGTTTTTAAACAACTGGATCTGTTTGGAAATTATGCCTGGTTGCATGCAGCATTCGATTCAACAAATACAGATGGGTCAAAACAGGAATATGCCGGGAACTCATTCCGGTTATCGCCAAAGCAAAGTTTTACAGCCGGGTTCAATGCTCATGTTAACATAACTCCAAACATTATTGCATTTGTTTCGCCATCTTATTCCTACAAAACGCATATATATTTTGAAGATGCCAATACCCCCGGACTGGAACAGAGTGCTTACGGTACGCTAAACATTAATGGTGGACTTGAACTCACTGATCCTAATATTATTCTTTCGGTTTATGGAACAAATATTCTTGATGAACGATATGTAACCAGTGCCGGAAACACAGGAAGTTTGTTTGGAGTTCCGACTTTTGTTCCCGGCCCTCCCACAATGTATGGAGCCAAACTGACATGGAAATTTGGTGTAAAAGAAAAACCCTATTACAGACGAAGCAGGATAAATCGTTAATTATTTTATTAGCTATTGAATTTTTTGGGAGAGTTACATTTGTTTTATATTTATGTGATATAATCTAAATTCGAACTAAAATCATATATAAAAATGAGAACATACTTATCTGCTCTTTTGATTGCTTTTTTTGCGACACTATTGGTTGTAAATGGAAATGCTCAAACCACAGAAGAAACCAAAGTTCCAACCGGAATTGAAATCGTAAAGAAACTTGATAAACCAAAGAAAGCTGACCAATTTGATGAAAAAGATCTTGCTGGCTATGTGTTGGTGTATTTTAAAGATCAAAATCAGTGTGGTTACATGGCAATCAGTAAAGATGGTTACACTTTTACCGATGTAAATAACGGACAACCGGTTTTTGATGGTACTATTCTGGCAGAGCAAAAAGGTGTTCGTGACCCACATATTACGCGTGGTCCCGACGGTGCATTTTACGTTGCCATGACCGATTTGCATATTTTCGGACAACGGGCAGGTTACCGTGAAACACAGTGGCAACGCCCGCAAGAAAAATATGGATGGGGAAATAATCGTGCGCTTGTTCTGATGAAATCTTATGATTTAATTCATTGGACACACTCCGATTTTCGGGTTGATCTGGCATTTCCTGAACTTGGAGATATTGATTGCTCGTGGGCGCCTGAAACCATTTACGATCCGAAAGAGAAAAAAATGATGGTGTATTTTACCATTCGTTATAATAATGCAAATGCAAATATTTATTATTCATACGCTAACGACGATTTCACCAAGCTTGAAACAACACCAAAAATGATCACCAAAATAGATGGTATTGACGGTGATATTTTCAAATTGGGAGATACTTACCACATGCATTATGTGGCAGGGGCTAAAGTTCTGCATGCTGTTTCTGATAAGATTAACGGCGATTATGTTTCGGAAACCAGGCGAATTGATCCGGAAACCGTATCTACCGAAGCGCCCAATGTGTTTCAGCGTTTGGGAACCGATACGTATGTTTTAATGTATGATGTTTACGGCGCCCGCCCCAATAATATGGGTTTTAGCGAAACCAAAGATTTTAAAACCTACACCGATATTGGTCATTTTAATGAAGGTGTGATGAAAGCCACCAATTTCGAGCGGCCAAAACATGGCGCAGTAACTTACCTTACCTTAGATGAATTAAAAGCCGTTGCTGAACATTGGAAGGTTGATATCGATTTGGAATAAAATAAGGGTGTGGAGATTTTCAATCTCCTATTAAAAGCAGTTAGAAACCGCTTCACCAAATAAAGAAAGCACTGTTAAAGCAGTGCTTTCTTTATGATCAGAAGTTAAGGATTTCTTTAAGGTTTTTATATCCTGTTTTGCTGACTTTCAATTTTGTTTTGTCGTGGAGAATTACAATGTATGATTCTTTTTCGTACTGCTGTATCTCATTAATCTCCTCAACTTTAACAATATATGAGCGATGTATGCGGACAAAACTATTAGGGTCGAGACCATTTTCAAAATATTTCATTGTTTTTTGTTTCATGTGCCGACTATCTTTTGTATAAATCATCACATAATCGTCCATCGACTCGATATAACGAATCTGGTCAACCGGAATAATATGAATTTTATGCCGGTCTTTAACCACCACTCTTTCCAGGTATTCATCTTTCGGAAAATCGGAAACTTTTTCAGCAACATCATTTTCAACTCCCTCCGCTTTAACCCGTTCAACAACTTTTTCGACTGCCTCATTAAGCCGTTCTTTTGAGTATGGTTTCAATAAATAGTCGGCAGCGTTAAATTCAAAGGCTTTCAACGCGTACTGGTCATAAGCCGTTGCAAAAATAATCTGTGGTTTGTGCTCAAGTAATTCAAGTAATTCAAAACCGGTAATTTTTGGCATTTGTATATCGAGAAACACAAGGTCGGGTTTCAATTCGTTGATCATTTTTACCCCTTCAAATCCGTTTTCACATTCAGCTATTAACTCAATGTTTTCGTTATTCGTTAGAAATGTTTTCATCAGTTTACGGGCCAGTTCTTCATCTTCAACAATAATGGTGCGTAATTTTTCGGTCATAATAGGTGCTATTTTTGAGGAATGGTTAAAATTACTGTAAATTCTTTTTTGTTGTCTTGCATTTTTAGTAAAAGAGGATTTCCATAAATAATTTCCAATCGGTCACGGATATTGCGCAGCCCGATTCCTTCCCCTTTCTTTTTCAACACATCAGGATCATACGTATTTTTAATGGTGACTTCCAGTACCTCATCGTTGCATTTGCAACTGGTAATAACATTAACAGGTTCTGTAGCTTCGTAAACTCCGTATTTTATGGCATTTTCATAAAGTGGTTGTAAAATCATGTTTGGAATGGAGGCTTTTAGACATTTTTTGTCAACGTCAAAAAGCGGATTAAGTTTTTCTCCAAACCTTACTTTTTCAATGTTGAGGTATAACTTATTATTCTCAAGTTCCTGTTCCAAAGTTACCTTTTCACGCTGATCATATTTTAAAGAATAGCGCATTAACTGTGAAAGATTTATGACCATTTCCTGTGCTTTTGAAGGATCCGTCATTGTGAGTGAGGAAATACTGTTTAAACTATTAAATAAAAAATGCGGATTAATCTGTGATTTGAGGGCATGTAACTCTGCTTCTTTTACCAAAGCCTTTAATTTTCCTTCATTACGAAGTTTTTCTTTAAACCCCTGGTAATAATTTATGGCGTAAAAGAATACCACGTAAACAATATACATCATATACCCACCAAGAATTCGGTACCCCATTCCCCTTTTCATTCTGAATTCAGCCAGGGGATTTACCAGTTTTATCACTACCATTCCAAAATACATCCAGATGAAAACTATTACGGTGGCAGCAATTGCATGGGCAGTAATTATTCGAAGTGCACTGTTGTTTTCAAGTGTGCTGAATTTAATTACATACCAAGTTGCGGAACCAAAAACAACAAATGAAATAAGAAAAGTAAAAACCTCAAGAACAGCACTTCCAATATCTCTGTCGTTATTAAAAATCAGAAGTAATATGTAAGCTGCAGCAATAACTATCCAAAATGCTGTGTAATAAATTGCAAGTTTTGTATTTGTTAAAAAGGGGTGCCGGATATCCATTTTAGAAATGTTTTATTTCTATTCCGCCAAACGCAGTAAATCCTTTAATAACTAAGGTTCTGGAAGGATCGGGAACAATTTGGTTAATTGATTTTCCCCTTTTATCGGAAAAACCACCGAAAACTGCCGTTACCTCATTTTTGACCGTCCAATCGGGAGGTACTTTAAATCCGCAACCTCCAAATATAGTAACACAATCAATTACAGCACCGTTTGGAGATAACCTGGCCTGCCGTAAATCGTACTCGGTGCCACCAAACATCGATGTGTTTTTTCCACCGTAAAAATTCTGAGAATTAATGAACACTTCTCTTCCTCCAAAAATTATAAAATCATCAAAATAATCCACTCCATGTTTACTTTGTTCCTGTATTGGTGGCTCATCTTTCCTACGACTATGTGTTATAAGTAAAACCACTCCAATACCTATAATCAACATAGGCCAACCAATCCTTCTCAATTCGTCTGGGATTGTAAAAACCTCAGGTAACAGGAAAAATCCGCCTATTACAATAAGAACTGTTCCTGTAGTACGGTTTCCTCCAATAAGTGAAAAAACACCGATTGCAATAAGCAACATTTGCCACGAGATTAAAATATCATTCCATAAATCCGGAATAATATCTAATCTTTCGAGTATCCAAAAACTACCGATTGCGATTAAAAATAACCCGAAATAAATTCGTTTATTCGATGAAGAATGTCTTTTCATATTCTTTGAATTTCAATTCAAATTTTAAAATCAACTCGTATTAAATCATTCGTGCAACCATTGCCACACCTATTCCAATTAATAAAACCGGAAATAACAAAGTAATTGAAACTCCGGGAAGAAAGAACAATCTGGGGAGTAAAAAAACAACTCCGATTACAAGAAGGATTAAACCTGCAGAACGTTTTCCCGCCATCAACACTACTCCTATAATAATCAGAATCATAGGCCAGGAGAAAAAGATATGGCCCCATGTATGGACAAAATTTCTAAAAGGAAAATAAATATTTTCCCAAAATACCCTGGGAAATTCAAAATAGAAACCCATTTTACGAAGTAACCAAAACACTCCTATTACAATAAAAACTACTGCCAGAATTATTCTTGAATTATCCCTTCGTTGCGGTACGTCTTCCATTTTGAATGAATTATTGGTTATTCAAATCAAAAATAAATAACCAAATCACACTCCGCACTTAACATTCGGTTAACATAGGGAATGTATCGGTAAAAAGAGTTATTATAGTGAATTAAAAAGAAAAAGCAGGATATTCTCCTGCTTTTATGCTTTATTTTGTTCTTTTGACCACGAATCGCGAAGTGGCACAGTACGGTTAAAAACCAGTTTTTCAGTTGTTGAATCAGGATCAAGATTAAAATACCCAAGTCTTTCAAACTGAAAATGATCCAATGGTTTTGCATTTTTCACAAAAGGTTCGAGGTAACATTCTGTCTGTATTTTCAGTGAATCGGGATTAAGGAATGTTTTAAAATCCACATCTTTTTGTCCATCCGGATTTTCGTGATTAAACAAGCGATCGTATAATCGAACTTCTGATTTTATTCCTTCTGTTGCTGAAACCCAGTGCAAAGTAGCTTTTACTTTTCTTCCATCCGGTGAATTTCCACCTTTTGATGCCGGATCGTAAGTACAGTGTAATTCTTTTACTTCTCCATTTTCATTTTTTATAACATCGTTACAGGTAATAAAATAAGCATAACGTAACCGAACCTCGGTTCCGGGACTCAGCCGGAAAAATTTACGCGGCGGGTTTTCCATAAAATCGTCCTGTTCAATATAAATCTCTCTTGTAAACGGAACCTTACGTATTCCCATCGACTCATCTTCAGGATTATTTACAGCATCCAATTCTTCAACCTGGTTTTCAGGATAATTGGTAATAACTATTTTTAACGGATTGATTACTCCCATAACCCGTTGCGCTGTTTTATTTAAATGTTCACGCACACTGTATTCCAGCAACGATACATCAACTACTCCATCTACTTTTGTAACGCCAATTCTGTCAGAAAAATTTCGAATTGATTCCGGAGTATAACCTCTTCTTCGTAATCCGGAAATTGTTGGCATCCTGGGATCATCCCATCCATTAACGTGCTTATCCTTTACCAGTTCCAGTAATTTGCGTTTGCTCATCACCGTATAATTTAAATTCAACCGGGCAAATTCAATCTGCCGGGGACGGTAATCAGTTTCCTGCAATTGATCTAGAAACCAATTATATAGCGGGCGATGAACTTCAAATTCCAGTGTGCAAATTGAATGTGTAATTCCTTCCCAAAAGTCACATTGTCCGTGGGCAAAATCATACATTGGATAAACACACCATTTGTCGCCAGTACGATGATGATGCGCTTTCATGATCCGGTAAATAATCGGATCGCGCATGTGCATGTTCGGCGATGCCATATTAATTTTGGCGCGTAAAACTTTATCTCCTTCATTGAATTCTCCGGTTGTCATTCGTTTAAAAAGATCGAGATTCTCCTCAATTGAACGATTACGATGGGGACTCTCAAAACCCGGCCTTTGTGGCGTCCCTTTTTGGCTGCTAATAGTTTCCGCATCCTGATCGTCAACATACGCTTTGCCTTCAGAAATTAATTTTATGGCGAAATCATGCAATTTTGGAAAAAAATCGGAAGCATAAAAAAGACGATCTTCCCAGTCGAAACCAAGCCAGTGGATATCTTCCATTATTGAATCAACATATTCGGTTTCTTCTTTTGAAGGATTTGTGTCATCGAAACGAAGATTACATTTCCCTTTATACTTTTCTGCTATGCCAAAATTAAGGCAGATTGATTTTGCATGACCGATATGCAAATAACCGTTTGGTTCCGGGGGAAAACGTGTGTGAACGTGATTATTGTTTTTCCCAAGTTTTAGATCTTCTTCGATTTGTAAATGAATAAAATTTGCCTTTTTAGGACCATCTGCATTTGCATCATTATTTTCAACCATAAATTTTTACGCTTTAATACTTGTATCAAAGGTGATGAATTAAAGTTCCCCTGCAAGTCTGTTTTTAATAATTCGAATAAAACACTTCCTGCAAAATTAAAAAATGATTTCTGAGTATGTTTCGCAGCCTGACAATTTATCGCGTTTAGCATCAAATTGTTAATTTCGCTGAAAAAACTGATGGGTACGATAAAAATTGAGGGAATGCAGTTTTATGCTTATCACGGTCATTTTGATGCCGAACAAATTGTCGGTAATAAGTTTACTGTAGATATCAAAATTAAGTCTGACACAGCACTCGCAGCAGAATCTGACCAGCTTAAACATGCATTAAATTACCAGACGGTTTATGATATTATTCATAAGGAAATGGAGATAAAGTCAAGATTGTTGGAAAACGTAGCTCACCGTGTGTTAGATTCTTTGTATTTACAATTCCCTATGATCCAAAATTGCAGCGTTAAAATATCAAAAATAAATCCTCCTATGGGTGGTGAGATTGAAAAAGTTAGTGTAACACTTAAACGCTAAAAAACAAATTCAAAAGTCTAAAAATTTTTATGTTGTAAAATATTTAAACTTTGCCGTTTTCTTCAAGATTAAGCAACCTTTTCAAACATTTAATTCGTAAATTCGAAAAAAATTTAAACATTTAAACCATGTTCGTAAATCTTAACCACCTGAATGAAGGGAGCGCAATTAAAAGTATTGGAGACGAGCAAAAGAAATTGTTAAACGAAGGGGAGAACCCCAAAATAAAAAACAAAAATGAAATCATTTCTGCGTGGGAGAAAACGCGTTTGCAAACCTATGTAAATCGAAACTGGGAGAAGTTGAGAAAATGATTTCTTTTAAAATGAGATATTGCCAAAGCTGCTTTTTTTTATAGCTTTGCGATTCAAAATTAAAAACCGGTCTCTTGGCCGAGTGGCTAGGCAGCGGTCTGCAAAACCGTGTACGGCGGTTCGAATCCGCCAGAGACCTCGAATTTTTTAATCTCTGTATTTTCAAAATGCAGGGATTTTTTATTTATTTCCGAAAATAACGGCCATTTATCACCTCACCCATTCATAAATTTTGACCATTGAGATTAATCAGCCCAGATGATATTTTCTTTTAAACCAATAATAAAACGGAACCCCTGCCAGAACAGTTAGAATTGCGATGGAAGACTCCACCGGCTTTTCCAAATACGTAAATAATAGCATTAAAATTCCGCTAACAATAAATATAATTTGTACATACGGATAACCCCATAACTGAACTTTACTTTTACTACTTTCCCTTAATTTGAAAACTCCAAATACTGCCAGAACGGGAAAAATCCCGAGTGAGAATCCCATATATACAAGGATTTGTTCGAATGTACCCGATAGAACTAAAATTATTGAAAAGACACTTTGTAATAAAATGGCTTGCACCGGCACTTTATATTTTGAATGTACCTGGGCTGCAAACCGAAAAAAATGTCCATGTTTTGCCATTGAGTAATATACACGCGGGCCTAGTATAATAAATGCGCTTAACGATGAAAAAAGAGCGAACCCAATAAAAAATGAAATTATCACCTGAGCTGTTTCTCCAAGTGCGCTTTTAGCTGCCAAACCACCGATTTCGGGGACCCCTTGCATTTCATTTGATGGAATTGCATAAATAAAAAACAGGTTCAGTAAAATATACAAAACAGTTACAATTCCTGTAGAAATTAGCAGAGATTGTGGTATATTTTTTTTTGGTGATTTAATTTCGGAACCAATATATGTAGCAGAACTCCAGCCACTGTATGCGAACATAATTAACATTAACGAAAGTCCTGTTGATTTCCAGCCAGAGAATGAATAATTGAAGGGTTCCGGATGAAACAGGTTCTCATAGCTGCCTTTACCAAATATTAATCCAACAATGATTATGACGATTATGAGAAGCACCTTTAACACGGTGAGCACATTTTGAATTTTGGAACCAAAAATCAGTCCACGGGAATGGATCAATGTAAATAGAAGAATTATAAAAACAGCAACTAACTTCTTAAATAACAACGGACTAATACCGATTACAGAGAGTAAATTATTAAATAAGCCTGGCCAAACTAATGAGAAATATTCTACTGAACCGATGGCAGATGCTGCAATTGGGGCAGAAAATCCAACAATAAGAGATGACCATCCGCTTAAAAACCCCAACAGCGGGTGAAATTGACGCATTAAAAAGTAATACTCTCCTCCTGCTTTAGGAAACGCTGCGCCCAATTCGCCAAATGATAAAGCTCCGAAAAATGCTATTATACCACCAGCAATCCAAAGAATAAGCATTAACAGGGGATTACGCAAATAAACCATTATATATCCAGTGGTTGTAAAAATACCGGCGCCAATTATGTTGGCAACCACAATATTAGTGACAGTAAATAATCCAACCTGCCGTTTTAGCTTTCTTTTAGAATTATTCAATTTGCTGTTTTATTTTTCGGTTTTTTGGTACTTGTTTGCTAAACTTCTGCTATTGTTTAACAACAAAAGCTATTCCTCCTTTTTATAGCTAATTGTCATACCCGAACGGCTGGTTTTATCAAAAGTAGTAGTGTAATTATCCTGGCTTTCAATATGGCCCAGAAATTCTGCAATCCCAGAAACTCTCACGTTTGTGTTATGCGCAACATAACAAGCACCCGTTATAAGCTTTGGATCCAGCGCTTCAAAATATTTTTCGTACCAAAATTGATCAGCATCACAAAATACAAAATCGTATTTACCGGGTAAAGTCGGAACAATCTCATGCGCATCACCTAATCGCATATCAATAAATTTAGAAACACCTGCTTTTTTAAAATTCGATTTCGCCTGCAAAAACCTTTTCTTGTCAATTTCAATCGTAATAAGCTTTCCCCCGGTTTTACTTAAAGCCCATGCAATCCAAATTGCAGAATGACCAGTTGAAGTTCCAATTTCAACTGCACTTTTATAATTATTTTTTACTATTATATCATATATTATTTTCCCGTCAGATAGTGGGACATTCATGTCTTTCCAGTTATTGACATTTTCTTCAAGAAAAGATTTTATTTTTTTATCCAGATCATTTTCTACCGGTGGGTATTGCGCATATGCAGATAAAAAAACAAATAAACCTATTAACAAACTAAATGATATTTTAAATCTCATCGCTGCTCTTTTTGGGTTCAATAAAGTTAAAATATTTATTCTAATTGAAATGATTTGCTTAAAACGAATTAAAATCAATTCATTAAGTTATGGTTCAGAATTGTTTAAATCAATTCTGAATTAAGTAGAAAAATTAGTAAAAGAATTCCTTTTATGTTTGTATGTCTCAAAATTTAATTAGTTTTGTAATGCATTTGGGATTCATCCCATATTGTGTGTTTGGGGGTTAACATTTAGGAAGGAGGCTGTTGAGTCTCCTTCTTTCTTTTTGGTCATTACAATAAAAATACCATAATCTTTAATAATCTTAACATATCCACTAGATAAATAAGCCCATCTTTTAGCATATAATAACTCATAAATTAAAGCTATAACCAACCAATTATAATTAAACCAATTAAAAAAGTATTCAGTACAAATATAATATTTTTAAGATATTAAGATATTTTATTCCAGCATCAAATAATAACATTTTTCCTTCCTGAAAATTATTCAGAAAACACATAGGCTACTAAGGTTTAATAATTTAGTATATTCAGATAATTAAATATTAACCATCGGCCACCTCCAATAGGAGGTGGCTTTTTCATTTAATTCATATGTACAAACAAGAATCAAGAAAATATATTACAGAACTATTCAAAATTGACGGTACAGATAGCATATTGGCTGTTATGTCAGGAGGAAAAGTGGAAAAACTGTATTGCCCATTCTGGGTGATTTGTCAAGTCGATGTTCCACCTCTGGAGAAAGGAAATGCTACCTGGTAGAAGCTGTTAAAATGACCCTTAAATTGCGGGATGTTTTTATAATTAGGGGAAAGCTTATTTCGTTTAGTATTTTAAAATCAAAATATAAAAACCAGATGCTTCCCAGGTGTCAAATTTGAAGAGATAACGAAACACAATAATTAAAAGCTGAAATTCATTGCTGTTTAAATTGCCAGGTTACTAAAAAAGAAAAAGGATTGAATTTCTTTTTGGACGCTTTTTGGTATTGAAAAATTTACAAACCCCTTCATAAATCAACCATAAAAAGAAAAGAAATTCCATCCTTGCGTCTTTTATTATATCAAACATAGAGCCAATCTATATTATGCTTGATTTGCAACAACTTATAAATAGTTATGCAGAATTAATGATTCTTATATTGGGAAATATTGTCCGAAAAATCTAAAATTGCAACTTTACCACAACTAATTTTGAGCAATATAACGGGTATTGAAAATTATTCGCTACAAGGTTTCGAACAATAAAAATATTCCGCAATCTTACAGCACCAAAAGCAGTTTTATGCTGGATTTTAAAAAGTTTTTTGAGATGGTTTTTATGCTTCTGTAGGAATAAGAAAACCACTGAAAAGGGAAAACAAAAGGGCGGTAAAATGCTGTCCTTTGTTTTTTCAACACCGGTACTGATGATTTAGGCTTATTTATTTTGGGTTGCCTAATGTACTGGACATAGAAAGAAAGTTGTAAAATTCACGATTTACAAATCGAAAAACAAAGTCTGGTAGATTTGAACTTTACCCTTTTACCAATTTAAAAGAAAATCATGCGGAAAATGGTAAAGAGAAGGCTAGCCTGAAATAGTAATTATTTAACCTTTGCAAGAAACCGTTTTGCTGGTTTGAATGATGGTATGTTATGGGCAGGAATTATTAAAGAGGTATTTTTAGAAATATTTCTGGCCGTTTTTTCAGCCCTTTTCTTTACAATAAAACTACCAAATCCTCTGAGGTAAACATTATTACCATCAACTAATGAATCTCTTACAGTTTCCATTAAGGCTTCTACTGTTTTTAGAACTGTTTTTTTATCAATCCCAGTGTTCGCGGAAATCTCATTAACAATATCAGCTTTTGTCATTGTAGTATTTTTTTATAATTAAATTCTTAAATGGCAGTTTTATATGGGCGTCACCCAAATGTATCAAAAAAATATTAATAAAATGAAATATTGTGCTATTATTTAATGAGTTACAAAAGTCATCAATCATTATTGTGACATGAAATAGCAAATGCAGTTGATATTACTACAAAATATTGTTCAATCATACATCATAAAAACCAAGTTCTACTGTATTTTTTGATCACGTTTTTGAGAATGCATTTCTTACTGATTTGGAAATAAAAAATGCCACTGAAAAAATGTGCAAAAGGAAAGGAGGCTTAATAGTCTCCTTTTTAAATCCTTCTAATTCAGTTTAACTTTGAGTCTCTTCTTTTAACGATTTACGGTTTTTAACCAAATTGAAAAAATATACTATTGAAGTTAAAAAACCAATAAATGCTAACAGTAGGGCAATCAACAATAAAGTTTTCATAATTAGTTCTTTTTAAGTTTTAAAATGTGTTTAAGCTGCGTCCTTGCAGTAGATTTCGCTATACAAAATAAATACCTTTGTACTATGTAGTTAGTTATAAGGCAATTGTGCTAATTTAGATTAATTAATCTTTCTCTTTGTGGGAACATTTTTTCTTCAAAATTCATATTTGGGACAGATATTTAAATGATTGAATCTTATTTTAATACGTTTTGAGAAGGCATTTCTTATCGTATAAATAACAGAAATGCAACTGAAAAATGGCTAAAAAAGGAGGCTAAATGGTCTCCTTTTTACCCACACACCTATAGAAAGAATCAACTCCCTACATCATTAAAATTTTTTTTCTGGAATATCGATTGTTCTTATAACCTGTTGACTATACAAAAATAAACTTCTTTGGTGGCTTGGTATCTGGTATAAGATGTTCTTTCTGCAAGGCTTTTAGCCTATTGATTTCGTTTTTTTTCTACCATAATACGAGTTGTTAATTAAATCTTTACGGTCGTAATTTCGTCCTCATTCATTGATTGTACTTGACCGAATCCCGTAAATCCGGAATAATTGTCTTTTTGAATATTTCCCCGACTATGTTCGGCTAAAATTTTGAGTTTGAAACTCTCGCTCTAATGCCTGTTTACTCCATCATTTTTATACATATCTGCTTTTTTAATGTAGACATATTTTAGCACGGATCAAGTTTGTTGTCTACGACACTCAGGTACACCTTCACTGCAGAAAGGTGCAATTAAGTGCGAAATAATGAGTATGTTACAACGATTCAATTGTCCCTGTTTCAATTTTCAAATTAGGACACCTGAATAAGGAGAATTCTAGTGAATTTCAGCGTGGGCTAAAAACAAAAAAGCCTGAAAATCATTGATTTCAAGCATTTAAGTTAATTTCACTTTCTATATCTGAGCCACTCATGGGACTCGAACCCACGACCTGCTCATTACGAATGAGCTGCTCTACCAACTGAGCTAAAGTGGCTAATTAGAAAAGATGCAAATTTAGAAATTTTGTTAATTCATTTTCATCCGGATTTAAATTTCATAAAGTTTCTTTCTATCATTTCACCTTCAGTCAATTAATTCAATTTTAACATTTTTTAAAGGTCAACTGTTTGTGACGTATGTATCGTAATCCCATAAAGTAGTTGCGAATTTCTATTTTTGTCAAAATAATAATACAATATAAAATGAAAGAAGCAGAGATTATCACCGCGAAAGGAACGATGAAAGTGAAATTCTATGAGGAAGATGCTCCAATTAATGTTGCCAATTTTATAAAGTTGGCTGAATCGGGCTTTTATGACGGGCTTACTTTTCATCGGGTAATTCCTGATTTTGTAATTCAGGGAGGGTGCCCTGACGGAACCGGAGCCGGAGGCCCTGGCTATACAATTAAATGTGAACTTGACGGGAATAACCAATATCATGACAGGGGAGTTCTTTCAATGGCACATGCAGGAAGAGATACCGGAGGCTCCCAGTTTTTTATTTGTCATGGTCGAAAAAACACTCAACATTTGGATCGTCGCCATACTTGTTTTGGTAAAGTTTATGAAGGACTGGAAGTGATCGATTTAATTAGGCAAGGTGATATTATTGAAAAAATTCAAATTAAAGAAGTTTAATATTTCTTTGCAATAAGAAGAGGGAAGTACAATTGTATTTCCCTCTTTTCGTGTTTAAAATACTCAATCATTAATATTTCGTTATTTTCGGTTTATAAAATGATCAAAGAATTCCAATATACTTTTCAGGATATGCAAATAACTCCGACTGATATTGCAGAGCTGCTTGGCTTCAATATTAACTCTATTCCGGATCCATTTCCGAAGGTGATTGAAAGTGCACTAAAACAAGCGTCTGATTTATGTCAAATCTGTGCCGGATTTAAATATTTTGATCAAATTGAATTTGACTTCACAGAACAAAAAATACTTGTCGATAGTCAAACTTTTTCCCCTGGAGAAAATGCTTTTACAAAACTTAAAAATTCCTCTGCAATTGCACTATATGTGGGTACTGCGGGTGAAAATATTTCTACTTATTCAAAGCAGCTGGCAGATTCGGGAAACGAGTTACTAAGTTATGTTTTAGATGTTATCGGTTCACTGGTTGCAGACAAGACACAGGAAAAAGTAAATTGTGAACTCGAAAATGAAACTTTAAAATCAGGATTAAAAACTTCAGACCATTTTTCTCCCGGACATTGTGAATGGAACATTTCTGAGCAAAAGAATCTGTTTTCACTTCTGCCTGAAAATTTTTGTGGAGTCACTCTTTCAGAATCATTGCTGATGAGTCCCGTAAAATCAGTCAGCGGAATAATTGGAGTTGGTCAAAGTTTGAAACAAACAGGAAACCAATGTAATTGGTGTAATGATTCAAGTTGTTTGTACGGCAGAATAAAAAGACAAAAAAAGAATTGAAAAAAATCCGAAAAAACTATTGGATAATTCATTACTAAAATCTTTATTTGTTGAAGTATTTAAATGAAGATGCAGGTAAAAAGAAAAAAGACTATATCTCATTGATGCAATTAATTAGAATTATAGAATAAAACTTAAATCTATTCAAATTACGAAAATGGATAACAGCAAAAATACCAATAAGCCTCGTATCATTAAGGATTACAACAAGCTTGACAAAGAGCTTCAACAGCAAATAAAATTGGTATATGCCGATGGTTTCGCTGAAAATCTTATTCATTTCTTTGATAAGGATGGTATAAAAATTACTGTACTCCCTTTTGAAACTGAAGATAAATATTACATGCTTCGCATGACAGAAAATGAGGCTGTTCAGATAGTAGATGACGATGACGATTTTGATGATGATGGCTTCCTGAAATCTGAAGTTAAGCAAAATTACGAAGACAAGTATGCTGAATTAGACCACATTGCTGACCAGATAACAGAAGAAGATGACGATAGTTATGATGATGATTATGAAGATGAAGGCAATGATGACTCGGATGACTAAATTGATTTTCGTTTTAAGATACAACAGAAAAGGGTTTGCATGAACAAACCCTTTTTTCTATTATAAATGGTTGGTAATTCCCGGGAAAGTCACTGCTAAACTTTCCATAAAATATTTTATTGTAGTAAACTCTTTACAATCTCCGAAATTTCTTTTCCCTCGGCCTGACCAGCCAGTTTTCTTGAAGCAATTCCCATTACTTTTCCCATATCCTTTATCGAGGTAGCACCACATTCTGAAATAATTCCGCGAATAACAGTTCCTAATTTTTCTCCGGTAAGTTTTTCCGGTAAATATGACTCATAAACCCGGATCTGGGCCATTTCCTGTTCATACAAATCATTACGTCCCTGCTGCTGATAAATTTGTGCCGAATCACTTCCCTGTTTTGCAAGCTTGGCTATAATTTTCAAACTTTCGTCATCTGTAAGTTCAGTGCCTGCACCTTTTGAAGTTCTTGCTTCCAGCATTACTTTTTTAATATTTCGCAGGGCTTCAAGTTTTTCTTTTTCGCGGTTTTTCATTGCCGCTTTAATGTCTTCATTAATTTGATCGAAAAGTGCCATAATATTATTATTTAATCAACCTGTCCGTGCAGGTATGAATTTTTATCCGAGATTTTATTTTCACTCGTAACCGATAAATTAGAGAACTTCTTTTTAAGTTGAGGATCATTCATCCTTAAATTTTTTCTTAAATATGCCGGTATATTCTCCAGATTTTCAACTTCATCGTCGCTAATTGAACCATAATCACCATCGAAACTGTTTGATGCTTTACTATTTCGTTGCTTGCTGGTTACGGGGTAGAGGGCCTCAAAATCATCTTCTTCCTTTTTTCGTTCTTCATCAATATCAAATTCGATAAAGCGCTGTTTTGCTGGGTTATCCGCATTCGTTTTTGCGGCCGGTTTAACTATCTGTATATTGTTAGTTTCCAATCCAGGTTCAACCAAATCATGTTTTTCCTTTTTTTCATTTTCAACTTTATCATGAAATCCGGGAATTGCACTGTGGCTAAAACCGGCAGCAATGATAGTAACTGAAAGTTCCTCGCCCATTGCACTATCTTTACCGTTTCCCCAAATCATATCAGCATCGAATCCTGCACGGGCTTGAACAAAATCGGTTATTTTCCCTACTTCGTCCATGGTCGCTTCAATGGTTCCTGAAGTAATATTTAAAAGAATATTTTTTGCCCCCCGAATATCATTATTATTCAATAAAGGTGAATTCAATGCAAGGTTAACAGCTTCTTCGGCGCGGTTTTCACCTTTTGCAACACCGGTTCCCATAATGGCAAGTCCGCTGTTTCTCATTACTGTTTCAACATCTGCAAAATCAACATTGATGTAACCCGGAACCGTTATAATTTCAGCAATACCTTTAGTGGCAGTTGCCAAAACATTATCGGCTTTTGAAAATGCCTCTGAAATACCAAAGTCACCATACATTTCGCGGATTCTTTCATTGTTTATAATCAGCAACGAATCAACATAATCTTCCAATTCAGCTATACCATCAGCCGCTTGTTTAATTCTCCGGCGTCCTTCATTGCGAAAGGGGATGGTAACGATTCCAACCGTCAGATAACCCGCTTCCCTACAAGCTTTTGCAATCACCGGCGCTCCTCCGGTGCCGGTACCGCCACCCATTCCCGCCGTAATAAAAACCATTTTGGTATTGTTTTCCAGCGCCTTTTTAACGTCTTCAATATTTTCTAATGCAGCTTCACGACCAACTTCAGGTTTATTACCTGCCCCTCGCCCTTCGGTAAGTGATGCACCTAACTGAACCCGATTCAAAATCGGACTTGCGTCCAATGCCTGCGCATCAGTGTTGCAAATAACAAAATCAACATCGCGAATGCCTAATTTAAACATGTGATTAACGGCATTTCCTCCCCCGCCACCAACGCCTATTACTTTTATTTCAGTACCTTTTTTATTCTGAAATTCGAAGTTTGCTAATTGTTCAGCCATTTTATCTGTTTTTGTTTGTTTATATGGGATTATTCCATGGACTGATCATCTTCATCTTCAAACAGTTTGTTCAGACCAAAATTTTTAAAAAACCAGTTATCTACGTTCGATTCCGAAACCACTTCATTTTCTCTTACTTTTCGCTTTTCAGTGCGTTTGTTTCTTTTCAGAAAACTTTTACCCTCCGTTTTTACTTTTTCCTTCGGTGCAAAAGTTTCCATTTCCAGCTCCGTTTCTTCCTCCACTACGAATTCGGAATGAGTATTATAATTATATTCCGTTTCCAGATTAATTTCCTCTTTTTCCTCCTGGACATCATCTTGAATTTCCGTTTCTGTTACTTCAGGCTCTTCCTGCAACCCAAAACGCTCCGGTTCCTTTTTAGGTTGAAGAATTTGATTTGGATTGTTTTTGAATCCGGTTGCAAGAATAGTCACACTGATTTTGTCTCCCAACGATTCATCATAACCATTTCCCCAAATAATGTCAGCTTCCTGACCGGCTTTTTCCTGCAAGGTCTCAATGATCTCTCCTATTTCACCAATGGTAATCTCTTCTTTACCTGATATGATATTCAATAGAATATTTGTTGTTCCATAAATATCATTACTATCCAAAAGTGGAGATTCCAATGCTTCGTTCACGGCTTCCATTGCACGTCCTTCTCCCGTTGCATAACCGGTTCCCATAATAAAAACCTCGCTGTTATGCATTACGGTTTTTACATCGGTATAATCAATATTTACATTTCCATGAACAGTAATAATTTCAGCAACTCCTTTAACTGCAGTCGCAACAATATTATCGGCCATTTTAAATGCCTGCCGGGCCGGAAGATCGCCGTAAATGTTATGCAACCGCTGGTTACTGATAACCAACATACTGTCAACATATTCCCCAAGCTTTTTAATTCCTTCCATCGCTTGTCCGTAACGCTTTTTCCCTTCCGCAGGAGACGGAATTGTTACAACTGCAATGGTGAGAATATCCAATTCACGGGCAAGACTCGCAATTACAGGAGCTGCTCCGGTTCCGGTTCCGCCTCCCATTCCAGCAGTTATAAAAAGCATTTTTGTATTATCCTGAAGAACATTTCGCAGATCTTCGTAATTTTCACGAGCTGCTTCTTCCCCCATTTCGGGTTGATTACCGGCCCCGCGCCCCTCGGTTAAAGTAACTCCCAGTTGAATTTTTACCGGAACAATGCTTGTTTCAAGAGCCTGTGCATCTGTATTACATATAATGTAATCAACACCGGTAATTCCTTCTTCGCACATGTGGTTAACCGCATTGCAGCCCCCTCCTCCAACACCAATCACCTTGATTATGGATGACGTTGCTTTTGGAAATTGAAAGTTTACTAATTCTTCGGTCATATTTGTATTATTTAATTATTCATTGGAATGTCTTCATTATCATCATCGATGTAATTTAAAACACCCTGAACTACTTTTTGAAATAGCGGAGAAAATCCTCCATTTTCACGTTTCTTTTTTTCTTTTTTCGGTTTTTCATGAACCACTGAATCCGTTTTTTCAACGATCATTTTTAAAAGTCCTAATGCAGTGTAATTATCAGGATGTATGAATTCCTTTTTCTTTTCATTTAAGTGAATGACAAGGTTTCCTTTTCGTGCATCCATTCCGGTACGAAATTTAACCAGAGAGATAAAATTTCCCATATTGGCCGTTCCACCAGTTAAAACGATTCCTGCTCCCAAATGCTCTTCAATTCCTGATTTAGAAATTTGAGCATTCACACAATCCATAATTTCCTCTAATCGTGCCTGAATAATAAATGCCAGACTTTTAAAAGAAATCTCTTTGGGTTCCCACCCATTGTGTCCCGGAATAGTTACTACTTTCTGGTCATCAGCAAAATCACCCAGTGCTTCACCGTATTGCGTTTTTAATTGTTCTGCCCATTTTAGTAAAACAGAACATCCTTCTTTGATATCTTTTGTGACAACTTCACCACCAAATGGAATGACAGCTGTATGCATTAACTTGTTTTCGTGATATACTGCCATTTTTGTTGTTCCGGCTCCAACGTCGAGTACAATAACCCCCATTTCTTTTTCATCTTCAGAAAGAACTGCTTCCGAAATGGCAAGAGTAGCATGTTTTATTTCACCCAGCTCATATCCGGCTTTGTCCATTACCCGCTGAAGATTAATAATGTAAGTTTCAGGAATAATTACCAGTTTGTAGTTGGCTTCAACCTTTTTCCCTGTAATCCCAACGGGATTCATTTCGATCGAGTTCGTTATCAATCATAAATGATTTTGGAATAACTTCAATAATTTTATATCCAGTTTCAACATCAGCTTTCCATGCTTGGTTGTACAAGTGATCAACATCAAATCGGGTAACAATTCCTTCGTCTGAAGTTAATTTTGTTTCATGATAATCAATGGTTTTCAAATGCTGACCTGCAACCGCAACATTAATTTTCTCAATACTTTCGCCGGATTGCTCTTCAAGACCGGCAATAACCTTCGCAACGGCAGCAGCAGTTTCTTCAATATTATAAATAATCCCACGTCTAAGCCCACATGAATGTGTCTTTGAAATACCCGAAACAACCAACTTATTTACTACGTTTTTATATCCCGCAGCGGCAACAAGTTTCGAGGTACCCATATCGATAACAACCGAAAGATTACTTTTTGAAGCCATATTAATTCCTTTTAGCAATTACCTGATTATCGTATTTTACACTTATTTCTTTGTATTTATCCCAATTATTTTTCGCCATCACCTGCTCATAGAATGCTTTCACGCGGCGAAGCTTCTTTTCATAATTATCCAGCGAGCCCATTTCGATAATTTGATCGCCAATGAGTGGAATCAACTGTACATCTCCTCCCCTTTCCACATTAATCTGCTCAATTTGTGCATGCCAAAAATCATCGTCCTCAACATAAAGCACAAAGGGAAGTATTTTTTCAACCGCCAACTTTTCTGTAACAACTCCTGTTGCGACCAATACATTAGCAGTATAGCTTGAGGACGCGGGAATTTTGTTTCCTTCCTTATCGAGGTAGTAACTTCCGGATTCCGTAATAATCCGTAATACAGGCTTACGATGCAATACTTTCACCACCAATACACCATTGTATGTTCCGCTGTCGTTTTTAATAATCTTATAAACCTGCGCCTCTTTAATTGCCTGCATTTTCTCGACCGACTGCTCAATAGTTTCAGAATTTATCTGATTGAGGGACTTTTTTATTATTTGTTTATCCGCTGCATTTACCAGTCGCAGAACTTCGTTTTTACTAACATGAATAGGATCGCTATCATTAAAACTGACTTCAATTCCGGTGCATTTCACCTCTTTCTTTTCGTAAGAAGTAAACGCTAGTGTAACGATCAGAAAAATGATCAATACCAAAGCGCCTAATATTTTTGCCAGTTTATGCAGCATCAGTTTTTATTTTCTAATATTTCAACAATTTTTGGTGCAAGCCCATCAATATCTCCTGCCCCCATTGTAATTATCACTTCAGTGTTTGTATCTCTTAACCGATTAAGTGCTTCCTGTTTATTTTCCAAAAATTTATTTCCCAGTTTCATTTGGTTGAAAATCATTTCTGAATTTACGTTTGGAATCGGTTCTTCGCGTGCCGGATATAACGGCAACAAAATGCACCTGTCTAACAAATCAAGACTTGATGCAAACTCAGCCGAAAAATCACGCGTCCGTGAATACAAGTGCGGTTGAAACAATCCGGTAACTTCACGATTTGGATACAACGCCTTAATCGAATTAATCACCGCTTTCAGCTCCTCCGGATGATGTGCATAATCATCGATATAAACATATTTTTCGTTTTTGAAACGCACATCAAAACGTCTTGCAACTCCCTGATATTCTTCTAATCCTGCTTTTATCTCGTCAGAGGAAACGCCGGCTAAAAATGCCATTGATGTTGCAGCAACAGCATTTTCAACGTTAATTAATCCGGGATAATTCATTTTACATCCTGAAATTACTCCACCGGGAGTTTTTATATCGAATTCATAATAACCCTCTTCAGTATTAAGTCGCAATTGTTGTGTCGCAAAATCAGTATCATCTTGTAATGAATAAGAGAAAATCTTAGCTGTGGTTTTTGAAGTATCCAGTTTAACACCTTTTTTGACAACCAATTTTCCACCATCTTTTATTTGGGAAATAAATTTTTCGAATGATTCTACGATTTTATCGCGACTCCCATAAATATCCAAATGATCCGCATCGATACTTGTAACCAACGCAATTTTAGGCTGAAGGTGCAGGAAAGAACGATCAAATTCGTCGGCTTCAACAACAATCCATGGCGAATTAACTTTTGGAAGAAGCAAATTACTGCCAAAATTTTTCGACACACCACCCAGGAAAGCCCCGCATCCGTCAATAGTTTTATTTAAAATAGTCGCTGTCATGGTACTGACGGTCGTTTTTCCGTGAGTTCCGGCAACAGCAACGCCATCTTTTTCATTACATATCATCCCTAATACCTTTGCCCGTTTCATAAGCATAATTGGTCTTTCTCTAAACCAGGTAAGCTCCTTATGCTCATCGGGTAAAGCAGGGGTGTAAACTGCCATGGTACTCATGGGATCCCAGTTCGTAGGTATATTCCTTATATCATCTTCAAAATGAACACTGATACCTTCCGATTGCATTGCATCGGTTAACGCAGTTGGCGTACGGTCATAACCAGCCACATTTCTTCCCGTAAATTTAAAGTATCGGGCAAGCGCACTCATCCCAATTCCTCCTATTCCAAGGAAATAAACATTCTTTATATTTTGAAGACTCTTCATTTTACGACCAGTTTTTCAGCTTCGTCAACTATGGCTTTTGTTGCTTTTGGCTTTGCCAGTTTTTTAATTTCTTTCGACAAATTTTCACATTGATTTTCGTCAGCAATTATCTGCAAAGCCATCGGGAACAATTTATCATCAATCTCGTTATCATGAACCATTAAAGCAGCTTTTTTATCAACCAGTGCCAGTGCATTTTTTGTTTGATGATCTTCAGAAACATTAGGCGAAGGAATAAGAATTGACGGTTTTCCAACCAAACACAATTCTGAAATTGTTCCCGCTCCTGCCCGTGAAATTACCAGATCAGCAGCCGCATAAGCCAAATCCATCCTTGATAAAAATTGATGAATCTGAATATTTTCAGGTTTACTTTTCTCCCATTTTTCATTAAGCGATTTATAATAATATGCTCCGGTCTGCCAGATCACCTGTACACCTGACTTTCCAATTAGCTCTATATTTTTTTCAACTGCATTATTAATGGATCGTGCACCAAGACTTCCACCAACAATTAAAATCACTTTTCTCTTTTCATCCAACTCAAAGAATTCACAAGCTTCTTTTTTATTCTGAATATTTTCAACCAAATTCTCGCGAACCGGATTTCCGGTAAAAACCAATTTTTCAGCCGGGAAATAACGTTGCATATTATCATAAGCAACACATATTTTATTTACTTTTTTCCCTAATATCTTATTTGTAATTCCGGCATACGAATTCTGTTCCTGAATAAGTGCAGGAACTTTTTTGTTTGCAGCAGCCCTTAAAAGTGGTCCGCTGGCGTAACCACCAACACCAATGGCAATTTGAGGCTGGTTATCTTTTACAATTTTGCGGGCTAATGATGCACTCTTCCTTAACTTGAAGAAGAAAGTAATCATTTTCGGGCTCGGTTTTCTTGGAAATCCCATCACTGGCAACCCAATAATTTCGTATCCTGCTGCCGGTACTTTTTCCATTTCCATGCGGCCAAGAGCACCTACAAACAAAATTCGTGCATTCGGATTCCGCTTTTTGATCTCGTTTGCAATGGCCAGCGCCGGGAAAATATGCCCGCCTGTTCCACCCCCGCTTATTATTACATTTTCTATTCTCATTTTTCCATTTCAACGTCTTCATCCGGTGCATTCACCTGTACCAGTTGTTCTTTAACCTCTCTGTCAACTTGGTTCTGATAACTTACACTTAAAATACATCCAAAAGCAATTGAGGTAAACAGTAACGATGTTCCACCCAAACTTATCCAAGGTAGAGGTTGTCCAGTAACCGGCAACACTCCGCTTGAAACACCAATATTTATCATTGCCTGAAATACCAACATTAGTGTCAGTCCAATTACCACAAATGCCGGGAACGTTCGTGTCGCTCGCCGGACTATTATAACCCCCCTGAAAAAGAAAATCAGGTACAAAAACATTACCCCAATTCCAATTATCAATCCATATTCTTCTACTATAATTGAGAAAATAAAATCGTTATAAGCTGCAGCCATATAATTACTTACATCTGATTGACCAGGGCCTTTACCTAAAATACCGCCTGAATAAATTGCCAACTTTGCATAATCAGCCTGGGTAATTCCAACTTCAGAACTTGGATCACCATTAATAAAACGGTCAATACGGCCTTTTATGGTTTGAATTCTAGCCGGACTGTTTGGAAATTGATCAGCTACCAAATAAATAGCGATTATTAAACCTGCCCCAACTGCCAAAACCAAAAACATATATTTCAATGGAATCCGCCCGACAAACATCATAGTCATTATCGTAGCAAACAGTAACGCAGAAGTTGAGAAGTCGGACAGAAAGATCATCCCACAGACTATAACAGTAAAAAAGATTATTTTTTTGAAGGCTGCCTTTAGATCTTGCTTGGTTTTTTGCTTTCTTCCCAGCACCTTAGCTGAATAAAGTATCAGTGAAATTTTGGCCAACTCGGCAGGCTGAAACGAAATTATTCCAAGATTAAGGGTTCTTCCACTACCTCCCAACATCCCTGCAAATCTCATTACTACTGCAAGCGCGAGTAACCCAATACTTGCATACAACAAATAATTAGCTAAGATCGAATAAAGTTTTACTGGGAAAACATTTACCATTAATAGTATGATTCCAAAACCCATTCCCAGGAAAAA
This sequence comes from uncultured Prolixibacteraceae bacterium, assembly GCA_963849985.1. Classification (GTDB taxonomy): domain Bacteria; phylum Bacteroidota; class Bacteroidia; order Bacteroidales; family Prolixibacteraceae; genus Draconibacterium. The sequence continues at coordinate 199,584 of CAWKJY010000026.1, read as the reverse complement.
AATTTGGCGAATTAAATAATGCAGGGTATTTCCCGAAGCTACACGGTAAGCAAGTGCACCCGTTGAACTGTAAACGATCAACAGCGAAAGCAACGAAAGCAGCATCAGCACGATCCAGACTACACGGTCACCTTTAAATAATTTTCCTGAAACTAATTCCATTATAAATTCCTTACTTTTTGTTTAAACTGTGTTCCCCTGTCTTCGTAATTTTCAAACAGGTCGAAACTTGCACATGCCGGCGAAAGCAACACTGTATCTCCATTTCTTGCCAGGTAGTAAGCTGCTTTAACAGCTTCCTCCATACTTCCCGCATCAACCATATTTTTTACGATTCCATTAAAAGCATCATGTATTTTTCGATTATCCTTTCCGAGGCAAACAATAGCTTTTACTTTTTCCTTTACCAGCTTTTTCAACATGGAATAATCGTTCCCTTTGTCCACACCACCGGCAATCCAGACAATGGGTTTGTTAACGCTTTCAAGCGCGTACCAGGTAGAATTTACATTGGTTGCTTTCGAATCGTTCACGAATTCTATTCCGTGAACTTTCAGGAAGCGTTCCAATCGGTGTTCCACACCTTTGAAATCGGCCAAACTTTCGCGCAATTGTTCATTGCGAATCTCAAAAATCATACTTGCAATTCCTGCTGCCATCGAATTGTAAGTGTTGTGTTTTCCCTGTAATGTTAGGTCAAGAATTGACATAATGAATTGGTTTTGATTAAGATTAATAACTATTCGATCTTTCTCTAATCCTGCGCCCATTGAAGGTGGTTCTCCCAGCCCAAATGGAATCTTCACAGGAATTATTTGACGCTTATTTAACTCACTTTTAATTACTTCGTCATCCGCACAATAGACGAAATAATCGCTCTCTGTTTGATTTTGAAGAATCCTGAATTTTGAATCGACGTACTCCTGCATATTGTAGTGGTAGCGGTCGAGATGATCAGGCGTAATATTCATTAAAATAGAAACATCAGCTCTGAAATCATGCATTCCATCGAGTTGAAAACTACTCAGTTCAATCACGTAAACATCAAAATTCTTTTCAGCAACCTGTCGTGCAAAACTTTCGCCTACATTTCCTGCCAGACCCACACTCAATCCTGCACTTTTCAGAATGTGATACAGCAACAAGGTTGTAGTAGTCTTTCCATTACTTCCTGTAATACAAATTGTTTTTGCTGTTGTGTATCTCCTTGCAAATTCTATTTCCGAAATGATCGAAATATTCGATGCGATTAATTTCTGAATGATTGGCGCTTTATCCGGAATCCCCGGACTTTTAATTACCTCGTTTGCATTCAGAATTTTCTCTTCGGAATGGTTGCCCTCTTCAAAATCAATTTCAAAATTTGTAAGAACGCTTTTGTATTTTTCCTTTATTTTTCCCAGATCGGATACAAACACCGAAAACCCTTTTTTCTTTGCCAGAATGGCTGCTCCAACGCCACTTTCACCCCCACCTAGTATGACAATCCGCTGTTCCAATCTTACCGCATTTTTAAGGTTACAATCGTGAACACCGCCAGAATAATCCCGACAATCCAAAACCGGGTAACTATTTTAGCTTCAGGAATTCCCCGTTTTTGAAAATGGTGATGGATCGGGCTCATCAGGAAGACACGTCTTCCTTCGCCATATTTTCGTTTGGTGTATTTAAACCAGGAAACCTGGATTACCACCGATAAATTTTCTATAAGAAATATTCCACATAACAACGGAATCAAAATCTCTTTCCGAATTATAATTGAAAACACTGCCAAAATTCCTCCAAGAGCCAAACTCCCGGTATCGCCCATAAATACCTGTGCCGGATATGAATTGTACCAAAGAAAACCGACAGTTGCACCAATAAAAGCTGCTGTGAAAATGGTCAGTTCACCAATGTTTGGTATATACATAATACTCAGGTAATCAGCATAAATAACGTTACCACTTACATACGCCAGCACGCCTAATGTAGCGCCGCTTATTGCCGAAGTTCCTGTAGCAAGGCCATCCAACCCATCAGTAAGATTTGCCGCATTCGAAACTGCTGTAATGATCAGAATGATAGCCAGAGCATAAACCATCCATTTTAACCACCACATTTTTTCTCCTGCAAACGGAACAAGCCATTTATAGTTGAATTCGTTCTTCTTAACAAAAGGAATTGTCGTAACAGTCGATTTTACATCTTCCGTAACATACCGTTTTTCCTGTTGTCCGGTAACCGGGTTGGTCACTGTTTCAGTAATATCGTTTCCCTGAGCATCTTTAACATTTTGGCGAACCAAAACATCGTCGTTTATGAAAGAGAGTTGATACCACAATAATTCCCAACGAAACCTGACCGAGAATTTTAAATTTCCCTGCCAGACCTTCTTTGTTTTTCAGAAATACTTTGATATAATCATCGATAAAGCCGATCATTCCGAGGAAAGCTGTCGTTATCAGCATAAGAAGGATGTAAACATTATCCAACCGGGCAAAAAGTAAAGTTGGAATAATAATAGCTGAAAGAATGATGATCCCTCCCATAGTTGGAGTCCCTTTTTTCTGCATCTGTCCTTCCAAGCCCAGGTCGCGTACTTCTTCACCGATTTGTTTGCGTTGTAAAAACCGGATCATCCTTTTCCCAAAAGCTGTAGTTATAAAAAGTGATGTAATTATAGCAGCAGCCGAACGAAATGAAATCCCCGGTATCATCCCAAGTCCGGGAATGTCGTGGCCTGCCAGTAATTCATATAACCAATACAACATGCTTTTCGCTATTAATCGTTAATTCCAAAACATTTTTTAATCTCTTCCATATCATCGAAATGGTGTTTCACTCCGTTAATTTCCTGGTAATTCTCGTGTCCTTTCCCTGCGATCAGAATAATATCACCGGGTTGAGCAAGTAAAGCAGCAGTTTTTATTGCTTCGCGGCGGTTTTCAATGGAAACTACCTTTTTGCGAAACTGCGCTTCAACGCCTGCTTCCATATCTTTTATAATCTGTGCCGGATCTTCTGTGCGAGGGTTATCAGAGGTAAGAATAACTTTATCGCTGGCAAGAACAGCCTCGTTTGCCATTTCAGGGCGTTTTGTTTTATCACGATCACCGCCTGCACCAACCACAGTAATTACTTGTTCATTGCGGGTTCTGATTTCAGAAATTGCAGCCAATACATTTTTCAAAGCATCGGGAGTGTGCGCATAATCCACAATTGCTAATTTCCCGTCATTGCTGCGTACTGTTTCAAATCTTCCCTGCACCGGTTCAAGATTACTGATGATTGTAAGCACCTCTTCTTTTTTCTGATTCAAGATCACAGCAGTAACATATACAGCCAATAAATTCGAAGCATTGAATTTTCCTACAAAACGTGTCCAGATTTCACTGTTATCGAGATTGAGCAACATCCCATCGAAATGACTTTCAATTACCTTACATCGAAAATCTGCCATTGCACGGGTAGAATAAGTAATCTTTTCTGCTTTTGTATTCTGAACCATTACGAGCCCGTTTTTATCATCGATGTTTGTAATAGCGAAAGCATTGGCAGGTAATCCATCAAAAAATGCTTTTTTGGCTTTTATGTATTCAGCAAAAGTTTTGTGATAATCCAAATGGTCGTGCGTGATATTGGTAAAAATACCCCCGGCAAATTCTATACCTGCAATGCGTTGTTGATGAATAGCATGAGAACTTACTTCCATAAAACAGAACTCGCATCCTTCATTCACCATTTCAGTCATTGTTCGCTGAATTTTCAATGCATCGGGTGTGGTATGCGACGCAGTTTCCAAACGATCGTTAATCCTGTAAGAAATTGTTGACAGCAATCCGGTTTTATATCCCAGCCGCATAAACATTTTATAGAGAAGAGTTGCAATACTGGTTTTCCCGTTTGTTCCGGTAACACCTACAACTTTCATTTTTCGAGAAGGATTTCCGTAAAATGTGGCAGCGAGCAAACCCAGGACAGGATTTGAATCAGCTACCTGAATGAAGGTTACCTGTGGATTTAATTTTTCAGGAAGAGTTTCACAAACAACTACCGAAGCACCTTTTTCAGTGGCAGCATCGATAAACTGATGACCATCGACATGAACACCACGTTGTGCAACAAACAAAGAACCTGATTCAACTTTTCTTGAATCGAATTCAATCCCCCGGATATTTTTATCCGGAGAACCGTCCATTTTCAATACTTCGATTTTTTTCAGCAGTTCGGTTAATTGCATTTAACTTAATGTGAGATAAACAGTTTGTCCTGGTTTTATTTGTGTTCCCGGTGCCAAAGACTGTTGTTTTACTTTCCCGACACCTTTAATAATTACTCGTAATCCTGCATTTTCAAGAAGGTAAATTGCATTGCTGATACCCATGCCGCAAACATCGGGAACCTTACCTTCAGGCATTTCTTCATCCTCAAGAACAATAGCGTCATCTTTAACTTCAACTTTTGCCAATTGTGAATCAGGACGACCTTTTAATTCTTTAATATTCAGCTCTTTTGCCACTCTTATAATGTCTTTTGAATATCCTTTTTTTACATCAGGCAGTGATTTTGTATCTTCATTTTCATCCCCATCATATTTTTCAATTGGCATTTGCATGACATAAACTTTCTCTGCTATTTCTTTAAAAACCGGCCCTGCTACTGAAGCGCCATAAATACTTGCCCGGGGATTTTTAAAAGTCACAATCAATGAATATTTTGGATTATCAACAGGAAAATATCCAGCAAATGAAGCCAAATAAGACCCGGCGTTATAACCCTGACTACTTGAAGCAATACGAGCAGTACCGGTTTTGCCGGCAATTTTGAAAAATTTGCTGTTTATGTCCTTGCCCGTGCCATTTTCACAAACACCCTCAAGCATTTTTTGTGCTTTTCCAATCGTTTCTTTTGATGCTATTTGAGAATTAATTACTTCGGTTTTGAATCGTTTTTCAAGCGCGCCTTTGTCCCTGATTTCCTTAACTATATATGGTTTTATCATTTTGCCATTGTTCGCAATTGCATTATAAAATGCAAGAATTTGGATTGGTGTCATTTTCGACTCGTAGCCGTAAGACATCCCGGCTAATGTAGTTCCCCACCAATCAGAATCGCCCGGATATTTGAAGTAAGGTTTTCCTTCCCCGTTAATTTCCAGACCTAAAGGTTTATTAATGCCAAAACTATAAACGCGATCAACATATGCTTTAGGATTATTGCCGTAACATTGTGTAATAACCTTTGCAACTCCAACATTGGAAGATTTTTCAAGAATTTGTTTTACAGTAAGTTTCCCATAACCATGGGTATCGGTAATTGTTCTACCATTGTTATACCATGAACCATTACCCGTATCAAAAACGTCACTGGTATCCACAAGTCCGTCTTCCATTGCTGCCATTAATGAAACCAGTTTAAATGTTGATCCCGGCTCGTAACTTCCCCGAGGACCTAAGGCATAATTATCTTTTTCATAATAACTACCGGAACCTTTACCCAAATTAGCGATTGCTTTTATTTTGCCTGTTTCTACCTCCATCAATATCGCAGTTGCCCAATCAGCATTCGTTTTCATTAATTGATCGTATAAAGCACTCTCAACTATATCCTGCATTTTCACATTAATGGTTGTAATGACATCCATCCCATCTTCTGGCTCAATTTCAATTCGCTCAACCCATCTACCTGAAAGATTCTGTTTATAGCTCACTCCATCCTTCCCTTTCAGATAATTCTCAAAAGCATCTTCAAGACCAGTATAACCTACAGGACCGTCTGTTCCGTCACCGGCACCTTTATTTAATCCGCCTATTGTCCGTTGGGCGAGTATTCCCAGTGGATTTATTCGTTTGTTCTCCTGCTCAACAATCATTCCCCCTCCAAAACGACCCCGACGCAGGATCGGAAATTTTTTGACCCGCTGGAGCTCCATGTAGTCGATCTTCCACGGAGTAAGCATGTATCCCCTGTTTCCCCGACGGAACGCATCATTTAGTTTTCGCAGATATTCTGCTTTTGACGCATCTCTGAAAAATGAAGAAAGGTAATAGGCCAATGAATCGCGTTCCTGTGCAAATGCTTTTTTTACACCTTCAGCCGCAAGGTCAATTCGCACATAATAACCTGGAACTGATGTTGCCAGAACACTACCGTCATCAGCGCAAATATTTCCCCTGTCAGGTTCAACAATCACCGTATTCTCGGTGAGATTAGCTTCAATTTTCTCCCAACGATCGTTTTTAATCTGCTGTACCGAAATCATTTTAAATATTACCGCTAGGGCAAAAAGGAACAGCAGAAAATAAACAAAAGCAACTCGCGCTATTATGGCACTTCGCATTCCCACGGCAAAATCTTTTATCTTACAATTATCTTTCTCGGCGGCTTAACCGGCTCTTTTAAACCAATATTTGCCTGCTCAACTTTTCTAGCAACTTCCGAAGGACGACTTGCATCCATCAACTTTGCAGATAATGTGATCGACTCCGATCGCAGTTCATCAATTGTATCTTGCAGTATCTCAACCTGTCTGATTGTTTTTTCAGACCAGTTCCGATTCGCAATCAGCAACATTGCCCAAAAAGCCAAATAAAGGAGGAATGGTAATTGGCGGGTAACGCGTTCATCGGTTAATATTGTTCCGCCAATAAACGATTTCATCCCTGGCTTTTTCGTATCTTTAGTTTTCTCTGTCATGTTAAATCTTTTCAGCAATTCTAAGTTTTGCACTTCTTGAACGACTGTTTCGTTCCAGCTCTTCCATTCCGGGAGTAATTACCTTCCGGTTAACCAGCCGAAATGGTGAAATCAGATTTCCATAAAAATCTTTTTCCACAATCCCTTCAAAATTCCCGGTCTTCATAAAATTCTTGCAAATCCTGTCTTCGAGACTGTGATAGGTAATGACAACAAGGCGACCACCTTGCTTCAAAAGTTTAAGCGATGATTCCAAAAACTCTTTAAGTGCTTCCATTTCATCATTCACTTCAATCCGCAATGCCTGGAAAACCTGGGCCAGATATTTATTTTCAATGGCCTTCGGCGCGCATTCAACAACAACATCTTTTAAATCAGCGGTTGTTTTGATTCGAAATGAATTGCGTTTTTGAGCGATTAATGAAGCCAGCTTACGTGAATTTTTTATTTCACCGTACAATCTGAAAATTACCTCCAATTGTTCTTCTGAATATTCATTGATTATTTTTTCAGCATCAATGTCAGCGTTCTGATTCATTCGCATATCAAGATTTCCCTCAAAACGAAATGAAAAGCCCCTTTCAGGCACGTCAAAATCATGAGAAGAAACACCAAGATCAGCAAAAACGGCATCTACTTTATTTACACCGTAGTATTGTAGAAAATTCTTTATGTACCTGAAATTGTGCCTAACAAAAAACAATCTAGAATCTCCAATAACATTTGCTGCAGCATCTTCATCCTGATCAAATGCAAACAAACGACCATCCCCAATTTTTTCGAGAATTAGTTTCGAATGACCAGCTCCACCAAACGTGGCATCTACCACATCAGAGCCAACCCTTAAATTCAATCCCTCAATACTTTCGGTCGGCAACACTGGTATGTGATAAGTAGACATCATTTCGATTCTGATTTTTTCCGTCTCTTTTCTTTCAGTTTTTCCAAAAATTCCGTTTTGCTCATTTCAGAGCCTTCCGGTCGAGATGCAGCCAGCAAACGGATAGATTCTCCCATTCCAATAAATTCGGCTCCTTTATCAAGAGTTGCATATTTTAGATAAGAATCAGGAATATTGATTCTACCGTTTGGAGCCATTGTAACTTTTACAAAATTCTGGTAGAAGAATTGAAGAAGCGCATCATCGTCTTCATCAAATGGATCAAGCGCACTTTTAAAATCATCAACACGTTTTTTCCAGTATTTCTCCGGATGAATATCCAAACATGACCGATGCAGGTTTTTTTCAATTACCAACGATTCCAGTGCCATTTCCCCTAACTCTTTTTTAAACGGAGAAGGAAGCACAATGCGGCCTTTGTCATCGATGGTAGCTTTATGTGATCCTGCGAATTCAGTCATTGTAAATTATCTCTTCAATATTATTAGCGTAAAAATATAAAATTATTCCAAAATATGACACTCTATTCCATTCTATTCCACTTTATTCTAATAATTTACATTCTCATTTTTGTTAAAAACATGTTAGAATTCTGTTGAAAACTTATCAGTTTAAATTCATAACAACGCATAAAAAGCTATATATGAAATAATTGACTTTAAATTCATCTAAAATTAACAGGCGTTAATAACTATGTGAAAGCAGAAACAAGATTAAGGAGTGTAGTCATTGATTACAAAAACTTAATCTATAGCTTAAAGTCCTGGATTTTTGATATTTTACACAGATGTCTAATTTTTAATTTTAATTTTGAAACCGATTTTCTATTATTGCCGGATTAAATTTGAAACGTGGAAGAGCAACGGAAAAATGAGGAAAAGCCAATAAACATTAAGAAAGTGTTTATGGATAAAAATCCCCGGCTGGCTAAATTAATACCCCGTTTTGTTTACCGGTTTATTGACCGCGTACTTCACACCGATTTTCTGAATGACATTTTTGTCCGTAATGGACATCTTAAAGGAATTGATTTTGTAAATAAGGCGGTCAAAGATTTCAATGTCAGGGAAAAAATTTTTGGCATTGAAAACGTTCCCGATTCAGGAAAATTTATATTTGCCAGTAATCATCCTCTGGGAGGGTTCGATTCGCTGTTGTTAATGAAACATGTGGAAAAAAAATTAGGAGATTTAAAATTCCTGACCAATGATGTTTTAATGGCAATACCGAATTTGAATGCCATGTTTATACCTGTAAACAAACATGGTAGCAATAGCAGGGAAGCTGCTAAATTGCTTAACGATACCTATGAATCAAACGTTCAGATCCTGATTTTTCCTTCTGGTCTGGCATCCAGAAAAGTGAAAGGAAAAATAGTTGACCTGGAATGGAAAAAACATTTTATTTCCAAAGCGATAAAACATAAACGTGATGTGATTCCTGTTTATATTCAAGGCCAAAATTCGAATCGCTTTTATAATATAGCAAACCTTCGTAAATTTTTTCATATAAAATGGAACTTAGAAATGTTCCTGTTGCCTGGTGAAACGTTGAAGCAAAAGAATAAAGAAATCCCGATATATTTTGGAGAACCTATTCCATATTCTACATTTGACAAATCAAAAACACATGATGAATGGGCGGAATGGGTAAAAACCAAGGTTTATAATTTACCGCGGGAATTTGAAGAAAAATTTAAAAACAATGGAACGAATACTTAAGTTGGAAATTTTCTAACTTTGTATTCCATTTTTCTAAAAATGAATAGTAAATGAAAGATATAGTAGCGCCGCTTCCAAAGAACGAGATTTATGCTGAGCTTACACCCGATAAGCTTCTTCGTAAAACGAACAAGGGGGGAAACGAGATATATGTAGTTACCTATCATGATTCACCAGCAATAATGCATGAAATTGGCAGGTTAAGAGAGATTACATTTCGTGATGCAGGAGGCGGAACCGGGAAAGAAAGAGACATCGATGCTTATGATACAGCTGATACACCCTACAAGCAACTGATTGTTTGGGACCCTGATGCTAAAGAGATTCTGGGGGGGTACCGGTACATTTTATGCAATGACGCACCCAGAGATGAAAACGGCGAAGTACTTCTGGCCACGTCAAGACTATTTGAATTTTCACCAAAATTCATGGAAGATTATCTTCCTTATTCACTTGAATTAGGCAGATCGTTTGTACAGCCAACATACCAGTCAAGCAAGGCGGGGGCAAAAGCACTTTTTGCCCTTGACAATCTTTGGGATGGATTAGGTGCACTGACTGTAGATCATCCTGAGATTAAATATTTTTTTGGTAAAATTACCATGTACTCGCATTTTAATACCAAAGCCAGGAATTTGATCCAATATTTCTTTAAAAAATATTTCCGCGATAAAGAAAACCTGGTTTATCCTAAAATACCGGTAGAATTTGATTTCGACATTGCCGCGATGGAAAAACTATTTGTAGGTGATGATTACAAAGAAGATTATAAAATTTTAATTCAGAATGTGCGTTTATTCGGTGAAAATGTTCCGCCGCTTATAAATGCATATATGAACCTGTCACCTTCAATGAAAACCTTTGGTACAGTAAATAACGAAAAATTTGGGAATGTACTTGAAACTGGCATTATAGTTACCATTAAAGATATTTATGAAGTAAAAGTCGATCGCCACATTGAAACCTATATTAAAGACAAAGAAAACGGCGAATGGCCGACTCCTGAATAAAAGAGGTACATTTTATTATTGGTTTGACAAGGATAATATGAAGAATTTCGGCAAAGAGGTTTCAATTTTGAAATTGAACCGAACAATCAATATGCCCGTTTATTTTTCCCTTCAATAAAATTTATATACGATGAATTAACGACCCTGTTTCCTCCCGGAGTTGGATAATTTCCAGTAAAATACCAGTCGCCCAAATCATTCGGACAAGCTTTATGCAGGTTTTCTATCGTTTGATACACAATCTCTACCTCAGCATTACATCCTTCGGGTTTGAGAAGTTCAGCAATTTTTGCTGAAATCTGATCGGCTGTAAAAAAACGATATATTTCACGCACATAATTTACCATCTCCTCTTTAGGCAAATTTTCCTGTTCTTTACATTTTTGATAAACTTCCTGGATAAGCTTTTCTTTTCCTTCATCTTTAAGAAGCGCAATGGCGGCATTAAATGCAATAAATTTGTCGAGTTGAGCCATGTCAATACCATAACAATCGGGATAACGAATTTGAGGTGCCGAAGAAACGATGATTATTTTTTTTGGTTTCAACCGGTCAAGTATCCGTAAAATACTGTATTTTAGTGTTGTGCCCCTAACTATTGAATCATCGATTACAACCAACGTGTCGATGTTATTCCGAATAATGCCATAAGTAACATCATACACATGCCCGACAAGATCATCGCGACTGGCATCATCAGCAATGAATGTACGAAGTTTTACGTCTTTTATAGCTATTTTTTCAACCCTTGGCTCAAACGAGATAATCCGTTTAATTTCTTCATCGGTAAGGGAACCGTTTTGCTTTTTAATTTCCTCAATTTTCCAATCAACCAAATAGCTTCTAATTCCTTCAACCATCCCGTAAAATGCTGTTTCAGAAGTATTTGGAATATAAGAAAAAACCGTATTTTCGAAATCGTAATTCACCGCTTTCAATATAGCCGGACTTAAAAGTCGTCCAAGTTGTTTACGTTCCTGGTATATGCTTCTGTCACTTCCACGCGAAAAATAAATTCGCTCAAAAGAACATGAAGTTCTTTTATGCGGAACCCGGATCATGTCCTTACTTATCCGCCCATTTTTCTTGATAATCAATGCTTCCCCCGGACTTATTTCATGGACTTCATCAGCATGAATATCCATTACAGTTTGAATTACCGGTCGCTCAGAAGCAATAACAACAATCTCGTCATCGTAATAATAATGAGCCGGTCGAATTCCCCACGGGTCGCGAGCCACAAATGCATCACCATGACCAATCAAACCAACCATTGCATATCCACCATCCCAGTCTTTTGTCGCCCGTTCAAGAATATTCTGAACATCGAGATTCTCTTCTATTTTATGAGAAATTTTTTCGTTACTTAATCCTTCATTTTTATATCTTCTGAACAACAACTGGTTTTCCTCATCCAAAAAATGCCCTACTTTTTCCAAGGCCGTAACTGTATCAGAATAAGCCTTTGGGTGCTGTCCAAGATCAATCAATACCCTATACAATTCTTCAGTATTGGTTAAGTTGAAATTTCCTGCAAGCACCAGGTTTCTTGATTTCCAGTTATTTTGCCTTGCCACGGGGTGCACAAAATCAATGCTGTTCTTTCCAAAAGTTCCGTAACGTAAATGACCAAGATACAATTCTCCCGCAAATGGAAAATTTTGATAAGCCCATTCTTCATCCTCAATATCAATATTGTCCCAAACCGCCCTCTTCAACGGCTTATTTATGTGGTCAAAAACATCTTTAATTGGATTTTGCTTTATTGAACGAAAGCGGCTAATATAGTCGTTACCCGGAGGCAGGTTATTCTTTACACAAACTGCACCAGCTCCATCCTGTCCCCGATTGTGTTGTTTTTCCATTAAGAGGTACAATTTGTTTAATCCATATCTCCATGTTCCGTATTTTTCTTTGTAATACGACAGTGGTTTTAACAAACGTACCAAAGCAATTCCACACTCGTGCTTAATCTGATCACTCATACTGCTCTTGTTTCAACAATGGAAATTTGATATCATCGGCAACAATAAAAGCCACCGGATATGCATTTTTTATTTTTGAATAAAGTTTTAGCGCTTCATTTTTGGTTCGGAAATCTCCAACTCTCAATCTGAAATTTGGAGCATCATATTTAATGTGAACCGGAATATCGGGGTACTTTGATAAAAACTCCAGTTTTTTTTCCTTGGCCTTTTCTAAAGCATCTGCATCAGGACTAAAAAAAATCTCTACCCGATAACCTTCAATTCCGTCAAGCGATTTATTTTTTTTAATATCCCAGGAAAGCATTTTTCCGACACGTGGATCCTGATTAACAACAAGGTGATTTAAAATTTCAGGACGCTTTTCTTCTGTTGAGTGCAGTTCAGGTTGAAAAACCTGGGCAAGAATAGTTTGGCTGACTTGCAAAAGCAAGAAAAACAGAAAAAAGCGTTTCATTATTTCCTTTCTATTGAGGGTGCAAATATAATTTAAAAACATTTAATATCGAATTTATAATTAAGTACAATTCAGCGTAGTAAACACATTACAAAAACATAACCGATTGTTGCTCTGCATATTGCTTTTTGTAGCCATATTTTTATTTGCAATTTTTAAATTCCTTCATAAGATAAATTTAACATTATTGTTGCTTGACTTTGAAAATTATAGTCTTTGTTTATACATTTAATACAAAACTTTATTAACAATATGTTTTTTGAAAAGAAATTAATTTTGGATAATTATTTTGATAATTTCGGATTGGGAAAATTAATCTTATAATTGTCTGGAATTATTAAAATCAAAATGGTAAATATGGGAAAACTGGTTGATGAGTTTGATGTTTACAGGACAGAAATGAACGAAAAAATCCTCGCATCTGACAATAAGGTAATGAAACGATTATATAGTCTCGATACTTTGACTTATCAGGATGGAGCTCTACCGTCAAAAACAAAAGAAATGCTTGGTTTGGCAACTTCAATGGTTTTACGTTGCGATGATTGCATCAAATATCATCTTGAAAAATGTTACGAGTTGGGAATTACAACGGAAGAGATTTTTGAGGTATTTGGAGTGGCAAATGTAGTTGGTGGAACAATAGTTATTCCACATACAAGGCGGGCAGTAGAATTTTGGGAAGAACTGAAAGGATAAAACATTTGCTCAGTAATTTGTTATATTTGATAAAATTTCATTAATATGAATAAAATATTTGCAATAACATCAACCGGGAAAACAGAAAAATCAGCTTTGGACCTTCGCTTTGGAAAGTGTGAAAATATTGTGCTTTTTGATGCCGGTAAAAAAACCTTTTCAATCATCGAAAATCCTTTTAAGAATTCAGAACAAAGTGGAATTCAATTGGTAAAATTTTTAAAAGACAAAGGTGTAAGTGCAATTATCACCGGCGAAGTAGGCCCGAAAGTAAGTTCAGCACTTGAGAACGAAAAATTTCAGCTCATCCTGTTGTCAGAAGAAAAGATCAAAATTGAAGAAGTAATGGATCGCATAAAAAGTTAGCTTCGCTACAAAAAATTTCCCCTTTTGTTTTGATCCGAAATAGCATCTCTCTGTATTCGCAGAAACATTCTATAAATCAACAAGATCACACACATTTTATGATTATCAGAAAAGCCAAAAGCAGCGATATAGGTCAAATTGTGGAATTCCAGATTTCTATGGCTCGTGAAACTGAGCAGATAGAATTAAACCGATCAACAGTAGAAAAAGGAGTAACTGCTGTTGTATTTGATCCCGCGAAAGGTCAGTATTACGTGGCTGAAATCAACGGTGCAGTCGTTGCTTCTTTACTTACCACTTTTGAATGGAGCGATTGGCGTAATGGAACCATATTGTGGATCCAGTCTGTATTTGTATTGCCTGAATACAGACGGCAGGGCGTTTATCGAAATTTGTATTCACATATAAAAGAAAAAGTTCTGGAAGATAATAGTCTGAATGGAATACGTTTGTATGCCGACAAATCAAATGCTAAAGCTCACAAAGCGTATAAGAATTTAGGAATGAGCCCTGATCATTATATCACTTTTGAATGGCTTAAATAATTATCTGAAACCAAATCAATTATGAAACCACTGACACCTATGGTTCGTGCACAAATAATTAAGGCGCAAAGAGCTGAAGTAACTGAATATCATATTTATAAACGTCTTTCACGGAAAATTAAGAAAGAATCAAATAAAAAAATCCTGAGCGATATTGCCGAAGATGAATTGAGGCACTATAAAATATGGATGGGATATAGTGGACGGGAAGTTGAGCCAAGCCGTGCGGATATAAGCAAATATTACTGGATTGTGCGGATTTTCGGGCTTACTTTCGGATTAAAGCTGATGGAACATGGTGAAGAGCGTGCTCAAATTAATTACAACGAAATAGGCAAGGAAATTCCTGAAGCCATAAAAATAAGTGAGGATGAAAACAAACACGAAAAAGAATTGCTTGCACTCATTGACGAAGACAGGTTAAAATATATTGGCTCAATTGTTTTAGGGTTGAATGATGCACTGGTTGAAATACTTGGAACACTGGCCGGGTTAACTTTTGCATTGCAAAACAACAAACTTGTAGCATTGGCCGGAATAATTACAGGAATTGCAGGTGCACTTTCAATGGCATCTTCAGAATACCTTTCAACCAAATCGGAAGGAAAAGAAGAAGGAGCAGTGAAATCGGCAATTTTTACAGGAATCGCGTATATTATAGCTGTAGTTTTTCTGGTGGCGCCCTATTTTATCTTTACCTCACCATTTACAAGTTTAGTAGTGGCCGTTATTGATTCCATATTTATCGTATTTCTTTTCAGCTATTATATTTCTGTGGCAAATGAACAACCATTTAGAAAACGCTTTTTTGAAATGGTCATTCTGAGTACTGTAGTCGGATTAATCTCGTTTGGATTAGGTTATCTGGCACGTATAATTTTTGGAATTGAAGTTTAAATTTCTGGTTTTGAGTCATTATCTGTATAAATTAATTGAAGAAGGTGAACACCAGCGGCAGGATTTTAAGTATTGTATTAACGATTCAAAAAAGATTGCCAAATCGCTGGTCGCGTTTGCCAACACCGACGGTGGAAGATTACTTATTGGTGTAAAAGATAATGGTAAAATTGCTGGTATCAGTACCGACGAAGAATTTTATATGGTTGAAGCTGCTGCCAAAATTTATAGTGACCCACCTATTAACTTTTTAACCAAACAATGGCAGGTTGAAGGAAAAACAGTTCTTGAAATTACGATCGATCCCAGTGATAAGAAACCACATTTTGCTAAAGATGAAAATGGGAAATGGCTTGCATACATTCGGATTGATGATGAAAATGTACTGGCACATAAAATACAGGTTAATGTTTGGAAAAAACAAAGAAGTGCAAAAGGAATTCTTTTTACTTATTCTAATGACGAAAAATTTTTGATCGATCTGCTTCAGAAAAATGAATCAGTCACTTTTTCGAGATACCTGAGAAATACTAATATTTCGAGACAAAAGGCTGAATCAATTTTGACTGATTTTGTCTTAATGGACGTAGTTTTAATGGACACTACAAAGGAAGGAACAACATTTTCTTTAAACCGCTTATTGGATGAAACTGAAATTCAAAAGTTCAGATAGTTTATCGCAGTAAATTAAACATTCATTTAAGTTTTGATCCCGACATTTTATTGTTTTTAATGATAGATTTTTTAATTTAACGCCTTGAAATAATATCGGCAAACAGGATAAAATAAGTTACAGGGTTTTTTCTTTTACAGAATTTATGTTTTTCACTATTTTTTTGAAGCATAATAGCTGTAATTCGAAGTATTAACAAAATAATATTAAAGTGAAAGAAGCTCTTGAAGTTCTTGATCATGTTCGACTAAATTTCTCCCCATCCGGATTGCTGGCTTTAAAGATTACCATAGTATTTATCCTGTTTGGCGCGGGTCTGTATATTAAATTTGAATATCTCAGAAATGTAATTATGAAACCAAAATCAGCAGTTGTGGATATTTTTTCACAGTTTTTTGTATTACCTCTTGTTAGTTTTTTAATTGCCAGTTTATGGTCAAAAAACCGAGTTCTTCAAACCGCTTGAAAAACCAGAATCAACTAAAGAATTAAATCGCACGTCTATGAAATATGAAAAATGGTCACTTGGGTACTATTTCTTAAAAGTATATGTACAAATTGTTGACTGGTTTATTCATAATAAAATTATTGTTACAGGAAAGGAAAATATTCCTAAAAACAAGCCTATTGTCTTTGCTCCCAATCATCAAAATGCGCTAAGCGATCCAATGTCCATATTGCTGAACACAAGGTTTCAGCCTGTTTGGCTTGCCCGGGCAGATATTTTCAAAAATAAAATCGCAGCAGCTATTTTACGTTTTCTGAAAATTTTGCCTGTATACAGAATGCGTGACGGAAAAGAAAACCTGTCTAAAAATGATGAAACGTTTCTAAATTCAATAAAAGTTCTCGAAAATAATTTGGCAATCGGACTTTTCCCCGAGGCAGCTCATACCGGTCGACGCCAGATGATATCACATAAAAAGGCGGTTCCACGTATTGTTTTTACAGCTATAGAAAAAGCTTCTGAAAATTTAGATATTCAGATTATTCCCACTGGAATTTATTACAGCAATTACTGGAAATTCAATCGAAACCTGATTGTAAATTTCGGAAAACCAATTGCCGTTAAAGATTTTATGGAGGAATACAAGAAAAATCAAAACAGTGCTACTCTTTTGTTGCGCGATAAAATTTATGAAGAACTGGTCCCTTTGGTAATTGAAATTTCAAGTAAAAAATATTACCATGATTTTGAAACGATAAGAAAAATTTACGGCCGTTATTATTTGCAACGAAAAAAAGAAAAATATTCGGTGCTTAATCTTTTCAAATCTGACCAGATAATGATGTCCAGATTAAACAAGTTGGAAACACAACGGCCAGAGGAAACTGAAAATCTTGTTAGAATGGTAAAAGATTATATGTCAAATCTGGAAAAAGTAAAAATTAAAAGTTGGTTGATTGATAGACATTACCACAATACAATAAAAGTTTTTGTTAACCTAATCGCTTTACTGACTGGGCTGCCATTCTTTTTGTATGGCTTTATTTTTAACGCTATCCCATTTTTCAGCATTGATATAATAGTTCGGAAAAAAGTAAAAGATATGGCTTTCTGGAGTACGTTTTTTCAGGTTTTCGGACTATTATTTTTTCCTGTTATGTATATCATTGAATTAATCGTATTGTGGGATATTATTCCCGGCATTTGGCTTAAACTGGCATTTTTAGTGTCGTTGCCATTTATGGGTAAAGTTGCCTTCTACTGGCATATCCTTTTGTTAAAAACAATGGGGCGAACAAGATTGCTGTTGTTGAAAATATTTAAGCGGAAGGAATATTACAACCTGTTTAAACAAAAGGATTTGTTACTCTTTAAACTTGATGAATTGATCTCATTATAACTTTTGAATTATCTTTTTTTCGATCTTTTCTGACGGTTTTTGGTTCTTTTAAACCGATCATCAAATGATTTTTTTGACGTGAACTGTTTTTTCTTTGTATGAAATGCTCCCTGAAAGTTCGGATCATCAATTTTTCTTTGCCTGTCAATTTCCCGTAATTGATCCTGGTGTTCTTTAAAGTCAGTTTCAATTATTTTCAAATCTTCAGGAATAGGTAAAACAGGAATTTCCATTCGAATAAGCTCTTCAATTTTTTGCAAATGCCATTCTTCCGACGGATCAATTAATGTTATTGCATCGCCCTTATTGCCTGCTCTCGCTGTTCTGCCAATACGATGTATATAATCCTCGTAATTTGGCGGTAAATCAAAATTGATAACATGACTAACCAAACTCGCATCCAACCCACGAGCCGAAACATCAGTTGAAATTAAAATTCGGACTTCCCCTTTTTTAAATGCCTGGATAGCATTAATCCGGGTATTTTGTCCTTTGTTTGAATGAAGAATTCGTTTCTCTCCTTCCGTTTTTCTTTTTATTACTTTGAAAACTTCTTCCGCATGTTCTTTTGTTTTCACAAAAATAATTACTCGGTTAAAATTCTCTTCATCCTCTAATAAATGTTGAATTAAACTCAATTTAGTACGATAATTCGGAACCATGTATACCTTTTGAGTTACTTGTTTAACCGGAGTTGCTGATCTGGCAACTTCCACTCTCTCAAAATGATCAATAAATTCAGCAGCCATTTTCTCTATTTGTTCCGAAAAGGTGGCTGAAAAAAGCAAGTTTTGTCTTTTGGGTGGAATTATTTCAAATAACTGCTTTAATTGTGGCATAAATCCCATATCCAGCATCCGGTCTGCCTCATCAATTACCAAATATTTCACCTTTTTTAATGAGAGTGCATTTGAACGGTACAAATCCCAGATTCTGCCAGGTGTAGCAACTAAAATATCAATTCCCGGTTCCAGTAATTCAGCGTGCTTTGTCCAGCCAATTCCACCAAAAACTGATGCAAAACGTAAGTCAGAATAAGTTGTTAATTCTTCAATATCTTCGCCCACCTGAATGGACAATTCGCGCGTAGGAACCAAAATAACCAGGCGTGGATCTTTCCCTTCGGCTTTTTTCAACTTTGTAAATAGCGGAAGTAAATACGCAGCAGTTTTCCCGGTTCCCGTTTGCGCAACTCCAACAACATTAGTCCCTGAATTAATTATTGGAATTGCTTTCATCTGGATTTGTGTTGGCTCATGAAAGCCAATTTCATCCAGCGATTTTAATATAGCTTTAGATATTTTAAGTTCTTCAAATGTCTTCTTCATGGCGCAAAAATAGCAAAATCAGGAAACTACCTCAACCGGTACATTTTGCCCGGCAACGCCAAAATTACATTTTTAAACTCAAGATTAAGCAACATGGCAGAAACCTTACTTACAGGCAACGAAAGTGCAGAACTGATTTGATCAATAAATAATTCACCTTGTTCCCGAAGAAGTAATACCGTTTTTTCCTCATCAGGTGTCAAATCTACGAACAATAATGGTTGTACTTCTTTCTCTTTTGATACTTTTTCCCATCCCATAAAAAATTCAAGATCAATGATTCCTTCAATCAAATTAGCCCCATTTTTACGAATTAGCTGGTTACAACCTTTGGAATACGTATCACCTGCCCTACCAGGGAATGCAAAAACATCGCGATTGTATGAAGATGCTATATCAGCAGTAATCAAAGCACCACCTTTTTCTGCTGATTCTACCACAATTGTTGCATCAGCAAGTCCGGCAATTATTCGGTTCCGTCGGATAAAATTTGGCGGATCAATCTTGGTTCCACTCGGAAAATCAGAAACCAATCCTCCGTTTTCCTGCATTTTTCGGGCAGTTTCTTTATGGAGTGATGGATACAATTTATCCAGCCCGTGGCCTACAACACCTGCAGTTGCTACACCATACTTTAACGCTGATTTGTGCGTCTGTATATCTATTCCATATGCAAGACCACTAACAACAAGTATTTGATAGTTTCTTTCGGAAAACTCTTTAATCAAATCATCACAAACCTGCTTACCATAATCCGTAGCATTTCGGGTTCCTACAATGCTAATAACCTTTTGCTCGTCGAGATTTAGGTTACCGCGAGTATATAATAACACTGGTGCATCGACACAAGATTTTAATCGACGAGGAAATTTGCTATCGGTATAAAATAAAGCAGTTACATTATTCTTATGTATAAAGTTTAATTCCTTTTCAGCTCTTTTAAAAATTGAGGAATCTTTTATCCGCTTTGCATTTACATCTCCAATTCCCGGAATTTTTGTCAACGTTTTTAAAGACTCCGAGAATATTCCTTCAACACTTCCGGTGTAAGCTACAAGATTTCTTGCCAGAACACCCCCAATTCCCGGAATCATGGATAATGCTATTTTATAATGGAGATCTTTCATTTGTATTTGTGGGCTGACTCCTTATTTGCCAATAATTTCGCTTAACGCCGTCTTCATTTTTATCCGATCGGCTTTTGGCAGAGCAGTTAAACTAACCGATGGATACTCAGCAGGGCCCCGATTGGTTTTAACAACAATGGTTAAGTCAGTTAACTTCCCAAAAACTGAATTTTCAAAATTTGCCTGGTATAACGCATTTTGCGGAAATTCAATCGAGTTATATTCGCCCCCACCAAATTTAATCGCTTTATAATATCTCAATAAAACCTTATTTTCCTCATCACTGAATTCGATAAATTGATAATCGGCAACAAGAAAATAAAGATACCATAGCGAAAAAACGCCAATGCTATATAATCACGTAAAGTATATTTATAAAGAAAAGTATAAGTGCAGCAATTGCAATAAAAAGACCCACCAGATAAAACAATCTTTTCAATGACAATGCTTTCTTCCTGTTATTAATATTCATATTTAAAATGGAAAAATTTATACTTCTTCAAAAGTAAACTATATTTCGAATTTATTTGAAATTCGTTCTTTTCTGAACTTTCAAAAACACCTGTTCATTATCTTTTTTACAAAAATTTTGTCATGGCTAAAAACTTTCAAATTTCAAAAACCAATATTATTGTAACTTTACTGCAATTTAACAGCAAACAATGGGAAATTCAAACATTTATTCTGAAATCATTTATAAATTCGATTGGATGTCGGCCCTCCGGGAATGGACCGAAAAATACCCGGTTGGAAAAGTATTTCTTGCAACAGAGGAAAATGTTGATCGTCTCTGGGTATCAAAAAAAGGTACTTTTTTCGACGAAAAAGGAATTAGAAAAGTTGTTATCCCTGCGGGAGAAAATAATAAAAAGATTAGTTCGGTTGAAAAAATCTGGGAGTTTCTCTCAAAGAATGGAGCTGATAGAAAATCGTTATTGATTAACATCGGTGGGGGAATGCTGACAGACCTAGCAGGATTTGCCGCGTCAACATTTAAACGCGGCATCGATTTTATTAATATCCCAACTACTTTACTTTCACAGGTTGATGCATCGGTTGGAGGAAAAACCGGCATTAATTTTAGTGGGTTAAAAAATGAAATCGGAGTATTCCAGGAACCTGTCGCTGTTATTATCAGTACCGAATTTTTACGACTATTGATAACGAAAATTTTATTTCCGGTTTTGCCGAAATGATTAAACACGGGCTGATTCACAGTCCGGAACATTTGGAAGAGCTCAAACAGTTTGATACATTCAAGAATATTGATTATAATTTATTGAGTGAAATCATCCGTCATTCAGTAGAAGTAAAATCATGGTTTGTAGCTAATGATCCAACCGAAAAAAATATTCGAAAAGCGTTGAATTTCGGGCATACATTTGGACACGCAATTGAAAGCTTCGCAATGGAACAAAACAAGCCGGTTTTACATGGTTTTGCGGTAGCTTACGGAATGATGGCAGAAATCTATTTATCGGTAAAGAGATGTTATTTCCCGGCATCAGACTATGAGCATCTTACTGCGTGGTTAATAAAATTATACGGGAAATTTAGTATTTCGGAAAACAATTTTGACCGACTTTATGATTTAATGACTCACGACAAAAAAAATGAGTCCGACAGAATCAATTTCACCCTGCTTCCGGAAACCGGTGCAATTGAAATCAACCAGCATTGCGAAAAAGAACTGGTTTATGATACGCTTTATTATTTCAGTCAGCTTTAATTAATTTGAAATTGGGGAATATGCAATATTTAGTTTCCTGCAATACCAATGAAATAACTGGAACTGTTAAGTTGCCGGCTTCAAAAAGTATTAGCAACCGGGCATTAATTATTAGTGCGCTGAGTTACAATCCATATCCAATTCACAATCTTTCTGATAGCGATGACACTCGTGTTTTGATTGAAGCGCTGAATTCGAACAGGAGCCGTTTCGACATTGGCCATGCTGGAACTGCGATGCGTTTTCTTACTGCTTTTCTGGCTAAAATTGTAGGTGAATGGGAAATTACCGGCTCAGAACGAATGAAACAACGCCCGATTAAAATTTTGGTTGATGCATTAAATCAGTTAGGGGCAAAAATCGAATATCTTGAAAAAGAGGGATGTCCGCCATTAAAAATTTTGGGTTCACATCTAAAAGGTAAATCCATCGAACTTGACGGAAGTATTTCGAGCCAGTATATTTCGGCACTTTTAATGATTGCCCCTACACTTGAGAACGGTCTAATCCTGAAACTAAAAGGAGAAATAACTTCTCGTTCTTATATTGAACTAACGCTAAAATTGATGAAACAATTTGGCATTCAATATCAATGGAAAGGAAATACAATTACAATACCTGAACAAAATTATTTACCGCTTGATTTTACAATTGAGGCTGATTGGTCGGGGGCTTCTTATTGGTACCAGATTCTTGCATTAGCTGAAAAAGGTGAAGTATTTCTCGAAAATCTTCGATTGGAAAGTTTACAGGGAGATTCTGAAATTTCATCATGGTTTGAACAATTTGGTATCTTTTCGGAACAAAAAGAAACAGGGGTTTTATTAAAAAAAATATCATCGGAACAGCCAAATAAACTTGAACTGGATTTTATCGAAAACCCTGATGTAGCGCAAACAATGGCATGTTTGTGCGTGGCAAAAAAAATTCCGTTTCATTTTAGCGGATTAAAAACCTTAAAGATAAAAGAGACGGACCGGATTGCTGCACTTCAAAACGAACTTGCGAAATTGGGAGCAAAAATTACTGAGCCTAAACTTGGTGAATTGGAGTGGAACGGCAAAATTAATCCTGAGAAAGCTGAAGAAATTCCGATTATTAATACTTATCACGATCATCGAATGGCGCTGGCCTTCGCACCACTTGCTCTCGCCGGTTGTCAATTAAAAATTGACGACCCGGGAGTTGTTACAAAATCATACCCAAATTTCTGGAATGATTTAAAAGAAGTGGGTTTCTTAATTAAGGAAGCTGCTGCTTTCGAAAAATAAATTTAAGTCTCCGGGTTTATCTTTTTCTGCGAAAAAATTCCTGCATTAGTTCTGTACATTCAGTTTCAAGAATACCATTAATAACTTCAGTTTTTGGATGTAACGACTTCGCAGCATATTTTTTAAAGCCGCGCTTTTCATCTGCTGCACCATAAACGATCCGCCCAATTTGAGCCCACGCCAAGGCACCGGCACACATTACACAAGGTTCAACCGTAACATATAATGTGCAATCGTTCAGATATTTCCCCCCCAGTAAATTAGCAGCGGCAGTAATTGCCTGCATTTCGGCATGAGCAGTTACATCATTCAGTGTTTCAGTTAAGTTATGAGCGCGGGCAATAATTTTTTTATTACTAACAATTACAGCTCCAACCGGAACCTCTCCTTTTTCGAATGCCTGAACAGCTTCTGAAAAGGCTTTTTTCATAAAATACTCATCGTTAAAAGGTTCTATCATAAAATGATTTTAAAAGCATTAACAGTAACCGGATAAAATTGCTAAAATCTTCTTATTTTCGCAACCAAATTAAAAAAGATATCATGTTCAGAACTCATACTTGTGGCGAATTACGAATTGAAAATGTTGGTCAGGAGGTTACTCTCAGCGGTTGGGTACAGCGAATACGTGACCTCGGGGCAATGACTTTTGTTGATTTGCGCGACCGTTATGGAATTACCCAGTTAGTTGTTAATGAAAACAGTGACAGCAAAGTTGTTGATGACCTTGCAAAACTGGGGAGGGAATTTGTTATCCAGGCAAAAGGAATTGTTCGTGAACGTTCAAATAAAAACCGAAATATACCAACCGGAGAAATTGAAATTATATTAAACGGGATTCATGTATTAAGTCCATCTGCTGTTCCTCCATTTACAATTCAGGATGATACTGACGGTGGCGATGAATTACGAATGAAATACCGTTATCTGGATTTGCGTCGCAGTGCGGTTCGAAAGAATCTGGAATTGAGGGCAAAAATGGCGCATGCTGTTCGGATGTATCTAAACTCAAAAGATTTTATTGAAACCGAAACGCCTGTTTTAATCAAATCAACACCGGAAGGGGCACGGGATTTTCTTGTTCCCTCAAGAATGAATCCGGGTGAGTTTTATGCATTGCCACAATCGCCGCAACAATTGAAACAATTATTGATGGTTGCCGGCTTCGATCGTTATTATCAAATCGTAAAATGTTTTCGTGATGAGGATCTTCGTGCTGACCGTCAACCTGAGTTCACGCAGATCGACTGTGAAATGTCGTTTGTAGAACAAAAAGACGTTTTGGAAATGTTTGAAGGTCTCACCAAATATATGTTCAAGGAAGTATTAAACATTGAATTAGATAATTTTCCCTGGATGCCATATGAAGAGGCAATGGAAAAATACGGCAGTGACAAGCCTGATATTCGTTTTGAAATGTTGCTGCATGATATTTCAGAAATGGTAAAAGGGAAAGGTTTTTCAGTTTTTGATTCGGCTGAATATGTAGGAGCAATTTGCGCATCCGGGTGTGCAGAATATAGTCGTAAACAACTGGATGAATTGACCAATTGGGTGAAACGTCCACAGGTTGGGGCAAAAGGTTTGGTTTATGTGAAATATAATCAGGATGGTACATTTAAGTCTTCTGTTGACAAATTTTATTCAGAAGAAGATTTGAAACTATGGGCTGAAAAGTTAAATGCCAATCCGGGAGATTTAATTTTAGTGCTTTCCGGTGACAAAAATCAAACTCAAAATGCGCTTGGACTGCTTCGTCTTGAAATGGCTGGACTTTTAAGCCTTAAAGACAAAAATACATACAAACCACTGTGGGTGGTTGATTTTCCGTTACTTGAGTGGGATGAAGAAGTAAAGCGATTCTTTGCTATGCATCACCCGTTTACATCTCCTAAACTCGAAGACATTCCTTTACTTGATTCTGATCCGGCGAAAGTAAGGGCAAATGCTTATGATTTGGTAATTAACGGTGTTGAAATTGGTGGTGGTTCTGTCCGTATTTATAATTCTGAACTGCAGGCAAAAATGTTTGATAAACTTGGATTTACAAAAGAACAGGCACAAGCTCAATTTGGATTCTTGATGAATGCATTTAAATATGGCGCGCCACCACATGCCGGCATTGCATTTGGCTTCGACAGGCTGGTTTCAATGTTTGCAGGACTTGATTCAATCCGTGATGTTATTGCATTTCCCAAAAATAATTCAGGGCGTGATGTAATGATGGATTCGCCTTCAACAATTGCGCAAGAACAACTTGACGAATTAAATTTGAAAATTGAAATAAAAGGATTGAAATGATAAGGATCAATAAAAAAGGGAAGTAAATGCTTCCCTTTTTTATATTTCGATAGATTTTAATTCTACAATTGTGCTCTTTTTCTTGATGAGTAATTAATATGTAACGCTGCAACTTTACGCAGCTCTTGTTTAATATCATTTACAATACCCATTTTGGTATTTTCATCAATTTTAAGTGATGTTATCATTGAAGACCTTTCTTCCTCTGCACGTGCTTCTCTTTCTTTTACAATAAAGTCTTGTATGTCATCAACACTGGCAAACTGATCATCTAACTGAATACGCGGAGCCACACCAAACGTTTTTTGAAAGCTTGGCAGCGGTTCACCAACATAAATATAGCTTACCAGAGATTTTTTCTCCAGCTTACTTAATTCGGTTGCTTCCGGAAGATGCAGCTTCACCTTTAAGGTTACCTCGCGCATTGTAGTTGTAACCATAAAAAAGAACAATAGCATGAAAACAATATCCGGTAAGGACGCTGTCGATATAGGAGGTAATTCTTTCCCTCCACTTTTTCTAAACTTACTCATAATATTTCCTCCTGCTTTACTTTTTCTTTGGTTCTGCTTCAGATATCTTTTGAGGATATATTTCGCGAATTGCATCTTGCTGATCTGGTTCCAGATCATTATATGGTTTCCCAAACTGCTTTTTCGCTAACTCATCTCTCAAATCATTAATGGCACCAACCAACTCATTTTGAACAGCGATATATGTTCCGTATTTTGTATCCACGTCATTATACAATGAAATAACACCTTTACTGACTGGAACTTGTCCAAAATATGGTATATCCTTGATTTCTTTTTCAGGTAGAGTTTCCTCATTATATGGATTTTCTAAAAACTCTTTCGCCCGATCACGCAAATCACGAATATTTGCCTCCTTTCCTTCCACCAATAGTTCGTTGTTTCTGTTAACCAGCACAGAGAATACATTACGATCCTTTATCTCCGGTTGATCAGTCTGATCCGACCACTGCGGAAGTTTTCTTTCAAGGCCACTATCCACATCCATCGTGGTTGTTACCAGGAAAAAGATAAGCAACATGAAAGCAATGTCAGCCAATGATGCCGATGGTATTTCAGGTAATTTCTTAGCCATAGTTTTTCCTGTTTTTACCCCGATTATTATTTAAACATTTTTGAAACCGTGGAATACGCAATAGCTAAAATTGCCAATCCAAAAAGGATATATGTCGCAAATAATCCGGTATCAATTAATTTTACCACTCTTGTAGTAATTGTTCCATCAGCAATATATTTATCTACTCCCGGAAACTTAGGAATTTCTGGTGAAGCCAATAAATATGAAATCAGTGCTACAGCACCCAAAAATACAATGGCTATAAGGCCACGCTTAGCTGCTCGTATATCTGTAATCATATGGTATAATCCAGCAAGTATTGCTACTCCAGCTCCAACAATGATGAGTATATATGACCAAATCAAGTTTGTATTGATCCAGCTTCCCATTGTTGGATCCAGTTTATTTTCACTAATATTAACCATTAGTGATACAACCAGAATAGCTGATATTGCAATAATTACCCACAGAATTATACTAACTATTTTTCCTGTTTTATTCATGGGTATTTCTATTTTTTCAAGTTGAATTTAACTAATAAATCTAACAAAGAAATGGATCCATCTTCCATATCATTGATTATACTGTCAATTTTATTTACACAATAATTATAAAAGAACTGAAGTATAATTGCAGTAACCAACCCACCAACTGTTGTAATTAAAGCCACTTTAATACCACCGGCTACCAATGAGGGAGAAATATCTCCTGCAACCTGAATAGCATCAAAAGCCTGAATCATACCGATAACAGTACCAAGGAATCCAAGCATAGGTGCCAACGCTATAAACAGGGAAATCCAACTTAATCCTTTTTCCAAAAGACCTGCTTGCACACCACCATAAGAAATTACTGATTTCTCAACTACATCAATTCCATGGTCCATACGATCCAATCCCTGGTAAAAAATACTGGCTACAGGGCCACGAGTTGTCCTGCAAACTTCTTTTGCAGCATCAACACCTCCACTGTTTAATGCTTCTTCAACTTGTGCCAGTAATTTTTTAGTATTGCTGGTAGCTAAGTTCAAATAAAGAACTCTTTCAATAGCAAATGCCAACCCTAAAATCAGGGAGATTAATACAAAAGACATGAAAGTTGGATTACCATCAATAAAATTTTGTTTTAACTGGCTGTGGAAGGATTTTCCTTCTTCAGCGGCGGCGGCTGCTTGCTCTTCAGTATCTGCTGTAACATCAACCTGCTCTTTGTTTGTTTCTGGTGCAGCAGTAGTTTCATCCTGTGCAACTACAGCTTTTGATGCCATAAAAAACAGCACCCCAAATACTGCTATTAACGCGAATAGTCTTTTCATAATTGATTTGAATTTTTAATTAATTTACTTTTAATCTAGTTTTTATTGATCTTTATTAAAATTATTTCTCATCCACAACAAATAATGTGCCTTGTTACCAAAAAATTTAGACGAAACCCCTCTTCTGCGGAGAGAGGGGGATTCGAACCCCCGGTACCGTTTCGCAGTACACACGCTTTCCAGGCGTGCCAGTTCAGCCACTCCTGCACCTCTCCAGTGATTTTACCGGCATCCGCCAAAATTGAGGGCTGCAAATTAATAAAAAATTGTGAAAAAAAAATAATGCTATTCACTAATTTCCCCTCGCAAGCTCTTATTCAAATACATTTTAATTTGATCGTTATTTAACCCTTGCCCCAACAAAAACATTAGCTTGGTAATTGCAGCTTCTGTGGTCATATCTTTACCCGAAACTACGCCTGCATTTAACAACTCTAAACTTGTTTCATATTGACCCATATTTACCCGACCACCTTCGCACTGAGTAATATTCAAAATGATGATCTCCTTTTTTGATCGCTTGTTTAATACAATTTATCAACCATCTCACTGTTGGCACATTTCCTGATCCAAATGTTTCTAAAACAATACCTTTTAATCCCGGTGTATTTAATACCGAATTAAAAACCCTCTGACTTATTCCCGGAAACATTTTTAAAATGACCACATTGTCATCAAATCTGGTATTTACTTTTAGCAAACCTTTATTTTCCACATGATTAATAAACTCATTGTTAATATCGAATATCAACACCTGCCCTGGCTAAAGGAGGATAATTTACCGAACGAAAAGCACTGAATTGTTCAGAATCTCTTTTTACTGTTCGGTTTCCCCTGTAAAGTTGAAAGTCAAAATAAATGCAAACTTCCGGCACAGCACTTTATACCGTTAATTTTTGTTGCTGCTATTTCTACTGATGTTATTAAATTTTCCCTGCCATCAGTTCTAATTGTACCAATTGGCAGTTGTGACCCTGTTAAAATAATTGGTTTACCAAGATTCTCAAACATATAGCTTAATGCCGAAGCTGTGTATGCCATCGTATCAGTTCCATGTAAGACCACAAAACCATCATAGTTTTTATAATTCTGTGTATAATTTTCGCAATTTTAACCCAAACGGAAGGATTCATATTTGACGAATCTAAAACTGGATTCAGATACTGTGGTTTTAATATTGTATGTGAATTTATTTAATTCCGGAACTTCCTCTGATATCTGATCAAACTTTACAGGAGTCAATGTTTTTGTTCCGGGTCGTTGCACCATTCCGATGGTCCCACCTGTGTAAATTATTAGAATGGATGCTTTCCCATTAGCTGTGTTTCCCATGAAAATGGATTGTTTCTTTTCATACAATTTATCAAATTCCATATAAATTACGGGCATTTGTAGTAGTAATATCCGCAATCTCTTTAAACGACAAAGCGTAAATTTCGGCAAGTTTTTTCGCCACATAAATAAGGTTCGATGCCTCATTCCTTTTCCCACGTTTTGGCTCGGGGGACAAGTAAGGCGCATCTGTTTCCAAGACCAAATATTTAATATCAACCTGTTGAAGTGTCTTTCTCCAGATTACTGTTTTTAAATGTTATAACTCCGCCTATTCCCAATAAAAACCCCAAGTCAATTATTTTGCCAGCCTCTTCTAAACTTCCGGAAAAACAATGAAATATCCCCTTCAAATTTCCATCCTGTTCTTCCTTAACAATTGTATAAACTTCATTAAACGATTCCCTGACATGCACTACTATGGGTAACTGAAGTGATTTAGCTAATTTGATCTGATATCGAAATGCATCCTGTTGTTCTTTTAAGAAGGTGGTGTCCCAAT
This sequence comes from uncultured Prolixibacteraceae bacterium, assembly GCA_963849985.1. GTDB lineage: Bacteria > Bacteroidota > Bacteroidia > Bacteroidales > Prolixibacteraceae > Draconibacterium. The sequence continues at coordinate 169,811 of CAWKJY010000026.1, read as the reverse complement.
ATAAATCGATACCAATTTCCCCTATTCCGTAAAACTTATGTTTATCAAGCCAATATTCAACAGCAGATAATTCTTCTTTGTAATCTTTTGAAACAGACCCCGGATGTAATCCCATTAGCGGGTAACAAATATGAGGATACGAATTACTAAGGTCGAGTAACCTTTTTATAGTACCTGAGTCGATGTTGGGTAGAACGATCTTTTTTACGTCATTGTTATAGGCATTTTGCAATACCTCATCAATATCATCGTTGAAATCTTCGGAATAAATGTGAGAATGTGTATCTATCAGCATGTCAAAAAATTTCGACAAATGTATAAAACTGATTTATCCTGTATCTCAATTTAACTTTATCAAAAAATTAAATTTTTGTTGATTCAGGAATCAAAATAAAATTATATGTTTAGAAATTAGACAATTCCCTGATCTAGCATAGCATCTGCAACTTTTACAAATCCTCCAATGTTGGCGCCTTTTACATAATCGATTTTATTTCCATGCCTGCCATAATTTACACAGGTTTCATGAATGTTTTTCATAATTCCTTTTAATCTTCCGTCAACTTCTTCACGTGGCCAATTGATACGCATACTATTTTGAGACATTTCCAGTCCTGAAACAGCAACACCTCCTGCATTTACTGCTTTTCCCGGTGCATAATCAATATATTCTCCCAGATACTCAGCCGCTTCTGTTGTGCAACCCATATTTGATACTTCAGCAAAAAGTTTACATCCATTTTTCACCAGATTTTTCGCATCTTCCAGGCCAACTTCGTTTTCAGTTGCACATGGCATTGCTACATCAACAGGAACTTCCCACGGACGTTTCCCGGGAATAAATTTAGCTCCAAACTCTTCGGCATATGGTTCAACAATATCATTATTGGAAGCACGTAATTCAAGCAGGTAATCAACTTTTTCTCCTGAAATTCCATCCGAATCATAAACATAACCATCGGGTCCGGAGATAGTTACAACTTTACCTCCAAGTTCATTTATTTTTGTGATTGCACCCCAGGCCACATTTCCAAATCCTGAAACTGCAATGGTTTGTCCTTCAATATCTTTTCTGTGATGATGAAGCATGTGCTGCGCAAAATAAACTGCTCCAAATCCGGTAGCTTCCGGTCTTATTAAACTTCCACCCCATGACAGCCCTTTTCCGGTAAGTACACCGGTAAATTCATTTTTTAATCTTTTATATTGACCAAAAAGATAACCAATTTCGCTTCCGCCAACACCAATATCGCCTGCCGGAACATCGGTGTGTGGACCAATGTGACGGTAAAGTTCTGTCATAAAACTTTGGCAAAACCGCATGATTTCCGCATCGGTTTTTCCTTTAGGACTAAAATCAGAACCACCTTTTCCACCTCCCATTGGTAATGTAGTCAGGCTATTCTTAAAAGTTTGCTCAAAGCCCAAAAACTTTAAAATACTGAGTGTAACACTGGCATGAAATCGCAAACCACCTTTATATGGTCCCAGGGCCGAATTAAACTCAACACGGTATCCACGATTAATTTGCACTTCACCACTATCGTCAACCCACGGAACTCGAAACATAATTACCCGTTCAGGCTCAACCATTCGTTCGAGGATTTTTGCACTTTGGTATCTCGGATTTTTTTTATAAAAATCCCATACCGAATCGATTACTTCTTCCACTGCCTGGTGAAATTCTTTTTCCCCCGGAGTTCTTTTCTCCAAATTGGCAATGAAGTCATTAATATCTGTATTCATTTCAAAAACTATTTAAAAATGATATGCAAATGTATGCATCTTAATGGCTAAAAAACAGATTTTTATTCAATAATAATGAATTCAATATGTTTTGAAAATCAATTATTTGTAACAGATAAAAAGATGTTAAAAAACAGTGTCTGACAATTATCAGATTTTTGAGCATTAAAAAAGCCCTTTCCCGATTGGAAAGAGCTTTTTAAAATATATCGTTGTGGTGTATTACATCATTCCACCCATTCCACCCATTCCAGGTGCACCACCATGCATTGGTGGTGGATTGTCTTCTTTTGCTTCAACAATTACAGTTTCAGTTGTAAGGAACATACCTGCAATCGACGCAGCATTTTCCAATGCAATACGAGCAACTTTTGCCGGATCGATAACGCCTGTTTCATATAAATTCTCGTATTTGTCGGTGCGTGCATTATAACCAAAGTCGGCTTTACCTTCCTTGATTTTCTGAACAACAACAGCACCTTCTTTTCCTGAATTGATTACAATTTGGCGAAGCGGCTCTTCAATTGCACGTTTAATAATTTCGATACCTGTTTGCTCATCGTCGTTTTCACCGGTAAGCTTTTCCAAAGCTTCAACTGCGCGGATATAAGCAACTCCGCCACCTGGAACAATACCCTCCTCTACTGCAGCACGGGTTGCACTCAATGCATCGTCAACGCGGTCTTTCTTCTCTTTCATTTCAACTTCAGAAGCGGCACCAACGTAAATTACTGCAACTCCGCCAGCTAATTTAGCAAGACGTTCCTGTAATTTTTCCCTGTCATAGTCAGATGTAGTAGTTTCAATCTGTTTTTTGATTTGACCAACACGGGCAGCAATACTACTCGGTTCTCCGGCACCATTTACAATAGTGGTATTTTCTTTATCAACAGTAATTTTTTCGGCTTGTCCAAGGTGTTCCATTGCAGCTTGTTCAAGTTTCATCCCTTTTTCTTCGGTAATTACTGTACCACCTGTAAGAACCGCAATATCTTCCAGCATTTCTTTTCTGCGATCACCAAAACCAGGCGCTTTAACAGCACATACTTTCAGGGAACCACGTAGCCGGTTAACTACCAAAGTAGCCAGTGCCTCACCATCAACATCTTCAGCGATAATCATTAACGGGCGACCCGTTTGAGCGGTAGCTTCAAGTACAGGAAGCATATCCTTCATGGTGCTGATTTTCTTATCGTGAATAAGGATGAATGGATTTTCCAGTTCAGCGGCCATTTTTTCAGCGTCTGTTACAAAATAAGCTGAAAGATAACCACGATCGAACTGCATACCTTCCACTACCTCAACATAAGTATCGGTACCTTTTGATTCTTCAATAGTGATAACACCTTCTTTATTTACCTTCTGCATTGCCTCTGCAATCAGCTTACCAATAGTATCGTCATTGTTGGCTGAAATTTTAGCTACCGATTCAATTTTTGCATAATCATCACCAATGGTTTGCGACTGACTTGCAATGTTTTTAATAACAGCTTCAACAGCTTTGTCAATACCACGCTTCAAATCCATTGGATTTGCGCCTGCCGTAACATTTTTCAGACCTACATTAATAATTGATTGCGCTAAAACAGTTGCTGTTGTTGTACCGTCTCCTGCATCATCACCGGTTTTGGAAGCTACTTCTTTTACCATTTGAGCTCCCACGTTTTCAAATGCATCAGCCAATTCAATTTCTTTTGCTACTGTTACTCCGTCTTTTGAAATTTGCGGTGCACCAAATTTCTTTTCTATAACAACGTTTCGTCCTTTTGGTCCTAATGTGACTTTTACTGCGTTCGACAGTTTGTCAACACCTGCTTTAAGTAAATCACGTGCTTCAATGTCGAATTTAATTTCTTTTGCCATAATATTTTCTTTTTTTGATTTTGATTAAGCGATGTACAATACGTCGGTTTGCGACATTAACAAATAATCTTCTCCATCAATGTTCAACTCTGTACCTGAGTATTTTCCGTAAAAAACAACATCTCCAATTTTCAGTTCCATAGGTTCGTCTTTTTTACCAGTTCCTACAAGTATAACAGTACCAACCTGTGGTTTTTCTTTTGCTGAATCGGGAATAATAATTCCACTTACTGTTTTTTCTTCGGCTGCCTTGGGTTGAATAAGGATTTTCCCAGCCAGAATTTTACCTTTTAAATCTGCCATAGTAGTTTACGTTTTTTATTTATATGAACTTATTTTAAAATCGACACGGTGGTCTATCATATTTTATGCCAACCAACTGCAAAATTGATTTTTATCAAAAAGAAAGACAAAATTGCATTTTTAAAAAAATACTACTGTACAACGTCAATAACAATTACTTATTTTTCAAAGCGTTACAGTAAATGACATCGCAAATGACAAGCTGACAGAATAGTTTTTTGTTTTGTCAATCGGGACAATTTGTTTAAGGATATTCCTTGGCATCATAATTTGTATATAAGTACAAATACAAAAGCCATTCGAATTAAACCGAATGGCTTTCTTATTTTATCAAAATCTTTTCTAATTAACTTAACTATCCTGAGGAGTTGCAGGAGCTGTTGTTCCCTGCTGAGATGGAACCGTTGTCGGGAAATTTGGTACTTGTGTTGGATCAACAGCGTTATCAATTTGCTGTTGAACACGCGAACCTTCAACACCACCTTCGGCACGTGGAATAAACGCCGATCCTACAACTGATAAAAATAACAAAGCACCAGCAAGACCCCAGGTTGCCTTTTCAAGGAAATCCGTGGTTTTACGAACTCCCATTACCTGTCCGGCAGATTGAAAATTACTTGCCAAACCGCCACCTTTTGAGTTTTGCACCAATACAATCAAAACCAAAAGGATACAAACAATAAATATTAAAACTGTTATTAATGCGTACATCTTATTTTACTTAAATATTCTTTAAATCTTCTGCTTCTTTAATTCGGGTTGCAAAGTAAATACTTTTTTCCGGATATTTCAAACTTAACTTTTCAAATGCCTGAATTGCTTTTTCGTAATTTTTTTGTTGAAAATATATGTTAGCCAAAGTCTCTGTAATCAGTTCATCGTCTTCAGCTGTTGATCTTTCCAGAATATCTTCGTGACTTCTGTTTTCAATTGACGTTTCATCGGCGGAATTCCTTCTGATCGAACCTGTGTTTGATGATAAAAAACGATCAATCAATGAATCACTGGTAATTGTAATTTTATCCTCGTTCACTTTTAAGGGAGAAAAAGAACCCTCTTTTTCCAAAGGCAACCTTACTGATGTGTTTTCAGAATTCAGAAAATTAAAAAACAATTTCCGATTACTAACACTTACTGCTGCTTTTTTTACCACAGCTTCGTACTCAGGTGAATTTATCAACTTAAGGTTTTTTGCATAAAGTACCCACGCCAACTGAAACCATGGGAGAATTTTGACCAGTTCTTTAAGCTCTTCCGCAGTTTGTTCATTCAACAAAGCCTGGTTGAAAAACCACATATTAAATTTCTTGAGTTCCATAAATTACCAATTGGCAATGGTGGCATTAAAAATATCTTCATTAAGTTTCTTTACAATATCAAGACTTAGGTCATCTTCCACATCACTAAGCGACTGGGAAGAATCGTAATCCTCATAAGCAGAAAATGTACGTGCAAAACTTTTATCAGGTTCTTTATTATTGGTATATTTCAAATTCACTGTTATGGTTAAACGGTTTTGAGCAGCCATGTCTTGTTTCTGGATAGACATAGGTTTCATATCATATCCGGTAATCTGTCCCTCAAATTCAATATCCCCGTTTTCTGCGAGTTCATTCAAAGAAGTCTGCCTTTGGAGTTTTTCTCTTAAATTTTCAGTAAATACATCGCTTAACGTTGGGTTTATCAATTTTGCCCGGTTAGGGAAATAATATACTGTAAACGTTTTCTCCAGCACCATCGGTTGCGAACCTGTTAAATTATAATTTATACTACACGAAGTAATAACAATTGAAAACAAGGTTACTATAAATATTATCTGTATAGCTTTTTTAAACATAAATTACCCTTTTATATCGTACTCTTTTATCTTCCGGTATAATGTTCGTTCTGAAATACCCAATTCCTGTGCAGCGTATTTTCTTTTCCCATTATGTTTATCAAGCGCTTTTTTTATAAGTTCGATCTCTTTGTCCTCCAATGAAAGCGATTCTTCGATAAATTCTTCCGTATCTTCAATATGCTCCTTTTCAACCGAATCAATATGAATATGTTTGGATACAGAATCCTTTGAAACCAAATTGACCTCCTCTTCGTTGTAAAGATTCCTGATGATGCGTGCCTGATCCCCTGAAATTGGTGATTCCTTATTCTCCATTAAGTCGAGTACCAGCTTTTTCAGATCTGTCATATCTCTTTTCATATCAAACAGAACTTTATAAAGAATTTCCCTTTCATTAGAAAAATTACTCCCTTCCGTTTTTGCCAAAATTGCGGGTAAATTCTTGGTCCATTCGCCGGGAAGATAGGTTCGTAAAACATTAGTTGAAATTTCGCGGTCTTTTTCAATAATTGAAATCTGCTCGGTTATATTTTTTAATTGTCTAACATTTCCCGGCCACCGATAACTCACTAACAAAGTACGAGCTTGTTCATCCAAAGAAATTGGAGGCATCCTGTATTTTTCGGCAAAATCTCTTGCAAATTTTCTAAACAGTAAATAAATATCCTCCGGGCGTTCGCGCAAAGGAGTTACAATAATAGGTACCGTATTCAGCCTGTAATACAAATCTTCCCTGAATTTGCCTTCTGCTATTGCTTCAGGAATATTTAAATTTGTAGCAGCTATCATTCTTACATTCGTTTTCAGAACTTTAGAAGAACCTACTTTTATGAATTCACCTGTTTCCAATACACGTAATAAGCGCACCTGGGTTGAAAGCGGTAATTCACCAATTTCATCCAGAAAGATTGTACCGCCATCAGATTCCTGAAAATAGCCTTTTCTATCAGCAAGCGCCCCAGTAAATGCACCTTTTTCATGTCCAAACAATTCTGAATCAATAGTTCCTTCCGGGATAGCTCCACAATTAACAGCAATATATTTCCCGTGTTTACGACTGGAGTACTGGTGAATAATTTGAGGAAAAATCTCTTTCCCAGTTCCGCTCTCACCGGTTATTAAAACCGACAAATCAGTTGGAGCAACCTGAACAGCAACTTCAATTGCACGGTTCAACGAAGGAGCATTCCCAATAATTTCAAACCTTTGTTTTATTCCCTGTGTATCCATTTCTTATTTTAAACAAAACGCAAATTTACAATTTTTCAACTGCAAATTTGTCTTGCATTTAACTATTAACCTTTTTTTACAACTGGGTCCAATTCCAAAATCTACTGATTCATTAAATTAAAAGATTTCATTACTCTCGCTTCATCTTTATAATTTTACGTTATACCCAAATAAAATCTTTTTTCTGAACTATATTTGAAATTTGATTTAATTAGGCGAAAATAATCAAGACGACAAATAACATGACATTTACCGCAATTATTCCATCTCGCTTTGAATCTACCCGCTTTCCCGGGAAACCTCTGGTAATGTTAAAAAACAAGCCATTGATTCAGTGGGTTTATGAAAATGTTGCTAAAGCAGTGAACCAAGTTTGGGTTGCTACAGACGATGACCGTATTTTAAAAGTAGTAAAAGATTTTGGTGGAAATGCAATAAAAACCCTCTCTACACATCAAAGTGGAACAGACAGGTGCGCCGAAGCGGCGCGAATATTGGCGGACAAATTTGATTTTGATATAGTAATTAATGTTCAGGGTGATGAACCTTTTATTCAAAAAGAACAAATTGAATTACTGAAATCATGTTTTTCAGATGAAACAGAAATCGCAACTTTAATAAAAAAGATTGATTCCACTGAAGAACTTTTTAATCCACATCGCCCTAAAGTTGTGGTTGATAACAAAATGTATGCACTCTATTTCAGTCGGTCCCCGATTCCCTTCATTCGAAATGTTGAAAAAAACGATTGGCTAAAACATCAGGTTTTCTGGTCCCACATAGGAATGTATGCATATAAAACCGTTGTGCTTCAAGAAATTACCAGGTTAAAACAGAGTAAACTTGAACTGGCAGAATCTCTTGAACAACTAAGATGGATTGAAAATGGATTTAACATAAAAACAGCAGAAACGACACATCAAAGTATTGGAATTGATACTCCGGAGGATCTTAATTTTGCCATAAGTTTCTTAAATTCAATAACAAAGTAAGACCACGTTCTACAAAATAATGGCTCCAAATTACCTACTTTGTTATTTTTTTATTACATTTGAAAACGTTTTTTGAAGATTTAATAAAATAATACAGAACAAATTTGCAACTATTCAAGCATTAATTTGTCGTTAATCCTAAATGGGCATATTTTTTGTGCCTTCAAAAAAATTGAATAGTCATGAAAGAAATTATACTTGTTATATTATTATCCGTTTTTTGCTTCCGTGGTTTCACACAGGAAACTACCATTCAGCAACCTGGTCTAATTAAATCGGATGACCCAAAAGAGTATTCTGAACAGAAGATCTACCCAAACCCCTGCAAAGCAGGCAAAATTACGGTTGAAAGTATCGACAGCGAAATCGATGAAATTAGCATTACAAATATTGCAGGGAAACAGGTTTTATTAAAAAAGTTCCCTATTCCGGAAAATAAAAAGCAGTTGGATCTTACAGAAATCCCAGATGGAATCTACCTGGTAAAGATTAAAACAAACGATAAAAAACAGGTGGTCAAAAAACTAATCGTATCCAAAGAATAGAATTAACCTGTTTATCACATTTTAGACAAAAAGGAGTATTTTATCCGTTTGTAGGACCTGCGTACTCAAATATAATCGTGTTGTTTATTTTAAAATTGATTAAGAAAACACGATTTTCTTTTTTTTCCTGAAACCAGAAAAACAGAAGATTAAATTAATCCAATTTTAAAACTGCCAGAAATGCTTTCTGTGGTACTTCTACATTGCCAACCTGTTTCATCCGCTTCTTCCCTTTTTTCTGTTTTTCAAGCAATTTTCGTTTACGAGTAATGTCGCCTCCGTAGCACTTTGCAGTAACGTCTTTTCGAACTGCTTTAATGGTTTCGCGGGCAATAATTTTTGCTCCTATGGCGGCTTGTATCGCAATGTCGAATTGTTGACGTGGAATTAGTTCCTTAAGTTTCTCGCACATTTTCCTTCCAAACGGATAAGCATTATCAAAATGAATTAAAGTAGAAAGTGCATCGACCATTTCGCCGTTTAAAAGAATATCCAGACGAACCAACTTGGCTGGTTTGAAGTCACTTAAATGATAATCAAAAGATGCATATCCTTTTGAAATACTTTTCAATTTATCATAGAAATCAAAAACGATTTCACCTAGAGGCATTTCAAAAAACAATTCGGCACGATCTGTTGTAAGATAACTTTGGTTTATCAATGTCCCCCTTTTATCAAGACAAAGTTTCATTACAGGACCAATAAAATCTGAGGATGTAATAATATTTGCTTTAATGTAAGGTTCATCAATTTCATCGATAGTTGACACTGCCGGCATTCCCGATGGGTTGTAAACTCTTTCAGTTGTACCGTTGGTAAGGTGAACGAGGTATGAAACGTTGGGAACAGTAGTTATTACATTCATATCAAATTCCCGTTCAAGTCGCTCCTGAATAATTTCCATATGTAAAAGCCCGAGAAATCCACACCGGAATCCAAAACCAAGTGCAGCTGATGATTCCGGTTCAAATGTTAATGAAGCATCATTTAACTGAAGCTTGTCCATTGCATTTCTCAAATCTTCATAATCATCAGCATCAATTGGGTAAACACCGGCAAACACCATCGGTTTAACTTCCTCAAAACCTGAAATTGCCTTTTGACATGGCCGTTTAACATGTGTAATTGTGTCACCCACTTTTACTTCTTTGGCAGTCTTTATTCCGGAAATAATGTACCCAACATCTCCCGTACGCATTTCATTTTTTGGTAACAACCCAAGTTTTAAAACACCAATTTCATCAGCATAATATTCTTTACCCGTTGCAACAAACTTCACCAGCTCTTTAGTTTTTATTGTTCCATTTATAATTTTAAAATAGGCGATAATTCCCCGAAAAGAATTAAAAACTGAGTCAAATATTAAAGCTTGTAAAGGTGCATCCGGATCACCCTTTGGGGGAGGAATTCTTTCAATAATGCGTTCCAGAATAGTCTCTACTCCCATTCCGGTTTTTCCACTGGCATGAATAATATCATTATGATCACAACCTATCAAATCGATAATTTGATCTTCAACAATTTCGGGCATGGCATTATCGAGATCCATTTTATTCAACACCGGAATTATTTCAAGATCGTGTTCTATTGCCAGATATAGATTAGATATTGTTTGTGCCTGTATTCCCTGAGTTGCATCAATAATCAAAAGCGCCCCTTCACAGGCAGCTATCGATCGGGAGACTTCGTAAGAAAAATCGACGTGCCCGGGAGTATCAATAAGATTAAGTTTGTATTCTGCGTCATTGTACAGGTAGTCCATTTGAATAGCATGGCTTTTAATTGTAATTCCTCTCTCCTGTTCAAGTTCCATGTTGTCAAGAACCTGATCGTGCATATCACGCTCCCCAATTGTTTTCGTAAATTCGAGAAGCCTGTCGGCAAGTGTACTTTTCCCATGATCAATATGAGCAATAATACAAAAGTTGCGAATGTTTTTCATTTAAATTCAACTAACTGTTCAATGTCTAATACGGGTTCTCAAAATTTTCGCAAAGATATCTAAATTTTGATATTTCCTTTGAACAATTATGTTGTACTATTTTAACATCTTTTATAAAACCACCGCATGACAAATTTTGTTTATGGCACAGTATTTGAGCTTTCGTGTATCAGAAAACAACAGAAATAAGATACTTCACAGCAACATGCTGTTTTTTTCATAAGTTTGGTTTAGTTAGGTTAAGTTTTGATCCCGGGGTGTTGACCCCGGGATTTTCTTTTTATAGTGTAATTCTATTTTTGTGATTTCTTAAAAACGAGCAAGAAAAGAAACTAGTCATCGTCGTCTTCATCATCTTTCCCGCTGTATTTTGAAGGATAAGGTTTTTTTCCTTTTGAAGCAAACCAGATTATTCGGTTAAATAATGCATCATCACCAGCATCAACTCTTTCAAATTGTGGCTGCATACTTTTTTTTGCATAACGTAAAGCTGTTCCTCTTAACCGGAATAAATTTGGATTCATCTCATCCAAAGAGATTTGGTTCGGTACCGAAAGATACGGACGATTATCAGCCTTTTCCAAAAAGCAATCAAACATGGGCATTGCCGTAGCATCCTGAATATTCATTGGAGGCAAACCAAGTATCTGCTCAATTGTACGCACCATTGACACCTGATTATAATTGGTATGATTTGTTTTATCAAATTTTGTATAAGGACTGGCTATAAGCCCTACTGTACGATATGCTGAAATATGGTCCCAACCATCTTGTGAATCATCTTCCGTTACAAAAATTGCTGTATTCTTCCAGAAGCGGCTTTTTGAAATTGCTTCAATGATTTGTCCTAAAGCCAGATCATTGTCAGCGACCATTGCGCGCGGTGTTGGTAAACCCGGACTTGTTCCACCAGTATGATCGTTCGGAAGTGCAATTATAATCAGTTCCGGCCACTGGTCGCCATCCATTTTTTCATATACATTTAGTTCGTCAATGAATGCTTTTGCCCTTAATATATCCGGAATCTTATGACTGTCGTATCCCGGGTAATTTGGAGATAAAATATTAGCGACCGGGGCAATAGTTGTATAATTCGTAAATTCAAATTTTTCACCTTTTTTAAATCCTTTATAAATGGATTCCCATGTTGCACTTTTATCAAATTCAGGAACACATGCTTCTCCATAAATACGAACACTTTTACCGTGTTTTCTGGCATTATCCCAAATAAATCCTGTTGGCGCATAAACCAATGCATCATCCTGTACATGAGGATAACTTCTGAACCAGGCACGGACATTTTTTTCTACATAATCAGTCACAATTGCCATATCTGTCCATTGGTGCCCTTCAGCAGAACTTTTACCTGACACATAAAAATTGTCAAGAAGTAAAAAATTATCAATTATTTTGTGTGTGTTTGGTGTAACTTCTTTTCCAAAAATGCATAATGAGGTGTCTCCCTCGCCTGCTTCAACATCTCCCAGTATTTGATCGTAGGTGCGGTTTTCCTTAATAATATAAACTACATGTTTGAAAACTGATGGCTCTCCAATACGAGTGGGAACCGGAACCGGCGTAACATTCAGTCGTGGAATTTTTTGCGAAAGGGCAATTCTGAAATACTGATTTGTAGCCTTAACCCGTTCTGTGTACTCCGCCAGTTGATTTTTATCGGGAACAGGAATAATTGAAACTGAAGCCATTTGCCTGTGACTGTTGTATGATTTTTTTCCCTCTTCTGAAATACCCGGAATTCGTGCTCCTTCAGCTTCAATGTTAGAAACATACAACCACTCATTATTCAAAACACTTACTCCACCAGGATAAGCACCGGTTGGAATAAACCCTGCAACTTTACTTATATTACTTCTTGAGCTTAATGAAACACTTTTCCCCAGTTCAACAACAGCTATAGCATTGTCCATTCCGTTGGCCACGTAAAGTGTTTGCCCGTGAGTTGAAATACCCAGTCCATTTGGCGAATCTCCAAAATATGGATTCTTTTCTTCTCCTAACCTTACCGGAATATTTTCAATTACTTTATCGGTTTTTGTATTAATAACCGAAACAAAATCGCTGTTCGAATTCGCAACATAAATAAAATTTCCATCCGGGCTTGCAATTATATCATTGGGATGCAATCCTACGAGAATTTCTTTTATAAGCGTTCCATCTTCTTTGCTGAAAACAGAAACAGTTCCTTCTCTGGTTGCTCCCGTTTCCGGATCTACTTTTGCCTTTCCCCAAGGCACACCGGCTATATTTTTATCACTTTCTTCCGGTACTGCTCCAGCCCAATTAGTTACATAAATTTTCCCGGTAGATTCCACCAAACCAAAAGGTGCCACACCCGTTTCTACTGTCCAAATGGTCGCTCCGGATTCCTCATTTAGTTTAACTAATTGATTATTCCCATTTAGTACCACATACAAAAAAGAAGTACCATTTTCAACGGCAACCAGAACTTCATTGGGAAGAGCAGATTGAGCCGGAGATTTTGCGGCAAAATCAAATGTCTTAATCAAGTCGAGTTTCCGGCCATTCCAAAGTGCTTTAATAACATAAGACTTGTTGCGAACTGAAGCGCTCCAATAAATTTCATATTTATCTCCTATCTTCTGCCAATAAACTCCTGAAAAAGTATTCATCGCGGTTTCGTGAAGTAGATTTCTTAAAGTAACACGTTCAACAATTTTATTACTTTCGGTTGAAAGCATTACTATTGAATAACGCCCCTGTACTGCAATCCATTTCCCATCAGGCGATGCAGCACAATCCAGTGCATGGTTTTCAAGTTCTTTATCGCCAAAATAAACCTGCTCACCCGCAGGATTTATCCAGCGATTATATGGCATGAGAACCGGGAACTTGTCTCCTGCCAATGATTCTAACTCATAATCACTTAGATACTTTTCCTGTTGTTTTTTCTCTTTTTTACTTTGAGCATAAATTGTAACGGCTGGTTGGATTAATAGGATAATAATTAGAAGACGAAATAAAAACTTCATAATATTGACTGTTTGTATAATTTTCAACACTTTGAACTATTGCATTTTCCCGATAAATATATAAACAAAAGCAATCAAGATGCAATTGATTTATTGATCTCGCACTTAATATTCAAAATAAGTTATTTTAACCTATTTTTTATAACCTGAAAATTACAATATGATTAAAAATATAAGCCCTTCCCTAAACGAGAATTAATATTACATTTAATGCTTTCAAAACTTCTTTTTGTCAAAAAAAGATGACCTAAACAATTAATTTATAACCTTTCCCGTGAACATTGATGATTTCAACTGTTGGTTCATCCTTTAAATGTTTACGTAACTTCGTAATATAAACATCCATGCTTCGGGCGTTAAAATAATTGTCATCAATCCAGATAGATTTTAAAGCATAATTACGTTCCAATACTTTGTTAGCATTCTGACATAACAGTTTTAACAGGTCCGACTCTTTGGTAGTGAGTTTAACTGCATCATCACCTTCAATAAGTAATTGTTTACGTGTATCGAAAGTGAAACGGCCCAAAGTAAATACAGCTTGAGCATTTGCCTGTGTTTCCTGAGAAGTACGACGCAAAATTGCTTCAATTCGTAGAATCAATTCCTCCATACTAAATGGTTTTGTAATGTAATCATCAGCGCCAAGTTTAAACCCTTCCAATACATCATCTTTCAAATTCTTTGCAGTTAGAAAAATAATTGGAATATCGGCATTGACAATACGCACATCTTTAGCAAGAGTAAATCCATCTTTTTTGGGCATCATGATATCAAAAACACAGATATCGTAATGTTCGCGCATAAATCCTTTATACGCTGCCTCACCATCCGGATATAAATCAGCTTCATACCCTTTTGCAACGAGGTACTCTTTTAACAATAACCCTAAATTCTCATCGTCTTCGGCTAGTAGTAGTTTTGTTTTTTGTTCCATTCTTAATTATTTAATTGTGGGAATAATATACTAAACTTTGTTCCTTTATCCACAGCACTTTCTACTTTAATCTTTGCATTATGTAAATCTACGATTTTCTTGACATAACTCAATCCTAAACCAAAACCTTTTACGTTATGAACATTTCCTGTGGGTACCCTGTAAAATCGATCAAATATTTGAGTATGATGTTCCTTTGAAATCCCAATCCCTTTATCTTCCACTGAAACAATTACTTCTCCTTTTTGGTTTTCAGTTGTAACTTTTATTTCAGGAATTTCTTTACTGTATTTTACGGCATTATCAAGCAAATTAAAAATAACATTTGTAATATGTACCTCATCGCCCTTTATTATTCCATTTTCAGCCATCAAACTGGATTCCAACGTTCCGTTTTTACTTTTAACCCTTAATTCAAAATTATTTATTACGTTATTAATCAATTTATTCAGATCAAATTCTTTGAATTTCAGTTTAAGCCGTCCCTCGTTGAAAACAGCCATCTGCAACACTTTTTCTACCTGGAAGCTCAACCGTTTACTCTCCTGGTTAATTACCCCTGAAATATGACTAATAGTTTGAGGTGTATTTGAAATAGTTCCATCCTGAAGCATTTGACTTGCCAATGAAATGGTTGATATGGGTGTTTTGAGTTCATGAGTCATATTATTTATAAAGTCATTCTTAATATTTGAAAGCTTTTTCTGTCTGAGAATTATTAAAATGGTATAAACAAATATTCCGATCAGGAATGCAGTAAGGATAATGGTCGGAATAATAGTATTCCCTGTAGCCAGCAATAAATAACGAGAACGTTTTGGAAAATAAACATTTAAATAATTAGGTTTAGAACCATAAAAGTCATATGGAAAAAGACGTGTATAAAATACATCTTTTCGTTTTGGAATGTAGTCAGCATTTCCTAAAATTATCTTCTCTTTTCCATTATTGGCATTTGTTACCGCATATTTATATTCAAGTTTTATTCCTGTCTCAGCAATCTCATTGGCCAAAACTTTTTCCAGTGTTATCGAATCAAGTCTTTCTAAAATTGGTCGGTCCTCAAGGGCAACTTTATATTGGCTCAATTCAAAACTATTTTGCCACTGCACTTTCCTTGACTGATCTAATTGGCGATTGGTCTGTATTCGTTCAAATTCTTGTTGAACTTCATTAAAGAAATTAGTACTATCAATCGTCTGTTCTCCAGAAACCGTATCACTATCACTATATTGTAATCGATATTCTCCTCCCAAAAAACCATTTTCATTACTTTCTGAATAATTAAACTCAAAAGTTACCACACTTTGATTAGTCGAATTTCGAGGAAATACATTTAGATTGCCTGCTGGTGAATTTGCGTTTGGCAATCTCCCCTCTTGAGCATATACTAATGCATCACGACGTTCTAATAATTCTAATTGATAGGCTACCTGCCCGAGTGCAGTATTAACCTGTCGTTTAAATTGCTCTTCACGAATATCGGATGCTGTTTTGATCATTTTGGTTTGAACAAGAATCAAACCCAATAAAACCAAAATCATTAAAACAATCAATGTAATCAGCATTTTTCGACTCATGCTGCAAAGATAAATTTAAAGAAACGCCTTGTTTTCACCGCTTAACATTATTTAACAACAAGTGTTAAATTGTAATCTTTATTAACCTGTCACCGTCATTAACAGTTGAAAAAGATAAGATTTAGGTATATAAATACGAGATTAAATTTCCAAAATTACTTTTTCAATCACTTTAGGAAAATATTCATATTCGAGTTGATGTACTTTCTGAGCTACATTCTCTGCTGTATCTGTTGAAAGAACCGTACACTTTGCCTGGAAAATCATTTTTCCATCATCATATTTTTCATTCACATAGTGAATTGATATTCCGGTTTCAGCATCTTTATTTTTAACCACTTCTTCGTGAACTCGTATACCGTACATTCCTTTACCTCCGTATTTTGGTAGCAAAGCCGGATGAATATTAATAATGGTAAAATTGCGAATTAATGAAACTGGTATCAGCCATAAAAACCCTGCTAAAACGATCAATTCTACCCCCCTTTCTTTCATTCGATTTACCACATTATTAGTATTATTTAATTCTTCGCGAGAAAAAACAAATGTTTCCACACCAAAACGGGATGCCCGTTGTAAAGCCATTGCCTGTGGATTATTTGACCATAAGGAATCAACGACAATATTCTCATTATCAGAAAAATATTCCATTATGTTTTGTGCATTGGTTCCTGAACCTGAAGCAAACAGGGCAAGTCTTTTCTTCTTCATTTAATCAAAATTTATTATAGAAAATTTGAATAAAATGTTCAAATTTAGTGTGTTGTATATTATTCCTCGTTAAACGTTGATATCTTTTTTAATTTTTTTTTTTGAGATATACACGGTAAATGTATTACTTTGCAGCGAATTATTTAAAAACAAAATTAGTATTAATTAAAACTTAAAATTATGTCTGACGTTGCAGCAAAAGTTAAAGCTATTATCGTTGATAAATTAGGTGTTGACGAAAGTGAAGTAGTTAACGAAGCATCATTCACAAACGATTTAGGTGCAGACTCACTGGATACAGTTGAACTCATTATGGAATTCGAAAAAGAATTCGATCTGGCTATTCCTGATGATGAAGCTGAAAAAATTTCTACAGTAGGCGAAGCAATCGCCCATATTGAGTCAGCACTTAAGTAATTATAATCATAAAATTTATTTATGGAATTTAGGCGGGTAGTTATAACCGGAGTAGGTACTGTAAATCCGTTAGGTAGCTCAGTTGATGAGTTTTGGGAAAATCTTAAAAACGGAGTAAGTGGTGCCGGACCTATAACCAGATTCAACGCTTCGTACCATAAAACTACGTTTGCCTGCGAAGTAAAGAATTTTGATCCTACCCTGTACATGGACCGAAAGGATGTTCGCAAGTACGATTTGTACACGCAATTTGCATTTGCCAGCACCGATCAGGCATTTAAAGATTCAGGACTCAACCTTGAAACATTGGATCATGACAGGGCAGGTGTTATTTGGGGAGCTGGAATTGGCGGACTTCAAACTTTTTTTGAAGAAGTAAGAAGTTTCCAACCTGAAAATCCCCGGTTTTCTCCGTACTTCATCCCAAAAATGATCGCTAATATCGCAGGAGGGTTGGTTTCTATCAAATATCACTTCAGGGGACCAAACTTCACCACAGTTACTGCCTGCGCTTCCGCTTCCCACGCTATGATTGAAGCTTTCAATATGATTCGTTTAGGTAAAGCTGATATTATGATTACCGGTGGTTCGGAAGCTGGTGTAAACGAAGCTGGTATGGCGGGGTTCAATTCAATGAGAGCCATTTCAACCCGAAATGACGATCCGAAAACTGCTTCACGTCCATTTGACTTAGACCGGGATGGTTTTGTTATGGGTGAAGGATCTGCTGCTTTTATTTTTGAAGATTATGATCACGCTATTAAAAGAGGTGCCCATATTTATGCTGAAATGGGTGGCGGCGGAATGTCAGCTGATGCATATCATATGACTGCTCCTGATCCTGACGGACGTGGCGCTTATTTGGTTATGAAATGGGCATTGGAAGATGCCGGAATTAAACCCGAAGATGTTGATTACATTAATGTTCACGGTACTTCAACACCACTAGGTGACATTGCTGAACCTAAGGCAATCATCAAAACTTTTGGGGAGCATGCTTATAAAGTAAGTATCAGTTCTACTAAGTCTATGACCGGACACCTTCTTGGTGCAGCTGGAGCGGTGGAAGGATTGGCAAGTATTTTGGCTATGAGAAACGGTATGATTCCTCCAACCATTAACCATTTTACTGACGATCCTGAAATTGACAGCAATCTTGACTTTACTTTCAATGTTGCCAAAGAAAGAGAGGTAAATATTGCAATTAGTAATACATTTGGTTTTGGTGGTCATAATGCAACCCTGGTATTTAAAAAATTTTAAGATACTGTGGTTAGAAGAATTGTACAACGAATAAAACTCTTTTCATCTTCCCGGAAAGAGTTTTATTTGTTTTTAAAGGACCTTCTCGGATTTTATCCTCAAAATTTAAAGCTTTACGATCTGGCTTTTATTCATAAGTCGGCCTCTACCGTTGATTTTCAAGGGAGGCTCGTAAATAATGAACGACTGGAATACCTGGGGGATGCCATTCTGGGCGCTGTAATTGCAGATTTTCTGTATAACCGGTTTCCCCAGGAGGACGAGGGCTTTTTAACAAAGACAAGATCAAAACTGGTTAACCGGTCTTTCCTAACCAAACTCACCTATGATATGGGATTGAATGTTTTTATCGATTCCAATACCACAAAAAATATTGATAAAAGCCACATTTACGGCGATGCGCTTGAAGCATTAATTGGAGCCATTTATCTTGATAAAGATTTTCTTACAGCTAAATATTTTGTAACAAAAAGAATTCTTTCACAGTTTGTCGATTTAAATGAAATAGAGCAAAAAGATCTGAATTTCAAAAGCCAGTTGATTGAATGGAGCCAGAAAAATAAAAGAGAACTGGAGTTTGAAACAACAGAAGAAATTAATGATAGAACAAAACAACCAAAGTTCATTGCTGTGGTAATTATCGATAACCAAAAAGTTGGACGGGGAACTGGTACTTCAAAAAAGGAAGCACAGCAAAATGCAGCGCGTGAAACCATTGAAAAACTTAACGAAATTGAAATTCCTCCGCTGCCAAACAACTGAAATCAAAAGGATTATTATATTTGCGCCCTTACTTAATTTTTCTGAATGAATAATTACCTAATATTTGGTTTAGGATTTATCGCCCAAATCCTTTTTTTTACCCGAACCATCGCGCAATGGTTTAAATCGGAAAAAGAAGGAGCTGTTATTTCGCCGGTTATTTACTGGCAAATTAGCCTGATCGGTTCTTTTATGATGGTAATTTATGGTATTTTCAGAAATGACTTTGCCATTGTTCTTGGTCAGTTCGTCGTTTACTTTATTTATATAAGAAATCTTCAGTTAAAAAAGGCATGGAAAACGATGCCAGTTGTAGCTCGGGGTGTAGCCATTTTACTGCCGTTAATTATTGTTGGCTGGCTGTTGTTTGGGAAATCGCATAACATGCATTCTATTCTTAAAAATGAAGATGTTTCAACATTGTTGCTGCTTTGGGGATCGGCCGGACAAATTATTTTCACCTTTCGGTTTATTTATCAATGGATATATTCCGAAAATAGAAAAGATTCTGTTCTTCCTTTAGGTTTCTGGATAATAAGTACTGTCGGTTCTCTTATGATTTTTACGTATTCCATTTATCGGGTTGATCCGGTTTTATTTGTGTCACACAGTTTGGGACTGTTTATTTATGTTCGGAACATTTTCCTTCATTACGGGAAAAACAGTATTTTTTCAAAGTTCAATAAAATCCCCGTTGTTAATAAGGTAATTCAAAAGGTTTCAGATAAAATAAAATAGGACAGCCTGTTAATGCCAGCCTAATCCTATTTGTAAGACATATTATCAAATTATTCTTTACATTTTCTGTTCTTAATTACTTCTTTCAGATATATAATAAAACAGCATTGAAAAAATAAAAACGATAAATCCCACAGATTGGAGGATAAAAGCTAATCATAGCACCTTCCATAAGTAACGATGGAGATATATCTCCTGCAATACGAATTGCTTCCAGTGCATTAACTATTCCTAAAATTTGCGATAAAAAACCTATGGCAAGTGCTAATGATCCTGCCATTCTGATTAAATCAAGCCATTTCAAATCAACGATTATCTTTTTAATTATTCCCGCAATCTTCCAAATTGTAATCACTAACATTATTACTCCTAAAATAGAGATTATATACATACAATATCACCAACTTTTATAAGCTCTGTAACATATATCTAATTCCGGTTATCTGCGTTGTTTAAATCCATAATATTTGATTTTTAAAATTACTGAATCAAACTTATGAAGCCTGATATTTTTTCAAGTAATTTTATCGTTAAACAACCTAAAACCGGAACTCAACGACATTTTCAAAACAAATGATACCGGATTTCAGACTTTGTTGCCATTCGACTTGAAAATGATGTTTTTAGTCGATAATATTTAGTAAACAACTGCAATAATTTTAAATTTCCATTTTTAGGGGAAAATGACCAATAAGATTCAACATATTGTTTTAAAAGCTAAGAACTCAAAAAGATTAAGGATTCTCATTCACGCTGTTTTCTGGATCATTGTGGGTTCCTTTTATTTAATTGTGTTTAACCAGAACAGCGAATTCAAGGCTGTTTCTTATATTCTCTCGGCCGGATTATTACCCGTTGCATTTCTGGAAGCTTATTTTTTCAATTATATTTTAATTCCCAAATACCTGGGACAAAAACGTTACGGAAGGTTTTTCCTTTTCAGTTTTTATACCATTCTAACTTCTACCTGGTTGTCATTTCTAATTGTAATGTTTGCATTGATCTTCATCTTAAACAGAGATGTTTCATTAGATCCTGCTGTTTTACATCCTGAATTACAGGTAATTTCGCTCAATTTTATTGTTTTTCTTGCCATCTCAATTAAACAGGTAAAACGTGCATTTTACATGCAACAGGAAAGAAATGAAATGGAAAAAAATGCGTTAACTAACGAATTGAAATTAAAAGAAGCAGAATTAAAATTGTTAAAAGCACAAATTCATCCTCATTTTTTGTTTAACACACTAAATAATTTATATGGGTTGACTCTTGAAAAATCGGACGAAGCACCTAATCTTGTTTTGCGACTCTCAGAAATTCTCGATTATATTTTGTACCGCTGCGATGAAAAGCTGGTGCCGCTCCAGGAAGAAATGAATCTGCTTGTAAATTATATTGAAATTGAAAAAATCAGGTATTCTAAAAAATTATCGCTTGAAACAAATTTTCCAAAACAAACCGATTCATTAAAAATTGTACCACTTATTCTTTTACCGTTCGTAGAAAATGCATTTAAACACGGTGTGAGCAAATTTCCGGGAAATGCATTTGTAAAACTCAAAATTTATTTGGAAGATAAAACCCTTCTTTTTCGAATTCAAAATTCCAGAAATAGCCATTCAGATGACGAAGAAAATTATTCAGGAGGAATCGGATTAAAGAATGTCAGGAAACGACTTGATTTGGTTTATCCTGAAAAATATATCCTTAATATAGATAAGTCGGACGAAAAATTTTCGATAAATTTAACACTCGAACTAGAGGATTGACCATGTACAACTGCCTGATCATCGACGACGAACCAATTGCAATACGTGTTATAAAAAAACATTTGCAGGCCTTTCCCGACTTCCATGTAATTGCTGAATGTCATAATGCTCCGGAAGCAATACCAATTGTTTCGCGGGAAAAAATCGACCTTATTTTTTGTGACATTCAAATGCCGCAAATTACCGGGGTTGAATTTATCCGTTCACTTACACATTCACCAAAAGTTATTTTCACAACCGCTTACAGAGAATATGCTATCGATGCGTTTGATCTTCATGTTGTTGATTATTTATTAAAACCCGTCTCGTTTGAACGTTTTGCGCGTGCCATTCATAATTTTCTGGAAACAGAGTCGCTTCGTAAAACTCAACAACCATCAGATCTGCCGGACAAAAAATCAAAAGAATATATCTTTTTAAAAGCAGATAAAAAATATCATAAAATCAACCTTGAGTGACATACTTTATTTCGAAAGTTTAGGTGATTATGTGGTTGTAAATACCGAAAATAAAAAGATCGTAACAAAAGAACGTATTGGGAACCTTCCTGAAAATCTTCCTTCAGATCAGTTCATGCAAATCCATAGGCAATATATTATTTCCATTTCCAAAATAGAATCTGTTGGGCCGGGTTTTGTAGAAATCAACAAAAGGAAAATCCCGGTTGGACGAAGCTTTAAAGAAAAATTGAACGAACTTCTTCAAAGCCATTAAATACAAAAGCAATTTTATAAATTTGCCTTTGTGATCAACAAAAAAAGATACATAAACCGCGAGGGCTGGATGTCAATTATCGGCAATATCCTTTTATTTGGTTTAAAATACTGGGCAGGAGTTGTAACAGGCTCGCTTGCTTTGATTGCCGACTCATGGCATACTTTGTCCGATTCCATTTCATCAGTAATTGTGTTGGTCGGTGGCCGGATTTCAAGAAAACCTGCCGACGATGATCACCCATTTGGGCACGGACGTGCTGAACACATTGCAGCAATTATTATCGGGGTAATTTTAGCCATTGTAGCATTCGACTTTGTTGTTGAATCCGTTAAGAAATTTGGGACACACGAACAAACTGTTTTTGGAACTTTTGCCTGGGTAGCGACAATTGTTTCAATAGTAATAAAGGAAGGAATGGCGCAATATGCATTTTGGGCGGCGAAAAAAACCAATTCTACCATTTTAAGAGCCGATGGCTGGCATCACCGTACTGATGCACTTTCTTCGGTTATTATATTGATCGGTATCGCCATTGGCAGCTATTTCTGGTGGACTGATGCGGTTTTAGGTTTTATGGTTGCATTAATGATTGGTTATGTTAGTTACGAGATACTGTCAAAGGATATGACCTCTTTATTGGGCGAAAGGCCTTCAGAAGAGTTATTGCTTTCAATCAGGAAGACGGCTCAGGCGGCTTGCATTGAACCAATTTATCTGCATCATATTAATATTCACAATTACGGAAATCATACCGAGTTGAGTTGCCACATCAAGCTTCCTCCTGATATGCCGTTGAAAGAAGCACATGATATTTGTTCGAAAGTGGAAGAAGCGATTCTTCAGGAATTTGGTTTTCGATCAACCATTCATCCGGAGCCTATTACCTGGAAGAAATAAAGACATTTTAGTACTCACGATATAAATATGGAAAGTATCGTTTTATTTTTTACAAGATTTACTACCTGTATTTTAAACAATTGCCAGCCATTTATTATGGTTTGAAAAAGCTGACACAACACATTGATTAACTGAGCTCAAATCCACTTAATATTTTTTTGTTAATGAAAAGTAAATTTGTTTTTTGGTATTTACTTTTTACTACTTTCGCTTACTTTTTTGCAAAGTATAAAATGAAGAAACTACTAATATATTTGTTTATGCTTGCGTCGTTTAGCTGCGAAACCGAAGGGCAAAAAGTGATAACGAATTTAAATGACGAAGCAACAATATCAATTCCTTTCAAGCTTGACCGAACGGAAGTAAAACCTTTATATACTTATCAAAATGCCGATCTTCAGAATGATCTTCAGCAACTGATAAATTCACAGCCAAAATGGAAAAGGCTTGTTGACCAGAAAAAGATGGCTGTAGGGTTGGTTTTACTGAACGATACCAGTAATATAAAATATGCCCGAGTAAACGGTAACGACATAATGTATGCTGCCAGCCTGCCAAAAATTGCCATTCTTCTTGCGGCAATGGATGCTATTGAAAAAGGTGAAATAAAGGAGACCGACAAGCTTCATGATGATATGAGGAGAATGATTGCGCGATCGGATAACGAAGCGGCAACACGAATCATGGATTTACTTGGTTTCGAGAAGATTGAGAAAGTTTTAACAGACCCAAAATATTTATTGTATGACGAAGAAAACGGAGGAGGTTTATGGGTTGGCAAACGATACGCCAAAACTGGCAAACGTTATCCTGAACCAATTAAGGGAATCAGTCATGCAGCCACTGTAAACCAGGTTTGCAGATTTTACTATTTGCTGATTAACGGGCAACTGGTAAACTTCGATCGTTCGTCTGAAATGTTATCCATCATGGAGGATCCTGAACTCCATCATAAATTTGTTAATGCCATTGAAAAGGCAGAACCTAATGCAAAATTATTCCGTAAGTCAGGTACCTGGCATGATTTTCATGCCGACTCAATTCTGGTTTGGGGCCCCGATAATAAATACATTTTGGTAGCACTTACCGAAGATCCCGACGGAGAAACTATTTTGAGAAATCTTGCCTTTAAAGTCGATAATATTTTAAAATCGCTGAATTAATTCCTAAATTTCCATTCTCCACATGTAGAACATGGAAAATAACCCACTTGTTTGGAATAATGAGACTATAAGCAAAACAATTAAGTTTTTACTCTCCAGATTTTTTGATTTGCGGGAAGGCGAATACAAACGGGCTTTCCTGATGCAATTGAATATTTTCCTGACAATTTCCACACTGCTCATTGTAAAGCCTTCGGTAAATGGTTTATTTATTGCCAGGTTCGGTGTTGAAAGTCTTCCTCTCGCTTTTGTTTTGGTTGCAATTGCCGCCATGGTTTTGTCTTATTTCTATTCACGTAAACTGATAAAAATCTCATTCTATTTACTTACAAAACGGACAATAGCATACTCAGTTGGCATACTTATCTTATTTGGAATATTACTGGCATTTCACATTCTCGAAAGTTGGGTGATTTATCTTTTTTACATCTGGGTAGCAATATTTGCCGTTTTATCTGCATCGCAGTTCTGGATTCTGGCAAACCTTGTTTTTAATCTCCGTGAAGCAAAACGACTTTTTGGGTTTATTGGTGCAGGAGCAATTGCAGGAGGTATTTTTGGAGGATATTTAACTTCGTTACTTGCACCAGCAATTGGAAGTGAAAACCTGCTTTTTGTGAGTGCTTTTCTGCTCTGGCTTTGCATTCCGATTACACGGGTTATCTGGCGCGATAATTTAAGTGGGAAAAAAGACCCATTCCGAAATAAAAACAAATTAAAAGAAATTGTTGAAAGCCCTTTTCAACTGATTCGGAAATCTAAGCATCTTGCCTATCTTGCCGGAATTATCGGGGTAAGTGTTATTGTTGCAAAACTGGTGGATTACCAGTTTAATGCCATCGCATCATTTAAAATTTCTGATCCGGATGAACTGACAGCTTTCTTTGGATTCTGGTTCTCCAACTTCAACCTTATTTCGCTGCTCATTCAGCTTTTCCTGACACGCAGAGTTGTTGGAGTTTTTGGTGTTGGAATGTCGTTGTTTTTTCTGCCAGCCGGAATATTCCTCGGAGCTGTTCTGGTACTTTTTGCACCCTCGCTTTTTGCTGCCATCTTCATTAAAATGGCTGACGGGAGTCTGAAACAATCAATTAACAAATCTGCCGTTGAGTTACTTGCACTTCCTATTCCGTTAACGATAAAAAACAAAACCAAAACATTTATCGATGTTTTTGTCGACAGTGTGGCTACCGGAGTGGGCGGAATTATTCTAATTCTGATTGTTAATGCATTCCAGCTTTCAACTCCATTTATCAGCCTGATGATTATTCTTATTGTTTTTGTCTGGTTTTACTTTGCGTACAAAATCAGACGGGAATATATAAGTTCGTTTCAGAAAAAATTAAAGCAAACGGGGCATGAAAAAGAAAATCAGGAAATAAATATTGCCAACGAGTCGGTTTTAAACGGATTAATAAATGTGCTTGAAAAAGGAAATGAAAACCAGATAATCTGGGCATTGCAAAAAACGCGTGAAAAGCCAAATGAGAAATTCTTTCAACCCATTTTTAATTTGCTGAAACATGCAAATTCGCTTGTAAGAGAGGAAGCGTTACGTAACCTACATCTATACCGGCACAAGCAAATTTCAGATGCCATTTACCAAATGATTTCCGACCCGGTTCAGGAAGTAAAAATTGCCGCTTTTGAATATTTGCTGGAGCATCATACTGAAAACAGGGTGGAACTGATGCAGCAGTTTCTTTCCGATAAAGATTACAAAGTGAGTGGTGCGGCGCTGCTGAGTCTTGCGGGAGAATTACGGGATAACCCCGAGCTAAAAAAACAATATGAATTGAGGCAAATTGTTGCAGAAAAGATTGAAGCGCTGAAAGAGGAAGAAAATCCTGAAATCCGTGATTTCAATACCAAAATTATTCTTGAAACCATTGGAAAAGGAAATATGCCGGGGTTCTTTGCTTTTATTGAAAATGGTCTGAACAATGAAAACCCCGCTATAAAAAAGCAGGCTATGAAAGCTGCCGGGTTTACGATGTCTTCCGAATTTATTGATAAACTATTAGTGTTTGTTGCTGAACCTTCACTTGCTCAAAGTGCTGAATTGGCACTTGCTCAATATGGGGTTGAAATCATTTCCTTCCTAAAAACGATTTTAGAAGATAGCTCAAAAATTGAAGTCCATCGAAGAATTCCTGACATAGTTGAGAACATAGAATCGCAGCGATCAGTGAATTTTCTGTTCGAACTTTTAGATTCAGAAGATTCTGTACTTCGAAACAAAGCACTAATTTCACTTACGCGTTTAAAAGCCAAATTTCCGTTTCTTCATTTTGATAAAAAATTGGTTATCAGCCGAATTCTGGAAGAAGCCCGTTTGTTGCAGGATACTTTATCCGTTCTCTACCTTGAAACAAAACTGGAACAGGAATCAAAAAAGAACAATCCTGAACTGACCGATGCAAGAAAAAGCTTAATCGAGTTACTGGAAAAAAGGCTCGACGGCGGACTGGAACGTATTTTTCAGTTGCTTGGACTGAGATTTCCACCCGATGAAATAAATTCTGCTTTTAAAAGTTTCCAAAGCAGTAAAACAGATATCAGGATCAGCAGCATCGAATTTTTGGATAACTTGCTGGACACAAGGTTAAAAAGGGTAATTATTCCAATTCTTGAAACAAGTATCCTGGATTCGATCTCAGAAGAAGCGTTGAAGAATCTTAATATCGGCGTTCCAAAAGAAAAAGATTGTTATTCAATGTTATTGCAGGGAAATGATATTAAAATAAAACTTGCCGTGCTTTACCTCATCAACCAACTTAAAGACAAAAAATATCTTGATTTAATTGAAAAATACCGGCAAAATCATAATCCAAAAGTGAGGGATTTTGCTGAAAAAGCTTTTATTGCACTTCAGTCAAATTTGATTCAATAAATCAAAATACATTTTACATGATTGGTCATTTTGAATGAGGTACGAATGAGTAATCCGTTGCTTTTGGGGACAGATTTCTCCTCTCCCGATAGCTATCGGGATCGTCGAAATGACAGCAATAAAATTTCATTTTCGAATAATATCATCAATTCGGGTTGCCAATGTTTGATGGTCGATATTTGAATTTTTCCGAAGCACGTTTGACATGAGCGCCACCATATAAATCGTTCCGTCAGGATGTTCAATTATAGCAACCGAGTTCATGTAGTTTTCCACGTTTCCCATGTATTTCTGACAAACAAACCCCTCTTCTTTTTTGCATTTGTACAAACTTCCTGATTTAAAATAAACCGCAGCATTTGTCAATCTGGGCGAGGTTGCATACCGAATTCTACGGTCAGTCATGTACAACAGTCGCTTAATTTCGAGACTTGATTTTTCATCCACAATCTTTCCACGTTCCAATGCAATCAGGTATTTCATTAACCCCTGCGGGCAACCAATACTTCCTCCCTCGCCAGGAATAAATGATTTTGCCCCCTGCGTAAACATACTTCCAAGCCGCCACTCTTCTTTGGTAATTCCAATGGTTTGTAAAGGCTCGTTAACCACCATATTTGACAGTTTTCGTAATGAATCTTTCGGAAAGGATTTGAAAAACTGTGTTGCCTGTTCTTCTGTAAGTTCAGGATATTGTTTTCCAAAATGACGCATTAAAATTACCTCGCGCCAAACTACGCTTGCAGCGCCATTATTACTCACTGATAACATGTGGTCGGTCCACTCGTACAGCGAAAAAACATCCCCTTCCTTTACGGTTCTTTTTATCAGAACTTTTGTCTCCGGATCAAAGAATGGAACCGTGTGTTCATCGGTCATTGCCCAGCGACCGGCACGTACCGATTTATTTTTTAGTAATTGCTGACGTTTTTCAAATGAATCGGGATAAATATTTTTCAACTCCGTAAAAAGCCCGGCAACTACCGCTAACTTTCCTACACTTCCAGGTTGAAATCCCCGTGTTTCCTGACGAGCAGCATAACGGATCTGTTTTCCGGGGGTAATGTCTAGTAATGTTATTGAATAACTTTCATCCAGATTTGGAAATAATGTGTTCAGTTTTTTTTGTAATGCAGCATCTGTATTTGGCAAAGCAGCCAGACTGTCGCCCCTTGCATTCATCAACTGCAAATGAATTTCATTCAGTGTTTTTCTAGCGCCTTCAACCGGTTTTGTATCTTTTATTTCTCCGTTTAATACCATTTGAAGCCTCAACAAACGCCGGATTCCTGTAAGCCAGTAACCATCAATCGGATAAGCATTTGCCAATTCAGAAATAACAAGAAAAACCAAAATAAAGGCTGTCTTTATCTTAAATATTTGATGAAATTTTCTCATGATCATAACTTTTCAGAAAGTGAAATAATTTTTGTTTCATCAGTTTTTGGTGAAATCGATTCCAGATAAGCGGCTCCGGCAGCATTTCGGTTTTCCACAAAAGGCCGAACCTGAAAAAGCCAGAGTTTATTATCCAGAAATCCAAGCTCAACATCAAAAGGCCCCTGCATACTTCCGGTTTCTTCCATTTTCTGTTTCAAGAGTTTACTGAAATCCCGGATTTTTAAGAGATTCTGGTCATTCAAAATTGGTTTCTCAAAAGTTGCAGATGCTTTTCCTGTTCCTCCGGTTACAGGAAGTGTATTGAAAAAAGGTTCCCGTGCCGGTGCAATCAGCTGGTTTGTTCCGTCACTTTTTAAAAGATAAGATTCCGCTACCTGCCCGTCAACTGCACCACCAGCTCCACGGCTAAAAGCAATGGTCAAATCTTCGGTAGCACCCGAGCTTACTCCCTTGGTAATTAAAACGCCGGAGTAATCAACATTAACACTTGGAATCACCAAAATAGAAGGATACACGTTTTCAGGATTTAAAAGGAAACTTTGCCGCCACCTGAAACTCCGCTCCGAATACGGTGATGCCCAGACCTGTTTTATTCCTGCAATTATTTTCTCCTTGTCAACTACATTAAACAAAGTAAGATTTAAACCGGCGCCGGTAAAATCCTTTAAATCTTCCATATTTGTGTCACTTCGCAAAAATACCGGAACGCTTCCCATTTCCTTTCCCAGAATTTTCACGAACTGAGTTTCCAAATCGGCTTCAAATTCAGGTAAAAAAGGCATTTCCAAAATGGCATTTCGCAGCACTTCCAATTTCTTCAGAACAAAAGCATCAATTTCATCTTTGCTCTTTCCCTCCTTTTCCATTGCTGAGGACTCCGCAAAAGATGTATTTAAAAAATCCCAGTACGAACCATTGGTCCCCGGCATTTTTTGTTCCATATGCTGTTTAAAAATTCCAAACGGAATAACAAAACCTTCCACCACATTATCAGGAAATATCAACTTTAATTGCCCGAGGTTGGCAGCTTTTGGTCCGCAGAGTTTCCCCGAACTTTTAGCATTTACCGACCGTAAATTGAGTACTTTTTTCTGGTTCAAATCAAGCTTATCAGTTTCTACACGGATTTTTCTTTCTTCCCTTTTTTTCACATCAAAAAGCGCTTTTTCATTTGGCTCCATGTTTTCTGCCAGTTTCATAATTACCGTTCCGTTATTCGACACAGCATAAAAAACCTGCTTTCCGTTGTACTTTTTAAGGTCAGCCATATTTTGCATCGAAAGAACTGTATTTGGAATTCCCAGGTTCCGCGCTAACAATTGCACATGCGAAACCAGGTTTCCTTCGGAAACGGTTGCAATTCCGGCAACTGGTTTTAAATCGGACGGCGGGTGACTAAAAACATAGATTTTATCTGATGAAACTTCAACTTCGTCAGGAGAATCAGCAACAACAAGTTCACCTTTGGCAAACCCGGGGTTTAAGCCTCGAAAATGACTTTGGTTCTGAAGGTCAAAAACTTTGTTGGTTTGCGAAGAGTTTTTTGCAATAAAACTGCCCAGTTCTCCCACACTTTGACCTAACTGCAACAAAATGGATGAACGGATTAAATCATCAGCAAAACCAGCTGCCAGAGGTTCAAACCCTTCAAAAAGCTTTATTTCATCACCATAATTTGCCCGAATCATTCCGGTGCTCCATTCAACAACTCCTCTTGCAACATTCAACTTCTCGTCCAATTTGCCCACAGAAATTGAATTCATATCTTGAACACTTAACAGTGGCTTTGTCTTTTCCCATTCCCACAATTCTATATAACCCGCACCGGCTGATGCCACGGAAAGTGCGTAATTCTTTTTCAATACATCTTCCACCGAGGCAGATTTCCAATTAGGTAGTTCTTTAAAAATCAACTCTTCAAGTTTGTTGGATAAATCGAGTAAAACCATTTTGGTTTTGACCGGAGACTTTAAAATTGTCTTTCGAATTTCAAGCATAAAATCAGCAGCAAGTTCAATTTTCTGATCGACAGAGTTTGCAGCTACAATTTCACCAACTTTCGACTGAATCAGATTTACCGCTTCTGTGGAAATGCCTTTTGTTTTATTGTATGAGTTTAAAGATTCCCAATTTACAGGCGTGAACATAATTTCCATTTCCGAAACCAGTTCATCCATTTTTGATTTTATCTGAGATGATAATTTTGAATCATTTTTCTTTTTGAAATCTTTTACCGAAGCAATGTCTGAAACTTCAGGTTGTCCATGGATTTTTACGCGTACATTCATAAACGACGGAACACTGTCGGCAATTTCCATGGAAAGCGCCCGCACTTTTCGGATGTTGGGAGTTTCATTTTTGTGCGGAACCGATTTAAAAAACTGTCGAAGCAAAAAGAAATTATTTTGCTCCATTGTTTCGTTGGTCAGTGTCCACTCCAGAAATCTTTCGCCCCAATTGTTTTCGTCTTCGTCCTGAAAAGCCCCACGGTAAAATTTTGCCTTTTGCTGAATCCATCCATTATCAATTCCTTCCAAGTAGTTTTCAATCTGGTACTGCTTTGCCCGCGAGTAGCGATTTTCATTATCCAGAAATTCTGAGAAATCGGTTGCAGCAAGAATTTGCCCCAGGAAAATATGGTTGCTTTTTGCCAATTGCTCCACCCACAATTTATAAGTGGCGCGTTGTACCCCACCCTTTTCGGGGCAGCGCTGGCTTGGAATTACGCGAGAACCATCGGGGCAAAACCACATAATCTGTTGATATGGCCCTTTGGCATCTTTTTTAAACGCTTCAATTTTGTCTTTTATCTTCGAATTCTCAATTGTTTGAGAATGAATTTGCAGTGCCACAAAAAAGAAAGCTACTATGAAAAAAAATATTTTCATCTTTCCCGATTTATTTCATCCGACTGAAATATACAACAAATATCATTGCAGTTATCCATTTGTAGTTATCTGAATTTTAAAGAAATGTGCGTAGAAAATTTCTTCTTCCAATCTCTGAAATCCCTGAAAATTAACCTCTTAGATTGATGGAGAATTTTAAATAATTACTTATTCATAGAAACAATAATAAATTTCTGAATTTCAGCAAGTAAGTAGCGAGAATAAATAAATGTCGTATTCTTTTCTTCTTCACCCCCAACCCCCTATAGGGGGCAACCGCTACTTTTAAACAGTACTGGTTGTATGCAGCGAAAAGTCCCCTTTAGGGGATTTAGGGGTATAAAGATAAATGCGACATTATATTATTTCCATTACTTAAGAATCAAATGACAAGCCTATTTTGTCTGTCATTCCTTCATTTTAATCTGAAAGCATTTCAAAAAAGCCGCATAAATGCAACCGGAATTTTTGTTTCAAAATCCATTTTCTCGCCGGTTACAGGATGAATAAATACCAGTTTTCGGGCATGAAGTCCGAGCCGGTGGATTGGACTTGAAATTGCTCCGTATTTTTTGTCGCCAACTATACTGTGCCCAATTTCCTGCATGTGCACACGTATCTGATTTTTCCGGCCTGTTTCGATATTTACCTGCAACAATGAGTAATTTTTATTCGATTTCAGTACCGAAAAATGAGTTACAGCTTTTAATCCTTTTTTCGGATCTTGAGAGGAACGCATTCGAAATACTTTATCCTCAAATAAATAAGAAACAATTGTTCCTTCCTTTTTATCAACAACTCCTTCAACTACTGCAATATAGTTTTTTTCAAGAACTGCCTCGTTCCAGTTTTCCTGTAAGCGTTTTTTTGCTTCCTCATTTTTAGCAAATACCATCAAACCTGAGGTTTCACGATCGAGACGATGAACGATAAAAATTTTATTACCTGCATCTGCTTTTTTAACGTGATCGCTTAACAAACTATATGCTGTATTTCGTTTTTCATTTTTTGTTGCAATGGAAAGCAAGCCAGCGGCCTTATCGATTACAATTAAATCGTCGTCCTCGTAAATGATGGTAAATTCCCTGAATTTCTGCTCCACTCTACTGCGACTGCCAGATATTTTCACTTTTTGTCCCGGAACTAATGGATGATTGAATTGCGATATCGGTTGATCGCCAACCAAAACCTGTTTGTTCTGAAGCAATGATTTAATGTTATTCCGGCTTTTATGTGGCAAGTTCGCTATCAAAAATTCCATCAAGGTTGCGCTTTCTGATACATTAAAAAGCGCTTCATGTTTATTCGAAAGGTTATTTTTTTTCGGGATACTACTTTTTTGCTGCATTAATTGAAAATAAAATTTGCTCAAATGTAAGCTAATTAAAAATGCAGAAATCAGATTTTTAGATTTCTTCGTTCACTTCCGGCGACAAAACCTACGTTTTTCAAGTAAAAATTCCTTACGATTAAAATCGGCTCATTTTTCCTTTTAAACATTTAAAAGAATATTTTTGAGGAATCGTTTTAAAATCCGGTAAAATAAACTTTTACAACCATGGAAACCTTTACTAATTCAATTTTATTAACCGGCAATTTGCCGGAGATAGACTCAAAAACATTTAACCCGCTTGATCGAAAGTATTTAAAAATCATCTTTATCAGAATCAGCATTTTTTTTCTGATAGCAAGCGTTGTTCTCGCAACCACACTTTTATTAGCCGACGAAATACCAACGAAATTGGTAGCAATATTAGGTGGTTCAATAATTATTCTAATTACCGCTTTTTTAATCATTTTATCCAACCTTGAATTTCCAAGAAAAGGTTATTTGGTTCGTGAACACGATATTTCTTTTAAAAAAGGTCTAATTACATTCAAATTAACAACTGTTCCTTATAATCGAATTCAGCATGTAGAAGTTAACCAGGGACTATTGCCAAAAATATTCCAACTCGCCTCAATTAAAATTTATACCGCCGGCGGAAGTTACAGCGATCTTTCAATTCCCGGACTACAGTCAAACGAAGCGCACCGGTTAAAAGCATTTTTATCAGATCAAATTAGTGGACATGAATAAAATTGATCTGACCATACCTACCCGGCAGTCGGTAAAAGGACTGGTATTGATTTTTATTTTTAGCCTGCGCCGGGGTATAAATATTTTTTGGCCGCTTCTACTTGCCTATGTTTTTCAAAATAAGCTTATGCAGAATAAGACAGTACTTTTTGTTTCTGCATTTGCGATTTTAACTCTGCTTATAGTCCATACAATTTTGTACTACCTTAACTTTTACTATTATGTTTCAAAAAGTGAATTCATACTAAAAAAAGGGTACCTGCGAAAAAAGATTCTGAGTATTCCACTGGAGCGGATTCAAAGTATTAACACAAAGCAAAATATTCTGCAACAAATCCTTGGAGTTGTTTCACTTGAAATAGACACAGCCGGATCCGTTGGAAAAGAACTTAAAATTCATGCACTTGAAAAAAGATTTGCTGATGCACTTCAGAATGAGATCAGGATTAAAAAATCGCAGAATCAGGTAGCTGACGATGTAGAATCGGTCACAGAAGAACAGGAGAAAGAAGAAGTTATTTTGCGCTTAACATCAGTCGATCTTTTGAAAATTGGAATTAGCCAGAATCACCTGCGTGCGGGCTTGGTAATGCTGGCTTTTGGTAGCCAGATTTTCCAACAAATTAAGGATCTGTTCAAGGATAAAGCAAATGAATATTCAAATGAGTTTACAACTTTTATGTCGAATTCCGGGTTGGCATTGATTATTTTTATGGTTATTTCCTTTTTAATCATTTCCATTATTTTTTCCCTTTTCCGAACATTACTGAAATATTATGATTTTAAACTTCTTAAAAAGAAAGGAAATTATCGTATTGAATCGGGCCTGTTAAACAAACGAAATGTAATTGTTCCTTACAATAAAGTACAGGAATTGAACTGGGAAACCGGTCCACTGAAACAACTGTTTGGAATTTATCACCTCACGTTCAAGCAGGCTGTCAGCGGGCAACAAAACCGAAAAAATCAGCAGTTGGTTGATGCGCCGGGGTGTTTAACGTCTCATCTGGAACTCCTGAAAAGTGACTTGTTTGGCAAAGACGAATTAAACGATTCACCACGAATCTTTTCCAACAACTATTATTTCCGGCGATTATGGGTTATTTATGGATGGATACCTGTTCTGCTGGTAACACCGTTTTTATATGCTGAACTGATTCTCTGGATTAGTTGCGTTTTGTGGCTCTCACTTTCGGCTGGCTATTGCTCTTTAATCCTGAAAAAGAGGTATTTCAGAATGAATGAAAATCAAATCAGAATTTCAAAAGGTGCAATATCTCATGAATGGAAACAGATGGAACTGTTTAAAATTCAGTCTGTAAAATTCCAGCAAACCTTTTTTCAGAAACGTAGGTCGCTGGCAAGCCTGCATTTAATGAATGCTGCCGGAACAATGACCATTCCCTATATTGATGAAAAACTGGCAATGCAGATTCACAATTACCTGTTGTATCATACGGAGGTTTCAGAGAGAAAGTGGATGTAACAGGCAATAAAAAAGCCCCGGGTGTCCCCAAGGCCTTATTATCTTTTACAAGTGCTTGTACTTTTTTTGATCTAAATGGTTTGAAAATAACTTCTGTAAAACGGGTTTGTAATCATGATGTAAAGTTAGCCTGACGCTCCATTACATCTGTATTATTAAACCTGAATTGAATCGAAGAAATTCCTTAAAATTTAGCTACTTTTTCCCGAACCAATGGATTAAATGCTTAAATTAGGCATAAGAATTTCATTCTATTTAAAGATTTATCAATTTGTTTCTTTTTTTTCAACAGGCTAATTTATAATATTGAATTCATTAACACCTGCATTTAAGGAATACCCCCAGGTCGATTACTATTTCTTATATTGATGAAAAAATGGCGATGCAGATATACAATTAACTGATATATCATACCGAAGACTCGGAGAAAAAGTGAATGTAAAGAACTGGTACTCCCTCGTTGCAAATGACAGAATTAAGAATCAGTTCTCCAAATTTACTATAAGTGACTGAAATTAATTCTCAAAAGTTGGTCTAAAAAATTCGCTGTTTTAAAAATAATTGGTGCGAATAAATAAAATGCTAATAGAGTATTGTTAATATTATAGTACAAAAATGAGCAACACTTGATGATAATTATTGTTTCTTTTACTAAAATGAAAATTCATCCTATTTAAGTGATATGAAAAAATGCAGCTCCATTTATAAACTTAAATCCATATTTTTTGTGCTTGGAATTTTTACGTTTAATGCCACGCTACTTGGACAAACGACAATTGTTTCAGGTTCTGCAAACATAACTGGAACGACCACGTCAGGCTCACTAAATGCTTGGGAAGATGTAGGAGCATCGCTCGATATTAGTTTAACCGGCGGAAACAAGGTATTGGTACTTTCTACCTTTGAAGTATCAGTTTCTAAGGGCAACTCTGATTTGTTAACACAATTCAGGTTGACAGATGGAACTACTTCAAGCCCGCAAATTGAAAGATATGTTGCATCTAAAACTTATAACGATCATGGTCTTGGTGCTATTGGTTATCTTTTTAACTATAGTATAGATTCCACGACAAAGCATTTTAAACTTCAACATTCCAAAGGAACAGGCAGCGGTGTAAGTAAACAATTTACGACTGAAGCTGTAATTATTGCGCTTGTTCTTGATGATAATAATGTACACTTACCATCCAGCCATAAGGAAACTGGCGATGTAACAACTACCAGTACATCTTTTACTGAAGTAACCGGAACAAAAACGGACGCTATAATATTGTCAAGACAGGGCGGTATTTATCTCACCACATCATTTTCAACGTTTGGAAGTACTGACTTAACCGGCAGTTACGTTTTAAGATCCTCAACAGATGGAACAAATTTTACTGAAATATCCGGTGCCTCAATTTCCAGAACCAATAGTACAAACCCGGGAGCTGCTACTATTAGTGTTCTTATGGAAAATCAACCCGCCGGAACCTATTATTTCGATGTAGCGCATAAAACCAGTGCAGGAACATTAACCACAAGAAATCTTTCCTTATGTGTGGTTGGTCTGGTAGATACTTCTGGGAAAGTTTATCGAACATTTAGTAACAATACAGCTGGTCCTGTTAACACTACCAGCAACAGTGCGAATAATGCTGCAACAAATACTGTAAAATCTTTAACCAGTTCGAATAAATTATTCGTTCATTCTACTTTCAATATGTCAAGTTCCTCAATTCTGGACAGCGTCGGTTTTCGGTTAAATGTAACTGGTTCAGGAGTATCTTTCACACCAAATGAACTTCACAGATATTTGCCCGGAGGAGGTTCGACCGGTAGCGGCGGAATTGTTGGAATTGCCACGGGATTATCAATAGGTACTGATTATACAGTTGCATTACAGCATAGAAGCGATGGTACAAACACCTTGTCAACTTCGAACATTAATCTGGTGGGTTTTCAGTTAACCAGTTCACCATCCTATGAAATGATTGCAGATGGTGCATGGAATACAGCATCAAACTGGTCAACCGGAATAGTACCGGGTGCTGCAAACGACGTAAATATCCCTCCCGGTTATTCCGCAACAATTGCAGCCGGTGCATCAGCCAATTGTTATAATATAGATGTAAGTGGAACCTTAATAATTAATTCGGATGCCACTTCCAACGGTTCACTCATAGTGAGTGGCTCTTCCACCGGATACATCACGTATAACCGCTATTTAACCGGAGTCGATATATGGCATCTGATTTCATCTCCTGTTGGAGGACAGGATATCAATGAATTTGTGGTTACCAATGTAGCTACAAATGCGGTTGCTGCCATTGCCCCAAAATATGGGCTTGCTTCTTATAATAATACTACTCCGGGCTGGAATCATTATTCTACTGCTGCAGGAACAAACGATATTGCAGGTGCCGGCAATTTTATAGCCGGGAAAGGCTATGAAGTTTTGCGCACCAGCGATGGAACTTTATCTTTTACAGGAACAGTTGCGACTGATAATGTATCTATTGGTATCACAAAAAGCACAAGTGGCTGGAACCTGGTTGGAAACCCTTTCCCTTCCGCTATTAACGGAAATTCTCCTGCCAATGCAAGCAATAATTTTTTAACCGTAAATGCAGCTGCAATTGATGCCAACTATCTGGCACTTTACGTGTGGGATGCAGCCACGAGCAGCTACCTGACAGTGAATCACACTTATTCGGGTAATACCGCATTTCATGTAGCACCTGGTCAGGCTTTCTTTGTCTATTCACCTGACGTGGGATCAACAATAAGTTTCAACGAGGCCATGCAAACCCATCAAACCGGTGATATATTTAAAAGTGGGAAAATTGCAAACCCCTCCATTAAATTAATTGTTGAACGTTCACAGGGAACATCAAGCACCAACATAAAATACATCGATAATACGACTACTGGTCTTGATCCGGGGTACGACGCTGGACGTTTTTCCGGTGGAGACAATAGTTTTGCGGTTTATACCCATTTGGTAGGCGATGAAACAAATACCGTTGATTTTGATATTCAGTGTTTGCCAGCCAACGATTTTGACCAGATTATTCCTGTTGGATTAAATGCACCCGAAAATACTGAAGTAGTTTTCCGTGCTGAAACAATAAATCTTCCATCTGATGTGCAGGTTTTTCTTGAAGATAAAGCGACAGGTACTTTTACTGCACTTCAAGTACCGGGTAGTTTTTATTCGATACTTATCAATGCAAAAACAGAAGGAACCGGACGATTCTACCTGCATACCAAATCGGCTGCTACAGAAATTGAACCGCTGTCAGGCAACAACGATTTCTCTATC
Organism: uncultured Prolixibacteraceae bacterium; assembly: GCA_963849985.1. Lineage (GTDB taxonomy): Bacteria > Bacteroidota > Bacteroidia > Bacteroidales > Prolixibacteraceae > Draconibacterium. Next base: position 131,333 of record CAWKJY010000026.1, on the reverse strand, counting down.
ATTCCACGGCCACAAAATAATACTATTCGCGTAATTGGCGCTTTTGGCAAAAACTCATCAATTGCTGTTTATGACCTTGCAGGGCGAAAACTGATCTACCGTAAATTAAATACATCAACCATAAATGATGTGGAAATGGATGGATTAATCAGTGGTGTTTATCTCATTACGATTAGCTCTTCAACTCAGAAAGTGAGCAAAAAAATCAGTTGGATTAAAAATCAATAAGTGTTGAAGTTTAACGATTTATTGAAATTGAAAATAAAGAATGAACAAAATGAAACAAAATAAAATCGGTAAGCAAGCCAACCCTGCAAAAGAAAAAGAAAATATTTCCCGCAAGGAAGCCTTGAAAAAGGCCGGAAAATATGCAGCGATTACTGCAGCAACGATGTTAATTGTTTTAAGCCCAAAAGAGTCGCAGGCACAAAGTGTTCCACCTACACCGGGTTGGTAAAATGAATATATAAATTAATTTTCCATTAAAGGCGTCCTTCTGGCCAGCCTGCACTTAATGAATGCTACCGGCTCGATAACGATTCCATACATTACATTGATGAGAAACTGACAATGCAGATTCACAATTACATGTTTTATCATACGGAGGGTTCAGAGAAAATGTGGATGTAGGTTATTTTGATACACTAATATTTTCATTGTAAGATCGAAGTCAGTACGACCATTTAGAGTTAAAATATACCTTATTAAATCCTTCAGGAACAAATTAGATTTTTTGAGAAGACACAAAAAGCCCCGGAAAAATCCAGGGCTCAAATCGTGATTTCATCAATCACATCTTCAAAAAGCAAACCCAAATAAAAAACCCTGAAAAAATTCAGGGCTTATTGGTGGGTGGTAGATGGGATTTGAACCCACGACCCCTGGAACCACAATCCAGTGCTCTAACCAACTGAGCTACAACCACCATGTTTTTTAGCGGTGGCAAATATACTATTTTATTTTTTCCGATCTTAAAAATTAAATAAATAATTCAGCGGTTTCAGGGCAAAAAATTAAATTTGAAAAAACTTCGAAAAAATGGGATCCGGACCTGTAATTTGCTTTGGTGAAGTGCTTTGGGATATGCTTCCAAAAGGCCCTAAACCAGGAGGTGCATTATTAAATGTTGCTATTCATTTAAAACAACAGGGACAAAATCCGATCCTTGTAAGTAAAGTCGGAAACGATAACGAAGGAGTGCAATTATTACAGTTTCTGAGCTATTCGAAACTAAATACTGATTATATTGGAATTGACCCTGAACTACCAACAAGCAAAGTGATGGTTCACCTGGACAAGAATAAAAATGCCACGTATGAAATTTGTGAACCGGTTGCCTGGGACAATATTCATTTTGTTAAACTGAATAAAAATATTCTTTCAGAAGCCAGCTTTATTATTTTTGGTTCTTTGGCTTCAAGAAATATAACTACCCGTGAAACTTTGTTTAATATATCTTGATAAGTCAAAAGCATTGCGCTTATGTGATATTAATCTTCGATCACCTTTTGATAAAAAAGAGGTTGTTGAAACCTTATTGAAAAAATCGGATTTTATAAAACTAAATGAAGATGAGTTAAAAATAATTGCCGGGTGGAATGACATTAGCGGGAACCCCAAAGAACTTATTCAAAGGATTTCAGAATATTATAACTGTCCATCAGTTTGCGTTACCCGCGGTGAATACGGCGCAATTCTTTATTATCAAAACCAATTTTACGAGCATCCGGGATTTATCGTGAAAGCTGTTGACACTGTAGGTGCAGGCGATTCATTTTTAGCCAGCCTTATATCAAATCTTATTCAATTAAAAACACCGGGAGAAGCACTCGAACAAGCATGCGCTACAGGCGCACTGGTTGCTTCAAAAACAGGAGCCGTTCCGGATTACTCACCTTTTGATATTAAAACTATAATAAATTCAGTAAAAAAATAACTCCATTGCAACCCTTCCGTATTTTCTTTGTCATTAATACCGAAACCTAGCAAATTTGGAACAAACAGAGCACATACATAAACAGATCATTGAAGCCTGCAAAAAGGGGAATGAACGTTCAAAGTACGAGCTCTACCAGTTGTATTCAAAAGCTATGTTTAACGTGTGCTACCGAATGATGAATAACCGCGAGGAAGCAGAAGACATGCTTCAGGAAGCTTTCACACAGGCATTTTTAAAACTCGAAACTTATCGGTACGAATCGGGATTTGGTGCCTGGATAAAAAGAATAGCAGTGAATACCTGTTTGAATGCGATCAACAGGAAAAGAGTGGAACTGACATATTGTGAAAACCCTTTTCAGAATGAAACTGCGGAAGAAGAGGAAGAAGATAATATACAATACACCGTTACCGGAGTTACAAAAGCCATGGAAAAACTGCCGGAAGGAAGCCGGATGATTTTTTCGCTCTATTTATTTGAAGGATACGACCACGGTGAAATAGCTCAAATACTAAACATTACCGAGTCGACTTCGAAAAGCCAGTTTATGCGGGCAAAACGTCGTGTTATTGAAATTTTAAAAGACAAACCCGGGAATAAAATACCCGAAAATATAAGATAGAAATGGAAACAAATCGTTTGGAAGAATTTATAAAAGCAAACCGCGCAGAGTTCGATCAGAAGGAACCTTCACCCAAAGTTTGGGAGAATATTTCAAAGAACTCGAAAAAGCGCCGGATTCTTCGAATAAATACGATGATTGTGAGAGCGGCAGCAGTGTTGGTTTTTGTCATTCTTGCATCAGTTTTACTGGTAAAAACCAATATATTTCCAACGGGGGAAATAGCCAAAAACACCAATGACCCTGAGCTGAATGAATTGATGGAAGCAGAAGCATATTATGCGCAACAGGTTGACGGGAAATTAAAAGAAATAAGGAAATGTTATTATACCAATCCCGAATTAAAAAATGAAGTTGAGACTGATCTGAATGAATTACAGCAAATGTACAATACACTTAAACTTGACCTCAAAGAAAACATATCGAATAAAACGGTTATCGAAGCTATGATTGAAAACAACCGGATCAGGTTAAAACTGGTAGATGATGTGCTCGAACAAGTTAAATGTTAAAAAGAGAACTATGAATCGAACAAAGATACGAAGAGTTGTGCTGGTTTGTATGGTGTTATTACCTCAAATAGTCTTAGGACAGTTTACGGAAACAAGGCAAATCAACAAACGATTTAAAGTTACACCTGAAACACGTATTGAACTCACCAATAAATATGGTAAAGTTGAATTGAATACATGGGAAAAAGATTCAGTAGTAATTGATATCGACATTAAGGTGGAAGACAAAAAGCTTTCGAAAATGGAAAAATCGATTGATCAGATTGATTTTGACATTACAAATAGTCAAAACTTCATCATTGTTCGAACTGTAGTCGGTGGCAATATGAGCAGTCTCGAAAAGGAATTTCAAAAGTTTAAGGAATCCGTTTTGCAAACCGGGGGTAATATGGAAATTAATTACAAAGTGTGGCTTCCTAAAACCAATGAATTAAAACTGGAAAATAAATTCGGAGATGTTTATATTGGTGATTACGAGGGAGATATTGATATTGACCTTTCAAACGGAAATCTTAAATCACACGACTTTGCAGGAAAAACAAACATCACGTTGAACTTTGCCGATGCTACGATAAACCAGATTAAAACCGGTACACTAAATTGTCAATATGGTGAAGTTTATCTGAAACAGGCTGATAAATTAAGTATTACAAGTAAATCGTCAGAATTCGAAATTAATGATATTAAGGAGCTTAACTCTGATTCACACCGTGATAAATTTCGAATTAGAAAAGCCGATATGATAGATGCAAAAGGTAGTTTTTCAAACTTTAGAATAAGTGAACTTACAGATCGTGCCATATTAAGAGTAGAATATGGTGATATTGAACTTGAAAAGGTTGTGCCTGATTTCAGTTCAATTTATATAGAATCAAATTCAACAGATATTGATCTTTATTTTAAAGAAACTTCAAATTTTCAGTTTGAAATAACAAAAACAAAATCGGAAACCAGTTTTTGCCCGCAAATGAAAATAGATAATGAGGAGACGCTTGATGAAAAAGAAACAAAGGTAAAACTCACTGGAAATTTTGGTTCGAAATCAGAAAACGCAAAATTATATATCAATGCTGTTGCCGGTGAAATAGGAATTCGTTCTTATTAAAAAATTTGAAAAAATTTCTTTTTTGTTGCAACGCATCAAAAATTTGCTTGTCAATAAAAGAAACAAAAGAGAAAACATTTTTAAAGCATGAAAACAATGAAACAATTTTTCTTTTTAACAGCTATCGGACTTCTTTTAACAACATCTGGTTGTTGGGAAGATTTTACGATTAGCGGAAATGGGATCGAGGCTACTGAAGGCCGTGTCATCACTGAATTTAACGAACTGAAATCTTCTGGTTTATTTGATGTACACATTACCAGTGGCAATGATTATGAAGTAGTGGTTAATGCTGAGAGCAACATTATTCCCTACATTGAAACTTATGTAACCGGAAGCACTCTTCATCTCGACATCAGAGGGATACATAACGTAAAAACCCATCTTCCCATGCAGGTTTTTGTTACAACACCGCAAATGAGAAGTGTTAAACAAAGCGGCTCGGGGGCAATAACCACCGGCTATTTTGAAGCCGACAACTTCGAGTTATTTATTTCGGGATCAGGTTCAATTACCACGGCTGTTAATGCCTCAGTTGTCGATGCAGGAATTTCGGGTTCCGGGAAAATTCAAATCTCCGGCACGGCCACACAAACCAATTTCAATATAAGTGGATCGGGTAAAATTGATAGTTATGATCTTGAAACCCAAAATTGCGATGCCCGGATCTCGGGGTCAGGCGACGTTTATGTTTCTGCAAGCGATTTTATTCGTGCCAATATTTCGGGTAGCGGTAACGTTTATTATATCGGGAGCCCTAATTTGGAGTCTCATGTTTCAGGATCAGGGAAAATCATATCCAACAACTAAATAAACAGGAAAAAATGATGAAGCGACTTCTATTTCTTTTACTGATTTTTATGTTTGCAAATGCAGTTTCTGCCCAGGAATTTCGCCAGGCGGTTGGTATCAGGGCAGGATGGACTTCAGGTTTTGAATACAGGATTTTTACAGATGATTACAATTCGTACAAATTCCTGTTAAGCAGTCGCGATCGTGGACTTCAATTGCATGCGTTCAAAGAGTTTCACCGCTACGACCTTTTTGATTTTACTGATCAACTGACATTTGTTTTTGGCGGAGGCGTTCATGTAGGTTCCGAACGCTGGGATGAACATTATTTTGACTATAACACCAGTTATTTCAGAACCCGAACTGCATTAATTGCTGGAATTGACGGGCTTGCCGGGCTGGAATACACGTTCTATGAAGTTCCAATTTCGGTAGGTCTGGAAGTTAAACCCTACTTTGATCTCTGGGGCAAAGAATTTTTCGATCTTAACCTTTTCGACTTTGGATTAACAGTAAAATATCTTTTTTAAGCAACAATAAAACAATTCAACAATGATCATGAAACGAACAGTGTTAATCCTGGCGTTAGCTATGTCATTTTATATAGTTGTAGCGCAGGATAATTATCAAAACGATGGAATCAGAACGGTATTTTCAAAGAACCGTTCCAATGGTGGATATGGCGCATTAACATTCGCATATTCTGAGATCGACGGGCGTGACGCTTTTGTAACAGGTGCGCGCGGGGCTTTTATTTTCGACCATTCATTAGCCATAGGATTAGGTGGCTATGGTTTTGTTAATAACATCAATACCCATTATTATTACAACCAGAACAACGAACTTTCCCTGGCTGGGGGTTACGGAGGTTTGTTTATCGAACCGATTATAATGGGGAAATCTCCGGTTCATCTTTCTTTTCCCGTTCTTATTGGCATGGGTGGGGTTTCGCAGGTTGACCTTTACAATTGGGATTATTGGGGACCCGCTGACCCGGTACGAAATTACGATTATGATGTGTATTTTGTAATTGAACCAGCGGCGGAATTGGAATTTAACCTCGCCCGTTTTTTTAGAACTGCTGCTTTTGTAAGTTACAGGTACACTTCAAATATTCAATTATATCAAATTGATGAAGATGTATTGAATGGTCTTAATTTTGGGTTGACTTTTAAATTTGGTAAGTTTTAAAAATATAAATCTGTAAATTTCAAAGCCGGCTTATGTTTTGCGATGAACATTTGCCGGTTTTTTGTTTATCAAAATTCCCGAGAATTATTTTAATATTTCCTGTTTGAAACTGGTATAAGTTAACTCGCTGTACTATTTTTGTGCCAGTTTAAATTTCACGTGAAAAACAAAGATTTTCTAGCCTTTGGTTCAGCTCTGGGAGCCGCTTTTTTCTGGAGCTTTTCTTTTATCTGGTTTAAAATTGCCTACCAGGGTTACAACCCGATTACAGTAGTAATTTTCCGGCTGGGTATTGCTGCTCTTTTAATGACGGTCATCGCACTTGGAATGAAACGGCTACAAAAAATAGCCCGCAAGGACTTCTGGCTTTTTGTGCTGATGTCATTTTTTGAGCCATTTCTTTATTTTATCGGCGAAAGCTATGGATTGATGTATATTTCTTCAACAGTTGCCGCCGTAATTGTCGCTACTATCCCTTTAATTACACCAGTGGCAGCCTGGTTTTTTTACCGCGAAAGGGTAAAATGGATGAATGCACTTGGATTACTTTTTTCATTTATCGGGGTTGGGTTGGTCGTTCTTAACGGTTCGTTACGTTTTGATGCACCTCCGCTTGGCGTGGGGCTTGAATTTATGGCTGTTTTGTCTGCCATTTCATATTCCATTGTTTTAAGAAACCTTGTTGGAAAATACAATACATTTACTATTATAGTCTATCAAAATATTATTGGAGTAATTTTCTTCCTGCCGATTTGGCTGATTTTTGAATTCAACGATTTTATAGCACGCCCGTTTCATCCTGAGGCATTTAAGGCGATTGTTTTCCTTGCCGTTTTTGCCTCGACACTGGCATTCGTATTTTTTACCCAAAGTATTAGGCAACTGGGAGTCAACCGTTCAAACACATTTATAAATCTCATTCCCGTTTTTGTTGCCATTCTTTCTTTTTTTATATTGAACGACGATTTAGGAATTCAGCAAATTGTCGGAATAATTGTAGTAGTTGCAGGATTATTTCTTGCTCAAATTAAACGAAGAAAGAGGGAAGAAGTTGAACCCGTTGAAATTACTACCCAACGAAAAGGGTGATTTTAATATTTAGTAATCAGTCGCAGTTTTCAATTTGCAGGAATTCAAAAAGTAATTGCTTGAAGCTTAAAGACAATAACTAAAAAATGAAAAACATTGAATACAAAACACCCGAAGAGCTTAAAATATTGACCAACAAAACCCGGACTGAAACAATCGCCTTTCTGAAAAAAATAAAAAGGAAAAAACCAAAAGATCTTGATGACTTTGTCCACAGTCTGCACATTGACGCTTTTAATGAGTTTAGCTGTCTCGATTGCGCCAATTGTTGCAAAACTATCGGGCCAAGATTAATCGATAAAGATATTGACCGCTTGGCAAAACACCTCAAAATGAAACCTTCAGAATTTATAGAGAAATATATTGTTATCGACGAAGACGGCGATTTTGTTTTTAATTCACACCCCTGCCCTTTTCTTTTATCAGACAATTACTGTATGGTTTATGAAAGCCGCCCAAAAGCATGTCGTGAATATCCGCACACCGATCGCAAACGATTCTATCAGATTTTGAATTTATCACACAAAAACTGCGAAACATGCCCTGTCGTTTACGGGATTTTTGAGGAAATTAAAAAGAAAACCTGGTAAGCATCGAAAAAATGACATCTTTGATAAAAAATGGCACCCATCACAATTAAAAACACCATAACCTAAAATCAACGGCAAACGATAATATTTAAATATCTTTGGCGTTTTACACAAAACGAGATTATTTGCATGAAGCTGAAATACTACCTGGTTATTCTATTTTGTTTTGCAATTTTAACTTCCGGCGCACAGGTGGGCGGTGAAAGTACCTACCAGTTTCTTGAACTGACTAATTCTGCACGCATAGCTGCATTGGGTGGTAGTCAGACAGCGATTCTCGATACAACCGACCTGAATCTTCCATACAATAACCCTGCAATGCTTCATAAAAGTATGGAGAAAAAAGTGCTGGTTAATTATGTTAATTATCTTTCGGATATTAATTACGGGTATGCGTCGTATGCCAAATCATTTGATGGAATTGGAAATTTTGCCCTTGGGATGCACTACATTAATTACGGAAAATTTCAGGAAGCCACTGAATTGGGAGAACTTACCGGATACCAGTTTAAGGCAGCTGAATATGCGCTAAATATTATTTATTCGAATCATTATAAACGTTTAAAATATGGCGCCACATTAAAACCAATTCTTTCGTCGTTTGAAAGTTACCAATCATTTGGATTAGCTGCAGATTTTGGGGTTAGTTTTGCCTCAAAAGACAAATATACCAATGTTGCCCTCGTTGCACGAAATGTTGGCGGGCAAATTACAACATATTACAATAGCGGGGAACGGGAATCGATCCCATTTAATCTACAGGCAGGGTTTAGTCGTAAATTGACCCATGCCCCGATAACGCTTTCAATTAACATGCAACATATAAACCATTGGGATCTTGCGGGTAGTAACGAAACAACTTCCGGCGATCTTATAACTGAAATTTATCAACGTGAAGAAGGATTCGGTAAACAACTAATGCGACATCTGATTTATGGTGTTGAAATTTATCCGTCGTCAAATTTTGTTTTACGTGCAGGTTACAACTATCAACGCCGGCAGGAGCTAAAATATGAGGAAAAAGTTTCAGCCGTTGGGTTCTCATTTGGGTTTGGGATAAAAATTAAACGTCTTACACTCGATTATGGTATCGCTCAATATCACCTGGCAGCAACATCAAGTTTATTTTCACTTGCTATTAATTTAAACGACCTCTAAAATTTTGTCTCCCAAAAAAGACTTTCATGTCTGATATAAAAAATCGATTATCTTTGTTCAAAAATCGGTAAAATGTCGGGTAAAAAAATAATTATCGCAATCGACGGTCATTCATCTTGTGGCAAAAGTACAGTGGCAAAAACGCTGGCTCGACTGCTTGGTTATATTTATATTGACAGTGGAGCAATGTACCGCGCAGTTACGCTGTTTGCTCTTCGAAAAGGATTAATCAAAAACGGCGCTCCCGATATTCCAAAAATCATTAACGAACTAAAAAACATCAAAATAACCTTTCAATGGGACGAAGTTGCAGAGAAAAATACCACTTTTTTAAATGGTGAAAACATTGAGGATGAAATCAGACAACTGGAAGTTTCCCAAAATGTAAGTCCGGTAAGTGCAATTGCAGATGTGCGGAAAGAAATGGTAAAGCAGCAGCGTGAGAATGGCAAAAACAAAGGAATTGTTATGGATGGACGCGATATTGGAACGGTAGTTTTCCCTGATGCCGAACTTAAAATTTTTATGACTGCGGCTCCTGAAATCAGGGCGCAAAGACGTTTTCTTGAATTAAAGGAAAAAGGACAGGAAGTTAATTTTGATGAGATTCTTCAGAATGTTTTAAACCGCGACAAAATAGATTCGACAAGAGCAGTAAGCCCGTTAAAAAAAGCTGACGATGCATTGGTGCTTGACAACAGCAACCTTACACGCGAGGAACAGCTAAAATGGGTATTGGAAAAAGTAAAAAAAGTTACGGAGGAGAAATGAGAGTTGAGATTGACAAACGGTCGGGATTTTGTTTTGGGGTAATAAATGCTATTCGTGCGGCCGAAAACGAGTTGGAAACAACCAGTAAATTATATTGTCTGGGTGATATTGTTCATAATGGAATGGAAGTTGAAAGGCTTGAGAAAATGGGGCTGGAATCCATTTCAAAAGAGAAATATTTTAGCCTTAAAGATTGTACGGTTTTGATAAGGGCGCATGGCGAACCACCGGAAACTTACGAATACGCTTCAAAAAATAACATAGAGTTGATTGATGCGACCTGCCCGGTAGTGCTGACTTTACAGGAAAAAGTAAAAATCTCGTACGAGGCGAAAAAACAAGAAAAAGGTCAAATAGTTATTTACGGCAAAAAGGGTCATGCCGAAATTGAAGGATTGAACGGGCAGACCATGCATAATGCACTAATTATTGAAAGCATTGACGAAATTGGAAAAATTGATTTTGGCCGGCCTGTTGCATTGTATTCTCAAACCACAAAACGGGTAGAAGATTTTCATGCAATTGCCAACCTGGTTAAATCAAAAATGAAAGTTGGTGTGCCGGTTGAGATCAAAGACACAATTTGTCGTCAGGTTTCAAACCGGGTTCCCAACCTGAAAAAATTTGCCTCAAGCTTCGATATGGTTCTTTTCGTTGCGGGAACAAAAAGTTCAAATGGACAGTATCTGTTCACAATTTGTAAGGAAGAAAATCCAAATTCACACTTTATATCCAAGTTGGAACAAATTGACAAACAATGGTTTGAAAATATTGAATCGGTGGGGATTTGTGGTGCAACTTCAACACCCAACTGGTTAATGGAAGAAGTGGCCAACTGGATCGACCAAAACTATAACTGATCAAAAGGAAGTTCAGCTTTACCATTTTGTTTTTTTCAACTACTTTTAGATTTCAATTTCAATTTTCTTATGGCTGAACTTTTTGCACAAATTATATTACCACTCCCTTTAAATGATTCATACACCTACGCAGTGCCTGAATCGATGCAAAAAAATATTCAGCCAGGGCAACGCGTTATCGTTCAGTTTGGTCAAAAAAAATATTATGCAGGCCTGGTTTTATCGCTGTCAGAATTAATTGAGGAAAACATTGAAATCAAGGAAATTATACAGATTCTGGATGAAAAGCCTATTGCTTTGCCTGAAAATTTTACACTCTGGAAATGGATTGCTGATTATTATTGTTGTACTCTTGGTGATGTTTTCAAAGCTGCACTTCCAGCCGGGTTAAAACTGGAAAGCAAATCAAGAATTGTTCGGACCGGATTTGATCATGAAATCTCATTGAATGATAAAGAAGAACTATTTTTAAACGAAGTTGAAAGCGGCCCTGTGTTTCTTTCAGAGATTCAAAAAAAACTTGGAGATAATTTTTCTTATTCAATTCTGAAATCGATGCAGGAAAAACACCTGATTTCTGTAGAAGAAAAAGTGTCGGAAAAATACCTGCCCAAAACGGAAACGTTTGTAAAATTTCATTCACAAATCACTTCCGAAGCTATTTTAGAGGAACACATTCGAACTTTTACAAGAGCAAAAAAACAATTGGCTTTGCTTTATCATTTTTGTCACTTAACCAATGCTTTTGAAAAGGAACAAATAACCTCAATTTCAAAAAAAGAGTTACTTAAAGAAACTTCTTTCAATTCCGGAATTTTAAATGAGTTGTGTCGAAAGAAAATTCTGACCCAATCCCGGGAAACAGTATCAAGACTGGAAGAAACCAGTGACGGACAGGTAGAAATGAATCTTCTTAATCCTTATCAGCAAAAGGCTTACATTAAAATTAAGGATTCGTTTCAGAACCAGCAGGTAGCTTTAATTCACGGAATTACGGCCAGTGGCAAAACGGAAATTTACATTCGGTTGATCGATGAAATTATCAAAACCGGCAGACAAGCACTTTATCTTGTCCCAGAAATTGCTCTGACAGCACAAATTATACGACGTTTAAAAATTGTATTTGGAAATAAAGTAGGTATTTACCATTCAAAGATCAGCAACCACGAACGGGTTGAAATATGGGGAAAAGTACTTCAGTCCAATGAACATCCTGAAAAAGGTTACCAGGTTGTATTGGGTGCGCGTTCAGCCCTTTTTTTGCCGTTTGCAAATCTCGGACTGATTGTGGTGGACGAGGAACACGAAAATTCGTATAAACAGCATGATCCTGCACCACGTTATCATGCCCGAGACACTGCCGTGATTTTGGGATACCAGCATAATGCCAAGGTACTTTTAGGTTCAGCAACACCTTCTGTAGAAAGTTATTATAATGCACTAACCGGGAAATATGCACTGGTAAATTTATTAAAAAAGCATGCCAGTATTGCGTCGCCTGAAATTGTTATTGCAGATACAAAAAAAGCCTATAAGAAAAAGCAAATGCACTCGGTTCTTACACCGGAACTTTACAACAGTATAGAAACTGCACTGGGTGACCATGAACAGGTAATCTTGTTTCAAAATCGGCGTGGTTTTTCCCCTTTTGTAGAATGTTTCATCTGCAGTTGGATTCCAAAATGCAAAAATTGTGATGTAAGTCTCACCTACCATAAATATAAAAAAAGGCTTACCTGTCACTATTGTGGTTATAATATCCCACTTCCGGATTCGTGTGATAATTGTGGCTCGCATGAAATAAAAACCCGGGGTTTTGGTACGGAAAAAATTGAAGCCGAACTGAAATCAATGTTTAAAAATGCACGAATTGCGCGAATGGACATTGACACAACGCATTCAAAAAATGCTTTTGACAAAATCATTCGGAATCTTGAAAACAAAAAAACTGACATCCTGGTAGGAACCCAAATGGTTACAAAGGGACTTGATTTTGATTATGTAAGTATTGTCGGAATTCTGAATGCCGACAACCTTATTAATTTTCCTGATTTCAGGGCACACGAACGTGCTTACCAGTTGATTTCACAAGTTAGTGGAAGGGCGGGTCGCAAACATAAACAGGGAAAAGTAATTGTACAAACCATGAAACCGGAGGATCAACTTTTGCATCTTATTCAAAATCAAGACTACAAATCAATGATGAATAACCAGCTTAATGAAAGAAAATTATTTAAGTATCCTCCATTTTACCGGTTAATTAAAATCGTAATCAAGCATAAAAAGACCGAGACTGTTGACAGGGTGGCTCTTCAATTGGCAGAAGAATTAAGAAAAAACAGGGAATTAATTGTACTTGGTCCGGAGTACCCGTTAATAGGCAAAATAAAACTCTGGTACAATAAAGAAATTTGGCTGAAACTGGATAGAAAATTACATTTAAATATTACAAAAACATTTATTCTATCAACCATTGAAGTAGTAAGAAATCTTCCCTTTAACAGTAATTGTGTTATAAATGTGGACGTTGACCCGTTTTGAAGTCAAAAACAAAAAATTTTCACAATGATCTTTAATTAATCTTTAATATAATTATTGAAAATGTCCTTATAATGCCTTTGATTTTTTCTTAGATTTGTAACTTTTAAAACTATTTGGTGGAGCATTTAGAAGTAAATCAAATATTCGACCGTTTCAAAGAAATGCAGGCAGTTGTAATTGGTGATGCCATGGTTGATTCCTATATGTGGGGAAAAGTTGAAAGGGTTTCACCAGAAGCGCCAATTCCAATTGTTACTGTAACTCAACGTGAAAACCGTTTGGGTGGGGCCGCAAATGTTTCTCTAAACTTACAGGCACTGGGTGCAACTCCTTATTTATTTGCTATTATTGGCAACGATGATAAAGGGCGGAAATTTAGAAAACTTCTGAAAAAAAATAAACTTTCGTGCGATGGTATTTTTATTGACCCCAACCGAAACACCACAGTTAAGAACAGAATCATAAGTAAAGGCCAGCATATTGCGAGGGTTGATGAAGAAAGTACCGATTTTATCGAACCGGAAATGGAAATATCGCTTGTTGCCGCTATTGAAAAATTAATCCGAAATAAAAAAATCGATGTAATTATTTTTGTTGATTATGATAAAGGCGTAATCACTCCTACTCTGTTCGATAAAATCAATAAATTAGCAAAAGAAAAGGAAATTCCTGTTTCGGTTGATCCTAAAAAAAGGAACTTTCACCATTATACTGATGTATCTCTATTCAAACCAAATTTTAAAGAATTTGTAGATGGTATTGGAATACCGCTTAAAAAGGGAGACCTGGAAACCCTTAAAAAAATGGCAGTAGAATTCAAACAGAAACAAAATTTTAAGCTCATTTTTATTACCCTTTCTGAATTGGGAGTACTTATCAGTAATGGAGTAAAAGAACAATATTATCCGGCTGAAATTAGATATATTGCAGATGTTTCAGGCGCTGGAGATACTGTGATTAGTGTTGCAAGTTTGGCAATGGCTGCCGGGTTGCATCCTAAAATTACCGCCCTAATGTCGAATCTGGCCGGGGGTCTTGTTTGTGAAAAACTAGGTGTTGTTCCAGTCAGTAAAGAACAGTTGATAAAGGAGATGCTTTCGCAAAAAATTTAAAATACTAAGTTGTTTTATTTCAGGTTTTTAACCGTTACTAACCAATCGGTTGATAAAAAACAAACAAAGGTTTCTTGTAAATTATTAAATTTGAAACCTGTCAATCCTAATAGTTATCTTATAGATGGGAAAAATAATATCGTTAGCAAACCAGAAAGGTGGTGTAGGGAAAACAACAACAACAATAAACCTGGCTGCCAGCCTGGCTGTTCTGGAGCAAAAAGTGCTTGTAATTGATGCTGATCCTCAGGCGAATGCCACCTCGGGGTTGGGGTTCGATTTAAAGAATATTCAATCGAGCATTTATGAATGTATTGTGGAAGAGGTTGACGCGGAAAAAGTAATTATGAAGACTGAAGTTGCAAATCTTGATATAATTCCATCAAACATTGATTTAGTTGGCGCCGAGATTGAGATGCTTAATCTGCCGAATCGCGAAATGGTACTAAAACACGCGATTGAACATTTAAAAGAAAAATACGATTTTATCCTGATTGACTGTTCACCCTCGTTAGGGTTAATAACAGTTAATGCCTTAACCGCTTCCGATTCTGTAATTATTCCAGTACAATGCGAATATTTTGCATTGGAAGGGTTAGGAAAACTATTGAATACAATTAAAATTATTCAGAGCAGGTTGAATAAAGATCTGGAAATTGAAGGATTTCTCTTAACTATGTTCGACGGGCGTTTGAATCTTTCGAACCAGGTTTATGAAGAAGTGAAGCGTCATTTTCAGGATATGGTTTTTGAAACCGTTATACAGCGAAATGTAAAACTAGGAGAAGCACCAAGTTATGGGAAACCTGTTATTTTATACGATGCCAGCTCAAAAGGAGCCATTAACCACATGAATCTTGCCCGCGAAATTTTACAGCGAAACCAGTTGACTCCTATGAGAAAAGAAAAAAATGTTGTAATTAACTAACTTAATATAATGGTGAAAAGGAATGTTTTAGGTCGTGGACTTGGCGCATTAATCGACGATGCCGAAAAAATGCAGCTTAGCGCCGGAATCAACGAAATTGAGATTAGTAAAATTGAAGCAAATCCTTTTCAACCGCGTACAAATTTCGATGAAGAAGCGTTACAGGAACTAGCAACTTCCATATCAGAAATTGGATTAATTCAGCCAATTACTTTACGAAAAATTGCTGCGGATAAATATCAGGTCATTGCCGGCGAACGTCGGCTGAGAGCTGCGCAGCTTGCCGGGTTAACGGCAATTCCGGCTTACATTCGTAAGGCCAAAGATGATGGAATGCTCGAAATGGCCCTTATAGAAAACATTCAACGTGAGGATCTCGATTCAATAGAAATTGCTCTAAGTTACCAACGGTTAATGGATGAACTGGAATTTACCCAGGAAGAACTTAGTACCCGGGTCGGTAAAAAAAGATCGACCATTGCCAATTATCTTCGCCTTTTAAAACTTCCGGCAATTATTCAGAAAGGCCTTATCGACAAGCAAATTTCAATGGGACATGCGCGTGCCATTATTAATATTGAAAATGAGGAGACACAAATTTTACTTTACAATCAAGCTGTCAAAAATGGTTATTCTGTTCGTAAAGTGGAAGAATTGGTACGTCACCTAAATCTTGAAGAACCTGAAACAAAATCAGGAAAGACAAAAATTCCAAAAGAATATCAGTCAGTTAAAAAACAACTTGATCGTATTTTCCCGTCAAAAATAGGTTTTTCAATCAACAATAAAGGAAAAGGTAAAATTGTAATTCCTTTTAAGTCAGTTGCGGAACTGGAGAAAATTGTTAAAATAATTGAAAACCAGAAATAATACATTTCTTTCTCCCGTTTAATAAGCCTATTCTTCTAATTTAGCGCGAAATTTAAGGTGTGTGAAAAAGTTTCGGTTTCTTTTTAAAAATATTGTTTTTGCCCTGCTTCTTCTTTGCTCACTGAATATGCAGGGGCAGGTGCTTCAAACCGATTCCACCAAAATTCGGGTTGTACCTAAAAATGCTGAAAAAATTCATTCTCCGAAAAAGGCTTCAATTTATTCTGCAATTCTACCCGGACTTGGACAGGCATACAATAAAAAATACTGGAAAATTCCGATTATTTACGTGGGCTTTGGTACTTTAGGTTATTTTATTGGGTGGAATAATAAATATTACCAGATTTACAAACAAGCTTATATTGATCTTACAGACGGTAATGAAAGCACCAACTCGTTTCAAGATTTAAAGGCCTATGAATATTACGATTTGAGTAATCAAACACAATATTATAATTTTAAATCTGGTTTGTCGAAACAGCAGGAATATTTCCGAAGAAACCGCGACTTGTTAATCATCAGTACGGTAGGCTTTTACGGACTTAATATTATTGATGCAAGTGTTGACGCACACTTTTTTAATTTCGACATCAGCGACGATTTATCGTTTAACTGGCAACCTGCTACCAATTTATTCGACAATCAACTGTTTTATGGATTTAACTGTACTTTTAATTTTTAAGATGAAAAAACTACAATTATTACTTGCAATATTTTCTTTATTATTGATTTTTAATGGTGCCATGGCGCAGGAACCTGATTCGCTGTATTTTGGCGATTCTGACACATTAGAATTGAACGACACCATTGATATTGATTCTGCATTACCGGAAAAAGTAGAAATTGATGAAGATCTCAATGACATTTTTTCTGAAAAAATTGATAGTGCCTCAAATGCCTGGCAGGTAAATAACATGGTGAATGCCGACTCAATGGAAACTATGAATTTGGTGGATTTTCCTAAAAACCTGCCCGATTCAGTTTATATTCAACGGCTTATGGATGCCGAGCAAGTAATCGACCTTTCTTATAACAAAGTCGTTCGGAATTTTATCCAAATGTACACCGAGAAGAAACGCAGTCAGGTTGAAATGATGCTTGGGTTATCAGAATATTATTTCCCTATGTTTGAGGAAATACTGGATAAATATAACCTGCCACTTGAATTAGAATACTTACCCATCATTGAGTCGGCACTTAATCCTGTTGCCAGATCGAGAGCAGGTGCCAATGGATTATGGCAATTTATGTACGGAACAGCTAAAAATATGCATCTTGAAATCACCAGTTTTGTTGATGAACGACGTGACCCTGTAAAATCAACTGAAGCCGCAGCGCAATACTTGAAACAATTATATGATACTTATGGAGACTGGCAACTTGCAATTGCGGCATATAACTGTGGCCCGGGAAATGTAAACCGTGCCATCCGAAGGTCAGGAGGAAAAACGAATTACTGGGATATTTACTACCGGCTGCCACGCGAAACCCGTGGTTATGTTCCTGCTTTTATTGCTGCCGCTTATGTAATGAATTATTACAAAGAACACATGCTTGTGCCACAGGTTCCCGAATTTCCAACCGATGTGGACACGATTATGGTAAACAATTATCTCCATTTTAACCAGGTAGCTGAAGTTCTGGATATTGACAACAATGAGTTAAATTCATTGAACCCATTATACAGAAGGAACGTCATTCCTGCGAAGCCAGACAAACCTTATCCACTGGTTTTACCCGAAGAAAAAATCATGGAATTCATTGATAAAGATACCACTGTTTTTGCATGGAACCGTAATAAATATTTTCCTAATAATACTTTGATAAATCCTACGGAATCAACTTCAGCCTATTTTACTCCGGCTGACGTAAAAGGAAAGGTAAAAGTGATTTACACCGTAAAATCGGGGGATAATGTGGGGTTTATTTCATCATGGTTTCATGTTCGTCAAAATGATTTAAGGTACTGGAATAACATTAACAAAAACATAATAAGAGTGGGGCAAAAACTGGCCATTTATGTTCCTGAAAAAGATAAAGAAAAATATGAAAAAGTGGCTAAAATGTCCTTTGCAAATAAACAAGAATCCGTTGGCAAATCGGTTGCAAATCCCACACCGAAAGAGGTAAAAACGCTTGATCCAAATTACGAATATTACACCGTAAAACAGGGAGATAGCATTTGGGATATTGCACAAAAATATGCCGGAATTACCAGCGATGAAATCATGCGATTGAATAAAATTTCCAATGAGCGTGGTTTGTATGTGGGACAAAAATTGAAAATTAAAAAGAAAACCTGATCAGTTAGGATAAAATCTTCCAACTTTAATTATCACCCACTGTAACATTCGTTATATTCTGCATATTCAAAAGAGATTAACCTGAAATTTAACTTGTTATAAAATCTTTTATTACGAAATCTTTATTCTCCTGTTATATTTTCGTGATAAGTTTTCCGTAATTTTATTCTAAAATTACTTATCATGGAAACACGACAAAACTTAATTTCTACCATTCTTAAACGATTTTTTCCCACTTTTGTAAACTTCATTTTTATAATAAACCTTGTAAATGCTTCAACAAACATTCCTGCAGGAAATGTATCGGGAACATGGAATTTAGCTTCCTCTCCTTACCTGGTTAATGGCGATATTACCGTTCCCACGGGTGAGACATTAATTATTGAACCGGGGGTTGTTGTTGAACTTCAGAATTGGTATCAGATTACCGTAAATGGCACATTACAAGCCATCGGAACTTCTTCGCAACAAATTGTTTTCACATCAACTCCTGCAGGACCGGGAGAACCTGCCTGGCCGGGAATTGACTTTATTGATGCCACAGGAACAAGTCAGCTTGAATACTGTGTTATCGAGAATGGACAGTCAAGGGCCGCTGCTCCTAACGACCGGGGTGGTGCAATTTATATCCAAAATTCTAGTCCGCAAATTAAATACTGCACGCTTCGGAATAATACAGTAAGCAAATATGGCGGTGCTATTTATTGTGATAACGGCAGTCCATTGATCGAAGGATGTACCATTACCAATAATTCAGCAGGATTTGCCAGTGCAGCAGCCGGTGGGGCTATTTACTGTACCAATAATTCACAGCCACAAATCAAAGGAAATATTATCAGTCACAACGGAGTATCTGCTTCCGGTGGTTTTAGCGCTGCAAATGCCCTGGGTGGAGGAATATATTTATACCAGTCTGATGCTGTCATCGAAAAAAACATTATTAGTTTTAATTCGGTTGATGCACAGGGAAATGTACCTACGCATGCAAGAGGTGGCGCTATTTACACCTACTATTCTAATCCTGTATTAACCGGGAATACAGTTTACGGAAATACAACATTAATTTATAGTACGCCCGGTGAAGGTGGCGGATTATACATTTATGGCGGAAATGTTTCGTTGGTAAACAATAATTTTTGGAACGATTCAGCCCAGGAAATTTTCTTTAACACATCCGGGTTGAGTTCAGTTTTAGTAGCCTATTCCGATATTGAAGGAGGCGAACAGGGAATTGTTACCAGTGATTATTCAACAGTAAACTGGCAGGAAGGTAATATTAGCAATGATCCAAAATTTTCAGATCCTGCAAACGATGATTTTTCTTTGCAAAACCATTCAAAAGCCATCGATGCCGGAACTGCCTATTACGAATGGCAGGGTACTGTTTTAGTTGATTTGGAAGCTTCTGAATATTCGGGCGCCGCCCCTGATATAGGAGCGCTGGAGTATGGAAGCACCGGAGGAATTAACCAGGCACCTATTGCAATGGCAACCGCCACACCCGATCACGGAAGTTCCCCGTTAACAGTTGAATTCAGTTCGGCAGGTTCTTCCGATCCTGATGGAACAATCGTTTCATATTCCTGGAATTTTGGCGATGGAGCCACTTCATCAGAACAAAATCCTACGCATACATATATCGGTGTAAACCAATACAGCGCAACGCTAACTGTTACCGACGATAAAAACGCAACCAATACAAAAGCCGTTTTAATCAATGTTCAGGATGGTACAACCTTAACGGGAGGTGATGTTTCAGGAACATGGACGCTTGCCGGTTCACCTTATCGTGTTGAAGGGGACATTGTGGTTCCAACAGGTGAAACTCTTACTATCGAACCGGGAGTAACAGTTGAATTTATAAGCTGGTATAAAATCCTGGTCAACGGGAAACTGGTTGCAGTCGGAGCAGAAAATGATTCCATTCTTTTTACTTCTGAACCACCCGGACCGGGAGCGCCCGGATGGATTGGAATCGATTTTGTTGATGCCGATAACGCAAGTACCCTGGAATATTGCATCATTGAAAACGGAAAAGCGATGGCCGCCGAGCCGAACGATCGCGGCGGGGCATTGTATTTTCTTAATTCAAGTCCGACAGTGAAACACAGTACCTTAAGAAACAACCAGGTCTCACGATATGGAGGAGCTGTTTATTGCGATAATGCCAGCCCTTTGATTGAGGATTGCGAAATCTCAAATAATATGGCAGGATTTGGCTCAGCAGCTTCCGGGGGCGCAATTTACAGCACAAATAATTCCCAGCCTATTATTAGGAATAATCGGATTAGCAATAACAGTGTTGGCGCATCAGGAGGATACAGCCCGGCTAATGCAAACGGAGGCGCTATTTGTTTGAATCAATCCAATGCAATCATCGACGGGAATATTATAAGTTTAAACACCTCATCGGCTTCAGGCAACGTACCAACATATTCACGTGGAGGAGCAATTTCTGTTTGGAACTCCAGTCCTGTGATAACCAGTAATACAATTTTCGGCAACAGTGCCAGCGGTATGAATCCGCAAGGAGGTGGGATTTTCATATATAATTCACAACCGGTGGCAGTAAATAATATTTTATGGAACGATTCACCGGAAGAAATATTTATTGCGTCATCCTACAATCCCGGAATCATTACAGTTGCTTATAATGATGTTGAGGGTGGCGAAAGCGGAGTTGGAATTGAAGATAATGGAATTGTTTACTGGCAGGAAGGAAATATCAGTATCGATCCAAAATTCACAAACACTGACATTGGTGATTTTTCATTGTTATCTTCTTCTCAATGCATTGATGCCGGAACTGCTTTTTATGAATGGGAGGGAGCAACTATCGTTAATTTAGACGCTTCGCAGTACAATGGAAATGCACCGGATATGGGTGCACTGGAATCCGGATTTACTGCACCAACCAACCAGTCGCCGGTGGCAGTTGCATCTGCCAGTCCTGTTTCAGGAGAAGCACCACTGACAGTTCAGTTTAACTCAGATGGTTCGTACGATCCTGACGGAACAATTGTTGAATATCTCTGGCAATCAGAAACCTTGTCAACTACCAATCCAAATCCTTCATATATTTTTTCAAATCCGGGTTCTTATATAGTAACATTAAGAGTTACGGATAACAATGGCGCGACTGGAACCGATATGGTTTCGATTGAAGTAAGTGCCCCTTCAACAAATGAATTGCATGTTGGATCGCAGTATGTAACCCGGCAGTATTCCGAAAGAAAATGGATGGCTGTTGATCAGGTACTCGTGCTCGATCAAAATAATCAGCCGGTTGCCAATGTCTTGGTTACAGCAAATTACGATGGCCCAACCAGAGGTACAACCAATGGATATACCGACAATAACGGCCTTGTAGAGCTCTCCTCTGCATCATCAAAAAAACCGCGAGGTTCATGGTGTTTTGAAGTTACTGATGTTTCAAAAAACGGGTACACCTATAACCCTGATGCAAATGTTGTAACAGTACACTGCGAGACTGCAACAGCCACAAAATCAGGATTTATTGCTGATTTGGGGGAGAATAATTTTGGTGCAACAACAATAGAAACAAAAGTCTATCCAAATCCTTTCAAAAATGAAACGACTATTCTATTTGGCTTAGAAATAGATCAGCCGGTTAGCATCAGATATATATGATATTACAGGAAGATTGGTACGCTCGATTGCAAATAATGCAAAACTATCCACTGGGATACAAACATTTTCGTGGGACGGTGAAGATAACCGGGGTCAAAAACTGAATGAAGGAGTCTATTTTTTACGTTTAAACAGAATTAATAATCTGGAAACATTTAAATTAATTCTGACGAATTAAAAATTTTATAGGGAAAATACCTGCTTTTTTAAGAACAAATTCCTTCTTATTTGTTTCTATTAATGGTTAGTAACACAATAAAAATTAAAATTTGAAAACCATGAAAAAAATAGGAATTATAGGTTCTGGAGTGGTAGGTAAGGCATTGGCACGTGGTTTTGTTAACCTTGGTTACGAAACAACAATAGCCTCCCGAAATGATGAAACCCGAAAAAATATTGAAAAGGAATTCGATGGAAGACTGAAGACTGATACACCACAAAATACAACAAAAAATAACGATCTGATTGTTTTTGCTGTAAAAGGCACCAAAGCAAAAGAAGCGCTTCATTCTGCAGGGATCAATAATCTTTTGGGTAAAACTGTAATAGACACAACCAATCCGATTGCAGATTTGCCGCCGGTAAACGGGGTGATTCAATACACAACATCTATTAATAAAAGCCTAATGGAAGAATTACAGAAAATTGCACCGGAAGCAAATTTTGTAAAGGCATTTAGTTGCGCAGGAAACGCTCACATGGTAAATCCATCTTTTGAAAGCAAGCCAACTATGTTTATTTGCGGAAACAACGCAAAAGCAAAAGAAGAAGTAACTGAAATTCTTGATAAATTTGGCTGGGAAACTGAAGACATGGGTGCCGTTGAAGCTGCCCGCGCTATTGAACCACTGGCTATTTTATGGTGCATCCCCGGATTTATAAGAAACAACTGGAATACTGCATTTAAACTACTAAAGAAGTAATGTAAATTGAATAATGAAATTCTTGACTTTTCTTGTCTTAAGCTTTCTAATTATCTCGTGTAATTCGGATAGTAAGAAAGAATATGCATTTAACGAGTTAACTGTCAATTTCGTAAGAGGTACACGAGTCACTACTTTTGTTAGAGAAGGAAAACCTATTTCAGGAATGGTAACCCAAAATCTAAGAAATGGGGGGAAGGCCGTTTGGGATGTTGAAAATGGTCTTGCAACCAAACAAACCAGGTATTACCCAAACGGTCAGGTAGCGCGAATACTTGAAATGAAAAATGGGGTGGAAAACGGTATATTTATAATGTACTATTCCAACGGTGAAAAACAGATTGAACAGTTTTACGAAAAGGGAGAACCAGTTGGAACATGGCATCGATGGAACAGTGAAGGGGAATTGGTGGAAACAATAGAACACTAAAAATCAAAACTTCTCAATTCCAGTTTTTAGTTTAAAGCAATAATTGCAAAATCCTGCATACCAGAAGTGGCAATTGTATTCAAAATTCAAAATTGCTTACTTTAAAATCAGAAGATACCTTATAAAAAAACAGGTATCTGAACGGTTTTTAAATATTAAGAATCTCTAACTTGTAACATTAAAAAAATCAAAAATATAAATCGGGAATTTTATTAGATTTTCGATTATAATATGGGGCTATGTATTCTTTAGATAATTTTCAAAACAAATCAAAAGAGGAGCTGATTCTTGAACTGAACCAGATTACAGCAAATTACGATTCTCTTAAACAATCTTTTACAAAACTTAAAGACAAGAAATCGGAAGTTGAAAATAGATTGACCAAAAGTCAGAATGAACTTCAGGTCATTTACAAATTAAGTTCTGTGTTGGAAAAAAATGAACTTTCTTTACCTGAAATTTTAGCAGAAATCGTAAAAATTATTCCGTTGGGATGGCAATATCCTGAAATAACCTGTGTAAGGATTACACTCGGAAAAGACGAATACAGAACAGAAAACTTTAAAACTTCACCATGGAAGCAATCGAATGAAATATTTATCGATGATCAGCGAAGAGGTACAATTGAGATATTTTATTTGGATCACAAACCCGATGTATTTGAAGGACCTTTTTTAGAAGAAGAGCAGAATCTTTTAAAAGTAATTGCAGAAAGGTTGGGGAAAATAGCTACCCGGAAACTTTTAGAAGAAGAGTTCGTTACCATTTTCAGGGAAAGCCCTGTAGCAAAATGTATTATCGATCTCGACCGGGATTACCGGTTTACCGACGTTAATGATGTATTTTTAACCCTTACCAAATATTCACGGGAAGAACTAATAAACAAAAGGCCTAAAAGTATTGGCTTGTTTAAAGATGCAAGAGTTATCAATAAAATGCTGGGAGACATTCGCAATCAAGGATATATAAAAAATCTTCAATACGAATATGTTACAAAAGACGGAGAAGTTAAAACTACTATTTTAAACACAAAAGTTATTAATATCCACGGACGTAATCTTGCAATTGCTTCCTTCATCGATCTTACAGAGATTTTAACATTAAAGAAAGCAGAACAGGAAGTAAATGAATTCAATCAGCTATTGGTTGAGTCGCTTCCTTTTGGAATGGAAATTATCGATGAATCAGGACATATAATATTTGCAAATCAGGTAATGAAACAACTTTTTGGTAACAACATAGTTGGAAAAACCTGCTGGGATTCATACCGAACAGATCAAAAACCATGTCCGGGATGCCCATTGAAAAATGGCTTTGAAATCGGAGAAACTCATACCCTTGAATCTAAAGGAATTAAAGGTGGCTTCACGATGGAAATCAGTCACACCGGTTTTCTTTATAAAGGCAGAAAAGCTTTTTTAAAATTGTTCACCGATATTACAGAAAAGAAAAAAGCGGAAAGAGAACTAATTGAAATCAAAGAAAAACTACAAGGTATTTTTGATAATCTTGACGATGCTTATTTTCAAATCGATTTAGCAGGAAACATTATTTATGTTAATCCGGCAACCCCAAAAATGTTTGGATATTCATCTGAAGAAGAAATGCTCGGTATGCCGGCAATAAATTTGTACGCTCAAAAAAAGGACAGGGAAAGCGTTTACAAAGAGTTAAATAAATCAACTATAATTTTCGACCGCACATTTAGGGCAATTCGAAAAGACTCTTCCACATTCTGGATTTCGATGAATGCCAAATACATTTACGATGAGCATAGAAATGTAAAAGGTGTCCAGGGATTAATAAGGGATATTACAAAAAGGAAAGAAACTGAGATTTTGTTAAAAAAGGCCAACGAAGAAATCGAGAAAAGCGAAATCAGATTTAAAGCGATTTCTGAACAGGCCATGGACGGAATTGCCCTCGCCGACATGGAAGGCCGATACGTTTTTGTCAATCAGTCTTTCTGTAAAATGACCGGATATTCAGAACAGGAATTGCTGAGCATGACAATTTATGATTTAAAAGCCCCTGATAACAGAAAAAATCTGCTGTTTGATTCTATAATACTAAACAGCGAAAAAGGAAGCTCCTCCAGAACAAAATTGCTACGAAAAGACAAATCTTATGTTTATGTTGATATTAATGGTACTGCACTAAATATCGGAAACGACAAATTGGTCATGGGAGTCCACAGGGATGTTACCGAACTTGTTTCACGCGAAAATGAATTAATTAATGCAAAAAATCAGGCAGAGAAAAGCGAATACAGGTATAGGAAAGCGCAGGAAGTCGGACACATCGGAAGTTGGGAATATAATATGCAAAACGGTACATTTTGGGGTTCAGATGAAGGTAAAAGAATTTATAATCTTGATTTGAATATAAAAGAATTTCCAGTTGAAGAAGTTATGAATTGCGTAGTTGAAGAGGATCAGAAACCAAGTAAATCAGGCGCTTGTCGATCTGATTACAGAAGATAAACCTTATGATATTGTTTTTACCATTGTACCTAAAAATACCAACGAGAAAAGAATCATTCATTCGAGCGCCGAAGTCCTGAGAGATAAAAATAATAATCCTGTTATGGTAACTGGAGTCTTACAGGATATTACGCTACAAAAACATTTTGAAAAGGAACTTATCAGAGCCAAAGAAAAGGCTGAGGAAAATCAAAGCAGGATCCATACTTTAATAAATACAATTCCTGATTTAGTTTGGTTAAAAGATACTGAAGGTGTTTATTTACAATGCAACAAACGATTTGAAGACTTTTTTGGCTCAAAAGAGAATGAAATAATAGGTAAAACGGATTATGATTTTATTGATAAACAAACGGCCGACTTTTTCCGGACGCATGATAAAAAGGCAATGTTGGTCGGAGGCCCTACAATTAATGAAGAACAAATAACTTTTGCAATCGATGGCCATAAAGAATATTTAGAAACGATAAAAATGCCACTCTACGATATCGATAAAAAGATTGTTGGAATTCTTGGTATTGGGAGAGATATTACACAAAGGATAAGCGTTGAGCAGGAATTGATAAAATCCAAGGAAAAAGCAGAAGAAAGCGATCGTTTAAAATCAGCTTTTTTAATGAATGTTTCGCATGAAATACGTACCCCGATGAATGGGATTCTTGGATTTATAAATTTAATGAAAGAGCCTGATTTGTCGGAAGAAGAAAGACAGTCGTTTATTGAGATCGTTAATAAAAGCGGTGAACGACTACTAAATACAATCAACGATATTGTTGAAATTTCAAAAATTGAAATCGGAGATATTCATCTTGAATACGAAGATATTGATACTTCAGAATTACTAAGATTTCATGCAGATTTTTTCAAGTTACAAGCCAATGAAAAAGGCATTGATTTGAAAATTACCAAACTCGTTGAAGGAAAATCTGCAATCGTAAAAACCGATAAACAAAAACTTGACGGTGTACTGATGAACCTGATAAAAAATGCCATAAAATTTACAGCTAAAGGAACAATTGAAATTGGCAATTACGTGGAAGACGAAAAGCTGTTTTTTTATGTTTCCGATAGCGGCAAAGGAATTCCAGAAGATAAATTGGAAGCTATTTTCGATAGGTTTGTTCAGGTTGAATTGGGAAATACACGCAGCTACGAGGGTTCTGGCATAGGATTGTCGATTGTTAAAGCGTATGCCGGAGTATTAAATGGAAATATTCAGGTGAAATCGGAACTGGGAAAAGGAAGTACATTTTTGTTTTCAATTCCGTATTCACCGGCAATAAATGGGCTTGATGAAAAAATCGAAAATGACACCAAAAAAATCATGTATAAAAGACATACATTACTAATTGCCGAAGATGATGAAGTGAACTATTATTTTATGGAAAGCATTCTATCAAAAGAATTTGATTTGCTGCACGCCAAAAATGGCGAAGAAACTATAAACCTGTTTATCGATAACCCCGAAATATCAATGATACTAATGGACATTAAAATGCCTGGAGAATACGATGGTTATGAGGCAACGCGAAAAATTAGGAAAATAAATCAGCAAATTCCGATAATTGCCCAAACTGCATATGCTATGGAAGCGGACAGAAATAAGGCTCTGGACGCAGGATGTAATGATTATATTTCAAAACCTTACACTCCGAAGAATTTACATTCATTAATCGAGTATTATTGTAGTCGGAATGAAAATATTAGCTAAAATTGGTTTGCGATTAATCCTTACTTCTTAAAAATAAATTCGGTACAAATAAAGTTCAAAAACCATCAAAAAAAACCGGCCACTTTTCAGTAACCGGCTTTAATATTTTTATCAAACTAACCGGACTTCAGAAAGTCCGGCTCCCCAAATCCCCCCTCTTGCGAAGGCCGGGAGAGGTTTCTATAATCCTAATTTTTCCTTTACCAATCGTGGTATTTCACCCGGTTCTTTGGCAACCGGTACACCGGCAGCATTAAAAGCTTTCACCTTTTCTTCTGCTGTACCTGAACCGCTTGAAATTATAGCGCCTGCATGTCCCATACGTTTTCCGGGAGGAGCCGATTGCCCGGCGATAAACGCAACCACAGGTTTTGTCATTTTTTCCTTAATAAACTGAGCAGCCTGTTCTTCGGCATCGCCCCCAATTTCACCAATCAAAACAACAGCTTTAGTTTCAGGATCGTTTTCATACATTTCGAGCAAGTCTTTGAAATACAATCCGGAAACTGAATCACCACCAATTCCCACACAGGTTGTTTGTCCCAAACCACTTTCAGTTAACATGTTAACCACTTCGTAAGTTAAAGTGCCCGAACGCGAGATTAAACCGACATTTCCTTTCTTGAAAATCATTCCCGGCAAAATACCGATTAAACATTCATCGACTGTAATCAGTCCCGGACAGTTGGCTCCGATCATTTTTGTTCCGTTTTTCTTCAATACGGGAGTAACTTTAATCATGTCCTGAACCGGAACACCTTCAGTAATACAAACCACAAGTTCAACGCCTGCAAAACTCGCTTCCATAATGGCATCGGCAGCAAAAGGAGCCGGTACAAAAATTACTGATGCATTTGCTCCAGTAGCTTTTACAGCTTCTTCAACTGAATTAAAAACCGGAACGCCATCAACATCGGATCCCCCTTTGCCAGGTGATATTCCACCAACAATATTGGTTCCGTAAGCTTTCATTTTGCTGGTATGGAAATGCACCGTCGCGACCGGTAATTCCCTGTACAATAACTTTGGTATTTTTATTTATTAAAATGCTCATTTCGTTTCCTTTTTTGATTTTTTACTGTTGACTTAGTTCGATGGCTTTTTGGGCTGCTTCGCTCATAGTCGAAACGGTTGGCAATCCGTATTCTTTAATAATCTGCAACCCTTCTTTGGCATTGGTTCCTGAAAGACGTATAACAATCGGAATATCAGTTTTAATTTCATCGAGCGCAATTACCAGTCCGCGGGCAACATCGTCACAGCGGGTAATTCCACCAAAAATATTAATCATTACCGTTTTTACATTCTTATCACCAAGTAAAATATTCATGGCTTCCACTACTTTCTGCGGATTGGAAGAACCACCAATATCGAGGAAATTTGCCGGATCGCCACCGTACAATTTTATCATATCCATGGTTGCCATTGCAAGTCCGGCGCCATTTACCATACAACCGATATTGCCATCAAGTTTAATGTATGAAAGACCTTTTGCCGAAGCTTCAATCTCTTTCTTTTCATCCGGTGTAACTTCGCGCATGCTTAAAACTTCCGGCTGACGGAACAATGCATTATCATCGAAATTCATTTTTCCATCAAGTGCAAGTACACGTTTATCTGGCGTTAAAACCAACGGATTGATTTCAGCCAGAGATGAATCAGTATCAATATATAATTTGTACAGGCTAACCAAAATTGCCGCAGCCTGACGCACCTCTTTCGGATCGGTGAACAACTGCAACACCACTTTGCGAGCCTGCCAATCCATTAAACCCATGGTAGCATCAATCGGCACTTTAATAATTTTTTCCGGTGCGTTTTTTGCCACCTCTTCAATTTCAACCCCACCTTCGGCACTTACCATTAGTGTTACCGACTTTGTGTTCCGGTCGTTGATCAAACCAACATAGAATTCCTTTTCAATGTCAACAGCATCGGCAACCAAAACTTTTTCAACGGTTAATCCTTTGATAGTCATTCCAAGAATTTCACCGGCTTTTTCAATCGCTTCTGCTTTTGTTGCGGCAAGTTTGACACCTCCGGCTTTTCCGCGTCCCCCTGCATGAACCTGTGCCTTTACAACGCGCAGTTTGTCGTCGTCCGATATTTTCTTTTTAACTTCGTCAATCGAATGACAAACTTCGCCATCCGGAACAGGAATCCCGTACTTCCTGAATAAATTTCGGGCTTGATATTCGTGAATCTTCATTGCATTAAATTGTTTGTTTTAAATCCGATGCCAACCAATTGGTCAACATTGAATTCATATTTAAATTAATATTTTACGACTTATTTGCCTGAGGTCCCTTTTCTTCGAAAATTTGAATAAAAAGGATTAAAAAACAATGGGCAAAAGTAAGAATTATTTACACATCGATAACTATAAATATGTTGGTTTTTTTATGAATTTTAATAGCTTCCAACACCAAAAAGGAACATTTGAGGTTATTTAATAAACGAGCTTAATTTTTTCAATTAGATTTGCAGAATAAATCAATAAAAATGACAGATATATTTCGCAGGGTTATTGACCAGGAGTCACAGGCAATCAAGGATATTCCTGTTGATGGGAGTTTTGAAAAAGCAATTCATTTAATTTACCATCGCGTACACGAAAAAAACGGCAAACTGGTTGCCAGTGGTAT
Organism: uncultured Prolixibacteraceae bacterium; assembly: GCA_963849985.1. Lineage (GTDB taxonomy): Bacteria > Bacteroidota > Bacteroidia > Bacteroidales > Prolixibacteraceae > Draconibacterium. The sequence goes on along the minus strand of CAWKJY010000026.1, from coordinate 101,107 downwards.
GGGAAAAGCCGGACAGATTGCAGCCAATATTGCAACCACTTTTAGTTCCACGGGAACTCCCGCCGTATTTTTACATCCGAGCGACTCTCAGCATGGGGATTTGGGTGTCATCCAGAAAAACGATATTCTGCTTCTGATATCAAATTCTGGCAAAACACGTGAAATTGTTGAACTGGTTGATCTGGCAAATAATCTGCACCACGATTTACCTTTAATCGTAATTTCAGGAAATCAAGACAGTGTACTGGCAAAAAATGCTGATGTTTTTATTCCTACCGGAAACCCGGCTGAGGTTTGTTTGTTAGGTTTAACTCCTACCACATCAACCACAGTAATGACGGTTATTGGCGATGCTCTGGTGGTTTCAATGATGGAAAAAATTGGTTTTACAAGCGAAGATTATGCAAAACGTCATCATGGTGGCTATCTGGGTGATAAATCGCGACAACAGGCAAGATTGAAAAAGTAAAAAGTATACTGTTACAATTAGCAATAGTTATTGTAAATAAGCTCAAAAAGTAGTTAATAAATGAGGTTAGAAAAGGAAAATACAGTTGGATTAATTATTGATATTCAGGAACGTTTATTTCCTGTAATGTATGAAAAAGAAAAATTTCTTGAAACTACTAAAACGCTTGTTGAGGGGTTGCAACTACTTAACATTCCTCTTTTAATCACACAGCAATATTCCAAAGGATTAGGTGAAAGTATCCCGGAAATCAAATCAATAATAACCTCTTTTCAAGCAATAGAAAAAAGGGCTTTCAGTTGTTGCGACGAACCGGAGATCAATCAAAAACTTTCAGCATTAAAAGCAAGAAACATTATTATCTGCGGAATCGAATCGCATGTATGTGTATTGCAAACTGCCATAGATTTAAAAGGTGCCGGATTCAATCCGGTAGTTGTTATGGACTGTGTTTCGTCCCGCCAACCGGAAAGTATTGATCTTGCAAAAGAGCGCTTTCATTACGAAGAAATAATGATGACTTCAATGGAATCGATTCTTTTTGAACTGACCCGCTCCTCCGCTGCTCCAGAATTCAGAACCATTTCAAAACTTGTGAAATAAAATAACATGTTGGAAATTTGCGCGATTGCCTCAGGAAGTAACGGAAACTGTTATTACATTGGAAACGAAAGCGATGCGGTATTAATTGATGCCGGAATCTCTTACAAAATGATCATTGCCAGGATGAAAGAAAAAGGTTTGCATTCCGGGAAAGTAAAGGCGCTGTTTATTTCACATGAACATACTGATCATATGCGGGGAGCAAGAGTAACAGGTAAACGGATGAATATTCCGGTTTATGTTACTGCAAAAACTTATTATGGTGCTTACAAAAATGTTCGACCTGACAATCCCCGTTTTTTTACTCCGGGTGATGAAATAGCAGCCGGCGAATTTAAGGTAGTATCTTTTCTGAAAAATCACGATGCTTCTGAACCTTGTTCTTTCCGTGTGGAATACAAGGGAAAAAATATCGGCATTTTTACCGACATTGGTGAACCCTGCGAAAGAGTGACTTCTAATCTGTCTCAATGTGATGTTCTTTTTTTGGAAACCAATTACGATGAAAAAACGCTTTGGGAAGGCAGTTACCCTTGGTTTCTGAAACAACGCATCGTATCTATGCACGGGCATTTATCAAACCGGCAGGCATTTGAATTGCTTGAAAAGCATGCCGGCGATCATTTAAAGTGTGTGTTTCTCAGTCACCTCTCAAAAGAAAATAATACGCCGGAAATCGCCTTTAACGAAATCCGGCCACTGGAAAACCGTTTTATGGTAAAATTAACTTCACGTTATGAAGCGGGTGAAGTTTATCAATTATAAATTCCAAACCACAATTATCAAAACCTAAATAGTTTTCAGTTATCTAAAAATCAAATAATAATTTCTTATAAAGTTCGAACAATTGTTTTTTCCCTTAGGAAATTATTTTGAAATTTTGATTATGCAATTTGGTTTTTATTTTAACTATTCAGCAAATTATCACTAAGTGCCTGAAGTGTTTGTTTTTTATGTGAAGTCGGAACCAGTACAGAAATGTTATAACGACTACCTCCGTATGAAATCATTCGAATTGGTATTCCATTCAACGCATTAAAAACTTTCGACGCAAAACCCTTTTCCTCCTGAATAATGTCGCCAACGATACAGATTATGGTCATATTTTCATCCACTTCTACAGTCCCATACTGATCTAATTCAGCACGAATCAGGTTCATGTTTTTAGTATTGTCAACTGAAAGAGAAACCGCTACTTCCGAGGTAGAAATCATATCAATTGGCGTTTTGTATTTTTCAAAGATCTCGAAAATATTTTTCAGAAAACCGTATGCCATTAACATACGACCGGAACGAATCTTAACAGCAATAATTCCATCTTTTGCAGCTACTGCTTTAATTCCAGATCCGTCTGACTCAGCAGTTATCAAAGTCCCGCTGTCCGAAGGATTCATTGTGTTTTTCAATCGAACAGGGATGTTCTGAACACGTGCCGGTAAAACCGTTTGAGGATGCAAAATTTTAGCCCCAAAATACGCCAGCTCAGCTGCCTCATTGAATGAAAGCTGTTCTATCTTTTTGGTGTTTTCAACATATCTTGGATCGTTGTTGTGAAACCCGTCAATATCGGTCCATATCTGAATTTCTTCAGCATCAATTGCTGCCCCAATTAATGAAGCAGTGTAATCACTGCCACCACGTTGCAAATTATCTATTTCGCCATTTGCATTCCGGCAAATAAATCCCTGGGTAATATAATATTGTGACTCTCCTGCTTCCTTCATCACTTTTTGCAAATTTTTCCGAATAGCTTGTGAATCTGCCGCTTTATCCTCATCAATACGCATGAAATCGAGCGCAGGTAAAAGTTTTACATCGCAACCGTTTTCCTTCATCAAAATGGTAAATAGTTGTGTAGAAATTAATTCACCCTGGGCAACAATGGTATTTTCTCCTTTTATATCGAATTTGCCGGAAGTAAACGAACGAAGTGTTTCAAAACTTTCCTTAAGAACATTTAAACCTAGTTTCTTATTTTCAGGTGATCGAATAAAGTTCATCCACTACTTTTTTGTATTTAGCTTCCAGTTTACCTATAAAAACATGAGCTGTTTCTTTATTCTTTTTATACAGGTAATTTGAAATTTCAACCAACGCATTTGTGGTACCTGACATCGCCGAAAGAACCACAATTTTTTGTTCATCATCGGTAATTATTTTCATTACAGCCTTCATGTTATCAGGCGATCCAACCGATGTTCCACCAAATTTAAAAATCTTCATATTACTTGTTATATTCAAAATGTTTAATGCGTGCAAAGATGATTATTTTTACGTGATTTTAAAATACTACAAACTCAAAATTTGGATATTAATACATTTGCAGTGAATATATATTAATCTTCAATTTGTGTTGAATTTTTCCAGAACAAATTGCACTAAATCTTTCCCGGAAGGATCGACTATCCCAATTGCTGGAGCATAAATAATCGCTTCAGCACCTACTTCATCTGCCCTTACTTTAAGCGCTCTGGCGTGGTTCGGATGGTGATTAAGCTCATCCTGAGTTGTAGGAAATCCTCCGTTTTGTTTATTGTACACAAAAAACGGAGAAGAATTTTCACTCATCTTCGATCGGAAATCAAGTTCTTTCCTGATGTTTTCGGCTTCAGAAGTATTCAAACTTTTGGCTGTTTTAAATCCAAATGCCCGTGCTATTGCCAACTGTTTTTCAGGTGAATTATCTTCGGGTAATCCAATAATATCCTCCCACTGATAAACGTCGTAAGTTGATTGAGTTGCAAATGCACCTGCACAAGTTAACCTGGTTGACTCTCGCATAACCGGATCATCGTTTTCAATATCCGCCATATCATCGGAAAAGGCAAGCCAAAGAGCGGTTCCGGCTCCGGCAGACCCACCCGAACAAGCAATTCTGTTTTTATCGATATTGTATTTTTTTGAATTATACCTGATGTATTGCAGGCATCGTTTTGAATCGTTCATGCTACCAAGGATTCCGTATGGCGGTTCATTCATATAACGGTAATTGATTACTGCTACTGAAACACCGGAATCAAGAAAACGAACCATATCTTCAGATGTATAATACTTTGATTTATCACCACCTACAAATCCTCCTCCGTGGATATAAATAACAAGCGGCGTAGGCCGATCTGATTCCGCAAGCCAAATATCAAAATTATTTCTTTCATGCATCCCGTACTTTTCATTCACAAAGGTTGCATGTCTCCCCAAAACATTTACCGGCTTTGGTAAAATTTCCAAAAAGCTCATCCGTTTCCTTTTCAATCTGGCAACAAAAGTAAAATTATTCGAAATGGTACAAAAATTTAACCCAATTGAATTTTGAGCCTGACATCTCCGAATTCCGTCAATAAATCATTAAAATTTGACCCACTTGTAGAATTGAGGTTTCCGAAAGATTATTCAACAAACAAAGATTCTGAATAGAAGTTTTAACCAAATGTGAAATTCTCCAAAGCGAGTCACCCGACCTTACAATATATTTCTGAGTAAGCGTCTGATCATCTGAGGATCTTTCTTTCAATATTTTTTGTTGCAGAGCTGCCAACGATTTAATTTGTTCAATCTCATATCTCATCGTTCCATTTTTAAAATCGAACACAAGCTCCGGATCACACGGCTGATTATTCTCTCTGATCTCAAAATGCAGATGATTTGTGGTTGCCCTACCCGTTGCACCCGCTAAACCAACAGGCTCACCAATTGTCACCCAACTTCCGGATTGTACCAGAAATTTCGAAAGATGTCCATAATAAGTTTCCAGGTTCTTTTCATGTTGAAGAACTACCAGATTTCCATAGCCGGAACGATATTCAGAGCAAGTAACCAGACCGTTATAAGCTGAATAAATCGTATCGCCTTTTGCCATTTTTACATCTGTTCCGGTGTGCATTCTACCTGAGCGGAATCCAAAAGGACTAATTACTTTACCCTCACCCGGAAATGTAAACTGTAAAAGTAAATCTCCTGTTGTAGTCTGGTCTTTAGCAAACAATGAATCGGAAATATTAAAGTGAATTTGATCATTCTGCCTTATGATTAAAGCCTTTTTAGACTCGGAAGCAAAAACAATAGAATCCGCATTTTCATGTTGAGCCATAACTAACCTTCCGCAAAAAATTATCAGGCAAAACAAAAAAAAGAATGATTTTATGCCCCCCATAAAAAAGAAATGAATTATGAATTTTCAGTATTTATTATTGATGCAATAGTAATGAAAATTTCAATTAGCACAATCGCCTGCAAATTCAATTATCAAACATTCATAATTTTTCAACTACACAGCAATAATTCTCATAAACAACTCATGAAGAAGGCAATTGATATATAAACTATTATTTGAAATGTTTTACAACTGCAATGATAAGCATAATCCATCCTGCAATAAAACTAAGACCACCTAATGGTGTTATTGCACCCAAACTTTTTATTCCCGTTGTCGCTAATGCATATAAACTTCCGGAAAATAAAATAATACCAACAGAAAGAAGGATTGCCGACCATTTGATGTACCCGGAGGGCATTGACATTGACAACACTCCTACCATTAATAGCCCCAATGCATGATAGAAATGATATTCAACTCCTGTTTTATAAACCTGCATCATATCAACTGAAATATGACTTTTCAACCCATGTGCGCCAAATGCACCAATTGCGACTGCAAGTGTTAAAAAAACCGATGCAGTCATTAATATCGTTTTGCTCATTTTTATTTGTGATTTTATCAGGATAACAATTTACTATACATGTTGTTTTTGAGGCATAATAAAATTAAGTTTATAAAACCAATTCACATTGCTATGAAACCCAGGTTGAAAATAACTTCCATCATTCTTTTTATCATTTTATTTATTTCAGCTTGTTCCAAAACGTCAAATATTGAGGGAAATTGGAAAGCTGTAAGTTCCGAAGGTGATTACTCCGAACTCTATTTCTCGGGTAATAAAATCAGAATCTATTCCGAAATCGCCGGAATTATTGGAGCTCAGGATTATACACTGACTAAAGATTCATTAAAAACCAACATTCTAACCTACAAAATAAAATGGGTTAATCCTGACTCAATGATCTTATTGTCAGATGTTTTTACATTGAATCTGAAAAGAATAAATTCAGGATTTAAACTCAGCGATTTTACGAAGGAGAGTCTTAAACAACAATATGTAGATAGTTTTTATAAACGGATGTACAAAACAAAAGGAATAAACCAGAACAGCATAAAACATTCTTCTCAGGAATATCCAAAAATAAAAGAAGAAATAATTGAAATAAATTGAAAATAAAATTCGATTTTGAAACTTTAAGAAATTCCATTTCTTAAAAAGCTTAAACCCGATTTTAAAGCTAAAATCAGTAGCATCAAATAACAGTCATAATTGTATGCTTTTCTTAAATTGCATGAGAAACAAATTTTAATTTGACATTCGAATATGGCTGCAGATTCTGACAATATAAAATCTTCCAACAAAGAAGGGATTTCCAGAGGATATTCGTCTCCCGCAGGGAAGTCAGCCAGCCTCAATGACAAAATCGGACAGGGTGAGAAAATTACAAAAGCAGTTCGGTTATACGGAAAAAACGATTTACGGCTTGAAGAATTTGAATTGCCACTAATAAAGGAAGATGAGATACTTGCAAAAGTTGTTTCCGACAGCATTTGTATGTCGAGTCACAAGGCAGCTATGCAGGGAACCGATCATAAACGAATTCCAAACGATGTAGCTGAAAATCCGATAATTATTGGTCATGAGTTTGCCGGAGAAATCGTTGAAGTTGGTTCCAAATGGCAACATAAATTCAAATCCGGGCAGAAATATTCCATTCAGCCAGCTATTTATTATGAAAACGGCCCTGTTGGAATTTTGAGTGCTCCCGGATATTCATACCAATACATTGGCGGAAATGCCACTTATGTTATCATTCCAAAAGATGTGCTTGAGCAGGATTGTCTTCTGGTATACAATGGCCCCGGATTTTACCCGGCATCACTTTCAGAACCTTTAAGTTGTGTAATTGGCGCAATGCATGCCAACTACCATACTAAACCGGGCTCGTATATTCATCAAATGGAAATCAAGCAGGAAGGCAAAATGGCTATTCTTGCAGGTGTGGGTCCAATGGGTTTGGCTGCCATTAATTATGTAGTTAACCGAAAGGAACTGAAAACCTTCTTTGCTGGTGGTTACCGACATTGCACAGGATCGTCTTGATCGCGCAGCTGAAATATTTCCGGTTGAATGGGCAAAAGAAAATGGGATTGAACTGATTTATCTGAACACCGGAAACATTGAAAATCCGGTGGAAAAGTTAAAAGAAATCTCGGGAGGCGGATACGATGATGTTTTTGTTTTTGCCCCGGTAACTCCGGTTGTTGAACAGGCCGATGCAATTCTTGCACATGATGGTTGTCTGAATTTCTTTGCCGGGCCTTCCAATCCTGAATTTTCAGCAAAACTGAACTTTTATAATGTGCATTACGCTTACACACATATTGTTGGAACTTCGGGAGGAAATAATGATGACATGGTGGAAGCGCTCAACATTATGAGCCAAGGACTTGATCCGGCCGGTTTGATAACACATATTGGCGGATTAAATGCTGTTGCCGAAACCACGCTGAATTTACCCAATATTCCCGGTGGAAAAAAGTTAATTTACACCCATAAAAATCTTCCGTTGGTTGCTATTTCTGACTTTGAAAAACTGGGAAAAACAGATCCATTTTATAGCGGAACTGGCAAAACTGGTATCGAAAACAAAAGGTTTGTGGAATATTGAAGCAGAGGAATATTTGCTAAAAAATGCACCGGATATTTAAAATGATATCCACTGATTTTAGGGAACCGTTCTCATAGAAAAGAACGGTTCCCTAAAGACTTTTTCAATTTTGCATAATGCCAACAGAAAATCAGAAATATCTAAATAGAATATGGATTATGAAATTTTTCTTTCCCTGTAAAAAGCGATAAAAACCGAACTGATTACCAGAAAACCGGAAATAAAAATAAAAGCTTTTCCGATTCCAAAATGGTCGGCAAATAAACCAAGAAAAAATGCAAGTACAGCAGTAATAATGGTTTTCAGTAACGACTGGGCAGAAATTACCGAAGTCAGGATTTCGTTGGGAACATTATCAGATACAAAACCGGTTAATATCGGCTTCCGCAGATTTTCAATCAGATAGATTCCAATAAATGCAAGTAAAGAAACGATCCACATTTCAAAATAAAAGAATACTCCTGATACAAATCCGGCAGCAAAACCTGCAATCAACGTTACAACTGCCACATTTCTCCTGTTTTTATCCGCAACTTTCGACGCGTTTTTTGAGGCAAATGAGGTTAATATGTATATAAAAAAGTAGATTATACCGACAATAATTCCATTTTTCTTTTCCTCATCCTGTGCAACTAAAACCGGAATTAAAGCTGCCACGCTGACCATTAAAATCTGTATGTAATCCTTTACAGCGGCCAGGTATGCAGTATGCATGGCTGAATTATTTACAATCCTGAAAACCTGGGGTTGCCTGATAACTTTGAATAATGAAACCGTTGCAGGAATAAATCTGTTTTGCTTTACATTGTCGGGGTTACTTGCTTTTCGGTTTAAAACCGAAGGATAGGTAAAAAGCAGGATGAGATTTAAAACATAGGGAATAGTGGAATACAAAAATATTTTATCGTAGCTACCGCTTATGAATACAATTACGCCTGCTATCAATGATGAAACCGCAGAGCCGAGTTGCGACCACGACCGGGTATGCCCGTAATAACTTATTTTTTGTCGCTCCCAGTTGTTCATTTCCAGATAATCGATAATAATTCCTTTGTGCGTGCCTGTGCGAAACGCATCCCCAATGCCATACAAAGTAAAAGCCAGGAAAAAAAACCAGAAACTACCGGAAAAGTAAAAAACCAAAAATGAAATGATATACGCAAAAAAAGAACCGATTAGGGAATTGATGCGACCGTAAGTGTCAGCCGCTATTCCTGAAGGTAATTCAAATACATTGATTGAAATTTCGCGAACGGCATATAAAATCCCGATTTGAGTAAAAGTCATTCCTTTTTCAACCAGGAATAAAATAAAGAATGCATCGAAAAACCGGAGATTTTTCAAAAACCCGTATGAACAGAACTTGTAGTATTGAATATTTTTAGCGAAAGATTGCATGGTTTACTCCGGATTATAATTACTTGAAAGAATAACTTCTATATATCCTCCATTAAATTAATGCTTTTTTGAATTAGATGGTTGGCAAATAACTATATAAATGGGGTTAAAACCCCTATTTCATAGCCATTTATTAAAATCCATTCACTGAAGTGAACGGCAATGAATACTTACCAATTTCGAGTTGTTGCAATTATTTACCGTCTGCTTTAGCTGACGGATTTCAAAATCATCTATTGCACCTGGCTTTAGCCTCATCTTACATGGTGTATGGTAAATGCCTAATTCAATAATCTTTTTTCGATTCCAGATAACTCAATCCCATTCGCAAATCGCCATAACTAAAATCTTCGCCTAAAGTTTCCCGGGCAGATGTCAAACTTTTGTTATCGGTATTTTTGAAGTATTCCTCAATTTTATCGAGTTTTTCTTTTGAAAGAAGTTGTAGCACATCAATCTCTCCTTCTTTTATATAATGTGCTAAATGACTGGCAATAGTTGTTTCTACCAATCCGCGTTCTTTGGCAATTTGTTCAACGGTCTTACCCAACTGAAATAGCTCAAAACTCAACTTTTTGGTTTCAGGTTTGGGTTCTTTCTTTTTCTTTGAAGTTTCTTTCAATGGGATTTCGCCCCGGTCGATATCATTTTCTTCGCAATAACCACCGAATCAAATCAATAATATCTTCCCCAAACTGCACGATCTTTCTCTTCCCCAGTCCGTTAATTAATTGCAAAGCAAAAGAATCCGTAGGTAAATAATTCACCATCTCAATTAACGATTTCTGCGAAAAAACCATGTATGGAGGAATTCCCAACTCGCTTGATTTCTCGTATCTGAACGAGCGAAGTAGTTTGTACAATTCAGGATGTGGAATATTTTCGAAATCGACAATTTCCTTCGCTTTTTGTTTTTTTGGTTTCGGAACACTGTCTTCAATCATTGCTTTTGCACGGGCATCCATAATTCTCTTCACCGAAAAACCATTGTGGCACTCGTTGTAAGCGGCCAATCTTGTTTTGGCTTCCCCATCTAAATCGTTAACCCACTTTACAATTTGCTTTTTTACCGCCCGGTTGTCAATTTCCAAATCGGTATTTTCAATTGCTTCAATGAAAATCGTTTTTACTTTTTCTGAAAAATAACCGGCAGCCTTTTTCACCCGTTCCTGAAGATCACTGTTTTTCTCAACATCCGGTTCCACCTGCAAATATTTCTCAATTTGCTGCTGAAACTTCTCACCCACTTCTATTAGTTCAGTCTGAAAATTGGTTTTCATCTTCTGAAAATGCCCAATCAGCATTTCAGTGAAGCTACCCTGATTTTCTTCGATCGTTTTTGCAATTGAGTTTACTAAATAACTCATTCGGTAAAAGCGGAACAACTCTAATAATTGCTCGCGCTGAAAGGCCAGCTTTGCATCGTTTAGTTCAGTCTCGCCGGGCTGGTTTTCTTCCACTTGCTGAATAAAGCCGCTAACGGTTTCGTCGGAAATGATGCTATGCTCCGCGGATTGGCGTTTTCAGCACCAGTCCTTCCAGCGTTTTGCACCGACTGAGCGCCACATAAACCTGCCCATGGGCAAACGACGCCTCTGCATCAATAATTGCCCGTTCAAAAGTAAGTCCCTGGCTTTTATGAATGGTAATTGCCCATGCCAGTTTTAACGGAATCTGACTAAAAGATCCTTCCAGTTCCTCTTTGATTTCTGATGTCTCTTTATCAATGGTGTATTTCACATTTTCCCAAAGCAATGAAGTTACCTCAATTTCCTCCTCTTCCCCGGGACACTGCACAAAAACTGAATTCTCTTCAATACTGGTAACCTGCCCGATTTTCCCGTTAAAGAAACGTTTTTCAGGATCGGGATCATTTTTTACAAACATTACCTGCGCACCGATTTTAAGTCGCAATTCATAATCGGTAGGGAAAGAATACTCCGGGAAATTTCCTTCTATCCTTGCTGTAAATACTTTTCTCATTTGAAGGCAGTTCGTTTAACTTCGATTCATTCATCCGATGCGCCTGAATGTTGTGTGTACACAAGGTTATAAAACCGTCTTCATCACCCGGAGCAAAACCGGGATCGTATCTTTGATTCAATTCATCCTGCGCTTTTTTATCCAGAATATTGTCACGCACTTTATTCAGTATCGAAATAAATCTATCATCCTGTTGTCTGAAAACATGAGTAAGTTCGATGCTTACATACGGGATTTCTTTTAATGCTTTGCTGCTAAAAAAATAGGCTGTTTCATATTCCGTTTTCAACAAATCCCACTCTTCTCTTTTTACTACCGGAGAAAGTTGCTGTAAGTCGCCAATCAAAAGTAACTGTGCCCCGCCAAACGGTTTTCTGCCATTTTTAAAACGCCGCATTACTTTGTCGATGGCATCCAGAATATCGGCACGTACCATGCTTATTTCATCGATAACCAGCAAATCGAGACTGCGAATAATATTGATTTTTTCTTTGTTGAAACGCATCTGCCGGTTTGGCTCATTCTCCTGCCCTACTTGCGGGGCAAACGACAATTGAAAAAAGGAATGAATGGTAACACCGCCTGCATTAATAGCTGCCACCCCGGTTGGCGCCACAACAATCATCCGTTTGGGTGAGCGTTCTTTTAAACTTTTCAGGAAAGTAGTTTTACCGGTTCCTGCTTTTCCAGTGAGAAAGATATTCTGTCCTGTGTATTGTACAAAATTGAAAGCAAGTTCGAGTTGTTTGTTGGTTTGCATAACAATAATTCTCTTAAAAAATAAATATAAGATTTTTATTGTAATTGTTCCCTGAAATAATTTTAATCTCGTTTTAATCTGCTTTTCATTTAAGCTTAATTCGGGGACTCTACTTTTGGCTCATTACGATGTAAAGTTTGAATGATTTTAATTTATAAGTATTCAAAGCCATGAAAAAAAATCTTTTTGAAAAAAATTTCTCTATCCAAAAAGTTAACCGAAGATCTCGAACTTCGTTGAAAAAGGATATTCTGCAAATCTGGAACTCGAAAACCGATGAAATCGAATATTATCGCGGAACTCAATTAGTTCGCATCTCACTTGTGCTATTGTTTGCAATTACCTTTTCTTCCTGCGTAACAAAAAAAGCGCTGGTTAAGGAACAAAACAGATCAAAACAATATCTGGCAGACATACAGAATTGTGAAAAGGATAATAAATCGCTTGCCGACGCCAATAGTAAATTATCCGGAAAAATTATCCAGCTTGAAAACCAGTTTGCAAATGAACAGAGTAAAACAAACATTCTGGATCAGCAAATGAATTATTATCAAAGTACAAATACCAATCTTTTGGACAGATTGACTGATCTTTCGGTTGTAAGCAAAACAGGTGCTGAAAGTATTCGTAAGTCACTTGATGCGATTAACGATCAGAATAAATACATTAAGGATCTTACTTCAGCAATGCGGGCCAAAGATTCAATGAACCTTGCGCTGGTAATGAAACTTAAACGTTCTCTGGTTGACATAAATGATGAAGATGTTACGGTGGAAGTAAAGAAAGGTGTAGTCTATATTTCATTATCGGATAAAATGTTGTTTCAATCGGGAAAATATGAAATCAACAAACAGGCCGAAGTGGTACTTGAAAAAATTGCCAGGGTTTTTAACGACCATAAACAACTGGATATTTTGGTTGAAGGACACACTGATGATGTACCAATTTCAACTCCTGTTCTGGTTGACAACTGGGACTTAAGCGTAAAAAGGGCAACAAGTGTAGTTCGGTTGTTGCAGGTTAAATATAGATATTTCACCTGAAAGAATGACTGCAGGCGGACGTTCGGAGTTTGTTCCTAAAACTTCAAATTCGACTATTGAAGGAAGAGCTGTTAACAGAAGAACTGAAATAATAATTCTTCCGAAGCTTGGATGAATTTTTCGAACTCCTTGAACCTGAGGCAAATAATTAACAAATTCAGGTTCAGACGCCCGGAATTTTATCCGGGGTTTTTGTTTTAAATACCGTTTTATTTACTTTGGATTTAAATTATAACATTATATTCTATGAAAATTCTTGTGGTTGAAGACGAATCAAAAGTGGCTGATTTCCTTAAAAAAGGCCTTGAAGAAAACGGTTATCATTGTTGATCATGCCTATGATGGATTTATTGGTGAAAAACTGGCAATCAGAAATGATTATGATTTGATGATCCTTGATGTTATTTTTCCTTCAATCAACGGTTTTGAATTATGTAAACGTATTCGCGAAAAAAAACCTTCAGTGCCAATTCTTAATGCTTACAGCACTGGGAACAACCGAAGATAAAGTAGCAGGTTTTGATGCCGGTGCCGATGATTACCTGGTTAAGCCTTTCGAATTCCAGGAATTGCTTGCCAGGATAAGGGCTCTTGTGAAAAGATCAACCGGAGTGGTACAAACTTCAACCGTATTAAAAGTAGCTGATCTGGAACTAAATCTCGATAAAAAAATTGCCCGGCGCGGAAATACAAAATATTGAACTTACTGCAAAAGAATTTGCCTTGCTTGAATTCCTGATGAAAAACAAGGGAAGTGTTGTTTCCAGAACTGATATTGCTGAAAAAGTTTGGGATATTACATTTGATACAGGGACAAATGTTGTTGATGTTTACATCAACATTCTGCGCAAAAAGCTTGATAAGGATTTCGATACCAAATTAATTCACACCCGTATTGGTCTTGGTTACACTTTAGACGAATTGTAATGGAAATCCGCAAAAAACTTACCTACCAGTTTATTGGAATCGTTGCACTTTATATCTATTGTTTACCCTGTTTGTTGTATATTTCTCTGTTTTCACAAGCCCGAAAAGAAGAATTTTATGACCGGCTGAGTAGTAAAGCTAAACTTGTTGCTCAAATGCTCATTGATATTGATGAAATAAATTCTGAACTCTTAAAAAAAATTGAAAAAAATAATCCTCTTAGTTTACCCAACGAAAAAATTGTAATTTTCAATTATCAGGATGAAAGAAATCTATTCAACCGATGATGAGAATTTACTTGCATTTTCAAAAGATCAGATTCAACAGGTAAGACTTGAAAAAGAAATCAGGTTTAAACAAAACGGTTATGAAATTTACGGCCAGTTTTATACCGGGCAATACGACCGAATTATTGTTTTCGCTGCTGCTACTGATATTTTTGGTATTCATAAATTAAAAAGATTTCGAATTATTATGTTTATTGTTTTTGTGCTAAGTCTTGTAATTGTATATTTTGCCGGCCGATTATTTGCTGTCAGAGCTTTAACTCCTATTTCAAAAATTGTTAACCAGGTAAGCAAAATTGAAGCTTCAAATCTGAATGCACGTTTGGATGAAGGAAATGAAAAAGATGAAATAGCGCACCTGGCAAAAACTTTTAATAAAATGCTTTCACGTCTTGAAAAGTCGTTTCAGGTGCAAAAAAGTTTTATCGCTAATGCATCTCATGAACTTCAGAACCCCATTAACAGTTATAACCGGGCAATTGGAAGTTGTGCTTATGAAAGCCCGAAGCAATGAAGAATATAAAAACACCCTTCTGATTGTTTTAGATGAAATTAAAGATTTAAATCTGCTCTCAAATAAATTGCTTTTACTTGCTCAAACAAGTGCTGAACAGAATGATTTGAACTTTTCTCCAATCAGGATCGACGATATTCTTTGGAAAGCCCGGCGTGAAATCTTAAATCGAAATGAAAACTAATTCTATCGGAATTAATTTTGGTGAAGGCATTGATGATGACAGTAATTTTACAGTTCTGGGAAATGAGTTGTTCCTAAAAACAGCACTCTTAAATTTAATGGATAATGCCTGTAAATATTCCGAAAATCATCACGCTGAAATAAATCTTGACGCTAAAAATGACCATCTGCTCATCCAATTTAAAGATCAGGGATTCGGAATAAGGCAAGAGGAATTAAAATTAATTTTTCAACCATTTTACCGTTCAAAAGATGCTATTGTTAGTGGTCATGGAATTGGTTTATCACTGGTTGAAAACATTATACACTTACACAAGGGTACAATTAAGGTAGAATCTGAATACGGTGAAGGTTCAGTTTTTTCAGTTTCTCTGCCTGTAAACACCTGACAAACAACACATTTTTCAATTTTAATCTTCTTTTAATCAGGATTTAATTCAGTGCTAATTTCATGGTTGGATATTTGATTCAATTAATAATTAAATCAATTTTACCATGAAAACAAAAATTTCACTTAAAATGGCGGTACTAGCCAGTGTTATCATCTTTTCAGTTGTTATTGCCGGTTTTTTCGTTAATAAAAATACAAGATTGAAACACAAATTAGCCGATCAAAAATTAAAGTCAGAAATGCTCCTTTCCGAGAAACTAAACCTTGATAAGTCAATTGCAAAACTAGATAAAGAATTGGCAAGCACTTCAGACAAAAATATTCATCTGAAGAAAAAAGTTGAAGAGATAAATGCTTCAATTATCGCGAAAAACACGGAGATCGAAAATCTCAAAAAGCAGAATGCTTCAATTAAAACACTTCAGACAAAGAATGAAGAACTTGAGATTCTAACCCGAAGATTGGATGCAGAAATCAACAGATTAAACAACTCACTTGCCAATGCAAACGCTGAAAATAACAAACTTGCAAACCAGTTAGCAGCATATTCAAAGTCCAATTCCGGCTTATCTGCCGAAAACTCAATATTGAAAGCAATAATTTCGGACAATTACCGTATAGAGACACTACATGGAAAAAAGGAAAGACTAACTGTTAATGCACGAAGAACGAACAAATTATCAGTGAGTTTTGATCTACCGGGAAACTT
This sequence comes from uncultured Prolixibacteraceae bacterium, assembly GCA_963849985.1. Taxonomy (GTDB): domain Bacteria; phylum Bacteroidota; class Bacteroidia; order Bacteroidales; family Prolixibacteraceae; genus Draconibacterium. The sequence continues at coordinate 85,072 of CAWKJY010000026.1, read as the reverse complement.
GAGCAGCAATATATATTTTAAAGTTATTACCCCACAGGGACAAGAGATTTCTAGCAACGATGATACTGCCTCTACAACCATAAAAATACAGGAAAATGGTGACGGTTTGTTAGCAAGTTCAGCTATCAACATAATTGGAAACTCAGGAACCAAAAGGGTTGAAATGACTTATAAACCAACTGAAAAACTTAAAAATGGAATCTATCAATTTAATATTTACAATGAAGGCCGATTTATAGGAAGCACACAGCTTCGTTTAAAATAATAATACTTTTTCATAGGTTTGTAAAATCAACGTCACTTCACTATTGAGCCGGGATTAAACCTGGCTTTTTTTAATCAATCTAATATTCGTAGCACAAAAAAAGGCTCTTCAACAAGAACCTTCACAAAATGGTTTTAATCCTAAACTATTTGAATTTATTAAGAATTTCCTTTACTGCATCTTTATGAATGGTAAAGCCCATCATTTTCAATTTAATGTAATCTTCGTGGAAAAAATAGTACCCAAATTTCGGATCGTCTTCTCCAACATTTCTTGAACCCGAACTTGAATCTTTAATCAAATACCAGTCACCTTTTCCTTTATAATTTTCAAGGTAACCAATTAAATGCATTCCATGATCATCAGTGGTTGTCTCATTTGAAAACCGGAACTGACGGGCATCTTCATTAATGTAAGCCGAAGGAATATCATAATCCGGAATCATTGCACAATTGGTTTCCCTGCTAAAACCCGTTTCTGAAACATCGCCACCGATACTTAAGGTATAACCATTTTTAATGGCTTCTTTCACAATTTTCATAAAAACATCGAGTGGAACATTATAATAATCTTTGCTGTGCCACCAGTTATCAGGCACTTTGTATTCTACCTGTTGCCAGTAAGGTTCCTGTTTGTACGAAAGAATTTCAACAAAATCATCAGGATTTAATATCAAATAATCTTTCAAATAGGTCATCGGCGTGTAGCTTTTCCCATCAACCACAAATTCTGTAGGCGGCATTCCAATGTAATGGTTCATAATATCTTTAATGGTTGCCAGTCCATAATCCATATTCCATGCATTTGAAGCTTTCATTGAATTCAAAAATCCTTTCATCTCTTCTACCATTTTTGCATGGGTATGAAACTTACGACCATTTAACAACCCGGTGTATACGCTTTCGGGCATTGCCCCATACATTTTCATAATTCTTGCAACAGCATTTCCTTCCGATCCTTCATCAAAATTAGAATCTCCTCTTTTCTCAATAAAACGTCTCGCTTTTTCAACATATTCCCAGTAAACCGTGTAAATCTCTGAAAGCTTTACCTTCTTACCGGTTTGCCTGAAAATTTCAGATTCATAAAATGATGAAGTGGAAAAACACCAGCAGGTTCCTGCATTTCCCTGCGAAATTGTTGGCTGACACCATGCGGTTGTATATAATGTTGCATTGTTGGGTAAATCCAAACCTGATTGATCCATTACAAATCGTTTGTAAGGTTCTTCTTCATTTAACTGCTCGTCAACATCCCTGACATCTTTTAAAATTGATTCGTAGTAAAATCCTTTCCCACCCTCAACAACTTCAACTTTTCCTTTACTTACATTTTTTTGAGCTGCTGCACTTAACGTCAAGGTAACAGCAAGCAACACGACTAAATTTCGTTTCATATAAATCATTTACTTGTTAAATATTTTTTTATCGGAAGTAGTTTCAACTGGCAGTCAGTTTTTGGTTTTTGAAGCGGACAAAATAACACATTTCTATTTTATAAAGCTTGATCAAAATCAGGTTTTGAATGATTTCATCAATGAGTTAAATAGATGATTTTATAAGTGGAACATTTTATAGCATTAAAGGACAAATCCTAAAGAATCATGTTTGTCTTTCAATTGATTAAAAATCAGGAACCATGATAAATCCTATAATTATTTAGAATAATTAATGGGAAATTTGTGCTATAAATAATAGACAAACATGATGTTTAAATACGGAATTGATCATCTGACTGTTGGGAAGGCTTTAGATATTTTACATGGAAAGACGAAGGCAATTGTAGATTCAGAAGCAAGAGAAAATATTGACCGCTGCCATCAGGCAGTTCTGGCAATTGCAGCCGGAGAAGAAGCCGTTTACGGTATTAATACTGGTTTTGGTCCACTTTGCAATACCAGGATCGACAAAGAAATGACCAGCAAACTCCAGCGAAATTTGATTATTAAGTCATAGTGTTGGCGTTGGGAATCCTATTTCAAAAGAGATTTCAAAGTTGATGATGATTTTGAAAGTTCATTCGCTGGCACAAGGTTACTCCGGCATTTCCATTGAAGTTATTGAACGAATTTTATGGCATATTGAAAATGATATCATTCCGGTTGTTCCTGAACAAGGATCGGTTGGCGCTTCCGGTGACCTGGCACCACTTTCACATCTTTTTCTTCCATTAATTGGTGAAGGAAAAGTTTTTTACAATGATGAAATTGTTGCTGCAAAAAAAGTTCTGGAGGAAAAAAATTTAAATCCGCTTGAACTTCATCCAAAAGCAGGTCTTGCCCTCATTAACGGAACCCAGTTTATTGCAGCACATGCTGTTTTTGTAGTTGATAAACTATATAATTGTCTTTCAGTTGCCGATGTTATTGCAGCAATGATGATTGAAGGACTGGAAGGTTCGATGATGCCGTTTCATGAAGAACTGCACAAAATACGCCCGTTTAAAGGGAATAAATATGTGGCCAACCGCATCTGGCATTTTCTGGAAGGCTCAGAAATTATTTTTTCTCATGCGCATTGTGGAAAAGTCCAGGACCCCTATCTCTTCGCTGTGTTCCCCAAGTTCACGGCAGTTCGCGAAATGCCTGGCTCCATTTAAAAGAAGCCGTTGAAGTTGAAATCAATTCGGTAACGGATAATCCAATTGTTTTTTCAGAAAATTTTACGATAAGTGGAGGAAATTTTCACGGACAACCGTTGGCACTTCCTCTCGATTATGCTTGTTTGGCTGCTGCTGAACTGGGAAGTATCTCCGACCGAAGAACTTATTTATCACTGGAAGGTAAAACTGCCGGAACACCTCGATTACTAATGAAAGAAACCGGATTAAATTCAGGGATGATGATTCTCCAATATACTTCAGCAGCGCTTGTCAGTGAAAATAAAGGATTGTGTTTCCCGGCCAGCGCCGACAGTATTCCAACTTCGCTCGGGCAGGAAGACCACGTAAGTATGGGTTCAATTAGCGGAAGAAAAGCACTCCGTGTCGTCGAAAATTTGGAAAAGATTTTGGCTATTGAAATGGTTTGCGCAGCGCAGGCAATTGATTACAAGAAGCCATTAAAATCGACAGCAGTGCTTGAAAAAGTACATGATTTTATTCGCACCAAAATTGACCATGCAGAAGAAGACCGGATTTTCAGCGACGACATTGAAAAGGCTATTGAAATTATCAGGAACAAGGAAATCTTTAAAATTACCCTCAATCAAGAATATTTTCACTCGGGTGAATTTGATAAACTTTTCGAAGTCTATTAACTCAGAAAAATAGAATGATGAATTTCAATTTTAAGCAACAAATATTACAGGGAATTCCAACTGAACTTCCACCTAAAAGGGAGATTCCAACAAATGTTAACAGGGCACCAAAACGAAAAGATATTCTGACTTCTGAAGAAAAAAAATTGGCTGTTCGAAATGCACTTCGCTATTTTCCTGAAAAATGGCACAACGAACTTGCATTAGATTTTGCCAGCGAACTAAAAGAATTTGGCCGCATTTATATGTATCGTTTCAAACCCAATTATGAAATGTTTGCGCGACCTATTCACGAGTATCCTGCAAAAAGCAAACAGGCAGCGGCAATCATGCTGATGATCCAGAACAATCTGGATCCAAGAGTTGCCCAACATCCGGAAGAGTTGATTACTTACGGCGGAAACGGAGCAGTTTTTCAAAACTGGGCACAGTATTTACTGACGATGCAATACCTTGCAAATATGACCGACGAGCAAACATTGCACATGTATTCAGGTCATCCAATGGGTTTGTTTCCTTCTTCAAAAGAAGCACCCAGAGTTGTTGTTACCAATGGAATGATGATTCCAAATCATTCGCAACCCGACGACTGGGAAAAATTTAATGCACTGGGAGTTACACAGTATGGACAAATGACTGCCGGTTCATATATGTACATTGGACCACAGGGAATTGTACACGGAACGACCATTACTTTGATGAATGCATTCAGAAATATTCTGAAACCGGAAGAGACTCCTGCAGGAAAAATATTTTTAACGGCCGGACTTGGCGGAATGAGTGGTGCACAGCCAAAAGCCGGAAACATCACCGGTTGCATTACTGTTTGCGCAGAAGTAAATGAAAATGCTGCCCGGAAAAGATTCGGCCAAGGTTGGGTTGACGAGCTTATTTTTGACTATAACAAACTGGTGGAAAGAATCAAAACTGTTCAAATTGAAAATGAAACAGTTTCACTTGCCTATGTAGGGAATGTGGTAGAATTGTGGGAACGATTTTATGATGACGAAATTTTTGTTCATGTTGGTTCCGACCAAACATCACTTCATAATCCTTTTGCAGGAGGATATTATCCGGTTGGGTTATCCTACAGCGAATCAAACGAACTGATGAGAAAAATCCCTGATATTTTTAAGGAAAAAGTTCAGGAATCTTTACGAAGACATGCTGCCGCCATTAACAAACACAGTGAAAAAGGAACCTACTTTTTTGATTATGGTAACGCCTTTTTACTGGAATGTTCCCGTGCAGGTGCTGATATTTTAGCCTCGAATGGAATTGATTTCAGGTATCCTACTTATGTTCAGGATATTTTAGGGCCACTGTGTTTCGATTACGGTTTTGGTCCTTTCCGCTGGGTTTGCACATCTGGAAAGCCGGAAGATCTTAAAAAAACAGATCGGTTGGCCATCAACATTTTGAAAGAAATAAAAAAGACCGCTCCGAAAGAAATTAGTCAGCAAATGGATGACAATATTCGATGGATTGAAGAAGCCGGGCAAAATAACCTGATTGTTGGATCGCAGGCAAGAATTTTATACTCTGATGCAGAAGGACGGATAAAACTTGCCTCTGCTTTTAATAACGCAGTAGCTAACAAAGAAATTTCAGCACCAATTGTTATTGGGCGCGACCATCACGATGTCAGCGGAACCGATTCTCCTTATCGCGAAACCAGTAACATTTATGATGGAAGCAAATTTACAGCTGACATGGCTATTCACAATGTAATCGGCGACAGTTTTCGCGGAGCAACCTGGGTTTCAATTCATAATGGTGGCGGCGTTGGCTGGGGTGAAGTGATTAATGGTGGATTCGGGATATTGCTTGATGGCAGTGCTGAAGCCGAAATTCGTTTGAAAAAAATGTTATTCTACGACGTAAATAACGGAATTGCCCGGCGTTCGTGGGCTCGAAATAAGAATGCCCGTTTTGCTATTGAAAGAGAGATGCAGCGATCACCTAATTTAAAAGTTACCCTACCCAATTTAGTAGATGATAAACTATTAGAAGAATTGTTCTGATTTCAGGAAATCATTTTCATAAACTCATCCAAATCAATATCTGGCTCGGTAACCTGTAATGCGCTTTTGAATAAAACTCGTGTCGTTTTTTTAAAGTTTCATCAATAAAAGCAGTATTCATTCCTCCTATAAATTTTAATTGTGTTTTAATCTGCCTTTAATTCGGCCTTAACCAGGGTGCTCTACCTTTGGTTAAATTAATATTGGACAATAAAACATTAAAGCTATGAAAACAAATTTTTTTAAAATGAAAAACCTTGTTCCCCTGATGTTAACTGCTGCCGTAATTTTTTCGGCGTATCTTTTTTTGAATAAGCATTCTCTTCAGACAAAACTTTCCGACGAAAAAGTAAAATCGGAAAATTTGCTTTCTGAAAAATTAAAGCTTGATAAATCGATCGCATTATTTCAGACGGAACTTTCGGAGTTGAAAGGTATGAACAAACAACTCGATAATGTGATTGCTGATTCGAACATGAAAATTTTGAAAAAGAATCAGGAGATTGATCGGCTACTGGTTCAAAATGCCTCAATTCCGGAACTTAAAAAGAAACTTGCGGAACTCGAACAACTTAAAAATCAGCTGGCCGGCAGTTTAAACGATGCAAATTCAATTGTTGCTCAATTAAAAGGCGAAAACCAGCGTTTATCACAACAACTGGAAACTGCTATGAATTCAAATCGTGAAATAAACAATGATATTGCTGTTTTAAAGATCATTAATTCAGACAATTACAGAACCGAAGCGGTAAAAGGCAAAAAGGATAAATTAACCATTATTGCAAGAAAAACCGATAAAATTATGGTCAGTTTTGATATTCCTTCATCGGTTGGCAAAGATGTTTATTTTAATCTGGTTATGCCAAACGGAAAGGAATTATCGAGTTTGAAAGATTTTGCTGCTAAAGTTGAATTTGAAGAAAATGGAGATGCTTTGATCGCAAGTACAAATGGTTTTATGGGAGGTGAAGGTACACAACGCGTTAAAATGTCGTACGTTGCCAACGATAAGCTTACTAAGGGTGTTTATGTTTTTCAGGTATATAATAATGACAAATTTTTAGGAAGTACACAAATGAGATTAAAATAAATAGCTTTTCCATAGGTTTGTAAAAATCAATCTTACTTCAACTTAGCCGGGTTTAAGCCCGGCTTTATTTTTAAAAAGTTTACTAAATATCAGGAAATCATTTTCATTAACTCATCCAAATCAATATCTGGCTCGGTAATCTGATAATGCGCTTTTGAATAAAACTCGTGACGTTTTTTTAAAGTTTCATCAATAAAAGCAACAAGCTCTTCGCGTGATTTTCCTTTAATCAGAGGCCGCTCTGTTTTAGAACTCATTAAACGTTCGGCAAGAATTTCAGGGTTGATATTTAGATAAATGGTTTTCCCTGCCCGGTTCATGATATTAATATTATCGAAAAAACAGGGAGCACCTCCACCTGTTGCAATTATAATATCGGTAAATTCAGAAAGTTCTTCCAATGCTTTTCGTTCCTTATTTCTGAATTCTGCTTCTCCTTCTTCTTCAAAAATCTGCGGAATAGTTTTATAGTTGCGTTCTTCGATATAGTGATCCATATCTACAAACTGAAGGTTTAAATATTCCGCCAACCTTCTGCCCAGAGTGGATTTGCCACTTCCCATGTATCCGATTAAAAAAATTCTCATAATTACATCAGTTTAGTGTTTCGAGTTCAGTGTTCAGAGTTAATGGTCACTCTAAACTTTGAACTTTACACTCTGAACTAAAACAGCGACATTTGGTTCGAGTCATCATCCTTTTTTGGCCGTTTTATTTCAAATGGGATATCATCCACATCGTTTGATATTTCTTTAGGCTCCTCAGGTATTTCTTCCGGTTCAGGTTTGTCATGCTCATCTTTTATAACCGGCTCCAGTTCAGTAATATTTTTCACCTGGTAATTTGAAAGCCGTTTCCCTTTCGCCTTCCATGATTTCACACCAATATATTCAGACACTTCAATGATTTCATTTTCACGTTCAGCACTTTTCCCACCAAATTGAATCTCAAGTCGTGGATACCTGACCCAGGTAACACTTACCAATTTATTTTCAAGACTGTCACCTATAAACCGGAACGACTTCCCTTCTGCCTCCTCCAAGTTCAAAACGTTTAACGTAATAGAAATTCTGCTCAGCATCGAAATATACAACCGACATAATTTTTCCCGGATCGTATCTTTCAATCGAAAGTATATCCGCTTCAAAATGGTTACTTAAATCGTAGTTATATAACTGGTATTCACCTTTTTTGTAGATCACAAGAATCATATCATCATCGGCAAATTCACCCAAATACTTCCCTCTGCTGTCGGCATTTAACCGAAGCACATCCTCATCGAACCAGATTTTACGGCCACCCAAAGTAGAATATCCTTTTTCTTTCAGACTAATTTTGTGTACCTCATTTTTGGTAAGAATATTCCCCATCGACTGGCGGCCTTTAATTGCCAACTCACCCAAATCAATTTCGAAATTCAACTTTTTAATTCGAGGTTTTGGTTTTAAAACTACTTTCAATACTTCAGATTCTCCATTTGGATTTGCAGAAAAATAAACTACACGGGAACCTTTGGTTTCCATTGTAATGTTATACTCTTTATCACGGGTAACGCCCGTAACATAAAACCGTTTCATAAAATGATTTCCGGTTTTCCCGTCACGGTAAATCACATTGTAGATGGTTCGCTTATCGTTCTTTTTGAAAACTGCTATGTGCAATGGGTTTTTATCAATAAATGCCTTATCCGGAACTTTGGTTATAAAATAAGATCCATCGCGCCTGAAAACAATAACATCGTCAATGTCGGAACAGTCGCAAACATACTCAGCCTTTTTCAAGCTGGTACCCATAAAACCTTCTTTACGGTCAACATACAATTTTTCATTGCGGACAACTACTTTCGATGCCACAATATTTTCAAAGCTTCTTATTTCAGTTCTGCGTTCCTTGCCCGGACCGTATTTGTTTTTAAGGTGAGTAAACCATTTTATGGTATATGAAACAATATTTTTGATGTTGTTCTCAACTTCTGCAATTTCATCTTCAATTGCTTTGATCTGTTCATCCGCTTTGTCTTTGTTAAATTTAAGAATACGGGCCATTCGAATTTCCATCAGTTTCAGAATATCATCCCGAGTAATTTCGCGTTTCAACTTTGGCTTCCACGGATCAAGTCGTTTGTCAATATGATCAACTGCCTGATCCATATTTTCTGAATCCTCAAACTTTTTATCCTTGTAAATTCTCTCTTCAATAAATATCTTTTCTAACGACGAAAAGTGCCACTGTTCTTCCAGTTCACTTTTTCTGATTTCAAGTTCAAGCTTTAGAAGGGCAAGCGTACTCTCAGCCGATTTTCTCAGAATCTCCTTAACCCCGATAAAAATTGGCGTATCATTTTCAATAATTACCGAGTTTGGCGATAACGAAATTTCGCAGTCAGTAAAAGCATATAACGCGTCGATTGTTTTATCAGAAGAAACTCCAGGGGCGAGATGAACAATAATCTCAACCTCTGCAGCGGTATTATCATCAATCTTTTTGACTTTGATTTTTCCTTTATCATTCGCTTTAATGATTGTTTCGATTAGCGAACCGGTCGTCTTTCCATAAGGCAACTCATTAATTACAAGCGTTTTATTATCTCGCTTTTCAATTTTAGCCCGAACTTTAACAGTTCCTCCGCGCAAACCATCGTTGTAACGACTAAAATCGGCCATTCCACCAGTTGGAAAATCAGGGTACAATTCAAAATCTTTTCCTTTGAGGTAGGCAATTGAACATTCACAAAGCTCAATAAAATTATGTGGGAAAAGTTTGGATGCCAGTCCCACCGCAATTCCGTCAACACCTTGCGCTAAAAGCAAAGGAAATTTAACAGGAAGAGTCACCGGTTCTTTTTTCCTCCCATCGTAAGAAAGTTTCCACTGTGTCGTTTTTGGGTTGAATAAAACTTCCAGGGCAAATTTTGAAAGTCGTGCTTCAATATATCGCGGTGCAGCAGCACCATCGCCGGTTAAAATGTTTCCCCAGTTACCCTGGGCGTCAATCAGAAGTTCTTTCTGTCCAAGCTGAACAATAGCATCACCAATCGACGCATCGCCATGAGGATGGTATTGCATGGTTTGCCCGATGATGTTGGCTACTTTGTTATAGCGTCCGTCATCCATTTCACGCATGGCATGCAAAATCCTTCGCTGCACTGGTTTTAAACCATCATTGATATAAGGCACAGCACGTTCAAGAATTACATACGAAGCATAATCGAGAAACCAGTTTCGGTACATTCCCGAAATATAAATCACCTCATCTTTAATCTCTTCTTCCTGAGGTTCTCCCTGTATTCCTTCCTGTTCGATATTTTCTTCTGACATTCCGTTTATTTTCAACAAAATTGCGATGAAGCCACCCTGTTTTATTTTGTGCGTTTAAAACTAAGCAACATCGTCTTTTTCAACATATAAGTTTTCGATTATAAATTCCTGACGATCAGGTGTATTTTTCCCCATGTAAAATTCAAGCATTTGCGCAACCGACTCATGCTTTTTCAGCATCACCGGATCAAGCCGAATGTCTTTGCCGATAAAATGTTTGAACTCATCGGGTGAAATCTCACCAAGTCCCTTAAACCGGGTTATTTCAGGTTTACCTTTAAGCTTGTTTATTGCATTTTGTCTTTCCTGATCGGAATAGCAATAAAAGGTTTTTTGCTTATTACGAACACGGAAAAGTGGCGTTTGCAAAATATAAACATGACCTTTTTTAATTAATTCAGGGAAAAACTGCAGGAAAAATGTAATTAAAAGTAACCGAATGTGCATCCCATCAACGTCGGCATCGGTAGCAATAATTACTTTGTTATACCTTAAGTCATCAATACTATCTTCAATATTTAGTGCTGCCTGCAAAAGGTTAAATTCTTCATTTTCGTAAACCACCTTTTTGGTCAGCCCGTAAGTATTCAAAGGTTTTCCCCGTAAACTGAAAACGGCCTGTGTGTTTACATCGCGTGATTTTGTAATTGAACCGCTTGCCGAGTCACCCTCGGTAATAAAAATGCTGGATTCAGTTTTTCTATCGCTATTTTCATCATAATGGATACGGCAATCGCGTAATTTTTTGTTATGCAAACTTGCTTTTTTGGCTCTTTGTTTTGCCAGCTTTTTAATGCCCGAAATAGCTTTTCTTTCACGCTCCGACTCAACAATACGGCGCAATAAAACTTCGGCAGTTTCCTGATTTTTGTGCAAATAATTATCAAGTTCCTTTTGCAGAAAATTTCCAACGTGTGCACGCACCGAAGGACCTTCGGGCCCGATATCTCTTGATCCAAGTTTTGTTTTTGTCTGCGATTCGAATACCGGTTCTTCAACTTTTATACTTACAGCGGCAACAATTGAAGCCCGGATGTCAGAAGGATCAAAATCTTTTTTGTAGTAATCGCGAATGGTTTTTACCAACACTTCGCGAAAAGCCTGAAGATGTGTTCCGCCCTGAGTAGTATGTTGTCCGTTTACGAATGAATAATAATCTTCACCATATTGATTCCCGTGTGTGATCGCTACTTCAATATCTTCTCCTCGCAAATGAATAATTGGATAAACCGGCTCATGATCCATGTTTTCTTCCAGCAAATCGCGCAGCCCGTTTTTCGAATAGAATTTCTCTCCATTATATTCGATGACCAGCCCGGCATTCAGGAACGTGTAATTTTTGATCATGTTTTCCACATAATCACTAATGTATCTGTACTTTTTAAAGACAGCCAGGTCAGGTTCAAAAGAAACCATTGTTCCATTTGGCTCTTCAAGCCCGGTTAAATCTTTCTCCTCAGTTATCACTCCCTGGCTAAAGTGTACCTCTTTCCCAACGCCCTCACGAACTGATTTAATAATAAATTCAGAAGATAACGCATTTACAGCTTTAATGCCTACCCCGTTTAATCCAACCGACTTTTTAAAAACTTTGGAATCGTATTTGGCGCCGGTATTCATTTTGCTGGCAACATCAACGAGTTTCCCAAGCGGAATTCCACGGCCATAATCACGCACGGTAACTTTTTCCAGATCGATGGCTACCGAAATTTTCTTCCCAAAACCCATCATAAATTCATCGACAGAATTATCGAGTGCCTCTTTTAAAAGCACGTAAATTCCGTCATCAGCAGCCGAACCGTCACCCAGCTTTCCTATGTACATTCCCGGGCGTTTCCGGATGTGCTCCTGCCAGTCAAGTGTTCGTATCGTTCCTTCGTCGTAATTCGGAGTCATATTATTTCCTTTATACTAACATCTTTTTGTTTAAAAGCTTAAACCGTTTTCCGAAAGTAGTTTTTCGTCCTTTTATTTTGTTGATGTAAATCGTCAATTTTTGCAATTTCGCACAAATATAACGAAAACACAGGTGGAATTCGAATAATCGAGGGGTACAATAACTAACATTATATAGTTGAAAAGTCAAAGCAGAAAGTACTGATTTTACTTGTGTTTCGAATGTTTTATGCCTGGTTTAAATTTGGAATGTGAATAATTTCTTCATTCAACAATTTATAGGGTAGTTCGTTTATAAATAAATCATTATAAAGAAACAATTACATTAATATGAGAATACCAAGTTCCGGATTTTGCGCTGTTTTTGGCCCCAACTAATATTTAACACAGAAAACAGATTATGAGATATAACAAATATTTATAGAAAGTGATTAAATTCGGCTAACTTATGAAATCAAATTTTTGGAAAGCGCTGGGTCCGGGAATAATCTGGGCAGGTGCGGCGGTTGGTGTCTCCCATTTAGTTCAGTCAACACGGGCAGGTGCTGGATTTGGCTTTGAGTTGGCAGCGTTGGTTTTGTTGGTAAATCTGCTGAAATATCCTTTTTTCGAGTTTGGCCCAAGATATGCCGTTGCATCAGGAGAAAGTCTGGTTCACGGTTATTTGCGTATTGGAAAATGGGCAGTTTATCTGTTCCTCGTTATGACACTTGGGACCATGTTTACAATACAGGCCGCTGTATCTGCAGTTACCGTGGGAATAATCAGTTCTATCTTCCCGGAAATATTAAGTTATCAGGGCTGGATTGTCCTGATTTTTGGCTTATGTCTTCTAATAATTGTTGTTGGCAAATACAAAACATTGGATCGCGTAATGAAAGTAATCATCCTGATTCTTTCATTATCAACGATTGTAGCGGTTATCACGGCAGCTTCCAAAGGGTATCATCCCAATCCTGAATTTGCCAAAAACTTTTCATGGACAAACACAGATATTGCATTTATAATTGCTCTTGCCGGATGGATGCCCAGTGCCATCGACATTTCTGTATGGCATTCCATGTGGACGCTGGCAAAAATTAAACATACCGGACACCACCCAAGCCTGAAACATGCACTTCTCGATTTCAAAATCGGGTACATCGGAACGGTTGTTCTCGCCCTGGCTTTTCTTTCACTGGGTGCACTTTGTATGTATGGTTCAGGAATCTCTTTCTCGCAAAACGGAGCAACATTTGCCACCCAGCTTTTCAAATTATACACTTCAACTATTGGCACATGGGCTTATCCTATTATTGCTGTCGCAGCTGCAACCACCATGTTTAGTACAACTTTAACCGTTCTGGATGCCTACCCGAGAGTTATGAAGCCAGTTACACAAATATTGATCCCTGCATTTCAAAAGGAGGAATCAGGGAAATACCTGAATGTTTTCTGGATCACATTTTTACTGGTTGGGGCTTTTTTAATTATGACATCCTTTGCAACACAGATGAAACTTTTGGTTGATATTGCAACTTCCCTTTCGTTTGTAACTGCACCTGTTTTAGGTTATCTAAACTATAAAGCTGTTACCGGGAAAAATATTTCAAAGGAAAATCAACCCGGAAAAGCATTAAGAATTCTTAGCTGGGCCGGTCTTATTATTCTTTCAGTATTTGCGCTTTATTTTATTGTAACCATCGTATTTTAACTCCATTATACAATTAACAGATTTAAGTTTAGTAGTAATTACCGCTAAATATTGCCGAACGGATTCAACTCATGGGAAAGTGAATGAAATGCTATTAATGTCTGTTTAATCACTCTCCTGAACGCTTTTATCTCTGCTACTAATTTCTTTACAATCAAAAACTATAATTCACATTAAAAAACATTGACAACTACAAATTGACTAATTTTGTCGTTTCAAAAAAATTGAACGTTGGGAAATATTCTATGAGCGAACTACAAATTAGAAGTCGGAACAGAATTTTCAGCGGATTAAAAAATATTTTCCGTTCGCTGCAATACCCGAATTTTCGACTGTTTTTTGGTGGACAAAGTATTTCGCTGGTTGGCACCTGGATTCAGCGAATTGCCATGCCATGGCTGGTTTACGATATTTCGCATTCAGTAGTTTTACTTGGAATTGTTGGCTTTGCCGGGCAGATACCTACATTTTTGATGGCCCCGTTTGCAGGTGTAATTGCTGATCGCAGAAACCGATATCACATTCTGATTGCCACACAGGTGCTGGCCATGCTACAGGCACTAACTCTGGCCATTTTGGTTTTTTTTGGTGTTATTCAGGTGTGGCACATTTTATTATTAAGTGTAATTCTGGGTTTAATCAATGCCTTTGATATGCCCACCCGACAATCTTTCATGATTGAAATGGTGGAAAAGAAGGAAGATCTCGGTAATGCCATTGCACTTAACTCAACCATGGTAAACGGAGCCCGATTGCTCGGTCCTTCCATTGCAGGTGTATTAATAGCGGTTGCCGGAGAAGGAACCTGTTTTCTGATCAACGGAATAAGTTATCTGCTTGTAATTTATTCGTTACTAAAAATGAAAGTCATCCCAAAAAAGAGAATCGAAAGGAATGCCAGGGTTTTTGATGAATTAAAAGAAGGGTTTAAATATACATTTGGTTTTATGCCCGTTAAATTTATCATTTTGTTACTGGCAATGGTTAGTTTGATGGGAATGCCATATTCGGTATTAATGCCGGTTTTTGCAAAAGAAGTTCTTCATGGAAGTTCTGACACTTTTGGGTTTTTAATGGGTGCATCAGGTCTTGGAGCCTTGTCGGGAGCGCTTTACCTGGCTTCGCGAAAAAATGCCGCTGGATTGGAAAAACTCATTCCTTTTGCAGCATCTGTTTTCGGAGCAGGATTAATACTTCTTTCTTTTACCCGGAATTTTTGGTTATCCGTTTTGATGATGATAATTACAGGCGCGGGAATGATGCTTGGGATGGCATCGAGCAACACGGTTATTCAAACGGTTGTTGATGATAATAAACGCGGGAGGGTAATGAGTTTTTATGCCATGGCCTTTATGGGAACTGCACCTTTTGGAAGTTTAATTGCAGGCGGGTTGGCAAAAATTATCGGAACACCTGCAACCCTTTCTATCAGTGGAATTTGTTGTGTTCTTGGTGCTGCTTTTTATTTCAGCAAACTGCCCAAATTGCAAAAAGCGATACGGCCTGTTTATGAAAAGCTTGGAATTTTCAGTGACACAATCAAATGATCCCCATCTTTTTCATCAGAAAAGTTGCGTTCATGGTTTTTGTTACACCATCAGAAAGTTTATAGTCGAAAACCATTTCATTATTCTCAATCCGAATTTCAAAACAACGATTTTTTATTTGATCCGGGAATTCTTTTTCCATTTCGCTGAGTTTTAAATCGTGTGTTGCAATCAGCGAAACCGAATTGTATTTTAATAACCTGCGTGTTAATTCTTTTGAGCCATTTAATTTATCAATTGAGTTTGTTCCTTTTAACATTTCATCGAGGATAACAAATATCGGTTCTCCGTTTTGCAGACGATCCAAAACGCCTTTTATACGTTTCAGTTCGGCAAAGAAATAAGATTCATCGAGGAGTAGCGAATCGGTAGTTCGCATATTGGTATAAATTGCCACCGGAGTAAATCTCATCTTTGAAGCACACACCGGTGCCCCTGTTCTTCCCAAAATAAAATTCACCCCCACTGTGCGCAGGAAAGTACTTTTACCTGCCATGTTCGCTCCGGTTATAATCAATATTTTCGACCAGCCATTTATTTCCAATTCATTGGTTATTCTTTTCCTGGGATTCAACAGCGGGTGTCCCAATTTTTCTGCATGAAACAAAAAATCATCCGTTTCAATTTCGGGATAAGCATATTCCGGGTTGTTTTGTGCAAAGTTGGCAAGACTAATTAAAGCATCCGTTTCGACAATAACATCCAGCCACTCCGAAAACTTTTTGTGATGCTTGTTTTGCCAGCTCCAAAGCCGGTAAACGCATCGAATATCCCAAAGAAACAGTGAATTAAGAAAGATGCCAATCAATATATTCCCGCGGTAATCAAACTCTTTAACCAATTTTTGCAACTTGCTAAAAACATGGCTCGCCGAAACCGGCTTTAACACTTTCGCCTGCAATTCATTCAGGTAATCTGCGCTAAATTCATGCGTTTCAATCAATCGCAACAATTGCATGTATTTGAATAGCAACTCCGATTTCTGACCAAAAAATTCATAATACTGATTAATTCTTTTTCGAAAAAAATACATGATGCCCCATTGGATAAGAACCATCAATAACGTAAGTGAATAATTTCCGGAAATTATAGCCGGAATAAATGTAAGCAGTGTTATAGCAGGAATGATATATAAAACCAATCTGATTTGTTTTGCATTTTTTAGCTGCAGGTTTGTATCCGACCACGACTTCATTTCTCTGTTCATCTTGCTGGTTTCTTCAAACAATTTTCCTTCAGCAAGAAAAAGTAATCGCCATTCGGGAATTTTAGATAATTCACCAATCGCAGCTTGTTTACTTTCTATTTCTGATTTTTCCAATAATGGCTTCATAAGCCAGTCGGCTAATTTTTCAGTTCCACCAATTGTTGATGTTCGGTTCAAATACTGAAACAGTGACCCTTCGCCGAAAAGATCGAGATCGTATGAGAAAAAATGATCTGTATTTAAAAATTCCTTCCCATCTTTAAAATGCGAAAACTTATGATCGAGGGCAAGCAGTTCCTCCTCAGCGATCTTTATCAACAAGGTGAGTTTTCGCTTTTTTAAATCGAGTTGAATATTCTTCTTAACAAGGAAAAAGAAAATAACTAAAAAAATCACCGACAATAAACCGGAATACCACTGCCAACCTAAAACAAACAGCGGAACAAAAATTAAAATGAAAGCAAAAAAACGATACCAGCCAAATCGTTTCAATTGTCGGGAAACCGAAATTAGTTCGTCAGAAAAGATTTCTTTTTTCTCCTGATAAAATTTGGTTGATGACGTTCTCATATTAAAGGTATCCGTAGTAATGAAGTATGCCGGAAGTAATAAAAACGGTTGACATCAATGTGAAAAATACAATCAGAATTACCCCGGATTGTTCTCTGTTTAACGCTGTTTTTTCAATACTGGGACTTCGGGTTAAAAAGAAATGTGTTTCGGTAAAAATCAAAGCCTTAAAAAATCCATAACCAAGACCCCAGCCAACAAGCGCACCACCAATAATATCGAGAGGATAATGGACGCCAGAATAAATACGGGAGTATGACATAAGAATCGCCCAAAACAGCAGAAGAATTGAATATCCCCGATTCTTAAATACGCGCGCAGTAAAGACAAAAATTGCAAACGAATTTGCTGCATGTGACGAAACAAAACCATGCAAACCTCCTTTTCGGAGCACATTGTGCACCAAATTCTCAATATCAGGTTCGTAAACCGGCCTTAACCGTTGCACCGTCTCTTTAATTAATAACGATAGTTGGTCGGATGCCAAAATGGTAAGTGCCAGAAAAAGAATTACAAGCCACGATTTGCTTCGATAATTTCTTATAGTAAAAAAAATGATGATCAGATAAAATGGATACCAGGTTTCTTTCCGGGTTATCAGCAACATTACGGTGTCCCAGTAATCGTTGTAGAACCCGTTTAAATACAGGAATAATTCTTTGTCAAGTTCAATTATTTTTTGAAACCACTCCATTTAACTGTTTAAAATTTCCCAGATTTTATCTTTTAGCTGTTGCAGATTTTTCCCCGTTACCGACGAAAAAAACAAATGCGGAATTCCTTTTAGTTCCTTACTGATTTCTGCCATTAATTCATCGTCCAGCATGTCGGCTTTACTGATGGTAAGAAACCGCTGTTTATCCAACAATTCAGGATTATATTTACCCAGTTCATTCAGCAAAATTTTGTATTCTTTTAAATGGTTTTTACTGTCTGCCGGCACCAAAAAAAGTAACATCGAATTTCGTTCAATATGTCTCAGAAAACGCAGACCAAGTCCTTTTCCTTCATGCGCTCCCTCAATAATACCGGGAATATCGGCCATCACAAATGATTGTAGTTCACGGTGCCCTACAATTCCTAAATTAGGGACAAGCGTTGTAAAATGATATTCCGCAATTTTCGGTTTAGCCGCCGACACAACCGATAACAATGTGGATTTTCCTGAACTCGGAAATCCAACAAGACCTACATCTGCCAGCACTTTCAACTCCAAAATCCGCCAACCTTCAATACCCTCTTCACCGGGTTGTGCAAACCTCGGAGTTTGGTGGGTAGCCGTTTTAAAGTGGTCGTTTCCAAGTCCGCCACGGCCACCTTCCATCAGTATTTTTGTTTCCCCGTGTTGTGTAATTTCAAAAATAAAATCACCTGTTTCAGCATCGCGGGCAATGGTTCCCAACGGAACGTCCAGAATAACATCTTCACCATCCGCGCCGGTGCTTCGCTGCTTTCCACCAGAATTGCCATTCCCGGCGGAAACATGTCTTTTGTATTTTAGGTGAAGTAATGTCCATGTGTGTTCGTTCCCTCGCAGGATAACATGGCCTCCGCGACCACCGTCGCCACCATCAGGACCACCTTTGGGAACAAACTTCTCTGTACGTAAATGGGCTGAACCGGCTCCGCCATTCCCTGATTTACAGTGAATTTTTACATAATCTACAAAATTCGATTCAGCCATTCCTTACTTTTTTCTTTCACTCTCTTATGTCATTTCGAACGATAGAAAGAAATCTCTTAATAAACAGATTTCTCATCTTCATACTTCAGATTCGAAATGACACTAAAAAGCGTTATAATTCTTCAATTACACTTCCTTCAATCTACCTGCAATATCATCAATCGAACCCATTCCGTTTATACCGAAATGTTTGCCTTTCGGTTTGTAATATTCAATTAATGGAAGTGTTTTTTCGTTGTAAACATTAATTCGGTTTTCAATAACCGACTGGTCCTGATCATCTGCACGGCCTGAACTTTGTCCACGATTAAGCAACCGGTTGATCAGTTCCTGTTTTTCTACTTCCAGACTTAACATCGCACTAATTGGAGTACCGTTTTTGTCAAGCAATTCATCAAGCGCTTTTGCCTGATCAACTGTTCTTGGAAATCCATCGAAAATAAAACCGTTTGATTTTTTGTTGCTTTCCAGTTTGCTTTTTATCATTCCAATTACAACTGCATCCGGAACCAGTTCTCCTTTTTCCATGTAATTTTTAGCTTCCAGACCTAACTTTGTTCCGGCAGCCATTTCGCTTCTTAGCAAATCGCCGGTAGATAAATGATCCAATTTAAATGTGTCGATCAAAAATTCAGCTTGTGTGCCTTTCCCAGCTCCGGGAGGACCAAATAATACTAAGTTTAACATATCATTTTTGGTTTTTAATTATTAATTACAGAATATATATCCAAAAGATTACGGCCATAACCATTATAATCCAGACCATATCCTACTATAAAATCATTCGGAATTTCCAAACCTATATAATCCAGTTGAACTTTTTTCTGAAGTGCATCCGGTTTTAAAAGCAACGTAGCAATTTTGACTTCTTTTGGATTTAGCTCTTTCAACTGCTCACTAATATGATCAATTGTAATCCCTGTATCTACAATATCTTCAAGTATCACGACGGTGCGACCTTCAATGTTTTCATTCAGTCCGATCAGTTGTTTTATTTTACCCGTAGTTTTGTCGCCGTTGTATGATGCAAGCTTAACAAAAGAGATTTCTGTTTCTACCATGTTAATACGTTTGAAAAGTTCAGCAGCAAACATAAATGATCCATTTAAAATGCACAGAAACAGTGGATTCTTCCCAGTTAAATCAGCATTCATTTGATCCGCCATTTTCCCTACCACAGCCCTGATTTTTTCATACGGTAGATAAAGTTCAAACAATTTATCGTGAATTTGCACCTGCTTCATGTTCTGTAAATGGATTTTTAAAAGTTGATAATTTGCCTTATTTTCACCAATTGAAAATTAAAGGCACAAATTAACAAAACAATTCATTGATCTGAAAATATATACTACAAAACATGAACGCAAAAGTTAGCATTATTATGGGAAGCACATCCGATTTGGGTGTAATGGAAAGAGCGGCAAAACTATTGGATGAATTTGAAGTGCCGTTCGAAATAAACGCACTTTCAGCGCATCGCACGCCGGAAGAAGTTGAAAAATTTGCCAAAGGGGCAAAAGACCGCGGTATTAAAGTAATTATTGCAGGTGCCGGGATGGCAGCACATTTGCCCGGAGTAATAGCTGCAATGACCCCGGTTCCGGTCATTGGCGTTCCTATAAATGCAAGTCTTTCGGGATTTGATTCTATTTTGGCAATTTTACAAATGCCTCCCGGAATTCCGGTAGCCACTGTGGCTGTTAACGGAGCAATGAACGCGGCTATTTTGGCTGTTCAAATGATGGCCACAGGTGATGAAAAACTAATGCAAAAACTAATTGATTATAAGGAAGGATTGAAACAAAAAATTGTACAAGCTAATAAGGATCTTTCTGAAGTAAAATATAAGTTCAAAACAAATTGACCTTAAAGCTGCAAGAAGTTGAACTACTAATTTTTACTGATTTTGAACGCAGTTTAACCTTGCTGTGTAAAAACAAATTATGTGTTTTTAAATGTATTTTTTACGCTTGCTTTATTTGTAAATTTGAGACTATAAATTTTTAAAAGATAATAAGACAATCATTAAAATTATTCAAATCATCATGAAACAATTATTTTTTGTTTTTATTGCTGTTTTTGCTATGTCATTAATGGTATGCAACTCAAATGAAACTACAGCCCAAACAACAAAGAAAAAAGTCCTTCCGGGAGAACAGGCACCTCCTGCAAATCCGGGACAGCGAAATTTTGGAGGTATGCGGCCGCCTTCAGGTGCTAATACACCAAGACCTGCTCCGCGCCCACGCCCGGAACCTGAAATCCAAACTGTTTCACTGGATGATATGTCCATGAGTGATCCTTTTATTTATCCTGATGAAAAAACTAAAACCTACTATTTAACGGGCACAGGTGGTCGTCTTTACAAAAGCAAAGACCTAAAAATGTGGACAGGTCCTTATTCCATTATAGACTTGACTGGAACCTGGATGAACGGGCTTTTTGTTGCAGCTGCCGAGATTCAGCCATATTGGAAATAAATATTATTATGCCGGTACCTGGAGCGACCACAGCAACCTCATTGAAAATGTTCCGCGCCGATATAACGTTCCAACAAATCAAACTCAGCTTTTGGTATCAGATTCACCTGAAGGACCTTATACACCGTTGGTTAAGGATCATGATTTTTGTCTTGGCCCGGAAGATTGGGATATTATCGACGGAACACTTTATCAGGAAAATGACACTACTTATATGGTATTCGTTCACGAGTGGACTCAATTAATTGACGGAACTATGGCTTATATGCCATTATCGAAAGACCTCACTCACCGGACTGCTGAGCCAACTACGATTTTCCGTGCCAGTGAAGCTCCCTGGTCAAAAGAAATGAACAGCATTGGCGAGGCTACCTTTGGTTTAAAAATGCCGGGGTGGGTTACCGATGGACCTCAAATGTTCAGGACAAAAACCGGAAAACTTGGAATGTTATGGTCAAGTTGGGGAGTAAACCGTTATGCACAGGGAATTGCTTATTCAGAATCAGGGTCAATTAAAGGTCCCTGGATTCAGGAGGAAGATGCTTTTAAAGGAGACAATTCCGGCCACGGAATGCTATTTACTACATTTGAAGGCAAACGACTTTACATTGTTCACCATGATGCAGGGAATGGTCGTAAACCGCAAATTTATGAGGTTGATGATTCAGGGGATACACTTATTCTTGGGAAACGATATAATCCTTAAATAAACAGATAACCAAAAACAAAAATATGAAAAAGCTAATTTTCACTTTATCTGCAATTATTATTTGCGGAATAGCGTCAGCGCAGTTTGCTGGAGTTATGCGCGGACAAGAGCAGGACCCGCTACCCGAAGGTTTCAAACCATCTGCATGTAATATTTTCTTATCTCAATATCCAGCCGTGAATGCTCAAACCCGTCAGGCTATTTTCAGAGTAGTAGCGCCAACTGCAACTTCGGTTAAGTTACAATTGGGTGGAGATAAAGAAATGAAAAAGGACGAAAATGGTGTTTGGACAATTACCACCGATCCACTTGTAGTGGGATTTCATTATTACGCCATATTGATTGATGGTGTCGCAGTAACAGATCGAAACACCAAAACCTATTTTGGAAGTAACTGGGAATCTTCGGGCATTGAAATTCCGGAAGGACCGGAAGGCAACTATTATCGATTCAATAAAAATATTCCTCACGGACAGATTCACTCAATTTATTACTGGTCTGAGCTAAATGGATTGGAACGCCATATCAATGTTTATGTTCCTGCAGAATATGAACAACAATCCAACAAAAAAATACCCGGTGCTTTACCTTGTTCATGGTTGGGGTGAAGATGAAAACGGATGGTCGAACCAGGGACACCTGGCCAATATTATGGACGGTTTGATTGCAGCAGGCAAAGCTGTTCCGATGATTATTGTAATGCCTGATGGTGATATTCAAACCAATCCCGATGTTCGACAAGCAAAAACAAATGATGTAACGCAAATTTTCGTTAATGACCTGATTCCATATATCGATAAAACTTTCCGCACTAAAACTGACCGTCAGAACCGGGCAATGGCAGGTTTATCAAGAGGTGGTGGTCAAACTACAAGCACTGTTTTTGCCAATATGGACAAATTTGCCTGGATGGGTACTTTTAGTGGATTTTTCCTTGGAATGAGAAGAGGAGGAAATAATACCGGAAATGCTCAGCCTGACATGAATAGTATGATTGAAACAGCATTTAATGGCGTTTTCAAAGATGCGGCAGCTTTCGATAAACAAATGAACCTGCTTTTTATTAGCACCGGTAGCGAAGAAGGGCCCGGAGCCAAACAATCAGTTGATGCACTTAAAGCTCATGGTATAAAAAATGTCGTTTATCATGAATCACAAGGAACTGCACACGAATGGCTTACATGGCGCCGGGCGCTGAATGATTTTGCTCCAAGAATATTCAAATAAGTTCAAATAAAATATTTTTTGTAAATTAGTTGAGACGGTTAATCCGTCTCTTCTGATTTATAGTGAAAAAATTTTTGTTAACAGTTAGCTTCCTGATTCTCTGCATTATTGCATTTTCAATTGAGGATCATCCTGTTGGTGCCCGTTCACGCGCGCTATCGGATGCTTTTGTTTCGGTTTCTGATTTATGGAGCACTTTTCACAACCAGGCTGGAATTGCAGACTGGAATAATGTAACTGCCGGTTTTTATTATGAATCCCGATATATGGTAGATGAGCTTTCGCTGGCAGCAGGTTCAATATTATTACCAGTAAATCGGGGTTGTTTTGGCGTTAGTTTCTATCAATTCGGAAAAGGAGCCTTCAAAGAAAATAAATATGCACTTGCTTATGCACTGCTACTTACAAAAAAATTAAAAGCTGCAATTCAACTCGATTATTTTTCGCATCGCTTTCCTGAAAACAGACGTTCAAAGGGCTTTTTCACTTTTGAGACAGGCATTATTTACCAACCCGCAAAAAATCTTTTTCTTGGAGCACACATTTTCAATCCGGTTAAAGCTGGTATTGAAACATTTCAGGGCAAAGAAAAAATGCCAGTTGTTTTCCGATTAGGCGGTCACTACCAGTTTGCAGAATCGGTAATGGTAATTATTGAAACACAAAAAAGTTCAAACTTGCCGACAGTTGTTAAAAGTGGAATTGAATTCTCCCCAGCTAAAAATCTGGCGCTTCGTTTTGGCGTTTCTGGGAAACCTGTCAATTACACAACCGGCATTGGCTACACGATTGGCAAGCTTACTACTGACATTAGTTTTGGATATCACGGAAATCTCGGAATTACGCCGTCAGTTTCGTTACAATTCGATTTCTAATCATGAGAAAACTGATTTACATATGGCTTATAATTTTCATTTTTCTATCCTCCTTTTGCGCTGCTCAGGAAACGGATAAAACAAAAATGCTTGAAGCTATTATTGAATCTCAAGTAGAAAATCTTGATGAAGAAACAGATGCCAGCCTGATCATTGAAGACCTGGAATATTATGCTGAACATCCAATAAATATAAATACAACAAATGAAGCTGAATTATCGAAACTTTATCTTTTAAATGATATTCAAATTCAAAACCTGCTGAATTACACTCAGTGAGTTTGGGCCGGTTTATTCGATTTATGAGTTAAATACTATCGACGGTTTTACTCCTGATTTATTAAATAAACTAAACCTTTTTATTTGGTTTGGACCTAAAGAAGAGACGCAGGAAAAATTTTCAGAATCTTTTAAATATACTGATCAGCAACTTTTACTTCGCACTTTGGGAACGCTGCAAAAAGCACGCGGATATCAAAATGAATGAAGACGGAGAGAAACCTTATGAAGGAAATCGTTTTCGCTATTATTCCCGCTACCGATTTGAAGCAAGTGATCGTTTTTCTGCAGGAATCACAGCCGAGAAAGATCCGGGAGAAGCATTTTTTAAAGGATCTAATAAAACCGGATTTGACTTTTATTCCGGACACGTCAGTTTAAATTTTAAAGGACCGGTTCAAAATATTACTGTTGGAGATTTTATTGTAAGATCGGGGCAAGGGTTGGTTCTCTGGCAGGGATTTACAACCGGCAAATCGGTTTACACACTTGATATTTTAAAAACTTCACAAGGGGTTCGCCCTTACACTTCAGTGGATGAAAATTTCTTTTTCAGGGGAGTTTCAACCAGTTTTAAATGGGGAAAAGCCAATTTGAATTTGTTCTATTCTTCAAAAAATACGGATGCCAATCAAATCATTTCGGAGAACGGAAATCTAGAATTTACCAGTTTGCAAACTTCAGGTTATCATCGCACCGATAGTGAAATCGAAGATGAGAAATCAGTGAAACGCACTACTGACCGGCGGAGTTGCAGGATATACATTTCGTTATCTGAAACTTGGAGCCACGTTTGTTTACGAACAGTTTAATTTGCCCTATGCACAAGGCACACAACTTTATCAGAAGTTTCGTTTTTCTGGAAATGAAAATTATACAGGCGGATTAAATTACCTTTTCAGCAGAGGGAAATACCAGTTGTTTGGAGAAGCTGCACGATCAAAATCTATCGGGAAATAGCTTTTCTTCAGGGAGCAATTGCGAATCTCACCGACCAACTTGGATTCTCACTTATTATTTCGCCATTTCGACAAAAATTATCACGCTTTGTGGGCCAATACTTTTGCCGAAGGAAGCAATATCAGTAATGAAACCGGGATTATATTTTGGCACTAAAATTCTACCTGTAAAATACGTAACGATAAATGCCTATTCCGATTTTTACCAATCAGAATGGTTCAATTATTCCACAGCCGGCCCGGCACAGGGATGGGATATTTTTGCACAGGCTTCAGTAGTCTTTTCAGATAAATTCCAATTTTATTTTCGATACAAAAACGAAGAAAAAGAACAAAAATTCAGTCCGGAAGAGCGATACAAAAACCTGCCTGAAAAAATACAACGAATCAGGTTTCATGTTCAGCTAAAACCTTTCGAACAGCTTACTTTAAAAACCCGTATAGAAGAATCAATCTATTCCGGTTTAGAAAAAGAAAACGGGTTAATGGTTTTTCAGGACATTGGTTTTGCACCAAATAAAATTCCATTAAAAACGATATTCAGAATTGCATTGTTTTCAACAAATGGCTATAATTCAAGAATTTACGCGTACGAAAATGACTTACTTTATACATTTTCAATTCCGGCCTACTATGGAAAAGGATATAGAGCTTACTTAAATCTGAACTACAAAATATCTAAAAAAATCGACATTTGGTTTAAAATTGCCAACACCCACTGGAACGACCGAAATACAATCAGTTCAGGCTACAACGAAATCTCAGGCAATAATAAAACTGAATTAAAATTTCAGCTTCGGTTGAAAATATAAAACAGATTGCCTTACTTTGCCGAGTTTACAGCTGTAATTATGTCTGAATTTAATTTTGATGATATTCGCCCGTACACCGATAAAGAAGCAAGATCAAAGATCAGGTTGATGGTAAAGGACCCTGTTTTTGATGAGGTGTTGGCTCATGTTTTTAAGTTTCGCCCAAAAGTTGAAATGGTGAAACTTCAGCTTCGCATGGTTAAATCCATCAAGCAACTGCAGGGCACTTTTATTTACGACCTGTTGCGAATGATCATTAACAAAACATCAAATGGGTTATCCTATTCAGGCGTTGAAAAGCTGGATAAAAAGAAACCTTACCTGTTCATTTCCAATCACCGTGATATTATTCTGGATGCAGCGTTGCTCAATTACCTCATTTTTGAAAAAGGGATGAATACCACATTGATTGCAATTGGCAATAACCTCTTATTATACAAGTGGATAGAACATGCTGTGAAACTTAACGGCGCTTTTGTAATTAAGCGTAATCTTCCTCCACGTGAGCTAATGGAAGCGTCGCAAAAAGTTTCTCATTTCATGCGCAAATCGATAACGGAAGACAAAGTCTCGGTGTGGATTGCTCAAAAGGAAGGAAGAACAAAAGACGGTTTTGACAAGACCCAGCTAAGTGTGCTCAAAATGATGAACATGAGTAACAATGATTGTATTAGAGAGGGATTCAAAGAACTGAATATTGTGCCGGTTTCCATATCTTATGAGATAGAACCCTGTGGTTTGGCCAAATTAAAAGAGCTGATTAAAAAAGAACATTATGGTGAGAAAAAAACCAACAAAGATGATCTGAAAAGCATGTCGATGGGAATGTTTAATCCAAAAGGAAGAATGCGTTTTTCGTTTGGCATACCACTCAATCTGGACGATTTACCTCACGAAGCAAAAACCAAGGAAGAACAAAACAAAATTATTGAAGAAATTGCCAATAGAATTGACTCTCAAATTTATTCCAACTATAAACTCTGGCCCAACAATTTTATCGCTTATGACATGCTGATGCAGGAGCACCGGTTTAAAAACAAATATACCCATGCCGAAGAAAAACGATTCGAAATGATGGTTGAACAGGCCATGATTCATATTGATTTCCCAATCACCGACATCCAGGAACGGTTTCTGAAACTATATGCCAACCCGGTAATCAACAAGTTAAAAGTGACAAATATTAAATGAACACAATTATCTGGGACTGGAACGGAACGTTACTAAACGATCTGGATGTCTGTATTTCCAGTATTAATGTTTTGTTGAAAAAGAGAAATTTACCTTTGTTAAATAAAAAAGTTTATAAGGAAGTATTTTCGTTTCCGGTAAAAGATTATTACGAGGCAGTTGGCTTCGATTTCAGCAAAGAGGATTTCTCAATTCCGGCTCATGAATTCATCGATCTTTACGAGAAAAACGTTAAAAACTGCTCGCTTCACCTGGCTGTTAAACGCGTACTTCAATATTTTAAGGACAAAGGAATTCGCCAGTTTGTGCTTTCTGCCATGCATCAGAATATGCTGGAACAAACACTCGATTATAATGGAATTCTTTCCTATTTTGACGGAATTGCCGGGTTGAATGATCATTACGCAGTTTCCAAGATTGAACGAGGCAGGCAGTTAATTGAAGAATTTCAGATTGAAAAAAACGATGCAAAGATTATTGGCGATACAATTCATGATTTTGAAGTTGCCCGTGAACTTGGTATCGAATGTATTTTGGTTGCAGACGGACACCAGTCGAAAGAACGGTTGAAAACTACAGGAACAAATATTGTTTCTTCGCTTGATCAGCTAATTAAAAGTCCCTTATTTGAAAGCTAATATTATTAAAAAATATCCCGGATTTTAATGTCTTTGATATAAAGTTGTAAACTTGTTTTACCACGATATTCATTCTCCACGATGGTATAGCAAATGTCAAACGGAGTGCCTGAAGTTATCGCTTCAAAAGCTTGCGCCTGGTTAAACGCAATTCCCGGAAAAATACCTGAGTTTACATCTGGTTCTACTAAATCAAGTTTAATGTGTTCCTGATTTTTCCCTACCAACCGACTGGTCCCGGCATCAAAAACATCTTCGGTAACAAAAATTGGGGTCATATTATGAGGACCAAACGGCGCAAATTGTCTTAAGATGTGATAAAATTTTGGAGTAATTTCACTCAAAGTAATTTTTGTATCAACATCTATTGACTGAATCTGCTGTACGCTGGTTATCTGGTTAGTAACAATCTCTTCAAACCGTTTTCTAAAAGCTGAAACATTTTCAATTCTCAGCGTTAATCCGGCGGCATACATGTGTCCTCCGTATGATTCCAGCAAATCGCTGCATTGGCCTATTGCTTCATACAAATCAAAATCGCGAACCGACCGTGCAGAACCGGTTGCCAGTCCATTGGATTCCGTTAAAATAACTGTTGGTCGGTAATACTGTTCAGTAACACGGGATGCTACAATTCCAACAACACCCTTGTGCCAGTCGCGGTTATACAAAACGGTGCTGTTCATGTTTTTCAACTCTTCGCTTTTCTCAATCATTTCAATTGCATCCTGTGTAATATCACGATCGAGTGTTTTTCTTATTTCATTAAAAGAGTCAATTTCCTCCCCAATTAGATCTGACTTTTCCTCATCTTCAGAAACCAATATCTGAACAGATTTTTTCCCGTGTTCTATTCTTCCTGATGCATTTAACCGCGGGCCTATTTTAAAAACAATGTCGCTGATGGTAATTTCAGTGTCCCCTATTCCAGCCAGATTAATAATGGTTTGTAAACCAATACCGGGATTAAAATTCAGCTTTTTCAAACCATAGTATGCCAGCACACGGTTCTCTCCGGTGATCGGGACTATATCGGATGCAATACTTACAACAACCATGTCGAGCAGGTCGTAGATTTCTTCCTGTTCAATATTGTTTTTTTGACAGAATGCCTGAAGCAATTTAAACCCTACTCCGCAACCCGAAAGTTCTTTATACGGATAAGTACAATCCACCCGCTTGGGATCAAGAACAGCAACTGCCGGCGGAATTTCATTATCAGGATTATGATGATCGCAAATAATAAAATCGAGTCCCCTGCTTTTTGCATCTGCAATTTTTTCGACGGCTTTTATCCCACAATCCAGCGCGACCACTAATGTATAACCATTATCAATTGCATAAGAAATACTTTTGGGAGAAATCCCGTAACCTTCACTGTAACGATCGGGAATATAATATTCAATATACTCAATTCGCGATTTCAGGAAAGAATACATCAAAGCAACAGAAGTAGTCCCATCCACATCATAATCGCCGTAAACAATCACTTTTTCTTTATTGGCAATGGCAATTTCCAAACGAGCAACCGCTTTATCCATATCTTTCATCAGGAATGGGTCATGGAGATCACTTAACCGGGGACGAAAAAAAGCTTTGGCTTCATTAAAGGTCTTTATTCCACGCTGAACCAGCAACCTTGCAAGCACCATATTTATATTCAATGCTGCTGACAAGTGCTTCACATCGTTCGAATCACCTTGTTTTTTCAAATTCCAGACTCTCTCCATATAGTATATTTGATTCCATTCAAAAAACTTGTCGAAGATACAAAATGCCCAACGATTAATAAAACAAATATCCTATGTTGAGAAAAATCTGTTTTTGTTCTGAAAAGAGGATTAATTAAAAAGTTCCCAAACCTCAACTGATTCCGTTGTAATTTAAAAGGTATTCTTTGCGATTAAAAGAAAAACATCCCACCCTGGTTAGATTTACTAAAACGAGGATTAACCACGTTATTATAAATCGAACCAAATGTGTAAGTAATTCCAAAGTTGGTATAATATGAATAGTTGGTTTCCAACTCTTTTTGTTTTGTAAGTATCTCTTCCTCTGTTGCACCTGTTAAAACCAGGTTTATTTGATCGTGAATTAACGATGCCCCGCCACCCAAAGTCAGACTTAACCCTTTCGTAATTCTGAATTCCATATTTCCGGAGAGAGACAGGTTATTAAGTGTCCAATCATGAATGTAATTACGCCATTCCAAACCTACGTTAATTGAACCCCATTTCTGAATCACACTATAAGTAGTTGTGAATTTATGCGCCCAAAGACTTTCATTTAGTTTATTGTAAACTGTCGTATCCATATAATCATTGTAAACAAATCCCGCCGAATACATCACTCTTAATTGTCTTCGGGTAGATTCAGAATAAGGAAAAACATCGTATTCAATGGATGGCATAATCTCAAAATTAACATTGTAATTTTTAAACGATGAATTCGTAATTTCCGTAGTTCCGCCAAAAGACCAATGATCACTTAAGCTTTTTGCAACCAATCCATCAAAGGATTTGGAACTATTGACACTTTTAATTTCACCACCATCGATTTTGAAAATGTCATTACTCTCGTTATAGCTCAAATCGAAAATAAGTTTCCAGTTATTTGTAATTCTCGATGCTGAGAAACTACCGTTATAATTACCAGACTTAGTGGTTTTCTGTTCATTAATACGCCCACTTAAGCGAGTTTTGAAAACCCAGTTGTTCCATTTATCAATGGTAACTTCGTCAGCAATTGGTCTTGTAAAATTAATATCAATATAGGCAGCCAACGGTGTTTGTGCAACATAGCGCATCAAAGCCATTTTAAGTATTGACACCTGTTTTTGTCTTCTTTGATCCGCAGTATCGTCGGGACGGGTGGCAACAGAAACGGTATCATTCATACCTTCAAATTCATTCTGACCGACCAGATAATAAGTATATTTCCAACCTCCGGATCCTGCTTGCTCAAAAGCATCAATTATATATACCTGGGCATCGTTTACATCTCGTACATAGTTTATAAATGGTATCTCACGTTTAATGAAGTCATTGGCATCCATATAAACACGGATGGCATCTTTTCTTAACGATTCGGAATTCTGTGCTTGCTGTGCAAAAATTGGAGACGACAAAAGTATGAACCACAAGCATATAAAAAATTTGTTCATTACAGATAAAATTGAATAATTAGTTTTTTTGTTGGTTTAAGTTAAAACTGTCAAATTGTAAAAATCGGCGTGAATATAACTTTTCTTTTATTAGGGGCATAATTCTCACAATAAAAATGCCGACAATTTAACTTTACTTTTTTATATCTTTGCCGATCAAATAACGAGTATAGATAATGAGTACAGGGCTTAGCGAACAGGAACAAATAAGAAGGAACTCGCTTCAAAAGTTGCGTGAGTTGGGAATCGATCCATACCCGGCAGCACAATTTCACGTGAATGTTACAACAACTGAAATAGTAGAGAATTTCAGCGAAGAAAAAAATAATTTCCCGGACGTTATTCTTGCCGGCAGGTTAATGAGCCAACGGGTAATGGGAAAAGCTTCGTTTGCCGAAATACAGGATCATAAAGGACGTATCCAAATTTATGTAAATCGCGATGAACTTTGCCCCGGAGAAGACAAAACCATGTACAATGAAGTTTTTAAAAAACTATTGGATATTGGTGATATCATCGGGGTGAAAGGTTTTGTTTTTAAAACTCAAATGGGTGAAATATCCATTCATGTGAAGGAACTTACCGTTCTGAATAAATCGCTTCGTCCGCTACCAATCGTAAAAGAAAAAGACGGTAAAACCTACGATGCTTTTTCCGATATGGAACAAAGATATCGCCAGCGTTATGTCGATTTAATTGTAAATCCGCAGGTGAAGGACGTATTTATCAAGCGCACCAAAATTTACAATACCATGCGCCAAATGTTTAACGAATACGGCTATCTTGAAGTTGAAACTCCTGTTTTACAGCCCATTCCGGGAGGTGCAGCTGCCCGTCCGTTTATTACGCACCATAACGCACTGAACATTCCGCTGTATATGCGAATCGCCAACGAACTTTACCTGAAACGTTTGATTGTCGGCGGATTTGAAGGTGTTTATGAATTCTCTAAAGATTTCAGAAATGAAGGAATGGACCGCACCCATAATCCCGAGTTTACGGTTATGGAAATTTACGTGGCGTATAAAGATTACAAATGGATGATGAGTTTCACCGAGGAAATTTGTGAACGGGTTGCTCTGGCTTTACACGGAACCACAAAAGTTCAGCTTGGTGAACATGTTATCGACTACAAAGCGCCTTACCCGCGGGTGACAATGGCAGAAGCCATTAAAACGCATACCGGTTATGATATCTCAGGAAAATCGGAAATTGAACTGCGCGAAATTTGCGACAAGCTGGGCATTGAAACCGACACGAGCATGGGTAAAGGGAAGCTGATCGACGAAATTTTTGGCGAAAAATGTGAGCACCACTATATTCAACCAACTTTTATAATTGATTACCCGGTTGAAATGTCGCCGTTAACCAAAAAACACCGCGACAACCCGGAACTTACCGAACGTTTTGAGTTGATGGTAAACGGGAAAGAACTGGCAAATGCTTATTCAGAACTGAACGATCCAATTGATCAGCGTGAGCGTTTTGAGGATCAATTAAAACTCTCGGAAAAAGGCGATGACGAAGCGATGTTTATCGACCAGGATTTTCTGCGGGCACTGGAATACGGAATGCCGCCAACTTCGGGAATGGGAATGGGAATTGACCGGTTGACCATGTTTATGACCAACAGTCCTTCCATTCAGGATGTGCTTTTCTTCCCGCAGATGAAGCCGGAAAAGAAAGCTGTTGAACTTTCTGAAGATGAAAAAGTGGTTATGGAGTTACTAAAATTCAGTTCGCCGGTTGATTTGAATGTTCTAAAAGAACAAACTGAACTTAGCAATAAAAAATGGGACAAAGCAATCAAAGGACTCACTGCTAAAAAGCTTGCCAAAGTGGAGAAAGCTGGTGATGATTTGATTGTAACCATTCTATAGAACAAAGATCAAAGAATAAAGATTTAAGACGCCTTTCGTTAATTCGGAGGGCTTTTTTTGTGGGTGATGTGGTTTCCAAACCGCATTAATAAGAAGGTTTTTGGATTCGATGTGACACTTGTTTGGATTAATTCAGTTTTTATCAACACAAGAATAATTGGGATTAGTATTTTGTAAATTTGTAAAAAGCTAAAAGATTAAACCAAACTATTATATGAAAAAAACATTCCACAGAAAAAGGAAATTATTATAAATTTGACATGGACTTTAATCCTTTATATAATTTCTTAATAGAATATTCGAAAAATAAGTCGATTAAATCCTATGAATTTATAAAAGAAGTCATATATAATTATCAATTCCCATTCCCAACTTTTACAATTCCTATTGGTGAGATTTTATATAGAGGAAGGATTAATAAGTCAAATGAAATTTATTTTGAAGATCTTAATGATTTTACAAACATAAAAGATATTGAAAAGATTCAAAACTATGGTAGAGCAAATGAACCAAGACAGAGCATCTTCTATTGTAGCACCAATAAAGACACTGCGTATTTTGAGGTTTCAAAAATATCAAGACAAAATTGCAGGCCAAAGTTTGAATACACAACTATGGGTGTTTGGAGTGTTCAGAAGGATTTAAGAGTAGGAGTAATTCCTATTCATTCAGAGATTAAAGATATAAATATTATAGCAAAAAATCTTTACAATAAATATGTTTCATTAATTAAGGATCGTTTACTCAAAGGAATAGAAATACCACTTAAATTATTAGATTTTATCTCGAACGAATTTTTTCTGGATGCAAAAAATATAGAATCTAACTACGTATTAAGTTGTGCTTTTGCAAATTATATGTATGACACCAAGGGTAACGATTCATTTTTAAAGAGAGGTACAGAATTGGATGGAATTTTTTATTCAAGTGTACAACATAAAGATGAAGGGATGAATTTAGCACTTAAACCTGAAGTTGTTGAAACCCATAAAATTAAACTAATCCACGCATTTAAAAGAACAGCTTGCAAGGTAAACGAAAATACTTATTGTGATATAAAATTAAAAGAAGCTAAAATGATTGATCTTAAGAATGAAAGAATAATTTGGGATTAGTAAAAAGCCTCTGGTTCATTGCAAAAAAGGATTCGGGAAAAAATATATTCAAATATTTTGATGGTCCTAAACCATATTCGTTTCCTTTGGTTCTGGATAAATATTTAATCGCCAAAATGCGGTTAGAAACCGCTTCACCCGGACTTATATCCTAACTGCCAATACCAAGCCAATTCCTAAATTTGAAAATTGAGAAT
The DNA here is from genome assembly GCA_963849985.1 of uncultured Prolixibacteraceae bacterium. Lineage (GTDB taxonomy): Bacteria > Bacteroidota > Bacteroidia > Bacteroidales > Prolixibacteraceae > Draconibacterium. The sequence continues at coordinate 50,998 of CAWKJY010000026.1, read as the reverse complement.
TGAATATTCGATATTGGGTATTTAAAAATCGCTTAAAGATTTTTAATGTGTTTAATGTTCCGGGGTTCTGCTTCTCAGTTAATGGCAATTCATCCTATTTTGAGGTTTTATAACCTCAAATCTACAACCAGTGAATATTTCCGTGTTTATTTGCTGAACCGTGCTTAGCGATTCTGTTTTAAATCACGATAACTTAAATACATCATCACCGAAACCAACAACGTCAGCAAAAGCATTGCAGAAGCTATAATTACTACCATAAGCTAATTATTTTTGATACCCAAAACGGGTATCAGTTTAGTTTAGTCCTAATTTACAATCAAAATACTGATTCGAATCCAATTTTCACAGAAACTTATTAAATACCAATTGTTTATATGTTTGAAGATACAACCGATATTCCCCGGGAAAATAGAAGCCGGATTTAGAATATATAGTGTAGATTGATTATGGTGTTTTTAAAGATTAAAGAACAAGAATAAAACGTTTTGTTTTGTCAGGCGCCCCTTTGATGAATATCAAAAAAGGGTAATCAATAATTACCCTTATCAGTTTTTCTCAATTATGAGTACATTCATGGTCTTATCGGTTTTGGAACAACATATGACGGTCCCCATAATTCTGTGCTGATATTTAATGCAAAGGTGTGTAACTCTTCCATAACTTTTATCATATCTTCATTACCATTCCATGCTGCCCATGATTTCATATCTGCAAATTCGTATGTAGCAACAATTTGTGAACTTCCAGTGGCTGGTCGGTAAGCCCTGAACTCAACAACCCCGGGCACTGAGGTTGTACGTTTAATAACCGTCTGTGCCCATTTCAAATAAGCTTCCCATTTATCAGGGTGGGCATCCCATTTCATTACATAAAGTACCATCTTAAAAATTCCTCTCACAAATTAATTATCAGCATATTTGATACAACTGATAATTGTTTCTGTCGATATTGACATTAACTACAAATTAAGGCTTTTTTGTCTTTTTTCAAAATCTGACTACTATATTTATCTAATATTGAATAATTTACTTTAATTAAGGATGAAAATGCAGAAAATGGATTAGAATATTTTTATTTGAATTTTCTACATACTACATCGAAAATCAAAATTGGAAAATTCCTATAATTAAAACTGTGACAAAATTTAAATTGACAGGGTTTTAACATATTGAAAAATCTCCGTATATTTAAGTATATCATTCAATTAGAATTTAACTAACTTAAAATTAAACCAATGAAGTATTTAATAATTCTTACCACAGTAATAGTTTTTGCGTCGTGTGGTTCCGCGCCAAAGAAGAATCAAACACAGGAAGTAAACGCTGAGAAAAGTGGAAGTGTAAAACTTGAAATGATCTGGCAAACAGATACGCTGCTCCAGACTCCCGAGTCGGTTTTGGCTGATGAAGATGAAAATGTGCTTTATGTATCGAACATGAACCTGAATATGCCGGAAAACAGTGGTAACGGATTTATTTCGAAAGTAGATATACAGGGAAATATCATCGACCTAAAGTGGGCAAAAGGGTTAAACGGTCCGAAAGGAATGGGAATTTTTGAAAAGAATCTTTATGTAGCCGATAATGATGAAGTGGTGAAAATTAATCTGAATTCTGGAGAAATCGTAGATAAAGTTAAAATTGACGGGAATCCCGGGCTAAATGATGTCACCGTCGGAGATGATGGTTCGGTTTATGTTTCCGGTTATAATTCAAATGTAATTTATAAAATAAAAAACGGGAATGTGGAATCAGTATATAAAGGTGAAGACGGAGAAAATTTTAATGGCCTATTATGGGAAAAAGATCGAATACTGCTGATAACAAGTTCCGGAAGTACCTTTAAATCTATCGACTGGGCAACCGGAAACGTAACTATAATTGCAACCGACCTTGGTCATGGTGATGGAATTGTTCCTGTTGGAAACGGCGATTATATCACGTCTGACTGGCGGGGAAGAGTTTTCTATATTCCTGCTGAAAGCGAACCTATTACATTACTTGATACAAGAGAACAGGAAATTAATGCTGCTGACATTGATTATACTAGTACAAATAATATGTTGTACATCCCAACATTTTATGATAACCGGTTAAAAGCGTGCAAAGTGGTTATGGAGTAATTGAATAAAACTATAATAAGCCTTTCGAAGATTTCGGAAGGCTTTTTTGTTACTGCAGTTTTTAATAACCACTTCCAAATTTTGAAGATTGAGTGTTATATATTTGATATTGGATATGTCGTCGGACGATTATTTAGTAATCTTTTCAACCAAATAATACAAAAACCCGGCATAAATCAAATCGAAAAAGATTATATGCAGGCTGTTGGCGATCCAGATTATTACTGCAAAGGGATAACCAATAATTGCCAGAAGATTTCGGCTAATATGCCGGTTTGTATCCTGCCACAGACTTTCAGCATCTTTATCACTTGGATATGAGTTTATGGCTACCGAACCACCGAGCCAAAGGAACAGGTATTTTTGCCATTCCTGCCATAAAAATGACTTTGAGAGAAAATAAAAAAGCAGTGAAAAGAATGCGCCGGATAAAAGCGGCCCCACAGCAATAAGGAATGATTGAATAAACCTCTTTGGCCTTTCATGAACAACGTAACCAGAAGGATTTCCAAAACGGAAATAGCAAACTTTAACCACTTTAACGCCCGTTAAATCGCAAAATAATTTATGGCCATATTCATGAAAAATAACACCTATAAAAGTAATTGCCGAAATTAACTTCCTTAAATCTACCACATTATCATGTCTATGAAAAACAAATATAATTGATTAGTGCATATCTTAATTTTCAACACCAAATAAACAAATTTGGATATTCAAAAAATTAAATCAGATTAACCAAAAATTCTATTTAATCCCGTAATGATCCTGAAGAATTTTGCGAAAGATTTTGCCAGGTAATACTTTTTTAATCAGCACAGCCAGCTTTTGTTCAAATGAAGCAATAATATACCGCTGCTTTGGATTTGGACTTTCAACAATTTTTACTATTTTTTTTGCCAACCGAACCGGATCCCAACCTTTACTTTCGTCTTTTTCAATGATAGAAAGTGTTTTTTCAAATTGAGTCGTATATGGATCGTTTTCAGTGGTAGGTGCCAAATATCCCCTTCGATTTTGTGAATTACTGGTATGAAAATCTCCGGGATTAATCACTACTACTTTAATATTAAAGGCCGAAACCTCCATCCGAAGCGCTTCGCTAAAACCCTCTATTGCAAACTTCCCTGCAGAATAAAATGCCTGAAACGGCAATCCCATCAAACCGCCGATGGAACCAAAATTAATAATTGTTCCACCACCTTGTTTTCGCATTTCAGGTAAAACAGCCCTCGTTAACAAAACCATCCCGATGAAATTGGTATCCATTTGTAAGCGAATTGTTTCAACAGGAATTGTTTCAATAGGCCCACCGGAATGCATTCCTGCATTATTGATCAGAACATCGATTTTCCCTTCCTTTTTAAGTACGGTTTTAACTGCCTGATCAATCGATTCCGGATCGGTAAGATCCATATTCAATACATGAACTAAAGTATCCGTCTCTGTCGGTCTTCGAACGGTACCATAAACAGTATGCCCATCACCTGCCAGTAACGATGCGGTATCTTTCCCAAAACCTGATGAAATCCCTGTGATAAGAATTACCTTTTTCACATTTCCGCTTTTTCGAAATAAAGTATATTATTAGCGACCAACCATTTCTGAAATGAGTTCCAGTTTTTTTGCAACTTTTGTAATTTTTTCGACGGAAGTCTCAATTTGTTCTTTTGTATGTGTAGCCATTAATGAATACCGAATCAGGCAATCTTCTTTAGGAACTGCGGGTGAAACCACCGGGTTAACAAAAACTCCTTCGTCAAGTAACATTCGTGTCATTTTAAGCGCTTTCATTGTGTCGCGCACAAAAAGAGGTATTATTGGAGATTCTGATTTGCCGGTATCAAATCCCATTGATTTAAAACCTTCCAGCGCATACCTTGTATTTTCCCACAACTTTTCCCTACGTTCCGGTTCCCTTTCCATTATATCAATCGCCATTAAAACAGTAGCAACAGAAGGCGGTGTCATACTGGCGCTAAAGATCAGCGACCGTGAAAAATGCTTAATGTAGTTTATATAATTTTTATCGGCAGCAATAAAACCTCCCTGAGAGGCCAATGATTTTGAAAAGGTTCCCATAATCAAATCAGTCTCATTTGTCAATCCAAAGTGGGATGCTGTACCTGACCCATTTTCCCCAATTACACCAATTGAGTGGGCATCATCAACCATAACAATTGCATCGTATTTCTTTGCCATTTCAAGCAGTTCCGGCAATTTTACAATATCGCCTTCCATAGAAAAAATGCCATCGACAACAATCATTTTAACTCTCCCCGGTTCACAAATCTTCAGCTTCTTTTCAAGAGCAGTCATATCGTTGTGGGCAAACTTTAGCACCTTTGAGTAAGCCAACCGGCTGCCCTCAATAATCGAAGAATGATCAAGTTCATCGAGAAGCACAAAATCGTCTTTTCCTGTGAGCACCGAAACAACCCCAAGATTTACCTGAAATCCAGTGCTGTAACACAATGCTGCTTCTTTCCCTACTAATTTTGCCAGTCGTTCTTCCAGCTCAATATGGATATCAAGGGTGCCATTCAAAAAACGCGACCCGGCACAACCTGTACCATATTTATCAATAGCCCTTTTTGCAGCTTCTTTTACTAACGGATGGTTGGTCAAACCTAAATAACTGTTCGATCCAAACATCAAAACTTTTTTCCCGTTTAACATTACTTCCGTTCCCTGATCGGAAGCAATTGGCCTGAAGTAAGGATAAATACCCTCTGCCATCAATTGTTGCGGGGCATTAAACCTGGCCAGTTTCTCTGAAAGTGATTCCAAATTTATTTCGATTTAATAATAAAAATTCCGGTCTAAAGATAGTAAAATATGAATCTTATATTACAGTTTTGTAAAAACCTTAAACTCATAACATATTTTTGATACAATCAGATAAAAATTTTATATAAAGTATTAAAATACAACATATTAAAGATAGTAAATCTCCTTGTTTTAACTTTGTAATCAATATTACATATAAACATAATTATAATAATCAATATTTTATGTCGCCAATTTAAAATAGTTTTTTATAATCTTGAAATTTTTATTGATTAAAAAATAGAGAAATCGGTTCTACTAATAATCTTTTACAATCTCATTTACTCCCTGTAAAACATAATGTGGACGATAAGCAAATTCTTTAATTGTTTCTTTGGTTGAGATGCCAGATAAAACCAGGCAAGTATCAATTTCGGCTTCAATTCCAGCAACAATATCCGTATCCATTCTGTCACCAATAATTATGGTGTCTTCCCGCTGAACACCAAGTTTTTTCAATGCAATCCGCATCATCAATGGATTTGGTTTACCAACAAAATAGGCTTGCTTTCCGGTAGCGAGTTCAATAGGTGAAACAAGCGCTTTTGCAGCCGGTGTAATGCCATCTTCAATTGGTCCGCTGAGGTCAGGATTTGTACAAACCAGTTTGGCTCCGTTGATAACCAGGTTAACTGCTTTTTCAATCACCTCATAATTGTACGATCTGGATTCTCCCAAAACCACGTAATCCGGATCGATGTTATTGCTTGAATATCCGGCATTGTAAAGTGCATTGATAAGCCCGGCATCTCCAATAATATAAGCGCTGCCGTTTGGTTTCTGGCTTTGAAGAAAAGAAGCCGTTGCCAGCGCACTGGTATAAAAATGTTCAGGCCCCACATCAATGCCCATCCTCGATAATTTTCCCTGAAGCTCTTTAATGGTTCTGGCACTGGAGTTGGTGAGAAAAACAAATTTCTTATTCTCCTCTTTTAACCAGGATACAAACTCAATTACACCATTCAGAATCTTATTCCCATGATAAATCACCCCATCCATATCACAAATGAACCCTGATTTATTCCGTATATTTTCGATGATTGATTTTTTAGCCATCACTAATTTGCTTGTCAAACTTTTATTTATCACGTTAAATTACAATCTTTCTGTGCATTTCTCAATTATATAGTTGTATTAAATTATCAAATCTTTTTTGTCCTGATTGGAAATCGGTACACCCTGACATTTCAAATTCTGGTTGATTCATGTAAATTTTGTAAATTACAACCAAAGAAATGCATTGCAATCTTTAGAAAATTCAGTTTAATTCAAAATTAACCAATACAATGGCAAAGTTATTTTTATTAAAACCTGATTTTATTGATAAAAGCAGAGATGCCCACACCAAATATTTTTGCCCTGAAAACGCAATGATAAATGGAGTTATAAATTACTATCCAAAACTTAAGGAGTTGTTGGAAATTGAATATATTGATTTTGAAAGGCCAAGAAAACAACTTATTAAATTGGTTGGTGAAGAAAATCAGGGTTGTCCAAATCTTGTTGTCAATAAAAAGGAAATTGACGGAAATACCGATTTTAGCTATTTTAATTCGTTTGGAGAAAATCTGTTTGTTAATGAAATTCCTTTAATAGCAAGATACCTGTCCGAAAAATACGATATCGGAATTCCACATTGAAAAGTACAGCAGGCAGAATAATTTAACCTTATGTCACGGTTGGAAGAAGGAACACCTGAAACCAGTTACCACTTCGACAAACTTCTGTTTTATACCACACGCACCTAATCCGTTTTTTAATCTACACCTATCAAAATAAAAAAGGCCCGGTTGCCCGAGCCTTGATCTTTTATTATGAATTGAAGTCTATTTTTCTACTCCAAATTTATATACACAAATGGAATAATATTCATCGCCTGGTTTCAAAATTGTAGACGGAAAATTTGGTTTGTTCGGACTGTCAGGGAAATGTTGGGTTTCAAGACACAACGCTGAGCGGTAATGCATAAACTTTCCCACCTTTACCAGCAACAGTTCCGTCAAGAAAGTTTCCTCCATAAAACTGTAACCCGGGTTCATTGGTATGAACTTCCAAGGTTCTACCACTAACAGGATCAACAACTTTAGCTGCAAAGTTAAGCCCACTTTCCGCTTTATTCAATACCCAATTGTGGTCATAGCCGTTTCCTAATTTTAGTTGTTCAAAATCATCATTAATGCGAGCTCCAATTGCAGTAGGTTTCCTGAAATCCATAGGTGTCCCTTCTACAGGAGCGATTTCGCCGGTTGGAATTAGCCCGGAATCTACAGGAGTATAATAATCAGCATTTATTTGCAGAATTTCATTTTTTACATCACCACTGCCTGCGCCCTCCAGATTAAAGAAAGAGTGATTAGTCAGGTTCACGGGAGTGGCTTTATCAGTTGTTGCAAAATATTCAATTTTTAATTCGTTATCATCGGTTAATGTATAAATCACTTTTACATCCAAATTACCTGGGTAACCTTCTTCCATGTCAGGTGAAAGATAAGTCAGTTCCAGCGTTTTATCATCAATTTGTCTGGCATTCCAAACCACAGCAAAAAAACCCTTTATCCCTCCGTGTAACGCATTTTCACCGTTGTTTTTTGCCAGGTTATATACTGTATCGTTTATCGAAAACTGTCCTTTCGCGATCCGGTTTCCGTAACGACCAATGGTTGCACCAAAATAAATTTCACTGGTATTGAAATAGTCATCAGCAGAGTCGAAACCAAGTACAACATCCCCAAAATTACCATTTTTATCGGGCGTGAAAATACTTACCACTTTTGCACCGAAATTGGTAATCTGTACTACCATTCCATTTTGATTTTTCAATGTGTACAGGTCAACCGGTTTACCGTCATGTTCAGTCTTAAATTTTGCCTCGTCTACTAAAGACAGGAAGTTTAGGCGATTCTGAACAAGAAAACAATACCACAAGGGTCAAAAAGAACAAGAATATTTCTCATTTTATTCATTTTTAAGTTACTTATCTTAAATTTCTGCCTATAAAATTAAACGTTAATCTTACACTTTAAAACAATTTGGCGGAAAGAAAATGAAATAATTTATTTACTGTTCAAAAAACTTATCGCTGGAATATTTTATTCTACTTTCCAAAATCATAAATTTTGATTTCATTTTTGGGAATAAAAAAACCGTCTTCTATAAAGAAAACGGTTTTCTTATTACTTGTTTTATACTAATAGAATTTTGATCTTTTATCAACAACATCTGCTACTTCGCGATGTGCATTGTAGGCCCCGGAACTAGCTTGCATGATTAAACTTTGTTCTAACCGTAATTTTTCTGCCGCTAAATTCTGATCTCCCTGTTCATTAACCGCAGTAACTTTCACAATATAAACACCGCTGTTTCCGGCAATTGGTTTTGATATTTTATCCACATCAAGCATAACTACACTTCCAATAACTGCAGGTTCTAATCCAAGCCCAGGTACCGAGTAAGTATCAAAACTTACATTACTTGCATTTTTAACATCAGTATTTAAATCCTGTGCAATAGCCTGCAAATCGGTTTTTCCATTGGCCACATCGGTTGCTTTCTTAACCAAATAATCCGTTTTTTTCTCTTTCAGAACATTTAATTCTACTCTTGCCCTCACGTCTTCAAAAGGTGCAATACCTTCTTCTGTAACTTTAGTTAAAACGGCTATTACAAAATTGTCTCCCAATTCAAATATTGGTGATTCTTGCTGTGAAATAATAATATGACCTTCATCTGTTTCGAACGCAGCACGAATAAGTTGCCTTGCATTTTCAAGCCCGGCAATGTCCCTGTCGTTTTCTTTAAGAGTAGCTACTTTTTTATTAAGTTTTTGTTCAGTAACCGCTGCTTGAAAATCATCAGCACTGGTATTTTCGCCAGCAAATTTACTTGCCTGTGCATAAACATCCTGGTAAGTTTTTGTACTTGGTTGAACTTTGCGAACCAAATATGCAACCTGTGCCTGTTTGGTAAGTTTTCCACGCTCAGTTGTTTGAATAATATGGATACCATAACTAGAAGTAACAATGGTCATCTCATTTTTGGCATTTTTAAAAGCAGCTTCTTCAAATTCTTTTACCATTTGGCCTCTTCCGAACCATCCTAAGTCTCCCCCCAATACAGCAGACCCCTGATCTTTTGAATATTCTCTGGCCAATGCAGCGAAATCGCTTCCCTTTTCAATGGCTGTTTTTAAACTGTCAGCTAATGCCATTGTTTTATCCAGATCTGCCTGAGTGTTCGTAGCTGGTACAAGTAAGATATGTCTGGCTTTTACTGAATCCGGCATCATCTCAAGTGCATTTAACTTTGCCAGGGTATATTCATTATTTTCGAAATACGGTCCAAAAACATCATTTACTTTAGCGTCGTCGTCAAAAATCCATTTTGCAATGTTTTCAGGCAAATCTTCCTTTTTATACCAGATATCATTATAACTAACATCGGAGTTCGAATTAACAAATTGTACATTATCAGGTGTACTTTCAAAATCAGGCTTAATGTCATTAATCCACTTTTCAGCATCGGAGAAATCGCTTGCAGAAGGAGTTACCGGAAATTCAATATATTCAATACGGCGCGTATTTTCCTGTTTGTAATCATCCTTGTTTTCTTCATAATAGGCTTTTAAGTCGCTATCTGTAACCATTACCATACTATCTGAAACCGTACTGTTTAACAACGCAACATAGTCGAAATTCACCACCCTGTTTTTTGCCGCCAGACTTGATTCAGCTTCTGCATTTGTAACATAAAACCCTTCACCTACCATGTTGGAATATTTGGTTAGCTCACGATCATCAGAAATTTGTTTTTCAAGGTACAACCAATAGTTATGGTCCTCTGGAGATACACTTGTTTCCAGATTTTTAAGGAACCGAATTATAGCACCACGATCGACCTGACCGGTATTTGGATTGCGAAATAGTTGCTGAATAATAGGATGCAGATTTGTACCTTGTATCATATCGAAAAGTTCATCGGAACTTACTTGAATTCCCAAATCATCATAAACTTTTTGCATGATGATATTTTTAACACTGTTCTGCCATGTTTGCTCGCGAACCTGTACCCAGGTATTTTCATCGATTTGATTTTGCTGAGCATTTCTTTTGTAGATTGTACCAAGGTCTTCAACTTGTTTCTGAAAAGCAGGATATTGAATCGACTCACCGTTGACTTCACCAACCTCCATTTTATTTTTTTGTAATATTGATGAACTACTTTTAAGCATGTCCCCGAGGATAAATGCTCCTAATGAAATACCGATTACAATTGCTACTAAAAGTCCCGCCTTTGTTCTAATCTTTTGTAACGTTGCCATTGATTAACAGTTATTTTATGCAAGTTTTACTTTAAATTTTTGAAGGTACGAAGATAACAATTTTAACTATTCTACCTTAAAATTTGATTTTTTATTTGGAACCTCTGCGTATTGTTATTTAAGTTATTTGTAATAAGCAATTTTGAGGTCTCCTTTTTATTCTTCAGCAATTGTTAATTTTACCAATTCAATTTTTGTATTGGTGGCTTTTAACACTTTAAATTGAAAATTTCCTATTTTGATGAGCGAATTTATTTTAGGAATACTTTCATGATAGAAAAGTATAAATCCAGCAAGTGTTTCAAAATCTTCGCTCTCCGGAAGATTAAGAAAATATTTTTCATTTATTAAATCAATTTCCGACCGACCGGAAAATACATATTCATTTTCACTGATCTTTCTTTCGATGATATCGCTTGTATCATGCTCATCTTCAATTTCTCCAAAAATCTCTTCAAGAATATCTTCACTGGTTACCATTCCTGATGTTCCCCCAAATTCATCAACCACAATGGCAATACTTCGGTGTTCTTTAATAAATGTACTTAAAAGTTTACTGGCAGGCATTGTTTCTGGAACAATCAAAACATTGGTAATATATGGTTTTATCGATTCAGGATTTCGAAAAATTGCCGATGAATGAACATAACCAACTATATTATCAATATTCTTCTCGTAGAAAATGATTCGCGAATAACCTGTTTCTACAAATTTTTGTTTCAGTTCATCAATTGATGAATCAATATCGAGCATTTCAATTTCAGTACGGGGCACCATGATTTCGCGCAATTTCACCTTTGAAAAATCAAGTGCATTTTTAAAAAGCTTTACCTCAGTACCGATATTTTCCTTTTTTTCCAGGTTAATTTTATCCTGTTCGCTCACAAATTCATCCAAATCAATTCTGCTGAATACCAAATTTTTATTTCCTGCCGCAATATCTTTTTTGAAAAAATTCCGCATCATCCAGCCCGTAATAGAGATGGTTAATTGGGTTACAGGGTAAAACAGGAAAAAAAACAAAGCAAGTGGTAAAGAAAATAGATTGAGTAACATATTTGGAATCACCCTAAAGAGTGTTTTAGGCAAAAATTCGGCAAACAAAAGAATAATAAGTGTAGAGACAAGTGTTTGCATAATAAATACTACCGATTCAGAATGAACGAAACGACCAAAGAATGGTTCTAGCAAAGCGGAAAAAGCAATACCATAAATTACAAGGGCCACGTTATTTCCAACCAGCATGGTAGCTATATATCGTCCTGAATTAGCTGTGACTAGTTTTAATATTCTTGAGTTAAAGGGCTCAGATTGTTTATCCAGTTCAAGTCGTAATTTATTTGCCGAAACAAAAGCAATTTCCATACCGGAGAAAAAAGCCGATAATAAAATGGTTATTAAAATGATAACGAAAGGATTCATGGTACAAATCTATTTCTCCAACTGTAACTCCTGGGGAATTGGGTTCTCTGTTGTTGTCTCAGTTTTGTTTTCAGGCGTTTGTTCAACTTTTTTGTTTTGCTCTGGATCCACTGTAACATAAATGGTTCCCTTTGGTTTTAGTATTTTCCAATGCTCCATTTCTTCATCTGAAGTAAAACCAATTCCGGTGTAAGTCTGATCAGGTCGAATGATTTTCACGTACTCATCAGAATGAATTATTCCTTTTTCTCTTTCCCAGGTCAGGTGTTCTGTTTTTAACGTATCGCCATTGATATTTGTTGCAATAACATTATTGCTGGCTTCCCATTTATCTTCATCTACAAACTGTTTCGCATAATCTGCCCGAATACTTGAAACAATTTTTCCATTCATATCATATTTCTTCAACTCCATGCCTTCAGGAAATTCAACATACTCTTTCCCATCTATTTCGAAGCGCAGTAGTTTAGGTGCCTTCATTGTAAAACTAACTTTACCTGAATCGGTCGACATTGATTCAAAATCAATAACTTCAGCCGTAGGAAGGTTTTCAGGTGAGCTAAATGCTTTTATTTTCTCAATATCATTTTCGCAGGCATAAAAAAGTATTGCAGTCCCTGTGACAAGAACTGCAACACCTGTACTTTTTATTATTTTCCAAATATTAAAATCTTGCCTTGGTCGTTTCATTAATCCAACCTTCAACTTTATAAGTATCTCCTTCGTGTATTCCATTCATAAAAGCATCTTCTGATTTCGGGTAATATTTTTTATAATCTGCTGCCTTTTTTGCCGCATCCATTGAACAATCTTCGTAAGTTTTGGCTTTGTTATAATAATCTACAGCAAGCCAGAAAACACTAGCTTTTTCAAAAGGATCGCTGGAAAAAGTGCTACTTGCAGCTACATATATATCTCCAATTAAAATATAAGCTTTACATAGTGTTGGGTCATTTGAAATTGCCTTCCGTGCCATTTCCCTTGCTTCCTGATAATTTTTATCATTACTATATAATACTAGCCCATATTCATAATAATATGTTGCTAAAAGTTCAGTATTTGTTTCCTGATCAATTGCCTGTTTATAAAACTTTTTTGCATTCGCAATATCATTTTTTGACAGGTAGCTATGAGCCATATTAAAAGCTGCCTCTGCCGATGGTTCAAGTTCATACAACCGAACTGAAGCTTTTTCAAGTAATTCATTATTGTCGCATTTGGCTCTTCTTAACTTTTGCAACATCGTTTTAATAAATTCGGCATTATTCTTATTTTCTTCAAACTGTGGTGTATAAATATTTACAAGCGCTTCACAGTCGGCTGCACCTGACTCTCCAAATACTTCTTCGATGTATGGCTGTACTATTTTTGCATTACGAACTGCTTCAGCATCCTTATTTTCTTTAATTACCTGGTTCAAAATACGAGTAGTAAGATCATAATTTTTAACTACGGTTTCTTTGGGTAATTCGCCACCTTTAAACAGTGCAACTGATGATCTCATAAAAAGCAGTAGTGTAGAAGGTTCAGATTTGTTACCCAAATCTGAAACAGAAGTATTTAACCATTCATAAGCCTTTTTAAAAACATCGGTAAGCTTTTCACCTTCCACCGGGTTGTTTCGGGATGTAATGTTGTACTTTAACCATGAATTTGCTTTTCTTGCCAGAACATCTCCCTTTTCTCCAAAATACTTGATTCTCTTGTCATACATCTTCATCATATCATCCAGAGTCCTTGCTTTTTTCCTCATCGGTTTTTGCATGCTCAATCAAGTACTCATATATTTTGGCACCGTGAATATAAATATTTTTGGACGAAGCCGGATATCTCATTGTAAACCATTTCTCCAATGCGGAATAGCCGAGGTGTATCCCCGGTTGTTAGATCTGTTCCATATAACGAAACTTCATTCATATATTCCTTATTAGCATCCTTGAGCAATTCCTCTTGTGATTTTGTAATAACTTCTGTTCCTCCTTCTTCATCACCGCTCGGAATCTCACCTGTTAATGCACAGTTGACGACATCTCCTGAATTTTCATCCAAATCCACTTGTTGTTCATGGCCATCTGCAGAAGAAAATTTTATCCATTTAGATTTTGTACTAGCCTCAACTTTATATTTGCCATCAAACCCGGTAAATGCTGTGCCTCCTCCTCTATTTACCTCAACGGTGACTCCAGCAGCCGGTTTACCGTCCATATAAACAGTTCCTGAAATTTCCCGCTGCGCCATTAAGCCTGTAACAGCCATCAATATAATTGATATGGACAAAAGCGTTATGCGTGAAAATGTTTTCATAGTCATTATTAGTTTGTTATTATTAATCAAATTTTCTCTTTATAAACCACAAATCGTATAAATTAACACTCAAGTTCAGTTTTGTATAGTTTTCAAGAACCAGATTATTATCTGTTGTTCCTCGTCTTCCAAATTCAATCGCAACATTTATTGTAGAATTTGAACGATAAATTGGTAAACCAACTCCAAAAGTAATGCCATAATCATTGATTTGTTGATTATCAAACTTTAAATAGGTTTGTTTATAGTTCAAACCCGCACGGTATGACACTCTGCTAAGATAACTCCGAATAGAAAATTTATCAGGAATCCATTCAGCACCAATCGCAAATTTATTTAAATCTGTTAAAAATGCACTCTTCTCCCCAAAGAATTTCGCTCCACCCCATGCCTGATGGAAATAATCAGCATTAATTTCCAACATATTTTCTTTTACATAAGAAAGTCCTATCCCAAAACTTCCCGAAAATTCAATAACCCCTTTTTCTTCATCGGTAGAATTCAACGTATCCTGAGTGACAAGGGTACTATAATTTAATGTTTTCAATGTGATATCAGAATAATTGGCATTGTATTTCGGTTTATTTTCCAAAACAGCACCAACTATAATTTTATGTTTCGTATTTAAAGGAATAATTGCCTGTGCTCCAAAGTCAAAACTAAAATCACTTATTCTGGTGTTTTTATACTGTTGCAAAAGATAATAATCATTTCCCCCATAGAAATAAATTATTGAATTTCTGCTTAACTGACCAAAAGTATAGTTTAAGTTTGCACCAACCGAAAAATATTTAATTGGTTTTATGGCTAAACCGAAAAACGCTCTGGATAATGTACCTGAACCATAGTAGCGAGTGTAAGTTTGTCCCACGTTAACGGGTTCACCGTAAACCGTTACATCGTAACCTATGTCAGAAAATGGTTTTAGCCCAAGTGCGGCACTAACATAGTTGCTAACCCTGAAATTCATTGCAAAATATTGCAAATTAATATCGTTGGCGGTAGTTGTGCCAAGGTTATTTTTGAATTTAGAACCCCTTCCGGCAACCCCAATTTCGAACATGAAACCCAATGAGTCAATTGCATTATAAGAGGCGGGATTTGCAAGATTGATCTGCCTGTTATACCTGCTGGCTATCGCAGCATTTCCCATAGCAGTCGTTCTGCCAAAAGCATAATCCTGTAAATCACCTAATCCGTATCGTGAATATGGCGATGTTGTATTATTGTTGAATTGTGCGAATAATATTGTCGGAAACAATATTAATCCGAACAATAAAGTTAGTCTGCTATTTCTCCCCATTATATTCCAATATGCGGTTTAAACCCAAGGCTAATAAATTAAAGTTTACAAAGAAAGAGTTTTTTAATTTCTTATCAAAAAATTCAGCATCGCCTCCAGTAATAATAACTTTTAAATTATTATAAAATTCCTTAAAAGTATCAATGGTTTTATCTGTCTCAAAAACAACGCCATTCAGTACACCACCCAATATCGCCTCTTCAGTAGTTGTTCCATAAAGTTTATTCCAGCTCCTTCGCTGAACCAAAGGCAATTTTCCTGTAAACTGATTTAGTGCCTTTAACCGCATTTCAATGCCTGGCGAGATGTTTCCTCCTAAATATTGCCCTTTTTCGTTAATAAGGTCGAAGGTTATTGCTGTTCCTGCATCAATAACTAAAACATTTTGATTTGGATACAGATCAAACGCTCCTATAACTGCAGCTATCCGATCTTTCCCCAATGTATTTTTGGTCTGATAACAGTTTTCTATCGGAAGAGGTGTATTTTCATCCAACTCAATAAAAGTATCGAATCTTTCCAGAAGTGTGTGTTTTAATTCCGAAGAATAATCTTTAACAGAAGAAATAATCACGCTTTTCAATTGAGGATGTTCATTTTGAAGTACATCAACATGAGAAGGCCGAAACTCTTCAACCGGCACTGAAATAAGTATTTCACCTCGATTAAAAACTGAAAATTTGGTCCTGGTGTTACCGATATCAATTACCAAATTCATGCTAATCAATAATTCGTTGACTGATATCAAGAGCTTTTACCGAGTGTGTTAACGCTCCAATTGAAATGTAATCAACGCCGGTAGCAGCCACTTTCCTGATTCGTTTGATGGTCATATTTCCAGAAGCTTCAATTTTTGCACGTTTGTTTATTAATATTACTGCTTCACGCATTAACTTTGAACTCATATTGTCGAGCATAATAATGTCAACCTGTGCATCCAATGCTTCCTGCACCTGTTCAAGATTACCGGTTTCAACTTCTATCTTTATACTCTTTGGAACATTTTTTCGAATTGCTTCAACTGCTTTTTCTATTCCACCGGCAACCTGGATATGATTGTTCTTAATCATAACCATATCGTACAATCCAAAACGGTGATTTGATGCACCACCCATGCGAACAGCATATTTATCAAGATGACGATATCCCGGCAACGTTTTTCTTGTATCCAGAATTTCAACTTTGTGGCCTTCTATTTCTTTCATGCATCGGTTGGCATAAGTAGCAATACCTGACAAGCGCTGCAGGAAATTAAGTGCTTTCCTCTCCCCCGAAAGTAATGCGCGGTAATTTCCAGTATATTCAGCTAATACATCACCTGGAAATACTTTTGTGCCATCCGGAAGTTTCACATTCCACACAACGTCTTTATCAAATTTTTTAAATACCATTTCGGCCACCGGAAGACCTGCAACTACACCCTCTGCTTTAGCCACCAATATGGCTGTTTTGTTTTGTTCGGGAGGTATAAGATTATTTGTTGTAATATCTCCATCACCTATATCTTCAGCATATGCGAGGTCAAACAATACTTCTGCCGATTTTAGTGTTTTGCTATCCATAATTTACTTCCTAACTTGTTCAAATTGAATATTTTTCCCCTTTTGCTGAATTGAATGTACTTCAAAATCAGGATTCTCATCCTGGAAGTCTTCCCGAATATGTCCTCCCCTACTTTCAGCACGTACTAAAGCTGCTTCAGCAATTAACTTGCAAATTGAAACTGTGTTTCTAATTTTCAGCAAGTTATATTCATTTTTATGATTCGAATATTCCTTGCTAATTTCCTCTAATCTTTTTAACGCTTTCTTAATGCCCGCTTCATTTCTAACTATCCCCAAATTTTCAGACATTAATTCAGCAATTTCGTTTTGAATTGCCAGAAAAACATTTTCATTGTTTGAATCCAAATAAACCGGCTCAATATTTCCCAGTTCAAATTCCGGAGCTTGAAGTGATGCTGCTTTTTCACTTGCACGTTTCCCAAAAACCAGGCATTCAAGTAATGAATTACTGGCCAAACGATTAGCTCCCATCACACCTGTTGAAGCAGCCTCGCCGCAAACAAACAATCCTGAAATATTTGTTTCAGCATCCAGATTTGATCGGATACCGCCAACCATGTAATGCGCGGCCGGGGAAACTGGAATCAAATCAGTGGTCAAATCAAATCCATAATCTTTTAATGTATCATAAATATGATTGAATCTCTTTTTAATTTTTTCGGGATTAAGATGCTTTAATGACAGATAAATATAATTTGAATTTGTTTTTTGAATTTGCCTGAATATGCTATAAGCAACTACATCACGTGGGGCAAGTTCAGCAAGCGGATGGATATCTTTCATAAACCGTTCGCCATTTTTATTTAACAACCAGGCACCTTCACCTCGCACAGCCTCACTAATTAAATAAGCATCTTTCCCCGGAACATACAACGCGGACGGATGAAACTGGATAAATTCAAGATCAGCTATTTTAGCTCCCGCCTCCCATGCCAGGGCAATTCCTTCACCTGTTGCAGTGTGCGGATTGGTAGAACGGGCAAAAACTCTGGATAAACCACCCGTGGCCAATATTACTGCTTTGCCTTTGAAAATGATGTTCTCACGTGAAACAAAATCATACCCCTGCACTCCATAAATCCGATTATTTTGGATGAGTAGTTTCACAACCGCTACATATTCAAAAGCAGTAACCGATTTCTGTTCCTTTACTTTTTTAAGCTTAAAACCGGTAATTGCTTTACCCGTTGCATCTCCACCTGCGTGCAAAATACGTCGTTTAGTGTGGCCTCCTTCCAGACCTAAAATAAATTTATCATTTCGTTTGTCAAAGGGCATTCCCATATCAATCAGTTCAAGGACTCTTTCCTTACCCTCGGTTACAAGCACTTTTACCGCATCCACATCACATAATCCGCGACCGGCAACCAATGTATCTTGTAAATGTTTTTCAGGTGAATCGTCATCGGCAATTGCTGCCGCAATTCCTCCCTGGGCGTAATAAGAGTTACTGGTATCTAATTGCGATTTGGTCACAATTGCAACTGTTCCATATTTTGAAGAATGATATGCTGCAGAAAGCCCTGCAAGGCCACTGCCTATCACAATAGTATCAAATTCAAGCACTTGCATCAACACGTCTTCCTTAATCGACCGGCAAAGTTAGTATTTCTTTTATGCAAAAACATTATATTTTAAAGATTCAGCAAAAATTCAGGGAAGATAGTCTTCACGAATTGGGGAAAACAGCTCAATAGCAACTGAATCTTCCAAAATTTCAACCTCGTGTTGTTCATTTTCAGGGATGCACCAACTGTCTCCGGGTTCAGTCAAAAACCATTTTTCCCCAATTCGGAAATTTAATTTCCCTGACTGCAAATAACCGGTTTGTTCATAAGGATGATTATGCAATGGTAAACGATACCCCTTTTCAAGATAAAACTCGCACAGAATTGTGTTTTTTTCAAAAACCCGCGGTCTCATTTTTAACCCCGGAATCAACGATCTGAAATCAACAGAATTATTTTTTGAAAACATGTCACATAATTTGTTTAAAATCTAAAAGTTGATCTTCAATATTCATTTTTTGAAGAACTTAAAAAGAGAATAAAATGATATTAAACAGCACGTACTAAACGTAGTCCATAATCTTTCCAGAAATCTGAAGCAAAGAAATCTCAGCTAGTTTTGTTTGATACTGAACAGATATCAAGCGCTGTTCTGCATCGAGTAAACTTTTTTGAACCTCGCGAAGTTCAAGTCCTGAAAGACTGCCCAGTTTATATCGTTCAAGCGCAATTCCCAGGTTTTCACGCGCCACTGCCAGGTTTTGTTCCTCCATTTTTACCAGGCGAAGATTATTTTCGTAAGCATAATATACAGTAAGAAGTTCAGCTTTAATATCCTGCTCTACCTGTTGTGCACGAATAGCTTGATTTTGTATATCAATCTGCGCATTGCTTTTTTCACGACGATGATTATTCCCATTAAAAATATCCATACTTAAGTTAAGTCCATAGTTGAAAGTCCGCGATTGCTGATTATTAATTGCCAAAGTTCCGTAATCGCTAATAGAACCTGTTCCGTATCCACGGTAAGAGTAAGAATAGCCTGAAGTTAAATTAAGATAGGGATAAGCTCGGGAAGCTATAATTTTGTAATCAAGTTCTGAAATTGTTTGATTTTTTCTGGCAACTTGAAGACTTGTATTATAAGCCAGAGTAGAATCAAGTAATTCTTTGTAAACCAAATCAGGATTATAAACGATTGTCGAATCTTTAATCAAAATATTTTCTTCCAGATTATCTACCGCCATTAATTTTTTTAACCGAACTTCTGATTCGAGAATTGCCTCTTTTTGCCTGGCTAAATTTGAGCTATCAGCATTCAGATATACAATGGATTGAAGCAGTTCCAGTTTTGAAGAAGCCCCCAGCAAATAACGCTCTTCATCAATCCTTGCCCTTTCTTTTGAAAGTGAAGCAGCGTACTGCATGTTTTTGAAATAATTGAGTTGCTGGATATAATAGTAGTATTCAGATGCAATTTGTGCAATCAGATTCTCCATTGACATTTGTGTATTGAGTTCGCCCATCTTTTTAAGCTCGTTCAATTTCTGATAGGTTGTTTTTACATTAAAACCATTAAAAATGGTCAAATTCATATTTAATGCTGCTGATCCTGTTGTATTATAAACTCCGTTTGAATTTTTCTGTGATCCATCATTCATGTTTTGAGTTGTGGAAGTCAAATTTCCTCCAAAACGGTTTGATGTAGTTACGGATGGCAAATAACCAGCATTCCCGCGAGTAAAATTATTTCCTGCAATATCTTCCTGGTTACGGGCTACTTTTACGGAATAATTTTGTTCGAGTCCTGTCAAAATACACCGACTTATATCATAAACTTCCTGAGCTACCAATAAATCTGGCATCATAAAAAAGGATATCAAGAGAAGAAAAATGCCTGACTTTTTATTCATCTTCACTATTTTCAGGAACAACCAATTCATCTTTAATATTTTTTGATTCGCTTGAAATAAACAAATAGATTCCGGGTACCACATAAAGCGTTAAAAATGTAGAAATAGTCATCCCCCCAACTACGGCAATACCCATCGCAACCCGGCTCTCTGCCCCTTCACCCAAACCAATTGCCAATGGTAAAATTCCAAGAATCGTTGATAAGCTTGTCATTAAAATTGGACGGAAACGAGCTGCAGCAGAGTAGCGAATGGCTTCAAATTTATTCATCCCTGCCAGCTTTCGTTGGTTAGCAAATTCCACAATTAAAATACCGTTTTTCGATACTAAACCAACCAGCATTATAATCCCAATCTGACTGAAAATATTCATGGTTATATTGAAATACCACATAAAAATCATAGCTCCGGTTAGTGCTAATGGTACTGTCATCATAACAATAATCGGATCCTTAAAACTTTCAAACTGAGCAGAAAGAACTAAGAAGATAAGAACAATTGCGAGAAGAAATGCGAACATTAAACTTGATGAACTTTCCATAAAATCCTTTGAATCTCCTGCGAGAGCAGTTCGGAATGTATCATCGAGTGTATTGGCAGCAATTTTATCCATTTCAGCTAATCCCTGGCTTATTGTTTTTCCCTTGGCCAAACCTGCAGATATGGTTGCAGCAACAAACCGGTTATAACGGTATAACTGAGGTGGTGCCGTTTCTTCTTTCAGGGTTACAAAATTATCGAGTTGTATCATATCCCCTGCACCATTCCTTACGTATAACGATTTTAAATCGAGTGGTTTATTCCGATCCTGACGGGCAATTTCACCCAGAATCTGATACTGTTTTCCATTCATAATAAAATAACCGAATCGCTGTCCACTGAGAGCTAATTGCAGCGTTTGACCAATATTTTGAGTTGAAACCCCGAGAAGATTTGCTTTATCACGGTCAATCTCCACCTGCATTTCAGGCTTCGTAAATTTCAGGTTTACATCGGCCATTTCAAAGGTTGGATTATCCTGAACCTGAGCCATAAATTTCGGAATTATTTCTCGTAAGTTTTTCAATATTTGGAGCCTGAAGTACGTACTGAATCGGCAACCCGGCTCGTCGTCCTCCAAAAGTTGATTGCTGAGTTACACTTGCCCGCGCTTTGGTCATTTTGCGAAATCTGCTGTAAGTTGGCTAGCTATTTCATCCTGCGTACGGGTTCTTTCTGACGGCGGAACCAATTCAACCCTCACAAAAGACCGGCCTCCCCTAATCATCATCGTAACTTTGTCACGTTCCGGAACTGTCCTTTCAACAAGGGCATTAACGCTCTCGGCATATTCATCATTAAACTCGTAAGTTGATCCCTCGGGTGTTGTAATGTTGATGTTAAGTTGTGAACGGTCTTCAAGCGGAGCCATTTCAGATGGAATACTTTTCCAAAGGACATAAATCAACCCGATTGAAAAAACCAAAATTATTACCGCAATATATTTTCTTTTCAGGAATGCATTTAGTGAATCCTGATATCCTTTATTCAGTTTTATAAAGAACTTCTCAGTCCAGTTATAAAGCTTACTCCTTTTATGTCGTGTTTTCAGAAGTTTGGTGGAAAGCATTGGCGTTAGTGTCAGCGCAACAAACGCAGAAATACCAACTGCTCCGGCAATTACTATACTAAATTCGCGGAAAAGTCGTCCGGTCATTCCTTCAAGAAAAACAATAGGGAAAGAATACGGCAATCAATGTAATAGTAGTTGCAATAATTGCAAAGAAAATTTCATTTGACCCTTTTAAACCTGCTTCGAGAGGAGTCATCCCCCTTTCAATTTTCACATAAATATTCTCCATCATAACTATGGCATCGTCCACAACCAAACCAATAGAAAGAACAATTGCAAGGAGTGTTAAAACATTTATAGTGAAACCAGCCAAATACATTATAAAAAATACCCCAATCAACGAAACCGGAATTACAAGAATTGGAAGAATTGTTGTTCTCCAATCGCGCAGGAAAGCAAAAATGATAACTACTACAAGGAAAAAAGCCAGATAAATGGTATTCTTTACCTCTTTAATAGAAGAACGAATATATTGTGTATTATCAAAACCAACCTCAATCTGAACATCATCGGGCAAATCCTTTTTTATGTAATCAAGCCGTTTATAAACCGCATCAACAATATCAATATGATTGGCGCCTGGCTGGGGAACGATGACTGTTCCGACCATCGGAATGTCGTTCATTTTCATGATTCCCTTCAAATCTTCAGGGCCCAGCTCGGCACGCCCAATATCCCTAATCCTGACCGATTGATCTCCAATCTGCTTTAAAATCAGGTTATTAAACTCTTCCGGAGTTTTCATTAAACCTAATGTGCGAATGGTAAGCTCAGTTGTATTCCCTTCAACACTCCCTGCAGGAAGTTCCACATTCTCACGTGAAATCGCATTGCGAACATCTAAAGGGGTCATTTGATAACCAGCCAGCTTAGCCGGATCGAGCCAAATTCGCATGGCGTATCTTTTTTCTCCCCATATTGTTACCGAACTTACTCCCTCAATAGTTTGCAGTTGTTCCTTAAATGTTAGTTCCGCAATTTCAGAAAGCTCAAGTAAAGATCGCTTCGGACTTTTAACCGCAATAAACATGATCGGACTGGCGTCGGCATCCGCTTTTGAAACGGTTGGTGGGTCACAGTCGCGAGGTAAAAAACGCTGTGCCTGCGAAACCTTATCGCGGACATCGTTGGCAGCAGTTTCCAAATCAACTGAAAGTTCAAATTCTATGGAAATCCGGCTACTTCCCTGGCTACTTGTACTCGTAAGTGTTCTAACTCCCGGAATACCGTTTATCGACTGCTCAAGCGGTTCAGTTATTTGTGTTTCAATAACATCGGAATTGGCACCCGGATATGAAGTACTTACAGAAATTAGCGGCGGATCCACACTTGGAAATTCCCTGACGCCAAGATAAGACATCCCGATGGCACCAAAGAGTAAAATGACCAGTGAAAAAACGGTCGCTAATACCGGGCGATTTATGCTGGTTGATGAAAGACTCATAATTCTATTATTGAACCGGTTGCTGGTTAGTAACCAACGTATCAAGTTTTACCGGCAAACCTTCTCTAAGTTGTAAAATGGCTGTTGTTAACAGGGTATCGCCAAAATTCAAACCTTTTTTAATCTGAATAAGCGATTCTGTCCTAAGCCCTGTTTCAACATTAACTTGTTCAGCTTTCCCATTTTTATAAATAAAAACCTTTTCCCCTTCCATTTCGGCAATCAAAGCTTCTGTAGGAATTGAAACAGTATTATCAATTTGTGAAAGCAATGCTTCCACCTTAACCGAGCGCCCCGGTTTAAGTTCATCATTGTTATTTGCATAGCGCGCCCTTACGGTTATTGTTCTTGTATTAATATCAACAGTTGGATCTATTGCATACACTTTAGCAGCAAATTTCTTCGAATCATCATTAAACTGGAATGTAATCGGAAATCCCGGAGCTATTTCTCCTGCATATTTTTCATTAACAGCGAATTCAACTTTTAGCGGATTAGTTTTTACCAAACGGATTATTTTTGTCTGTGTAGTTGCGTAAGCTCCTTCACTTATCATACGCAGTCCTACAACCCCATCAAATGGAGCCCTAAGTTCTGTTTCGGCAATATTCGCTTCAAGCAACAAAATATCTGCCTCAATTGACTGAAGCTGGGTAGATACCTGATCATAACTTTCACGACTAATGGCATCGCGATCGAGCAGTTGCCGTTGTCTGTATTCGTTTTCTTCAGAGAGTTTTTTTTGCGCCTGAAGCTTTAATAACTGAGCCTGCAATGGTTTGTCATTGATTTTAGCCAATAGTTCCCCTTTTTTAACATGGGCACCTTCTTCAAAAAATATCCCTACAATTTTCCCTGATGTTTCAAAAGCCAGATCAACCTGTTCGTCGGGCAACAGAGATCCTGTACTGTAAATCAGTTCCGACATTTGTGTTGGAACGATTACATAACCACTGGCCAATAATATCTGGCCTACCTCCGCGTGAAAATCGCTGGCCTGATGCCGGCATACCTCCTTTATCCGACTGAAACATTGGTTTCAACTTTGGATATAAAATAATTCCCAACAGCACCAAAATCAGTACTATTGTAGTAGAAATCCTGAAAATCTTGTTTTGAGCCACTTCTTATGGTTATTAAATGAAATACGTTTACGTTAATTTAGATTAACATTCTTAGACCAACAAAATCCTTAAAAGTAAAACACAGATCTAAAAAATATTTCCAAAAGTTCAGCATCAGTTAAAAACAAGCATGTAAAACACTGATAACCAGAATGGAACTATTTAAAATAAAATTTACTTTTTATTTTCGGATGCCAAATTTCTAAAAATAATTTTGCACAATCCAGTTTTTTCTTTCCTTTTTTTTCAATTGTACTCTATACCTTAACAAGACAACCATGTTACCGTATTTCTATTTCATATAATCAGACTCGCTTATCCGAAAGTAAAAGTTAAAACCGAAAAAAGAATTCTGCTCCTTTAGATTTTATTTAAAATAACCAAAATAATGAGTTAATTAGGTTGATTAGTAAGGTGATCACAAAATATTAATTCCGAGATTTAGTTTATTAAACAGACATTTTAAACTAACTTTTCACCTCCAGTAAAAACCCGCTTCCATGAATATTTTTGATTTCAATAGAAGGATCGTCAACCAGATATTTGCGAAGTTTTGTGATAAAAACATCCATACTGCGAGCTGTGAAATACCCATCATCACCCCAGATTTTCTTTAGGGCAGTTTCGCGTGGAAGCAATTCGTTTTTATTTAAGCAAAGTAATTTCAGCAGTTCGGCTTCTTTTGGTGAAAGTTTTTGTTTGGTTTCTCTACGGATAATGGTTCTGAGTTTTGAATCGAACCGATAAGAACCGATTGTGAAAACAGCTTCATTAATTACTGGTTCAGTGGATTGTCTTTTTATAATCGCCTGAATTTTACAAAGCAAGACTTCAGTATCAAACGGTTTTGTAATATAATCGTCAGCACCAACATTATACCCTTTTAAAATATCTTCTTTTAATGCTTTTGCGGTTAAATAAACCATAGGAATTTCGCTGTTAATTTTTCGAATTTCAGTACCAATAGTAAAACCATCAACATTGGGAAGCATAATGTCCAAAATACAAATCTGGTATTCGCTGATTCTGAATTTATCAATGGCAAATTTCCCGTCATTTACCCAGGTTACTTTGAAATCATTCAATTCCAAATATGATTTTAGAACCGATCCAAAACTGAGGTCGTCTTCGACAAGGAAAATATGTTGTTCGTGTTCCATTGTAATTATTCTCTCACAAATGGTAAAAATACATCAAATTTGCTTCCTTTCCCCGGTTCGCTATGTACCGAAATTGTTCCGAGATTTGCTTCAACTACTGCTTTTACATAGCTCAACCCAAGTCCAAATCCTTTTACATTATGAATATTCCCGTGTGATTGCCGATAAAATCGTTCGAATATTTTACTCTGAACCGCCTTGCTCATTCCTATTCCGTTATCGGTAATTGAAACCAAAACCCCACCAGATTTATTTTTAGTTTCAATTTTAATTTTAGGTGCATCTACCGAATATTTTATTGCATTATCGAGCAGATTAAAAACTACATTGGTAAAATGTAATTTATCGGTAGTAACAACAGCATTAACAGCCTGTAATTCTTTTTCAATGGTTCCGTTTCGTTTTTCTACCTGGATTCCAATTCCTTGTATTGCATCTTCAATAAGTTCATGAATATTAATTGCTTCCCAATTAAACTCAAAATCTTTTTTGTCTAACCGCGCAATGGTTAAAATATCTTCCACCTGGCGGTTCATTCGGGTGTTTTCTTTTTTAATCATCCCGACAAAATATTTTATTCTTTCCGGATCGTTGACTACTTTATCATTTGTTATTGAATCGGTTGCCACTGAAATGGTTGCTATCGGTGTTTTAAATTCATGTGTCATATTATTAATAAAATCCGACTTCATTTCCGATATTTTCTTTTGCTTCAGAATGTAATAAATGCTTAAAGTGAAAGTGAGCAAAATAATCAGTGAAAACAAGAATGAGGCCACAAGCAACCAGTTTAACGAACGGTAAATAAACCGGTCGCGGCCAGGAAAAATAATAGACAGTTTAATATTCTTCTGAAAAATATCGTTGGGATAAAGATTTACCTGCAAAGGAGAAGTCATCAGTTTAACCGAGTCGGCATGTTCAACCCGATCAAGAAAAAGTGTATCTTGAATTACACCAAACTTAAAATCGATGGGAATATTTCTGTTTTTCAATTCTTCCTCCAACACCTTATTAACCTGTTCATGATTTATCTGCCGCACATCCCAACCTGCAATTTCATATACTACCTGGTTTGCCATTCTTTTTAAGCGGTTGGCTTTAATGTGTACCCTTGTTGAAAAATCGGGCTGAAGTATTTTAAATGTATCGAGCTTTGTAATTATTGAGTCAATTCTAACAAGGCCAACTTCATATAACGAATCGATATTTGTAAACGAAGTGTCGGTTTTAAAGAAGAAGGCATTATTTGGCGGAATAGATTCACTATCCAGAACAATAACATCACTGTCTGAATCATTATTCGCTTCAACCTTATAACTAAATGTTGTTCCGTTCTTTTTATCGTCAGAATCAACCTTAATTTCAATTATCGCATTTTTATCGCCTGGTTGAGAATTATGAACAATATGCAAAGGTTTCGGCAATCTTATTAACGAATCGCGAACTGGTTTTCCTGACTGTGAATGCGTTAAAAACCGAAAATCAAAATTTTCATCTCCACTGCTGCTCCAATTCAGTGAATCATCAAGAGCGATACGATTCAATACATTAAAATCGTGATTGTTTTCCAGCTTGTAAACCGTATTGTTCAATGCTTCATTCACACTGCGGTCGAAAAGTTCATTTTTTACCTTGATTGCATTATTCATCCAAACCAACTGAACGACTATAATCCCAAGTATTGAAATGCCCATTAAAATGACAAGTCCAGTAAAAATCTTTTTATTCATTCACTCTTATTTCCGGTTTCGTTAAAAACTGTTTTTTTTTGCTCTTGATGATTCAAATATAGTGGTTTACATCAGTCCATTCAGAATTTTAACTTTTCCTTAACAGATTTTAACCATGCCTTAACTAGCTGATAGCATGAGCTTAACCTATCTTTGGTGCAACAATAAAATATTTTAAAACTATCATTATGAAACGAAATTTATTTGCAACCATGATTTTTATGCTGTCGGTTTTTACGCTTACATCATTTTCTATTCGGGAAAATCCGCAAGAACCTCCTCGTGGAGAAAAGGTCAAAAAACACATTACGCTCGAAAAAATTGACGACAAAGGCAACAAGACTTCATTAGATACAGTAATTGGAAACGATGATTTTTTTGTTTGGAACGGAGATACCATTGGAGGAAAAACTGATTTTAAATGGTTGGCTAAAGATGGTTTAAAACTGGATTCGCTTCTTAAAAATATTCATATGAATTTTGACTATGATATCAAAGATGACGGAATGGAAAAATTATCGTAATGAAATCAGGGAAAGGTGGAAAACACGTGATACGGGAATTTATAACTGATGGAGATTCAGATAAAGTATTTTCATTTCATTTGAATAGTGATGATTTAATGGGAGACAAAGATATTATGATTTGGAATGATAAAGACGGAGAACAATAGCTTTTTTCGGACCAGATTTTCCAAATTTGCTGAACCCGCATATGTCCCTGGAGCAGTTTTTTCGGTAAAAAAAGACCGGACAAATATTATTGATTTGAGTGATCCCGGAATTATTTCTTACAAAAAGAAGAAAAATAAAGATGGAACTGAAAAAATTACCATCGTTAGAAACCATGTTGATGAAAATGATGCTGAAAATATTGAAAAGATTATCTACGCTACCAAATCAAATAAAAAAAGATATGATCTTAAAAGAAAGCCCGGAACATGTAAAAAGGATAAGGGTAATTAAAGATGGCGACAAGGAAAAGGAAATTGAAATAGAAGAAAATAGTGAAAACAATTAAACAGCCACTACTTCTTAAAATTAAACCGGTTTATCGCAAGCCGGTTTTTTTGTTCTACCACAAAAATTAATTGAAACGAACTTCGTTCTACTTAAAAATTATTTCATCACAAATTTTACCACTTTGTCCTCGATCATTTGTTGCAATTCCCTTAATAGAGCTTGTTCATGCCGATCGAGATAGCCATCTTTTGTAGCAATATGAATTATTTTATCATATTCATCACGTGTAAGCACATGATCTTCAATTGCTTTTTCAATCATTTCTCTCATTTCCAATGAGCTTTCACTAATTTTTTCATCCATTTTTTTCTATTTTCAATAATTGATAATTAAAATTAAATATAACAACTACAAATATAATTGATTAACTTATAAATCAATGCCGCGATACCTGCCCCAACCACCGGTCCGAATACGGGTATCCATGCATAATTCCAATCGTTATCGTCTTTATTGTTTTTAATTGGGAGTAAAGCGTGAACAATTCGCGGTCCCAGATCACGGGCAGGATTAATTGCATATCCGGTAGTTCCTCCAAGACTCATTCCAATAGAAAAAACCACCAACGCTACAGGCAAGGCTCCGAGAGAACCCATTCCAACTTTTTCACTTCCCAAATTCTGATAATTCAATTGCGGAATGGCAATCAGAAGTACAGCTAAAACAAGCACAAAAGTACCTACCATTTCTGAAAAGAAATTTTTTGGATAATTACGAATGGCAGGCGCTGTACAAAAGCAAGCCTTTTTAGCACCCGGAGTGTCAGTAATTTTAAAATGATCGGCAAAAAATATATATACTGTTACTGCGCCCAACATTGCCCCCAGTATTTGCGCTAAAATAAACGAAATTACTTTACTCCATGCAAATAAACCACTAAAAGCCAGTCCCAGTGTTACCGCAGGATTTAGGTGTGCCCCACTAATATCGGCTGTTGTTATAACTGCTACGTAAACTGCCATTCCCCAACCGGCGGTAATAACAATCCAGCCTCCGCCAAAACTGTGTGTCTTATTCAGATTCACATTGGCAACTACTCCATTCCCCAATAAAAT
Source organism: uncultured Prolixibacteraceae bacterium (assembly GCA_963849985.1). GTDB lineage: Bacteria > Bacteroidota > Bacteroidia > Bacteroidales > Prolixibacteraceae > Draconibacterium. The sequence continues at coordinate 21,562 of CAWKJY010000026.1, read as the reverse complement.
AAGAATAAAGGTACCAAGTAATTCTCCAAAAAATTCCATCATAATTTTTAAGGTTCAGTCGTTAAAAAAGTAGTTATTAGCAACAGATTCAAAATCAGTAACCTGTTTGGCTTTCCATTCTTCATCTTTACCAAGTTCCCCAGCCATAATACTGGCAACTTCCGGCGCTATTCTTATGCTTTCACGGGCATCAAGAAATAATGCTCTCGTTCGTCGGGCTAAAACATCTTCAACAGTACGTGCCATTTCTTTTCGCACTGCCCATGATACCTGCGATTTATAGATCTTTAGTTTTTCACTTAAAAAGCCGGAAAGTTTTTCCTCTTCATCCCCAATAGATAAAATTTCTTCTTTAAAAATCCCGTAAGGTGCCATCAAATCGTCAAAAGGATCCGTATCCATTCTGAATCCATGAATTGGAAGATGCCTTGTTATGCATTCCCTTTCAGGCAACCCGGCCACCATAATGGCTTTTTCAATGGTTTCTTCCGCCATTCTCCGATAAGTAGTCCACTTTCCTCCTATAATTGTAATTAAACCTGAAACCGAAATCAGAATTTTATGTCCCCTTGAAATTTCTTTTGTGGCTTTTTTTTCGTCCTCCGGTTTTGCCAGTGGTCTTAACCCTGCAAATACACTTAATACATCTTTTCGGGTTGGTTGTTTTTTTAGATATCTGCCAGCCGTTTCCAAAACAAAATCAACTTCTGATTCTAATGCAACAGGTTCCAGTGAATGTTTCTCTACTAAAGTATCGGTTGTGCCAACTATAACATGATTGTGCCACGGAACTGCAAACATCACCCTGCCATCGGAAGTATGCGGAACCATGATTGCAAAATCACCGGGCAAAAAGTCTTTTGACAAAACAAGATGAATTCCCTGGCTTGGAGTTATTAAATCCTTTTATGTCAGGATCATCCAACTTTATAATTTCATCGGCAAAAACACCTGCCGCATTAATTACAACTTTGGCTTTCACGTTAAATTCATCACCTGTTTCCTGATCCACGGCCACCACTCCGGTAATTAATTCACCATCTTTGATAAGATTAGTTACTTTACAATAATTCAATACCGATCCGCCATAATCAACACAGGTTTGCGCCAGACTAATCGCCATGCGGGAATCATCAAATTGTCCGTCCTGATAAATCACACCCCCTTTCAAACCTTCTCTTTCAACAGTTGGCAAAGCCTGAATAGCTTCTTCCCTCGAAAGATGCATTGAAGCCCCCAGCCCAAGTTTCCCAGCCATCAAATCATATACTTTCAGACCAACGGTGTAAAACGGGCCGCCCCAAAAATCGTAAGTTGGAATTATAAAAGATAGGTTTGAAACCAAATGTGGTGCATTTTTAAACATTAAACCCCGTTCTTTCAACGCCTCAAAAACCAGTGAAACATCACCCTGCTGCAAATAGCGAACGCCTCCGTGAACCAGTTTTGTACTGCGACTTGAAGTACCTTTTGAAAAATCAACTTGTTCCAGCAGAAGCGTTTTAAAACCACGGGAAGCTGCATCAACAGCACAACCAAGGCCAGTTGCACCACCCCCGATTATTACGATATCCCACTCTTTATCTTTCTTCTTTAGTTTTTTAATGATTGCTTTTCTATTCATAGAGGTTAATTGAATATATTGTTTATGAATTATGCCAGTTTTTGCTTCGTGCTACTGCCTTATTCCATCCGCTAATCATTTTTGCAATTTCATCATCCGGCTTTTGAGGTTCAAACTTACGGTCAACCTGCCACTGCGATTTCAATTCATCCAAACTTCCCCAAAATTTAACTGCTAATCCAGCAAGATAAGCAGCTCCAAGCGCAGTAGTTTCAGTAACTTTTGGCCTGACAACTGTTGTACGGATCAGATCCGACTGTATTTGCATCAATAAATTATTCACCGCTGCACCACCATCAACACGTAATTCGTTGACCTCAATTCCTGAATCTTTTACCATCGTTTCAATTACTTCCATCGATCGGAAAGCAATGGCCTCCAAAGCAGCCCTTGCAATATGTGCCTTACCAACTCCACGGCTCAAACCCACAATGGCGCCGGTCGCATACTGATCCCAGTGTGGCGCTCCCAAACCAACAAATCCCTGCACAAAATAAACGCCACCGTTATCATCAACCTGTGTAGCTAATCCTTCAATTTCTGCTGCCGTTTGAATAATTCCCAACTGATCACGAAGCCACTGAACCACAGCGCCACCAATAAAAATACTTCCTTCCAGTGCATAAGTTACTTTCCCATCAATTTGCCATCCGATAGTTGTAAGCAATTTGTTTTTTGAAACAATCGGTTTATTGCCTGTATTCATTACCATGAAACAACCAGTGCCATAAGTATTTTTCACCATCCCCTCATCAATGCACATTTGTCCGAAAAGCGCTGCCTGCTGGTCGCCTGCAATTCCTGCGATTGGCGTTTTAACTCCCCAAAATTCCGAAGAAACTTCACCGTAAAACTCGCTACTCTGTTTTACAGTGGGAAGAATCTCTTTAGGAATATCGAGCATTTTAAGTAATTCATCATCCCATTGTAAAGTTTTAATATTGTAAATCATTGTACGGCTGGCATTGGTCACGTCTGTGATATGCAATTTTCCACCTGTTAATTTCCAAATCAACCATGAATCTACTGTACCAAAAGCAAGTTTACCACTTTTTGCCATTTCTTTAGCGCCTTCAACATGGTCGAGAATCCATTTGATTTTTGTTCCTGAAAAATAAGCATCAACTACAAGACCGGTTTTTTCAGCTACTGTTTTTTCCCATCCTCCAGTTTTTAATTCATCACATATTCCGGCAGTACGACGATCCTGCCAAACAATGGCATTATAAATTGGCTCACCGGTTTCCCGGTTCCATAAAATGGTTGTTTCCCGTTGATTGGTTATTCCGAGACCGGCAATCTGCTGGGGATCAATTCCAGTTTTCTGAAGTACATCATGAACAACTTTCAATTGAGTTTCCCAAATCACTTGCGGGTCGTGTTCAACCCATCCTGCTTGCGGATAAATTTGCTCAAATTCGCGTTGGGCAGTTCCAACTATTTCTCCTGAATGATTAAATAAGATCGCCCGATTACTTGTTGTGCCGGAGTCAAGTGAAAGAATATATTTCTGCATAGTCGTTTTTTTAGGCTTTCAAAACACCTTAAATTTTAGTTTTTTAAAGTACAATTTAATTTTTTAATCTCCCTCTTTTTTTATCCATCTTTTAAAGCAGCTTTTGACTTTTAACAAGAATCGGATTAATAAATGTTAACATCCTCGAAAACCAATTAAAATGGAAAAAGCCTTACATTTGCACTCCTATTTTAAAAGGTATCGCATGAATCTGAAAACAAAACGGGTTGCTGTAATCGGAAGTGGTAGTTGGGCAACAGCGCTCTCAAAAATGTTACTTGAAAATGTAAAGCAGATCAACTGGTTTATGCGAAAACCAGAGACTATTGAACTTTTTGAAAAACACGGGCATAATCCAAGATATCTTCCAGGGGTTGAATTCGACACCAACCGAATCAATTTTTTCAGCGATATAAATGAAACTGTTGAAGAATCGGATATTCTTGTTTTTGCAATTCCATCAGCTTATTTACCGATAATCCTTGAAGATTTAACGGTTGACATCAGTAAAAAATATATTCTTTCAGGAATTAAGGGAATCGTTTCGGAAGAGAACCTTTTGGTTGTTGAATACCTGAATAAATTTTTTAAAGTTGATTATAAAAATGTTGGTGTGATTGCCGGTCCCTGTCATGCTGAGGAGGTTGCGCTGGAATACCTTTCGTATCTTACTATTGCAAGTCAGGATGAAGACAAGGCAGCAAGTTTTGCGCGGTTGATTAAATGCGATTATATTTTCACCAATGTCTCCGACGATATTTGGGGAACAGAATATACTTCGGTTTTGAAAAACATTATAGCAATTGCGTCGGGCATTAGTCACGGTTTGCGTTATGGCGATAATTTTCAGGCGGTTCTTATTTCAAATGCCATCCAGGAAATCAAACGTTTTGTCGATACGGTTCATCCAATAACCCGCGACATAAAAAGTTCAGCTTATTTGGGCGATTTAATGGTTACCTGTTATTCGCAATTCAGCCGGAATCGCATGTTTGGAACCATGATCGGGAAAGGTTACCCGGTACACATGGCCAAACTGGATATGAATATGGTTGCTGAAGGTTATTTTGCTTCAAAGTCAATCAATAAAATTAATGAAAGATATCAGGTGGATATGCCAATTGTTGAATCGGTTTATAAAATACTTTACGAAGGTGCTTCTCCACAGAATAGAAATTGCACTGTTAACTGAAAAACTGAACTAATCCTGATTCTAAACATTTTAACCCTTTCTGACATCAATTTTAGTACTACTCAAAATTCCAAATTTCTTTTTAATATATGCTTCTCTATATTTCACCCATTTTCAATATATGAATGTATTAATGAAGCAGTAAATTTTACTGATCAATACTTCTTGATTGAATGCTTGCTAACCATTAAATAAAACAGGATTATAACAACAAATAAATATATTATTGGCGGCAAAAAAGAAATTACAAATACAAATAATGCTAGTACTAATCCGGCTATCGTAATAGGTAGTCCAACATAATGTCCGTCAAATACGTTCGTGTTGTATCTTGCCAGTCGAAATGCTCCACCAGTAATATACAAGAAGGAAACAATAATTCCCGCCAACTCAAATTGCTTCAAAACAGATAGATAAACAAGTAACCCCGGAGCTATACCAAAAGAGATCAGGTCTGAATTGGAATCAAAATATTTCCCAAAATCGGAAGTTATATTAAGCCTTCTGGCAATCTTGCCGTCAAGAACATCAAACACCACTGCAACACAAATAAACAAAGCACTACGGTTAAAATTACCTTTTATAGCTTCTGTAATTGCAATTAGTCCAAAAACCATGTTAGCTAAAGTCAATATATTTGCCAGTTGCATTTTCAGAAATTTCATCCTAGTAACCTCATATTTTTTCAAACATTATTGCAAAACTAATTTCTTATAAGCTTTCTAAATTACAATAAATCAATATCAAATTTTACAATCTATTGGATTTGTTTTGTAATTTGTACTGGTTCAAGCTGTTTAATTAATGGAAGTAAACTTCTAACGTATCTGGAACTACGGCAATCAAAATTAAAGTTCAGAATTCAGCAATATTACCAGACCCCGTATTTTAAGATTTTTACTAAAAATATATAAACCAAATATGTATAAATCTCTGGTTATTATCTACAGGTGGTTACTGTCGTTCATCACTATGTTAATTGTCGGAACCATTTCTTTAAGCCTTGTTCTGCTTAGTTTTGGATATTTAAGGAATTTTTGCGTGCGGTACATTTTTCGTTACACGTCTCGATTTTTACTCTTCATTAGCGGTTACAAATGCATCATTCCACCGTTGAAGGACTTTCCTAAACACCAGGTATTATATACCATTAACCATAACTCCTTTCTCGATATTTTTATACTTACTGCAATTGGATTACCAGATTTAAGGTTCATTCTTTCAGAATCTACATTCAAATATGGCCCGCTAATAATTTCTGCACTTGCTGTTGGAACGCGATACATTCCTCAAAAAAAACATGCCGAAAGAAGATTGCGTTTTTTTATCCGAACAACTGAATTTTTGAAAAGAACCAATTTTTCCATTGTTGCATCAGCAGAAGGAGTACATTATCACACGCATAATATACATCCATTTAACAAAGGTATTTTTCATATGGCAATGGAAGCCAAAATACCTATTGTACCTCTATTCATTTTTATTCCAGAAGAAATTAATCCTTTTGAAGGTTCCTACTCGAAAACAGGTGACATTGAAGTAATAATAATGGACGAAATTGATAACTCTAAATGGAAACTGGAAAACATTTGGGATGAAATTAATAAAGTACGACAAATTTATGTACAAAAGTTCAACGAACTTAATCATACAAATATTACATAAAAAAACAAGTATGGAAAAACTAAAATATAATTATGCTCCGGGGCGCGGTTTAATGAATACAACAGCCCATGAGATGAGGCTGGATTTTTTCCGTACTCTGGTAAAAAATGCCGAATTTGTTACGTCAACTGATATTTCGCTTGAACAGGTTCAGAATAATATAGAAAGCTATATTGGTACTGCTGAAATACCTATGGGACTAGCCGGACCACTTCTGTATAAAACCAACAGAAACGAAACGGAGTGGGTTTATACCGGTATCTGTACAACTGAAGGTGCTTTACTTGCAAGTATAAATCGAGGCGCCAAAGCAATTAGCGAGAGTGGTGGTTTTACTGCACATTTTGTGCATCAAAAAATGCTTCGTTCCCCTCTGTTTACTTTTAATAATCTGGCCGACGCTGTTGATTTTGAAAAATGGCTGTACACAAACTTTAACCGGATTAAAGATCATGTTCGGGGATATTCAAACCATGCTGAACTCATTGAGATCAAGTCACAATTAATTGGTCGTTTGGCACATTTAAAGTTCATTTATACAACCAGTGACGCTTCCGGACAAAATATGGTAACTCACTGTACATGGCAAGCCTGTTTATGGATCAATGAAAACTTTTTAAAAGAAAGTGATATCGAAATTGAGCACTTTTATATTGATGGAAATGGTTCATCCGACAAAAAAGTATCGTTCTATTCTTTGCAAAATGGCCGGGGAGTTCATGTAACAAGCGAGTGTTTTGTAACGGATGAAGTAATAGAAAAAACGCTTCGTTCCACTGCCGACGAAATGGTTATTTTGTATAATCATTCCATGGCAATTTCAAGGTTTGACGGGATTATTGGGGGTACATTAAACATAGCAAATGTTATTGCCGGTATTTTTGCTTCAACAGGACAGGATTTAGCCAGCATCCATGAATCATCTTTAGGTATAACGCAGGTTGAAAGAGTAAATGGTGGACTTAATGTTTCTTTATCAATACCAGCCCTTGTAATTGGCACAATTGGAGGTGGAACACATCTGCCAATACCAAAAGCAGTTCTCGAACTAATGGATTGTTATGGTAAAGGTAAACTGGAACGCTTCTCGAAATTAATTGCAGGTTTTGCCTTATCACTTGAAATATCGACACTTGCTGCACTTGCCAGCGGACAATTTGCAAGGGCACATCAAAAATTGGGAAAGAATAAAACGGTAAACTGGTTACTAAAATCCGAAATCAATACAACATTTATAAAAAATAATATTGGTGAAATTAATGGCAACCCAATCAGAGCTGTGGAACACTTACAAACCGATAATATTGACAATGGAATACTCACCAAATTAGTTCAAAGGGTTTCGAAAAAGATGGTGGGTTTAATCCCGCTATTAATTTATAACGGCTCTGATGAACCAATACAAATTCTGCTAAAAAGCAAACCGCTTGATGAGGAATTAATCGAAGGTCTGCATTTTATGGCATCAAATTTAAATTCCAAACTGGCTGACGAGCTGGTAGCACACAAAGAAAACCTGGAGTACAAAAATTCTCATGTCAAAGAGATTGAAATCTATAAATTTCTACATCGGATTGAATACCCATATATTCCTAAATTCTACGGAGATATTCAAAATAAGGAAAGAGAAATTTACCTTTTCATGATTGAAAACCTGATTGATAGTGAAATGCAAGTTTTTAATTCAGAAAATAAAACGCAAGTATGGAACAATGAGCTAATTTTAAAAGCAATCAATTCAATACATATTGTTCATAAAGGTTTTCTGAATGGATGGAACAGGGAAGAATTGCAACTGGTACCCTCGTTTGACGTTACTTTAAGTTTGCCTTTTTATCAGTACAGTAATCAGATCAATCAAAAAGATTATCTCTACTGGGAACTGGATGAGTTATTTCAGGATATTGGAAATGTCATCGAATTGTGGAAGCAATCACCGCCAATTAAATTCTCAAAACAGACTCTGGTACACAACGATTATAACTCAAGAAATGTGGCTGTTCGGAAAAATGGCGAAATATGTATTTACGATTGGGAATTAGCAATGATTAATATCCCTCAGCGAGATATTTTTGAATTTCTTGCTTTTACACTGGAAGAGCACTTTAATAAAGAAGAACTGCTTTTTACGCTAAAAAAACATTTTGATTTAATTGGAGAAATTAATGATGATTCGTATAGCTGGAAAATGTATATCGATGATTTCATTCTGGCAGGTTATGAGTTTTTAATATCACGTGCCTGTTTTTATTTGGCCGGAAATACTTTGCTTAATTACTCATTTATTAAACGGGTATTCGTTTGTGCTCATAATATCATCAGGACTTTAAAAGAAATCGATGGATCAATTTAAAGAAGATATTTATCTGTTTATAATCCCGGGAATAATCGGTAATGTGATACACATGATCATTGTAAAGAAAGATCTGTTTTCATTTTTTGCCCATCCGGTTTCTTCTGAATTATTCGGGGAAAACAAAACTCTCAGGGGATTCGTTTTCTTGCCTATATTAATTGGGCTTGTTTGTTTTGTCGATAGCATTTTATTAGGTCCATTTAGTCTGAACTATTTCACTGATTTACTAATCGGTATTGGATTAGGATTATCTTATATGCTCGCTGAACTTCCGAATTCATTTATTAAAAGAAGAAATGGAATTGCTCCGGGTAAAACATCCAATAAATTCGGGTTGCTTCAACTTTTAATCGACAAAACCGACTCGCTGATTGGAGCGTGCATATTTTATCTTTTTGCGATGAACAGAAGCTATTATGAAATATTGTTGCTTTTCCTGGTATCGTTCATTTTACATATTAGCATTTCGTATTTCCTTGTATTAATGAAATTAAAAAAATCGATCTGATGGCGTTTCTATTTCCTTTGACAACAATATTAACTGAACAGGATTTTGGAGGAAAAGCATCCGGTTTATCAAGAATAAATTCTTGTGGATTGAATATTCCGGCCGGATATGCCATCAATAAACATGCACATGAATTATACCGCTTAAGAAAAATCTTCCCTTCAGAATTAAAAGTTGAGTTGACAAACAGATTAAGCGAGTTAACAGGAAATCAACTAATTGTTAGAAGTTCAGCTATTGGTGAAGATGCCGATGATTTTTCGTTTGCCGGACAGTTGGATTCATTTGTTGTGGATAATAATCTGAATTCAGTAATAAATGGAATAATCAATTGCTGGCAAAGTATTGGCAACAAAAGAGTTGAAGCTTATCAGAATATCTCAGGAAATAAACTAAGTGAAATGGGTGTTGTAATTCAGCAATTTGTAGAAGCTGATTATTCGGGTGTTTTGTTTACACAGTCGCCAAAAAATAAAAATTATACTTATGCTGAGTTTGTAAAAGGAGGTGCAGAACCACTGGTTTCGGGAAAAGTAACGCCTTATTCGTTTTCAACCAACGGTAATTCAGAAATAATTGAAAAAATGGAAATGCCATTCAATCATAAAATTTTGATTGAAAATGCCATGCTTCTAAAGGATAATTTTAAAAAACATTTGGATATTGAATGGATTTACAAAAGAGGAAATTTTTTTTATGTACAGGCGCGGCCAATTAAAAATGCCGACAAGGAAAAAATTTACTGGACCAATACAAACCTGAAAGAGAACTATCCTACACCCATATCGCCATTGTTATATTCAATTGCACGCGATTCCTACTATCACTATTTCAAAAATCTCTCGAAAATTCTGCAACTCGGAAAAGAATCTATAAGAAGTCTGGAATATGATTTCAGCAATTCAGTCGGAATATTCGGAAATATGATTTACTATAACATGACAAGTATTCATAACATTATTGCTGCTTCGCCTTATAAATCCTATTTCCAGGATGCTTTTAACAAATTTGTGGGGTACCAAACCACCGATGCCTCATCAAAAACATTTTCCGGAAGACAATCGATTTTTAGATTGGGATTACGACTACTATTTTTAAATAGCACACTTGGTTTACATGTTCGGAAAATTGAAAAAAAAGTAACCGATTATGCACAACGGGTTAATGATGCAAAGCGTATAAAAGACCTTTCCCTGTGTTTTTATGAATTTCTTGATCTTCGCTTTTATCAATGGTACCACGCCAGTTTAGCAGACCTTTTCAGTATGATACATTACAAATTACTGGGGAGTTTTACAAAAAGTATTTATGGCAAAACACATGTTGGTGTTCATAATAGTTTAATTCAGGCAATCCCAAATTTAATCAGTAATAAACCTTTGCACGATTCCTGGAAAATGGTAAACGAAATAAAAAAAATCCCCGACGGAGAAGACATATTTATAAAAAATGATCCTGATTATTTGTTAACTCTTATTTCTATCTCACCTGAATGGGAAAATGTGCAATCTTTAATCGGGAAATACCTTTCGAAGTGGGGATTTCGGTGTTCAGGTGAACTAATGTTTGACACCAAAAATTATATTGAATCTCCACAAAAATTTATCGAATTATTACAGTCCTATTTAAAATGTGGTCAGGAAGATCCGGCTGTTACTATTAATAGAATGGATAAAACAAGACGTAAGGTTTTAAAAGATTCCATTAAAAAAATATTCCTGAAAAGACACGTTCTGCTTCCACTGTCAATTATAGAATCTATGGCTTTAGTCGCTCTGGCAAAATTATGCCGAAATGCAATCCTCAGCAGGGAAAGAGTGCGATATAAACAAGCCCAGATGTATTATAACTTTAAAAAAGTGGTTTTTCAAATCGGTGACTATTTAAAAAATAAAAGCGTTCTTGAAAATCAAAAAGATATCCTGTTTTTGAGCTACAAGGAAATTGGCAGTTTACTCTCCTCTTCAGATATGTTTACCGATTCAATAAAAGAAATTATCTCAATTCGGAAAAGAACATTTGAAAAGGAGTCAAAGTTGAAATTCCCCGAGAACCTGGAAACTTATTTTGGCGAACGGCCAAACATAGCAGAGGAATTAGAATTTAAGGCTACGGGAAGAAGAGAATTTTCGGGATTGGCAGCCAGTGGTGGAAAAATTAAAGCAAAAGTTAAAGTTTTGGAATCGGTTTTGGAAGTAGAGAAAATAAAAACAGGTGAAATATTAGTTACAAAACAGACAGATCCGGGCTGGGCAATGGTTTTCCCGATTATTGGAGGATTGATTGTTGAACATGGTGGAGCACTTTCACATGGTGCAATTGTTGCACGCGAATTCGGAATTCCTGCCGTACTTGGAATTGAAAATATTACTGAAATTTTAAACGATAATGATGAAGTTATTTTAGATGGCAACCTTGGAAAGATTCAATTATTATAGCAAGATAATCCTTCAATATATTTCAACCCGGTTTGGAATAGTAAAATTTACAGGCTTTGCATTTCTGTTGACAATGCTTGGTGCTGATAAAATTTATGGGGTGAAATTTTATTTCGAAAATTTTATTTTCGTATTTGTTTCATTATTTGTCTTTCGCCTTTTAGATGATGTTTGGTCTTATTATTTTGACAAAATCAATCACCCAAACAGGATTTATATACAAAATGAAAACATCAAAAGTTTTACTTTGATTACTGTCATACTAACCATTTTGTACCAGATAATTTTATTCTTGATTTCATCCTCTCTGGGTTTCACAATTCTTTTTCTTTTTCTATTTTCAAATCTACTCTATTCATTTTTTTACCGGAATCAAAATGTTATGGCAATTATCCCCCTGATAAAATATCCGGTTCTTTTATGGTGCATTTTACGTTTTTATATCTCAACCGATGTAATATTATTATCCATAAGTGCATTTTTTATGATGTTGGTTTTTGATTTTAATGAAGATAACCCAGCCGGTAAAAACAAACTTTTTATAACAGCGATATTACTTTTTATAAGTGGACTTTTAATCATTCAGCCATGGACTGGAAATAACAGATTGATCGTAAATATAATTTTTTTGATCGCTCCGCTTATCATTTTTATGTTACCTGATACCAGATTTCAAAAAATATTTCCAATCCTGATATTTCCTGCATTACATGTAATCGACCTAATAATTTAATTATGAATCACGCATTTTTGAAACCGGTAAAAAATCCGGATCATTACATATTTGAAGAGGTAAAATGTTACAATTGTGGCGCCAGCGATTATTCGTTCTTACTTATCGGCGAGGATGATTTAACAGGGAAAGATGGGAATTTTCAGTACGTAACCTGCAACAACTGCGGACTTGCATACCATAATCCCAGAATTCATATCGACCAGATAAAATCGTTTTACGATAGCGAGTATATTGCCCATCGTAAAAAAACAAACTGGGGAATATTAACTCCGGTATACGAGTGGGCAATGACCAAGCACGATCGCGACAAAGAGAAATTAGTTTCAAAATATGTTGTGTTAAATTCTAAAACCGAAGTTCTTGATGTTGGTTGTGCGGTTGGCACTTTTCTTCTTTTCTTGAAATCAAAGCACCAGTGTAAAATTAGTGGCGTTGATTTTAAGGATGACCTTGAATATCCCGGATTTGATCAAATTGAATTCTACCCGGGCCTTTTTTATGATCAGAAAATAAAAGAAAACAGGTACGATTTAATCACCATGTGGCATTTTCTTGAGCATGATTATGATCCTAACCGTTCATTACAAATGGCAGGCAAGATTCTTAAAAACAATGGAAAACTAATTATTGAAGTACCCCGCTATGATAGTTTTACTTCCCAACTTTTCGGCAGAAAATGGCCGGGAGTTCAGGCACCACAACACACTGCTATGTATAGTAAAAAAACATTAATCCAAATGGTAGAAAAAAATGGTTTCAGGGTTACTGAATTTCTTCCATACGGGGCATTTCCGCCCTATTTCTATATTTTCACCGGAACCTGGTTTAAACTTTTTGGAAAGGGATTGAATCTTAACCGCGCGATTCTGCCTTATTTTTTAGGACAAATCATACTGACTCCAATTCTAATCTTCCAGAAATATTTGAATCTCTCCATGCAAACCGTAGTCTGCGAAAAAGATAATAATCCAGAACACAAATTCAACAATATATTATGAGTATCACTTTTTTAAAAATAAGAATGTTGTTGTTCATTTTAGGCCACAATATTTTTTCGTTGATTTCTTTCAGAATTTCACCGGGAACGTTTTTTTACACCATCAAAAAACAGTTTATTCTTTCGTCATTATTTAAAGATGCCAAATACACAAAAGTCGGAAAAAAATATTTTGTCAATCCATTTGCTCCCTATTTCCCCGGAAAGTATTTTTCAAAAATGCTGGATAACAACAGTGTGAGAAAATATCCATTAAAACCGAATTATGCGCAAATCTCGATTACAAATGTTTGTCCTTGCAAATGTTATCATTGTCATGTTGAAAATACCCAGGATAGAAGTCAGGATTTATCGAAAGAAAAAGTATTGGCAGCTATCGATGACATGATTGAAACTGAATTTCCGGTCATATTTTTTGTTGGCGGAGAACCAATGAGTCGTTTTAATGATCTGGTAGATTTTGTTAAAAGTGCCAAACGAAAAATGGACACAAGAATTTTCACTTCAGGTGTTGGTGCAACAACCGAAAAACTAAAAATTTTGAAAGAAGCCGGTCTTGAAGGAATTTGTGTTAGTTTGGATCACTTTGATGAAAAAATTCATAACAATCAACGCAGACACAACCAGGCATTTAAAAGCGCGGTGTTCACTATTTCAGAAGCAGCCCGACTCGGATTTTATGTATCGGCTGTTTGCTGTACAACCGGTGCTATGGCAAAAACTGGTGAATATATGAAAGTGGTTGATTTGGCTGAATCTTTGGGGGCACACTCCATTCAATTAAACGAAATAAGACCTGTTGGCAGGGCAAATAAAAAGGAAAAATCAGATATGTTTCTTTCTGGAAAAGACAAAGATATTTTAATTGAGTATTATAAAACTCAGAATAAAAGCAAAAGAAAAATTGCGATTGTAATGCCCTGGTATAATGAAGAGCCTGAGATTTTTGGCTGCATGGCTACATCGGGTCAAAATGTCTATATTAATTCAAAAGGTCACGTACAACCTTGTGTGCTTTTAAACGCCAGCATTGGAAATATTCACGAAAGTAGTTTTAAAGAAATATGGAATAATTTTATCCCCAACTGTGAACATCCAGTCCGTGAATGCATTGTACATACGTTAAGTGATAAAATTAATAACTCGAAATCACACTTGCTGCCACCGGACGAAACATTGGAGATTTGGCCTGAATTTTCGAAAATGGAACCAAGTGATCTGTTTAAAAGAATTAAAGTAAAAAAGCATTTGGAGTAAGCTATGAATCTTACAAATAAATACAATCTGAATTTAAAACCCGGTGAAGATTTCAATATCATAGAAAATCATTGGATTCCTAAAAAAATGGGAACAGAATTTTTTGTTTTTGGCAAAACCATGTATTGTAATAATAATATGATTAAAATTCCAAAACATGAATTTCTACATGTCGCACAATTTAAAAAGTACGGCATCTTTCTGGTAACATTACACTACCTATTTTATATCTCGGTTAACTTTATCAGATATCGGAATTTAGGTAAAGCATTTTCCCAAATTCCATTTGAAATTGAAGCCAGAAATTTTGAGAAAGAAGGCAATTAATTTTTGAAGTAATAATTTGCCTTTTTGATGGTTGAAAATAGTATTGACTTAACAAAACGATCTGTTTGACGTGCAATATTAAATATTTAATCCCTTCACACAGATTTCAAATATTGCTTTATATTTTTACAGAAAAAACGAATGGTAAAAAAGTTCTCGCTCGACAAAAATAAAATACGTGTTTTATTGCTCGAAGGAATTCACCAGTCGGCTGTAGATGCATTTAAAGCAGAAGGTTACACTAATATTGAATACCTTAAAACTGCACTCGATCCTGCCGAATTGGAACAAAAAATTAAAGATGTTCATATTATAGGGATTCGTTCGAGAACAAAGCTTACCAAAGAAATTCTGAAAAAAGCTAAAAAACTTTTTGCTGTTGGTTGCTTCAGCATCGGTACAAACCAGGTTGATTTACCTGCGGCTAAACATTTGGGAATTCCAGTATTTAATGCCCCGTTTTCAAATACCCGTTCCGTTGCCGAACTCGTCATTGCGGAAACCATTATGTTAATGCGCGAAATTCCTGCAAAGAATGCAGCCGCACATCGTGGCGAATGGCTAAAAGCTGCCAGGAATTCATTCGAGGTACGAGGAAAAAATCTTGGAATTGTAGGATATGGCCACATTGGTTCGCAGGTTTCCATTCTGGCAGAAGCGATGGGGATGAATGTGTATTATTATGATATTGAAAAGAAGCTGAGTCTTGGAAAGGCAATTTCATGTAATTCGCTGGAAGAATTACTTCGTGTTTCCGATGTTGTAACTTTGCATGTCCCTGAAACTGAATTAACGGCAAAAATGATATCATCGGCACAGGTGAAACAAATGAAAAAGGGTGCATTGTTGATTAATGCGTCGCGAGGAACTGTTGTTGATTATGATGCGGTTTCTGAAGCGTTAAAGAATGGAGAAATAGGCGGAGCTGCAGCAGATGTATTCCCCGTTGAACCAGCTTCAAACGACGATCCTTTTATTTCTGAATTACAGGAGTTTGACAATGTTATTCTTACCCCGCATATTGGTGGAAGCACTTCGGAAGCACAGGAAAATATTGGAATGGAAGTTGCAGAAAAATTAGTCAGGTACAGCGATAATGGTTCTACAATTGGAGCTGTAAACTTCCCTCAGATCTCGCTTCAGCAAAACAAGAACAAACAACGCTTTTTGCATATTCACAAAAATATGCCAGGACTGCTTAAAAATATCAATGATATATTTACTGAGCGTAAAATAAATATTGCAGCACAGTACCTGCAAACCGACCCTGAAATTGGTTATGTTATTATCGATACCGAAAGTGAACTTGGTGAAGTAATATTAAAAGACCTTAAAAATATTCCTCATACGATAAGGGCAAGAATGTTGTATTAAAATCGGTGTGCGGAAGTTTCCAACCTTCCGAATGAAAATCGCGGTTGAAATCCGCGTCACCCTCCATTTCCTTGAATGCATTTATTAATCCATTGGTTGAACTGTCGTGACCAATTATTGGTTCATCGTTGAGTCAATTCCGGTAAAATTGCACTGGCAAGTTGTTTTCCCAGTTCAACTCCCCACTGATCGAAACTAAAAATATTCCAGATAATTCCCTGCACAAAAATTTTGTGCTCGTACATCGCAATTAGTGAACCTAAAGTGCGTGGAGTTATTTTTTTCACAAGAATTGAATTTGTAGGAATATTTCCCAGAAAAATTTTATACGGTAACAGCGCTTCAATTTCTTCATCCGATTTTCCGGCTGTTTTAAGTTCGGCAATAACATGTTCTTTTGTTTTTCCAACCATCATGGCTTCGGTTTGTGCAAAAAAGTTAGCCAGTAATTTTACATGATGATCTCCTAACTGATTATGCGAGATTGCCGGAGCAATAAAATCACACGGGATCATCTTTGTTCCCTGGTGAATCAGCTGGTAAAATGCATGTTGTCCATTTGTTCCCGGTTCTCCCCAAATAATCGGGCCGGTTTGATAATCCACCTGTTCACCATTTCTGTCCACATACTTTCCATTGCTTTCCATATTTCCTTGCTGAAAATAAGCAGCAAAGCGATGCATATACTGGTCGTAAGGCAAAATTGCTTCGGTTTCGGAACCATAAAAATTATTGTACCAAATGCCAATTAATGCCAGCGTTACCGGAATATTTTTTCTGAATTCCGTGTTGCGGAAATGATTATCCATTGCATGCGCACCTTCAAGCAATTCAACGTAATTATCAAATCCGATTCCCAAAATAATGGACAAACCAATTGCAGACCATAATGAATATCGTCCACCAACCCAGTCCCAGAAACTGAAACATATTTTTGGTGTCGATACCAAATTCTGAAACCGCTTTTGCATTGGTTGAAACAGCCACAAAATGTTTGGCTACTTGTTTAATATCTTTAGCAGATGTCATAAACCAGTCTTTTGCTGAATTGGCATTCGTCATGGTTTCCTGTGTAGTAAATGTTTTGGAAGCTATAATAAACAGTGTAGTTTCAGGATTGACCGATTTAAGTGTTTCGGCAATATGAGTTCCGTCAACGTTGGAAACAAAATGAAGATTCAGATGATTCTTGTAAGGTTTTAAAGCTTCAGTTACCATTAGCGGGCCTAAATCAGAACCACCAATCCCAATGTTTACAATATCAGTAATTGGTTTTCCGGTATATCCTTTCCAGTTTCCTGAAATTATCTCTTCCGAAAATTCTTTCATTTGGTTGAGCACCTCATTTATTTCAGGCATTACATTTTCACCATCAACCAAAATAATGGAGTTACTACGGTTTCGCAATGCGATGTGCAACACAGCTCTGTCTTCGGTAGCATTAATCTTTTTGCCATTGAACATGTTCTCTGTCGCTTCTTTCAAACCACATTCTATTGCAAGATCGATCAGAATCTCACGAATGTCATCATCGATAATATTTTTTGAAAAATCAACCAGAATATCTTCAAATTTCAGTGAATACTTCTTGAAACGATCGGGATCAGCAGCGAATAATTCTTTTAAATGAGTTCCTTCAAATTCAAAATAATATTCTTCAAGTTTTTTCCACGCATTTGTGGTTGTCGGATCAATTTTAGGCAACATATCTTAAAATCTTATTTATTATTAATTCTGTAATATCTCAAATCAAAGATAGTGGTTTACATTAATTGTAAGAGTAGTTTTATTTATACGATTGTTTTAATTTATAGGATAATGAATAATTAAAGTAGTCGAACGAAAACTGGTTTATAATTTTACTCCTTTCGATAAGAAGGAGATCCCTTGGGTCCCGGTTGTCCAAATCATAACCGACTCAAAAAGAGGTTCCGTGCTTTCAGTTCGTAAACTCCAGTCAAAAATAAAATTTGCACCTGAACCACCAGTTGTGTCTCGACGATTAATAACAATTTCAACGGTTTCCATCGGTACAAGGAAAATTGGGTTATTTACATAAGCCCGGATTAGTTGTCCATTGGTATTAAAATAATCCGCTTTAAAAATAAATAATGAATCGGTTAAGCTTGTATTTCTCATGCTGATTGTAGCCGTTAACAAATGTTTTGTTTCGTTAGTCATATCATATATATCAGAATACACCGATAAATAAGTACTTCCTTTAAATTGTAGCTGATCTGCTGTTACATTTGTGGTTCTTGTATTCCAATCCACAGTTGTTTCAAGTGGTCTCTTTTTTTCATCGGCACATGAAAAAAGAATAAAAAAAAAAACAAATAATATTAATAGTTTCATTTTAAATTTTATTAATCAAATATCGGGAGTTAACTTTAATTTGTCAAGCTAATAATAGCGGATTCTCTAAAATTTTTCGATTCTTATTTTTATGTTGTTTTTTTTATGAATGATAATTATTGTACATCTGGATGGCAAATTATGTATTTTAGCCGGTTGTAATTTATATTTATGAAGTCGGAAACTGTAAAAGGATATTTATTTGCATTGATTGCAACGTTTGCTTATTCTAATGTATATATTTTTAGTAAGGCCGCAATGAATGAATATCCTTTGGCTCAGTTTGGAAGTTTCTGGTATGCTTTAGTTGCTATTTTATGTTTTTTGGCTGCCCTGTTTAATAAAAAACTGGGGCAACTTACAAGGTTAACGCGCAAACAAATTATAATTTTGATTACCCTTGGATTTCTGGAAATAGTTACTACTACCTTGTTTTTTGTTTCTATTCATATTATTCCCGACCCTGCAGTTACTTCATTTTTAGGAAATATGTATCCGGTAATGGTGATGTTGGGTGGTATATTTATTCTGAATGAAAAATTTGGCCCGCTTGAAATATTTGGTGGGTTTCTGGCACTTTCCGGTGCATTTATTATCAGTTATACCGGTGGAACAACATTGAAAACTTTTTTTATTCCTGGAACCGGAATTGTATTTCTGAATGCCATATTTGCCACTACCGCAACGCTGGTTGTTAAAGTTCACGTTAAAAAACTAAGCCCTGAGTTACTAAATCTTAACCGTTCAATTTGGCTTTTTCTATTTTCAGTAGTTATGTTTTTTGTGCTTGGTGAAAAAGCTGTTTCTTCAACTATTGCCTTAAAAAATACGGCGATTGGCGCTGTTCTGGAATTCATGGCCATATTAACTGTTTATTATTCGTTTAGTTTAATTGAAGCATCGAAATCTTCGATTGTTCAAAGTATGAAGGGGATATTTGTATTGCTGGGATCCTACCTGTTTTTTAAAATTTTTCCGCTCACACATCAGCTAGTTGGAGGAATAATTACAGTGGCAGGTATTTTAATTATGGCTATGGCTCAGGCCGGAGTTTTTAAAAGACAAAAAAAATAATTTTGATGTAGGCCATATTTTAATTTATCAGAATCAGTTTTATACTAATACCCTAATTTTTTTTATGTTTTCCTAATAAATTTTAACAAAAGTTCAATAATTAAAATCTTATTTTTACGCAATATCAACTAAAGGCATTGTTTTTGTTGATCAAAGCCAGTTCAATAATCAAACTTAAAACCATGAACAGAAAACGTTTGTTAACCATTTCATTAGCAATCATTGTACTAATTGTCGCATTTTTACTCATTCCCCGGTCAAAGGAGTCATCTACAGTAATAACAACCAATGCTTTGAGGGGACCCTTTGATATATTGGTTTACGCTACCGGACAATTGTCTTCAGAAAATACAGACAACATTCTAGTTCCGGAAAATTTAAAGGATTATAACCGAACAAGAATTTCGTCGCTAACTATTACAGATATGGTTGAAGAAGGAACTTATGTTGATTCAGGTGGCTATGTTGCAACACTTGATCATCAGGCAGTTCAGGAGCAACTTACAACAGCCATCGACGATTTGGACAGGGTTTTAAAGGAATACGAGGATAGTAAAATAGATTCGAACCTAACATTAAGCAATCAGCGCGATCAAATTATGAACGCCCGGATGGATGTTGAGGAAAGAGAAATTTCAGTAACAGAATCAGCTTATGAATCTCCATCAATCAAAAGAAAAGTTGAAATGGACCTCGACAAAGCACAACGAAAACTTGACCAGTCAATTGACGCTTATAAACTTGTTACCCAACAAGAAGCCAACAAAGTGGACCGAAAATATATTAACTGTAAACAAGTACAGGACAGGGTTAATGCAATCAGGGATTTGGAGAACAATCTGGTAGTGCGATCACCGAAATCTGGTATTGTTACCTATTATCAATATCCATCGGGCGGCCATGTTCAGGTTGGTTCAAGTGTTTCCGTACAGCCCGATTATTGCCACTTTCCCTAATCTAAATAATTGGGTAACCAAAACTTATATCAATGAGATAGACATTTCATTGATAAAACCAGGGCAGAAAGTTAAAATTGGCGTAGATGCCTTTCCTGAAAAAGAATTAAATGGCGAAGTAGTTGAGGTTGCCAATATGGGGTTGACTGTTCCTCAGAGCGATGCCAAAGCTTTTGAGGTTAAAATAAAAATCAATGGCTCAGATGAGGATATTAAACCTGGAATGACTACCAGTAATACCATTCAGGTAGGCCATTTCGATGATGTGGTTTATGTTCCGATTGAATCCGTTTTTTATAACGATAGTTTATCGTTTGTTTATTTTACAGGGAATAATAAAAAAAAACAAATTATTGAACCGGGAGGAAAATGAGAATTATGTAATTGTAAAACAAGGAGTTTCAGAAGGGCAGAAACTGTATTTGAGTGAGCCTGAAAATGCAAAAGACTTCAATTTATCAGGTTTCGAAATTTATGACGATATCCTTCGTAAAAAAGAATTGGCAAAATCACAACCAGCGCTATCTTCTAGTCAAAATTCACCTGTTACGGCACAAAGTGTCAAAACAGGAATTTAACATGCAAAACCACAGAATCTTAATTAGCCTAAAATGTTTATAAAAAGATATTTACATGACATAGCAATAGCTGTAGAAGCTATTTTTGCCAACCGGCTGAAGTCAATATTAACTGCTTTGGGGATTATTTTCGGAGTGGCTGCGGTAATTAGTATGCTCGCCATAGGGAAAGGAGCAGAACAGGAAATTCTGGAACAAATTCAATATTAGTTGGGGTAAATAACATTGTTATTACACCCAGCACATTCACCGTAAATGAAAACAGTTCTTCCCAAACTATGCACTCCGGAAACGACAAGCCAAGTAGTAAAAAAATCTCAAAAGGGTTACCCCTCTATGTGGAAGCAATAAAAAAGGTTCTTCCAACAACGGAGAAAATTTCACCGGTTATTTCCTTCAACTATTCTGCTTTGCTCAATGGAAAAAGTAAACCAGTTGTTTTGGAAGGAATAGAAAATGATTATTTCGATCTGTTTAATATGAATTTGGCCGAAGGAAGTTGGTTTAATTGGGTTCAATCTGAAAAAGGTCTTCCGGTTTGTGTTATTGGGAACAATATTAAAAGCCAGTTTTTTCTTCAGGAAGACCCAATTGGGAAATACATTAAAT
>CAWKJY010000025.1:0-12310 GCA_963849985.1 uncultured Prolixibacteraceae bacterium | reverse complement strand
CACCGTTAGCGGTAATTGTAAATTGAAAAAGACTCTATCACAAAGTCCAATAAATCAAACCTATGAATTCACAAAAAGAATTATTCGAAAGAATCAAAAATGATTTGCGTAGCACAACCAATTGCAATACTAGTTCCATTTGGAAAGTTATTGTTTTTATTGTCCTTGGATTTACTGTGAATAGTGTTATCGCACAGGAATACCATTATGTCCAGTTTCCTGATTCAAATGCGGTTTGGAGCGAGGTATACTGGAAGCCTATATCAGAACCTTATCCTCGTTGGATTTACAATAAATATGCCCTGTTCAATGAGGATACAGTTATTAATGGAATTACATATCATAAGCTTTTTCATACTAACGCTACCGAAATAACAAAAGAAAATTCAGAATGTATTGGGGGTATTAGGGAGGATAGCTTAAAAAGAATTATTGCTAATAGTGCAATGTTTGAACTTGTACCTGAAATTAAAGAAGTTATATTATTTGATTTTTCATTAAATGTTGGAGATACAATTAATAACTATATAAATGATACAATTTGTGCAAATGTTATATTTGAATTAGTTCACCGGTATTGATACAATTTTGGTTAATAACACGAAACGTAAAGTATTCAGTTTTAATATTCCATGGACTCACTGGATAGAAGGTATTGGAAGTGTACAAGGATTAGTATTTCTATCGGGAGACCTACCAACAAATGGAATGAGCAATGACTTAGTTTGTATGCACCAAAACGATTCTCTATTGTTTTATAACACTGGTTGATGCGATGTTTACTACGATGGATGTGTCCCCTCATTTGTGATAGACGATGTGGCTCTACTTCCGAATACCGATGTGAATGTTTATCCAAACCCAGTCTCTAATGGGATTGTATATTTTGAAAATCTGAATTTTGAATCAATTGAACTATTCGATTTGAACGGAAGCCTGATACTGAATACTCAAATTAAAGGACTAAGTACATATGAACTCGATATATCAAAACTAACTATAGGAATATATCTTATAGGCTTAGTACAAAAGGATTGATACCAACAATGGGTAAATTAATTGTTGAATAAAAAGTTAAATGAAAAATATAAATAACATACTGCTAACAATTTGCAAATTGCATTGCGGGTGCAGTGGTGTGCGTTGTCTCTGCTCCTTTCTTGACCGTCATGTCCTATCGGACACTGACGCTCTTCGAAATCCGCAACGACAACTTGCAAGTGACCGTTAGGCACAATTATAAATTGACTAAGAAAAAAATATGGCAGAAAAACAATCTTCATCCTCAAAAAGAACTCATGTTGTAAAACGTGATTCTGGTTGGGCTGTAAAAAAGGAAAGAGCAACAAAAGTTTACAAGACAAAAGAAGCTGCTGTAAAGGGTGCTGAGAAGAGTAGTAAATCTGGAAGTGATTTAGTGATTCATAAAAAAGATGGTACAATTCAGAAATGGGTAAAACCTAAAAAATAAAAGTATGGATTTTAACAAAAATATATTCATAAATTGTCCATTTGACGACGAATACTTTCCACTATTAAAACCACTTTTATTTACAATAAAAAAGATTGGATTTTCTTCCAGAATAACATAAAGAAATGATTCAGGAGAAATCAGATTAAACAAAATAAAAGAATTAATAGAATCGTCTAAATACTCCATCCATGATTTAAGTAGAGCAAAAGCTAAAAAGAAAGGTGAATATTTTAGACAAAATATGCCATTTGAATTAGGAATTGACCTGGGATGTCGAGATTATAATTCTGAAGAAAAATATAAATTAAAGAAAATTCTAATTTTAGAAGAAGAAAAATATAGCACCCAAAAAGCACTCTCTGACTTGTCATTTGCTGATTGTAAACGCCCACAAAGGCGAAGCTGAAGAATTAGTTTACAAAGTCAAGAAATTGGTTTGCTGAAAATGGACATAAAAAAGTCCCAAGTGCAAGTTCTATATGGGATGGATATAATGTTTTTTACGCTGACTTGTATGAGGACAAAACTAAAGAAGGGTTTCAGCTAAAAGACATTAATCGACTTCCAATTGCAGAGTTTATGAGTTACATTGAAGTAAATAAATAAATAACTGTTGCCAACAAATTGTATATGGCAGGCGGGGGTTTTAGCGGTCTGACAAGTCAGACCTTGCGCCCACTTTCCTGCGGGTCTGACACGATTTCTTCCAGAAATCCCGCCCGACCACATACAAGTGACCGTTAGCCACAATTAGAAGCCACCGATGAAAAAGAGCATAAAAGAATTAAAAAAAGACGATTGGAATAGACTTTTTCCAATCGAATTGGTTGACCATAATCCTGAATGGAAAAATATTTATAAGAAAGAAAAACAACGGATTCTAAGTAAAGTCGGTAAAGAAAAAATAATACGAATCGAACATTTTGGTAGTAATTCAATTACTTCTATAAAATCGAAACCATATGTCGATTTAATGATTGAAATTCCAAAAGAACTAATGTTTGACAAAAAACTAATTGACGAATTTAAAGAATTAGGATATTCGCATTTTAAAGTTCCTGCAAGAGAAAATATAGAAGAATATTCAACTTTTGGAAAAGGATATAATATTGATGGAACGAAAGAACAGATTTTCCATATTCATATGTGTCCAAAAGACAATGTGATGTGGAAACAAATAGATTTTAGAGATTATTTAAACTCTAACGAAAAAAGAGCAAAAGAATATGAAACCCTAAAACTAAAATTAGCTTCTGAGTTTAAAAATGATAGAGGAGCATATGTTTTAGGAAAAACAGATTTCGTAAACGAAACAATTAAATTAGTAAATAAAAAATGACAACATTCCCTGTTAGGCCTCTACTATTTCCGCAAAAGAACTGGGCGAATTTGCCAAAGAAAAATACGGATTGAATAAAAACCTTGACTGCAAATTATTTCGGACAGGAATGAATCATACTTATTTTCTTTCGGATAGCGAAACAAAATATGTTTTAAGAGTTTACAGTCATAATTGGAGGTCAAAATCTGAAATCTTTGAGGAAATAAAACTTTTAAACCTACTAAAAGAAAATGATTTAAGCGTATCCTTTCCTATTCAAGATAAAAAAGGAGAATTTATTCAAGAAATAAATGCACCAGAAGGAATTAGGTACCTAGTACTTTTTTCCTTTGCTAAAGGTGGGAAGATTCGATTTATGGATAATGAGACTTGTTTCAAAATGGTTCTCAATGGCAAAAATTCATAATCTTACTTCAGATAAAACAATTGACCGAGTTTCTTACGGCAAGAAATCACTTGTAGAAGAACCTTACGAATATTTAAACCAATTCTTTTCTGACAAATTACCAGAAATGGAATTCATTAAGGAATTTGGACAAAATTTCAGAGATTCAGACTTCGATAAAGTACGCAAAATGGAGTTCTCATATGGATATTTCGTATGATAAAGATGGCTATTACAGGTGAAAAGGAAATCACGATTTTTGATTTTGATTTTTGTGGAAATGGAAAGCAAATTATAGATGTTGCATATTTTTGCAAACAACTATTTTTCATAGAACCTGATAAAGATGTGTATGAATTAAAAGTTCAAAACTTTCTAAATGGTTATAAAAAAGAAAGAGATTTATCAGAAAAGGAACTTAAACTAATACCAAAAGCAGGAGCTTCAGTTTTTATTTTTTATCTTGGAGTACAAGCACAAAGATTTGATTAGCTCTAACATCTTTCTAAGTGAAAATTACCTTAAAATGTTTGTTGGTAGAATAAAATCTAGGATTGAGTATTACGAAAAGAAAGAAATAACTGTGGCTAACAATGTATAAAAATAATAGCGGTTTAATCGCTAAAACGAAAGTAAGTAAATATAAAAAAGGTCTGTGTTTAACCGAAAAGTTAGTGCGTGAAAATCCGCTACTATTCTTATACTAACCGTTGTGTACCATTTGCTATGATAAAGGGACATAGTTTATAAAGTTAAAGGGACATAGTTTACACTTTTCAAAATTATAATTCGACACAAAAACACTACATTTAATTTTGCCCAAACACACCTGTATGTCATCCTAAATAATAACATGACAACACAATTAATTATTAAATTCTTCTTAACTTAGTTGCACAAAGATTTTTATACTAAAATTATACCTGTATTAAACTTAAAATTGACCGTGAAAAAAATAGCTAGAATTTTCATTCTCCCCCTGTTTCTGTTGCCAGTAATTTTTACAGTAAGCAAAAAAGAATCTACCAGTAAGAAACCCAATATTATTTTAATAATGGCCGATGATATGGGCTTCTCGGATATCGGTATCATGGGAGGGGAAGCAAAAACACCAAACATCGATGCACTTGCAAGCGAAGGAATTCTGTATAAACAATTTTACAATGCAGCCAGATGTTGTCCAACCAGGGCCTCGCTTATGACCGGTCTTTATCCGCATCAGGCCGGCATGGGATGGATGACTGTCAGGGATCTTGGAACATATAGTTATACCGATGAATTAAATCATAATTGTGTTACTATTGCCGAAGTTTTAAAGGGGGCCGGTTATAACACTTATATGTCGGGGAAGTGGCATGTAGTAGCCGATAAAAATACAACTCAGGATGGGGATAAAAATGCCTGGCCGGTACAAAGGGGATTCGATCATTATTTCGGAACTCTGGTTGGTGACGGAAGTTATTATTCTCCAAGAGCATTAACATCGCAAAATACAATTATCGAGGCACCGGAAGGATTTTATTATACCGATGCCATAAGCGATACAGCCGTCAATATGATCCAGGAAAATGAAAAGAAAGATGCACCATTCTTTATGTATGTAGCCTATACCGCACCACACTGGCCTTTACATGCGCCTGAAGAGGACTTTGAGCCGTATATAGACACTTATAAAATAGGATGGGATTCGCTGCGGGTCGAACGCTTTAACCGTCAAAAGGCGTTGGGAATTATTGATAAAAACTGGACTTTATCGGAACGTAATCCTGATGCACCTGCGTGGAGTTCGCTTTCTGATGAACAAAAGGAAGATATGACAAAAAGAATGGCCATTTACTCGGCTCAAATTGCGATAATGGATCGGGGAATAGGCCGAATTATTAATGAACTTAAAAAAGAAGGAGAACTGGATAATACTTTGATTTTCTTTTTATCGGACAATGGAGGCTGTGCGGAATATACAAGTAATGCAAGCAAAGATTTGGCTGATTTAGGAACGGCTAAATCTTTTGAAAGCTACCGGTTGCCGTGGGCAAATGCTTCAAACACCCCATTCAGGATGTTTAAACACTGGGTACATGAAGGTGGAATTTCGACCCCATTAATTATTCACTGGCCGGAAGGCGTTGTGAATCCGGGCAGGACGAGCGAACGCCCGGGACAGCTAATGGATATTATGACAACCTGTGTTGAAGTTTCAGGCGCAAAATATCCTAAGGAATATAAGGGAAATGAAATTCATCCAATGGAAGGTGAATCCCTGGTAAAATCAATAAAAAATGAAAGCGATGTAAGAAAAGCTGACTTATTCTGGGAACATGAAGCTAATCGCGCTATTCGTGTTGGCGACTGGAAACTGGTGATGATGGCAACGAACAGATTTCCTTTCGATGGTAAATGGGAACTTTATAATCTGGCCGAAGATCGCACCGAAACAAATGATCTTGCCGAAAAATACCCGGGAAAAGTGGAAGAAATGAAAACCAAATGGGATGAGTGGGCTCAAAGAGTAAAAGTCTATCCTCTGGATAACAGGCCATGGAATGTGCGTTTGCGTAATCCTACTGCGTTAAGCGAACAGTATTTGAAAGATCAAAATGGAAATTAAATAGCATGTGTCCCCTTCTGTACTTCTGTGCAAGGAGTCATTTGTAAGTCATTTATTTGGATTAATGATCTAACATAACAAACATCATTTATATTGATTCCATCTATTCAAAAAGATGGATTTTTTTACGAATTACATACAAACGAATTTTACCCGAAAGGGCTAGCTTTAGATCAAAAAGGGAATTATTAACATTTCACATTATAACAAAAATGAACTTAATCATCCTTTTTTTGTTTTAAAACTGGCTAATGCAGATGATTTGAAACAGTCAATATCAGCAAGATAACCGATTAATAATCTTTTGTTTAAATTAAAATTCAATGTCATGAAAGTAAAATTATTTTTTATCCTTTTGTTTGGGATAACAATTGCAACAACCGTCAACGCTCAGAAATCAAATTCGATTTACGATTACAAACTCACCGATATCAATGGTAATACTTTTGATATGAGCGAACTTAAAGGGAAAAAGGTTCTATTGGTGAATACTGCTACTCAATGTGGTTTTTCTACACAAGATAAAGATATGGAAAAGCTTTATAACGATTATAAAGACAAAAATTTCGTTGTAGTTGCAATCCCATCAAATGATTTTGGAAACAAAGAACCAGGGTCAAACGAGGAAATAAAGAGTTATGTAAAGGAACACAATTTAAAATTTCCTGTAATGGCAAAAACTGATGTAACCGGCAATAAAGAAGAACCTTTGTACAAATGGCTTACGAGTAAAGATTTAAATGGAGTTATGGATACAAAAGTAGCATGGAATTACCAGAAATATATGATTGACGAAAATGGAAAGCTTGTTGGAGTTGTTGAATCAAAAGAATCACCAACATCAGACAAAGTAATTAATTGGATTGAAGATAAAAAATAATATTCCTCAGTTTTTGAACTTCGTTTGAAATCACAATTACCCGAAGAATAGGATTCATTTAATATAATAATTGCCATCTAAAATTTAGGAATTTTGAATTTCTTATCTGGTTGGATGGCAATTTTATTTTAACAGTGTTATTGCAAAGCCACAGTTTCCTTAACTTCAACTAATTCGCCCTCCATTGAGAAATCAGTTGCAGCAGTGATTCTCATATCCACAAACTGACCAATCAAACTTTCATCATCAGAGGCAAAACGAACAATCAGTTTTCCTTCGGTTAGCGAAGACAGATAACCTTCTTTCCGATCGGCACCGCGCACTAAAACGCGCATGGTTTTTCCAATCAGACTTTCATTGTAGGGAATATTGTGTTTTCGTAATTCTTCCGTTAGAATATGTAACCGGCGTTTTTTCTCTTCATGCGGCACGTCATCATCCCAACGGTGGCTGGTTGCCCCGGGACGTGGTGAATAAATGGCCGTGTACGACATGTTGAATTTAAATTCTTCCATGGCACGACGAGTATTTTCAAATTGTTCTTCAGTTTCACCCGTAAATCCAACAATAATATCAGTAAACAAGGTGGCCTGCGGAATTACCCGACGAATGGTTTCCACAATGTGACGGTACTTTTCCATGTTGTGTTTGCGGTTCATTCGCATTAACACTTTATCATCGCCACTTTGCATGGGCAGATGAATTTGTTTACCAAGTACCGGATATTTTGCTATAACTTCAATTACATCGTTGCTCATATCACGTGGATGCGGCGACGTAAAATAAAGCCAGAATTCCTTTTTCATCCGGTTACCCAGTTCACCAATCTCTTGCAACAATTGAGCAAATGAAATTTCGTCCCCTTTTTTATCCAATCCGTATGAATTTACATTCTGTCCCAAAAGGGTTATTGACTTAAATCCCTGTGAAACCAGCAACGCGACTTCGGTTATAATATCTTTTGATGGACGGGAAACTTCCCTACCCCTTGTATATGGAACAGCACAAAACGTACAGAATTTATCGCAGCCATTCTGGATGGGAATGAAAGCCTCAAAATTCGATTTATAATTTGGTTTAACGTTCCAGAATTCTTCAATATTCTCGTTGTGCGGATCGATTCCTGCTCTCAGATGCGTTGGAGTTGTAACTCCGTACTGACTGATCAACTCAGGCAATTGGGGTAAATCTTTCATCTGAAAAGTAATATCAAAAAGCTTCAGAAACTTTTCGTGGTCGCTGGGCAAAATACACCCGGAAATAAAGGTGATCAGGTTTTTATGATTTTTCCATTTATTCCATTTGTAGATCCGTGAATATACTTTATCAATGGCTTTCTGACGCACTGAACACGCCAGAATGCCTATCAGCCCCGCTTCTTCCTCATTGTCAGTCCAGGTATAACCGGCTTTATCCAAAACAGATATTACCCGCTCGCTGTCCGACAAGTTCATCTGGCATCCCAATGTTATTAAGTGATATTTCATCCTTTCAAGTCAAATGTCAAAAATTCAAAGTCAAAAGTATTATTTGAACTCCAACAATATTTTCACTTTATCAATTTTGCAATTCTAACAATTCATTATTTAGAAATATACTTCCGAGTAAATATTTGAAACCGGAATTCCTTTACCCGTCAATATATCAAATACTTCATAAATCATTTCACTGTTTCCGCATAAAAAACAATTGGTATCGACATCTGGTTTTTGCGAAAACAAATAATCAGTTACCCTACCGTAAAAATCACCGGAGTCATCACCAGTTGTGCACAAAGTTATTCGTTCCTGTTGAAAATCCGAATGTTCATAAGCTTCATTTCCAAATCGAACCCCATGAATCAGTGAATATTCCAGTGCAGGAAATGTTTTCACAAAACTATGAAACGGACTGATTCCGGTTCCGGTTGCAATAAATAAGAATTTTTTGGCCGCAAATGTATTCGGATTAAATTTAAAGAATCCAAACGGGCCATCCACTTCAATCTTATTATCAGGCTTTAACTTTTTTAGTTTCCCTGAAATCTTTCCCCCTTCTACTTCGCGCACCAACACTTCAAGAAAATCATCCTTTTCTCCACTGTAAACTGAATACTCCCGTTGATCAACCGAATTTGGCAATCTTAGTGTTACAAACTGTCCGGTTTGAAACGGCAATCCATTTCTATCGAACCGAACAACAAACGTTGAATCGGTAAGGTGCCTTACTTCTATAACTTTATGCGTTCTCAATTATAAAGATCAATTCTAAATAACCCGCTGCAAATGTAAAAAATAATCCGGTTAAGCCAAGTTGAGAATCAGGGGAATAAATCCTTAATTAATACATGGATTAAAACTTCAGTATTTCTTCATACAATTTTTGAATCGGTAATCCCATTACATTATAAAATGAACCGTTGATAGAGGTGATTCCAATAATCCCTATCCAATCCTGGATACCGTAAGAACCGGCTTTATCAAAAGGATTACAATTGGAGATATAGTAGTCTATTTCCTTTTCCGCAAGTGTTTTAAAGTTCACGTTTGTATGCGAATAAAAAGAAGCTTGCTTTTTTGCAGAAGTAAGACAAACGCCTGAAATCACCTGGTGTTCCTTTCCGCTCAACTCATTTAACATCGATTTCGCTTCGTTATTATCTGCAGGCTTTCCCAGAACTTTTCCGTTCAACCAAACAATTGTATCTGCAGTAATAAGTAGGTCATTTTCGTTTAGTTCCGGCTTAAATGGCTCTGCCTTTAGTTTTGCCAGAAACACAGGAATTTCTCCTTTGGCAAGATCATCCGGGAAATTTTCTTCCAGCTCCAGAGTTTTAACTGAAAACGGAATTCCCAGTGATTGCAGTAACTGTTGTCGGCGTGGCGATTTTGAAGCAAGTATATAATTATAATCGGGAAACCACTTCATGTTAAAATGCGATATTGGTCAACATATCCTGGGTGAACCATTTATCCTGCGCCCGAAGTGTTTGTTCAATTACATCGCGCACGCAACCTTGTCCCCCATTTTTATCAGAAATATATTTTGAAATCGCCTTAATTTCCGGCACTGCATCTTTGGGACAAACCGGCATGCCAACTTCAAGCATTATTTGATAATCAACCAGATCGTCACCCATAAATAAGATATCTTTTGCTTCTATTCCGGTCTTCGAAACAAAGTCGTTCAAGCTCTGCACTTTATCCATTGCTCTCTCGTAATAATGTTTCACGCCTAGTTTTTTGTGTCTGAGTTTAACACTTTGCACAAATCCGCCCGTAATAATTGCCACCGGATAACCCTTGCTAATTGCAATGCGTATGGCAAATCCGTCTTTAACATTTGCTGTCCGCATTGGATCTCCCTCGGCATTTAATGGTGTTGCGTCTACCGATAAAACTCCATCAACATCGAAAATAAATGCTTTTATATGCTTTAGTTCTTCTTTAAAAAAACCCATTATTTACTGTTTTTATGAAATTCAAAAATACCTTTTGAAAGCGACATGTACAATTCCTGGTACATCTTATTATTTAAAAGTTTCTGATGTTTTTCCATAATATTTTTGTCGAAACGAACAGCTGGTCCGGTTTGTGCCTTTTTAGGTTCTACATTCATAACCTTTTCAGCCGTCTCCATTATCAATGGTCTAATTACCTCAAAAGGAATTTCGTTCGATTCCAACAAATCAGCTGCTACCGTGTACATGTAATTCACAAAATTACAGGCAAATACAGCCGAAACATGTAATATTAGCCGTTTCTCAGAATTTAATACAGAAATGTTGGTAGAAATTTTCCTTGCGATTGACAGGATCAATTCTTCATTCGTTTTTGAACTGGCTTCAACAAACAACGGAATTGTTTCAAAGTTTACTTCTCTATTTTTCGAAAAAGTTTGTAACGGATATAGAACACCAAAATTGGAAGAATATTTTTCAAGAACAGAAAGTGGCAAGCTACCAGCACAATGAATTACCAGTTTATTTTGAAAATCGATTTGAGATAAAACTTCATCAACAGCATCATCTTTTAACGCTACTACAAAAATATCGGCAGTTGTATCAATATTATTTACAGCAATTGAGTATGAACTGTACACTTTTTCGGCCAATGTTTTTGCCGATTGCTCCGTTTTACTGTAAACCTGTAAAATAGTAAATCCATTTTTCACCAATGCAGTTGATAGATGTGTGGCCAGATTACCAGCGCCTATGAAACAAAATTTCAGGCTCATTATGTTGAATTAATTAATAAAAATCATTAGGCATCCATTATATTCCTTAAAGGTACTGTTTACAAATTACATCGTTAACTTCCTCTTTTCCAGTTTTAGCCATGATCTATTCTTCGAAACCAAAAAGAAACTATAAAAGAAAAGGAAAAAAGAACTTCCCATGTGAGATTCCAAGGTTTGAGTCGGCAAAATTGGCAAAAAACATAAAAATCAAGAAACAAAACAATTAACAAATTACGATAACTTTCGGTTTTGATTACCGGATAAACAAGAAGAAACAGGATTAAAACAAAACCGATAATCCCAAATTTAACCATGTAATTCAGGTATTGATTGTGAGATGACGCATACAAATCTTCACTTAGTTTTGAATTATTTGTAATAAAAGCATTTTTAAATTCCTGTTTCCAATGGCCTGTTCCAACACCAAACCAAAAGTTATGCTTAATAATGTACAAAGCAGCTTTTGCAAATTCAATTCGTTGAGAAAACGATTGAAAGTTTGGATCTCCGGTTATCGTATACATATAATATTCCCAAATAGTCTCATAAATGCGAGGATAAAGCGAATATTTCTTTTTGTTGAAAATTACATTCGTCATTCCGTTTTCAATATTTATCCTATCACTTTTAGTGAGTGCAAGTACACCATCTGCATCTTTCCTGAGCCCTTTCGAAGTTAAATATCGAATAAGCGATGCACTTAAAGGATATCCATTAACTGTAACCGAATCGTATTTCACATCCGAAAGCTTATTCCATTCGTCTCTCATTTCACTTTCGCAGACATACAGGTAAACATAATGGCCATTTTCCACCATCGGATTGCTAAAATCATTAGTATATGGATTACCCCTATTTGTAGTTTTTACGATATTATCTTTATCAACCGTTTCAAAATCATAAAAGTTATGAATTGCATATGCAACATATAGTACTGGCATAAGAATAGCAGCTGCAAGCAATGCCATATAAATATTCCTTTTTCTTGATTTAATTTGAAAAACCAAATACCCTAAATAGAAAACAAGACTGGCTCCATAAGCAATTAACCCGGTTAGTGATTGTTGAAAAAGTAAAAAAGCTAAAAAATAAATGGCTAACGAGATCATTACGATATTTTGCCATCGTAGCAGTTTCTTATTGTTATGTTGAAACAACAACACAAAAAACCAGAATACAAGAATCAATTGAAAACTAAATCGAATATGAGAAATCAGGCCGATGTTATGAACATTAAATCCTGGTGAATTAGGAAGTAAAGCCCAGTTTATTAGTCCAACCCAGGTAGATATAACAATTGCAACTGAAAAAACATAAAATAAAAATCGTTGTTGGAAATCAGTAAAAGTTTTCCCAAAAATAAAAGCCATCGGAATCACCAGATAGAAAAGCGTCTTCTGAAG
>CAWKJY010000024.1:0-199541 GCA_963849985.1 uncultured Prolixibacteraceae bacterium | reverse complement strand
TCAGCATAAATACTGATATTTTGATCGAGTGCCTGTGAGTTTTCTTCTTGCGCAAACAAATTTGATGGCGTGTATAACAAAACTGCAAGCAGTAAAAAGATCGCAATATTTAATTTTTTTATTGTTGTTTTCATTTGTCGTAGTTTTTAATTGTTCCGATTAATTAATTCTTTTTATTCAAAAAACCAATTAACCAAAAACTGTTTGTCATGACTTTAAAGCTTTGCCTATTCATTTTTACGTTTCGAGAAGGTAAACTGTTCATTTTCTCCTGTCAGATCAAGATTAAAAGTGATTTGAATTACATTTAGCACAAAATCTATCGGTTTATCATCGAATTGCGCTTCCAGTAACAAATCGTTTATTTCCGGATCATTAACCTGAATATCAACATGGTAAACTTTCTCCAAATTTTTAAATACATCCTTTAGAGGAGCTTTATTAAATACCAGATCACGGGTTTTCCAGGCCATGTAATTTGGGTCAGAATTTTTTGTCTTTTCCAGAACATCTGTTGAATTAAACAGCGTTCCTTTCTCTCCCGGAACCAGGGTTACTTCACGATTCATATCTGTGATTAATTCCCGGTTAACATTAGTTACCTGTACTTTTCCTGTTTTAACCACAACTTCAACCGTTTCATCATTCGGGTAAGCGCAAACATTAAAAGAGGTACCTAAAACTTTTACCTGTGCATTACCTGCATGAATAATAAACGGTTTTTCAGGATTTGGCTTTACATCAAAAAAAGCTTCTCCGTGAACTGTAACTTCCCGCACATTATTTTTAAAATGTTTTGGGAATAGCAGCTGCGAATTACTGTTTAACGCAACCTTTGAACCATCGGGAAGAATATATTCGTTAACCACCTGTTTATCAGCAGAAATAACTTCACTGTAAAATTCTGATTTCTGATTTCTGAATCCAATGTAAATAACTGACCCAAGTAAAATAGCAACTACAATTATCGCCGCGTATTTGTAAAACCTGATAATCGCCTCTTTTCTGAATTGTTTTCGTTCAATAACAGGATGTTGCGGAGGGGTAATTTTTGAATGTACATTGTTCCAGGCGGTGCCCGAATCGAAGTTTTTTGCTTTGAAATAAGCATCAACTTTTGAAAGCATTTGCCGGCTTTGCTCCAGTTCTTCCCGGTTTTTCTCCGATTGATTTAACCAGTTCTCCACTTCCAATTTTTCACGGGAATTCACTTCATTGTTCAGGTATTTTATAAGTAAATCCCGATTAAAATTTTCTATGTCGTTCATTTTTTCCATTCTGTTTATAAGACAATGTACATTTAATTTACCCCTAATCCCATTTTTAAAAAAAGATGAAAAAAAACAGGAATGAGGTTATATATTCTTTCAATTTTTCTCGCAATGATCTGATTGCCAGGCTCATTTGAGTTTCAACTGTTTTTATTGAAATATTTAATTTTTTTGCAATTTCGCTGTACTTTAATCCTTCTTCGCGACTTAAACGAAAAATTTCGCGACGCTTTTCTGGTAACGATAAAATGCTTTCCTCAATTTTGGCAGCCAGTTCAGTTTCAATATAAACTTCGTCGTGTGATTCATCTGGTTTCCTTTCCTGTAGTACCGTTTTACTGTATTTCTCATGTATTTTCTGATGCTGAATGTAATTCAGGCAATGATTTTTTATGGAACGGAAGAAATAGTTTTTTACTGAAGAATCGATGTTTAGTTGTTCCCGTTTTTCCCAAAGCCGAACAAAAAATTCCTGGACGATTTCTTCGGCAGCACCGTGATTGTGAGTAAACTTTTCGGCATACAAACACAGGTAGTTATAATATTGATGAAACAAGGTTTCAAAGGACTGGAGATGCCCTTTTTTTATGTTTTCAAATAAAACCTTTTCATCTGACTGGCTCATTCTTAATTGTTTAAGCTACTTGCGCTAATTTAGAAAAAACAAATACATTGTGGAAATATATTGAAATTATGTTTATGCATGCAAATTTAGTTTGTACTTTCAAATAAGCAGGTAATTTTGTGAATACAAATAAAAATCAAAAATGGGAAGAAAAGAAACCTTGAAATTTCCGAGGGCGTTTTGGGTAGCTAACACGGTTGAATTGTTTGAGCGAGCTGCTTATTATGGAGTTTTTATAGTAATCACCTTGTATCTTTCGCGGATACTTGGATTTGGTGATATTCAAGCTGCTACCATTGCCGGAATTTTTCAGGCGTTATTGTACTTCCTACCAACGTTTGCCGGGGCTTATGCTGATAAAATCGGGTTTCGTAAATCGTTGATACTGGCGTTTGCGCTATTAACATTGGGTTACATGGGAATGGGAGTTTTACCGACTTTATTCCAGTCAGCCGGATTGGTTGAATATGGAGATAAAACTGTTTTTACCGGGTTGGATAGTTCAGCACAGCGATATGCAATATTACCGGTTATGGCTTTAATAATTTTGGGAGGATCTTTCATAAAATCAGTAATCACCGGAACAATTGCAAAAGAAACAACAAGGGAAAACCGGGCACGAGGTTACAGTATTTTTTATGCGATGGTAAATATTGGTGCATTTTCCGGGAAAACCATTGTAAAACCGTTGCGTGATATGATGGGAAATACAGGTCTGATTTGGATAAGTTACTTTTCTGCAGTGATGACTTTACTCGGGTTAATCGTAGTTTTTCTGATGTATAAAAGTAGTCAGCACAAAGGCGAAGGTAAAAATCTTAGTGAAATTTTCGGAGGATTAGTGAAGGTGCTTAAGAACACCAGGCTGATTGTATTAATTATTATTATTACCGGATTTTGGATGGTACAACACCAGATGTATGCTACTATGCCAAAATATGTTTTACGATTGGCGGGAGAAGGGGCTTCACCATCGTGGTATGCCAATGTTAATCCATTAGTGGTGTTTACCACAGTTGGAATCGTTACCCATTTTATGCGAAAACGAACGGCATTATTTAGTATGACAGTTGGTATGTTTATTATGCCGGTTTCCGCTTTGTTTATGGCATCCGGTAACTTATTATCAGGGAATATACTTGGTATGCATCCGGTAGCTTTTATGATGGTTGTTGGAATCGCTTTCCAGGGATTTGCTGAAACGTTTATTTCTCCTCGTTATCTTGAATTCTTTTCTTTACAAGCTCCAAAAGGAGAGGAAGGATTGTATCTTGGCTTTAGCCATTTACATTCGTTTCTTTCATCGATTTTTGGTTTTATAATGAGTGGTGTTTTGCTCGATAAATATTGTCCTGATCCAAGACTTTTTACTTCGCATGAAGAATGGGCAAAAGCGGCTGTCCATGCTCATTACATTTGGTTTTTCTTTGTAGGTATTGCACTTGTTTCAGCTATTGCTTTAATAATTTACGGGCAGGTTGTGAAAAGAATCGACCGCAAAAAACAAATTGCAAATGATTATTTTGCCAATTCGCACTAAATAATTAGTTTTGCACACCATTTTCTTAAAGGAAAAGCCCGGGTGGCGGAATAGGTAGACGCGCTGGATTCAAAATCCAGTTCTGGCAACAGAGTGGGGGTTCGATTCCCCCCTCGGGTACAAATTCCTGATAATTAATTATTCAGGAATTTTATTTTCAAGGAACAAATAGGTCAACACATAAAATTGTATAGTATTGATAGTTATCGGATAATAGCTCTCTTATATGTTCAAATGAAAAAGACTAACAATTGAGTATCTAATTTATTTTTAAATTAAACACCAGCACCAAAGTAGTTTGACTTTGGTTTTTTTAGATTTTAATATAACTTTAGCTGTTTAATATTCGAAATTAATTAATCTAATAATCTAACAATTTAATTAAGCTAAATCATGTACAAATTGACGTTAAAAACATTTGTTCTGCTGGTAACAATCGCTTTAATTACTGGCACTTCATGTACACAGGTTTCAGACAAGACTGAAAGTTCTGACAAATCAGGACCTTTTACAGTTCAAATAACTGACAAGCCGATGACATTTTGTAATCCTCTTACCTTTGTTGGTTCGCGCAGGGCAGGAGAGCCGGTTGTCGTTCTTTACAAAGATGATTATTATCTCTTTATTACCGGCGGAAGAGGATACTGGTATTCTAATAATTATGAGAGACTGGAAATATGTTGATGCTCCAAATTTCCCGGGCGGAGTTGTATCTGTTGTAACTGACGGTGAGACTTTATATGCTTGCTCAATGAACCAAAAGAATGTATTCTCATGCACGGATCCAAAGAAGGGAGTATGGGAACAGGTAGGTACTATTGATAGTGACAGATACGGTGATGCCGATATGTTTCTTGATGATGACGGCAAGCTATTATATGTATTGTGGATGGTCTCAACTTTACCATTTCAGGTCGTTGAACTCGATCCAAAAACATTTAAGGAAATAGGAGAACCAAAAGTTTGTTTCTTTGGTGATCTATGAATCCATGGCTTTGAAAGAAGAAGAACTGAAGATGTGATATTTCCGTTTTTCAATCACAGGCCTTATTTCCCGAAGAATATCCATGGATTGAAGGACCATGGATGGTAAAACACAATGGGAAATATTATCTGCAATATGCAGCAATCGGACTCGAATTTTTATCTTATTCTCATGGGGTTTATGTGGCTGATAGTCCTATGGGGCCATTTAAATATTCGAACAGCAATCCACTAACATTTAAAACAACAGGTTTTGCTCCCGGAGCAGGTCATGGCAGTACCTTCCACGATAAAAACGGACAATTATGGACAATCTGTATGATTCCTTCTTTTTATGGCGGAAGAGGAGGCGCTGAGATGTCTTTATTCCCTACAGCTGTAGATGCTGATGGTGTTATGCACTCCAATACTGCTTTTGGCGATTATCCTCAATATTATCCCGGTATAAAAAAAGATGCAGTTGATAATAACTTTACAGGATGGATGCTTTTATCGCAGAATAAATATGTTGAGGCATCTTCCACTCTTGAAGATTTCAGGCCTGCAAATGCAGTTGATGAAAATTTCATGACTCACTGGTGTGCTGAAACAGGTGATCCGGGAGAATATATGACGGTTGATCTTGGAAAAGATTGCAATATTTATGCCCTGCAGGTTAATTTTGATCAGCATGGATGTAAGAAGCCGGCTGGCAGAGGATTTGGCTTTGGTGGCGGCGGCAATACCCTCGATCGTTATCAGTCATATACTGTTGAAGTTTCAAACGATAATAAAAACTGGTCGATGCTAATTGATAAAAGTAATAATACCGAGGATTTAAGACACGATTATACTGAACTTGCCGAACCTGTAAAAGCCAGATATGTAAAAGTAACGAATGTATTCACACCAAGTGAAGGAAAATTTGCAGTAAAGGATTTTCGGATTTTCGGAAATCCTGATGTTGCTAAATTCACTAAAGTTAAAGATGTAATGGTTGTCCGCGACCCGGAAGATCGACGCGATGCATCCCTTTTATGGAAACCTGTTGAAGGAGCTGACGGATATGTTGTTCGTTATGGTATTGAACCAGATAAACTTTATAACAATTACATGGTTTATGATGACGATAAATTAACAATTCACAGTTTAAACAAAGAACCGGAATATTACTTTGAAGTTGAAGCTTTTGACAGCGGAACAGATTATTACCGTGAAAGAACCCAGGAAACCATGGGCCGAGGTGCCGAAATCGAGCTATCTAAAGGTGGTGGCGGCAGAGGAATGGGATTCGGTGGAGGTGGCGGATCAGTTGACCGTAGAATGACATATGAAGGTGTAAATGAATATGTTTTTGATAGTATTGTACCAGGACAATACACTTTAAGACATACATTTGGCCCTGTATTATGGAGTGGGGAATTAACAAAAGCTGATCTCATTGGTTCAGGCGACCAACCAACTGTAACTGCACCATTAACCGAACTGGGTAAAGGTACTAAAGTTTCGGGAGAAATGAATCTTAAAGTAATCCCGGAAAAGAAACTGGAAAAATTGTGGTTACTTTTGATTATAATAAATAAAAATTAAATATTAGATATTTGAAATAGGCTTTATTTATAATTAAAGACACTGTTTCACAAAGTGTGTAAGTTAAAAATACCGAGGGTTTAGCTATTTATAGCTGGACCCTTTTTTCAAATATGACTAAGAACTGATTTAGGATAATGCCCCAATTTCTAATTGGCATTGACCATTTTTTAGTTGCTTCTCTTGTTGCCAAATATACGGATTTCATTACAGCCTGGTCAGAAGGAAAAGAAAGTTTGTTTTTCGTGTACTTTCTGATTTTACCATTTAGATTTTCAACCAGGTTTGTTGTGTAGATTATTTTGCGGATTTCCAGCGGGAATTCAAAGAATACGGTCAGGTCTTCCCAGTTGTCTCTCCAGCTTTTAATGGCATAGGAATATTTATCTTCCCACGCGGCTGCAAAATCTTCCAGAGCGGCTTTTGCAGCCTCTTTGGTGGGAGCATTATAGATTTGCTTCATATCCTTTGTAAAAGCTTTCTTATCTTTCCAAACCACATACCTGCTGGCGTTTCTAATTTGGTGGACAACGCAAATCTGGGTCTTTGATTGAGGAAAGACATTACGGATGGTATCGGTAAAACCGTTCAGGTTATCAGTAGCTGTTATCAGGATATCTTCCACTCCACGGGCACGCATATCAGTTAGTACGCTCATCCAGAATGCCGCAGATTCATTCTTGCCCAGCCACAGACCAAGAACCTCTTTTTTCCCATCTCTGCGGAGCCCTACAGCAATATAAACGGTTTTGTTTATTACTTTGGAGTTCTCCCGGACCTTGAACACAATGCCGTCCATCCAAACGATTAAATACACCGGTTCCAGAGGACGATTCTGCCAGGCAACAATATCGTTGGTAACGGCATCGGTAATCCTGGATATGGTTGATGTGGAAACTTCAAATCCGTAAAGTTCCCGGATTTGCTCTTCAATATCACTATTACTCATCCCTTTGGCATAAAACGAAACGATGATGTTTTCTAAACCATCTACCATACTCCCTCTTTTGGGTACAATCATCGGATTGAAAGAGGCATCACGATCACGTGGAACCTGGATGTCTGATTCCCCCAATGAAGTGCGAACTTTCTTTTCCGAATAGCCATTCCGCGCATTTGGATTATCAGACTTTTGGTTTTTGTCATAACCCAAATGACCATCAAGCTCTCCTTCAAGCATCTTTTCAATGCCTCGCTTCTGAACCTGTTTCAGAAAATCGTTAAGTTCTTCTCCTGACTTAAACTGCTTGAGGAAATCATCATTTAATAAATCTTCTTTTTTCATTTCTGTGTAAAGTTTTAAAGTTAAACAAAAAAATACCGGGGGTGGCCACCCCCGGTATTTCCATTTACACAGTTTATGAGATAGTGCTTTTTAATTAGAGAAGATTTCTCTTCTTTGATAACTTTAAAATCCTGTTAATTAGACTAATTAACAGGATTTTATTTTTAATAAAGTAACTTAGAATCTTATCTGGGTTAAATCCCAAAATTTAAACCACGTTCCCTTGCCTGTTCATACCTGTTCAAATCGAATTTATACAAAAACGGACGTTTATGAGCTACGCCTTCTTTAAGCTCTCCAAGTCTTTTATAAATATTCCAGTTTAACATTTTACGTTGAAAACTGCTACGATCAATTTTTCGATCAAGAACTATTTCATAGAGTCTTTGAAGTTCAGTCATGGTAAATTTTTCTGGTAACAAATTGTAGCCAATAGGTTTAAAATGTATTTCTTTTCGCAATGCTTTTATAGCTTCAAAAATTATTTCACTATGGTCGAAAGCAAGTTTTGGCAATTCTCTAATATCAATCCATTTTGACTTTTCTCTATATATTCCACCAGTAAGTTTTAACTTTTCATAATTCACTAAAACAAAATAGCCAATTGAAATTACACGTTCCGGAAGCTGTGCAAAAGTTATTGTACTTTCAGTATCTATTTCGTTTAAAATCTTTTTAAAAGAAAATCTTTCAGGATCACTAAATACTTTAAATTGTTGGAGGTAATTGTTTTTAACTCCTGTTCTTTCCTGCAGTATTCTTATTGCCGCAGAATCAGTGTCTTCATTCTTACCAATGAAACCCCCCGGAAGCATCCAGCCAATTTCATCAGCAAATTTTGTTAACAATACTTTTAAAGCATCATCCTGAATGGTAAAAATTACACTGTCAATTGATGTATTAAAATCATATTCGGAGGAATGAATACTAATATCGGAGAGTAAATCTTTTAAATCCATATACAAATATTACAATTCTTTTTAAAATGTGTTGTGTTAACAAACATCATTGTGACAATATGCAACAATGAAAATTAAGTGTTAATTTGTATAGCTGAATTTTCAATAAACAAAAATTGTAAAAGATGAAAACGCTGAAAAAGATTTTGCTGGTATTAATATCTCTGATTGTTGTTGTTGCTGGTTTTATTTTTTGTTTTGAAATACAATCCGAAGCCAGATATTTTGATCGTGAACGAAAACCAGTTACAGAAGAATCTTTGGATAAGAAAGCGCGTGAGTTTTGTTAAACAGATGTCTCTTGAAGAAAAA
The DNA here is from genome assembly GCA_963849985.1 of uncultured Prolixibacteraceae bacterium. Classification (GTDB taxonomy): domain Bacteria; phylum Bacteroidota; class Bacteroidia; order Bacteroidales; family Prolixibacteraceae; genus Draconibacterium. Next base: position 190,996 of record CAWKJY010000024.1, on the reverse strand, counting down.
GTACAAATAATGTCGCCAAGATTGAAAAGTACAGTAAAATTTGTGCTTGAAATGTTAGGCGATGGTATGCGCTACAATCAACAGTCTTATCAGGCTGGTGGAAATGAACGTTTGGGAATTCCTACTATACGTTTTTATGACGGACCTCGCGGTATGGTAAGCGGTGAATCGACATGTTTCCCTGTATCAATGGCCAGGGCTGCAACTTTTGACAGGAGCCTGGAACAAAGAGTTGGTGAAGCTATCGGGCAAGAAATACGCGCAAACAATGGGAATTATTTTGGAGGAGTATGTATTAATCTGCTCCGTTATCCCGCTGGTGGTCGGGCTCAGGAAAGCTATGGAGAAGACTCGTATTTGCTGGGGCAAATGGGATCCTCGTTAATGCGGGGCGTGCAATATCATAATGTAATGGCATGCATTAAGCATTATGCTGTTAACAATCAGGAGAATTCCCGCTTTAAAATTGATGTAAACGTTGATGAACGAGTTTTACGTGAAGTGTATCTACCTCATTTTAAAGAATGCATTGATAATGGTGCAGCCAGTGTAATGGGTGCTTATAACAAATTTCGGGGAGAACAGTGTTGTGAAAATACATATCTGCTCAAGACTATCTTAAAAGAAGATTGGGGATTTGAAGGATTTACGATCAGCGATTTTATGATGGGAATACGAAACACAAGTAATGCAGCAAATGCTGGTCTTGATATTGAAATGCCTTGTATTGAAGATTATGGCGATAAGCTTTTGCAGGCTGTTAAAGAAGGGCAAGTTTCTGAAAAAACCATTAACGAGAGTGCTTACCGAGTTGTAAGAACAGTTTTAAAATTTGAATCACATCCTGATCCGCTTACAGAATACCCTAAAAGTTTAATTGGTAGTAAAGAACACATTGCTTTGGCATTGGAAGTAGCCGAAAAATCGATGGTGCTGATGCAAAATACGAATGCAGTATTACCTTTTGATAAAACTAAAGTAAAGAATGTTCTGGTTCTGGGGAAGCTTGCTAAAACTGAAAATATTGGCGATCACGGTTCAAGCCGGGTATATCCCAAATATGTTGTTACCCCCATGGAAGGACTTCAAAAACTTTATGGGTCAACAGTGAATTTTACATATAATTCTGGAGAGAATTTGGAAGAAGTCAAAAATTTAGCTAAAAATGCCGATGCAGTAATTTTTGTGGTGGGTTACAACCATGACGATGAAGGTGAATTTGTTGAAATGGGAGGAAAAGAAGCTGGTGGCGATCGTGAAAGTTTACGTTTGCATGAGAATGAAAGCAAATTATTGCAACAAGTGGGACCGCTGAATGAGAAGTCTGTAGCTGTATTAATTGGCGGAAGCGCTATTATTGTTGAAGAATGGAAAAATAATGTAAGTGGAATTATTCATGCTTTTTATCTGGGAATGGAAGGTGGTACTGCGCTGGCAGAAGTAATTTTTGGAGATGTAAATCCTGGAGGTAAACTTCCTTTTACGGTTGCAAAAGATGAAAATCAGTATCCGGAATTTGATCGTTTGACTGATGCAGCAACTTACGACCGTTATCATGGATATATTAAATTAGATCATGATGGGACCAGACCTGCTTTCCCTTTTGGGTACGGTCTTTCTTATACTACTTTTAGGCAGGACAATGCCATTGTTAATATTGATGGCGACCAGGTAGTCGCTTCGGTAGATGTAACAAACAGCGGAAAAATGACCGGCGATCAAGTTGTTCAGTTATATATAGGTTTTGATAACTCCGGTATTGAACGAGAACATAAATTATTAAAAGGTTTTGAACGAGTAACACTTAATCCCAATGAAACGAAAACTATTAAAATTACCTGTCCGATTGATAAAATTAAATGGTACAATCCGGAGACAAAAAGCTGGGAACTCGAAAAAATGGAATATCAGTCTTATATTGGACCAAGCAGCGACGAAAACGATCTAATAAAAACATCTTTTATAATTGATTAGTTTGGATTATATTGATATGATGTAAAACTGGTATATAATATTGATTAATCTGAACGGGGAACATCCTAATTTTTAAGATTAGTTTTGCACTATATTACAGGTTTCGAAGTAATAAATAAACACAAATGCTTATTATATCATTGCAATGTGTTAATTGATGAAAATAAAAAAACAGTCTGCCAGAAGACCCAGCAGACTGTTTCCTAAAAAATTTATTGACTAATTTTTTAAGGATAAAAAACAGAATTAAAAATTCCCTCCATCTGTTTGCAATAATACACACCATATTTTTTGAATGCTGCAATAGTTGTATCATCTGGTTTCCAATCAAAAAAAGCATGGCTTGCACCACCAATCTGCACGTATTCAGCCCTTTGTCCCACTTTTACTAGTGCATCTACATATTCTTTTACATCTTCGTCTTTAATTATAGGATCTCTCGTTCCCCTGGTAAAATATTGTGGAACAGCACGTTCATTTGCGTTTGGAATATTACTCAGTGGGGAAATGGCTTCTTTCCATGTTTGATCAGCTTTTGGATCTTCAGAATAAGTATTTAGTGATTTTGAGCTAAACACACCGTAACTGGGTGCTGCTGCCTTAATAGCTGTCATCATTTCATTTCGTACCTGTTCAATTGTTTTTCCTTTTGGCATGTATGTTGGCATAAATTCAAAAACACCCGGTGTTTTACCAAAACCACCATTACCAATTTTGTTCGTCATTGTTCCGGCAACAGCTGATAAATGGCCACCGGCACTATCACCAGTAACGGCAATGCGGGTCGGATCGCCGCCATACTCTTTAGCATGTTCCATTATGTGAGCAATTGCACCAAACACATCACCAATAATATCAACCATTGTATTTCCTTTCTCATCGCCATCCAATTTGCCCGACCAGCGATAGTCGATGCTAAATACCACGTATTTTCCATCTTTTGTAAGTTCACGGCCCATGCCTCGCATAACATCTTCACAATTTGTAGCCCATCCTCCTCCATGTATTATTATGATACAAGGTAGATTTTTTGCTCCCTTTGGTGAAAACACATCGTATTTTAAAGGTTTAACACCTGGTTTGGCATAAACAACATTGTTTGTTACGTTAATATGATCTACTTCTGATCCTTCAATAAAAGAAACTCCAATACGTTTATCCTGATCAATAACTATTTCAATAGGAGATGTCATGGTTTCAAAATACATTGTACCCCGTCCTCCTCTACCAAAATAATAGCCTGCATCCAAAACATATCCTTTGTCAGGTGTTGCTGTTATTTTAAGGACTGTGCCTTTTGCCACTTTTCCATCCGAAGGAATCTCAGGCTCAATTTTCATTTTTCCATTGATGACTTTATCGACAGTCACTTTACAAGTAGTTTGTGAATGAATGGTAACTGAAAAAACAAGCATCAGTAATACCAGAAAAATAGATTTAATTTTCATCGTTTTCGGTTTTTACGGAATCGAAATTTTATATAATAGTTCTTAAAGATGTGCTAAAGACACACGGGTTTTAATAACTTTTATTTCTGACAAAACCCATTGTCAGATTGTTAAAATGAGCACAGACCAAGTGAAGTATTTTTAATCCTTTCATTAATCCCTACTAATTTCAATAACATCTCCCTTATTCGTTGATATATCATATTCAAAAACCCTCTTCAGTTCCGGATAAGGTAATGCATCTTCAGCATGAATTAAAGGTTCTTTTATATCGGGAACAGTGTAAAAAGGATTTGGATTTTCACCTGTTGCTTCTTTAAGTCCTTTCCCTTTTAACGGAACATAAGACCGAATGCGGCAAACACCGCCCTGTGAAGATTTGATAGTTGCTTTTGCTACCTGACCCTGGCTCCACTCGATGCTTACTTCAAAACCACCTTGTGCCCTAAGGCCGCTAACACTTCCTTTTTCCCAGACTGATGGAAGTGCCGGCAACAAATGAATTGCACCATCCTGGCTTTGCAACAGCATTTCGGCAATACCTGAAGTACAACCAAAGTTACCATCAATCTGGAATGGCGGGTGGGCATCAAAAAGGTTGGGATAAGTTCCACCTCCACCACCAAAACCGCGACGCATTCCACCTCTGCCACCGCCAACTGGCTTTAACTGGTCTGTTATAAGTTTATAAGCATGGTCGCCATCAAGCAGGCGTGCCCAAAGGTTTACTTTCCAGCCCATTGACCATCCTGTTGATTCATCGCCACGTGCAACCAGCGATGTTTTTGCTGCAGAAAATAATTTTGGAGTTCTGTAAGGTGAAATCTGATTCGATGGAAAAAGGCCATATAAATGAGAAACATGACGATGGTGATCCTGTGGATTATCCAAATCTTCCATCCATTCCTGTAATTGTCCCCATTTCCCAATTTGCATGGGAGCCAGTCTGTTTATTGTTTCAACAATTGCAACTGATAATTCCTGATCTGTATTCAGAATTTGAGCAGCTTCCTGTGTTTTTGTCAATAAATCAAACACCAGTTGATTGTCCATGGTTGTTCCGGCGGATAAAGCTGTAGGGCGACCTGCCGGAGTATTTTCAGGTGAAACAGAAGGAACAACAACCTGCCAATGGTTTTTAGGATCTTCTACTAAGAAGTCGAGGTAAAAACGAGTTGCTTCCCTGATAACTGGATAAACAGATTTTAGGTATTCTTTATCACCGCTATAAGCATATTTATCAAATAAGTGTTGCGACAGCCAGGCACCGCCCATCGGCCACATTCCCGCATGAAGCAAAGTCAATTGGGCCGTTAATGCGCCAAATATCAGTGTTATGATGTAATACCCAACCATTTGCACCATACATATCTTTTGCAGTCTTTTTTCCTGATTCCGAAAGCTCTTTTACCATCTGAACCAGTGGTTCATTCATTTCGGTAAGATTTGTAATTTCTGAAGGCCAGTAGTTCATTTCGGTGTTAATGTTCACGGTATATTTACTATCCCATGCAGGAAAAAGCTGATCGGCCCAGATTCCCTGAAGGTTAGCTGGCTGTCCACCCGGTCGCGAAGAAGAGATTAATAAATATCTTCCAAACTGAAAATAGAGTTCAACCATTTGAGGATCATTTCCCTGTGCAAAATTAGCTAAACGCACATTGGTTGGGTTTTTAATCGAATCAGTTACGCCTAAATCCAATTTCACGCGGTTAAAATAAGATTGGTAATCAGCAATGTGATCTTTTACGATTTCATCATAATCTTTAGTTAAAGCCTTTTGTAAATACGTTCTTTGCCCGTGCATCTGCATTGCCACTAACATCAAGGTAATTATTAAAGCTGGAAGCAATTGAAATATAAATAGTTGCAACATCTGCATTACTAACATTCAGTATTCCATCTTTTGCCTTTACAGAACCGCCTTCAGTTACAATTTTAACTTTTGCTTCGAATTTTACAGCTCCTTTTACCCCTTCCTGGTCGCTGGTGATTCCAGTCATAGTCAATTCATTTTTTTTGGCGGTTACTTTAACTACGGCCGGCGATGGTCTGTCCATGGTTGCTGAGAAATTTATTGAACCATTTTTATCGGCTTTAATTTTGGCAATAATTACCTGATCAGGATAAGATGAAAATACGCTGGTTTCGTATTTTACACCATTTGCTGTGTAATGCGATGTTACAATAGCTTTTGAAAGATCAAGTTCCCGGTAATAATCCGTAAAATTCTCATGATCCGGAAAAGTAAGTTTAAGATTTCCAACGGTTTGATAAGACATTCCGTGAGATGTTTTGCTAATCATTGTTGCATTAACAAGGCTATCTGCTTCTTTATATTTACCATCAAAAATCAGTTTCTGAACTTTCGGTAAAGCTTCCTTTGCATTAAGATTATCGTTCCTGTTCGGACCACCTGCCCAAACGGTTTCTTCATTCAATTGTATAACCTCGTTTGAAGGATCACCAAATATCATTGCCCCTAAACGACCGTTTCCAACCGGTAATGCTTCAACCCATTGTTTAGCAGGCTGTTCATACCAAAGTTTTAATAATCCATCATTTTGAGCTGTAACATTCAGAATTAGGATAAAGTAAAAAATCCCGAAAAATGTAATTCCTTTTGCTTTCATTTTGTTGCATTTAAATTTTATTCAAATTTTGTAATGAAATTTATTATCCAAAAGATTTATAGTAAATCAGTACCATCATTTTGATGAGTATAATTTTCTTTTAGGTTTAATCAATTTTATCCCCGAAAATACCAATTTTAATGATATTATTGACTCATAAAACAAAACTATCTATTTTAGTGATTCTTTATTTCTGAATTTTAAGAGTAGTTTCCTATAATTATTTGAAAACTCTTGAAGCAAAATCATGCAACGATTTTCTCCAAACCTGCCATTCATGCGCACCAGGGAAAGAATTAAATTCAATCTTCAAGACCGCCTTGTCTTCATTGAGTCAACAGCTTTTTTTGTAAATTCTATTCTTGGATCTTGTTCTCCTACCGAAATATAAAATAAATCGAGTTGTTTATTAAATTTATCTGATTGTGATAATAGTCCGGGAATTTCTTTTTCAGCATCAAAATTGGAAGAACCTCTGATTCCACCAAATAAACCGGTACTAAAAACACCGACAGAAGAAAAATAATCAGGACTTTCCAATCCAACGTAAAACGCTTGTCCACCACCCATTGAAAGGCCGCAAAGTGCACGGTCTTTTGCATCTGCTTTTGTCCGAAAATTGCTGTCGATAAAAGGAATTATATTTTTAGTCAACTCTTCTTTAAAAGGTGCCATGCCAGCGCTGCTGTAACCGCCTCCACCTCCGCCTCCGGGAGCTCTCACATTTCCGTTCGGAATAACAACAATCATTGGTTTTGCTTTACCTTCGGCAATTAAATTATCAAGAATAATATCCGTTTTTCCCTGGACTGCCCAACCGGTTTCATCTTCACCTCCACCATGCTGAATATAAATAACCGGATATTTTTCTTTTGTGTTTTCATTGTAGCCCGGAGGTGTGTAAACAAACAATCTTCTCCAGCTTTTGGTATAATTAGAATAGTAATATTTTGAACTCATTGCTCCATGTGGAACGTCTTTAATTTCATAAAAATCCGCGCCTTTTTCAGGAATATCAATTGCGCTTGACATTTTTCCTGTTCCGTAAAATGATTGACTTGCCGGATCGGCAACACTTACGTCATCAATTACCAGCGAGTAATAATGAAATCCGGGAACCTGCGGATCGGTTTGAACACTCCAAATTCCGTTGGCATCTTTTTCCATATCGTACATTTTGCCCAGGTTTATTTGTACTTTATCCGCTTGCGGAGCTCTTACCTGGAATACAACACTGTTATCGGGCAAAATGCAAGGACATTGATTTGCATTATTATTTGTTGGGGCAGGAATGGAGTTTTCAACTAATTGAGCCTGAACAAAACCTATAAAACATAACCCAAAAAAGAAAACCAAAAAAAAAGGTTTCATCAACTTAGAAATAGCTATTTTTTTCATTGGAGTAATTTTTGATAATCGTTTAGTTTCTGCGAAAATGATATAAAAAATGGATGCAGTATCCATATTCGGCAATTTATTTTTTTATCCCCGAAATACAAACATCTACATCCATTTTTTACAGCAGAAAAATACAATCTGTTAAAAGCATCTCTCAACTGTGAATGAATTTTAAGGGAAGCTATTTAAATAATAACGGAGCAAACTGATAAAGATCGCGACGCCAGGTTAACCACTCGTGAGCAGTTCCCGGAGACTGATAAAAAGTATATTTAATGCCTGATTTTTCCAGCATATTCCGAAATGCCCCAACAGATCCCGGAAATGGATTTGGCTCTTTTGTGCCGAGTCCAAGCCACAGTAATTTTATTTGTTTATTAAGTGCTTCTGCATCTTTATATTTTCCTTCAAGAAAAGTATTGGGATCGATTTCTGCTGTACTCGGATAATTTGGTGTTCCACTGAATCCTCCGATATGAGAAAATTTGTCGAGATTATTCATAAAAATCCGCATAGTTTGATTTGCACCCATCGAAAGACCGGCTATTGCACGGTGTTCACGATCGGCAATTGTACGAAATTTAGAATCTATCATCGGAATTAGCTCATTAATTACAACATCTTCGAAAGCCGAAAAACCACCGCCTCTGTTTGCAGGTCCGGCATTTTGTTGTTGCGGATTTGCCCTGGTTGCATAACCATTATCCATCACAATAATCATGGGAATTGCCCTTTTTTCAGCAATCAGATTATCAAGAATAAGGTTTGCTTTTCCCTGAACTGACCATCCTGTTTCATCTTCACCGCTCCCGTGCTGAAGATACAGCACAGGATAACGGTTAGATGTATTTTTATCATATCCGGGTGGTGTGTAAACAAAACAACGCCGCCACGAATTGGTAATTTTAGAAAAATAGAGGTTTTCGCGTACCTGCCCGTGAGGAACATCTTTTAATGCATAAAAATCCCTGTCTTTTGCCGGAACTTCCACGCCACTTCCCCAACGGCTGACACCATAAAAATACAGGCTTCCCGGGTCAGGAACCTGGGCACCGTCAATATTTAACATGTAGTAGTGAAACCCTTCATCCTGAGGAGCGGATTCTCCGGTCCAAACACCATTTTCACCTTTTACAAGATCGTATCTCACTCCGCCAAGATCAAGCTGTACTTTCTGTGCTTGCGGAGCAGAAATACTTATCCGAACTCGTCCTTCAGAATTTACCTGAGGATATTGTTTCCCTTGCTGAGTGGTAGGTGATGGTTGAAAGTCTTCTACTACAGTTTGGTTCGACTGTGCAAAGCAGATTCCACCTAAACTTATCATTAATATGAATAGTAATAAAAGCCTGAATTTCATTTAATTTCCTCTTCGTTAATGATAATTATTTAAATAAAAGCGGTGCCATTTGATAAAGGCTGCGACGCCAGGTTTGGAATTCGTGGCGAGTTCCTTCAGAAACAAAAGCAACAGCATTTTTAAAACCGGCTTCCTTCAGTGCAGCAGCAGCATTCTTCACTCCATCAGGGTTTTCAAAGCTACCACAACTCATGAAAATGAGTTTAACATTTGGATTATCCTTAATTTCATCATAAGAATAAGTACCACCACTAAGAAGACAATAGTCTGAGAAAACATCAGGACGTGCAAGTGTAATCGTGTGAGTTTCCATACCACCCATTGAAAGACCGCCCATTGCGCGATGAGCCTGATCGGCGATTGTGCGGAAATGTGTATCAACATAAGGGATAAGCTCGTCAACGAGAACTGTCTCGAAGCCGTTATTCATCATTCCAGCCATGCCACCAGCAGGTCTTGCGGGTCTTGCAGGTCGAGCACCTGCACCAGCAGCTGGAGCCTGTCCGGCAGGGGCAGCATTTGGGCGATTACCCGGTCCAGCGCCAGGAGCGGCAGCAGCAGGGCCACGTCTTGCACCTGGTCTGAAGCCTTCATTGGTCATACCATAAGTCATAACAATGATGAACGGTTTGATTTTACCTGCGGCGATCAGGTTATCCATGATTAAATTAGCATGACCCTGATTACTCCATGCTGTTTCATCTTCACCCCAACCATGTTGCAGGTAAAGTACCGGATATTTTGTTGATTGATCTTTTTCATATCCCGGAGGAGTATAAACAAATGCTCTGCGCGATGTATTTGTACTTTTCGAAGGGAAAAGAATCTGAACTACATTACCATGAGGAACATCTTTTAATGCATAGAAATCCTGGTCGTGCGCTGGAATTTCAATACCACTTTCCCAACGGGTTGAACCGTAAAAATTCAAAGTGCCGGGATCGTTAAAAACTCCACCGTCAATTGTTAAATGATAATAGTGAAAACCTTCTTCCATAGGTTCAGCAGAAGTTACAACCCAGTTACCTTCTGCATCCTTTACGAGTGGAGTTCCTCCTCTTGTTGCGCCTCCAAGGCCAAGACTTATAACAACACTTTGAGCATCCGGAGCAACAACTTTGAACCGTGCATAACCTTGTGAGTTAACCTGCGGGTATTCTTGTCCCGGCTGATTTAAAGTTGAAGGTTTAAAATCATCTTTGATTGGCTGATTTTGTGCAAAGCAAAAAGAACCAGTTAAGGTTAGTAAAAAAATTAAGTTAATTAAATGTTTCATCTCATTAAATTTATTAGTTATTAAATGTATTCGATGTAACTCCCATGTCCCGAAAATTTCGGGATTAATAATGCTTGTTTGTGAAGCAATTCTGCATGGTCGTTTCATAATTTTTCTCTATTATTAAGTTATTTAAACAAAAGTGGTGCTAATTCAAGCAAACTACGACGCCAGGTTTGAAACTCGTGACGTGTACCTTCTGAAACATAAGAAACAGCATTATAACCTGCGTCTTTTAAAGTTTTGGCAGAATTTCTAACACCATCCGGATTTTCAAAACTACCGCAACTCATGAAGATAAGTTTGACTTTCGATTTATCTTTGATTTCATCCGGATTGTATGTACCACCACTAAGTAACGCCCAGTGAGAACCAACACATCCTGATTAGCAAGTGTGATTGTGTGAGTTTCCATGCCTCCCATTGAAAACCAGCCATAGCACGATGAGGCTGATCTGCGATTGTACGGAAGTGTGAATCAACATAAGGAATTAACTCTTTAATAAGTACGGTTTGAAACGGCTCGATTTTGAAATCTGCCATATGGCCAATTCTTACATCGTTAGTCATCCCATAAGTCATAACAATGATGAACGGTTTAATTTTACCATCAGCGATTAGATTATCCATGATCAGGTTTGCATGTCCCTGATTACTCCATGCTGTTTCATCTTCACCCCAACCATGTTGCAGGTAAAGTACCGAATATTTTGTTGATTGATCTTTTTCATATCCCGGAGGAGTATAAACAAATGCCCTGCGCGATGTATTTGTACTTTTCGAAGGGAAAAGAATCTGAACTACATTACCGTGAGGAACATCTTTTAATGCATAGAAATCCTGGTCGTGTGCTGGAATTTCAATACCACTTTCCCAACGTGTTGAACCGTAAAAATTCAAAGTGCCGGGATCGTTAAAAACTCCGCCGTCAACTGTTAAATGATAATAGTGAAAACCTTCTTCCATAGGCCCGGCAGTGGTTCCTACCCAGTTGCCATCAGCATCTTTAGCAAGTGGAGTTCCTCCTCTTGTTCCGCCAAGTCCAAGACTAACAACAACACTTTGAGCTTCAGGTGCCACGATCCGAAATCGGGCATAACCCTGAGAATTGACCTGTGGGTACTCTTGCTGTGGTTGATTTAATGTAGAAGGTTTAAAATCATCTTTAATTGGCTCATTTTGAGCAAAACAAAAAGAACCAGTTAAGGTTAGAAGTAAAATTAAACTAAGCAAATGTTTCATAAAATTTCTTTTTTATTTAAATAATAATGGTGCAAATTCATGCAAACTTCGTCTCCATGATTGCCATTCATGAGCTGTTAGCGGAGAAACATATGTAACACTTTTAATACCTGCTTGATTTAATGCATCTTCAGCTGCTTTAAGACTGCTTGAACCACCTTCCCGACTTCCGTAACTCATAAATACAAGTTTAACTTTTGATTTGTCTGAAATTTGATCCGGTGCAATAGTCCCTCCGCTGAAAAGGCCGATATATGAAAATTTATCAAGATTTGCCAGTGTAACTGTTCGTGTTACCATACTACCCATTGAAAGTCCAGCCATCGCACGGTTATTACCGTCACTTAATGTTCTATAATTACTGTCAATGAACGGAATCAGATCTTTATTCATAAGTTCAGCATAAGTATCAAAAGAAAATGACATACGCGGGCGTGCTCCTGCTGCAGGTTGACCAGCCTGTCCTTGTCTGGCAGGTGCTGCTGCCTGACGCGGTGCCGGAGGTGTTTCTCCAGGTTTTGAAGCAGCACTGGTTTCCATTACTACAATAAATGGTTTGCATTTCCCTTCAGCTATAAGATTATCGAGAATTAAATTAGTTCGTCCCATTTCGATCCATACTCTTTGATCCTCACCGCCTCCATGCTGTAGATATAATACCGGATATTTGGTTGAGGTGTTTTTACTGTATCCAGGAGGAGTGTAAATATAAGCCAACCGCCAGGAATCAGTAACTTTAGAAAAATAATTCTTAATTAATACATCACCGTGAGGTACATCTTTAAGGTCATAAAAACCACCGTTTGGATCAGGAATCTCGAACCCATTACAATCATGACTGTAACCAATGAATCCGTCAGTGGCAGGATCCAATACCACAGCGCCATCAACAACCATCCAGTAATTATGATATCCTAAATCCTGTGGTTCACTTCTGTAAGTCCAAACGCCGTCGGCATCTTTAACCATATCATGAGCAACATTTGCAATGGCAACCTGAACTTTCTGAGCATCAGGAGCTTTAAATTGAAATGTTACACTATTGTCAGCTTCAATACGAGGGAACTGCCCACCATACATGTTATTTGGTGAAGGATGAACAGTGCCGGCAAGTTTCGAACTTACCAATGTCTGACCAGTTTGGCCAAAGCAGATTTCACTAACTGATATTGTTATCAGTAAAACAATAAATAACGTTTTTTTCATTTTTAAATCCTCCTTTAGTTTTTAGTAATTAGTTAAGCTGTAATTTTTTAGTTATATAATTATTTAAACAACAGGGGTGCAAATTCATGTAAGCTTCTTCTCCATGATTGCCATTCATGAGCGGTTAACGGTGAAACATAAGTAACACACTTTATTCCAGCTTGATTTAGTGTTTCTTCAGATGCTTTAAGGCCTTCAGCACCACGTTCACGACTACCGTAGCTCCTAAAAACGAGTTTAACCTTTGACTTATCAGAAATATCGTCAGGAGCAATATTAGATCCACTGAAAAGTCCGATATATGAGAACTTGTCTAAATTTGCCAAGGTAACCGTTCTGGTAACTCCACTACCCATTGAAAGTCCGGCCATAGCACGGTTTCCACCATTACTTAAAGTTCTGTAATTTCCATCAATAAAAGGAATCAGGTCTTTAACCATTAATTCACTATATGCATTATTTGAAAAACGGATACGTCCATTGGCATCAGGTTGAGGTTTAGGTTCACCTGCTTTTTGCGTGGCGCTGGTTTCCATAACAACGATAAATGGTTTACTCTTTCCATCTGCAATTAGATTATCCATAATTAAGTTGGTCCGTCCCATTTCTATCCATACTCTTTGATCTTCGCCACCACCATGTTGCAGATACAGCACGGGATATCGTGTTGAAGTATTTTTATTATATCCCGGAGGAGTATAAATATATACCAATCGCCATGCTTGTTCCACTGTTGAATAATAATTCTTTATAATTACATCTCCATGAGGAACATCTTTTAAATCGTAAAAACCACCTTCAGGATCAGGAATTTCAAAACCGTTACAATCGTGGCTGTAACCAATAAAACCATCAGTAGCAGGATCCAAAACAATGGTACCATCAACAATCATCCAGTAATTGTGATAACCCAAATCCTGTGGCTCGCTGTTGTATGTCCAAACGCCATCGGCACCTTTAACCATGTCGTAAGCAACATTTGCAATGGCAACCTGAACTTTTTGTGCATCAGGAGCACTGAATTGAAATGTTACTCTATTATCGGCTTCAATGCGTGGAAACTGTCCACCATACATATTGTTTGGCGATGCATGCACCGTACCGGCAAGTTTAGAACTTACCAGGGTCTGGCCTGTTTGACCATAGCAGAATTCATTTACTGAAAAAGCAATCAGTAAAAGAAAGTATATCATTTTTCTCATTTCAAGTCCTCCTTTAGTTTTAGTTAATATGTTAGTTTATAGTAGTTTAGTCTATCTGAACAAAAGAGGTGCAAACTGATAAAGGCTTCTTCTCCATGATTGCCATTCATGTGCTGTTTCAGGCGATACGTACGAAACCCCTTTTATTCCTATTTGATTCCATTCTTCTGCGGCATCACCAATACGAGCTGCTCCGCCTTCACGACCGCCAAAGCTCATGAAAACAACTTTTACTTTCTTTTTGAAAGAGTCTATATCAGTTATTTCCGTCGGTAAGAAGGTTCCGCTGCTAAACATACCTACATATGAGAATTTGTCGGGGTTGGCAACAACGATGGAGTGTGTCTGCATACCGCCCATTGAAAGTCCGGCCATGGCCCTGTGTTCCTGATCTCCAATAACGCGGAAATTGGATTCAATATAAGGGATAAGATCATCGAAAAGTATTTGTTGAAACTGACCAGCCATATTAAAACCTCCCCGGGCCGCCAGGTCGTCTGCCGGGCGCATTTGCACCGGCATTATTGCCTTGAGGTGCATTTGGTCTTGCAGCCTGACCAGGTGCTCCTTCCGGTCTGTTTGCAGCATTCGGTCTTGGTCCGCGAGGTCCACCACCAAAACTAACACCGCTGTTTTCCATAACAATAATAAATGGAACAGCTTTTCCTTCAGCAATCAGATTGTCCATAATAAGGTTAGCATGTCCCTGGTTTCCCCATCCGGTTTCATCTTCGCCCGCTCCATGTTGCAGGTACAGAACAGGATATTTTTTATTTCCCTGAACATATCCAGGTGGGGTATAAATGTAAATGTGACGATTACTATCTGTGGTTTTTGAGAAATAATATGTCTCACGCAACTGGCCATGAGGAACATCTTTCAATGCATAAAAATCCTGATCTTTAGCAGGGACTTCAATTCCACTTCCCCATCGACTTGCACCGTAAAAGTAAAGGCTTCCGGGATCTGGAACAGATGCTCCATCAATATTTAACTGGTAATAATGAAAACCTTCATCCTGAGGTGCTGACTCGCCTGTCCAAACACCGTTTTCGTCTTTAACCAAGTCGTACTTAACGGCGCTTATATCAAGTTGAACTTTCTTTGCCTCCGGTGCAGAAATGCTTGTACGAACCCTACCTTCAGAATTAACCTGAGGATATTGTTTGCCTTGTTGCGTGGTTGCTGATGGTTTAAAATCTTCTACAACAGAAGTTTGGTTAGTTTGTGAAAAACATATTTCACTAATGGATAAAATGATAAGTAAAATTAGGAGTAATGGTTTTTTCATTTTAAAGATATTCTTTATTGATTTAGTTATTGTTGTTGAGACAAATTCAATAGTTTAGTTTACAATTTTATGATGTGGTTGACTAACTGTGGTTCCTAAGATAAATAATATTGACAACTTTTGCTTTCATTTTACCATAAAATTTTGGAGCTGAACTAATTATTATAATCTTGTGATCAATATTATGCATTATATTCATATAGTAATTTATTATCTCCTAAAAATCAGATTGGTCAACACACCTTTTAATCTCCTTTAATAGATGAGACCAATAATTCTTAGGAGTAGTTGGCCAATCTGATTTCTTTTATCTGTTATTGAAAAAGAATTTGGGCAAAACCATACAAACTTTTTCTCCAGGTTTGAAACTCATGGGCAGTTCCGGGTGCTTCATAATAAACATTCTTAATACCTGCTTTATCCAGTTCTTCATGAATGCCACGACCTGAATTTGCACCTTCTTTTGATCCCATACTAATAAAAAATACTTTTACCATCTTGTTAAATTCGTCTGGTTTTTTAAGCAATCCATCATATCCGGTTTCAACACCCGGAAAACCAAATGGAGCACTAAAAATGCCAATATTGGCGAACTTATCAAGGTTTGCCTGGCTAATCTGATATGTTTGTGTACCTCCCAAAGAAAGTCCTGCAATTGCTCTATGCTCACGATCGCTAAGTGTACGGTAATTTGCATCAACCATTGGAATTAAGTCTTTAATAATTACTGAGCCAAAACCGTCCCAGAAAGATGCCATACCTCCTGGGGCACCCCCCGGGCGCTGTCCACCTTGTCCTGCTGCGGGTCGTTGTCCCTGACCTTGACCGGCAGCCGGGCGCGGTCCCTGACGACGTCCTCCGCCAAAGCCAGCTGCAATTCCGCCATCTTCCATAACAATAATCATTGGCTTAGCTTTACCCTCTGCAATCAGGTTATCAAGAATAAAATTAGCGCGGCCTTGATTTGACCAGGCGCGTCTGTCTTCGCCCATTCCATGCTGTAAATAAATTACCGGGTAACGTTGACTTACATTTTTATCATAGCCCGGAGGAGTATAAATATAAGCGTGTCTGTTTTCACCGGTGGATTCGGCAAAATACCAAACAGAACGAACTTCACCATGAGGAACCTTTTTAATATCGTAAAAATCAACACCTTTTTCAGGAACTTCTATACCACTCTTATTATTATTTGCACCAAAAAATGATTCACTTGCAGGATCGGCAACATCAACGCCATCAATTCTTAATGTGTAATAGTGAAATCCCGGATCAAGCGGAGCAGTTACTCCTGTCCAAAAACCATCATCGCCTTTTGTCAGTGCAGCGTTACCTAAACTTACAACAACACTTTGTGCCTCGGGTGCACGTAATCTAAAATAAGCTTTACGATCAGCATCAAGACGCGGATAATCAGCGCCTACAATATTGGTTGATGCAGGTTCAGTATTTGCAGGAAATTCTGGTTCCTGCGCAAAAATGCCGCTAACCATTAACAGCAAAATCAGAATGTTTATCAAACTTTTCATTTGTCTTGTTTTGAATTTAAATTTAAGGTTTTTATCTATATTATTTTCAATTAAATAGCTTTGTTAATTTGAAAATTGAACCCAATCTATTTCAACTGGATTATTATCTTTTGAAACAACTACCAGGTCATGTTTACCGGCATCAATTTTTGAAACTTTTGCATCAACTGTTTTCCAGTTTGAACTTTTTGGTATATCAACTTCGGCAACAACAGGGCCATCAACTTTATCAAGCCTGATTTCAACAGCACCTCCATTTTTGGAAGCTACTTTCACCTGAACCTTTTTCAGATTCTTATCGAAATTCACTGCATTGTATCTAATCCATGCACCTTTACTGTCAAATATTGTTTTCCATCCGTCGAAAGTATTGGTTGTATCTTTGTAATCAACTAATGCACCCTTGTCACTAATTGCACTATATCGATCAATTTGAATTTCAGTAGTAGCATCATTAACACCAACTCCACGTTTTGTAGGAATAACTTTTTGGATTGTTCCATCATCGTTAAAAAATAAGCTATCGATTTTTGCAGAACGGTTTTTATCAAACTTGGGAGAATAGTCCTGATCGTGATAGAAAAGATACCATTGGCCTTTGTAATTAATAAGTGAATGGTGGTTTGTCCAGCATCCTGAAGGTGATTCATCCATAATTACACCGACTTGTTTGAATGGTCCCATTGGGCTGTCTCCCATCGAATATTCAAGACGTTCGATTGTGTTTTCAACATGAGGGTAGGTTAGGTAATATTTGCCATTACGTTCGAAAGCAAAAGGACCTTCAATAAGACCTTTTGTAGGAAGGTTGTCAATTGTTTTTGGCTGATCCTCAATTTCAACCATATTTTCTTTGAGTTTGGCAACCATTATACGCCCCATTGAGGTATACAAATATGCCTGGCCATCTTTGTCGATCAGAACGCAAGGGTCGATTCCACGAACACCTTCTACGGGTTTTTCCTGAACTTTATACGGACCTTCAGGTTTTTCCGCAATTGCAACGCCAATTCTTCCGCCAACCGGGAAATAAAAATAGTACTTACCATTTTTTTCCACGCAATCCGGAGCCCACATGTCATAATTGATTCGGGTGAGCCATGGTACTTTAGTTTGAGTAACAATAACGCCATGGTCTGTCCAGTCGGTAAGATTTTCCGAAGAGAAAACATGGTAGTCTTCCATGCAAAACCAATTCTCACGCAATCCTTTATCGGGAGGTGTTGGTATGTCATGAGACGGGAAAAGATAAACTTTTCCGTTAAATACTCTTGCTGTCGGGTCAGCAGTAAACTGATCGTGGATAATTGGATTTTGAGCGGAAATGCTAATTGTTACCCAAAACATTATCATAAAGATGATTAAAAACTTAAAATTTTTCATTGTTAAAATTAGTTTATGTTGTTTTTATATTGCATTAAAATGAAGAAGCTTCGTTACTGATATGGAAGAAATCAAAGTCAACATAACCACCCGGAGTTTTTGTTGAATAGTTAAACAAACCGTAACGGTATCCCATGAAATGTGGCATTGAATATTCCATTTTTAATTGCGTTCCAAATGGTGTCCATGATTTTCCATCGAGGCTGTAAAAGAAATTGGCAACATCGGTTTTATCGGTAAAATTACACTCGGCTTTAAAATAAGCCGTTTCCTGGTTAAGTGGTATTCTGGCAGCTTCAACGGGTTCACCTGTGCTTGCATTTACCATTACAATGTATTTTTTACCATCTTCAAACTTAACACCAGCCAATCCAAATTTTCGTTGTAAAAGAGCCAATCCTGCAAAATCTCCTTCTTTCATGTTTGAAACATCGACAGATGTTGAACCGGAACAAACCGGACCGATAGTTCGTTGAGTGAGTGTATTTCTTGCATCAACAAAATTTGCATCTACTCGGCCGGTAGTCAATCTGAAGTAACCCTTTCTGTCTCTTACTGACCATAAACTATTATCCGGATTATGATTCCATTGCCAAACCAATGGAAGATCCGGATCTTTTTTCTTCAGGTTAAATTCGTCATCATTAACAATACCTGGTTTTAATCCTTTGCTTGCAGGTAAACCTTCGAGAACTTCAGGAGCCTTGCCATCAATTCCAAGCACCGGCCAGCCATCTTCCCATTTTGCAGGCACAAAATAAGGTGTACGACCTACAGATCCGTGATCCTGGAATAAGAATGCATACCATTGTCCATCCGGAGTATCTACTATGGCACCCTGAGCAACTCCTTTATCCATTAATCCAACACGGCCTTCCCATGGACCATTGATATTATCGGCACGGTGAATAACTACTGTACGCATTCCGCCACGCGGCCATGTAATATTGAACAAATAATATTTATTGTTAACTTTATAAAGCTGAGAACCTTCGGCACCAAGCATAATTCTGTCACCCGCCGGAGCACTTGCATTTTCAATGAGGACATGTTCACTTCCTTCAACAACCCCGGAAAGATCGCTTTTAATTTCACATATCATAAGCCTTCCGGCTCCCCAAACCATGTAAATTTTACCGTCGTCATCAAAAAATAAAGTATTGTCGTGTAAGCTTGGACTGAATGAATGTTCTGTCCACTGACCTTTTTCGATGTCTTTAGTTGAAAAAATGTATGTCTTTCCCGTTGTGCTTGAGAATGTATTAATATAATAAGTGTTGTTGTGATAACGAATACCACTTGCCCAGGAACCTTTACCATAAGCATTTTTGCCGTTCTCAAGGTTTAAAGCATCATTATCTCCAAGCGTTTGGTAAGCATAACTCACTATTTCCCAATTTACAAGATCCTTCGATTTCATAATCGGTACACCCGGATTCATGTGCATTGTTGTGCTGCTCATGTAATAAGTATCGCCAACCCGAACTATTGAAACATCAGGAACATCAGCATAAATAATTGGATTATGTGCAGCATTATCCTGCGCAAAAATTGAGTTGTTTATAAAAGCTGATACACCAAATAAAAGGACTATAGCAAAGTTTTTCATCATATATTTTTTAGTTAGTTCAATTTAATTTTTATATACGATATTTTACTGAAATGTGAATTTGGATTAAATACAGCATCCGGTTGGAATTTGTTCCATTTTAATATTGCCGTAACTATAGTAGATACTCATTTTACCAAATGGTTTAACACTTTTGAAATAAAGTGTTGATTTCGCACTTGTTTATATAAAGTTTAAATTAATTCATGATTAATACACCTCCATTAGTTGGAATCGTAAAGTCAAATTCCTGGTTCTTTTTCAACACAACTGTTTTTAAATTACCGTTCAGTTCAGTATCGTCACTGTAAAATTTGAGTTCTTGTCCACCCTCCAACATCGGAAGTTTTGTTGTAAGTTTCACCGGTTCTTTCTGTGCATTAATACCTGCAATATACCATCTATCTCCATGACGGCGGGCCAGCACAACATATTTTCCCGGGTAACCATCAATAAAGCGAACTTCATCCCATGTTGTTGGTATTTCCTTCATAAAATTGATAGCCCATTCGGGAGCGTCGGTTAAGTTATTTGGCGCCAGTGCAAAATGTTGAACGCCGCTTTGAAATAATACTGCTGTTGCCAAAGCAAATACGTCTGATGTTCTTCTTTTTGAACCTCTATTGGGAGTATTATTTGCATTGTAAAATTTATTTAAGGTGCTGCCACCGAAATCCATACTGCCGATAGTATTTCGAATAAACGGGTGAAGACAGGCGTTAAAAGCTTCGGCATCGCAGGCAGCTTGTCCAAAATAAAGATTCTCGCTTGCTCTTACTGCTTCGCTTGATGCATAATTTGGAAACATGCGTTCCCACCCGCGCGGTATTGTTGTTCCGTGGAAAATCACCATCAATCCATAATCATTTGCATCGTATAAAATATCCTCGTACAATTTCATGGTTGTTTGTTTGTCTCCACCAAAAAAATCAACTTTAATTCCCTTAACACCAATGCTTTTCATCCAGGCCATTTCTTTTCGACGTTCAATTGTATTTCCCATAATGCCTTTTGGACTTTGAGGTGCATCATTCCAGTAACCATTTGAGTTATACCACAGATATAGCCCAACACCTTTACTTTTGCCGTATTCAGCAAGTTCAGCGATTTTATCGCGCCCGATTTGAGTATCCCAAAGTGCGTCAACCAAAATGGTTTGGTAGCCCATTGCTGCATTGAAATCGATGTATTGTTTTTGAACATTGTAAACAGTGCCTCCATCCATTTTTATAATCCAGCTCCACGAACCTTTGGTATATTCATATTTTTGAGATGGTTTGTAATGTTGTCCAACCACATCAAACGGAACTGTAGTTTCAACAATTGGTGCAAGCGTTTCGCCAAGAGTTATAGTACGCCATGCAGTTTCACCCGGAAGCGCAATTCCCGGCGATGAGGTTCCGTTACCATTATTTTCACCTTCCATCGGAAATCCAATGGTATATAATCCACCATCATGACCAATAAGCCTGCTGCCACAATAATGGCTATCCACTCCGGTTTCTGAAATTAATACCCAACCGTTGTCATTCACTCTAAATAAACAGGGGAAAGTATATCCGTTTCCCTGTCCGTTTTTTCCCATAGCATCATCGGCGGTATAATTCATTTCGTAACTTGGCATTGTATGTGCAAAACCAACCATCGGGTCGCTTTGCGGACAAAGGAAAGTTGTTGTTCCCGTTGGAAAAACAAAACCGGTAGTCTCCTCATTTACAACGCAGGAAAGCCTGTCTCTCTGAGGATAAATTTTGTATCTAAACGCAATATCATTATTACTGACCCTGAAGATTACATCGAATGCATTTCTGTTATTTTTTTGAAATGAAACGATTCCCTCAGTGGATACATAATGAACTTTACTTTGTTTGATGTTTGGTAGCTCATAAGTTTCATCAATATTTCTGGTGACTATATTTTCACCAATTGTTAAACCCTGGGAAAAATCTCCAACATTGGTGTTTAATCCAAGGGGTGATTTTTCAAGAAAAAGTTTGCCATTATAAGAAATATTATAAACGGGTGAGCCATTTTCATTAGAAACGGTGACTACTAGTTTTCCATTGGGACTAATAATTTGGTTTTCTTCAGCTTTTGAAAAACTGAAAATAAAAATTACTAGACAGGTAATTAAACAAATGCTTTTCATGTTATTTTATATCAAAGATATTCCAGTCAAACAGCTTTTTACTTTTCACAAGGTTAGTAATTTTCAGCCTGTACAATATTTAGCAGTGAATAAGGGAAAAAATCCGTTTCAGTAAATCGACCTTTTAACCAATCTTAGTAACCTAATTTATAATTTGATGACTACCTTTTTACCGGTATAAGTGATTTCCTTATCAGGATTTCCGGTTGTTTCCATTCCAGTGCCTTTGTCTTTTGTTACAAGAACGATGTTAAATTTACGTTCTGCAGGCATACCCGGAAATTCACCTTGTCTGTCATTAATAGTAAGCTCTTTTTTAGCATCATTCCATGAAAAAGTAATGGTTGAATAAACGCCTTTTTCGTAATTGTAATTATCGTTTTCATCTTCGTACAGCGTGAATTCACCATTCGCGCCTCCATAAACCCGAATTACAAGATCGTCCCATTTTTTCTCTAAAGCATACTGTACTTTTGGACCAACAGGAAGAATTGAACCTGCTTTTACATACAAAGGCATAATATCGAGCGGAGTTTCTTTAGTAATGGTTTGTCCTCCCGAGATTTTTTCGCCTGTCCAGAAATCAATCCAGCTGGTACCTCCCGGGAGGTAAAGTTTTTTTGATTTTATTGTGCTAAAATCCTCCTCCGTATTTTGAGAATACATTGCCTCTGTTACCGGACAAACCAAAATTGATTTTCCAAACATGTATTCATCGTTAATATCCAACGCCTGTTTGTCGTTGGCAAAATCCATTACCAATGCGCGCATCATACTCGACTGATTGGCTGTAACATCCCATGAAGTAGAATAAATGTAAGGTAACATGCTATAACGCAAGTTGATGTATTTTGCAATTGCATCGTAAACTTTGTCGCCTTTTTTGCCAAACTGGTAAATTTCACGTGGGGCATCTGCTCCATGCGAACGCATCATCGGGCAAAAAGCGCCAAACTGAATCCATCGGGCGTAAAGTTCACGGTATCCGGCATCTTCCAGTTTTTTTCTAAACCTGCTTAGAAAGAAACCACCAATATCACTGTTCCAATATGGAATAGCGCTGAGAGAAAAATTTAACCCGGCAGAAATCTGATCGCGTAAAGCATTCCACGAGGCAGTTACATCGCCTGACCATGTATTTGCACCATAACGTTGCTGACCGGCGAATGCAGAGCGGGTTAATATAAATACGCGTTTATCGGAAGTCGTTTCGCGCTGGTGTTTGTATAAACCACCCACTGTCATTAAAGGAAATGCATTTCGTACTTTTCGGAAAGACCCCATGTAGGTTTGATTATCCAGATCGGAAGGTTTAAAATCAAGATGGTCAGGTTCCGAGGAATCCATCCACCATCCGTCCATGCCAAGTTTGAAAATACCATCGTTCAGGTATTTCCAATAGATATCCCGGGCTTCGGGATTGTATGGGTCGTAAACTCGCACTCCGGAAGGGTAGTCACGTTTTGGCGGCCATATTGTAGAACCTGACTGGGGCCAGGTGCTAAAATTCATAAGTGCATTTATTTTTTCCAAATCTCTGTATTGTTTTGTCATCGGGCCAAAAGAATTCCAGATTGAGATAATCATGTGTGCATTCAAATTGTGAACATCATTGATCATTTTTTGCGGATTAGGAAATTGGTCGTTTAAGAATTCCATGGCATTCCACAAATAGTTGTTTCCCCAATACTGCCAGTCCTGGATAATTCCGTCAAGAGGTACGCCCAGTTCCCGATATTTCTGAACCACGCCTACTGTTTCATCCTGGCTTTTATACCGTTCTTTACTTTGAAAAAAGCCAAAAGTCCACAACGGGAACATTGGTACCTGCCCGGTGAGATCGCGCATTTGAGCTATTACACCATCGGCGTTATTTCCAACCATAAAATAATAATCGATGCAATCGCCAACATCCGATTTGAAAGAAGTACTTTCAGGGGTATCCTCAAAAACAGTGGGGGAGTAGTTATCCCAAAACAACCCGTAACCTTTTACCGAAACAAAGAAAGGAACATAATCATCGGTATTTCCCTGGATCATATTTAGTTTAACATTTCGCTGTTCCATTTTTCCCTGTTGCTGTTGGCCCAGACCGTAAATTGCTTCGTCCTTATCCAAAACGAAAGATTGATAAGCGCTGTAAGTTTTAACACCAGCATCATCAAAATCAGTAAACGCGGCGCCTTCCTGTTCTGTTAAAAGTGATTTGTTGGATGAAGATGAAAAAGAAACTTTGCCATTCTTCAAATTTAAAACAACTACCGCACTTTTACTTTTCAGTGAAAGATTATCACCTTTCTTTTGGATACTAAAATTCGTTTTTTCAGGAGTTTTAATTACTGAAAGGCTGTTTTTTACCGGTTCTTTTCCCTCAGGCCATTTCAAAATCCTTACAATTGTTGGGCTGTAAAACTGGATTTCAACGCCAATGGAATCAATTGCTGATTTTACACCTAAATCTGTTTTTAGATATGATTGAGCTTTACCACTGAGCCCCATTATAAAAGCCCAGATTATAATCATAAAAATGCTCTTCTTCATGCTATTAGATTTTATTGGTTTTTTTGTGATTTAAAAATCATCCGGCAAGCGAAACATTTATATTTTCTGCCATTTTTTTCTGTCAGCATAATTTGGGTATTCTCACTGATAACTGGTCAATTCACCATTTTTGATGCATGTAACCCCATTATCTGTTCCCACCCAAACAACGTTATTTTTATCGATGGCAATTGTAAGTATATTATTGCTTACAAGTCCTTTCCCAACCTGGTAAGTCGTAAAATTTGTTCCATCAAATACTGACAAACCTTTTTTAGTACCGAAATAAAAATTCCCTTTTGTGTCGGAATTAATTGCCTGAACTTTATTATCAACTAATCCGGCTTTATTATCATAAATTGTCCAACCTTCAAGCGCATTATGCCCTGTATGTTTTGCTACTCCCTGATCGGTTCCTATCCATTGACTTCCATCAGGAGCAACATAAACACTAAAAACACTGTCTGAAGGCATTTCTATCGGTCCCCAAATCGCAAATTCCGACGCACCGGAAACTGCATCAACATCATTTTTATAAAATCGCATGACGCCTCCACCCAAAGTCCCGACATATAGAGAGTCGCCATTATTGCTGGCAGCCATTGAAGAAAAGGGGAAATACTGAAACACATCTGCCGGATATCTTTCCTCGTAATCATTTGTCAGCCAATTACCGTTCTCAAGCGCTGAAACGCCTTTATTTGAACCAAACCATCTTATTGCCTTTTTACTGGAAATAATGGCCAAAATGTTCTTACTGATAATTTTTGAATTATCCGGAGTATAAGTTGTAACCTTTGATTCAGCATTAACCGGAGTCGTAACTACTTCTGCCCCGTCGGAGCTGGCTATCCACAACTCGTGTGTATTATCAGCGGTACTGAAATCTAAGCTTTTTTTATCTGCACTACTAATATTTTTATTTTTGTTATGAAGCGTCCAATTTGATCCGTTAAAACTAACAATTCCAGCTTCGGTCAGAAACCAAACAGTATTGTTGTCATCAACTGTAGATGAATAAAATCGCTTGGCCACTATACCTTCTCCAAATGGCTTAACAGATCCTTTCGGTTGGCATTTAACTTCAGGCGTGATGAAAAACATCAGGATTATAAGGGGAATTAAATGTGTCATTTTCATAATGATACATTTTTTAAAATTGGGTTTACAATCAGACATTTCTTTTATTTTAATAGTTGAAGTAAGTTAAAAACCCGAAAATATGAAAATTATACCATATTTCCGGGTTTCAAATCTATTATAAAACCTTAATTAAATCAATTAATCACACTTTTTACCAAAGAGTCAGGGATAGATACCAGTTCAATTCCTTTACCAGTTCCAAGATTTCGTGAATACTGTTTGTCGATTGGATTATTCCAATGTTCATGTACACCTAGCACAGGTACTGGAGTTCCTGTATTATCCGGATCGTAAATTATACCTTCAGGCCAATTTGCCGGATCGGCAGCCTGGTGCAAATAGTCATCAACACCATTAACATTTGGCATAGCTTCCCATTCATTATTCACGGCATCATGCACATGTTTTCCGTTCCATTCTTCTCTCAGGAAATCGTATCCTACTGATTCGATTGCCACAGGATCGAGCGACATAAATATTGAATTGCTCCAGTCGTTATTGAATGGAGGCATGAAATATTTAACCGGGCCTTTTGTTTCATTTGAACCACCGCCAAAAAGACCTTCAACTACATAAAGTAAATTTTTTTGCCCAAGGTATTTACTTCCCATTAAATCGACAAAAACCCTGTATTTATGATAGCCGGTATTCGTGGGCTGGCCTTCCCTTCGGTTTGCCAGATGTGAATAATGAAGATGGTTTGCTGTTGCCCGACCAATATTACCAAAATTACTTTTAGCAGTAAGCGATATTCCGGCTGCTCCGTGTGATTTAAGACACGCGGATGTAATCATATAATCAGCATTTTCGATTACATCATACAATTTGTCGGCAGTTTTTTTATCGGAATAATAAACAAGGGTGTCTTCTGATATATGAATTAATGTTCTTCCAAACTTATCCGACATCCTATCAATATATTTAACATTGGGAAACTCTTTAACCCAAACATTATAATTATGAGCCCAAATCGGACACATTGGGTCTCCCAAATAAATATCAGATTGATCTACACCAACTTCATTGACAAGTTCCCTTAACATTTCAAGTACCATATATGGCCCTGTTTCAGTGGGAATCAAGCTGTTTTTGATTCTTCCCCTGGTGTCATTTTCCAGCGTGTGTGGAATTTCATAGCCGTTGTCTTTATCATCTTGAGAAAGAAGCCATCTCGATTGCCCCTGGTTTATCTTAATAAAAATCTTCTCACCTTTAGTGTACAGTTTTTTCTTACCCGTTTTTTTCTCATTGAAAAAGTTGAATAATGCATCCCATGATTTTGAAATGGTATTTTGGCCTGTCAGTTTTAAAATACCGTCCTGAAACATTTTAGCAATAACTTTTGGATTGTTATTTTCCGGATTGACAAACCAACTGTATTTTTCAAAATCATTGTGCTCAAATTTCTCATTTGTAGCATCAGGATTCCACACCCAGACAACTCTCCCGGGGAAGATACCTTTGGCACTTCCAATTGGTTGGTTTGGCCCGTCATCCGGCCCCGTTCTTTCATCTACAATCTGATAATCTTTTAACGGAACATCTGAAGGCGAAATAGCCATTGCTAAAATTACTCCGGCTAACAGCATTATTGTTGCAGGAATTCTTGCATTAATCTTTCTTTTTAATTTTCGGGAAATAACAACTATCCCACCAACGGAGAGTAAATACGAAACAAATCCTGACATAAAAGGCGCTGCCACCCTCATACATGGATATGTCGCTCTGACTTGGTTTGGGAATTACCCTAATGAGGAACCATGTTGTGGAAACGGTTCCCATAATTATAAACATTAACTTAGGTGGTAGTTTGTGTTCAACCATCCAATCCCTTATTCTTCCTAACTTCCCTTTCAATTTTGAAATGTCGAACTTTGTACGTTGCATGATAAATAAGCTTATTTTTAGTTAATAGTATAATATATAAAATCTATTTGATGCAAAATCTTTAATTTGGTTTATTAATAGGCGTAACAATATATAAAAAAACCAATAATTTATAATCTCTTTTCAACTTTTTTAAAGTCAAATTGTCCATTCTCTACTAAAATGTTTTAAATCATCTTCTTTATTGACCATAATGGTACCTATTGAAAATATTTTAGGGAAAAACAGATATTTTATAAATTTAATTTGAAATTAAATTCAAATATAATTTGACTTAATTAAGATCATAAAAATCCAGATTAATTTCTTGTTAAAACAGGAATTTAATTGCTCAATTTCAAGCTTAATTATTCATTTATGAGTTTAAAAACTCGCAAACATCAATAATAAGAAAACTTATTCAAAGTGAATCGCTAACTATTTGCTGGATTATATTGTCAGGTAGTCATATATTTTCTATTTTTAAAGGGTTGATTCACACTTGTCGGCTATATTTAAACAGATTATAGAAAATAATTTTATTGTGAATCAGACTTATAAAAGCAATTTGCAATACTTTATAACTAATTACTTAACTAACAATAAACTATTTATGAAAATAATTCTTTACTCTTTCGCTTTTTTGTTGTTTGCAGTTAACGGATTTGCAGGTAATAATAATCCGGCAACGAACGATAAAACAAAACAAGTTTCAAAAAGTGAATTTCAGGTTCAGGATATTCCTCCAACAACATCATTGGTATATCCTGGGACTGATGGCAAATTGGTTTATGTTGCAGACAGTTTGGGGAATAAAATCCCTGATTTTTCAAATGCAGGTTATAAAGGAGGTGGCGTTCCAATTCCATATGCAGCCATTAAAGAAACAATTTGGCCTGTTTTAGGCGACAATTCAGATAGCATTCAGGCTGCAATCGACCGTGTTTCTGCACTTCCTTTGGATGCTAACGGATTCAGGGGAGCGGTTCTTCTGAAAATGGGAGAATATAATCTCGAAAAACCAATTACTATAAAAGCTTCAGGCGTGGTGCTGCGAGGCGAAGGGATGAGTGATTTAGGAACCATACTTATTGGGAAAATACCTCAGGGAAGAACGAGGGGCGGACTGGTAAATATTAGTGGTGAATCTGGTATAACAATTAATGAGGAATCAAAACAAGTTATTACGGACAAATATGTTCCGGTTGGCACATGCAGCTTTAATGTAAAATCAGCCAAAGAATTTAAAGCCGGGGACAAAATAATAGTAAGGCGAATTGGCAATGATGCATTCATTAAAGAAATTGGTCTTGATGAAGAAACGGTTGGAAGAAACCGCTGGAGACCTTTCGATATTGACTATGACAGGGTTATTACCAAAATAGATGGAAATACAATTACTGTTGATGTACCAATTTTTACAGCAGTTGATGAACGCTGGGGCGGAGGTGAAGTTTATAAATATGATGATGCACGTATTGAAAATGTTGGAGTTGAAAACCTGCGTGGTTTTTCAGAATATAATCCTTCAGTACGTCAAACGGTTTATGGAAATATGGATCGCGATGATTTAGATCGCCAGTATCAATACCAGGGGAATGAATATTATTCGGATGAAAACCATTATTCCATTTTCATTAATATCAGTAATGCAAAGAATGCCTGGGTAAGAAATATGAGTGCACTTCATTTTGTAAGTAGTGTGGTTCAGGTTAATCCCGGATCAAAATGGATAACGGTTCAGGATTGCCAATCGCTGGAACCGGTTTCTCAACGCTGGGGTGGGAGACGATTTACTTACCAGATGAATGGTCAGATGTGTTTGGTACAAAGATGTTTATCGCATAAAGGACGTCATTCTTTTGTAATGCAGAATCAGCAGGCCAGTGGAAATGTGTACCGTGAATGTGAAGCAACATTTCCTTATTCGTCCAGCGAACCACATAATCATTGGGTAAATGGAATTTTGTATGATAATGTAAAAGCTCCGCTCACTGCCCGATTCTGGGATTACATTATTGGTTGGGGAGGTGCAAATATCGTTTTCTGGAATTGTGAAGGGGATTTTCTGATTCAAAGTCCGCCTACTGCTGAAAATTATTCATTTGGCCATATTGGAGTTAACGCAGTGGTATTTAATGCTGCCTTGCAGGATCTCACAAAACCAAATGGTCATGTTGAATCAATGGATAAACATGTTACACCTAAAAGTTTATATCTTACTCAGTTAAAAGAACGACTTGGTGAACAGGCTGTGAAAAATGTACTAAAAGAAGGCGAATAATAACAACAAAGAAATGGAGTTTATTGGCTCCAATGATATAATACTGGTAAAAACAAAAACTTAAATCTGATTAAACTTACTTATTATGAAACATATAAAATTTTATTTTTTATTCCTGACACTCCTGGTTTCAGGATTAATTGTAGCAGCTCAGGATATTCCTCCAACAACATCTTTAGTTTATCCGGGAACAGATGGTAAACTGGTTTACATTGCCGATAGTTTAGGTAATAAAATTCCTGATTTTTCAAATGCCGGATATAAAGGCGGTGGGGTTCCAATTCCTTATTTGGCTATAAAAGAAACCGTTTGGCCGGTTCGTGGTGACAACTCCGAGAATATTCAGGCAGCCATCGATCGCGTGTCATCTCTGCCATTGGATGCTTCCGGGTTTCGGGGTGCTGTACTGCTGAAAATGGGGTTTTATAATCTTGAAAAACCCTTATACATAAAGGCTTCTGGTGTTGTTCTGCGTGGTGAAGGAATGGATGATACCGGAACTATTCTTTATGGTATTTTACCTGCTCGCGATCCAAATGCTACCGGCAGGCAACGATTTGCAAGACCCGATATGATAAACATTGGAGCAGAAAACGGAACCGAACCGTTAGAAGACAGCAAGCAAGCAATTACTGATGATTATGTTCCTGTTGGGGCTGTTAGTTTTAAAGTGAAATCTGCCAAGGATTTTAAAAAGGGAGATAAAGTAATTGTCAGGCGTTTTGGTAACGAAGACTGGGTTAAAGCATTGAATATGAAGGATGAAATAGCTAACAGCAGAGCATGGAAATTTGTTATCAGTTATGACCGCGAAATTGTTAATATCGATGGTAATACGATTACTGTTGATGCCCCCATTTTTACGGCCATCGATGAACGCTGGGGTGGAGGCGAACTACTTAAAATACAATGATAATCGCATTGAACAGGTAGGTATTGAAAATTTGCGTGGCATATCAGATTATAATCCAACTGTCCGTACCACAACCTACGGTAACATGGACCGTGACAAGATGGAAAGGCAGTATCAATACCAGGGAGATGAATATTACTCAGACGAAAATCATTATTATAATTTTATCAGTTTTGGAAATGCTAAAAATGCCTGGGTACGCAATGTAACAGCTTTGCATTTTGTCTATAGCGCTGTGATAACAAGTGGCGCAACTAAATGGCTTACTGTTCAGGATTGCGTGTCAAAAGAACCTGTTTCGGTTCGGGCGGGTGGCAGACGATTTACATTTAAAATGAATGGTCAGTTAAGTCTGGTTCAACGGTGTTTATCTTCTAAAGGCCGTCACTCTTTTGCAGGGGAAAGTTCCACTGCAAGTGGTAATGTGTTTTTTGAATGTAAAGCAATCTATCCTTATTCCACAAGTGAACCTCATGGCTACTGGGTAAATGGAATACTTTACGACAATGTAAAAGCGCCATTAACAGCCCGGTACTGGGACTTTATCATGGGTTGGGCAGGAGCCAATACTGTCTTCTGGAACTGTGAGGGTGATTTCCTGATTCAAAGTCCACCAACGGCTGCAAACTATTCTTTTGGTCATATTGGCGTAAATGCAGTTACATTTAATGCTGCTTTGCAGGATTTAACAAAACCAAATGGCCATGTTGAATCAATGGACAAACATGTAACACCAAAAAGTTTATATCTTACTCAGTTAAAAGAACGGCTTGGGAGAACAGGCGGTAAAAAATGTTTTAAAAGAAGGTGAATAGAAACGAAATTAATTAATTGTGTATAAATATCACCCTTCGACTCCGCTCAGGATGACGGTCAGACTGAGCGCCCCGATAGCTATCGGGGGAAGTCTGGTATTATTAACTAAACAAATCTTACAAAACCAAAAAGCTTATTTTGAAATGAAAAATCTAAAATCTTATTTTTTATTTCTGATATTTATAATTTCAGGAATAATTGGTGCAGCCCAGGATATTCCTCCAACAACATCTTTAGTTTATCCCGGCACAGATGGTAAATTAGTTTACGTTGCCGATAGCCTTGGAAATAAAATCCCAGATTTTTCAAATGCAGGTTATAAAGGAGGTGGAGTTCCAATTCCTTATGTGGCTATTAAAGAAACAGTTTGGCCTGTTTTAGGTGACAATTCAGATAGCATTCAGGCGGCAATTGACCGTGTTTCGGCACTTCCTTTGGATGCCAACGGATTTAGAGGAGCGGTACTTCTGAAAATGGGAGAATATAATCTCGAAAAACCAATTACCATAAAAGCTTCGGGCGTGGTGCTGCGTGGCGAGGGAATGAGTGATTTAGGAACGATACTTATTGGGAATTTGGAAAAAATATCTGAAGATAAGCGAGGTGCATCACTGGAAAGACAAGGTTTTGGAAGAAGATCGGCATTGGTTAATATTTCTGGAGAATCAGGAGTTACCATGCAAGAAGATACAAAACAACTCATCACTGATTCTTATGTTCCGGTTGGTTCCCGAAGCTTTAATGTAAAGTCAGCAAAAGGATTCAAAACAGGTGATAAAATTGTTGTAAGAAGAATTGGGAATGAAGATTTTATAAAAGAAATTGGTTTAGACGAAGAAACTGTTGGCAGGTACAGGTGGAGGCCTTTAAATACAGATTATGACCGGATTATAACCAAAATCGAAGGAAATACAATTACAATTGATGCTCCAATTTTTTGTGCTGTTGATGAACGTTGGGGTGGTGGGGAAATTTATAAGTACGAAGATCAGGGACGACTGGAAAATGTAGGGGTTGAAAATCTCCGTGGAGTTTCGGAATATGATCCTTCCGTTCGGATGACTTCTTACGGAAATATGGATCGTGGGAACTGGGATGCTACCGACAGGCGCCATTATGAAGGTGATGAGTACTATGCTGATGAAAACCACTATTTTACCTTTATAAATCTAACGAATGTAAAAAATGGCTGGGTGAGAAATATAAGCGGTCTTCACTTTGGCAGTAGTGTTGTAAGTGCCTCGCGCGGAACAAAATGGATAACCATTCAGGATTGTGAATCCTGGGAACCTGTTTCCATCAGAGCCGGTGCCAGAAGATTTACGTTTATGCTATCTGGAGAGCTCTCTTTTGTGCAACGATGTTTTGCACAAAAAGGCCGGCATAATTTTGTTAACGGAACTGGCGCCAGTGGAAATGTATTTCTTGATTGTAAAGCGGTAAACCCATACTCTACCAGTGAGCCGCATAGTTCATGGGCAACAGGATTACTTTATGATAATGTAAAAGCTCCGCTTACAGCAAGATTCTGGAAAGATATTGGGATGGGCTGGGCAGGAGCTAATGTTGTATTCTGGAATTGTGAAGGTGATTATTTAATACAAAGTCCACCAACAGCTGAAAATTATTCTTTTGGCCACATTGGTGTTAATGCAGTAATTTTTAATGCCGTTTTTCAGGATTTAACAAAACCAAATGGTCATGTTGAATCGATGGACAAGCATGTTACACCAAAGAGTCTTTATTTTACGCAGCTAAAAGAAAGGCTTGGAGAAAAAGCTTTAAAAAGCATAGTAAAATAGGATTTATCATCAGAATCAAGTAAAGTTCAAGTTTCTGAATTTCCAAAGGATAAAATTTATATTGCAAAATAGTATCACGGATTTTGTTGCTTCGGATGAACAGTTGCCAGAGACTGACTTTAAAATGCAAACTTTCAGTTCGCCCATTTAATTTTTTAATGGCAATGAATTTGTTTACAGATTAAATTTATTCATTGTTTCATCCCAAATTCCTTTTTGTACCTTGCAGGTGAAATTCCGGTAATGATTTTGAAATTTCTTGAGAAATGGTATCTGTCGGCAAAACCGGTTTTTTCAGCAACCTCATCAATGGTTAAATTTGAATGGTGTAATAATATACAGGCTTTATCTATTCGCTTATTTTTCACGTATTTCTGAGGTGAAATTCCCGTTTCGTCAGCAAAGAGTCTTATAAAGGCATTGGTCGCTAATCTAGTCTTTTCGGCCAGTTTCGAATTGGTTAAATCGGTGTTTACGTTATTGTCGATATGACTTAGCACTTCTAAAATACGATGATTTGTTGTTGTTAAATTCCAACTTGATTCAGGCAATTCCATTAATAAATCGACAACTAACGATTGGATGGCAAGGCTGGTGTAAAAGCTAAACTGAGTATATTCATCATCAAGAAAATCCTTAATAATTTGAATCTTTTTCTGAAAATGTTCGGTTAAATAGAAAATAAAAATACCTGGCGATACATTGTCGTAAGGGATGCCAATATTGAAATGAATAAATAAGTGTGATATGTATTTTTTTTCATTTAGCTCTTTTCCAGTTAGTGTTGAATTTACTCTTCCTCCTTTAAGAGAATAACCTGTTTTTGGAATCGAGTGGTTGTATAACCGGGTGGCGTAGGATGTGTTTGGAGCAATCATAATTATTTTATCAGGAGTTAGTTCATATTCTTTGCCACTATTAATAATTACAGCACCAGGTTGATCATTGTGGTAAATACGCCAGTATGGAAATGATAACTCCATAAATTCCCATTTTTGAAGCCACCAGTAGCGACAACAAAGAAGTTGCAAATTGTATTTCGGAAACAGTTGTAGAATATCAGATGGATCGCCTTTATCGGGTATTTTTTGGAACGTGTTCATAAATCTAATGTTAGAAACAGATACAAAAATAATAATATCAAACATTTCTTAGAATGTAGATTAGATTCAACTTTGTAGCTTATAGAGGTATCAAATCAATTCTTGTGAATTAATTACGAAAATATGGCAAACAGATTAATAGGAGATTTACCTAAAGTTGGAATAAGACCGGTAATTGACGGCAGAGAAAGAGGAGTGAGGGAATCGCTTGAATCGCAGGTTATGGATCTTGCCGGGGCAGCTGCAAATTTTATTGAAAATAATTTACGCTTTCCGGGTGGAGAAATAGTAGAATGTGTAATTGCGGATACTTGTATTGGAGGTGTGGCAGAAGCTGCAATGTGTGCTGCAAAATTTAAAAAAGAGGGTGTTGGAGTTTCCTTAACTGTAACTCCCTGTTGGTGTTACGGCACTGAAGTAATGGATACAGATCCAATACTTCCAAAAGCGGTTTGGGGTTTTAACGGAACTGAACGTCCGGGAGCAGTTTATTTGGCAGCGGCTTTGGCAGGATACACGCAAAAAGGATTGCCAACCTTTGGCATTTACGGACGTGATGTTCAGGATGCGGATGATACAAATATTCCTGATGATGTTCAGGAAAAAATTCTGCGATTTGTAAAAGCAGGGCTGGCCGTCGCTCAAATGAATGGTAAATCTTATTTGTCAATTGGGTACAGTTCAATGGGAATTGCAGGCTCAATGGTTGATTCCGGATTTTTTCAGGATTATCTGGGGATTCGGACTGAGTTTGTTGAATCAGTTGAAATTCTGCGAAGAATAGAAGAAGGTATTTATGATGAGCAGGAATTTCGTAAAGCTTTGGAATGGACAAAAGCAAATTGTAAAGAAGGCAAGGATTATAACAATACAATTGCAGATGAAAAACGCAAAGAATTTGAATGGGAGACTGTGATAAAAATGACTATAATTTGCCGTGATATGATGATTGGAAATCCCAAACTAATTGAAATGGGCTTCCGTGAAGAAGGACTTGGCCGGAATGCAATTTTGGGTGGTTTTCAGGGACAACGCCAATGGACCGATTATCAACCAAATGCAGATTTCACCGAATCTATTTTAAATTCATCTTTCGATTGGAATGGTATTCGAGAGGCTTTTGTTTTTGCAACTGAAAATGATAGTTTGAATGGAGTTTCCATGCTTTTTGGACACTTGCTGACAAATACGGCCCAAATTTTTTCGATGTTCGAACCTACTGGAGCCCTGAAGCCGTAAAAAGAGTAACAGGCAAAAAATTGAAAGGAATTGCTAAAAATGGAGTTATTCATTTAATCAATTCAGGTTCAACTACACTTGACGCGACAGCACAGCAACGTAATTCAGATGGTAATCCAGTTATGAAACCTTATTGGGAAATAACCGAAGAAGAAGTGAAGAAATGTTTGGAAAATACAAAATGGCCACAAGCTATTCGGGAATATTTCAGAGGTGGTGGATATTCATCGCAATTTAATACTGCAGGAGAAATGCCCGTTACCATGAGCCGGATAAATTTAGTAAAAGGCATTGGTCCAGTTTTACAAATTGCAGAAGGATGGACAGTTGAATTACCAGAAGATATTCACGCTATTTTGGATGAAAGAACAAATCCAACTTGGCCAACAACCTGGTTTGTGCCAAGAACTACTGGACAAAGGAGCATTTAAAGATGTATATTCTGTTATGGCAAATTGGGGTGCAAATCACGGGGCAATAAGTTATGGTCATATTGGCGCCGATTTAATAACATTGGCATCAATGTTAAGAATTCCTGTAAATATGCATAATGTTTCAGAAGAAAAATATTCAGGCCAAGTGCTGGATCTCTTTTGGCGAAGAAAAAGAAAGTGCAGATTTTAGGGCCTGTGCAAATTATGGCCCACTTTACGGATTTAAATAACTGATAACAATTTCTGGAAATAAAACAGGTTACGAAATAAGTATCCAATTGAATGATGATAACAAATGATATTGCAGTTGTTTTCGATTGTGGAGCGACTAATCTGAGAGTGATTGCCATTAATGTTAAAGGAGAAATTGTATCATCATATTCTTTCTCAAATGAAACGGATATCGATCCTTATTATGCAGGAGGAAGAATATGGGATCTGGAAAAATTATGGCTAAAATTATGTAAGGCTTCAAAGTTTGTTACTTCACAAATTAATACGCATCGAATTATTGGTGTAACTGTTACCACGTTTGGAGTTGACGGAACTTTTGTTGACAAAAACGGAGAAACATTGTATCCTGTAATTTCATGGCAGTGTCAGCGAACAAACTCTATTATGAAAAACATCGAAAAATATATTTCTTTGCCTGACCTTTATAAAATAAGCGGAGTTTACCCTTATTCTTTCAATACCATAAATAAATTGATATGGTTTAAAGAAAACAGGCCGGATATTCCTGAAAAATCATACCGCTTTCTTTTTATTTCATCATTGCTGATTCACAAACTTTCAGGTGTTATGCAGAATGATGCAACGATGATGGGCACATCCATGATAGCTGATTTAAAAAAACGGGATTTTTCAGTAGCAATATTGAATTCTATCAGCCTTGAAAAGGATTTATTTGGGAATATGGGAGAACCGGGAGAAGCGGTTGGAGTTATTACTAAAGAGGCTTCGGAAGAAACAGGTTTGCCCAAAAAAACACCGGTGTTTTTGGCGGGGCACGATACGCAATTTGCCCTATTCGGTTCGGGGGCTGAATTAAACCAGCTCGTACTTAGTTCTGGGACCTGGGAAATTTTAATGGCAAGGAGTAGTTCTTTTTCAGCGTCACCCACCGGATTAAAAAATAATTTGACCGCTGAAGCCGATGTGCTCCCGGATGTTTTTAATATTGGGCAAAACTGGCTTGGTTCGGGGGTTTTGGAATGGTTCTCCAATAATTTTTACCCTGTATTAAAAGGAAAAGAAAAATATGACGTTATGATTAGTGAAGCTGAAAAGGAGGTTTCCGGATCAAGTGAGCTGGTTGTTGACCCTGCTTTTTATGACGATGGAACAGGCAAAAGCGGCGGATCAATTAAAGGCTTAAATACAAATACTAAACGAAGCCAAATTTATCGTGCTTTTTTAGAAAGCCTTTCATGCCGGTTAAAGGAAGGAGTTGAGGCTATTGAAACATCCGGAAATTTTAAGGCCGACCGTATTATTTGTGTTGGCGGAGGATCTAAAAATAAATTATGGAACCAATTTCGTGCCGATATTTGCCAAAAGCCTGTTCAGATTATTGAGCAGAAAGAAACAACTGTTTTGGGAGCTTCTTTTTTTGTATTTGCCGGGGCAAATTATTACCAGTCGGTTGATGAGGCTCGTGCCCAAATAAATTATAATCCTAAACTTATTCTGCCAAATAAAGATAAAATTGAAATCTGGGAAGAGTTGTATGATAAATACAAGAAATTAAAATCACAAAATTGAAGAATATAATATTTTTGCCAGTAATAATTTCTGAATAGATATTTAAAGTTTTAACACGTTTTTTATAAAGAGCAATGAGAATATTAGACATAAAATTGATGCATCCACGTGATCAGATTGCGATGATCATTAAAAGGATTTACGAAAGTAAATTAACAACTACTTCCGGCGGTAACATTTCTGTTATTGATGATTCGGGTGATGTTTGGATAACTCCTTCTGCAATTGATAAAGGGACTTTAAAAGATTCAGATATTATTCGCATAAAAAAAGACGGCACATTTGAAGGAAAGCATAAACCATCTTCAGAATATCCTTTTCATTTGGCAATTTATAAATGCCGGCCAGATATTAAGGCTATAGTGCATGCTCATCCGCCTGGTTTGGTTTCTTTCAGCATTGTACGACAGGTTCCCAATACGAATGTTATTCCGCGAGCAAAAAAAATTTGCGGGTTGATAGGATACACTCCCTATGCATTGCCGGGCAGCAACAAATTAGGTGAATTGGTGGCTAATGAATTTAGCAAAGGTGTGAATGCGATAATTATGGAAAATCATGGTACAGTAGTAGGAGGGAAAGATATAATTGATGCTTTCCAGCAGTTTGAAATACTTGAATCATGTGCCCTTGCCATAATTAACGGACATTCCATTGGTAGCCCAAATTATTTGAGTGATGAACAAATTGAAAAGTTTGAAAAACAAATACCGCAAATGCTTCCTGAAATGAAATCCGTTGAATATTCTTCAGACGAACAGGAGATTCGCAGGAATATTCAAGATATTGTTTCGCGAGCCTGCAATCAGGGTTTAATGATTAGTTCGTACGGGACAGTTTCAGTTCGATGGAGAAATAATGATTTTTTGATAACACCGGCAAATATACCCCGTTGGGACATTCAACCGGATGATATTGTTCAAATTAGGGATGGCAAACAGGAGCCTGGGAAATTGCCCAGTCGTTTAACATGGTTGCATCAGGAAATTTACAGACGATTTCCTAAAGTAAATTCAATTATTTTAACACAAACACC
The DNA here is from genome assembly GCA_963849985.1 of uncultured Prolixibacteraceae bacterium. Lineage (GTDB taxonomy): Bacteria > Bacteroidota > Bacteroidia > Bacteroidales > Prolixibacteraceae > Draconibacterium. Next base: position 152,355 of record CAWKJY010000024.1, on the reverse strand, counting down.
TTATTTGATGGCTTACGGTATTACCGGTGAAAAAGTTGATGTGCGTACTATTCCAGAGAGCTGGATATTTTTACAGGATATTAATAATGTTCCGTTTGGATCACACTTTGAAGGTGAAGAGTCAATTTTAAATACCCTTTCCAACAGGGCCCCATTAGTCATTATTAATAACGATTCAGTTTTAATAACCGGAAACAGGCTAATTGATACTTTCGATCGCCTTGAGGTAGCTGAATTCAGCGCAAAATCCCTTGTGTTAGGAAAAATTTTGGGAAGTTTTAACCCAATGACAGATAAACAAATTGAGGAGCTTAGAAAAGCGTACTTTTAAAAGTATCGGTTGAATAAAGCAGAAAAGTGCATTTTTTGTACGGAAATTAGCGAGATGTTATTAAAAAATCTGGTAATAAAAATTCAAAATATATGGGAAAAAAATACCGGAAGCAGAACTCCCGGTATCTTATTTATCAAGCTAAAAATTTATTTCAAATAATTTATATAACCAACCATATTGGTGCGGATTTTATAAACCCACTGGTAACTTACAATGTACAGGGTTTTCATATCATCGTCGCCAAAACAAAGACTAACCGGGAAATGCGGTAAATTAATCATTCCAACAAATGCTCCTTTGTTATTAAAGATCTGAACGCCATAATAAGTTCCTACATAAATATTTCCATCCATATCGATGGCCATTCCGTCGGCACTTGAAGATTTTCCTTTTCTGTCGAGCACATTATCAACCAGGAATACTTTGGCAAACTGGCGACCATTACTTATTGTTCCATCATCGTTCACATCGTAAGCCCAGATATAATTTTCCTTGTCGCTGTTAACCGGATACCACGATTCATCATCGTAACAGTTGTTGATATAAAGCGTTTTTCCATCGGGAGAAAGCAAAATACCGTTTGGCATTGCAAACTCATTTGGTTCAACAATTCTTGTAATTTTCTTTCCATCAGGCGAAATATAATATACGGCACGTCCGGGTTGAAATTTTTCAGGTTCCATTGTAAATTGCGGATCAGTAAAATAAATGCCACCTTTTTTATCGGTAATAATATCGTTAGGGCCATCAATTGGTTTTCCATCGTATTTGTCAGCAAGAACTTTTACAACTTTTCCTTTTGTGGTCATTTCAACAACCCTGTGTCCCATCATATCACAAACAATCAGATTTCCGTTTTTGTAAGGATAAAGGCCATTTGTCTGCATTTTTCCATGAGTAATATATCTGTAACTACCATCAGGATCCATTTCAACTGTTGAACTTTTTTTCGGATCACCATTCCAATCCTGATCGAAATACATATTTGAAAAATAGATTTTACCATTCATCCATTTCGGACCTTCAGCAAACGTTAATCCGGGTTCTGTTACGGTTCCATCAACAAATAATTCCGGTTTAGCACCTTCAGGAATAATAGCATGATAAGCAGCCATCCGTGCTTTTTCTTTTTCAAGGTAATCGGCACGTGCCGGCCAGAAAATATCAATTGCATCACAACCTAATTCTCCGATATTTGCACCATGAACCATATTACCGGGAATCAGTACAACATCATTTGGTTTCATGGCCTGTTCAGTGTCGAGAAGAATTTCATCGCAACCACCGCGCAATACCAACATCATCTGTTCTTCCGGATGAATATGGCGTTCAAATACAGAACCCGGATCCATGGAAATAAAACTTATTTGAGTATTCTTTCCTGAAACTATCCTTGAATTTGCTCCGGCAACCAATTCAGTAAGTTGAAAATCGTATAAATCATACACTTTATTTGGTTCAACGTTTGGTTCCAGGGTAGCTGTTACATCTGTTGTTTCAGATGGAAGATTTGTTACCCCTGCTTTTTTAAGATAGTCAAGACGAACCGGGCTGTAAACTTCGAGGATTTTAGCACCCGAATCACCAGCGGTTACGGCGTTTTTACTTCCTTTTTCCAGGTAAACAAAATCAATTCTTGGAGTTATGCTATGTGTTCCATCCTGTGCTTCTCTTTTTATGGAAATCAAAGAAACCATAGAACCATTAATAAGCTGATTGATTGAACCTTCAAGAACAAATACAAACCTGTCGGCTGGTAGATACTTCTTCCGGGATTTTTGCATTTGGTTCCAATTGAACAATGCCTGCCATCGTACCTGTTCCCCAATATATTTTGGCATTCACTCCGGGAGCTAATTTCCGTACTTGAAAAGTTATCCAGACTCATAACTTTTCCAGGCTCAAGATTCGACTTAATACCAGTTTTTGGAAGCCCCGGTATTTCTCTTACTGTTAAATTATATTGCTTTAATAAGTTCCTGGCTTTTCTTTTGCCATTCAGGAACATGTAGTACACTGCGTAGATATAATTAAGATTGCAGCCAGCAAGCTACTGAAAATAAATTTGTTAGTTAATTTTAATTTCATCTGTATAAATTTTTAATCATGTTTCTATAAATTTCGTAAAGACTTTTGTTTTTCAATCTAATTTTCAACGAGATGGAATTCGCACAAAAAATTTAATCATTTTTGTTGGTATATATAATGATGAAATTTATTTATGCTCATTTCATGATTTCTTATGATTTGTGTTCAATAATAGAAAATTAATTATTTTTTTCTGTTGTATAGTTTCTTTCGCCAAGTTGGTCAGAAACCTGATCCATTCCAACAACATCATAACCCAACCACTCAAACGATTTTGCCAAAGCTGAAGTATGCGCCCAGGCATTATCATGTTCAGGTGTTTTTGTCCACATAATCCGGTGTTCTTCAGTATCAAACAGTAATTCCATCTGATAGGTGTATTTTGTTGCAGGAGAACCGGCTCTCTTTAAAGCTTCGGCAGAAAATGTGCGAAGAAGTTTGGAGCCGATATAACCAACTTGTTTTCTTAGTGCCGGCACATAAACATCGATATAATTTGTTTCGAAAGCTTCAAAATCTTTAGGCGCTACTTCAAAAAACATTTGCAGTTTTACCATGTTTAGTGGAACATCGGTTACATCAAGTTTTCCTTTTTCAAGAGCAACACCATAAACTACCATTTCAAGAGGTTCGGTTGCTGAACTTTCAAGAGAATGAATTTCGCCTGCGCGAACAGGTACTGCATCGCCATAAGCAATATCAGCAACCTCATCATTCACGTGTACTTTCCCTTTTCCTTTTATTACAAAATAAACTTCATCAACACCAGCGTGATAATGTCTTCCAACAGAAGCTCCTACCGGAATCAATAGATGGTCAACAAATGCCCAGTTGGAAACAAATGCACTTGGTCCCAAAGCCCTTCTGTACATAACTGTTCCTTTTCCCCCATCCATATTTTCTACCGGACGCAATGATTCTTGTGTAAGTTGTTTTGTGCTAATGAATGTAGGATTTTTCTCAAGAGTCACATCAGAACGATCGTCGCCTAAGTTAAAAGTACCAGTTGGATCAGCAGAATAATTGTAAGCACCTCTTCTAGCAAACCCACCACCTCCGGAACCATATCCTGAAGGTTGACCTGGGGTAGTAACAGATATGTTAAAATTCACCCAATCAACGGGCTTATCTGTAGGATTATATAAAGCATGTGAATTGCCTGACGGACAGGGAACTCCTACCGGACCCTCAAGTAATGCGGTTTGTCCGTTTACAGTAAATTCGCCCTCGCCATCCAGAATTAAAAACATTTCATCTGTACCATTATGAAAATGGTGGCCAATTGAACTTTTAGGCATTAACGGGCCATGATGCATAAAGTTTAATCCGCTAACTGCCCCTCTTCCAAGAAGGGTTTGCATGTATAATGTTCCGGCACCGTCATGAACATTATGACCTTCCATCGCTCTGGATTTATCAGTATGTCCGATACGTTTTTCAAGCGGAATTCTTTCCGGATTTTCCTGGCGGGCATTTCCGGGTTGTGCTAAAACTACAGTTAACGAACTCAAAAACCATATCATTACAAATATTGATATGGCCTTTAAATGGGAATTTCTTAGATTTTTCAATTTCACAAAATAAGCTGTGAAGGATTCATTTTTTTTCATAGTCAAGTTTAATTCCAGGTTATTTTTTAATTAATCAATACCTAATTCGTTTTGTTAGTAAAACCATAAAAAGAAAATTCAGGTTATCACATTTATATCATTTGCAATTTGTAAAATGTGTACATATTGGTTTACTTTATAATTTTCCAGACAATTCAACAATAAAAATATCTCAATACTTCGGTATCTTTTTTAAAGAATTCCTTATCTCCCAAAATTTTTATTATCATTCATTAAAGATACGCTATTATTTGCAAATCTGTAAAAAGGTAAGTTTATTGAAAATTATTTAATTTCCTGTTTCTGTAATTGAATTAAAAAAGAGAAACAATCACATAATATGCTTAAATACTGCCGGGATTAGAAACGAATTCCAGTCGCGGATTTACGTTAATTATGCACAGTTTGTTTTAATTACTTACTTCTTTTACCAGATCGGCAGGAATTGAAACGAGTTCAATACCTTTACCTGTACCAAGATCCCTGGAATACTGTTTATCGTCAGGATTATTCCAATGTTCGTGAACGCCAAGAACAGGTATCAGGCTTTCCTGAATTATCCGGATCATATACAATACCTTCCGGCCAGTTGGCTGGATCAGCAGCCTGATGCAAATAATCATCAACACCGTACATGTTTGGTATATTTTCCCATTGGTTATTAATAGGATCATGTTTGTTTATACCATTGAACTCCGATCTCAAAAAATCGTATCCCACTGATTCAATTGCTACCGGATCAAGCGACATAAAAATAGAATTACTCCAGTCGTTATTAAACGGAGGCATAAGATATTTTACAGGCCCCATAATTTCACTTGACCCTCCGCCAAATAAGTCCTTCTACAATCCAGATAAGTGTATTTTGTCCGAGGTATTTGCTACCCATTAAATCGACAAAAACCCTGTATTTATGATAACCGGTGTTTGTTGGAGTTCCTTCTCTTCTGTTTGCAATATGTGAATAATGGAGATGACCGGCACTTCTGGCTCCAATATTACCAAAATTAAGTTTTGCTGTTAATGAAAATCCTGCTGCTCCATGAGGTTTTAATACGGGAAGCAAGATCATGTAATCGGCATCTCTCGAAAAATTATAAAGCTTCTCTGTTCTTTTTTTATCCGAGTAAAAAATCAGAGGTTCGTCAGTGAAATGAATTAAACGTACGACCAAATTTATCCGATGTCCTGTCGATATATTTTACTTTTGGAAATTCTTTTACCCATACACTGTAGTTGTGGTAATAAATCGGGTTCATTGGATCACCCAAATAAATATCTTCCTGAGGAACACCAGCTTCATTTACCAGTTCCCTTAATAGTTCAAGAACTACATACGGACCATTTTCAGTAGGGGTCATACTTCTCGGATCTCTTTTATCTCCATCGGGATTTAAATGCGAAAGTTTATAGCCATTTATTGTATCGTTTTCCCAGTCGCCCCTGGAAACAACCCAGTTTGCCTGACCCTGGTTGATTTTAATGAAAACCTTTTCACCCTTTGTATAGCCTTTATTTTTACCTAATTTCTTTTGATTAAAATTTTTAAATATAGCATCCCATGCATTTGCAAGATCCTTTTTTTCAGTAATTTTCAAAATTCCATCATGGAACATTTTACTGATAACTGCAGGATTGTTGTTTTGCGGCTGCCAAAAGAAATCATATTTTTCCAGACTGTTGTGTTCAAAATTTTCATTTGTAGCATCCGGATTCCATACCCAAACTACTCTACCCGGAATTATGCCTTTGGCTTCTCCTATTGGTTGATTAGGTCCGTCTTCAGGGCCGGTTCTTTCATCAATATCCTGGAAAAGCAATGGATTTGAATCTGTTACTGCAATAACCATAAACACTGCGAAAAGCAGAAAAAAAGTAGCTCCCAACCGGACATTGATCTTTCTTTTGGTTTTTCTTGATATTGTTACCAATCCGGCAACTGCAAGTAAATAGGTAATAAATCCGGACATGAAAGGTGCAGCTACTCTCATACACGGATAGGTTGCCCTGGATGGTTTTGGTATAACCCTTATCAGGAACCAGATCGTTGAGATTGTCCCCATTATAAAAAATAACAATCTGGGAGGAAGTTGATGTTCAATCATCCAGTCCCGTATCTTTCCCAGTTTCCCTTTAAGTTTTGTGATGTCAAATTTAGACCGTTCCATAATATTAAGTTTTAGCAGATATTAGAATTATTGGTTTAATTAGTGTAATGTTATTAAAAAAAATTAATAATTGAAATAATAGACGGAAATTAATAAAAGTCATTCTGTTTTTTTTAGGACCTCAATATATTCGAGGTACGTTTTAACAACGTTTTCAAAATAATAGTAATTAAGAGATTAAAATTGAAAGCAAATTTTACTTTTAAATTGACAATTCAATTACGACATAACAACCAGGTGATTATTAAAAATTTCTCAAAACCTGAGAATATATTTTTCAATTTTTCTTAGGTTTCGACTATTTCGGTGTGTAGATTTTTATAAAAGATTATAAACGGGAATAAAAAAAGGAGCCAGAAAGAATCTGGCCCCTTAATAATCTTCAAGTTAAATGAACTTTTTTACGCTAAATATAAATTAAACTATTGAGCTACATCCCAGAATACCCTGGTAGTCACATAATCTCCACCTATTTTGGCAGCAGCAGCTTCAACATTTGCTTTATTTCTTTGATATTCATCATCAGAATAACGATATCTGTGAACAAATCCATCCCCTCCGTGTTGCAGAAAATCATCGTTAAATTTATTGCGCTCTAACTCAGGATAACCGCTTCTTCTAAGGTTAAACAAGCCTTCCCTGGCGTCCCATATATTGACAACCCAATATTGAATATTTATAAGTTTAAGCGCATCGGTAGCATTCCATGCTACTAATGGGTCAGCAAGATAAGTCGCTTTTTCGGCATCAGTAATTTTGAGAGGATATGTTATTCCATTTGCCGGATTTGACGCCGCATAAGTTGCCATTAATTCATACCTGTCCATATCTGCTTTTATGCCATTTTCGTAATATTCCTTAGCTTTCGCATCGCCTCCGGGTATCCATCCCCTATGGGCAGCTTCGGCAAGTAACAGCGAAGTTTGCGCATACGTAAGCCAGTACGACGGCGTTAACGTCGACGCACCTGCCTGTACATTCAACTGAGAATAATTCAGCCCGTTGGATATGGGATGCGGCCCTCTGTATCCTTTGCTAATATCCGTAAGATCATCAGACGAAACTCCTACAGGTACTCCAAACTGATCATCCCAGGCAAGACTTCCGGTTGCATTCTGAACGCCAACAGCGTCATCAAATTTTGCAATAATATACTTGCTCCTCGGATCCTTGGTATTTTTTAACTGATTTACAAATGGCTCGGCTGCATAGTAATAGTACGGATTGGTTGCCGCATTTACAAGATTACCGTTCATTCCGTTTGAATAATTTGGTGCCTCGTAAGTTACCATTACATTATCATCGTTAGACTCCATTACTCCGCCATTAACCGCTTCAGTCGCAAGTGCGGCACCTTTTGTCGGATTCAACTTGGAATAACGCAGGGCCATGCGCAACAACAGAGTATTGCCAACCTTTTTCCACTTAGCCACCTGTGCTGCAGCATTATTTGAAGGAACATGACCTTTTGGTCCAAAGAAAACATCGAATTCATTGAAATCTTTATTTGGATCTAACGTTGCTACTGCTTCCTTGATTTCTTTTTCAAGGTCGTTGTAAATTTCCTGAGCATCGTCATATTTGGGCCTGAAATATTCCGGGCCTTCATCGGCTCTTATTGCATCAAAGTAGGGGACATCGCCATGAGTGTCAACTATGTTCATAAACACAAAGGCTCTCCACATACGGATAACGCTTTTCAGGTTTGTTCTTTCAGGATAGGTTTCATCAATTATTTTCATAAGATTTTTATATGTACGAAGAGTACCTGTATAATTACCCCATGCCGCATTTTGCAACCCTATGACATCGTAATTAAAATTAAACCCTGCTGTAGCGCCCAAATTATATGCGAGCTCAAAATATTGAGCCACAGTAGCTTCAGATTCCCAACCATCGCCAAAGCCAACACGTTGCGATCCGGCAAAAACTATTCCGGGATCCAAATCCGTTAGTGTATATTTTTGACCATTTAGTGCTAATTCATCAAAACCCTTGTCGCATCCCACAAATAAAAGCAGGAAAGCACTCATAAATGTTATTAGTTTAAACTTTTTCATTGTATTATTTACTTAGTGTTTAAGTATTAAAATCTCACATTTAACCCAAAAGAATAATTACGGGTTACTGGTAATGCACCGCCTTCATAGCCACTGTCTCCTGTTGATGATATTTGTTCAGGGTCAACATTGGGTATATCTTTGTAAAGAGTTGCCACGTTCCTAACTGATGCTGAAAGTGTTAAACCCTTAACAAATTTAAGAAAATCGACTTTTCTAACCGCACCTGTCAGGTTATAGCTCAACGAAATGTTCCTTATCTTAATATAATCTGTCGAAAATATAAATGGATCCCCGATTTGAAGGCTTCGGTAGTCAGTATAAAAGGATCGTAAGTCGGTAACTACTGATTCATTTTTATCTCCTGCGTGGTGTGTTACATTTTGACCAGTCACGGGATCCTTATGTGTTCCATCATTAGCATAAACGCCATCTACTACGAGATGTTGATTTCTACTTCCGTCTTCGTTCACCATTGGATTGCCGTTTTCATCAACGCGACCTACGAGCGACAACTTCGAGTACCCTTGCCTTGTCATATTAAGGTATGTTGATGAAAGTACCTTGCCTCCAAATCTGTAAGCTATAAATATGCTGGCTGAAAGATTTTTATAGGTGAATGAATTGTTCCATCCTCCTATGAGATCCGGATTACCGGAACCAACACTGTAATACCCGTTACCATTATTTCCCTCCTCAGGAGCATTTGAATTATTGTATGTTCCAACCAACCTTCCGTTGTTTTGCACCAATATATTACCGTTGGCATCTCTCATATAAGTCCCTATGAATATTTGGCCTTCCCTCTTCCCTACTACATCATACGAGGCTCCTGCAAAAGTGTTGGCACCACCGTTATTATACCAGTCGGCTGTTCGTCTTAGCATAATTGGTTGTCCTGCTTCATCAACACCTAAAGAAAGCACTTTACTTGTATACCAGGTATTGTTCCACGAAGTAGTCCATGTAAAATTATTAGTAACAACCGGCTTATAATCAATTAACGATTCAAAACCAACGTATTTTCTCGCACCGACATTGTCACTGATAGAACCGGTTCCCGACAAATTGGAAATTTCAACGCCATATATTTGTTTATCTGTACGCTTTTCATATAGTGCAAGGTCAGCATGAAGTCTGTTTTTAAACATCCTCATTTCTAATCCTATTTCTTTTTCGGTAACATTATAAGGCGTAATATTCAAATTAACTACCGGAGCTGAAAGGCTACCTGTTGAAATTCCGTTAAACTGGTTGGTGGAAAGACCGTATGTAACAAGACCATAGTTTGCACTAATGCCGCCTGCGTTGCCTACCTGGGTCCACGAACCTCTTACTTTACCAAAATTAAGCCAGTTCTGTTTTACAAATTCGGAAAATACAATACTGCCCGATACCGAAGGATAGAATTGATAGTCTCTCTTGACTTTTACCAGATTCGAGAACCAGTCGGTCCTTCCCGTAGCATTAAGATAAAAAGTAGAGTTATATGAAACTTCTGCCATTCCGTAAAGCGAATTCGTCCTGCTATTGCCAAAAGAAGGATCACCCGAAGTTTTGTTTGTAGCATTACCTATCGAGAAAAAATCACGGACAACAAAATTCGAACCGTTTACGCCTACCCCATGGTTCTCACTCCTGCGAGTGTTTCCACCAAAGTTTGCACTTGTCGTAAATTTACCGAACTGTTTGTCATAGCCCAAAAGGAATTCGGCATTTATGTTTTTTGACCAATTGCTGCTATAGTTGTAGCTTCCCTTATATGTACCGTCACTATTCGTCGGGTTGCTTGTACCTATACCCCCCGGAGTTTTAGTTTCGGAAGCGTTAAATGAACCGGCGTAGTTGTACGCACCCTGAATATACAGCCAGTCAGTAAAATCGTAACGTAATTTGCCGGTTGCCATTAAATCTTCACCGTCACGAATATCTTTATAACCTGCTAACACAGCATAATATGGGTTCAGAAGCGTACCCTGAAAGCCCGAACTTACCCTTTCGGTACCTGTTACCGGGTCATATGCACTTTCTTTATTACTGAAATGTTCTAACGGAATACTCATGGACATACGGGTAAGGAAGTTCATTGAACTACTGCCCTGTCCCCCTGTATACGGTGCATTAATGCGATTTTCTCTGGAATAGTTAGCATTAAGAGAAAACACGAGTTTTGGTAAAATTTGACGATTAAGATTTAAGTTCACGACGTCTCTCTTGTACTCGTTGTCCGGTTCAAGACCTTTATCATCAGCATTCGAATAAGAAAACCTGAACCTGTTTGTCGGGGCACTGCCACCAGTGCTACCCGACACTGCTACGGTATTCGTAAACGTTTGTCCTAATCTGTAGTATTGATCAATTTTTGGTCCAATATATGAATAAGGAACTTCGGATCCATCAAAAATAGGATATGGTTTTCCATCAAACGGAGCACCCCATGCATATTGACTGTTACCTGTTGAAACTCCCACAGTAGTAGGTTTTTGCCCCTTATCTCCCTGTCCAAATAATTTCTGGAATTCGAAGTAATCCAGCATTTCTTGTGCCTGGAAGTTTGAAGTATACTCAATACCGATTCCCTGTCCTGCCCCCGATTTTGTAGTAATAAGAATAGCACCGTTTGACGCACGCGAACCGTAAAGAGCTGCTGCAGTAGCCCCCCTTAATACTACCATATCTTGAATGTCATCAGGATTAAGGCGGTTCATATCATTACCTCTGTCGCGGCCAAGGCTACTAAGACCTCCGCCTGCCGTACCCATAGGAAGACCGTCAACAACAACAAGTGGACTACCACTTCCGCGCAAAGTAATAGCCACACTACTGCCAGCTCCGGAGGTAGGTACATTGACGTTCAACCCTGCAACCCTGCCATCGAGCGATTGTGATACACTAAGTGCCCTGTTTTCTTCTAAAACGTCACTGTTCACAGTTGCTACCGCATAACCAAGACTCTTGGATTCTCTTGAAATACCAAGAGCAGTAACTACAACTTCTTCCAGTTCTTCAGTTGATTCCTCCAGAACCACATTAATCACTGACTGTGATCCAACCGTAACTTCTTTTGGTTTGTAACCGATAAACGAGAATTGCAAAATTGCCTGATCATTCGGTACCGAGAGGGAATATTTCCCATCCGGGTCCGTGGAAATTCCGATAGTAGTCCCTTTTACAACAACAGTAACACCTGGAAGAGGTGAATCATTTGTTGCGGTAACCCTACCGGTAACTGTTCGTTGAGCAAAAACAGCCTGTAATCCTGTAATAAGCAGAAGTACAAGCAAAACTGTCAGTTTTCTCATAATTAATAATTTAGGTTAGATATAAAAATTACAAAGCTTTTACATAGTGCATTTAATGCACTATTGATACAATTTAAAAATTTATTTATTTATTAAATTTATTTTGTTATTCATTTTCTTGTTTAATCAAAACGTGTTACAATTAAATACCTAATAAAGAACATAATAAGATGTTTTATTATAATCACTTTTTAGATATACTAAATTACATAATCGGGTATAAAATTTTATAAACGATTTCAAGAAGCTAATAATATAAACTTTATAAAGGAGGATATTTTTTCTAAAATTTTGAATACCTGTTTTATACATAAACCCTACTTGATGTATTTACATTTTTATAGGATAAAAATGCCCATCTTTCCAAAAATTATTATAAAAATACTTTGCTGCAAACTAACATTAAAACCAATCTTATTTGTATAACACCTTTTAAAGACTGAATTTGTGCACGCAATATACCAATATTTTTTGCATTAGCAAATTATTAGTACATGATATTATTTGTTGAATTTAATGAGAAGAACAAAGAGTTTATTGGTCGATTAAAATGACCTTTTAAGATATGAATTTTCTTCTGCATAATTATATAAACAAATATTTCAGTAACTAATAATGACAATGAACTATATTAGTAATGTTTAAACAATTTTTAAGCAAGCTGTCGGTCAATAAAAAATTTAAAAAAAGTTTTTATCGTATAACTCTTGCGCTTCCACCTTTCATTACTTTTTCGGCTTCGTCTCTGGTTGCCCAGTTCCAGTCTCCCATGAAACCATGACAAAGTGCAGAATAGGCTGCTGAAAATTCAATAGTCTCCTGTGGATCTCTACCTTCGAGAATACTGCAAATTAATGCAGACGCAAAACTGTCGCCACCTCCGGTTCTATCCCATACTTCAAGATTTTCATATTTTCGCGACGCATAGAACCCACCTTTGTACAACATTACGGTTTGCCAGTCATTCAATAAAGCGGTTTTAACGTGTCTTAATGTTGTCCCAACTGCCTGAACGTTAGGATAAATATCGATAACTTTTTTTGCAACACTTTTGTATTTTTCAGGATCAAGATCAGCATAAGCTTCTGTTCCTCCATCCGCTTTTATGCCAAGCATTTTTTCAAAATCTTCTTCATTACCGATAATTACATCTACATAAGGCATAACTTCTTTCATTACTACTTTTGCCTGATCAGAAGTCCAGAGTGTAGATCTGAAGTTAAGATCAAAACTAGTCGTAACGCCAAGTTTTTTTGCCATTTTAAGCGATGTTACTGCTTCTGCAGCTGCATTTTCGGAAATTGCAGTTGTAATACCGGTAGTATGGAACCACCTGGTTTGTTTCAGTGTTTCTTCCCAGTCAATATCTCCTGGCTGAATCAGGCTAATTGCCGAATGCGCCCTGTCATAAATCTGTTTACTGGCTCTTGGTCCGATGCCAACTTCAAGATAACACAAGCCATTTCTAACCGTACCTTTTCCATCGAAAGGAAGAAGTTTAACGCCAGACATGTCAACCCCGTGTTCTCTTCCTTTATTAATAATATACTGCCCTGACCAGATGTCAACCAATTTTGATACCCAGGCAGTTTTTAGTCCAAGCCTTGAAACGTTAACACTTACATTTAATTCTGCAGCGGCAATGGCTAATAAAAGTTGTGATGACTGTTCCAGTCTGGCATGATCTGGCGCAGTAAATCTAACCATTGCTTCACCAAAGCTAATAAGATCGTATTTTTTATTTGCACTCATTATTTATCGGATTAAGTTATTATAAGTTGAGTCCTTTTCTGTTGAAAACAGATACCGGCATTCTGCCCTGAAGATAATCTACAATACCAGTTGCAGCTTCACATGCAACTCTAACAGTACATTCGGTTGTAAGCGCTGCACTGTGCGGACTGATTACTGTTTTAGGACTTTGAAGAAATGCCTCACCATCAACCGGAGGTTCATTTGCCAAAACATCGAATGCTGCCCCAGCAAGTTTGTCTTCATCTAGCATTTTTACCAGGTAAGCTTCATCGACGATTCTACCTCTTGCCGTATTAATAAGATAAGCGGAAGGCTTCATGAGTGATAACAATTTCTCGTTAACATGTCCGTGAGTAGTATCGTTGTGTGGCACGTGCAAAGAAACTACATCAGCTTCTTTAAATACTTTTTCTTCATCAGTATATCTAACAACACCCGGAGCTAAAACACTGTCGTCAATATAAGGATCATAAACGATGACCTTCATGTTAAAAGCACCCATACATTTTTTTGCGACTTGTTTCCCAATTCTACCATATCCGATTATACCGAGTGTCTTTTGATCTAAATCAATTGGAAGATATAAACGTCTTGCAGTTTTGAATTTTCCCTTTCGCGTTTCTCCATCCAGAAACAAAAGATGTTTTGTTACTGCCCCTATAAGTGCTACCGTATGTTCAGCAACGGTAACTGTATTTGCATCTGGTGTATGAAGCACCATAATTCCTCTTTCTGTTGCAGCTGCAACATCTACATTGTCAACCCCGGTACCAGTGCGACTTATGACTTTCAAGTTTGGTGCCATGTCCATTAATTCAGGTGTAAATTTGATGGTGGTATCGAGCATGACTGCAGTTACATCTTTAACAAGTCTTTTAAATTCATCATGGTCGCCCGATGGCATATAAACAACTTCTCCACCTTTACTTAATATATTAAGAGCATCCTGGCTAACTTTTTCATTTACAAGTATTTTCTTCATTTGTATATATTTTTCTTTTTTTGATCTTTATTACTACACCTGTTAAACTTTATGCTAACACGTGTAAGAGTTAATACAGTATTCTTAAATCAATCCAACCGATTTAAGATAGCTTTCAATTTTCTTTTTGTTATCATCACCTAATGGAAGTAATGGAAGCCTTGGATCTCCACCATTAAGCCCTGCAAGATCCATCGCATATTTTACTGCAGCAACTCCACCTGAACCGGAAACTGATTTATTGGTTTTAATTACCTTTCTCGTTCAATGCAAAAGCTTCTTCGTAATTCTTGGCAACAACAAGGTCATACAGTTCGCAAGTCATGTCGGGGAAAATATTGGCTAAAGAAATAACACCACCGTTGGCTCCCATAAAAAGGCCATTCATAAAGAAATTAGCAGAGCCGGGGATAACATTAAAAGAATCTCTTACAGCAAAAAGATAACCTTCAATATTAGCGGCATTTGATGAATCTTTAACTCCAATAATATTAGGATGCTTTGCAAGTTCTTTAATAAGGTTTACTGATAATACAGTGCCACCACAAAATTGAGGCGCATTATAAACCAAACAAGGTTTGTTTACACTATTTGCCACATCTGAAAAATACTTTAGAAGCACATCATCAGTCATTTGTTTCTTGAAATACGAAGGTGGAAGTAAGGTTATAAAATCAGTTCCTAATCCTTCAGCAACTTTTGCAAATTCTATAGTTTCCTTGGTTGATTCGAAAATACAACCGGCCATAACATACTGATCTTCACCTTTATGCTTTATAATTGTATCGAGAACCTTAGTTTTTTCGTCAGTAGTTAAACTTTTATTTTCACCATTTGAACCCAATGCAAGATATCCTTTTAGCGGAGATTTTGCATAGAATTTCATATTCTCAATGAGTTTGTCATAAGCAACCTCACCGTTTTCATCAAACGGTGTTGTAATCGGTGCATAAACTCCCATTAATTTTTTTTCCATAGGTATTTATTTTTGTAGTTGATTTTAAAATATCAATATTCAATTATTTTTGTCCCTGAGCTGCAGACATAAATCTTCGCTGGTAGCTAATTACCTGGGGTGTTGTAGTAAATTTTGCCAGGTATTGCGGTTCAGCAGTTATAATTACCCTGTCAGCTACATCAATAAATTCAGGTTCTGTAAGAAGCTTATCAATTGCAGGATAGTTTTCTTCTCCTTCCATGCTACATATAATTAATCTTGTATCCTGAAGATTTGCAGTTTTCAGCAGTCGTAAATTATGGCGTACCGCATCAAGCTGATCGCTACCTTCATGATTATCCCAATTTCTGTATTTAAGAATTCTTTCAGCCGTTTCTTTAACTTCCGACAAACTCATATTACTTCCCGGTGCAATAAAATCTTTATCAATAAAGAATTTTTTCAGATCTTCAAGCACTTTATTATCATTTGATTTTGCAAATTGATCCAGATAGTCCTTCATACTAATACTTGCCATTCCACGATGCCTTACAAAGGAATTTATAAAATATGGCCTTGCCTGCAAAGCCAGTGCTGTTTGATAAGGTTCAAACATTAGGGTGAAATTTACCCGGTATCCGTGTTCATGTAAAAGCAGCGCCAGATTGTGGCCCCTGAATTTATCTTCAGTCGTACCGGCGTCGTAAGCTCTTTGGAACTTTTTATCACCACTTAATAACTCATTTACATTTTGGGCATTGACAGGACCTGTATGTGGAACTTTAATAACAACCCGGTATTTTGAAAGCATTTCCCTGAATTTTGCTGCTTCCTCGAGAATTTCATTTATCGATTCAGAAAAAGGATTATTAAGTTCAACTGAAATATCGCATCCGGGGCCCAAAATATTCCCCAGTTCTTCCATAACTTCATCTCTGGTCTTAAACTTGTTCCCGATATTTGCCTTTGGATTATTTATAAAAAGATCATAGATAATTCCAGGATTACAAGTAAGATTTGCCAAAACATTTTTGACCGGCTCAACTTCGTAAGGATTTGCACTATCTGCCGAAAATAATAAATTTGTTGGTCTTTTTATACCATTCTTATCGTAAGAAATATCACGAACAAGGTCAACTCGTAAAACGTTATTTTCAGGTAATTCATACTGTATTTTAAATCCGGCAGGAGTTTCCCCGGCAGGAGTTTTAAAATAATTAATTATTTCCTTAAAATTTTCGGTAACGCCAACATACCTGATATTACTTTTCAAAAAACTAAAGTGTTCTGCGGATATCGGGGTATTTAAAACCCTGTCGATATATTCTTTTTCAGTTGAAATCGTAGTCGCTGTGATTTCATTATTGTTATAAGAGGATAAAAGGGTTTTAAGTGATAATTTTAATTTATTCATTATTTGTTACTTTCTATTTATTGCTCAAAAATATTATTTATAAAAATTTATCCAATAATTCACCCTCTCAGCAGATGAGCTATTATTGGATAAACACTTTCAAAATTATTAGGCAAATCCTTCGCTATTAAAATATTTAATACAAACCGAATCCCTGTACTATATTAATATTTAAAAGAAAAAATAAATATAGTTACAATTCTAATTTAGCACGGGATGAACTAAAAATCAGCTCCCTATCCCCGACGCGGTTGTGATGGTTGTGCAAACGGATCTTTCCATTCCAGTTGCTGATCGATATTTCGGTTCATTTGATATTTTATAATACTTTTTTCGGGATCCTGTCCTCCTAAAATTTCTATCTTATTCCTATCCATATTGCCTATTCCTGCAGCTGCACAATAATTTATGTAACCAACATTTTCAAGTGGAATCCCCATCAGTCTTGCACACATACTGTCAACCGCAACAACATCAAATCCAGCCATAGCAATTCTATGGTCAACTGCGGTTCCGGCAATCGGACCATCCCCTTCCATTCCTTCAACACCATCAATAATAGTAAAATCGGGCCGAACACTTTGAGCCATAAGGAAAATGTTGTAATGCAGCCAACGTGAACCTCCCGAATGCATATTCCTTTTATAACTTATTGGTCTGCCACCATCAACTGATGTCCCCGGGTTAAGAGGTGCTGCCATGGCTATATTTTTGGTACCCCCGGTCATAACAACACTGTTATGCGTTTTCAATCTTGATAATGAAATAACATAGTAATCGGGGTTATTAAAAATATCTGCAATCTCAATTTTATCCAGATGCAAATTCCTATCTAAAATAAAATATGGTTTACCTTTATTTGTTGCATTCAGATCAACAAATTTGATATTATAATCTTTTTCAAGATCGGTATAACCATAGTTGCCAAATCCATCGGCAGAGTTTACGCTTGAGCTCGACTCAGCAATAATAACCTGTCCCTTGTAAATAGGTTTAAGATATTCAAGAACTGCTCTAATTGCATCCTTGTGAGTTGCACAGAGCGGATTGTTTGTAACCACCATATTTGGTTTAATTACAACTGTTTTGTTCTTTATACCATCTTTGAGTTCACCATGGAAAGGTTTCATTACGTCGAAGATCATTTGCATGCGATCAGTACCTGTCGTAAAAGCAACAGGACTACTACCATCGTTATTAAATGGTTTAAGCGGAGTTTTTTTATCTGCCGGTTCAACTGCCAGTATTTCGCTAAAACCAGAAGACAACATAATTGCAGAACCCAGTCCTAGCATTTTAAGCGCATTACGTCGACCGGTTACCAATTGTTTTTCTGACGTTTTCATTGTAATTGATTTGATTTTTTTGGTTTATAAGTGTAATAAAATTAAGCAGATTTAATTTTATTAGAATTTATTTCATCTGCTTAATTTTAATATCCTGATAAGATACCAGGCAAATGAGTGCAAAATATTTCTATTGCATTTACATTCCAATCTTTTTAGGAATATTAATTACCCCCAGGACGAGTAGGTCCTCCCTGACGTTCCTTGGCATAAGCCCTGATAAATTCAGGAGAAGGCGCTTCTTTCGGATCTTGAAAGAATTTTCCCATCGTATCTGCATTGTCCAATAACCATTGGGTAAACTGTTGATTCATTTCCTGTGTGAATCCGCCATCAGCTTGCTGAGCCGTAAATTTACCTTCTTTCACTCCCATGTGAGCCCATACATCCTGCATGCGGGTTCTTTCTGAAGTTTCAACAACTCTTTGTGCATGTTGTGGAGGAATAAATACTACTCCTTCACGAGTGGCAAGAACAATGTCGCCTGGCATTACAGTAACATAGCCAATCTGAATCGGACAATTAACCCCGATAACCAGGTTTGAACTGTTAGACTGAGGCCTGAAATCACGAACCATTACATTCCAGTTCGGATCAACGGCCATATTTCCGGGCAAATCCCTTAAGGTTCCTCTAATAACTGCACCATTGCCAGTTTTTGTCCAGATTGTTGTTCCAAGGTTGTCACCAACATGAGAAGCGTCAAGTATTCCTTCACACACATTTGCAACATAGCAGTCTCCTTCCTGCAGCTGATCAACGCCCCAGGTATATTGACCTCTTCCTCTTCCGTCTTTATTTCCTTGTTGTTGAACAAGACCGTTCAAATCAGGCCGGGATGGGAGAAATTGAACAGTTGATGCCCTACCACAAATCACTACGTCATCTCTCATTAATTTCATTCCACCGTAATACTGATTTTGATAAGTTTCTCTTCTTCCAAAACCACCACCTCCACCAGAAGCATCGCTTGTTCCGTTTAATGTTTGCCATGCTTCAGTAACCGAAACATATTTCATTCTGCGGACAATATCGTCCGGTACTTTTGGCCTTCCATCCGGGAAACGGTCTCCCTGCCATACTGAAGTATAATACTCCATTTCTTCTTTGGTCAACGAATTTGGCTGTGCATTGATTGAAGGGCACAATATAATTCCCCCCAATAAAGTAAGGCATAACGAATAAAATAAATTTTTGATTTTCATAAGTTTTTCCTCCATAATATGATTTAAATTAGTTTAGCAAATTATTGGATCGTGTAAATATAAAATTAAAAAAATGGAATTCGAAAAAAATATAACAATACCATTAAATTACTATCATTCAACAATGATATTTCGTATTAACAATAAACGATATTTTAATAAGCGCTGAAGAATAGTTTATTTTTACTTTATTATTAACGAATACATTAGAATATAATTACTTCATTAGGTTTAGTCAAGGCATTATATTTTTTTACTTTATGCTTTTACTTTTGCTTCTTTAATCCGTGGTTCTTTTTGGCTCCAGAAACTGGCAATTGTGGATGCTGCAATATTCATCCATGTACCAAAAATTAGCGGGGCCAGAGCAGCAGCCGTACTTTTTAAAACATCATATGCAAGACCGACAGCCAATCCGGAATTTTTGAGTCCAACTTCAATTGTTATCGCTCTTACATCAGCATCACTGAATCGTAGTGCCTTGGAACCTATATATCCCAGCAACAAACCAAGGGTATTATAAGCGATTATTGCAAGGAAAAGAGAAGGGCCAATATTTAGTAATGTTGCTTTATTGTGTGCTGCAACAATAACAATATACATCATTATTGCCCCTAATGAAAGTTTTGGAAGGACAATATCCATCCAGTTTTCAGGTCCATTGTTACGACGTATATAAATGATGGTTATTGATACAATAGTAACAGCCCAGGCAACCAAAATCAAGCCTGTTTGTAAAGATTGTACAACTGCCGGAAAAGGAACGAAAATAAGAATTAGCCCTGAAATAAAAGTGACTGCACCAAGCAACATCATATTTGAATCTTTTTTTACCCAATTCAGATTCCCATATAATAGCTTGTTGGCAACAATACCCGCAAATATTGGAATCAAAATCATATTAACAATACTGAGCATCATGCTTATAACATCAACTTCAATAAGTTGTCCTGCAAAAAGTTTCATAATAAGCGGAGTTACCAAAGGTGCAAGCAGGGTGGCAAAGGTTGTAATTGTTACAGAAAGAGCCAGGTTTCCTTTTGCCAGATATGTCATAACATTTGATGCAACACCTCCCGGACAAGCACCTACCAAAATTATACCAGCTGCTACTTCCGGAGGGAAATCCCAGATAGTGATAATTAAAAGAGCAGCAAGTGGCATTAAGACAAAAACCATAATAGTTCCCGCAATTACAGGAAGCGGTTTTGAAAATTCTTTTACAAAATCACGAAGATTAAGTTTTGTTCCCATACCAAACATGATAACCTGGATAGAAGGAACAATCAGTTTATTGGTATTAAATCCCCAGTCGGTAAACATTTCAGGAAAGTAAAGGGTGAAGGAAACAAATGCAAAAATTTGTAATGTAAATGAAAGTCCTTTGAACTTTTCTGATTTTTGGGCGGCAAATGCCAACAGATAGAAAAATCCAAAAAGCACCAATCCGGAAACTGGTAAATTGGCATTGCTCGAAGAAAGTAAAAGAATTTCAGCAATAGCGAGTAATCCTGCCAATGCAAGAAACATTTTAGTTGCGGCTGAGTTTTTCATAATTGGTTTAGCGTTTTTAAAATTTTATTGGTTCAGAAACTCGATTACAGTTTCTTTTATCTGTTCAGGTTGAAGACCATATTTGCCAATTAATTCTTCATAAGGTCCATTACTGGCATAAAAGTCTCCAATACCTATCATTTTCATTTTTACAGGATGTTCCTGGCTGCAGATTTCGGCAATAATACTGCCAAGTCCACCGGCAATAAAGTGTTCTTCAACAGTTACTATTTTGCCAATTTCCTTCGCTGTTGAAAGAATAAGTTCTTTATCAACAGGTTTTAGCGTATGCATATCGATTAAACGAACGCTTACACCTGCTTCTTCAAGAAGTTCAGCTGCAGCTACAGCCTTCGATAAAACTGTTCCTGTTCCTATAAGAGCTACATCGGTGCCTTCTTTCATTACAATGCCTTTTCCAAGTTTGAAATCTACATCATCAGGATAAAGTACCGGCATTTTTGGACTACCAATTTTCATGTAGCATGGTCCTACATGATCAATCATTGCATGGACAGCCTTTTTGATTGTAACAGGATCACCAGGATTTAAGATGGTAACGCCAGGAATAGTTCTTATAAGCGCAACATCATCGATGGAGTGGTGTGTTGAACCAAGCTGGTTGTATGTCAGTGCAGTACAACGGCCAACTATTTTGGCATTTTGATTCATATATCCCAAATCATTTTTAAACATTTCAAATGAACGTGCAGTTACAAAAGGTGCGATAGCAGCAAATACCGGAATCTTCCCGGTTGTAGCAAGTCCACTTGCAAATCCAATGCAACCTTGCTCCATTATCCCAAATTCGAAATGTCTTTCAGGAAATTTCTTATGAAATTCACTCATACCTGATCCTGAGCTACTATCAGCTGATAAGGCGACAACATTTTGATTTTCTATTCCTGCTTCAAGAAGTGCCTCACCAAAAGTTTTTCTTGGATCTTTCATTTCATTAATCATAGCCCAACCCTTTCCATTTTTACTTTCAACTGTGCCTCAATTTTGTCTAAATCCTGAAGTGCCAGTTCCATTTCTTCCGGAGTTGATTTCCAGTAGTGGTAACTAACTTTAGCTTCAGCAAAACTTAGTCCCTTCGATTTTATTGTATCCGCAATAAAAACGGTTGGTTTACCTTTTTCAAAGGGAGTTTGATTTACGTTGTCAATAATTGTTTCAAGGTTGTGGCCGTCAATAACCTTCACATGCCAGCCAAACGCCCTCCATCTTTCATCAAGTGGCTCATAACTCATAACTTCGACCGTTGGTCCGCTAATCTGTAGCTTATTTCTATCAACAAAAACTACCAGATTATCGAGTTTATGCATTGATGCTGCAGAAGCAGCTTCCCAGTTTGAACCTTCAGCAAGTTCTCCGTCTCCCATTACAACAAAAACTCTTGATGAAGACTTGTCCAGTTTAAATCCGAGCGCCATACCTCCGGCGATAGATAATCCGTGTCCCAAAGCACCTGTATTTGATTCCACTCCAGGAAGTTTATGCATATTCGGATGTCCCGGTACTTTTGAGTCGAGGTCTCCGTAAGTATCAAGGATTGATTTATCAAAAAATCCCTTTTCTGCCAATGCTGCATATAGAACCAAACATTTATGGCCTGCTGATAAAACAAAACGGTCACGCTCTGTCCATTTCGGATTTTTGGGATCGACCCGCATTATATTGAAATACAATGCAGTTAAAATTTCTACTGAAGAAAGAGCCCCACCCAGATGACCTGACTGACCTATTTTTATTAGTCGTAGAATATCTCTTCTAATATTTAACGCTGTTTGTTCCAGCTTTAGAATTTCCTTATTGTCCATAGATAGTAATTAATCCGAGCAATTTATTAAATCTGATGCTTTTTCGCGTAATCAATATAACTGGCAACCTTTGCTTCTGAAGGTGTACCTGTTTGCCATTCAGATTTCATCCATGTTTTAACAATCTCTTTAGCTACTGCTGTTCCGGTGGTGAAGGCACCTATGGTCAGCACGTTGGAATTATTGCTTTTAATCGCTCTTTCTGCCGAATAAGTATCCGCACAAAGCGCTGCAATAACACCGGGTACTTTGTTAGCTGCAATACTCATTCCTATCCCTGTACCGCACATTAAAATACCCCTGTCGAACGAATTTGCTGCTACTGCTTCTCCAACTTCGAATGCCACCCTGGCATAGATAGGATCTTCACTCCCGAAATCTTTTACTTCATATCCCATCTCTTTCAATTGGGCTATAATAATTTCTTTTAAGTCTGTGGCATTTGGATCGCAACCAATTGCTACAGTTAAATTTTTTTTATCAGATAATTGTGTCATTATTTTGAAATAATTAATAAGGTTTTACTGGTTTGGTTAATAATCTCCAACAACTAAAATCAAGAAGCCCCAAAAATAGCTTTTTTTTTAAATTCCCCCAAAAAAGTGCAACGTATAACGAAAGACGGGACTGACAATCTTTGTAAAATAAATTTTATGTCGTAAGAGATCTTAATAGTTGCCGATATTCCTTACTCCTAATCAATATATTTTGAGCTTTTTTAGTTTAATTTGAAATTTACAGTCGATTTATTTAAATTTCCTTTAAATTGAATTTATATTGCATATTCTGTCGAATAATCAATTTATTGTACTTTTGAATGATAGTCTAAACTTAAAAAACTAAATCTAATGAAAAACAAAACGTCTGTTACCAAAACCTTTATTTCACATCTTTCATTTTTTGCGGTTGTTGCTGTTTTAATGCTATTAGGTAGTTGCCAGGGAACCGGCAATAAAA
This sequence comes from uncultured Prolixibacteraceae bacterium, assembly GCA_963849985.1. GTDB lineage: Bacteria > Bacteroidota > Bacteroidia > Bacteroidales > Prolixibacteraceae > Draconibacterium. The sequence goes on along the minus strand of CAWKJY010000024.1, from coordinate 128,820 downwards.
AAACTGCCATGGAAATTGATTCAACATTGGGGTTAAAAGATTTTTACAAGGATTATTTTCCAATCGGAGTGGCAGTGTCACCACGTAATCTTGAAGGAGAGCAAGCTGAGTTCATTAAGAAAAACTTTAACAGCCTCACTCCTGAAAATGTTATGAAACCAGCTCTTATACAACCTGAAGAAGGAAAATTTAACTGGGCAGAAGCTGACAAGATTGTTGATTTTGCTCAGGCCAATGGGATGAAGGTTCGCGGCCACACACTCTGCTGGCATAACCAAACCGGAGAATGGATGTTTAAGGATTCCGATGGAAATCAGGCTTCTAAAGAGCTTGTCCTGGCCAGGCTGAAAGAACATATTACACAAGTTGTTTCCCGTTACAAGGGTAAAATTTATGCCTGGGATGTAGTAAATGAAGCAATAGATAACCTAGATCCTGCAAATGTTGGTTACCGGCAGACACTATGGTACAAAATATGTGGTGATGAATTTATTGCCAAGGCATTTCAGTGGGCACATGAGGCCGATCCAAAGGCAGTTCTTTTCTATAATGAGTACAACACTGAGAACCCTGCAAAAAGAGAAAAGACTTATGAAATGCTCAAAAAAATGCTTGACCAGGGTGTGCCTATAAATGGAGTGGGAATTCAAGCGCACTGGAATATTGGATCTCCGAAACACGTAGGACAATTAAATCAGCCGGGTGAGGGAGATTTTATTATTCCCGGTTCATCTGAAGACGCTATCAGGGAGTCAATTGACAAATTTTCTTCTCTTGGGCTGGCGGTTCAGATAACAGAACTTGATGTAACAATTTATACATCAAGAACAGACACGCTCAACCTGGGTTTCACACCGGAGAGAGAGCAGAGACAGATCGATTTTTACAAAAAGGCATTCGAAGTTTTCCGGGAAAAGAAAGATGTACTTACCGGGGTGACATTCTGGAATCTGTCGGACAGGAATTCATGGCTTGATCGCCGTACACCCAGAAGGGGCAAGGCCTATCCCCTTTTATTTGATGAGAACGATCAACCTAAAAAAGCATTTTGGGCGGTTGTAACATTCTAATAGTTTTGCATAATTTGCAACAGAAAAAGAGGCTATCTCCTAAATTATTAATGAGATAGTCTCTTTTTTAAGAATAAATCAATTATTCTGAACCGGCAATTTTTTATAGGGTTCAAGCTCATCTTTGAAAACGATTATCAGTTTTTTCAGCGAATCCATATCAACATCACCTCGTCGCAGCATATCCACTTTCCATGTGGGCAGGATTCTCATTTGAAGTAAGTTCACCGGCCTCAAGCAAGTGAGCCCCGGTTTCAGCAATATCTAAACCATTTTCCCAGGTGCTTTCCGGATTTTTAAGCCACTGATTACTCTGATCTATTACTTTTGTTACCCAGCCTTCTTTGTCAGGATCGGAAGGAAGAATATCCGGTGAACGTTTTCGAAAAAATCCCATTAATGCTGCCGCAATTGATGGATCACGGACTGTTCCATCTTCGTAAAATACGCCATGAACGGGTCCCCAACCTTTACGTACAATCATTAATTCCCAAATATACCATCCAACTTTGGCATTCATATGTTCCTCAAGAGTAATATCATATGGATTGGCTCGAGCAATGCATCCAATTTCACCGTTAATTAAAGGCTTGTTCACTTTTGCTGCAAATTCTTTTGCCTTTGTAATATTATTTCTTATTTGTTCCCGTGTCTGCATATAATCATGAAACTGAAGCACATCAACATAATCAGCCAGTTCTATCATACCGTCAACAAATGCCATCCCAATAGTTACCGGTGTTTTTGGATCTAACTCGTGGAACGTATTTGCCATAAATTTTGCATTCTCAAATTCACGATGGACTAATTCGGGAGGAGATGTTGGCCAGTCGGGTTCATTCATAACATCCCACATAACCAGATCGGGTTCATCTGATATTGCATTAACGAGAAACTGAATCCATTCTTTTCCAAGAGCACGCTGCGTTGTATCTCTTTGCCACGGGCCACTTCCAACCACTGGCATTACACCAATTCCTCTTTTATCACATTCATGTATGAACTGTTTCAACTTTGCAGGCAAATTCTCTTTATCTTCGGTATAAACTTCATAAGGAACAAAAATACGTACCTGATTAAGATCGAGCTTTTTTGCAAGATCAAGATCAAATTCAATGGTTGCTGAATCGTACTTGACCCAGGTATCAATATGATGTCGCGGAGAAGCAACATTTGCCGGTGTATAATTAAAACCCCGGATTAATGAAGGATCTTTTGTCCCGGTAAAATCAAATTTATCCGGTTTATTTTCCGATTGATTACAACCGGTAATAAAGAGAATACTAACAAAGATTAAGTTTAGAATTGGCGTTTTCATAAGTCAGGTTATTTTGTATAATGTTCAAATTTATTAAAAATAAAAAATTGATAATATCTTACCAATAAAAGATAATTTAAGAACCCGACAAATTCCTTATTAAAAAGAGAAATTCTGAATGATTCAGCAAAAAGTAAAACAGAAACTAATTATCCATAAACTCCATCAATCCAAACCTATATGGCGGATGAACATCCAGTCTAATATCATAAGTTGGGAAAAGGGTAGATGTTGATCGGAATCGGTCATTTACCTGGTTTCTGTCCTGACGAACCGCCTGAAAAGCCCATTTATTGCCGGCAAGACGACGTGTGTTGAAACCGCTAAAAACCTTTAAAGGAATAACATATTCCATGCTCCATCCTTTATCTTTGTCGGTGTCATCATTAACTGTGCCATCAAGAGTTACCCCCACTTCATATTCAGGATTATAATCGGGAATAAAAATGCTTCTGTTATTGTAAAATTGCCAGAGTACAATATAATCATACTTAACTTTAGTAATGTTAACCTCGAACCCAAAATGCATGTATAAACTATCGGGCACAGGAAGACAGAAGAATTCTGCACAATCATCCAAATAAGTTGCTCCGTCGTAACGTGTTTCACGTGCTGTTAATGAGGAGTCTTCCATTTCATAGAAAAGATAGAGATTGGTGTCGTCCCAAAGCATTCTGAATTTGCTATTCTGCTTTTCAAGCGGTTGATCTCTTCTGAAAAAATAACCCAGTGACCTTACTTCAGCATCTTTCCAGCTTGGTTCGTCCATTTTCCCATCAGCTACAATTGGACCTTTTGCCTTTGCAACATGATAGATGGGTTGTTCCCCAATTACCAGTTCTTTTTCGGTTTGTGCAAAAAGTGCCATGTTGCTTGAAAGTAAAACTAAACCAACGGTGATAGTTTTAAGTTTTAATTGGAATAAATTCTTTAGGCTCATTTTGAGTGATTTTAATTGATGGATAAAAATATAAAATTCCAAACATTAATCGAGGTTCAATAAATAAATAGTATTTTTAAAAGCCTAAAAATGTAAAACCTTTACTAAATGAAACTAATACTTAAAATAAAATTACTTTTTGTTTTTATCCTGCTCCTCACAATAATTTCATGTACTGAAAAACAAGTTGGCAATTCAATTCCACGAAGCACACCTGAAGCTGAAGGAATTTCTTCTGAAGCCATACTTACGTTTGTTGATTCTGCAGATGTTTCAAAAAGGACCGAATTTCATAGTTTTATGATTATCCGGCACGGAAAAGTGATTGCTGAAGGTTGGTGGGATCCTTTTGGCCCCGATTTAAAACATACTTTATATTCGGCAAGTAAAAGTTTTACAGCAACTGCAGTCGGACTTGCAATTAATGAAGGTAAACTTAGTCTGGATGATCAGCTTATTTCCATTTTCCCGGAATCGGTTCCCGACAGTATAAGTCCTAATCTTAGACAGCTGAAGATAAGAGATATGTTATCCATGTCAACCGGTCAAATACGTGAAGCTGATATTTCAACCCAAGACTGGATAAAATCTTATCTTGAAACTCCGGTTGTGTATGAGCCCGGAACAAGATACAGGTACAGTTCACTGGCCTCATTTATGCTGTCGGCAACTGTTCAGAAAGTTACCGGTGAAAAAGTAATTGATTATTTAACACCAAGATTATTTGAACCGCTTGGAATTGAAGGCGAAGACTGGGAAACAAACCCACAGGGAATTAATACCGGTGGATGGGGATTACGGTTAAAAACGGAAGACCTTGCAAAATTTGGATTATTGTATCTTCAAAAAGGAAAATGGAACGGTAAACAAATTCTGCCCGAAAAATGGGTTGAAGAAGCAACATCTGTAAAAATTCAGCAGCGGCCCAATATGACGCAGGCAGAGAGAGATTCTTCAGATGATTCGGTACAGGGATATTGTTACCAGTTTTGGCGTGCAAAACATAATTCGTACCAGGTAAATGGCTATGCAGGCCAGTTTGTTTTAGTGGTACCGGATAAAGATATGGTAGTTGTTTTTACTGCCGAATCGAGAGATATGTGGGGTGAATTAGGCATGGTATGGGAATACATTTATCCTGAACTTCATGATGAGGCTCTCCCTGAAAACAAGGAAGCCGTTGCCGCTTTAAAGGAGAAAATAGCTTCTTTGTCCATTCCGCCTCCTGAAAAAAGTATGAATGAAGAAATGAGTTCAAAAATTTCAGGAAAAACAATCAGCCTTGCCGAAAATCAACAAGGGTTTCAAAGTATATCGTATGCAATTTTCAGATGGTTTGTGCAACATGAATTTGAAAACCAATTCAGGTTCTTATGATCTGTCTTTTGGCGCCGGGAAATGGGAATTTGGAGAAACAACCTTACACGGACCAACGATATTTCCGCAGGCAGTAAATGCTTTGAACGGATTGCCACCTTTTAAAATTGCTGGTGCTTATGCATGGACAGGGGACAATACGTTGGAATTAACACTGAGATACCGAAGCATGCATATCAAAAAATACGTTCTTAATTTCAAGGAAAACAATGAAGTTGTCCTGACCTATTCCGAAAGTATTAACTGGAGACCAACCAATATTGAAGGGAAAATTGAATAACTAAATTTTTTATTTTGCGCGGTCAGGACCATAGTTAGGCTCCCAACCAGTTGGTTTTTCATCAGACCGATTTACAAGTACTGCATGAATTTCCTGTATCATGCCCGATTTAATGGCAAAGAATTCTGCAACAAGACGATTATGGGTAGTTGCATCGCTTTTGCTTTTTACGCCGGCTTTTAAACCAAACCGAACAATTGATAACACTACTCCTCTTTCCTCATCCACAACGGGGTAACGCCGATCCCAAATATTACGCTCACTGAAATTTCCTATGTCAAAACCAAGTGCAGTTGATTCATATTGACCATCTTTTATAAAACCAGTAGTTTGCATACCATTTTCATATCTTCGTGAATCGGGTAATAATCTTGCTGGCCGATACAAGGGTGAACCATTTGTTTGAAAAGCCCGCCAGTAACTTTCGGCGGCACCAATTAAATCAAAGTAAGAATCCTGCTCAACTTCCCTAATAGTAAGCTGATAAGCTGGAGATACTTCCGTCAATTCGTCAGGGCCCCATAATTGGTCAGCTTCACCTTTACTGCATTTAATCGTTTCTATTTCAATGATTTTATCATCCTGAACCTTCATACGAAGCATAAACATTGTTTTGGAACCATCGGTATTTAAAATTATAGCTTCTGTGCCGGTATCGCCAAGCCGGGTGTTTACAATATCTAATCGATAAATTACACTTTCTGCATTCTCCCAAAATGTTTGAACTAATGGCATTATATCACCATTACTAGTGATTTTTGTATTATTTGTTAGAGGCAATTCTGATGGATTATTAGATATTAGTGCCTCAAAATATGAATCAATAAATTCTGTTAAATATGCACGACTATAATTGCTATGTGCCTGAAATCCTATAAGCATTGTAACTAAAAAAGTAATTGATTTAATTTTTACCATGATAATCTTCTTGAAATATGTTCTTGAAATTAGTTTGACGCTGTAATTTAAAGAATTCCATCATAAAATCCACAACGTTTTTCTCTATAAATTCACGATATCAATAAGGCTTATACATACTAGGATTCTTCTTTACTATTGTAATAAAATTATCGACTCCATGTAGATTCTTAATAGTCCAATTTGCACCAAATAATATTCGGTGAATACTTTTGTTACCTTTTCTAAGTGGGTTGTTTTTATAACTAATCCGTTATCAAATCAGTTTCAACATATTCAATATTTTAGGTATTACTGAGTGCTCTTTGTTTAACAAAACAGGTGGTTTTATATATGAAAATCAATTCTAATTGACAGGCTTGTTTTAAGTTAAAAAAGGTCGCCCAGGAGATGAATTTTCATCTGTCTCGGACAACCTTTTTCGGTTTTTAAAATATTGCTCTAATTATTCCGGCAACGTGGTATTTGCTGAGGTTGCATACAAACCCAGCAAACAGCCCGTAAAACCTCCAGCCACATCAGTCGATAGAATATCCCCTGAAACCGTTCCTCCAACACTTACAAAGTCAGTTCCGTTGGTAGAGTAAGCTGAATTCATAAGCATCGCCATTGGCTTTAATTTGTAAACAGATGGGATTACTTATATCAATTTTGGTTGTAATTAATAATCAATTCTTCTTTCGTACCAATCTTAAATAATAAATTGAACTTGTTGAATTCCCTTGTGCTGACTGAAATTTCACCGTAATATTTTTCTTTCCTTCAATCATGGAATCCGGAATAGGATATTCAACTTCCTGAAACTGTTTTTCATTTCCCTTGCCGGAATTGTCAACAGTGACCAGTTTTTCATCATCAATAAAAATATCGAATTTTCTGTTTCCACGTTCAGCCCCCATGTAACGAACCATCAGATTCAGATTTTTTTCGGAATTTGTTGCCAGACTGTAGCTAAAAAAACCATTGTTGCGAACACTTCGCCAGAACGCATTATCAGTGTTGCCCGAGCGGGAATTTGATTCTTTCATTAAATGGTCGGCTTCGGGTTGTTGCTCACCCGGTGCTACGAAATCGATGGTTCGTTTTTGTAGCGCCAGTCTTGCTTGTTCCAGAACTGCCAGCGAATCAGTATATGATTTGTACTCTTTATTCGTTAATGTCATCCAGTAAATCATCGTATCTCGCATCGTAAATCCGGTAAAAAGGCTCAAATACAACATTGATTGGATTAGCCATTTTCAGATTTGGTGCGGTGAAAAATAACGGCTTCCCTTTCACAGGAACTAATTTGTTTCCAATATCTGACAGATCATCTTCAATAATAATCGGTGCTTTATCGATCGGTAGTTTTTCGCCACTTGGAATATGTCCCCACCGACTGTCGTCAGCAATCAATCCTTTTAAATCTTCGGTACCTGTTTGTGCCCCAAGTAAAATTGGGCCGTAAACAATGGCAATGTATTCCGGCACATTTGGCAAATGTTTAATTGTGGTATGCATTGGCAACATTACCTGAACTTCATCACCGGCTTTCCACATCCGGTCAATTGCAACATAAGAAGAAGGATGAGAATTAATTTTTACAGGATTACCGTTAACTAATATTTTCAATGCACCATCATTCACCCAGGAAGGATAACGAACCATCAATTTAAATTGTGCCGAACCGTCTGTTATTTTAAGTTTGGTTTGTTCTTCGTAAGGGAAGGTGGTTTCCTGTTCAATTTGTACTCCCTTTTCTCTCCAGTTCAATTCTGATGCAACAAAAAGATTTACATAAAGCGAATTATTCTGATGGGTATATATAAACTGGTTATACTTCCCATGATTTTCCATGCCACTGCCCACACAGCACCACATGGCTTCGTTGGGTGCAGAATAAACCCTGTAAGAACGTGGACGAACCGGCGTGAAATAAACATATCCACCGTTTTCGGGATTTTGGGTGGACAAAATATGATTGTACATCGCCTCTTCATAATAATCGGCGTATTTTGCTTCCGGGTTTTCACGGAACAAATCTTCGGTGAGTTTCAGCATGTTGTAGGTGTTGCAAGACTCCGGCCCTTCAACATCATTTACAAAATCGATGCAGGCTTCAGCGCTTGGGAAAAATTCCCTGCGACTGTTTCCACCAAATGCCAGTGTTCTGTTTCCGGTTACCGTTTCCCAAAAGAATTTACCTGCTTCATCATATTTTTTGTCATGCGAAAGTTCCCCAATACGGGCAAAACCGATGGCTTTTGGAACCTGGGTATTGGCATGTTTATTATCTAAATTATCCTGATCTTCTGCCATTGCATCCAATAACATGTGATGCGAAAACCGTTTGGCAGCAGTCATGTATTTTTCGTTGCCGGTCATTTGGTAAGCATCGGCATAAACTTCGTTCATACCTCCCTGTTCCGTGTCCAGCATCGATTGCATCTGATCGTCGGAGAGGGCAGAGGTAATGTCAATTCCCCAGTCGCAGAATTTCAAAAAGATATCTTTTGCTTCCTCGTTTCCGGTGTATAACCAGGCATCTCTTAACCCGGCATACATTTTATGAACGTTATACCATGGAACCCATGCAGCATGAAAAGCTTTGAAATCTCCCTGTTTGAATGTTGTCCAGATTTCTTTGCTGTTTGGAACACCTCCAACATAACCAACTCCCCATTCAGGATTATTTTTTGTATTTGCATCTTGGCAAGCTTTTAATTCAGAGATGATATAATCCATCCTTTTTTTACATTCCATATTTCCGGTTGCATCATAATTCATGGCTAGTGCAGAAAGATAATGCCCGGCAACATGTCCATCCAGCCCTTTCCAGTTCGGATATAATTCACCTTTTTTTGGTAGGCCAGCTTCAATTCTGAATGTTGCCAGCAATCGGTCAACATCATATTCCAGAAGTACTTGAATATTCAGGTCGCGGGCATGTTTAAACGGTCCGTCGAGTAACTGAACATCTTTCAAGGGAAATTCGTTACTGTAAAGTTTTTCCTGTGCATTGATTTTACCACTTAAAATCAAAATGCTGACGATTATAAGGATAACCGATTTTATTTTATTCATTTTACAATTTCTGGATTTACGATGCAAGTAAACATTTTTGGAGAATCATCCAAAAAAAAGAATGCAAATTCGTATTTACAATTTGCATTCTTTAAAGAATTTAGCTTCTTCTTTTAATGAAGAAACAAAACTGATAAATTATTGTGGGTTTTCAACTTTAATCCCCATCAATGAAAGCATTTTTTCAGCGTAGCGTGTTCCAAACTTTCTGTACCCTGCCGGATCGAAATGCAGTGGTGGTTTAACAGCGGTACAACCGGCAGAAGAAATAGCATATGAATTTGGGATGGTTTCCGGTACTTTGTCAATGATTTCGTTCATGCTGGCGCAAACGCCATTCTGGTCGGCATTGACAACTTCACCAACGAGTAGAGGCACCTCACTGGCCTTGAGATTCAAATCCTTAATCAAATTATCATAGATACCTTTAACCTTTTCCGGCCATTCTTTATCACCTGTGTTCGATTCTCCCTGGTGTAACAGAATTCCTTTGATTACACCTGATTTTTGGGCCAGCTTCCCCATATCAACAAGATATTGGTAAGGATTACCATCATATGTTTTAATAATGTTTTTCATCCATGGCGCCGCCGTTTCAGCATAAGATTGAAAGCTATCTTTTTCAAACAGTTCGATTTTACAACCTGCTACTGCCACGTTCACCACACCAACTTTGATATTTTTTGGAAGATTGGCAACCATTGTCCGACCAAAGTAATCGGCAGGGCATATGCCACAACCAGGACGACAAAGTGGAGGAACAGCATCGTACCAATTCCCTTTTTCCCTGTCCATGTTCGGAAAGTCAACCGCTGCCAGTAACTGAAAGCGAGGATCTACTCCGGTTTTGTCTTGTTCCTGAAGACCAGGAAACCCTTCCATATTTGATTGTCCAAAACACAAGTAGATATAGAAATTGGGGTCCTGAGAAAATGCTTTTGTTCCAAATAAAAGGAATCCTGCAATTACGATTAATCCAATTTTAATTTTCATTTGAATTATTTTTAAAATTTATATTTAATATATCTGTTATTGGAATGCTGAAAGTTAATCAACTTCAATAATATTGTTCCCTTTTGTTACCCCATTTTCATTAAACACATCAATAGTAAAATAATACTTTTGATTTGCATTCAGACTTCGAATGGTTAGCGTATCAACTCCAAGAACCTGGTAATTGTGATACAATTTATCTTTTTGACTTCCGTACCTGATGTTATAACCGACTGCGTCAGGAGAATTTGTCCAATTCAAATCTACAATACATTTATCATCCAGGCGGTTAATTTTTAAATCAGTAACATTTGCAGGAAGCTCACCGCCTGCATTTCCAAAAACACGCAACCCGGCCAACGCAAATGTGCCGCTATCAGGCATTTTATAATTGGTTAATTTAATATAACGTGCCTTTATTGGTGTACTTAGTTCAAGATAATCGTGCGGAACATCAGTTGTATCTTTTGTTTTATCTGCCAGCGTTTGCCAATTTTTATTGTCCGTGGAATATTCCAGAAGATATTGATAGTAGATTCCCGGCTGACGACCGTACAAATCCATATTGTTCTCAGCATAATTTATCTGAACAGCATTAATCGTACATTCCTTTTCCAAATCCATAGAAATCCATTCACCTTTGTTGCCTGTTTGAGCGCTCCAGTAGGTCCGAATATCTTCGTTGGCAGCATAATTTTTAGGATGATCAGGCAATTCAGAGGAAACTTCAACTGGTTTATTGTAAGAAAGTAACATCCAGCCGGTAGCCAGTTCTTCTGGTCCTGAAATCTTTTTTGAAGGCATTTTATACGGAAAATCGCCGAAACCTGTGTAGGTATATAATTCACCATCGTTATCAAAAAATGTAGGGAAGAGGCCCAACCGACGTTCAAACATGTGTTTTTGCGAGATCGTCATGGTAGAAATATGCCAGTAGTTGCCGTAATTATCCTGAAAAGTACTGCTGTGTCCGGCGGCTGCAGCAAAACCTTCCGGCTTTGATGAAAATGGATTATTATCAGCCAAAGTAAACGGACCAAGTGGGTTGTCTGAAACATATACACCATCGCAATAACTTTTAAATTCTGTACCGGGACCGGCATATTGCAAATAATATTTCCCATCATGTTTTGTCATCCATGATCCTTCAATCCAGGGATTCGGATTTGTTTGGTTATAATCACCAGCACGTTCCCATCCATATTCTTTTTTATTACTGTTAAAAAGCGCCAATGATTTTCCAATCGGATTCAGCGTTTTTGTGTCCAGCTCAACACCATATATTGGCAACCTGTTTGAGCAACCATAATAGAAATACAATTTTCCATCATCATCCACAAAAAGGTCCGGATCCGTCATTCCAATCGGGAAATTGGCATTAGCGACCATCCAGTCTCCCGACTTTGGATCGGCGGTTTTGTAAATCGTAATTGGCGCACCTGCCGAGGCCATAAAGTAAAGCGTATCATTCATTACAACTGCAGTTGGTGCATAATCTTCAAGTGGGAGGTCATTGGTTTTTATCAGGTCCCAATGAATTAAATCAGTTGAATGAAAATACCCGCCTGATTTTGAAGCAAACAGGTAATATTCGTTTTTGTAAGTTACCATTGTTGGGTCAGCTGCTTCACGTCTTGATGGTTTATCAAGACAAAAACGATAACTCAGGTTAATTGGATTACAAATCGTAGTTTGATTCGATTGAATTAAGTTCCCCGAATCTTTATTTTGTGTACATGCAAACGAGATGATCATGTAAATAAAAATTGCGAAATACTTTATCGGTTTTTGTTTCATCTGAATTGAGTTTTATTTATAAAAATTTGTGTCAAATTATAAAGGTGTTTCTCTAAAACGGTTTAATTACCTGATATTTTCCACTTAAATGCATTAGGCTGAACAGATATAATAATCCATCATAATACGGATCGAAATAACCGTCTTCGTAAGGTTGAAGTTTTGCGTTCCACAATTCACGAAGAAAATCATAATCGTTACTTTCAGTAATAATTGATGTTGATGCAGCAGTAGCAATCAAACCTAATGAATGTCTCAAAGTTCGGTATCCTCCGGCCTGAAGTATAACCTCTGGCAGTGTACCATCCTGATTAAACTGGTCTTCAAATTTGTCGATTCCCCTTGATCTGAGGAAATTCTGAATGTGGGTTGCATACTCTTTTTGCCATGTTTTATCTTTTCCAAACCAGTAATAATCCATAGTAATATTCATCGGATACCCTCCATGAATCGTAACGAAAAGCTGCCGGCATCCATCTCGACTCTAACGGTTTTCCACTAAATTCTGTACGATCGACATTCAGTCCGGTTACAGGATCGCATGCTCTGTGTAAAAATACTCTTGCTGTATCGGCACAATCCCTGTAAAATTGCTCATGACCATCTTTAGCATATTCAGCCCAGATTTCATAAAAAGCAGGTAAATCATAGGAAGGATCGGTGTTGTTATATCCACTTCCTTCGGGTACAAAACTTATTTGTTTATGTTCCACATTGATTACATTAAAAATATTACCGGTGCCATCTTTTGCCCACATGTTATCCAAAATATTTCTAGCCTCAGCATAATAATCTATTCCTGTGTTATTTCCCCAGCGATTTGAAGCAAAAAGAAGGTCTGTAATAAAATATAACTCTCCATCGGAAGCTGAACCATCTGAATTAAGCCTCATTCTATCGGTACTGTAACTCCAGGCGAAATAACCTTTTCTTGGACCTTCCTGATGCTGAAGATAATGTTTTGACCACCTCCAGATACGATCAAAAACATCCTTTTTATTTAGCTGTACAGCAATCATTAGTCCGTAGGAAACTCCTTCCGTACGAACATCGTGGTTTTTTAAATCGGAAACATAACCCATTGAATCGCCAACTTCAAAATAAACTTTGTTGGGGCCTTCAAACAGATCGTGGTAAGCTTTTTCTACTTTTTGATCAATTTCCTCCTGACTGTATCCTGCTTTAAGGAAAACATTCGGATATTTATCGGTGTAAAAGGCGCCCTTATCATTATTACAGGAAATAGTGCAAAAGCATAAACCAAGCACCATGATTACCGCCAAACTCTTTATCTTAACACTTGCATTCTTTCTCTCTAATTGTTTTTTCATTGATTATAGTATTTGTTTTTAAGAATTGTCAATTATTAACCGGAATTGCAACTTGTGCCGGTAATGAACCTGCTGCTTTGCCAAAAACGGTAAATTCAATAATTCCCAGTGGAGATGTTTTTGGCCAGTCAGTCATTGTAAGCCGAACGAAACGACATTTTACAGGTGGAATTTCTTCGAAAATAGTATTTCTTGAAATATCATTATTTGTTTGATCAAGTGCCGTGGTATAGGTTTCCCCATCCATCGACACTTCAATTTTATATTTATAAATATCAGCTGGGGCCTGCGCATTTCCGGAAGGTCTTCCAAAACCTCTTCTTCCGCCATTGAACATCAAACGAACGCCATCAATTGTAAATAGCTGGACCACATCAAAACGGGTTGCCGGAGAAAGTTCAACTGTCAACGTTGGTTGTTCATCACTTGGGTCTGGTTCCCAAATTGTACCGCTTGAATTATCCACGGCGTAAGCAGCATATCTTCCCGGTTGTTCGGATGAAAATTTTGAGAGTGCATTCATTGCACGAATTTTATTGATAGTAACCGGGAGCGATCCGCTGTTCCCTTTTGTTGGATCTTTAACAACATTAGGCGCCCATTGAGGCGTATCGGTTATTTTTACCGACATATTGCCTTCTTTATCAAACACTATTCTATCCATTCCGATTCTTCTACCACCGGGAGGATTTGAAAGTACAATGGTGTAAAACTGCCAAAGATTTCCATCCGGCCCTTCAACAATACTACCATGTGCTGTTCCTGTTACCAATCCTTCCGTTTTGCGAAGTAACGGATTGTTTGGAGCATAGGTAAATGGTCCCATTGGTGATTTTGAAGTGTAATATCCCTCGGCATAAGTTTTCCATTGTGTCCCTGACGCTGAATACTGAAGGTAGTATGTCCCGTTATGTTTTTGCATCCAGGGTCCTTCAACCCAGGCGACATCAGGATATTCGTTCATTTCACCATAGTGTTCCCAAACATGATTAGTGTCGAATCCGAAAAGATGTTTTACAGGGCCGGCAAATCTGCTCAGGTCGTTCGGATCGAGTTCCACGACGTAAATTCCACTTACACCACGACCCGGATAATAGAGATAAGGTTTATTGTTGTCGTCAATAAAAATATCGACGTCAAAAGCGCCATTCCATCCTCCGGCAACATCTGGTGTGTTTTTCCATTCGCCCAAACTGGTATATGGCCCCAGTGGATTATCCGCCTTGTAAACAGGTCCATCATTTCCACACATATAAAAGCTACCATTATATTTTACAACATGGGGAGCAACCGGAACATGATCAACACGTTGAAACGTCCAGTTAAGCATATCATCAGAAATCCATGCTCCACCACCAGTACAAAACATATAGTATTTACCGTCTGTCTTTTATTACGGTAACATCACCGGAGGCATTTCCTCCTTGTCCGATTACCATTGGCAGAGGATTACAATAGCGGGCCGATTTGCCAACCTCAGGATTACTTTGGGCACAGGAAACTAATGAACCAGTGACAGTAGCAATTAACAAGGTGTAAAACAATATTTTTTTCATGATAATTTGGTTTTAATATAGTTGTAATTACAAGGTTTCTCAATATACTGATGGTTTGAAATAATATTTTATTCGCTAATAAATTTTGATTCTTTCATCCATTCAAATAGAGGTTCGGTCCAGGTTGGATGACGGAAAATAAAACCATGGTTTCCTTTCTGATAAATGTGTAGTTCAGCAGGAACTTTATGATGCCTTAAAGCTTCAAAATATACAATACTATTATCAACGTCAACTGTAGTATCATCACCGGCCTGTGTAATATAAGCTGGGGGGGTATTCTCATCAACCTGCAGTTCATTCGAGTAAAGATCAACATCTGCTTGTGATGGATTTTCACCTAACAACTGTTTCCTGGAATCGGCATGGGTCAGATTAGCCTGCATGCTAATAACCGGATAAACAAGTATCTGAAAATCAGGACGCAAATTAGTATTTTCATTATTATCAATTAAAGACTTTTTGTAATGAGTTGCTTCTGTAGAAGCTAAATGACCTCCGGCAGAAAATCCGGCAATTCCTACTCTATTTGGATCAACTCCCCATTTTGAGGCATTATCACGTACTAATTTAATAGCCTGTTGAGCATCCTGAAGTGGTGCGATTGTTTTGTCCACTTCAATTGACTCATCCGGTAAACGATATTTCAGTACGAATGCGGTTATGCCGTGTTTTGCAAATTCTTTTGCATTTGTAACACCTTCTCCCTGGAAAACAATTACACTGTAACCACCTCCTGGACAAATTACAACTGCACATCCGTTTGATTTTCCTTCTTCCGGAAGATAAACTTCAAGACGTTGGCTTGTAAACTTTTCTTATCATTCCCGGACTTCCCTCAAAACCGGGGCCTTCAGGAATTTCTCCTTTGGAGTTTGGAATTGTTCCCTGATAAAGATTAATTACTTCCTGTGCATAACAGGAGAAAGAGAATAATAACAGGAGGATAAAAACAGTTTGTAATTTTTTCATTTTTATTTCGAATTTTTTAGCTCAATTATCAATATGTGAGCAATTATTTGACATTATTTAAAAAGCAATTGAGCAAATTCGTGTAATGATCTTCTCCAGTTTAGCCATTCGTGGGCAGTTCCCGGCGATTCATAATAAACATGTTTAATACCAGCTTCAACAAGCGCATTATGAAATCTGTTTACTGTTTGGTACATATTAGCAGGTTCATCGGTTCCGGTACTAACAAAAACTAATTTTGCTTTTTTATTAAAGGCAGCTGGGTCAGCCCAAACACCATCGTAAAGTGTGCTCAAATCACTTCCGGCCTGCATCATTCCGGCACCGCTAAAACCTCCGATATAAGCAAATTTATCAAGATTAGTCATTGTAACCTGAAATGTTTGGAATCCTCCCATTGAAAGTCCAGTCATTGCCCGGTGATCACGATCGGGAATAGTACGGAACGTTTTATCAATTGTGGGGATAATTTCTTTGATAAAAACATCCGTCAGGGTATTATTCAAAAACATTCCTCTCATACCTCCTTCCGGTCTTGGAGCATCAGGATCAATGGCTGCACCACGATCCATAACAATTAACATTGGCAGCGCTTTACCTTCAGCAATTAAATTGTCGAGTATTAAATCCACTTTCCCTTGATTTGGCCAACCCGTTTCATCTTCGCCTCCTCCATGTAATAAGGTACAAGTACAGGATATTTTCTATTAAGCTCTGTGTCGTAACCCGGAGGAGTATAAACAAATGCTCTTCTCCATGCTTTTGTAATGCCTGAATAGTAACGGATTTGACGAACCTGTCCTCTTGGTACGTCTTTTTCAGCATAAAAATCAACATTTTTTTCAGGAATTTCAATTCCGCTTGCCCATCGGCTCATTCCGTAAAAAGTTTTGCTGGCCGGGTCACAAACTGAAACGCCATCAATTACGATGGAATAATAATGGAATCCTTCGACGATGGGATCTGTTGTAACCTCCCAAACTCCCTGATCATTTTTTACCATATCAAACGTTTTTGTTAAATCTAATTTAACTGTTTGAGCATTAGGAGCATTAAACCGAACAACTACACGATTGTCAGGCAGAATACGAGGATATTGTGCACCTGATACATTTGTAGATGCAGGGACTCCCGGAGCAGAAGCATCCCGCATATTTTGGGAAAATGAAAGATAGCAAAATAAGATTGCAGGAATAATTAAAAGGAATTTTAGTTTCATCGCAATAATTCTTAGGTTAATTTATAGTTGCGATAAAATTAATAAATAATAGAAACGATTCATAAACAGATTTTTGTTTTCGAATTAAGGTTAATAAATATTAGGACAAAGCATTTAAAAAACAGTAACTATAAAAAAGAAAAGTGGCAAGGGAAACCTTGCCATTTAGTCTAAAATATACCTAAACTATGTAATAGTTCTAAGAGAACTATTTTTTCTAAGATTATAATCTATTGCACCATTATTATTGAGGCATATTTGGGTTTCTTTCAACCTCCTGTTGCGGAACAGGAAGAATAAGCGACTGCCAGCCTGTCCAACCCGGTTTGCCTTTTACAAAATTGGCATCTTTTTCCCAGCGTTTAAGATCTTCGCGTCTCCATGCTTCGCCATAACCTTCAACATAACGTTCATGCTCAATAGCCTGCATCAAAGTCCATCCTTTTTGATTCATTAAGGTTGATACAGGCGGCAACTGTCCGTTTACGCCCGGTCGGGCGCTGTAAAGATGAGACTGGTCGCCTGTCATAACATTATTTGCCCTGTTACGAACCTGGTCAATCCAGTAAACACCACTGTTTACATCGGTTGCAGTAAGGTTTGAAGAATTGGTATTTGCAAGACATTCAGCATAATTCAACATAATATCAGCCAAACGTAAAAGTCTTAAGTTAATTACTGTAGTCGTAGCATTATTGTTAGGCAAATTTACATCGCTTTCGTTCGCCCTTTTACGAATTCCAAAAGAGCCATACGAGTTTAAACCGCCAATATTATACATTGTTGCAATTTTTTCTCCTGCTGCATTTAGAAAATCCTTACCATTACCATTTTTACGGCCGGTATAATCAACTCCGTCAACCCAGTACCATCCCTGGTCTATCCAATCAACAGTTCTTCCTTTAAGTGTGAGATTTATACCGTTAGGTACACCCAAAAACGTAGCATAAACCCGGTAGTCATATACAGTTGTGGCTTGCCCGTCAATGGTTTCTGTCCAACTTTCAAAATCGTCGAGTTTATAGGTAGGAACTGCAAAGTTCCACCCGAGCATAGCTGCCCATGCATTATGATCGTTAAATGACCAGTTCTGAACCCCTCCACCGCGTTGGTTTGAAGGCGTTGATGTGTCGGCAAACTCAACTTCGAAAATCGATTCGCTGTTATTTTGTCCGGCCAGGGTAAAATTAGCCCTGAAATCGCCAAGGGTATATGTACCATAAGCAGCGTCGCCCACTCCGGGAAGGATTTTTTTAAATTCGGCGGCAGCTTTTGTATAGTCTTTTTTATTTAAATACAATTTACCCAACAATGCTGTGGCTGCTCCGCGGCTTGCCCTCCATTTATCATAACCAGCTGTGGTGTTGGTGCCTTTTACCAAAAGGTCCTGTGCCTTTTTCAAATCGGCTTCAATAAATGCAAATGTTTCTGCTTCGGTTGACGGAGCCTTATAATAGTCTTCACCAGGATTTAAAACCTGAGTATTTCTCAAGACTATTTTGTCTTTTGGATAATAATCGAATAAACTGTAATAGTAAAATGCCCGGAGAAAATAAGCCTGCCCCTCCATAACATCTAACTGCTCCTGAGTAAAGGCAGGGTCGGCTGCCTGGGCCAGTTTCATATTATCCAAAGCAGTATTTACACGTTGTATGGCTGCATACCAGGCGTTCCACACACTACTAACGTCGTTGGCGTTAATATAAAAATTATTTATAGGGCCCCATGGAGCAAAACCTGCTGCTTTTGGGGTTTCATAAAGGTCGTCACTGAGAACCATATGCATAACGTGGACCCCTCCCCATGTTTGTCCATATTGATTTTGAAGGTATGTATAAGCTCCAACAAGCGCCTGATCAGCCCTGGCTTTATTAGTGAAAAAACTACCGGGATCATAGCTCCCCTTATCAAAATCTCTTGTTATAAAGTCTTCAGTACAGGACACAAAGAATAGTATCCCTGCAATGAATAAAAATATTTTGGTTTTCATATTCTTAATGTTTTAATGTTAAAAATCAATTTGAATACCCATAATTAGTGCACGAGCCTGCGGATAATACCCATTATCGATACCCCTGGCTGTACTTGAGTTACCATTGGATGACAGACCAACATATCCTGAACCGATTTCAGGATCGTAGAACGGATAACTGGTAATTGTGAACAGGTTGCGCCCTGTAACATAAGCTCTTACTTTGCTAAGCTTAACATAGTTCACCCATGCTTTCGGCAGGGTATAACCCAACGTAAGGTTTTTCAATCGTAAATACGAACCATCGTAAATATACCTGTCCGAAATGATTGTGTTTTTATTGGGGTCGCCCCGAACTGCGCGGGGGACATCAGTAATGTCGCCCTCTTTTTTCCAACGGTTAAGCGCGTTTTTGCCCAGATTCATGTTGTTGTGCATACCTTCGGTCCAGGCTGTTAATATTCCTAAAAGGTCGTTGCCCTGTACGCCCTGGAAGAATACCGTAAGGTCTAATCCTTTATAATTGGCAGAAAAGTTAATCCCGTACGTAAAATCAGGATTAGGGTCGCCTATGTAATCCATATCATTGGCACCTATTACTCCAACTAATTTTCCTTCTGCGTTTGGCTTTTTATAAAATTTAATATCACCGGGCGCTGCATTCGGTTGCATTTTAGCTCCATTAGCATCAACATAGGCATCAATTTCGGCCTGAGTCTGGAATAAGCCCAATGTTTTGTAGCCATAGAACAGACCGATAGCACGACCGGCTTCTGTACGGGTGGATGAAGAAGCAAATTCAGAACCACCAGCGTTAATAACCTGATCGGCCAAATCGAGTACTTCGTTATAATTGGTTGCTAAGTTCGCGCTAATTGAGTAATGAAAATCGCCTGTGCTATTGCGGTATGTAGCCTGGAATTCCCAACCCCTGTTTAAAATAGATCCTACGTTTCGGGTAATAGAACCAGCTGAACCGCTTGATCCGGGAATCGGAACGCCTACAAGCATGTCTATGGTCTTTTTATTGTAAAAGTCAATTTCAGCGGATAAAGCATTTTTGAAGAAAGCTAAATCTACACCAAGGTCAAGCTGCTGAGAAGCCTCCCATTTTAAGTTGGGGTTTTTCGTTAAATTTGAAACGGTTTGCCCAACAAGACCAACGGTACCATCATTATAATTCGATCCGCTCAAAACAGGTACATAACTGTAAGGACCAATTGGCCCGTCGTTACCTACACTACCAAAGCTACCCCTAAGTTTCATACGGCTTAACTGAGTCGATGCTTTTAAATCATCCATAAACGACTCTTCGCTGATATTCCAGGCAACCGAAGCCGATGGGAAGGTACCCCACTTGTTACCTGTGTTAAATTTAGAAGAACCGTCGCGACGAATGTTGGCTACAAGTATATATTTACCTGCATAGTTATAGGTTAAACGGCCAAGGTACGAAACACGGCTTTGTTCGCTTTCACCTCCGCCAACTCCAAAGTTGCTTTCGACCTTGCCAAGCACATCATGTACTTCAGTCTGAATGCCCTGGCCTGAAGCATTAAAACTATGACTTTTCGAATACTCAGAAGAATAAGTCCCCATCAGATTAAAATTGTGCTTGCCAATTTGTTTACTATAGTTAATGGTTTGATCCCAAATCCAGTTGTACGTCCAGTTGTTACTTTCACTAAGCGTTGTATTTGGAAGTCTTTGGCCTTCGGTAGCCAATGTAAAGTTACGGCCATTACTATCGGTGTTGGTAATGCCAAATGTACTTCTGAAAGTAAGACCGTCGATTATTTGATACTCACCATAAGCACTTGCCATAAACCTTTTGGTGTAGTTCATGTTTTTTACGCGTTCCAGAAATGCAACAACGTTTTGAACATCGTGCCCCGAAGGAGCAGGAGAGTATGTGTCGTTCGTCCAACCCGAACTAGAATATCCGCCGGGCTGGTTTCTTTCGTCACGCACAGGAATATTCGGTGTATTATTTATTGCCTGTTGAATAGCCGAACGGCCATCAGGAACTACTTCACTTCTTTTATCAGAATAAGTAAAAGAAATATTTTCGCCAAAACTGAATTTATTTGTTTTCCAGTTTGAGTTCATACGAACCGAATATCTTTTAAATGGCGTTTCAATAATAATGCCTTCCTGGCGGTATTGCTCTGTCGAGAAGAAATAGTTTCCAGCGTTGGTTCCACCCGAAATGTCAACATTGTTTTGGGTAATTGCACCTGTCTGGAAAATTGCGCCTTGCCAATCCGTTTCAGGCCCGTCGTATTTACCACCGTTTTGTTCAATAATCCAAGTTGCAAGCGCAGGAGGAGTACCACCCGCAGCTTTATTACTATCATAAACAACCGATGCCCATTCTGCTGTGTTTGTCAAATCGAGCAATTTCCATGCTTTTTCAACGCCATAATAGTTATTTAAGCTTACCTTTGGTTGTCCGTTATTTGTATTTTTACCGCTTTTGGTGGTAATAAGAATTACACCGTTTGCACCGCGCGAACCATAAATAGCTGACGATGCAGCATCTTTCAGAACCTGTATGGTTTCAATATCCGAAGGGTTAACATACATACCACCTACAGGAATACCATCAATAACATACAGAGGGTCGTTATTTCCACTGGTAGTACCCAAACCACGAATTACAATGTCAGGATCGGTGCTGCTACGTGTATTCGTTACCAGAATACCCGGGGCAAGCCCCTGAATCGCAGTTGCAACGTTTGCCACTGGCTGTTTTGCTATTTCTTCGGTGCTAATAACCGTAATAGCTGAAGCAAGGTCTCTTCTTTTTTGTACACCATAACCAATGGCTACGACTTCATCGAGACCGATTACATCCTGTTCCATCGTAACGTTAATAGTTGTCTGTCCCGATACTGCTATTTCCTGGGATAGCATTCCAACGAAAGAGAATATAAGTGTAGCATTCGAAGGTACATTAGTAATTGTGTATTTACCATCAACATTTGTAGTAACACCTTGTAATGTACCTTTAATTATTACAGTAACACCCGGAAGTGGTTCGTTTGAAGAACTGGTTATAGTTCCGGATACTGTATTTTGTTGATCAGAAATGTTATTGGAGCTGCTGTTTGGTTCGATAGCAAATGTTTGCACTGAAAATACAGTTACCAAAAGCAGTAGAATTCCAATTACTTTAAATAATGTTAAATTCCGGGCACGAAGTATACCCGTAATTTTTATACAAAGTTTTTTATTCATAATTTCAAAATGTTTTGGATTATTAATTCAAAATGTTTTGCCTCGGGCCTGCAAACTCAGAGGCAAAGTAAACTTTTACAGGAGGGGAGTGCTTTTAGCATTTCCTTCCTTTTTTAGATTTCTTTTTTATTTCATAGGCAGTTTTTTGGGTTAGTTTAATTATTAGTTTAAAGAGATTTATGATTGAATTCAAATAACAGAGTTAAAAACTGTATATCAGCTAACAGAGGTAAAACCTGTATATCAGCCTGAGTAGAGTCTCATTACAATTATAAAAAACAGAACTATTTAATCTTTTGTGAATGGGGCACTGATAAATCTCGATTGATTTTATGTTAAATATAGGTCTATTTTTGTTATTGAACATAACTTTGAAAGTTAGGTAATCAGTAATTCTCGCAAATAATTATAAACAAGTTTTTAAAATATTTAGACCTAATTTCATATGACCTTTGATTTTTGAAAATGATCTATTCAAAATTACGAAAAAAACACAATAAAAAACACAATAAACATAAAATTTTCTTTCGGAATGATAAAGTTTTATTTTTCGTTCTAAGTTTCATTATGCCAAATCGTTAATTATTCCTTTTTCCAAAGCCATAAACGTGGTTTAACCTAAAAGGGCAAACAAATAATAACTATCATATGCTTATTATAGAATATTACATAAAACAGATATTTTCTTTTCAAACAATTAGATGTCTGATTTTTGAAATAATAAAAATGTTACTGATATTTAGGAAAAGAAATAAGTTGATATTATATTTCTCGGTAATAAAAAGAAAAAAGCATCACTAAATGAAGAAACCCATCTTTTTTTTGTTGTTATTATTTCCATTTATTAATCGAGCACAGGAACCATTAATTCAGAATATTTATGGTCGTCAACATTTTGATCTGGACGGAAGCTGGAATTACATTATTGATCCGTTTGACAATGGATTTTATGATTATCGACTGAATGAAAATCCGAACGGATTTTTTAAAAACAGAAAAGCCAGAAATAAAACCGATTTGGTAGAATATAATTTTGATACGTCGCCGGTTATGGTAATTCCTTCAGACTGGAATACAAAAAATCCGCAATTGTTTTTTTATGAAGGAAGTGTTTGGTTTAAAAAAGATTTCAACTATACAAAAAAGCCAGGAAATAAAACTTTTATCTATTTCGGAGCTGTAAATTATGACGCTAAAGTTTATCTAAATGGGGAGAAAATAGGGGATCATATTGGCGGATTTACTCCCTTTAACTTTGATATTACCGACAAAGTAAAAGAGGGCAATAATTTTATTGTAGTTCGTGCGAATAATGAACGACACCCGGAGGGAGTTCCCACAATAAATGCCGACTGGTGGAATTATGGCGGAATTACCCGTGAAGTTTTGGTAGTTGATGTTCCAGATTTATTTATTAATGATTACCTCGTACAACTTGAAAAAGGGAAATACGATCAAATTTCCGGATATGTAAAGTTAAATCAGGCAGCGGCGGGGAAAGCAATTACTGTAAATATTCCAGAGTTAAACGTAAATCAATCTTTTATAACAGATAACCAGGGAATTGCAAATATTTCCATTAATGCAAAACCTGAGTTGTGGAGTCCTGAAAATCCAAAATTGTACGATGTAATTATTACAGGCAACAGCGAAAATATAAAAGATAAAATCGGTTTCCGGCAAATAGAAACCCGCGACAAGGAAATACTACTGAATGGTAAAAAAGTATTTTTCCGCGGAATCTCAATTCACGAAGAAGCACCGTATCGTCAGGGTAGGGCGTGGTCTCCTGATGATGCAAGAACGCTGTTAGGCTGGGCAAAAGAACTGGGATGTAATTTTGTTCGGTTGGCACATTATCCGCATAACGAATACATGATTCGTGAAGCAGAAAAACTCGGAATTATGGTTTGGTCCGAAATTCCGGTTTACTGGACGATTCACTGGGAAAACAAAGATACCTACGCAAATGCTCAGCAACAACTGGACGATATGATAAATCGAAATAAAAACCGTTGTGCAGTGGTTGTTTGGTCAATTGCCAATGAAACACCACATAGTGATGCGAGAGATCAGTTCCTTGGAAACCTGGCAATGTATGCACGATCGAAGGATAATACCCGGTTAATAAGTATGGCGATGGAAGTTACCGGGAGGCCGAATAATGTGGGCAGAATTCAAGACAATATGAACAAATACGTTGATATAATCAGTTTTAACAGCTATTTAGGTTGGTATGGCGGAACAATTGAAGACCTTAAAACCAGACAATGGGAAATTCCTTACGATAAGCCATTTTTTGTTAGTGAATTCGGGGCGGGAGCGTTGCAGGGAAAACACGGCGATGTAAACGAAATATGGACGGAAGAATATCAGGCAGAATTATATAAACAAACCCTTGCCATGTTCAATAAAGTGGAAGGCTTTTCGGGAACCAGTCCGTGGATTTTGGTTGATTTTTATTCACCACGCAGACAACTTAACGGGATTCAGGACTTTTTTAACCGGAAAGGATTGATCTCAAATAACGGAGTGAAGAAACAGGCCTTTTATATTTTACAGGATTTCTATCAAAAGAAGGCAGAATAGGATTTATTTTAAAATTATACTATTGTTTCAAATCATCATTCCTGATACTTTTATTTGACTTCTTTACCTGGTCTTTCATTTGGCCAAAACTATAAAATATACTTAAGGAGATAATCCTGCCCAGGTACCTGGAATTGTTTTCCTCATAAAAAAAGGAACTAAATTGCTTCGATTTGTAAGTATAATATTTACCTAAGAAGTTTTGTAATCTGGCTTCCAACTTCAATTTTTTATCCAGAAAATCCTGTTGATACGTTATGTAATACCAAATTCCTGATGTACTATATCCTTGAAGAGTTATCACTTTTCCGTTTATTCCTGCATTTGCCAGAAGGGTTGAATTTTTTGATGGGTTAAAAATCATACCAATTTTTTCAGTTGTACTCCAACCACTATTCTTTATACCGGAGTTATTATTACTATCAATTTTTTGGTAATTCGAGCCAAATCTTGCATCTACTTTTAATTTTTTTGTCACTTTTAATGATCCGAAAACAGTACCTCCCGCCAAACGGTTCCTACCTATATTTTCATATGTTGATACTTTAGCGCCATCAGGAAGAACATATGAAATTTGGGAAATTAAATTATTTGAAAAGGAGGTGTTCAAATTCACGCTAAAATTAAACTTACCTGAAAACTTGCTAAAAAAAAATTCAAAGTTGTTTGAAACTTCCGTCTTCAGTTTTGGATTTCCTGTAAAAATATTCTTAGGTTCAGTATCGTCATAAAAAGGATTAAGATACCAACTGCCAGGACGTGCCAGACGATTAGTATACGATAATTTTATATTTTTCCCGTTTTCATAATCTTTTGAAATCAGGAAGAAGGGAACCAGGTTAAACATACGGTTGGTAAATGTTGTATCGGTAGTTATTTTGTACTGGCCACGGTTAACAGTGTTTTCAGCTCTTAGTCCGGCTTTCAGTGTTAATTTCTCCAACTTCAGAGTGAAAGTAAAATAAGCGCCCAGAACACTTTGGTGATAAATCATTTCGTTACTTCCGGAATTGCTGTGAACCCAATCATTCAGTGTCTCATCAAACATGTCCCTGTCAGTAATGCTGTTATCTTTTCGCCATATTTGCTTAAAACCGGTTTCAATTTGTCCCTTTTTACTGAAAGGATCCACGTAATCTACCTGTATGGTTTGTTCATTATCGATTCCGTCAACATGTATATCATGCCAGTAATCCGTGAAATTGATCAGCCCGGTATATTTATCGTTGTAGTGACTGTTGCTCTTATCATAAGAGTAGCGGTATGAAAATGTTAACGACCGATCTTTTCGATTAAATAATTTTTGGTAATCTAACGTTCCTGTATAATCCTTCCGGTCGCCATTAAATAAGCCAATTTTTTCAAAGTCGCTGGTCGTGTTATGATTCATGTCAAAATCTTCCGAAGTTGACAACCATGTCCCCTCGTTGTCGCTAAAACCGCCGTTAAATGAAATGCTGACCAGATTAAGAGAGTCAAATTCATAACTTGCCTCACTGTTAATTGATTTCCAGTTGCCAGACCCATCACTGTTTCTATTTATTTTTGTAAACCTGTTTAATGTACTTTGATAATTTTCACGATATATTTCGATTTTTGATCCCCGAGATTCATAATGATTCATAGAAGCATTTATCGAATAAACGAACTTATTGATTTTTGAAGTAAAAAAGATGTTTCCATTATACGAACCATTTAACCGGATGCTTGCATTTGCACTGCCATTGTATCCATCGGAAACTTTTCGTTTCGTTATAATATTAATTATCCCGGCTTTTCCTTCCGCCTCATATTTCGACGAAGGATTGGTAATAACTTCGATATCTTTAATCGTGTTTGACGGCATATTTTTTAGTACTTCGCTGGTATTCCGGTCAAGCGCCACCGAACTTTTACCGTTAATCAGAAATTTCACTCCCGAAATTCCACGTAACTGTACATTATCATCACCATCGATGGTAACCAGAGGTACTTTGCGAAGCATATCCAATATAGTACCAGTCGATGACTCAGGGTCGGATTCGGCACTATAAATTAGTTTTTCTGCCTCACTCCTTACAAGTGGCTTTAATACCGAAACGGTTATTTCTTTCACCTGTTCGTTGGAAGGTGTAAGACTGACATTTCCTAAATCCAGGCTTTTATCCTGATCTTTTATCGAAATTTCTGTTTTTTTAACCTCGTATCCAATCGAATGGAACTGAAGATTGTATTTCCCCGGTGTATTCACTATAAAGCTGAATTTCCCCGATTCATCACTTGCAAGTTGCTGAATAACCGAATCGTTTCTTTCAATCTGTATTGTTACAAATGAAATTCCATCCGAAACTGAATCTACCACCATGCCTCTTACCGGGATAACAGGGTCTGTAAATCGGGCATAAATCTTAATTACAGGAAGAGTAAGTAATACTATAACAATCAATAAAAGGATATAGAATTTGTTTCCAATTTGACCCGGATTCCGATTTACTGTCTGCTCGTGTTTTATAATAATTTCCTGAGTTTCCATTTTACTTTATCTGTTAATTGTTTCAGATAAAGCTACTTCAACTCAAAAATTCATTTGTCACAGGTTTGTTTGGGTTTTGTCAAATTGTGTCATTAAACTGATTATAGTTTAGAAAATATATCAAATATAAATCTGTTATTTTGGACATATAATTTCAGCTTAACGTCTACCCATTGCATCCAGTTATAAATTTCTTCCGGAATTTAAATAACTGTCATAAGTATCTTTCATCAACTTCCAAAGTTCTGCATCGGTAGGAGACATTTCATTTATAAAAGCATCGGCAATATTATTTGCCATCATTTCGTCATTTCTTTCCCCAGGTTGATTGATTCTCAACGCATTCATATATAACCTGCTCAGTAAATGCAATCCTGCCAAAGCATTAAACCGGTCAGAAATTTCAGTGCTTGATAATTTCAGCTTTTGAAGTTCCTGGCTCGATTTACTAACTGACTGAATAATACTGTCAAGAGCGCTACCATGGTCAACAGGCAAACATATTGCGTTCGGATTATCAACGTTTACAAATGGCAAAAACTGATTATATAGTACCGGTAGATTTATTAATTTACTTAATTTTCTGGTTTCTTCAGGAGAAAACAGAATTAGTGTTACAGGAATACATATCCCAAATTTCTCATCATAATATTTTTCTGCCTTTTGAAATAGAGACTGCAATTTTTCGGCATTTTGATCACATCCTTCTGGATAATAAACGGGGATATACCCATCGAGTTTCGGAAGTGTTGCAACTAATTTTTGAATATCACTTTGTGCATATAAAAACCCTCTTATTGTAAATCCTGATAATAGTAAAAGGATAAATACTGTTTTTAAACTTTTCATGCTTTTTAAAATTTAATCGTTAATACTAGCTGATATTTGTAAAAATGAATTGATATTTTCTTTTAAAGTAAAGTCTGAAGACAGCACCTTTCCCCGAACTTTTGGGCACAGAACCGGCATATACTTTTTATGGTCCCCCGAATTAAAAATGCAGTAATTAAAAAAATAAGATTGTTTTTTTATTAAATGGAGCCCGATTTCATTTTTTGTAGTAACCCCGGATATTTCGTTAATTAAATAAGTATTCATTTTGCTTTACCTGTTAATTGTTTCAGATAAAGCTACTTTAACTCAAAAATTCATTTGTCACAGGTTTGTTTGGGTTTTGTCAAATTATGTCATGAAAAGTAATTATGAATAACATTTTGACCAGGCTCTGTGTGGCTGCCAGAATGAGCGGAGTCGAAGTCGGAAATTCAGTCGAATTTTGAATAACTTACACAAAAATTTCAATTTATTTCCCCGAAACAAATTTGTAACCAATACTTCGCACGCTAATGATATGTTTGGGTTTCGATGGATTTTCCTCCAGTTTTTTACGAAGGTTGAGGATAAAATTATCGACAGTGCGGGTGGTTGGCATTGCTTCGTAACCCCACACTTCGTTTAGCAAATCGTGGCGATGGATTACCTTGTTTTCATGGTTAATAAAGTAAGCCATAATTTCAAACTCCTTATTGGTCATGCTAATCTCGGCATCTTTATAAAACGCCTGGAAATTTCGGAAATCAAGAAATACATTTTCATAGGAAAAATTGGCGAGTGGTTCCGGGTCTTTATAAACTCTGCGGAATGCTACCCTGATACGGGCCAGCAATTCGGGGAGGCTGAAAGGTTTGGTAATGTAATCATCGGCACCGATATCAAGGCCGGCAATTTTATCCATTTCAGAACCACGGGCAGTTAGCATGATAACCGGGAGTTCAGGTTTTTCGGCTTTTATCTTTCGGCAAATCTCGTATCCGTTCATTCCCGGCAACATTATATCAAGAATTACCAGATCGATTTTATTTTCGAGTGCCGATTTCATTCCTTTTACTCCGTCTGGAGCACTTAGTACCTGATAGCCTTCCATATTCAGATTATCTTCCAAACCTAACCTGATGTTCGGATCATCTTCTACCACGAGTATTATTTTCCGGTTCATACTAATTCATTTAATTTTTTCTTATCAATCATGCTTCGACTACCTGCCTACTGTCAGGCAGGCGCTTATCATGACTTACGTATTCAACTGAATTGTAAACTTACTACCCTTATTTATTTCACTTTCCACAAAGATTCTCCCTCCGTGTGCATTTACAACATCCCGGGTTACACTCAATCCAAGTCCGGTGCCGGTTGTCGATTCACTTTCGCGACTTTTTACACGATAAAATTTCTCGAAAATCAGGTTAATCTGATCCTTTGGAATACCAATCCCTGTATCCTCCACTTCAATTGTCGGTTTCTCCTCTTTACGGTAAAGCCTGATAAAAAGGTGCTTTCTTTCGTTGGAATATTTTATGGCGTTTCCAACAAGATTCGACAAGGCCTGTTTTATTGCTTCTCCATCCACATTCGCAATCACTCCGGCTTCAATTTCAGAAGAAACCTCAAATTCATTAATATCAAGCCAGTATTTCATCTCTTCCATCACTTCATTAACTAAAACAGAGAGGTCTGTTTCATGAATTTTGTACTTTGATTTTTCATTTTTCCTGACAGAATATTCAAGGATATTATCGATTTTCCGTTTTAATACTTCGCTCTCTTTCATGATGATATTCGAGTATTTCTTTCTTAATTCCGGAGTTTTTGCCCGGTCGAAATAAATAGTTTCGGCAAACATATTGATGGATGTGAGCGGTGTTTTCAGTTCATGGGTAACATGCGAAACAAATTCTGACTGCATATCGGCAATTTTCTTTTCCCGGTTGATATCTCTAAGTATCAGAACAATTCCAAGCAACATTCCGCCAAGCAGCAAAACCAACGCAATTCCGTAGATCCAACTCCTGCTGCGAACGAATTTTTCAACAATATTTTCATTGGCAGGCCTGATTACGATGCGATGCATGGGGAAAAAAGGTGATAACTCAGCACGGATGGAAAGTGCATCCTGATTTATTGACGAAGAGCTTCCCTGAACAAGGTCAATTCTATATTCCGATTTTATGTCTTTTGGAAGTAGAAAAATTGCACTACTCCAAAGATTGTTAAGGTTTATTACAAAACCCGATCGTTTTTCCTTTTCTATATTGATTATCATTAATTCAGGATTGTCACCCCTGTTAATGGCGTAAACGCTGAACTGGTTTAAAATTACAGGAAGTTCGGAGGGTTTGTTCCCATTTATAATTTCATTAATGTAACTGCTGTAACTGGTGATAAAATTAAGCTCCGATTTCACCCTTTTCTGATAAAAAGCGGAATCTTCTAATTTGTTCATCAGAAACCGGAATCGTCGTAATCCAGGTATTTAATTCATCAAGAATCGTTTCTGTTCCCGGATTTAAAGGAGTTGTACCGTTATCTAGTTGCTCCAGAAAAAGAGTGGCCAACTCAACAGTTTCTGACTGTTTTTCCGGAAGAGGTAATTTAATTAACCTGCTAATGGCAAAATAAGCGTAAGGCATGCCGACCGGGCTCATTTCACTGCTCAACCGCGGGAAAAGTGAAGAATAATACAACCACGATTTATCGGCGTTTTTCATTTTGGTAGAAATCCGGCCCAATGTGCTGAGCACTTTTGCAGAATCTCCTGAAGTTCTTGATTTGCCTAATGCTGAGCGGTAATGTACATAAGCTTTTTGATAATCTTCCTTTTGAAATTCATCGGATTCCCCATTGGTAATTTCCTGCTGTACTGCGGAAGATATTTTTGATTGTGAAACCTGACCGGTTTCGACATACCATGGCCAGATAAATTTTTTATCGCTATTTAGCGAAAATGGCAATACAGGTATTTGCTGATAAGTGAAAAACATGGAATCAGCAGGAAGGGGGGTATTATTGTCAAACCAATCCCTGCTAAAATCTTCTGTTACTTTTTGTATTGTTTGGTTAAAACGGTTGGAAATTTGTCCGGCAATTTCCAGTTGTGTTTCCTGTATTTTTTTCTCTGTTAAAATCCTGAAGTTGGTAATGTTATTTATGCTTAGAAACGCAAGTATGACTCCCGAGATAAAAACCATCAGGATAAACAGGAGGACTAACCTTGAAACCGGTTTTTTACGTTTTGCCAATTTTGTTATTGTTTATTTCTTCCGCTAATAATTTTTAATTTACAGAACGTCACCCTGAGCGGAGTCGAAGGGTGATTTGTTCAATATTCATAAAAACTAGACTACTCAATTTATTTATCAAGCTTTTCAAAGTTACTTCATCTCAATCATGCTTCGACTTCGCTGCTAATGACATCAAGTTGCAATAATCTGGAAGCCAATCTGTTTAGCTTTTTTGTTTAAATTTCTTAATATTATTTCTTTATACCTTTTATCATATT
This sequence comes from uncultured Prolixibacteraceae bacterium, assembly GCA_963849985.1. GTDB lineage: Bacteria > Bacteroidota > Bacteroidia > Bacteroidales > Prolixibacteraceae > Draconibacterium. The sequence continues at coordinate 97,337 of CAWKJY010000024.1, read as the reverse complement.
CATTTAATCCAGTTTCGACATATTCTAATCCTTTGGTCATGAACCGGTAATACAGGTCTGCAAGTTTTCTTGCGGTTGCTTTATTTGCTGCCTTAGCCCCATGTTTTGATTTTATCCGTAAATAAAATCCTTTTAATGCCAGATATTTGCTGTTAGCAATACTCATTGCAGATTCACGGAATATTTGCCCGGCTTTACTATTTACCTTTTGTCTTCGGTTTTTGTTGGTTTTCCCCGATTGGTGTTTTTTGGGACTTAGACCCAGCCAACTTGTAAAATGTTTTTCTGTTGGCCATTTAGAGAAATCGCAGCCTAATTCTGCTGTTAATTTCAACATGGTCATATCTGATATTCCTGGCAATACCGTTGGGTTTTTGCCATCGTGTAATTTTACAAGTTTATCATGCAGTTCTTCAATATTGGGCTGGTTGTGCCTTGAAGGTGCTTCTTTCCCGGAATCAATATCTTCTTTGTCGCTGGTCATCTTGTTTAACAACGTTTCAATTTCTTTGTCGCATTCATTAATTTGTGCCTGATAAAATTGGTAGGCCTGAAAAGCTTGCCTGAGCATAAAAACATACTCTTGCTTAAAACTCCCTTTTAATGCACTTACTACTTGTTCTTTTTTCTTCTTTAAAATAACTGGCTCACACAAATTGGCAAGCTTGGTTGCATTTCTTTCCCCATTCAAAATGGACTGTACTATTCTTTGCCCTGAAACGCCATGCAATTGGTTGATTACATTCTTTAATTTTAAGTTCATCAAGTCCATGGCCTTTTGCATATGTTGGATATGTGAGGAAGCAATTTCCTTATGGTCTTCTCTTAGCCTCATATACGTCCGTAATTCTCTGATATCACCGATGGGAACGTAAGACGCACGAAGAAGTCCATAACTGTGCAACCTTTGAAGCCAACGACAATCGGCCGGGTCTGATTTCTGTGCCGGGATATTTCTGGCGTGGGCAGCATTAACCAAAAAAATTTCTATCCCGGCATTTTCCAATAAATCATACAATGGCAGCCATAAAATTCCTGTTGACTCCATGGCAACTGTAGTAATTGAGTTTTCAATCAGGTAAGAAACCAAATCATTCAAGGCAGCAGTATGGGTTTGAAAGGATTTTACGTTCTGTCCGTCAACCGAAACAAAAAAATCCTTCGTTCCAAGATCAATACCTGCTGCATGCTCTTTAATTTTCGATAACTTTGACATCATTCTATTTTTTTTAAGCAAGGCTGAAAGTATATGAGTTCAGTATACTGCTAAACGGGAAAATCCTTATATCAAAGGACTTCTCCAATTGAAAAACGACAACTTTCAGTACTAGTCTCAGCGGCGGGCATTTTAGCTCCATGCGTAATTGAGCATTCTCCTTGCTTGGTTTATATCTCAATATGTCAATTTATTAAAAAATTATATCTTTATAATCAAGGTCTCAGCATGACAGTGGCTCGCACAGCATAACAAACAAAACAACGTGTTAATATCTATTTCTGTGCAATATTTTCAACAGCCCAATATTCATTTATCATTGCCCCGTTCTGCATGGTTAGATAAACATCGTTGCCAACGGTACTGATTTTCAAACCTTCTGCTCCTTTAAATTCCTTTAACTTTTCCGGGGATATTAATTCAACTGCCGGTTCGTTATCTAAAGAAATACTCCAAATACCCAAGCCCTTTTGTGCATCATTTTTAGCTATATAAACAGACGTATTATCTGCAGACCAGCCAACCGGAGTTCCTTTTATACTCTCGAATGCATCTATTTTCTTTAGCTCTCCCTGCCCATCCACCGGCATGTAGAAAAGGGTATCTGCCTTCTGAATGGCAAGAGTTTTACCATCAGGCGACAATAAAATTCGACCAATCCAATTGTCAAATTCTTTAATTGGATGTTCCTCTCCTGTTTTAACCGACTTTGCAATTACACTGCTTTTAGGTAAAAATCCATCTTTTGAAACAAAATACTGTGTTTCACCATCCGGTGAAAATTGTAGCCATCTCCATTCCCATGCGGCATGTTCCAAAGGCATTTTGTAAATGCTGACATTTCCTGTTTTGACATCAATCTTATACATACCCCATTTCTCATCATTTTTTTTTCCTTTTATAAAAATTGATTTTCCATCCTGCGACCATTGAGCTTCGCAAACAGACCATAGCATGATATTTGTTCCCAGGTCGGCAGAAAGGTCATATTCATCACCCGTTTGAACATTCTGAATGACCATCTTTAAGGGAGCTGTTCCTTTTATTGGATCGAAAGGAGTTTCAACCAAACCGGTTAAATAATGAAAGTCTGGTGACCAGATTGCGCGCATAATTTTTCGTGACGAATTGTGCATAATGGTAATAGCCTCTGTTTCTGCCTGTTTGGAAACAAAATTTAATTTTGACCTGTATATTTCAGGATTTAAAATTTTTGTAGTATAAAATAATGAACCGTCAGCAATAGTTCCGATAATATAAGTGGTTTGATTAAAATCATTTTTTAATACTTTTGGTTCTCCAACCAGTTTGCCTTTTTCAATGGTCATGCTCCATAAATCATTTGAGCCTGAATGGTTACTCATATAGATAAATTGATTTGAACCGGGAATGCGTAATGGAAATCCGTCATCTTCCTTATTGGTAATCAAAGGGGTAATTTCACCACCATCCTTTGAAACAATAAAAATATCATTGTTTTCAGAGCTTGAATCAGAAAGTGCACGAAAGACAATATAATTTCCATCATTCGTAAAATTTGCGTTTAGGTTATTTCCACCGACAAATTCAGTAATCATTTTTTTAGAACCGTCATTGACCGAAATTAATTCAAGTTTGTTTAAATCATTATCTGTTGATGTGATGCACAAGATAGATGAGCCATCTGCACTCCAATCTGTTGCGAATAAAAATTTATTGCCGTTATTGAATAGCGAACGTTCATTTGTACCATCCCTGTTCACAATGCGGAGTTCATAATTATTAGCACTTTCATTATCATGATCCTCAATATTCCAGATGTACACAATTTGCTTACTATCAGGTGACCAGAGAGAGTACATTGGATAATGCGTTTGTGGTAAATTCCAACTTCCATCTTTGGTTATTAGCCATTTTTTCCCGGTTTTTAAGTGGATGACTCCAATCTCCGGATCGCTCCAATCGTTATAAGTAGCATATTGTCCATCAGGCGAATATGCTTCAATATCAACGCTGGGACGAGGGATCTGACGCAGGATTATCCCTGAATTGGATGAAGTTGTCTGGTCAGCATTCAGCTTACTAAGCCTCCTTTTTGCATTTTCTACCAGTTCCTGCGGATCGGTGTAATTGGCCACCAGTTTTTCATAAACACCGCGAGCTTCCTGTTGGCCCAGTTTTTCGTAGCAATTTCCCATCTGGTAAAGCGCTTTGGCACGCAATATCTTTTCGGCATTTGTGTTATCAGCAACCAATTTGTAAAGTTCAATGGCTTCCTTGAGCGAGCCTTCACCTTCTTCCTTCATGATTCCTTTCTGGAACTGCTGTTCGGGAGTTTGAGCTTCGATGTTCCGTAAATAAATGCCATCAGGAACACCAATAATATTGAGTGTATAATTTTTGTTTTCATGGTTATTTCTTTTCTGATAGTTCTTTGAGACCAATATTTTCAACACCCCAAAATTCAGTAACAGGACCTCCATTTTGCATGGTCAGATAAACCTCGTTACCAACATGGCAAATTTTCAATCCATCTGCTCCTTTAAACAGTTTGAGTTTTTCAGGAGAAAATAATTCTTTGGGTGAATTGTTTTCCAGCGGAATTCCCAAAGACTGAGACCTTTTTGCGCATCATCTTTAGCCACATAAATTGCTTTGACTATCAGAACTCCATCCGACTGGATTTCCTCTCAATTTTTCAAAACTTTCAATCTTTTTCTTTTCGCGGCTTCCATCAGAAGGTAAAAGCCAAAGTGAATCTGCATACTGAATAGCAAGCGATTTTCCATCCGGAGATAACATAACTTTATCAACCCAAAAAGGAAATTCTGTCAAAACCTTCTCTTCTCCTGATTTTACTGACGCGGCAACCACTTTCTGGTTAGCTATCGTGCTATCCTGTGTAACAAAATATTGGGTTTCTGCATCAGGCGAAAACTGCAACCATCTCCACTCCCAATGCCTGATTTGCCATTGGCGCTTTATATGGGGTTACCTTTCCCGTCTTAACATCAATCTGAAACAGACCATTTATTCCTTCTTTATTCACGCCTTTAATTAAAATTGATTTTTCATCCGGAGTCCATTGAGGTTCAATCCACCAAATCAAAAGGTAGGTATTTAGATCAGGAGAAATTTCAGTTTCTTCCCCTGTAAGAACATTCTGGACTACTAATTTTAATGGACTTAATCTCGAATCAGTAATTAATGGAGTTTCAATAATGCAAGCCACATAATTAAAAGACGGCGACCAGAATGCCCTTATTATTTTACGTGCCGAATTACGTGATATAGCAATTGGCTCATTTACAACTTCACCGGTACTGAAATTCAGCGTTGCCTTAAAAAAATCGGGATTTAACATGGTAGATGAATAGATAACAATACCATTATTTGTGGCTCCCCTAATCAGGACAAGTTTTATCAAAATCACTTTTTAAAACTTTTGGTTCTCCCTGAATTTTCCCATTTTCAACACGAATGCCCCACAAATCCTTTGTTCCGGAATGATTACTGAAATATACAAATTGATGAGTGCCAGGAATACGAAATGGGGCGCCATCGTATTCCTTATTTGTAATCAATGGGGTAACTGTTCCACCATCCCTTGAAACAATAAAAATATCGAAGTTTTCAGAATCCTTTTCAGCCCGTGCCTGAAAAATTACATAATTTCCGTCTTCTGTAAAATTTGCATTTATTATATTGTAAAAATTACCGGATTAGAAATATCTGCAACTATTTTTTTTGAACCATCGTTAACCGAAATGATTACGAGACTGGTCAAATCTTGAGATTACCGCCGGGCATATTTTTTTCAATGCATAAGATTGATAATCCATCCATACTCCAATCCAAAATCCTTAAACGCCTGTTTCCATTTTTGATTAAAATTCGGTCATTTGAGCCATCTTTATCTACAATATGCAACTCATACTTATTAGTACTCTTATCTTTTTCAACTTTCCTCAATATTCCAATCGTAAACAACCTTCTTACTATCAGGTGACCACATTGAACCTTGTGGAAAATGCATTTTTGTAATTATTATAGTCCCCATCTTTTGTAATTTCCCATTTCTTTCCTGTTTTTAAATCAATCACCCCAATTTCAGGATCGTGCCAATCAATATAGGTTGCATAGCGGCCGTCCGGAGAAAAAGATGCAATTTCAGACCATTTATCAAGATCTTGATTTGGTAATTTCCGGATAACAATTTCTGAATTATCTGAAACGGTCTGGTCGGCATTCATTTTATTGAGCTTCTGTTTGGCGTTTGTTACCAGTTCAGGTTGGTCGCTGTAATTGGCCACGAGTTTTTCATAAACACCGCGGGCTTCCTGCTGCCCAGCTTTTCATAGCAGTTTCCCATTTGGTAAAGCGCTTTGGCACGAAGGGCGCGATCGGCCAGAGTATTATCTGCAACCGTTTTGTAAAGTGCAATAGCTTCCTTAAGCGACCCTTCTCCTTCTTCTTTCATGATTCCTTTCTGGAACTGCTGTTCGGGAGTTTGAGCTCCTGATGTTCCGTAAATAAAAACCATCAGGAACACCAATAATGTTGAGTATATAATTTTTGTTTTCATGGTTATTTCTTTTCTGAAAGTTCTTTGGGAATAATATTTTCCAGGGTCCATAATTCATATACCGGATTATTCTTCTGTGAAGTCAGGAAATACTCGTTACCTGTATTTAAGATTCTTAGCCCGTCTGCCCCGGTAAATGCTTTCAATACATCTTTTGAAAATAATTCTTTCGGGGATTCATTATTAATTGAAGTTATCCAAACAGAAACCTGACTACTACCATTTATTTTTGCAAACAATACATTCTGACTGTCAGAGGTCCAGCCTAACGGACACAGTTTTTCCTTGTCAGTAAATCCCGTAATTTTTTTTATTTCACTACTACCATCAATCGGAATAACAAAGATGGAACCATCATCATGAAACGAATGTTGGAAAGTTATGTATTTGCCATCCGGTGACAGCAACATATCTCTCATATCTGCCATACGCGCAATATTTCGTTCATCCCCTGATTGAACCGATCTTGAAATCAGATTTACATCGTCTGTTTCAATCCTGGTTTTGTCAACGGGATCGTTAAAATACATTGTCTTTCCATCGGGAGAATATTGCAAATCTTTCCACTCCCATGCTGTTTTTTCAAGTGGAACTTTAAAATCTTTAAATTTTCCGGTTTTAACGTCAACCTGAAAGATTCCTCCTGTCTTATTATTCGTATTTCCCTTTACCAAAAGCGACTGCTCATCAGTTGTCCATTTTATCTCAAAACCACTTATGTATGGGTAAGTATATAAATCAGAAACGATTTCATGCTCTTCACCTGTTTTCATATTCTGAATTACAAACTTGACCTGATTTGCCTGAGGCGCAGAAACAACAGGAGCTTCCACCATGGTTGCGAGGTAGTTCAGAGAAGGCGACCAGATTGACCGAATTGGTTTTTCTGTATATTTCATGATTCGCCTGACAGGACTGGGACTTATTTCTCCGGTATTTAAGTCCAAACGGGCTATATAAATATCCGGATTTACAGTTGACGTTGTGTACAACAACTCGCCATAATCAGTTATTCCTGTGATATTACTTGATTCAGACAAACCACTTTTTATGATTTTCGGCTCACCCTCAAGTTTTCCACTTACCACGGTCATAAGCCACAAATCCCTGGTTCCGGAGTGGTTGCTAATAAAAACTACCTTATTTGTACCGGGGACACAAATGGGATTCTCATCATTTTCTTTATTTGTAATCAGTGCTTGCATTACCCCTCCATTTACAGGCACTGAAAAAATATCAAAGGTCTTGGATTCCGGCGTTGATTCTCTGCTGAAAATGATAAATTTTCCATCGCCCGAAAATGACGCGTTTCCAATTCTTAGTTTTCCAATTTCTGCAATAATTTTGCTTGAGCCATCTTTAACAGAAACCAACTCAAGATTGTTAGATTCGTTTATACAAAGGATTGAACTGCCGTCATTGCTCCAGTCAAGAGGATAATAATAGCCGGTAGGCTTAATAATCCTTTCATTTGTTCCGTCAACATTAATAACACGCAATTCGTTTTTAAAATCCCTGTATTTCTTTTCAGGTTCATTCAAAATTGCCCAGTTGTAAGCAATATGTTTACCGTCGGGCGACCAGATACAAGCTTCCGAATATTGCGTATTACCGGTCCATGTCCCATCTTTGGTGACTTCCCGGGATTTTCCGGTTTTAAGGTCCCGAATTGTTATCTGAACGGTATTATTATCAATATAAAGTATATATCTTCCATCACGTGAAGGTTGACAGGGATACGCTCCATTAACAGCGGGATACCACACCTGTCGTGCTACAATTCCGGTATTTTCAGTACCTGCTTCTCCATTTAGCTTATTCAGTTTTCGTTTGGCATCGGCCACCAGTTCCTGAGGGTCGGTGTAGTTGGCTACCAGTTTTTCATAAACACCGCGGGCTTCCTGTTGTCCTAGTTTTCCGTAGCAGCTTCCCATCTTGTAAAGCGCTTTGGCGCGTAAAACTTTGTCTGCATTTGCATTGTCTGCAACCAATTTGTAAAGTTCAATGGCTTCTTTTAGCGAGCCTTCTCCCTCTTCTTTCATGATTCCTTTCTGGAACTGCTGGGCGGGAGTTTGAGCGCTGGAAATTCCTGCAATTATCATCAAAATGAAAAACAGGAAAAAAGTTTTGGAAATAATAGCTTTCATCTTAAATTCCTCCATATTATTGTTATACGACAAAGCTATGATTACCAGAAACGTACAATGTCACAGGAATGTTTGGGTTTTGTCAAAATATGTCATGGAAATGTTAATAATGGACTGTTTTGACAACGCTTTGAATAATTACAAGAAAATAATACTGACACTAAATAGAAAAAGCTAAATTGTAAAGCACACTTTAAAGACGATTTTATATATCAGCAACGTTATATAAACTATGAAGAAGGCTGTCAAAATCATCTCATATCTTTTCCTTTCATTTATTACAATCCTGATTATTTTGGTTGTAGTAGCAGCTTTGTCTGAAAATAAAATAGCCAAAATTGCTGTTGAGCAAATCGGAAAGACAACAAATGTGCCTGTAACATTAGATGATATTGATTTTTCCCTGGTTCACGATTTCCCTTATGCGACAATTAAATGTAGAAATTTTCTGGTCAGCTCACCGGTTTCAAATGATATTGATAAGCAGGATACACTAGCGTTTGTGGGACGGCTGTATGTTGCAGTTCAAACAAGGAAACTGATCAAAGGTATTTTTGAAATCCGAAAAGTTGAAATTTCAGATGCAAAACTGTTTTATAATGTAGATACTGCTGGCCTAAGTAATTTCGACTTTCTGAACGACACAACACAACAAAATGTCGTTGATACTTCAGCTAATAATATCTTCCTGGACATAAAAGATTTTAATATCAAAAATACGGTTTGTTACTACCGGGACAAAAAAATGAAAGCCGCTGCAGATTTAATGATTGAACAACTTGATCTTTCGGGCTTGATCAACAAGGATCGGTACAATGGCAAAGCAGAGGGAAAAACTTTTCTAACAAATTGTTCTTACGATACTACAAATCTCTGGTTAATGAAACAGGCAGCACTTGATTTTGAAATAAAATATGATTCAAGCTATTTAACCGTCGATAAAGCTGATATCAGGATTGATGAAGACGCTGAATTATCATTAAGCGGAACAGTTGACCTGCGAGATACTATTTCTGCCGATTTAATACTGAATGCCAAAAAACTCGATCTGGCTAATCTTTCAAAATATGTCCCCCAAAATTATTTTCAAAAATATGAGGTTCATAATTTATCAGGAATACTTACTGCAAATGCCACAATTACGGGAATGATAACAGATTCGGTAATGCCGGCAGTTAATGTTGATTTTGACCTTACAAAGGGAAATGTAAAATACCAGGATTATCCTGAACTCAGCCAAATCTCATTCAAAGGAAGCGCTACCAATGGAAAACAGCGAAATAATTCAACCACAAGCGTAAATATCAAATCATTAAATTTTCAAACGGCAAAAAGTAAAGCTTCGTTTTCGGGGAAAGTGGAAAATCTGGATCATCTGAAATATAATTTCAATTCAACACTTGATATTGATTTGGATGAGGTTTCGCCTTTTGTTCCTGATTCGTTGTTACATTCAATAACCGGAAAAGTTAATGCCGTAATTTCCACCAAAGGAAATTTACCCGATTCTATCTCTTATAAATATATTAATGACGTTTTGGCCAACTCGAAAGTTAGTTTGAAACTAACCGATGTAAATACGGATATAGACAGTTTGACTTCGGCAAAACAATTAAGTGCAAATATTGAATATGAACCCAATCAAATTTTTATAAACCATTTTCGTGCTGGAATCCATTATGATAAAGTTGATTTGGATAGTGTAAATTTTGAAGCAAAAATTATAGGGAATCCGCTAAAATATGATTCACTCGATGTTCAGTTCAACCGATTTGATGCTGCATTGAAAAACAGCAATGTTGCATTAACCGGAACATTGAAAAATCCTTTATATCCCGATTATTTGGTTTCAGGAAAGTTAACCCTGGATTTGGCAGAAATTCGAAAATATTTTCCCGATTCACTGGTGAATTCATTGTCGGGAAATGTATCAGCAACATTTGAATCAGAAGCACAACTAAATCTTGATTCCATTAGTAGTCAGATAAATAAATTGATATTTGAACGAAGTAAATTTCAGATTGACTTCAGCAATGTGAATTTAAAAATGCCCGATTCTTTGACGAACATTAAGGAACTTTCGGGACAAATGAAATATCAATCGGATTCACTTTGGATCACTCAACTTGAAGGAAATTATTTGGGAACTCAATTTGACATGAATTCAGTTTCTGCAATAAATATCTATTCAGCAGCTGTCAAAAACCAGAAAAAGGAATTGGTCATTCACGGCAATTTTAACGCCGGTTATTTTGATTATGCTGAAATTGAAAAGATACTAAATGCTGATTCAACAACCGTTGAAAAACCACAAGGTGAGCCTTTGAATTTTACTTATAAAATTAATGGAATGCTAAAAGCAAACAGCCTAAAGTATAAAGATGCGCTTTATTCCAATATCAGTTCCAAATTTCTGGTTAAAGAAAATTATTATGTTTTTGACAGTTTAAGTATGGATGCGTTTGACGGCCATGCGTTAACGTCATTAAAAATTGAGATGCGCCCGGAAAATGAAATCACACTGTTTTTCAAAACGGATATCCGTAAAATGGATATAACGAAACTGGTAAAAAGTTTTTATCAATATATCGATTACGAAGACATTAAAGCTGAAAATGTTCGGGGGATTTTCTCCACAAAGATGGATGGTGAAATCGTTTTAAAAGACTATGAGCCGGATTATAAATCATTAATGTTAAAAGGAGATCTTACCATTGAAAAAGGCGCTTTATTTAATGTAAAACCGGTTATGGAAATAGAAAAAATAAAGGGTGTTGGACTGAAAAGTATGGACAGTCTCTATTTCAGCACACTGAACAGCAGTGTCTTTCTTTTCAATAACAAACTTTACATCCCAAAAACCGAAATCAGGACCACTTCATTTGATGCGATGTTTCTGGGAATGTACAGTTTTGACGAAGATTATGCTTACCATATTCGAATGTTTCTTGGAGAAGTGTTATCAAGCAAATCAAAATCGAATTTGAAAAAGCAAATGCAGGACGGTGGATTTACTGAGGAAGACGAAAGTGATGTAACCAAGGGACGCACTTCAATTTATGTAGTTTCAAAATCGGAGAATGGAAAAGAAAAAGCAGGGTTCGACAAAAAAAAGGATCGACAAAATATGGTGGCAAAAGTAAATCTACAGAAACAAATGGTTGATCTGAGTTTTCATCCTGCGTTGGTAAAATATGATATCGATGAATAAAATGAAGCTTTTAATATCAAGATACTTAATCGTTGCAGCGGGCATAATTTCTCTCTTTTCATGCCATACAAACTCCGCTGAAATGAAAGGGCAGGAGCTTACAAATAAAGTGGAACAAAAGGAGGAAGATGTTGTATTTGGGGACGATGCAGCACCAAAAACTATTTTCTTGTATGCAAGTTACCAGTGCGATTATTGCCGGTATTTTTTTTCACGAACATATCCGGAACTTAAAATGAATTTTTTGGATAACGGGAAATTAAAATTGGTGGTAAAATGGGTCGATTTTGATGAAAATCCACAAATGATGTATGCTTTGCAGGCTGCCAGTTGCATCGGGCGTTTTGGGGTCTATGAGAAATATCACCAATTGTTACTGGTAAACCCTGCGGTAGTTTTTACCGAAGATTTTACACAATTGATTGACGATATTATGCAGGATAATTCCGAAATTGCAGAATGTATTTTGAATAATAATAATTACGAATACATTCGTTCTAATGTAAAAGAATTTCGTGAAAATAAATTGACGGGAACTCCTACCTACTTGTTGAACAACCATGCTTATTCCGGATTTATTTCTTATAGTAATTTTAAAAAAATAATAGAGAAAGAATTTAATTTATAAAATGTTAAAAGCCAGAAATATGAAAACAAGAAATTTTATAATACTGCTATTTGGTGTTTTGGTATTGGTCGCCTGTTCAGACCCTGCATCGGATGAATTTTGTAGCAATCCCGATCAAAAATGTCCTGATAATACAGCAATTGATGCTACTGCGTGTTGCACAAATCAGGATTGCCATTGGATATATAACGGGGTAAATTATGATTGTAATGGAGACAACTGTACTGAAGCGATAGATGCAATAGTTACCAGTGCCTGTGTTTCAAAAAGTGCGATTATAGATATTAATGAAACCGATTATGAAGTTCTGAAAGCACAAATGCAGGAGGTAACAGCTCAATTGCTAATCGAGGCCCGTGAAGCTTCGGGGTGTGTGGATTAGAAATATCATTGAATATTATGCTTTTGCTGCATCTTAATTATCTTTTTAAGTTAAGCATCTGATTAAGAGTCTCCTTGTTTTATCTAGATATACTTCTTAATTTATTTATGAGTGAGAAACCCGAGATATTATTACAATTTGTAATTTACATTTTGTAAATTGCATTTTGTAAATTACAATTTGCATTTTATGAAACTAAATGAACCATCAACACCGTTTCCGACGGTTGGTTATTATGGGCCAAAATATTTTTGTGACCGCGAAAAGGAAACCAAAACATTGATTGACAATGTAAAAGGAGGCCAGTCAACAACTTTGGTAGCGATTAGGAGAATTGGTAAAACAGGCTTGATCAAACATTTCCAACAAAAGCTTTCGGGCGATTATGTTTGTATTTACGTTGATATTTTACCCACTGAAAACAGTGTAGATCTCTTAAACTCACTTGCCACAGCCATCTTAAATGCAGTTCCTGAAAAAACCAGTATTGGTTCTAAAATCTGGTCTTTTATAAAATCACTTCGGCCAGTTATTACTTTTGATTCACTTTCGGGTGACCCCAATGTCTCGTTTAAAATTCAGCCAAATGAAAGTCAACATCAAATAGATACATTATTTGCATTTCTCGAAGAACAAAATAAAAGGGTTGTTGTTGCCATCGATGAGTTTCAGCAAATTCTTGAATATCCCGAAAAAAATACCGATGCATGGTTACGTAAAATCATTCAGCAATTAAAAAATGTAGTTTTTATATTTTCAGGAAGCCGCCAACATGTGATGAGTGATATGTTTTCAAATCCTGCGAAGCCTTTCTTTCGAAGTACTCTTTTAATGCATCTGGAGAAGATTGAATTGGAGTCGTATCAAAAATTTATTTCCAAAAAATTTATTGAAAATGGAAAAGAAATAAACAGTACTACTATTAATGAAATATTGAATTGGACGAACCTGCATACTTATTATGTGCAACTTTTATGTAACCGTGTTTTTATTAACTCAAAAAATATAATCACTCTGGATTTATGGCAGCAGGAAGCACTAAAGTTATTAAAAGAGCAGGAGTTCGTTTTTTTTGGATACAGGGACATTTTGACAAAGCAACAATGGAAATTGTTAAAAGCAGTTGCTCACGAAGGTGAAGCTTTTGCTCCTACCTCAAAAGAATTTGTTCAGAAAGCATGTTTTGGGAAGCCCGGCTACGGTAATTCGCTCTATCAATTCTTTGCAAACCAAAGGGCTTATTTATAGCCAATACAATAAAAAAGGCATTATTTACTACAGTGTTTATGACGTTCTTTTCCAACGCTGGATTCAAAATCAAAAATAGAAATTCATGCAGTGCATCCATTTAAAAACCCGAGACCCTTATTTCTGTCTGGCTGCAGAAGAATATCTTCTGAAGAATTTTGATGATGATATTTTTATGCTTTGGCAGAGCGAAAATACTGTTGTAGTTGGTAAGCATCAGAATGCACTGGCAGAGATAAACTATCCGTTTGTTCGGGAAAACAATATAAAAGTTGCCCGAAGGATTTCAGGAGGTGGTACAGTTTTTCATGATGCCGGAAACGTAAATTTCGCATTTATAAAAAATGTTTCCAGTCCAGCAGAAATTAGCTTTAAAATTTTTACGCAACCAGTGGTAACTGCTTTGGCGAAACTTGGAATTGAAGCCACTACCTCAGGAAGAAACGATTTGCTGATCGGTGATTTGAAAATCTCAGGGAATGCAGAGCACATCTATAAAAACCGGGTACTTCATCATGGTACTTTACTTTTTGATACTGATCTGGAAAATCTTGGACAGGCAATAAAAGTAATTCCGGGAAAATACGACAGCAAAGCAGTGCAATCGAACCGAAGCAGAGTGACTAACATTTCCAATTATCTGAAGAAGAAAATTTCGGTTGAAGAATTCATGCAATTTCTTATTGATGTTCAACTGGAAGATACTTCAAATTCGACATTGGAATTAACAGAAAAAGACGTTCAAATCATTCAGAAATTATCAAAGGAAAAATTTGAAACCTGGGAATGGAATTTTGGATATTCGCCCCGGTATTTTTTCAAAAATAATTTTGAAAACAATGGGAAAAATGTAAAAATTGAATTAGAAGTAGTTAAAGGAACAGTTGAATTGTGCGTAATGGGAGGTGATTTCTTTTCTCCAGAAGAAACGAACCAACTGGTTTCTGAAATCAGCAGAGACCAGCATCGTTACGAGATTATTCAAAACGCTCTTGAAAAAATAAGGAAACACATTCCGGCAGAATTAATTAATGCCTTTTTTTAACAAAAAAACCGCCGAAATTTAGAAAATAACGACGGTCAAATAGATAGTTTAGCTGTTTATAAAACTATTTCGGTAACGGATAGCCTTCCAATTTTTTAAGATTTCTGGCAATTTCTTCTTCAGGATATTCATAATCCAGAAGTTCCCCTGCCATATATTTGCTGTATCCTACCAAATCCATCAGTCCATGTCCGCTGAAATTGAAAAGGATCACTTTTTCTTTTCCTTCTTCTTTTGCTTTTTTAGCTTCACGAATGGTAGCAGCAATGGCATGTGTTGTTTCCGGAGCAGGAATTATACCTTCTGTTTTTGCAAAAAGTAATCCGGCCTCGAAACATTCACTTTGGTGAATTGCAACTGCTTCCATCAAGTTGTCACGCAATGCTGCGCTAACAAGTGGAGCCATACCGTGATAACGCAACCCGCCTGCATGAATCGGCGCCGGAACAAAATTATGTCCCAGGCTGTTCATTGCCAAAAGTGGGGTCATTTGAGCCACATCGCCATGGTCGTAAATAAACGGAGCTTTTGTTAAAGTTGGGCAGCTAAATGGTTCAACACCAATTATCTGAATATCTGCTCCATGAATTTTATCATACATAAACGGGAAAGAAATTCCGGCAAAATTACTTCCGCCACCACAACAGCCAATAACAATGTCAGGCTTTTTAATTCCAACTTTTGCCAACTGTTTTTTAGCTTCCTGGCCAATAACGGTTTGATGTAACAATACATGGTTCAAAACTGAACCGAGAGAATACCGGGTTTGGCCGGTTGGATCGGTAACGGCAGCTTCAACCGCTTCAGAGATTGCAATACCAAGACTTCCCGGAGTATCAGGAAACTCAGCAAGAATATTTCTTCCTGCCTGGGTTTCGGTGCTTGGACTTGCAATACATTTTCCACCCCAGGTTTCCATCATCATTTTCCGGAAAGGCTTCTGGTCGAAACTTACGCGAACCATAAAAACTTTACATTCAATTCCGCCAATTTGTGCGCAAGCGTAAGAAAGCGCAGAACCCCATTGTCCGGCGCCGGTTTCAGTCGTCAGTTTTTTAATTCCAAATTGTTTATTGTACCAGGCCTGGGCAACTGCAGTATTTGGTTTATGACTTCCGGCAGGTGAAACGCCTTCATTTTTATAATATATTTTGGCCGGAGTTCCAAGCGCTTCCTCCAGTTCGTAAGCACGAATTAGCGGGCTTGGACGCCATTGCATTAGTATTTGCCTGATTCCTTCGGGAATATCGATCCAACGATTCGGACTAACTTCCTGTTCAATCAGGTTCATTGGGAAAACAGGTGCCAGCATTTCAGGGCCAACGGGTACTCCGCCAGGTCCGAGAGGTGGGTTTAACGGAGTAGGAAGGTCAGGGGCAAGGTTATACCACTGTTTCGGAAATTCCGACTCCTCTAAAAAGATTTTTTTTTGTCTGGTCATGATTTATCGTTTTTTAGTTAATTGTAAAAAAGAAGGGATTCACTGCATTAAAACGCAATAAATCCCTTCTTCCGGCCCTATGGTCGCAAACAAACTGACTGATCTCGCGTTTCCATTTTCACGTTACGCCAGTTCAATTCTTTACCATATAAAGGCGATTGATACATATCTTTCTTAATTTCAGTACGTAAATCTAATATTATTTTTTTGTTGAAAAAATATTTATGGTCGTAAATTGACTTTCAAGTATCAGTAAGAATGCAAGTAAAAAATTTGAATAAAATTCCAGCTTGTCCGTCTAATTTAATTTTTCAAATTTTGTACGAAATTTTACGAAAGTGAAGAAAACAAATGCAGCCCGCTTGCTGGATAATCATTTAATAGATTTCGAAATAGTAGAATATCAGTTTGATGAGGATGATTTAAGCGCCGTTCACGTTGCCAAAACTTTAGGACAAAATGTTCATCAGGTATTTAAAACGCTGGTTTTGCGCGGGAATTCAATCGGGATATTCGTTGCAATTGTTCCCGGTGATACAGAAGTGAATCTAAAAAAAGCCGCTAAAATATCTGGCAATAAAAGTGCAGAAATGGTGGCAATGAAAGAATTATTAGGTCTTACTGGGTACATTCGTGGAGCTTGTTCTCCCCTTGGTATGAAAAAACCTTATCCCATGTTTATTCACGAAACCTGCCTTAATTACGACTTTATTTTTGTAAGTGCAGGAAAACGCGGGATGCAGTTAAAACTTAGTCCGAACGATCTGATTTCTTGCACAAAAGCAATGGTTTGTGATCTTATCGGAGATTAATTTATTCAAACCGCATCTTTTATTTTTTTACTTTTCAGTTGAATGTCTATTTTTGCAGCTACTTAAAAACGAAGTAATAATGAATAAACCAATAGTTGTTAGCGGAATTCGACCGACCGGATATTTACACCTGGGAAATTATTTTGGGGCAGTTCGAAATTTCATTCGTATGCAGGATGATTTTAATTGCTATTTTTTTATTGCTGATATTCATTCGTTAACCACGCATCCAAAACCAGAAAATTTACAATCTGGCGTAAAGCAGGTTTTGGCTGAGTATCTGGCTTGTGGAATCGACCCTGAAAAAGCAACTATCTTTATTCAAAGTGATGTTCCTGAAGTTTCTGAATTGTATGCATTATTGAATATGAATGCTTATTTAGGCGAACTTGAACGGACAACTTCTTTTAAAGACAAAGCACGTCAACAGCCTGATAATGTAAATGCAGGACTTTTGACTTACCCGGTATTAATGGCTGCCGACATTATTATTCATAAGGCAAAATATGTTCCCGTTGGAAAAGATCAGGAGCAAAACCTGGAAATGGCCCGTAAATTTGCTAAACGTTTTAATCACATGTATGGGAAAAAAGTATTTCCATCACCTAAACCATTTACATTTGATGGTGGTGATATGATTAAAGTTCCAGGACTTGACGGAAGTGGAAAAATGGGGAAATCGGAAGGAAATGCGATAAATCTTTATGAAGATCCAAAAGACATTCGCAAAAAAGTGATGAGGGCAGTTACCGATTCAGGCCCAACAGAAATGAATCAGAAAAAACCGGATCCAATCGAGAATTTATTCACATTGATGAAAATTGTTTCAACACCTGATACCGTGGCTCATTTCGATGCATTGTACAATAGATGCAAAATCCGTTATGGCGATATGAAAAAACAATTGGCGGAAGATATAGTAACTTATACTGCGCCCATACGGGAGCGGATTATTAAAATTCTGGATGACGATGAATATTTAGCAAAAGTTGCTAAATTAGGCGCTGAAAAAGCACGGAAGTCGGCATCACAGACGCTACAGGAAGTCAAAGACGTTATCGGCTTTAGGAAGCTTTTTTAAAAATACTCCAAAAAATAGCCGGGCTGTTGTCCGGCTTTTTTTGAGCTATACTTTTTAATTTATATGATGTTTATTGTTAAAATTCCAGAATTATCCCGATTGTTGGCAAAACTGTTCCCGATGTGTTCTTCACTCTTTTTAAAATGTATTTTGTACCATTTTCAGTAGTTACGTAGTTCCCATTTCCATCTTCTTCTCTTATAATAATATCCTGTTGTTCAGCCTGAAAATTGTACAGGTTTTGAACATCAATATAAAATTTCATGGTAATGTTATTCAGGTAATACGATTTGTCAACCCGAACATCCAATTGATGAAAGGGTTTAAATCTTTTAGTATTAAGTTTTGTGTAATCAAGAATTGGTGCACCCGTCAAATTCCAAACTTCGATAATGGCACTTTTATCCAGATTGTATGGTGTATAAGGTAATCCGCCCACAAAACGCCATCGTCCGCCAATCCGCCAGTTTTTCTTTAAATCTTTTGTTGTGGTAATGTTTAACAGGTGTTTCGAATCCCAACTGGAAGGAATCAGTTTCCCTGAACCATCACCAAATTCACTACGAACCAGCGTATAAGAAAGATTAAAATTGAATCCTTTTGTTGAATTTACGCGGGTTTGAAACTCCAGGCCATAAGCTTTCCCGTCTGAAATGGAGCGAACTTCTTCATCGCCAACAACACCAAAGTCTACTCCTTTATTTGCCAAACTAATATTGTCTTTCACCGAAAACGGATAGTTGGAATATTTTTTTAGAAATCCTTCCAAAGTAAATTGAACAGTAGATCTTGGTTTATATTCTAACCCTGCAATTAAATGATCGACTGAGATATACTTTAAGTTATTTGCTTTATTTACAAGAGCATCATTTTGTTTGAATCCGAGCGTTGTGTAAGATGGTAACTGATAATATCTTCCGGTATTAAAATTAAGATTCCAATTGTTTGTTAAACTGTAAGAAGCTGAGAACCGGGGTGAAAATTGTTTAAAAAGATTGCTCATACTTTTTGAATAGTTATTTGCATCACTACGTACGCCGAGAGAAAGTGTTAGCCGTTCATAAAGTAAGTTTTTACTGACCTGTGCAAAAGCACCCCATTTAATTAAATTTAGGTTTGTATTGTAATTTACATTCACGATTTGGTCGTTAATATATCGCTTTGTTTGAGTATGGTTTGTGTAGGTAACAAAATCAGAATTTACCCCAAAGTTGATTTTAAAATCATTAATTCGGGTTGTATTTTCAAACCGCAATTTATTTTCAATTTCTTCAGAAGAATAATCAAGTATTTTGTTGCTCTCTGAAGCGCTGTTGTTATCGAGGTACTTATAAGCGCCATTATTTAAATGACTTCGACTCGCAACCAGTGTTTGATAACTGTTAGTTGAATAGTGTTTGTAAACAGCGCCAATTGTGTAACTCCATTGTTCATTCACCGGTATCTGACTTAAAATATATTTTTGCTGATCATTGGGATTTTCAATGCCAAGATTTAAGTCGAACAAATCAATTGCTCCCAGACCGATAAATGAGATTTCATTTTTTGTATCCAGCCGGGTTTTTACTTTAAACTGCAAATCGTTAAAAGTGGGTAAAAAAGGAAGTTCAATTAAACTGAACAGGAATTTTAAATACGACCTGCGAACGGAGAGAACCATTGTGGTTTTTTCTCCCAAAGGCCCGTCAAGTGTGCCCGCAATTTCTGATGCACCCAGTGTGGTTTGATATTTCATTTTATCGTTATTACCATCAATTTGGTTAAATTCCAGAATACCACTTAGTGCATTTCCGCGATTTGCAGGAAAGGCTCCGGCATAATAGTTTACTTCCCGAATAAAATCGGCATTAATTATTCCTACAGGGCCGCCGGAAGCTCCTTGTGTGGCGAAGTGATTGATAAATGGTACCTCGATACCATCGAGATAAAAACGGGTTTCCGAAGGACCTCCTCCACGGATTATAACATCATTGCGATAAGCGGGAGTTGACTGTACCCCGGGAAACGATTGAATAACTTTTGATATATCACGGTTTGCACCCGGACTTTCTTCAATCTCTCCAATCCCAATTGACCTCATAGAAACAGGACTTTCTTCTGTTTTTCTGAAAGGCGATGCAGTGACTTTTACCTCATCCAATTGTTCCTTTTTTTGTTCCATTTGAATTTCAACATAATTGGTATTGGCTACACTCACCTCAATTTCGGAAGATATGGTCTGTTTGTATCCAACAAAAGACGCTTCAATACGAACAAATCCAGGAGTTAATCCATTTAACAGGAAATTTCCATCTGAATCTGTTGTTGTACCAATTGTTGTACCTGATACGAGTATGTTTACAAATGGAAGCGGTTCATTGCTAACAGCATCCACAACATGCCCCTTTAAAGCGGCATTTTGCCCGAAAGTTAAAAACGATAGGGGAAGGGATAGTAAAATAAAAAATAAACGTTTTAACATTAGCAATAATTTATTTTGTTTAACTATTATATTAATAATTTAAACAAAATATCAATCTAAAAGGTTGAAAAACATTTTCGTTTTTTTATATTCGCAATAGAAAATCCTGATCATGAGAATTGTTATTCAAAAAGTATCGAAAGCATCTGTTGCTGTTAAAGATAAATTAATATCTTCAATAAAGAATGGATTACTGGTTTTAGTAGGAATTGAAGATGCAGATACTAATGAAGACATTGAATGGCTGGTAAAAAAAATGCTTCAGCTTCGGATATTTGATGATGAAAACGGGGTAATGAACCTTTCAGTTCAGGATATAAACGGAGATGTGCTTATTGTTAGCCAGTTTACGTTACACGCTAATACAAAAAAAGGTAACCGTCCATCTTATATTCGTGCATCCCGACCAGAATTTGCAGTTCCGATGTACGAGAAGTTTATTGAAAAAACAGAAAAAGTGCTTGGCAAAAAAGTAGGAACCGGAATCTTTGGAGCGATAATGGATGTTTCGCTAGTGAATGAGGGGCCGGTAACGATAATTATCGATTCAAAACAAAAGGATTTTTAGAAATTATCAACTCAATAGAAAAATGGAAAATCAAAATCTCACGATACAGGAGGCTCAGCAAAAAGTTGATCAATGGATTAAAACAATTGGTGTGCGTTATTTTAGCGAGTTAACCAATATGACAATTTTAACTGAAGAAGTGGGAGAGCTAGCCCGAATAATGGCTCGTAAATATGGTGACCAATCGTTTAAAAAATCAGATGAGGAATATAATCTTGCTGATGAAATGGCTGATGTTCTCTGGGTATTAATTTGCTTAGCTAACCAAACCGGGGTAGATTTAAATGATGCATTTCTGAAAAACATGGAAAAGAAAACCAATCGCGACAAAGAAAGACACCTACAAAACAAAAAACTGAAAAATAATTTTTAAGTTTACAGGTATAAATTTTATTAAACCTAATTATGAACAAATACATAATTTTATTCTTTATGATTATCGCTTTTTCGGCAAGTGCATCTAAACAAAAAAGTTCTGAAGCACAACAAACAAATCCAGCGAATTGGACTGAAGCTGAAGTAAATTCCTGGTTCAGTAAAGGAGAATGGCTGAACGGCTGGCAGGTAAAACCTAATGAATCTATCGACAAAAGAAAAATGGCTGAGAGTTATTACAAGTTTAAAAGCCGTTGGGATATGGCATTTAAATTTCTTAAAGATAACGATTTAACCAAGCTTCAAGGTACGCATAATATCGATAATAAAAATGTTTACGTAATTGCTTCCGATTACAACTCAAAAGATAAAAGTGACACACGGTATGAATCGCATAAAAGGTATGTTGATATTCAGTATGTTGCTGTCGGAGAAGAAATGATGGGAAAAACAACCAGCAATCAGGCTGAAGTTGCAGTGCCATACAGTGAAGCAAATGATATAATGTATTATAAATTTGATGGCGGAGATTATTATAAAGCAACTCCGGAGAGTTTTTTCGTATTCTTTCCAGGCGAACTTCACCGCCCGTCTATTAAAATTGATAAAAGTATTCCGATTAAAAGAATAGTAGTAAAAATTCTTGTTGAATAAAAGAATCTATTTGAAATGAAATTATTAAGGATGTCTATAAGAATGGGCATCCTTATTTTTTTCGTGTAGTAATATAATTCATCAGTTCAATTAATGAATTACGGGCTTCATTATCTTCAAATTCCATAAGTCCTTTAATCGCTTTTTCTTTGAATTCATTCATTTTTTGTTCGGCATAAATCAAACCTCCTTTATCAGTCACCATTTGAATGAGTTCGTTTACTACGGATGAATTTTTGTTTTTATGTTTTATCAAGCTTAGAATTCTTCTTCGCTCTGTTAAATCAGAATTATTTAAAACATAAAGAAGAGGAAGTGTGATCTTCTTTTCCTTAATATCATTACCAGTAGGTTTACCAATAATTCCTTTGGCTTGATAATCAAAAATATCGTCTTTAATTTGGAATGCAATCCCAACATCCTGTCCAATGCGGTACATTTTCTCAACAACATCCTCATCATCGGTTACCGATGCTGCTCCAATAGCCATACTGGTTGCAATTAAAGAAGCTGTCTTTTTTCGAATGATTTCAAAATATACATCATCAGTGATATCCAGTTTCCGGCTTTTTTTGATTTGCAGAATTTCACCTTCGCTCATATCCTGAACAGCTCTCGAAATAAGGTGAAGAAAATTGTATTTTTTATTTTCTAATTGGAGAATAAGGCCTTTTGCAAGAATATAATCACCAACCAGAACTGCCAGCTTGTTTTTCCAGAGTGCTTTTACCGAAAAAGTACCCCGTCGTTCGTAAGATTCATCAACAACATCATCATGAACAAGTGTCGCAGTATGCAATAATTCTACTGAGCATGCTGCCAGTTTTGAAAATTCGTTGGTCTCACCGTGCAGTTTGGCCGACAAAAAAACGAAAATAGGACGAAGCTGTTTTCCTTTTGTACGGTACAAAAAATTTAAAATTGTTGATAAAAGAGGGACATCGCCTTGTAATGATTTTTTAAAATATTCTTCAAATTCCTGAAGTTCTTTTTCAATTGGTAATTTAATATTATTTATTGATGTCATCCTGAAGATTTCCTCTCATAATTATTTAAAACGAACATAGAATAAATTCAGATAAAAAAGGAAGTTTTTAACGAAAAAAATGAAAATGAAACCATTGAAAGTGGGAATTACAGATATTATTTAAAAATATTTCAAATAAGATTGCATTCGTGTCGGCAAACTTAAATATTTATATATTTGCATTTGTAAAATCTCCTATTTATGGTTAAAGTCAGAGAGTTAGATGCAGAACAGTTGGAAGTGGCTTCCAGTATGTTGAAAGCAATGGCACACCCGATGCGAATTGCTATTTTGAATTATCTTGAAGGAGGGAAAAAATTAACAGTGACCGAAATTCATGAATTACTGGGAATTGAGCAGTCAACTACTTCGCATCATTTAGGTATTTTAAAAGACAAAGGTGTATTGTGTTCAAAACGGGAAGGGAAAAATACCTACTATTATATGAAATACGACTTAATCGGACAGATTTTGGATTGCCTGCATTCATGTACCTGCGATTAAAAAACCTTTATTATATAAACATAAAAGACCGCTGATTTAAAGGCGGTTTTTTTGTCCCCCGTTTTATGAGTTTCATTAAAACTGTGTGGGAAATGCTTTTTCATTATTTTTACCTGAAATTCAGAATTCCTAATGAAAAAAAAGGGATACCTACTTTTATTATTGGTTACAGTTGCTGCTTTCTGGCAAGTTTTTTTCCTTCAAAACGGAATAAAGTGGGATTTTGTGGATGCTTTTCTACCATCCCGTTATTTTTTTTCTGAATCAGTTTTAAATAATCAATTTCCGCTTTGGAACCCATATTTACTTTACGGAACACCTATTTTTGCTGATCTGGTTTCCGTTTTTAGTCCCGAATATTGGATAGTTGCCAATTTATTTGGTTACTCAAACATAACATTGCAATTTGTCTTTTTGGCTTATATTTTTCTTGCTGGCGTCTCGTTTAATTATTTTTTGAAATATTTCAATGTTGACCAAAAATTATCTTTGGCACTTTCGGTTGCTTACATGCTTTCAGGTGTGAGCATTGGGAATGCGCAGCACATCGCATTTGTTTACAGTTTTGCAATTGTTCCTTTTGTATTGACTGCCTATTTTTCGTTTGTTCATCAGTTGAATAAGCAGAATTTTGTGCGGTTATCTGTTTCGTTGTTTCTTGTAATTTTCGGCGGATATCCTGGAGTTACAATCATACTTGGTTATTTTTTATTGAGCATTTTTGTTTATTCTTTTGTTGCAAACCATTCAAATAAAAGTTATCTGAAAAAGCTGACTATTTATCACCTGTTTTTAATAATTACAGTGGTTTTGTTCAGTTTGGTTTTAATTATTGCTTACATACAGGGCTTCCCCTTTTTAAGCCGCTATCACGGACTTTCGCTTAATGTAGCTCAAAGCCAGCCTTTTACTTTTAAATCAATAATTTCTTTTATTTTGCCAATGGCTAGCGGTACCGACTCGCAATACTTTGGTACCGATCCGTCGATGACGAATGCATATTTTGGAATAATAGGATTGATTCTATTCTTTTTTGCATTAACAAAAAAAATCAAGGTTAAAGAATCATACCTTATTTTAGGTTTCGGGATAGTTGCATTACTCGCTTCATTTGGAAATCTGTTTTTTTTGCGTGAATTTCTTTTCAACTATTTTCCACTGATGAATATGTTTAAATACCCTGCAATATTCAGAGGTTTTGCCATATTCAGCTTTCTGGCATTTGCAGGAATTAATATAAATAGTTTTGAGTTTGGAAAAACGGATCGAAAATTTTTAGGTGCAATTTCAGGTCTCATTTTTTTGTTGATTTTGGTGTTGATTTTCCGTGCATCGCAACAATTAGATCATTTTGTTTTTTTTCAACAAGGTTTAAGTTTTTCTGAAGAAATTTCTGCTGCTACACGGTTCGACAATATTGTTTTACAGGGAATTACTCAATTAATTATATTATGTGGCTTCATTATTATTCTTTGGAAAATAAAAGACATTCGGAATTTTTCAACGGCAATACTTTTTTTGTTCCTGGCTGACGGAATTGTTTCAACACAATTATGTATTTACAATACCGTAATTAGCCAGGCAAATCCTATAAAATTCTATCATTATTTAAAGTCATCGCCAAAAGGATTTCCAATTCCCGGGTTAAATCCAATTGGAGAGAATTCGGATCGCAATGCACACAGCGATTTTACATGGATCAATGATAATGTTTTTCCGAAGAAAGTGACTTTTGATGGTTCTGTTTCTTTTACTCTTGACGGTTACGCTTATCTCTCTGACAAGCATCCGGATTTACTTGAAGCGATAAAAAAAGAACCAGTGGTTTATTTTTCTGATGATATCAGGAAAGACTCCAGTGTAAAAGATTTTTCACCAAAAACGGTTTTCCTTTCAGCTAAAAATTACTCGAAAATAGGGCAAAAGGAATTGAAGTCAGACTTAAGTGACAAGCTGAGTATAAGTAATTTCTCTCCAACCAAAATTGAAATCGAAACGACTACAAAATTCTCGCAACTTCTTGTCTATCAGCAAAACTATTTTACAAATTGGAATGCGTTCATTGACGGGGAACCGCATGAATTATTAAAGAGCAATTTTACACACATGGCAGTTTTGGTGCCTCCGGGCAAACACCTGATCGTTTTTGAATTCAGAGACACACCTATTAAATTGTTTTTTTGTTTCACTTATCTTATTTTCTTTGGACTACTCGTGCTTTTAATTTATTTTGTTGTGAATCATCATCCTGAAAGAAAAAAGCGAGTGATAGTTTTACTGTTGCTGGGTGTTTTAATTTTTATTGTTGGAAGTATTTTGAACCGGCACTTTTATAAGAAAAATATATTAGGTCTCACACCTACAATTATTGAAAAGGCGGAAAAATGGCATGATGATTATAAAGGTAACATCACAATTCTTCTGTCAACGCATGATCGGAAGTTAACCGAAGCTATGCCTGCCGACACTAGTTTTTATATTGATGAAAAAACAAATATTGCCTCATTTAGCCAGTTCTTAATGAATGCCAAAAGCCAGTACTTTGTATTTGCCTGGCAAGGTGGAATCATTGATGATAATATAAAAGAATTATTATACTCATTTTATCCAAAAATAGTAGGGCAAAATGTAGAGAACAATTCAGGTATTGTTTTACTTGAGAAAGATGATGCCAGCTTTAATTATGCTTTCTTTGAGAATTTTGAAAAGCAAGGTGTTGATAACTGGACACAAGATGAAAAGAGAATAAAAGTAGATTCTGTTACGGGAAATCATTCTTATTTTTTTGGTTCTTCTGATGAATGGGGACCTGCAATTGAAATTCCGGTTGATGATAAAATTTTGCAGCTGAAAAAATTAGCAATCATTTCAGATGTTCTTATGAACGAAAAACCGGAAGAGGCTTTGCTGGTTTTTACTACTGAACGATCTGGTGTGACAGATATTTATCAGACAATCGATATTTCTGAATTTGTGATCAAACCTGAAGAGTGGGGAAGGGTTGCATTTACAGTTAATTTGGAATCTAAAATAAAGGAGGGCGACAGATTAAAAATATATTTTTGGAACAGGGATAAACAATCTTTTCAGATCGACAATTTAAAGTTGAAATATGTTTATAGTGATTCAGAATAAATTATCCGGAAAATCTAAATTGGTTTAATATGGAATTGGTATTTGCAACGAATAACAAACATAAATTAGAGGAATTACAGGCAATACTGGGTGACCGGATAAAACTTTTAAGTTTGAACGATATTGGATGTGATGAGGAAATTCCTGAAGAACAACCTACACTGGAAGGAAATGCCCGCCAAAAGTCAATGTACATATTTGAAAAATTCAATTATCCCTGCTTTGCAGATGATACCGGCCTCGAAATTGAGGCATTAAATGGTGAGCCCGGAGTATATTCTGCGCGATATGCAGGAGAGGAAAAAAGTGCTGAAGCCAACATGATAAAAGTACTCGCTAAAATGGCTAAAATAAATAATCGGAATGCACGTTTTAGGACAGTAATCTCGTTAATAATTAACGGTAATGAGAAACAGTTTGAAGGAATTGTTGAAGGTAAAATTTTGGAGGAGAAAAGAGGGAATTCAGGATTTGGTTACGATCCGATTTTTCAACCTGCTGGATTTGATCAGACTTTTGCTGAAATGAAACTCGATGACAAAAACAAAATAAGCCATCGTGGCAGGGCAGTTGAAAAACTGGTAAAATATCTTCACACACTTTAAAGCTTTGAAAATGGGTCGTAAAATAATAATATCGATAATTTCTGTTTTATGGATATTCCAGGCAGTCGCTCAACGGGCGCAGGGAAGTTGGCAGGATTATCTTTCGTATGCCAATGCCATTAAAATTGCTGTGTCTCCTACCAAAGTATTTTGTGCAACTACCGGCGGATTAATGTATTACGACCTCGAAGACAACAGTGTTAATAAATTTGCGAGCATTGCTGAGCTTTCCGATTTTGGAATTAAAACCATTGCATACAGTGAAGAAAATAACGTGCTGGTTATTGCTTATAATAACAGTAACATTGACCTTGTTTACGGTTCAAATGTGGTAAATCTTACTGATATTAAACGAAAACAAATCAGTGGTGATAAAACCATCAACAACATTTCATTTAATGGAAGCGAAGCTTACTTTTCCTGTGGTTTTGGAATAGTGGTACTAAATCTGGAAAAAAATGAGGTGAAGGACACTTATTACATCGGAGATGGAGGCACGTCAATTGTAGTTAATGATGTTGCTGCCGATGAAAATTATTTATATGCGGCTACTAATAATGGTATTCTAAAAGCTGAAAGAACCGGAAGTAATTTGCAGGATTTTCACAATTGGTCAAAAATTGAGGATATACCACATGCCGATCAAAAATTTAGTCACTTGAAAATTCATGCAGGAAGATTAATTGCAAACTATACACCCGATACCTGGGAGGAAGACGAAATGTATGTTTTTAATGGTAATGGGTGGGATCGTTATTTGCCTCAAATCGGTTATGTTTTTGATATGCAAAATAATGGCAATTATTTAACGGTGGCCAGCAGAGAAAAAATTTTTGTAATCAATGAAAATGATGAAATTGTTTGGTATGTAAATCAATACCAGTTGGATAATGAGACTCTATCCGGGTTAGAAATTGACCCCCAAAGCGCAGCAATTAGTAATAATGGAATATTGTGGATTGCAGATGCACAGAATTCTTTGATAAAGGTTAATGGAGAAAATTTTGAGGTTGCCAAGGTTAACGGGCCTGTGGATAACAGTGTTTTTTCAATGGATCATTCTTCATCAAATTTATGGGTTATGCCGGGAGGACAGAATGGTTATACAACTCCACATTTTCAACGGCTAAATAGTGATGGCCAGTGGAAAGATTTTTCAAAATCAAATTATCCCGAGCTGGATGGATTTTCTAATATTATCTCAGTTGTAGTTGATCCGAGGGATGAAAGCCATTTCTTCTTAGGCAGTTGGGGAGGCGGACTCCTGGAATATAAAGACTACGAATTTGTAGAAAGATATACAAATAACAATAGCCCTTTGGAAAGCGCTTTGCCGCAAAGTCCCGATGAACCATATGTTTGGGTTGATGGTATGGCTTTCGATTCGGAAGGAAATTTATGGGTCTCGAACTCACATTCAGGAAAAAATCTGCACAAACTTTCCCCACAGGGAGAATGGGAGTCGTTTGTATTACCTCAAGCAGGAAATGAACGTGATCTGGGGAAAGTTATAGCAACAGAAAATGATGATAAGTGGGTTGTTATCAGGGACCATGATATTTATATTGTGAACAAAGATGGTTCAAAGAAAAAATATCTACCGGTGACGTCTTATTTCAATAATGGTGTGATTGAGATTTTCAACAGAATGAGTAGCGTTTTATCTATTATTGAAGATAATTCCGGTTCTATCTGGCTTGGAACAACAAAAGGGGTAGCTGTTTATTTAAATCCTGTGCGGGTATGGGATTCAGAAACTTTTTATGCTATTCAACCAAGTCTTGAGTTAAATGATGGAAATTATCATCCACTTCTTGAAAAAGAGGCAGTTACGACAATTGCCGTGGATGGTGCTAATCGAAAATGGCTTGGAACTAAAAGTACAGGTGCTTACCTGGTTTCTGAAAGCGGCGATAAAGAAATAATGCATTTTACTGCTGAAAATAGTCCCTTATTGTCAAATACGATTACTTCAATTGTTATTGATCAGAAAAATGGCGAAGTTTTCTTCGGAACTGATAAAGGATTGATTTCATACATGGGAGAAGCAATAGGAGGAAAAGATTCATACGCAAATGTTTATGTATATCCAAATCCGGTACGTGAAACTTATGACGGGCCGGTTATCGTGACTGGATTAAAGGAAAATACAGAAGTGAAAATTACAGATATAAGTGGTAATTTGGTCTTTAGAACAAAGTCTCTTGGAGGACAGGCTGTGTGGGATGGAAGAAACCTGAACGGGAATCGCGTTAAAACGGGTGTTTATCTTGTGATGTGCAATGATGAATTTGGTGAAGAAACCAATATCTCAAAATTGCTTTTTATACATTAATCTGAAATCCGATTACTGCAATATTGACTTTCGGAAATTATGCTGGCAACAACTGAAGGAATTGTTTTACATACCATAAAATATGGCGAAAGTAGTATTATTGCTACGATTTACACCCGCGATTTTGGAAGACAAAGTTACCTTGTAAATGCTGCGCATGGCAAAAATGCGAAAAACAAAGCAGGAATATTGCAACCACTGTTTCTTGTCGATATTGTTGCTTATTACAAACAGTCTCGCGAATTGAACAGGGTTAAAGAAATTAAAAGTAACCAGAACTATCAGAATCTCTCTTTTGATATTGTAAAATCGACACTTGCAATTTTTCTGGCGGAAATGCTGTACAGGTCAATTCATGAGCAGGAAAGCTATCCTGAAATGTATGACTTTGTTAAACACTCTTTACTTTATTTCGATTTAATGGAAACCGGGATAGCAAATTTTCACATTTACTTTTTATACCGGTTGACAGAATACCTCGGATTTTTACCTGAGTTAAAAAGAGTTGGTTTTCAGAATTGGTTTGATATTAAAAAAGGCGCCGTTGTTCATTCGCAGCCTTCACACCCTTTTTTTGCAAATAAAGATGATACAGAAAATTTGATTAATTTATCCGATTTAAAGCTGCATGAAATAGAGAATTTTAAGATTTCTAGAAAAATGCGTGATTCCTTACTTTCAGTAATTGTAGAATATTACCGCGTTCATTTCGATGATTCAGGTGAAATAAAATCTTTAAATATACTTCGGGAGGTTTTCAACTAAAAATTGCAGGTTTTTACCCCCTGAAAATAATGGCTTCATAAGTAAATAATTCTGCAGTTTTCCATCCATCCCAGCTAAGGCCTGCTTTGTCGCGTGAACAATGACCCAGAAACTGGTCGAGCGTCCAACCCGTTTTCGTAGCTACCTGGGGTAAAAAAGTTCCCGAGTTTAATCCTTTTCGAATATAAATACCGTGTTTCCCAAGTATAATTTCGTCAATGGAACTAATTTTTTTAAGTGGAGACAGTACTGAAATTTCCAGTTCCATATCTTCCAGTTCATCCGGTTGAACCGCATCAAAACGTCGATCATGTGCAGCAGAAGCAGCCATTTTATGTACCATTTCGTTCAGTGTTTTATCCTGCGCAAATCCTCCGATGCAGCCCCTCAATTTCCCGTTAATATACACACTTACAAAAACGCCGGCTTTTTCTAAAAGTATTCCTTCAGTTTTTGGAGGTTTTAAATCGTTTCTTTTTCCTTTTTTTACATAAGCTTCAATTGAAGTCCGTGCCTTTTCAAGAATTTCCATTTTTTCTTCTTCCGAAACGCGAAATCCTGTATTTTTTTCGTAGACCGAAATTGCCCAGTAACCAACAACCTTCTTTTTATCACTGTAAACTCGTGAATCGCCTGAATTCATATAATGAAGCTTTTCGAAAGTAAAACCTTCGTTTTCAGTTAAGTGAAGAAGAGTTAGAACAGAAGTCCAGCCACAAAGCGAAGTAGCTAAATTTGGTACCTCCAATTTTTTATTTTTGCTCAAAATCTGAAGTAAGTGTTCCGGATTATTTGCACAGATGGCATTTGAAGTAGTTTCATCTATCCGAATGGCATCATTATAATTTGGGTAATGAGAAAAGTCGGTACTGATAATAAATAAGTTTTCAGGAGTAAACCACTTTTTTAAAATCATTGCAATTTCTTTGCAAGTTTCTGTTTGATGTGTTCCAAGAATAATTGGAACTAACAAAAAATTTTCTCCCAAACGATGCTGTAAAAAGGGCAATTGAACTTCAATACTGTGTTCATAAATATGTGCTTCGTTGTGTTGTTGAAACAATGGAGAAGTAGCCAAAAGACGGTCAACAAAATCAGTGTCAACTTTTACTTTACCAAGTGGAGTAGCGTAATTTCCGGTATTATAAACTGCAGCTCCCTCAAACGAATAACGGTGACTGGAAGCAATAATAATAATCCTTTTATAATTTGCATTTTCGGGGATACGAAGATAAGCTGATGCAGCAACTTTGCCGCTAAAAATGTACCCGGCGTGTGGTGAAATCAATGCCCTTAATACCAATTTATCTGCAACGGAATTATCCTGGCTTGAAGCTTCGACAAAATATTTTTGTAACTGCATTTCCAGTTCCAATTTGTCTTCAGGATAAAACTGCCCGGCAAATTGTGCCTCGCGTATAATATTTTTTAAAGGCCAGTTTCTCATTGATTATTTGTAACTGTAAATTTAAAATAAGCCACCCAGGATTATATATGTTCTCGAAACCCCTTGAAATGTATTTAAATACGCATTTTCTCTGTGTTTTGTTTGTGCAGTTCAGTATTATTTGTTTTGGTAAATTTCAACTCAATTCCTTTTTCTTCGTATTTTAAATGAAAAGTCTGTTGAGTTGCAAACAATATGCTGTGCAAAACTTGCGTTGCTATCATATATCAAAGAAATTGCTTTTATCTACTTTTAGATTTTAAATACTGAAATGGAATGAATATGAAACGAATATTTTATTTTATCATGGTTGTTTTTGCATTTACTGCGTGTAAAACTACAAAACAACAATCGCAGTCGCCTTACACTTCCGATCCGACCGGGCAACCTAAAGTTTTTTCGGTTCCGGGAACGGAGCCTGCTGCTACCCAACCTAAAACTACACAGGATGACAAACCAATTTCAACAAAAACAGAACAAGTTTCATTCACGCAACAGGAAGACCGGACAGGAAATGAAACGAATACTTACTTTGTAATTATTGGTTCTTTTAGCCAACTCGACAATGCTAAGAATTATCGTGAAACACTTCTTAATGAAGGCTTTACTCCGATTATTCTTCACAGTGAAACAGGTTATTATCGTGTTTGTGTAAATTCTTATAAGAATGAAACGGAAGCCAGGACACGGATCAAAGAATTGCGCCAGGCTTTTCCAAAATATTCCGATGTATGGTTACTTATTAAAGAATAATTTGATAGAATTCACTATTAATAATTTAGCGCCGCTTTAAAGTGGCGTTTTTTGTCTTTATTCACTTGATTGTTAAAAAATAATAATTATTGATCTGAAATTACGATTTGAACAATTTTTATTATTTCAATATTACTTTTGTAATCTTTTTATTTTGAAAACACTTATTTTGAATGTGATCGTTAAAATGGAAAACAATAAACAATATCTTCTGGATCAGCGATATTTGAAAATGGCTGATATATGGGCTCAAAATTCATATTGTAAACGCAGACAAGTTGGTGCTTTACTGGTAAAGGACAAAATGATTATTTCTGACGGTTACAATGGTACCCCTTCTGGATTTGAAAATGAGTGTGAAGATGAGAATAACCAGACAAAACCTTACGTTTTACATGCTGAGGCGAATGCCATAACCAAAGTAGCAAAATCGGGCAATAATAGCTTGAACGCAACTTTGTATGTAACATCATCACCGTGTATGGAATGTTCAAAACTGATTATTCAGGCAGGAATTAAAAGGGTTGTTTTTACTGAAAAATACCGGTTGGAAGATGGTATTAATTTATTGAAAAGAGCAAATATTGAAGTGGTTCAGGTAGATATCTAAAAATTATGAATAAGAAAATCAATTTATATATCCCGTTATTAATAGCAGTTTCTATTGTTATCGGAATTCTGGTCGGTAATCTCCTGAAACAGAACAGCCAATCAGGGGTTACCGGATTTCAGGCTTCGAACGCAAACAAAATTTCAACGGTGCTTGATTTAATACAGCATGACTATGTTGACACTGTAAACGAAAAAAGTATAATTGAAAAAACCATTCCAGAAATTCTTGAAAATCTCGATCCACATACTACATACATTCCGGCTTCTGATATGGAGGATGTTGAGGAAGAAATGACCGGGAAGTTTTCAGGTATTGGTGTACAGTTTTCAATTATGGAAGATACCGTGCGGGTGATTGAAGTAATTTCAGGTGGCCCGTCAAGTAAGGTTGGTATTATGCCTGGTGATAGAATTGTGCGGGTAAACGATTCAATTATTGCCGGGGTTAATGTGCAAAATAATACTGTGCTGAATTTGCTTCGCGGGGATAAGGATTCAAAAGTGACAGTAGGAGTTATCAGAAAAGGATATAATGATGAATTGGAATTTGAAATTACCAGGGGCGACATTCCGATTTATAGTGTGGACGTATCATACATGATTGATGACGAAACAGGCTTTATCAAACTAAACCGTTTTTCCAACAAAACATACAGCGAATTTATGAATGGTATGGAGAAACTTGATAGTCAGGGGGCAAAGAAAATAATTGTTGATTTACGACAAAATCCCGGTGGTTCGTTGGCTGCGGTACTTCAAATTCTTAATGAGTTTCTGGAAAAAGGTGAACTGATTTTATATACTGAGGGTGTACATCAGCCACGAAAAACCTACAATGCATCGGGACGACAAAAATGGGGAAATAAGAAGCTCTATGTTTTAATTGATGAACTTTCTGCATCAGCAAGTGAGATTTTTGCAGGTGCAATACAAGACAATGATCGTGGGATAATCATTGGTCGTCGTTCATTTGGGAAAGGATTGGTTCAGGAGCAAATTCCATTATCCGATGGTTCTGCATTACGGCTCACTGTGGCCCGGTTTTATACACCCAGCGGACGTTGTATTCAAAGTTCGTATGAAAAAGGTAACGAAGAATATTATAATAAAATTTATGAGCGCTATCACAACATGGAGCAGTTGGTAGCTGATAGTATCCATTTTGCTGATTCACTAAAATATACTACCAAAGGAGGAAGAATTGTTTATGGAGGTGGAGGAATTATGCCTGATTTTTTTGTTCCTGCAGATACTTCGGGGAACTCAACTTATTATAACCTAATTTACAGAAAAGGATTGATTTACTCGTATGCTTATAATTATGCTGATTTACATCGTGATGTTCTGTCAACTTTTAAGGAAGGCGGATGAAATTGACAATTATCTTGAAAAAGTAAATATACTGGATGACTTTGTAAAGTATGCAGCAGAAAAAGGTATTCCACGAGACAGGAAAGGGTTGAAAGAGTCGGGCTATAATTATAAAAACACAGGTAAAAGCGTACATTGCCCGAAATATTATTGGAGAAGAGGGTTTTTATCCAATTATCAAACAAATTGATAAAACACTTCTTCAGGCCATTGCAATTTCGAAACAAAACTTACTGGTTCAAAATCTGGAAAAAAGTGATTCTACCGAAGTTTGGCAACAATTGCAGTGAAATTGAATTCTTTTTGAAGTTCCTGGTTTATGTATCCAAGAAATTCGGTTTGCAAAATTGGCGTTAATTTGTTTTGCTTTAAAATACTGAAAATATAATCAATGGAATATTTATAAGTTAATACCCCGGTTTTTGTTTTTTTCTCCCAAATTCCAGATTCTATTTCTGTTGAATCTTCTTCCCCGGTGTTTTTTTCAAAAGTAAAAACAAAATAACCATCTGAGGTCAAAAGTCTTTCAACTTCTTGAAAAAGAGGTAAAATTGGATGGATCAGGTGAAAAACTCCGTTAGAAATAACAGCATCAAATGCATTATCTTTTAATGGAATGGGCGTTTTTTCAAGATCGTGTAAAACAAGATTGTTGGCAATATTTTTAGTCCTGCATCTTTCCAGCATTTTTTCCGAACCGTCAACTCCGGTTATCAAATGTCCTTCATCATAAAACAGAAGAGAACTGGCACCTGTCCCAATTCCCAGATCAAGTATCTTCGATTTTGGCTGAAGAAATTCCTTTAATAGTGTAAATATAATTTGTGGACCAATCCAGTTATCGCCGGATATTGTTTTATCATAATCAGCAGCAAATTTATCAGCTAAATTCAGATTCTCGCCGGGCATAATGGAGATTTATTTTGATATTTCCAGCATCCGTTGAATAGGAATTCTTGCTTTTTCAATTACTTCAGCGTCCAATTGGATTTCCGGTTGTTCGAATTTCATGCAGATATAAAGTTTCTGAAGGCTGTTTAATTTCATGTAAGAACAGTCGTTGCATGCGCATGTGGAATCGGAGGAAGGTGCAGGAATAAATATTTTTTCAGGGCACGATTTTGTCATTTGGTGTAATATCCCGCTTTCCGTTGCCACAATAAACTTTTTGTTTTTGCTTTGTTTTACATGGTTTAACAACGCCGTTGTTGAACCAATAAATTGTGCTAATAACAATACTGGTTTTTCACATTCCGGGTGAGCGATAAATTCGGCGTCCGGATGTTGATCCAGTAATTCAATAATTTTTTCTACTGAATATTGTTCGTGAACCATACAAGCTCCGTCCCAAAGCACCATGTTCCTGCCGGTTATACTGTTAATGTAATTTCCTAAGGTTTTTGTCGGGAGCAAAAATTAGTTTTTCATCTTTTGGAAAACTTTCTACAATTTGTTTGGCATTGGCCGATGTACAAACAACATCCGACATGGTTTTTAAAGCTGCCGTTGCGTTGATGTAAGTAATAACTTTATGTTCGGGGTATTGAGCTTTGAATGCAGCAAATTTATCGGCGGGTGCAGATTCTGCCAGGGAGCAACTTGCTTTTAGATCAGGTAGGATTACCTTTTTGTTTGGATTGATAATTTTTGCAGTTTCTGCCATAAAATGTACACCCACAAAAACTATCATGTCGGCGTTTGTATTTGCCGCGGCTTGTGCCAGTCCAAGACTGTCGCCAACATAATCAGCTATATCCTGCAGTTCGCCTTCAACATAAAAATGACTTAATATAACTGCATTTTTTTCTTTTTTCAGGCGGTTTATTTCATCAACGAGTTTAATTTTCGGATCGATTACCTCATCAATAAAACCGTTCTCCTCCAACATCCGATTTATTGTTAACTGTTCCATTTTAATTCTCCTGACAGTACAAATTTGATCGCAAAATTAACAATTCATATTATTAAAACAGTGTTAACAATTAAATGTTTGGAAATACAAAGAAGGTTTAAAGTTTGCTGAATTTTCTGATGTAGGATTTATTTCCTGCCAATTCTATTTTGGTTATGTATATTCCGGGAGTTAATCCGGAAATATCAAAGGATGAAATATCTCCTTTTTTTATCATAAGTTCAACCCCATTAATATTAAAAACATGTATTGATTTTATTTCCCCATAGGATAAAATATGAACTGTTTCTAATGCCGGATTTGGATAAATAATTACCGGATTATTTTGAGCTAAAGTATTAATTGTTGATGTAGTTACAGCCAGATCCATAATGTCACGAGGCAAAATTTGATAGTTGCCCTGATACTGTGAAACAACGCCGACAATACTGGTCTGAACAAAAGGAAGCGGTTTTCCAACTAACCTTGATGAACTGGACACAAATATATTTGATGAACCAAAATCATCGGAAAAAGAGTAGGAGGAATTTGTATTTTGAATTGTAGCTCCTTGTTTGTCAAAGGTCACATTTTTGATTTCGACAAGCATCCCTTCATAGTCTTCATTTATCTGGGAGGTATTAATAGTAATTGGTTCAATATCTTTGTTATCACGGTAATTATAAAAATATTCTATCCCTGATAGTTCGGTAAGTGTTGAATATTCGGCAACAGTTCCCCGTACAATAACACTGTCGCCAACTTTTCCGGTTTGCATAGAGCCGTAAACATTAATTCCCCCTCTTGTTAAGGAATTGTCCTGAATATAAAAGTTATTGTCAAAATTTGCTATTACACGGCCAGAAATAGTGACCGTATTCCCAATTAGCGGGCTTTCCACGCCTTGTCCTTGCACTGATGTGATTGGCGTCATTTCATTTTTATTCACGGGTTCCGGGATCAAATAACTTCCCCTGTAATTAAATGTATCATTTTCAGAAAAAGCTTTGAAATGGAAATAAGCAATCTCGCCAGGCAAGAAATTATTTAAAACAATTTTGGCTGACCATAAGCCTGTATCCTTTGTTAGTGACTTATTGTTTTGCTCTGAATCAAAAGAAGTTCCAAATGATAAAATTATACTGTCGGGTTCTGTTTCAGATAATATTTTAAGCGTTATATCTGTTGTGTCGCCAACGTTTGGATATGCAGGGATCATATTAAAATTAGCAAACTGTATTCTGTCAGGAGATTTGGAATTCCAGATGAGATCAGCAAATTCCGGATGATCAATAAAAGGATTTCTATTTTGCTGAATTTGGAAAATCCTTTCATTTCTGCGTCGTTCAAAATCTGAAGGCGGATACTGCCTGTTCCATTCCAATAATGTAGAAAGTTTTCCATGTTCTGGTAAAGGATATGTATTTAATTTGTCCACAAGTTTCAAATCCATTTCCTTATTGTCACCTTCGTATCGGGTATCCATATAAAAAAGTATTCGGGCTACCTGTCCTTTCGTAAGAGGTCCGGGTTCCCAGGCAGAATCGCTGTACCAACATGCTGTGGCTTCCGAATCTTGTATTCCATTAGGCTGAACATTGTCAAAATCTTTGTTGCTCCGGTCTTCATTTACCGAAGCATCTGCTGGTCTTAAGTTATGCACGTCGGTGTACATGGGGCGAATATCGGTAAATCCGCCATGCGATTTAGCCCAAACATGTTCCCTGTTGATGTAATCGCCACCTGTTCCATACTGGGAAGCATCTCTTGAAACCTGTGAATAAAATAAGATAACATTGTTGGGGTTTGATGGATCAGCATCGGAATAATTGATGATGTTCCGTGAAAAGCTGTAGCTGAAATCCACGTGGTGACTTATAATTTCGTTTAAGGCTTTTTTTAATTCGTTCCCACTTTTACTTTCGGTACCATTATAATAGCCCAGGGGTTGGGCAGCAATTTGTTGTAAAAGAGTTAAAAAACAGAAGATTGCCAGAATATTTCTTATTCCGGAACGATATGCACTTTTCACTTTTTTATCAATTATAGCTTGTGATTCAAATAATAGCCTGGGAATAATTCTCAATTTCCGGATAGAATTATTTTCCCACTTTCTAAATATGGACAAAGACAGACCATTCATACAATTGATGATGGCCTGCCTTTGTTAAAGTATTTCTTTCTACTTATTAGTCTTCAATAGTGGTTCCTTCTGCTGGGCCTTTGACGTATGTAAACTCAGGATTTGGCCCTGATTTGGTACATTGTAATTTAATAGTGTAATTCTTCGATCCACCATCGTAGCCTACAAAAGTAATTTTGTAATTTACATCAATACCATCTACCTGTGCAATAGCATTTGGGAATTTGGCTGGTAAGAAAGCTTTTACCATTGCATCTTTAACAGCGTCCTGCCAGGTTGCAAATGATGAATCGAAATAACCACTGCTGGTCTGGAACTCCCCATAATGCGCATTCGTGCCATAGTAATTTTCGCCATCTCCATAACTATTTACATGGCTGGCGTCTATTTTTGTTTTTACATAGTCAACAACAAGTTGGTAATCAGCTAATGTCATGGTGTAATTAACAGTCGGATCGAATACCCATTCGTTGGTATTAGCTAAAATATATTGATCAGTTTTAATAATAATCGGATCATATTTTGTCCACATTCCATTAACTATCGAATACTGGTCAGCATATGTTTTAAGACTTCCGCTATAATATTTATAAACGACTGTCATAACATCACCTTCCTGTGCAAAAGGAAATTTAATTTGCAGAAGTTGCGGTAGATAACCATCAGGGCTGATCGAACTTGAGAAGTTATTATACTGTCCTGGTTTTCCTGATCCTTCACCCATTGCATCGTAATCTGGCGTTGTTAGATAATATGCATTTGTTGTTTTTTTCCATCCTGAATTATAGGTATAAAATTCATCAATTTCAATCGGATCAGTGATTTTGGCTGATTTTGTTATCACCTTTTCTCCTTTTACTGCCAAATCCGTTACTTCCCAAGTTGCAGCCGCAGATGAATCTGAAATATATTTCAGACCAATGTATATTTTCTGTCCATCGAAAGCAGAAAGATCAACATCACCTGAGTTTACGTATGTCCAGTCATTTCCGGTAGGCATATTGGACAAATTCAAAGTAGTCCAGGTAGCAGCAGTCGGATCCGTTCCATTAAAATCAGTTGATACATTAACTGATAGATAATCCCACTTATCACTTACATATTTAGCTGTCTGTGTAATATTGAAACTCGTGTTGGTAATTTCAGTTAAGTCAATCTGCGGAGAGACCAGCCAATCTTCATTTTCCTGATTTCCACCTGAGTAACCGGTCATTTTAGCATAACCATCTCCACTGTAACTTGCCCAACTCCAGGTTTGATCTCCGGTAACACTATATGCCGTAAAATCAGCAAGGTCATCGGTAAATTCGTTCGTGTAAACAGTAACTTCCTGAATGGCAGACTCTTTTGGTTCAACATCCGAATACATATAACTTATTAAGTAGGTGTCTCCAGCATTAGCATCAGCAATTGCTGATTTCAGAATAGACGGTAAGTATTTGTCGGCAGGATTCAAGGGTGAAAAATATTTAGCAACACCAATGGTTGTAGAAGCAGAAGAATAGTCAGCATCAGTGAGTTTATATTCTGTGGCCCCAGTATAAGCAGACAAGTCAGGATAACTGTTCTTGAAATTGTAGGTAACCTTATCCACAGAACCGGTTGTTAAAGCCGGATATTTGCTTTTTAAAAATGCAGGGATATAATCTTTTGGTTGATCAGCTGCACTGAATGCATGATATTTTGCCACATTTCCTTCCATGGCTTCATAATCAGCATCCGATAATACATCACTTGTTGATTGTTTATAAGTTGTGCCCATGGCATCCATTTCATCATTGATGTCTTTCATCGGATTACATGCCACAAGCATTATTCCGGTGAGGTATAATATTGAAATGATTATTTTTTTCATTTTTTTTATTTTTCAAGTTAATACTGGGAATAAATTAAAACATGATTTTTAAACCAGTTGACCAGGTTGTTCCGAATCCATAGTAAACAAGCGAAGTCCATGAGTCGTGCTTCGATCCGTCGGTTGCATCAGCAACATATTGCGTATTAAATAGGTTGTTTACTTTGCTGTATAAAGTGGCATCAACTGAACCGATTTTAAATTTATAATTTAGGTTACAATCTACCAGTCCGTAGTCGGGCATTTTCCACGCTTCTGTAGCCTGATCTGTTGTTGGCGCCGTGGTACGGGTGGTTACGTTAAAATCAGCATAATTTTTTCCAAAGTAAGTATAATCTACTCCAAAGCGTAATTTAGGAAGAACTTCGTAATTTATTGTTAATGAAGCAGTAGTCTGGGCGGCATTTCCAACGTGAATACCTTTAATATAGGCATTGTAGGTGCCGATTACGTTTTTATTTTCATCATATTGAGTGAAAGAAACATTATCCTGCCAAATCCAGTCGCCAACGGAAAGCATTCCATTAACGGTAAGTTTTGATGCTGGTTTATAGGTTAATTCTGCTTCAATCCCTTTGTGCAGGGCATTAATTCCCGGGATATTAGCAGTACCTCCCTGTCCGAGGCTTTTTATCAACGCTTTGTCTAACCAATTGGTACGATATGCATCAATTTTAAAAACTAATCTTTTTGATTGATAGCCATATCCGATTTCCGTAGTAATCACTGTTTCATACTTTACATCTTTATTGACTTCGGTAGTAAAATTCTTGAATGCATTATTGAAAAGTGGTGCTCTTTTAATATAACCTGCATTGACATAAAAGTTGTGATGAGCATTGATGTTGTAATTCAATCCGCCTTTCACGTTCCATGGAAGGAAATTTATCATTTCAGACTTCTGGTTTCCAGGAGTATATGCAAAATAGCTATACCATTGGTAACTTGTATTGGAGGCGGCTAACGAGGCAAAAGCCGAAAGTTTGTCGGAAGTATATTCTCCCTGAAGGAATAAACCTTCCCACCACACAACACCATCTTCATTATAGCCGTATTTATCTCCGGCGAATAATTTGGTATTTGCTGGTTTATTTATATCGTCACTGTTCAGATAAAATGCTCCGCCCAACAAGTCGTCAACTTCATTGTAATGGCTTCCTTTATAATATCTTCCGTCAAAACCCGCGGTCCAGTTAATACCTTTCCATTCGGTAGTCAGTGTAGATAGTAAGCCAGTCCAAAAATGGTTGTTCACTGCATTTCCAACAATAGCCTGTGAACCATCAAGAGAAGCTTTATTTGCCTGTGCTACGGCATCAAAGTCAAGTAATCCTTCTGCAGTTCGTTTTAATTTCCGGTTTATCAACACCCGTATTATAATCTATTGTAAGCCAGTTGGCTGAATTACCTGCAATACGCCGTGCACCACCTTTCCCGACGGAAGCATACAAAACGTTTGACCAAAGTGTTTTTGAATTAATATTCCAATAGTGATTTATGGATGCCTGTGGTTTGTGATAATAATTGTATCCATAACCACCTGCGTAAGTCTTTCCATAAAGGATACCGTAATCATCGTTGGCACGTACCCCGTCTTTTTGGTTCTTGTAGAATTCGATAGTATGACGATTCCCCCTTTGATTATGAGTTTGCGGAGAACCAAATATGGTAAAACTAATACTTTGTTTGTCACTGATACGTTTCGAAATGTTTCCAAAATAGCTGTAATCATCGAAACTTAGTGCTTTAATGTATCCATCGCCGTAAGTATGCGCTGCAGAAAGAGTGATTGCCCAACCATTATCAAGTAACCCGGTTGACACTGTAAAACTTTGTTTACGGTAACCCGAATTTCCAATTCCGCTAAAGAAACTTCCCCCTTTTTCAGCATCTGTTGACTTTGTGATAATGTTTATGGTTCCTCCAACTGAAGATAGTCCTAATTTAGAAGCACCTAAACCACGCTGCACCTGCATTTGGGAAGTTACATCAGCAAGTCCGGCCCAGTTTGACCAGTAAACTTTGTTATCCTCCATTCCATTTATAGGGATGCCATTAATGAGTACACCTACGTTATAAGTGTCGAAACCCCTCACATTTACACGTCCATCTCCAAAACCGCCATTGTCCTTGGTTGCATAAATAGAAGGTGTGGTTTTCAATATTTCAGGAAATTCCTGTGATCCCAGTTTTTCTTCAATTATCGTTGGACTTATCGTTGACATAGAAACGGGAGTTTCACGGTCTTTGGCAAAAGATGCGGTTATCAACACCTCTTCAAGTCCAACGGTGCTTGATTGAAGTTTAATAGTACCTAAATCTACAGTTTCACCATCCCGAACACTAACATTTTTGTTTTGGGAGATGTAGCCGATATACGAAAATAGAATAGTACTTTCTCCAGCTGGCACATCTAAAATAAATGTCCCGTCAAGGCTTGTAGAAATACCGGTAGTTGTGCCCTGAATTGATACAGTAGCACCAACTAATGTTTCATCACTATCCGCATCAACAACTTTCCCTTTTATTTTTTGGGCATAAGTTGAAAGCGAAAACAGACCGAGAGCAGCCAACATAACAATTGACAAAATTGTTTTTTTCATACAAATTGTATTTTAATTAGAAATAAATGAATAGTTTCTATTGAAAATTATTTTGAGGGTTAATGCATCATTCACTAAAAAATTAAAATGCTTGTAAAGTGCAATAAAACAAGCTCTTCGGATATATCCTTTTTTTATCTTCTTTTGCATTAATACACTTTGTTTGATCCAGTTCTAAAATTTTTCCTTTGTTAACCTGCCAAAAGCGCTGCAAAGAAAAGTTTTTTATTTTATGTTTTAATTAAATAGCGGTTAAATTTTGATATCGAATAATTTGATTTTTTTTATCAGCAATTTAAAGGCCTATAACTTAAACTTCAACGAGGATTGATACTATCAAATATTAAATTTTGTAATTCCTTAATAATATTTCCATCCAATAAAAAAGCAAGTGAATTTCACCATATTTATAATGAACACCAAGAACTCACAGGCTTTTTTATTAAACGTTAAAGGATACTTTTTAACAATATTTGAAGGAGATATTAACACATATACCCGATTAAATTTCACCCAAAAATCAAATTTCAAAAGCGCTCAGAATAATTATTTTAATG
This sequence comes from uncultured Prolixibacteraceae bacterium, assembly GCA_963849985.1. GTDB lineage: Bacteria > Bacteroidota > Bacteroidia > Bacteroidales > Prolixibacteraceae > Draconibacterium. The sequence continues at coordinate 53,901 of CAWKJY010000024.1, read as the reverse complement.
TCAGAAACAAGTGCTTACTTTTATATAATATTTAGCTTTTATGAAAAAATTCATATTCTAGTGAAAAATTATTAAATTTTTTTATATTAATAAGTATCACAAAATCAGGTAAATAAATGTTTTTCGTAATAATTTATTAAAATATTTTGGTACTATGTGTTGCATGGTACCAAATAAAATATATATATTTGTAATGCAAATAACATGGTTACGTAAAGTAATATTTTTAATAAAGTTCTTTGTTAAGTGTAACGAATAGATAAAAGCAGTGTCATAACAAAACATATTACGAAAACTAGAAAACAAGAAAACAGAAACAAAAAACAAAGCCATGAAAACAAAAAACAATGTTCAGAAAACAATTTTAAGGTTTGCCGCCGTGGTTATCAGTTTTGTACTGATCAGTTTTACGGTTAGTGCCCATGATTTTTGGAAAAGACTGATAACCGGCAGCAGCTTTAATGAAATTGCTCTTGCTATGGTGGATCATTCAAAAAAGGTGGATCATACTTCTAATTCTGCTGATGAATCTTTTTACTTTAATTTGCATCAGGAAAAGGATGAACCGATGTCTTTGGAGCCGTGGATGATGGACGAAAATTGCTTTGGTAAAACTACTTCAAGCATTATCAGTGAAACAGACTTTCAGTCGAGGTATGAACCTATGATGTTAAATGTGAAACTTTTTAAAGTACAGGAAGTTGAAGAGGGACTAAAACTTGAAAGCTGGATGATTTCAGACGATGTTTGGAGATAGAAACATTATTCTTTCGCGATTTAGAAGATGATTTATAATAATTGAAAACCAATAACAATGAAAATCGAAAATGCAAAAGCACAAATGAGAAAAGGCGTTCTGGAATACTGCATTTTGCTCGTCATTGATGGAAAACCGCTCTATGCCAGCGATATTATTGAATCTTTGAAAGAGGCAAAAATGATTGTAGTTGAAGGAACACTTTATCCGCTGCTTACCCGGCTGAAAAATTCCGGGTTACTTACCTATCGTTGGGAAGAGTCAACGCAGGGGCCACCTCGTAAATACTATGGACTGACCGACAGTGGTAGAAAGTTTCTTGGAGAACTGGAAGATTCGTGGGGTGAATTGGTCGAAGCAGTCGCTAAGGTTAAAAAAAGCAAGTCAGAGTAATAAATTCGATGAAAAAGAACATTCAAATCAATTTAAAATGAAAAAAACATTCACCATTAATATAAGCGGCACAATTTTTCATATTGAAGAAGATGCGTATGATGTACTTCAAAAATACCTGGTTAATTTGAAGAATCATTTTGGTGCCGGTGAAGAAGGTAAAGAAATTATCGCGGATATTGAGGCAAGGATAGCAGAGATATTCAGTAATAAATCGGATGAGAAAAAAGTGGTTACGCTCGATATGGTCAATGAAGTAGTTGCCATGATGGGAACACCTGAAGATTTTATGGAACAAGAAGATGAAGAGGAAGTTCTTCCAAATGATACCAAACGTAAAAAAAGATTGTATCGCGATCCGGAACACCGTGTTTTAGGAGGTGTTTGTAGTGGCATGGGCGCATATTTCAATATGGATCCGGTTATTTTAAGGGTCATTTTTGCCATTTTGTTTTTTGCAACCTTTCCGGCTGCAATGTTAGCATATATTATTTTGTGGATTGCAGTACCTAAGGCAATTACTACTGCCCAGCGTTTGGAAATGAGGGGACAGGAGGCCAATGTAAAAAACATTGAGAGATCGATAAAAGAAGAAGTTAAGGATGTAAAAGAGAGTTATAAAAAATTTAAAGAGTCGGATGCCTATTCAAAGGGGAGAAAATCGATGGAGACTGCCGGAGATGCAACCTACAATGTATTCAGAATAATACTGAAAATATTTGTTGTAACAATTGGGGTGATACTGGTTCTTTTCGGTTTTTTTGGTTTAATCGGGTTTATATCTTCCATGATTATCGGACATTCATTTTTACAAGGATGGCCGTTAGTTTGGGGACCTGAATTTTATGTGCCAGGATTTTTTGATCATTTTGTCGATCCGGGGACAATGACTTTTGGAATGCTCATGGCCGGATTATTAATCGGTATCCCTTTGCTTGCTGTTTTATTTATTGGTACAAAACTGATTTTTCGTTACAAAACGAATAATACAGCTATTGGTTTAACAATGGTTGGAGTATGGCTGATTGCACTTGTTGCACTTGCTGTGGTTTCCGCCGGGCAGGTAGGGAATTATAAAAGCCGGTCATCAATAACGAATAGTGAAGCTATTTCATGTGATTCATGCCAGACGCTGGTATTAAAACTCGGTGAAGACAAGTATGAAGATTACGCGAAATCTGATTTTGAAATAGAAAACATGAAAGCTGTTGTTGTGGATGGAGAGGAGGTTTTACTTGGACTACCACGATTAAATATTGAAAAATCAGGGAACGATAATTTTACAATTTTGGTTAAAAAAGCATCTCGTGGAAAATCGCGGGAAAATGCAAAAGAATCGATTGATGATATTGTTTACAGGTATGAATTAAAGGATTCGACCATTTACTTCGATCCTTATTTTATTCTGGAAGAAGGTGTAAAATGGCGTGGTCAGGAAGTAGATATCACTCTGAAAGTTCCTGAAGGAAAAGCAGTTTACTTAGATAATGATATGGTAAAGATAATTCATGACATCGAAAATGTATCGAATACATGGGATGGTGATATGGTTGGGAAAACATGGATAATGAAACCAGATGGACTAACAATGAAAGAGACAGGTGATTAACCACAATTTTTTAAATAATTAAAACCAATTCACATGAAAACAATAATTGCAATTTTTTTCGCATTGGGTTTGTTACTATCATCTCTTGTTACAAATGCTCAAAGTAAATCGGATAAAATGTACAATGTTTTTGATAATAAAGACGGGGTTGTTAGTTTCTCAATTTCAAAAGACATAACCGATGCTTTTAATATCAATCTTGGCGATGATGGTGATGAACAAAATGTTACCGGTGATTTGCACCAGGTAAGATTTATGTCATATAATCCTAAAAAAGGAAATATTTCTGGTACCGATTTTACAAAAAAGGCCATTGGCTGTTTACCAAAATCAGTTTACAAAAAATATGAGGGTGATAACGATTCAGAAATCTGGTTACTGGGAGGAAAAAAGAAATTTAAAGAATGTCATGTTTTTACAAAAGGTGATAATGACGACCAGCTAAGATTTGTTGTATCGTTTTATGGTGATTTTTCGGTAAATGATATTGATGGATTAAAGAGGACAGGGAAAGAGTTTTCTGAAAAATAAAATTGTAAGGGATTTAATTTTTATAGTAAATAGTTTTAAAAATAGCCTTGAAACTTTAAAGTAGTTTCAGGGTTTTTTTATTCCTGGTTTCATGGATTTTATAAAATAAATATCAGTAATTGAAAAACAAAAAAAATTAATTAATTTTTTTTTGTTTTTCCTGAACTATTTTGAACTCATGTTGTTATAAATGTACCACAAAAAGTAAATTTCTATATTTACTTACCATAATGATGGTTTGGTTTTTGGTTTAGTTTAGGTTTAGGTTGATTGAGAAAAGGCTGGTTGTTGAACCGGCCTTTCATCTTTTTAAAAGTTTAATTTCTTTATGAATATAAATGGTTGGGTTATTCTGAATAACAAATTTAATTAGAAAACTAATATTGATTTTATTAGGTTGTAGCTACTTTTCTTTTATCTAACCTGATAATTCTGTAACCAATAAAGATCATAATTAATCCAATTAACTCGGTTACAAATAAAACATTTACATGTCCCATCCGGGTCAATGTACCCCCAATTCCCGGAAGTAATCCACCAATAGCAATAAAAACATTTCCCTTAAAACGTGCCTCTTTATCTACCATTCGATAATATTTGATTGCAGAATAGATAGCCCCGCCAACTAAAAAAATGAAAGCATAAAGATTAATCAAAGGAGAAATAAAACGCACCCATTTCCATTCGAAGACTGCACCGGTAAGTTTATATTCAAAACCTTCCGGAATTTTAATTGGGGTTAAGATTACACTAATCGACCCAACCAAAATTAAAGCAACAAAAAAGTAGGTAGTGAAATCAGCAAACTTCCGTTTCATGAGCAGATAAACTGATCCCTGAGCAAGCGGGAATCCGCCTAATAATGCCCCAACAATATACCAGTATCTAAGATTAACTGAATTCCACCCAAATAATACATTTATACTTTCCGATAATGTTCCTAATCCAAAAGTAAGAACACCAATAGTCCACCAAAGCAGGTATTTTGTTTTGCGTTGCTTGTAATGAGTATAAATTTCTTTGATAAAATAAATTGAAAAAAGGGTAGTAATAATTGGGATATGTTCAATAATATTATTCATATTTTCCTTTTTGTATTTTTAGATGCTATCTCAACAATTGGGTTACTGTTTTGTTGAAAAGCAAATTGATATTTACCTGAAACAATAAAGATAAATAAATCAACATTTGGGAATAATCAATTTTATTAAAATGGCTAAATTTAGAAGATTTATTTTTTATTTAATTTATTCGGTTCTAGCAAAATTGTGGTTTGTAAACAATGAAATAAGATGCGTAAGAAAAATTTCTTGATTTTTCTGATAAACTTAATGGTTCTCAATGGATTTTCACAAGTTCAGAAACCCATAAATACTAAAGAAATAGCTTCAATTGAAAGAGAGCATTTCAAACTGAAGTCAACATTTACTGAAAGTGCTGACTATTCCAATTATGACCTGACATATCAGCGAATGGTATGGGAAATTGATCCGTCAGTAAAATATATAAAAGGAGAAATTACTTCTTACTTTAAAAGTCAAATAAATGATATGAATACCATTGAATTTGACCTCATTGATCAATTGAATGTGGATTCAATTCTTCATAACCATGATTTAATAGAATTTCAGCAATTGAATAACAAAATAATTATCCCTTTGTATCCTTCACTGCAAGTAAATGATGTGGATTCTCTGTCTATTTTTTATCAGGGTATTCCAGACCCGAATGCTGAAGATGGTTCGTTTTCTGTAGGGAAACATTCTGATATTCCTGTTCTGTGGACACTTTCAGAACCGTTTGGAGCAATGGAATGGTGGCCTTGTAAACAATCGCTTATGGATAAAATAGACTCAATTGATGTCATTGTAAAGACACCTGAAATATATCGAACAGCCAGTAATGGAATTCTTGTTTCAGACTCGGTCTCACAGGGGTACCGCACAATGCATTGGAAACACCGTTATCCAATTGCAACTTATTTGGTTGCTATTGCCACCACAAATTATGAAGTTTATAATGATACCCTCAGGTTTGATGATGGGAAGATAATGAAAATTGAAAACTATGTTTATCCCGAAAGTATTGATGAAGCAAAAACTCAAACTTCGAGAACAGTTGATATAATGAAAATCTATAATACTCTGATCGGGGACTATCCGTTTGCAAATGAGAAGTACGGACATGCGCAGTTTGGCTGGCATGGAGGGATGGAACACCAGACCATGAGTTTTATGTATAATTTTAGTTTTGATTTGGTGGCACATGAATTAGCTCACCAGTGGTTTGGTGATTATATAACTCTTGGTTCATGGCAGGATATCTGGTTAAATGAAGGATTTGCTACTTACATGACAGGCTTGGCGTATGAAAATTTAACAGAGCTTTGGAATGTTTGGAAAAGTATTACTTTAAACAAAATTCTTAGTCAACCTGGTGGTTCTGTTTTTGCCAATGATACATCAGACTTTTATACGCTTTTTAACAATAGGTTGTCTTATTCAAAAGGGGCATATTTATTACACATGCTGCGCTGGATACTAGGAGATGATAATTTTTTCAAAGGGATGCAAGCTTATTTTAGTGATCCAAAAATTGCAGGGGGATTTGCAAAAAATAAGCAGTTTGTTCAGCACATGGAAGAAGCAGGAGATACGAGCTTAACGGAATTTTTCAACGATTGGTATTATGGAGAAGGATACCCGATTTATTCAATTGAATTCGGAACCACTGAGAATGGTAAAACCTGGATAGACTTATCACAAAGTACATCTCATGAATCGGTTGATTTTTTTGAAATGCCTGTGCCGGTCAGACTCTATAATTCGGAAAAAATCGATTCTATGGATTTTCGGTTGGTTAATACACATAATAATCAGCAATTTTTGCTTGACGTTGATTTTAAAGTTGGACATGTAGTTATAGATCCGGATCTATGGTTGATTTCCAAAACAGATGAAATTTTGAAAGTTGCGCCCGAACAACTGAAAAATTCTATTTTAATTTATCCAAATCCTTCAAACAGACATTTTCACATTTCAGTTATGAATAACGAACAGATAAGTGAGCTTACCTTATATGATCTTAACGGAAAATTATTAAAGAACTTTCCTGGAAACACCAATGATATAGATCTTTCAGAAGAGGTTTCAGGGGTGTATGTCTTAAATGTCAAAACGAATAAAAACGAATATATCCAAAAAATTACCAAAAATTGAATGCGTCTCTCTGCTTAATTAAAAGAAAATCTCTAACGATTTTGTAAGTCGTTTCGGAAAGAAGTTCTAACACATCTAAAACCAATATATGATTTTGTGGTATCCTGATATTCAAAACTTCTGGTTGATGTACGAATAAAATAGTTGGTGTCTTTCCACGATCCGCCTCTGACTACTTTTCGCTTCATGACAGGAGGATCATCTGTTTTTGCATTATATTCTATTTCAGGGTTTAAGTCACTCATCATATCGTACCCAGCTTCAAAAAAAGCGGTGTTCGTCCACTCTGCCACATTTCCTGCCATATCATACAAACCATAATTATTTGGATCAAATTCTCCGGTTTTCATTGTGGTTGTAGTTGTGGGGCTATCTGCTACATAATTTCCACGGAGAGGTTTAAAATTGGCTATAAAACAACCTTTATCGTTTCGTGTATAATAACTGCCCCATGGATACAAACTTTCCATTAAGCCCCCACGTGCTGCATATTCCCACTCCGATTCTGAAGGAAGCCGAAAGTCATGGGCGGGTGTTTCATTTATTCTACTGTTTGCCACAGCTTTTAGATTTGTGCGCCAGTTACAAAATGCTTTGGCTTGTTTCCAGGAAACACCAACAACCGGATAATCATCAAATGCAGAATGTGCAAAATACTTTAGTGTAAATGGTTCATTATAAGTATAAGCAAAATCACGAATCCAACATAATGTGTCAGGATATATGGGAACAGATTCGTGCATAAGAAACGAGCTTCTGTTTTGGATCGGGACAACATCGCCATCAACATTTACTATATTTCCTTCGTATTTCTTCGTTTCAAAATTGTAACTGTTACTGCGTTTGGCAGCTTGTTTATAGTCTACCCAATAATAATCGTATATAAGTTTTCGGGAATCGACTTCTCTTCTGTGTATAAAACGTTCCTGTTCAGGAATATACAAATCTTCCATGGCAGTCAGGTAATCCGGATCTTTCCAATCAATAGGTTCCCGCCAGTTAATGATGGGCTCATCAAGTGGGGCACCATAGTTATCTTCTGTAATAACAAAATCGGTGTAGGTTTCACCCAGTAATTTTCTGGCAATAGAATCCCGAACCCAATACACAAACTGGCGATATTCATTGTTGGTGATTTCAGTATCGTCCATCCAAAAAGCATCGTTGGTTACTGTCTTTGTTGGGGTATAGCGGGTGACTTCATCCCCGGAAGGTCCCATACGAAACGACCCACGTGGAATATATACCATGCCATAGGGACTCGGTTCAAACCATTCTGACTTTTTGCCCTTTTTCCCAGGCAGATAGTCTTCGGCTTTCTGACATGAAACGAAAAGCAATGCAAGTATAAAGCTAAAAAATATGACTGCTCTTCTTCTCATTCCTGATTGTAATTGTTTTGCACGTGGCATCTCAAAAAAAAACCTTATGAGATCATAAGGTTGAATTATTAGTCCGACCTAATTAGTATTCCCAAAGGTCTTGTTCAAAATTGAATATTTTATTTTCAATTCGTTTTGATTCAAGCATTGCGTCCTTTCCAGCAAGATAATCATTGATAACCCGATTATTATATACATTCTCTTCTGCTGTAATATAGCTGTGAAATAATCTCTTGATAAATAAATCGTCGAATGACAATTGTTGTGCCGGGTTATAAGGATTCAGTACCACATTTGTTGCCAGTAAAGGTCTTACCTCAGGATAGTATACCCAAAATAATTTTTCTCTTTGGACCTGTCCGGAAGTATCTCCTTCACGAACATACTCACGTATCGGGCATATTCCAATAATACGCACATTCAGTGTTGATGTTCCTTTATCAAAATACCATTCTTCTTTAAGCATATATTGTTTTACCTCTGTATCACGGGCTTCACTTTGAACAGTAACCATAGTACGTTCACCAGTATCAAAATCGATTTTTTCTTCTTGTGTAGCAGTAGCGCCAAACTTTTCTTTTACTTGATCCAAGGTTAGAGGTATCTTAAAATCATCATCGAAACTGGCATCATAAGGTGTAATCTGCCCATTTTCAATCCCATTCAGCAAAAGTTTTATCAAATTAATTCTTCCGTCAATTTCTTTTGTAGGATAAAATAAAGTCTGGTTCATTTTCTCACGTACATCAATAATGCGCCATATTTTTTGTGACCAAAAAATGTCAGCCTCCCGAACCGATGCTAATGGCATTGGCTTTTTCTCCATAATATCGGTACGTTTAAATGCACCGTTAATAATCTGCGCTTTTGACTGTAAACTTATTCCTAATAACAAGAATACAATAACTCCAAAATATACTACTAACTTTTTCATAATTATCGTATTGTAAATGTAATTGGGTCAAGGTCACGGATTAAACCGTCATCTCCCCTTGCTTTAATATTACCAATATAAACCATACTTTGTGTGGTTGCTCTTTTTAATAATGTTTTCTGGTCATCAGTAAATCTGTTATTGTTAGATTTTCTTCTAACAGCATAACCACCTTCTGTGGTTTGTACCTCAAATTCCGTAACTGTGTATTTGAAATCAAAGTCAAAATCTTCCAAAACAGCTTGTACTCCGTCCTGAATTTCAAGAGATTCTTTACGAATATCACCTCCTGATTGTCCGGCAACCTGAGCTACAGGATCAGGTACTCTTTTTACTCGCCAATCTGAGAAGCCAACTAACCTACGTGTACTTCCAATTTTTTGATAAACAGAAACTTTTGTTTTTCCCTTACCTTGTTCATCCAAATCGGTAGGCTCTACAACCCATGCGTCTCCTGATTTAGTAATTTTACCATTGGTCATAGTCACTTCAAGGTCTTCATTAGGTATTCCTCCTCCACTGACATCAAATGGATTTTTTAATCCTTTGTAAAATACATTCATTTTGGTTGCCGCCATGGTAATACTCGGCTTGGTAACCTGGTACTCCTGTTCAAACGGATAATTTTGTATAATACCGGCAGGAGTTTTATATTTTATAAGTCCACTCCATTTAAAAGTCCCGGGTTCATTTGTATTAACCTTATAAGTGGCCTTACCGTCTATTACTTCAGCATCTTTTCCATTAATAATTATTTGAGGTTGCTGGGTAGTGTCTTCAGCAGCAAGAAATACTTCGGCTTCATAAGGTTCTCCCTGGAATACAAGATTTGATTTGGCAATAACCTTAGCCCCTAAGCTATTGAACTTAAATGAACCGGCATCAATTTGTGCGTACAGATAGTTAATTACATTTGCTTCCGAGTTTGTAACATCAATCTGCATTTTTGAAAGTACTGTCAATACTGCAATCAAAGGTTTGTTTTCAAAATACTGAGATTCCCAGGTCTTTTGTTCATCTGCCTCTTTTAAGCCGGCCGTAGGGTCAGGAGTTTCAAGCATGGACAAAATAGTTTCTCTGAATTCAGTATCATCTTCATTGATGTTCCCAACCAAATTATTTTTATAAGCAATAATTTTTTCCTTTAATTCATTTGCCCTTTTTTGGGTAATTAAATATTCCGAAGGTCCATTCAAATCATCTTCTTTTTTAATTTCAAGCGTATCTCCACCTTGGGTGACGAAATTAAATCGATCAGCATCGTAAGGGTTATCCCGATTTACAGGCTCACTTCCGGAATACTTAACCAACTCTTCCTTCAGCGATGAAATATATGAAATCAAATCGGCTGAATTCTTACGAACATTATCTGCTTTGTCTTTCCATTCCTGGACTTTAACTGGATTTTCAGCATATGCTTGTTCAAAAGCAGCATATACCTGTCGGTTTTTTGCCTCAACTCCCTCCATTGTATGAAGCAAACTGGCATCAACCAAACGAAATGCCTCAAGAACTTCAGCTGCTACATTTAATGCCAACATTGCTGTTAGCACAATGTACATCATATTAATCATTTTTTGCCTCGGGGTTTCCGGGCAATTCTTTGCACCCATAGGCTTGTTCTATTTTTTATAATTCATTGCCCCCAGCATATTACCATAAATCGTATTCAACGATTCAAGGTTTTTATTTAACTGTTCGGCATTTTCTTTATATTTTTTTAATTCGTCGACTGATGCAACCAATAAATTATTCATCTCCATCATATCTTTACTAAAAATCTGACTTGCCTTAAACTGCTCTTCAGTAGATTTTAACTGATTTTCAAAATTTGAACTTAATGCATTCAGATTCCCATTCAGTTTTTGAAGATTTGTCGCATATTCTTTTGAACTGTCTTTAATATTTTCAATTTCAGATGAAACCGAAGAACCTGCATTCTGGTAGGTTTCAGCCAAGCGTTTTGTAGTTTCTGCAAGCTGGGCTGAAAATTGTTCACCACTTTTATGAATTTTATCAATGGTACTCAATCCAGATTCGGATATTTTTTGCGCAGTTGTTGAATATGAATCGACAAGAGATCCTACTGACTTGTGAATTGATTCATTAGCCTTATTATTGATCTCTGCCAGCGTATTCATTGACTCGGATGCTGACCCCATATTTTTAACATACATATCGGTTGCAAGAGTTGCTGAAGAAATATCGCTTATTCCTTTTGCGGTATTACTCAGATCGTTCAATCCTTTTCCAACCTTGTTAAGTAATTCAGGTGTTAATTCCGAGTTTCCAAAAAGCTCATCAAAGCCCTTTTTACCTTTTTTTTCAAGTTCATCGAAACCTTCGAGTTCATAATCTTCTCTCAATTCCGGATAAACACGACTCCATTCCGGCTGTTCCAATGGTGGTTCGAAAGCGGATAAAAAGAAAATGAAAGCCTCTGTACAAAGACCCACTGCAAGCAAAACGCCTGAATATTGAAGGTGTTCAAGTTTAAATAATGCACCAATCATAACAACTGCTGCACCCCATCCATATACATAGCCCATGAATGTTTTCCACCTTTTTGTCTTAAATAATTCTCCGATATTCATATCTATTTTGATAAAGTTATGGTTACATTTTAGAATTCTTCTCCAAAAGTTGAACGCACACAACGGAATCCGATGAATGACTTTGTAGTATCCTGATATTCAAAGCTTCTTGTAGAAACCTGAATAAATGATGCAATATCTTTCCATGAACCACCACGGATGACTTTTCTTTTCATCACCGGTGGATCATCGGGTAGTGCATTATATGTAAATGTAGGATTTAAATCGCTTAAATAGTTATACCCTGCTTCGTCGTATGCCGAAGAAGTCCATTCGGCTACATTTCCTGACATATCATATATACCATACTCATTCGGGTCATAACTTCCAACCTTCATTGTAGTAATTCCTCCGTCTTCCACATAATTTCCACGCAAAGGTTTAAAGTTAGCCAGGAAAACGCCTTTGCTATCTCTTGAATAATAACCTCCCCAAGGATACATAGAAAATTCTTTTCCGCCTCTTGCTGCATATTCCCATTCTACTTCAGTTGGTAACCGGTAGTCTTGCATACTTGGTTCACCCTTTGAAGCAAGGAAATTTTCCTGTATTCTTGTTCTCCAGTTACAAAAAGCATTTGCCTGTTTCCAGGTAACTCCAACTACTGGGTAATCATCGAATCCCGGATGCCAAAAATATCTTGTAGCAAGTGGTTCATTATATGAATAGGTAAAATCGCGAATCCAGCATAAAGTATCCGGATATACCTGTACCTGATCTCTCATTATAAATGATGAACGGTTAGTGATTGGATTTAAGTTACCATCAATATCATAAACACTTCCGTCGTATTGCTGGGTTTTAAAATTGTAACTATTGCTTCTTTTAGCTGCTTGTTCATAATCAATCCACCAATATTCGTATATCAATTTTCGGGAATCGATTTCCTTTTTCCCAAAAAAACGTTCATTTTCAGGAACATAAAGATCCTGCATCGCCAACTGATAATCAGGGTCCTCCCAATCAATTTTTTCACGCCAATTAATGATTGGTGGGTCGATCGGATTATTATCGCGATCTTCTGTAATCAAAAAATCAGGATATTGATCACCCAACATTTTGCGAGCAATTGAATCTCGAACCCAATTTACAAATTGCCGGTATTCATTATTGGTTATTTCAGTATCATCCATCCAAAAGGCCTCCTGCGATTTTGTTTTGGTTGGAACTCCGGATGTACTAGGATCCTGATCACTTGGTCCAAGATTAAAACTACCCCTCCTTACATATACCATTCCATAAGGCTGCGTTTCTCTAAATTTAGGTCTGTGTTGTACTCCCACTAATTCACCATTACCTGGATTACTACAGCTGGTAAATAAGAATACATTGTAGATCGCAAATGTAACTAATAGAAGCTTTTTCATTATGTAAATCATCTTTTATTTATACATAAACAAATAAAACGCCCCTATTATAAGTCTATCATAACGTGTAAATTCAAAGGTTCGTTTCATAAGTTCAATAAATGTCGGTTTATAAAAATCTTATACTTTTATACTTTTGAGTCCGGTTCTTTTCCAAATCTAAAGAATAACTTACAAAAAGTTCGTGTGAACCAAACCCGTCACGTCCAATAGCCGATGTTACTAAATCGAAGGAATATCCAAATCGCAATCCATTCTCCATCTCCATCCCCAACAGTAAAGCAATTGCATCACGTACACGATATGAAATCCCTCCCCAAAATCGTTCATCAAAAACAACATTTGTGTTTAAATCTAACTGCCAACCTGCTAAATCAGATTTAAACAAGAACGAAGGTCGCAACACAAATAACGGATCAGATAACTTTATATTGTACCCACCCATTAAATAATAATGTCTTACCATATAAGTACTTGCCAAATCACTAAATTTTATTGAAGCCTGGTTGATATGTGTAACCGAGGCTCCCAAATAATATTTATTCGTTTTCAAGTATAATCCTAATCCCGCATCTAACGCCATCTGACTCACATCTCCCTGCGGTATTGCCGGATCGGATTCTGGTTGTGTAAATATACCTAAATTATCATCCGGAACTTTCCACTCTCCGTTAATGTTTTTACTATACAATCCCAAAGATAAACCAATTCCCAGATTTCCAAAGTTTAACGCCTTAATATATGAATAATTAATGTTTATCTGAGTATTTTTTTCAAATCCTAATTGGTCATCAACAACATTAAATCCAATTCCTCCGGGAGAACCAAAAGCATCAATAGATGCATTTGCGCTAAAAACCAACGTTTTAGGAGCCCCCAAAAATCCCTCCCACTGATAACGGTTTAAAATAAGACCGCTAATTGTTCCATCTGTTCCTGCAAAACCCGGATTAACGCCCAACTTATACTCCATAAAATTCGTAAATTGTGGGTCCTGCTGGCTAAACGCTGCTAAATTAACGATAAAAAATAAATATAAAAAAGAAATAATTTTTTTCATACTCCTATCGAATGCGGCTGTTTAGTCATTTCAATCCTTGTTTAAAGAAATAAAAAAAAAGCGATTTGAAACAAATTTCATTTAATAATGTAAGCAAAGAACGTTGTCTTTATTGGTTTATTTTAATATTTCATCCGTTTTTTGTACATATTTTAACCATAATTCAGGAATTTCATTGTCTGAAGCCTGAAGATATTCTTTTTCGGAACAGGCAAAATATCGCTTCTCACCATGAATAGTTTTTATTTCCATCCACCAACGATCAGTCTGTAAGTCTCGAACAAATACAATCGGGAGATCAACATTTTCTACTTCAACTTTATAAACCGTATTATTTTCTAGCGCTTTAGCATTCTTTGAACTACGTTCAGCAAATCCCTCGATAAAATACCAGATAATTTGTGATGCAAGTTTAACTGATGCCGGATGAACATCTTTACCCGGATCGGTTTCAAAGAGGCCAAACACTTTTATACGATCAGCAATTCCAGCATATCTTGAAAGCTGGCATACTTCCTCGCTGCGTAATCCATTTGGAGAAATAACATTAGATGTCGGAGCGTCAGCAAACTTTACTGAGCCAATATCGAAAGAAACAACGTCACTGTTACGAAATACCTGTTCAGTTAAAGCCATATTTTCCCTTAATAAACCAAGTCTCAGGTGTTGATTGATTCCTTTAGTTTTTGATAAATATTCTACTGGTACTAAATAGCTTTGATATCCAATAAGATTAAATTGAAATAATTTAGGGTTTAATTTGAACACGCCGGAAAGAAAATTTTTTGATGTTGTCGGTTCAATTCCTGATTTAATGTCTAACCGTGCGTCAATAACTGAAAGTGAGTAAAATGGATTATTTTGGAATGCCTGGCTAATTCCAATAGTCAGGTCCTGGCTCCCACCTAAAATGATCATTGTTACATCAAGATCATTGAAATAATCTACTAAATCACGAACAGCCTGATAGTTTTCTTTTGCTGTTTTTGATATTTTCAGATTTCCAAAATCGGCAATCATTAAATTTTTGTTAATACGTGCCAGTTGATAAAGTTCTTCTCTTATCTTATCAGGTGCTTCCGAAATAAAGTTATCTTCTGCCCGACTGTCAAAAGGAATACCCAAAATAGCAATATCAATTTGATCTGTTTTTTCTGGCAAAAAAGAATTCATTGTTTTTTCAATACGGGCACCAAGTGTATATTTTGGATTTAAAAAACCAGGCTGTGAGTATCTTGAAAAATCAACCGGATCAAAATAATGGCGAACATCCATATGTTTTTTGTTTTAGGTGTAAAAATAAAGGCAAATGATTAATCATCTGCCTTTACCCCTTATTTTTTTCTTGTTCTTTTCGTCTTCGTATCCGGAGCTTCGTTTATAATCTTTAAACAATCCTCCAGTGTTAATTTATCTGCTTCAACATTCCTTGGAATTTTATAATTTTTCTTTTTGAAAGAAATATACGGTCCCCAGCGTCCGTTTAACACTTTTAAATCAGGCTCTTCATTAAATGTAAGAATCACTGCCTGCTTGTCTTTTTGACGTTTCGCTTCAATTAATTCAATGGCACGCGAAAGATTAACATCATACGGATCATCATCTTTTCCAAGTGAAACAAATTTATTGTCATGTCGAATATAAGGACCAAATCTTCCAATTCCCACAGTAACATTTTTATTTTCAAATTCACCTAATTCGCGCGGGAGTTTGAATAAATCAAGTGCTTCTTCCAATGTTATGGTTTCCAAAATTTGACTGGCATGTAAACTTGAAAATTGAGGTTTTTCTCCTTCCCCGTCCGCAGAAGCTTCACCTAATTGCGCAATAGGGCCAAAACGACCAATTTTAACGGAAACCTGTTTCCCTGTATTTGGATCCATTCCCAATATCCTTTCACCTTTCGATCGTTCAGTATTTTGCAGCGCGTTTTCTACTTTTTGATGAAATGGCTGATAAAATTTATCGATCATTTCATACCAAACTTTTTTACCGTCAGCAATATCGTCGAAGTCATTTTCAACACTGGCGGTAAAATTGAAATCCATAATTTCTTCGAAATTCTCTGTAAGAAAATCGTTTACTACCATGCCAATATCTGTAGGGAATAATTTTGATTTTTCTGTACCCGCAATTTCAACATTCAATTTTTTACCAATGTTATTATTTTTTAAAGTAACTACTTCAAATTGACGTTCTATACCAGGTCGATCTTCTTTTACTACATAATTTCGGTTTTGAATTGTTGTTATTGTAGGTGCATAAGTAGATGGCCTTCCTATTCCAAGTTCTTCCAGTCTTTTTACCAGTGCAGCTTCCGTATATCTTGGAGGCCTCTGGGAATATCGCTCAGTAGCAATTATCGAATTCATTTCTAAAATATCATTCGCTTTTAATGGAGGAATGATTTCATCACCATTATTGTTCCCATTTTCGTCATCAGTCGATTCGATATAAACTTTTAAAAATCCATCGAAAACAATTACTTCTCCTGTGGCTAAAAATTTTTCTGATGAATTTGATATTGCAATTGAAACGGTTGTTTTTTCAAGAATGGCATCAGCCATTTGAGAAGCAATGGTTCTTTTCCAAATCAGCTCGTATAAACGTTGTTCCTGTGCAGTTCCATCAACAGTTTCCTGCGACATGTAAGTTGGTCGGATAGCTTCGTGAGCCTCCTGTGCGCCTTTGGAAACTGTTTTATATTTTCTGATCTTTACATACTTTTCACCATGAAGCTCTTCAATTTTTTGCTTTGCAGTACTAAGTGCAAGCCCGGAAAGATTTACTGAATCGGTACGCATGTAAGTTATTTTCCCGTTTTCGTAAAGTCGTTGGGCAACTGCCATTGTTTGTGAAACCGAAAATCCAAGTTTACGGCTTGCTTCCTGTTGAAGAGTGGATGTGGTGAACGGTTTAGCTGGTGTACGTTTAGCCGGTTTCTTTACAACGTCTTCAACCCGAAATGAAGCTGATTTGCATTTCTCAAGAAATTGGTAGGCTTCTTCGCTGGTATCAAAACGTTTTGATAATTCTGCTTTGAGTTCGGTAAGTTTTCCTTCTTTGTCTTTGACCAGAAAATATCCGACCACCCGGAATGAAGATTCACTTATAAAATTAATGATCTCGCGCTCTCGTTCCACAATTAGACGTACTGCAACTGATTGCACTCTTCCGGCAGAAAGTGATGGTTTTACCTTTTTCCAAAGTACCGGCGAAACTTCAAAACCAACAATCCTGTCAAGGACCCTGCGTGCCTGTTGAGCATTTACCAGATTAACATCAATATCGCGGGGATTTTTTACCGCATGTAAAATTGCATCCTTCGTAATTTCATGAAATACAATTCGTTTGGTGTTTTCAGGTTTTAATTTTAAAACTTCTTTTAAATGCCAGGCAATGGCTTCTCCTTCACGGTCTTCATCGGAAGCGAGCCAGACTATTTTTGCATCGCCAGCCAACTTTTTAAGTTCAGCTACAATTTTGCGTTTGTCGGGAGAAATGATGTATTTGGGCTTGAATTTTTTTTCGATATCTATACCAAAATCTTTCTTTTCCAAATCCCTGATATGTCCCATGCTTGAAGCAACCACAAAGTCTTTCCCGAGAAACTTTTCAATGGTTTTTGCCTTGGCTGGTGACTCAACTATAACAAGATTTTCGTGCATAAGCTTTTTCAAAATTTCTGCAAATTAAAGCAAAACCAAGGCTAAGTTCAAAATTTCATTCATTATTTTTAAATCTATTTAATTGAGAATGATGATTTTATTTTTTTAAAATAAAAATATTAATGGCAACGTAAACGTTAGGTTTGTTGTCGGGTGAGTCAAATCATATATATTTGCCGAATGGTTAAAAATCATAATGTTCATGTCAAAAAAGGAAATCAGTTTTAAAAAATATATTATTGCATTTTGGTCGGTTGTGGCGCTTGTTATTGTCTTTGGCTTTTTATTTTTCTACCTGATAGCCAAAGGTTCTTTGGGGTTTATGCCAAGTTTTGAAGAACTGGAAAATCCAAAAAGTATTTTGGCATCGGAGATTTATTCCAGCGACGGGAAAATTCTCGACAAATATTTTATTAGTGAAAATCGCAGTTCTGTAGACTACAAAGATTTGCCACCAAATCTTGTTCACGCTCTAATCGCAACAGAAGATGTTCGCTTTTACAAACATTCAGGAGTTGATTTGAGGGGTTTAGTGCGCGTGTTTAAGGGAATCCTCACCGGTGACTCAAGTTCGGGAGGTGGTAGTACGCTTAGCCAGCAGTTGGCAAAAATGCTTTTTCCAAGAGATGAAAACCTTGGAATGGTTCAACTTGCATTACGAAAATTCAAAGAATGGGTGATTGCTGTAAAACTCGAACGAAGTTATACTAAGGAAGAGATTATCCTGATGTATCTGAATAAATATGATTATCTGAACAATGCTGTCGGCATAAAATCGGCCGCACAGGTTTATTTTAGCGTACCTCCTGATTCACTGAAATTAGATCAATCGGCCATGCTGGTAGGGATGGCAAAAAACTCATCGCTGTACAATCCTGTCCGCAGACCGGAATTGGTTTTGCAACGTAGAAATGTGGTATTAAACCAGATGGCAAAATACGGGTATATCACCAATGAGGTTCGGGATTCAGTGAAACAACTGCCACTTGATCTCGATTACAGTAAAGTCGATTATAAATTAGGAATTGCACCTTATTTCAGGGAGTACCTGCGGTTAGTGATGAACAGAACCAAACCTGAATTAAGCGATTATCCTTCCTGGATGAATGAACATTACAGGGATGCATTATATAGAGAAGATTTGGATGAATGGAATAATAACCCACTGTTTGGATGGTGCAATAAAAATGTAAAACCAAACGGTGAAAAATACAATGTCTATACAGATGGTCTTAAAATATATGCAACTATCGATTCAAGGATGCAGAAATATGCCAACGAAGCAGTGGAAATACATTTAAAGGGAGATTTACAACCATTGTTCGATGATAATATGAAGGATCTTCAAAATCCACCATTTGGGGATAATATGTCTTCGGAAGAAGTGGATGATCTGTTGAATCGATTAATTCAGCAGAGTGAAAGATACCGTGTATTAAGAAAAGGCGGAATGAGTTTTAACGAGATTAAGGAAAACTTTAATCAGCCGGTTGATATGACTGTTTTTTCATGGCGCGGTGAGATTGACACTACCATGACACCGCTTGATTCCATAAAATGGTATCTGCGTTTTTTCCGTTCTTCGTTTATGGCAATGGAACCCGAAACAGGGAAAGTTAAAGCTTATGTAGGAGGGCCCAATTATAAGTATTTTATGTATGACATGGTAAAAACTGGGAAGCGCCAGGTGGGATCAACAGTTAAGCCGTTTTTATACACACTTGCCATGCAAAACGGATTACACTCCTTGTACAAAGGTTCCTTATGTAAGCCAACAATTTCAAATGCCGGATGGCACCATTTGGGAACCCAAGGATTCGGAAGAAGATGATGCAATGGATGGACAAATGGTTACCTTAAAATGGGGGTTGGCAAATTCAAAAAATAAAATTTCGGCGTGGGTGATGAAACAGTTTAGCCCGCAGGCTGTGGTTGAGGTGATGAAACGACTGGGAGTTTACAGTTATATTGATCCAGTTCCTTCCATGTTTTTAGGGACTTCGGATGTAACTTTGTACGAAATGGTTGGGGCTTTTAATACTTATGCAAATCTTGGGGTTTACGTAAAGCCTTATTTTGTGACTAGAATTGAAGATAAGCATGGTAATGTTATTGCAACTTTTCAACCCCAAAAACATGAAGCAATTGATCCGCAAACAGCCTACCTGATGTTAAATTTGTTAGAAGGTGTAATAAATGAAGGTACTGGAATAAGGCTTAGAAACCGCCCCGCGTACGGACAATTTAAGAATACAATGCAGATTGCAGGAAAAACAGGAACTACTCAAAACCACTCTGACGGATGGTTTATTGGAATGACTCCAAAACTTTGTGCGGGTGTTTGGACCGGCGCAGATTTAAGAAGTGTCCATTTCCGAACGCTGGCATCGGGGCAGGGAGCAAATATGGCATTACCGATTTGGGGTTATTTTTATAAAAAAGTATTGGCTGACAAATCGTTGGGAATTACCGAGGAGCAAGAATTCAAAAGTCCGCCAAATTTCAATATCAATCTCGATTGTGACGATACTAAACCTGAAAACAAAACCAAAGGATTTGACGATTTCTTTTAATGATGAGATTTTAGAATTGAGTAGTTAGCAATTAGATTTAAAACTTATTCCACCTGATCTTTTCAAATTGAAGTTCTTCATAAGGTTTTCCATTGCGGGTTTTTGCCGGATAACCAACGGAAATGATACTTAATATTCGAAACTTTTCAGGAACTCCTATTAACTCCTGAATGTATTTTTCAGAAGAAATTTTATCGGAATGCATACGGTTATGAACCTGTACCCAGCAACTTCCTAATCCAAGCCACTGGGCGGTCAGTTGTAAAATAATAGAAGCAATGGAACAATCTTCAACCCATGCATCGTTAATGGTTTCATCGGCACAGATTATTACAGCAAGCGGTGCCGTTTCCAACGGAATAGTTCCATGTGGTTTGCAGTTTTTCAGTTGGTGAATAATTTCCTGATCGTCAACAAAAATAAAATCCCACGGAGTCAGGTTTTTGGAAGAGGGGGAACGTAAAACAGCTTCTTTTAAAATCTCTAATTTTTCCTGCTCGATTTTTTGGTCAGTATATTTTCTGATGCTGCGGCGTTTTCTGAGAATTTCAATCATGACTTTGGTCTATCTTTTTTAGACTGCAAAAAATAAAGAATCTTTAAGAAATTATCAATTACAGCGGCATTTTTATGGGGATTTAAAATACAAGCTAAACTAGTGTCGTGTCAACTTCAAATTGCCGCATCGTCATTCCGAACTTGTTTCGGAATATATAGTATTTAAACAGAGATGCTGAAATGAATTCAGCATGACGTTAAACGAAATACGCTTGACATGACACTAGCAATGATAACATCTATGTCAAGAAGGAGAGCTTGGGGCATTTTTAGATCAACCAAGACAAACGCTGTAGTCGATTATTTAAAAGCTAAAATTTGTATTTTTAGATTCAGTGTTTAAGCCTTTCTTGTGTTATTTCGTCTTCTTAAATATCCCCAACTAACTTAATAGCATAATTCAATTGACTATCATCTCCATTGATAAAATCGGCTATAGTCTGGTATACAGGAAAGTCAGGCTGAATGCTGTAAATGTCTTTGCCTATACTTTTTACAGCCATTGAATATTTAACCATGGGAATTCTGATTACAATTTTAGTGATTGGTAATGTTACCATGGCTTCGTCACCAGAAGTATTTCCGTAATAACCGCCACCACATTCTTCACCTATAAATTTTCCTCTGTCGTTTGTTTTAACTATTGAAGAAAATTCGGCACTGGCTGAAAAGCTTCTTCCATCGACAAGTACAAATACCTTCCCGGAGTAATTATTTTTTTGAGGTTGTTGTAAAGCTAAATTTGGATGATTATTGGGGGAAAACTTTGTTGTAACTGTTTCCTGTGATAAATAATACCTGAATGGTTTTGAAGTCAAGTAAGAATAAAGTAGTTCACCATTTCCATCGTTACCTCCCTGATTCCCCCGAATATCAATAATTAATTTGGTTACTTTTTTATTCCTGATATCAGTAAATGCAGAATCTAAGAACGCTTTAAAGTTTTCACCGGTTTGATTTAAGTAACCATCAAAGAAAGTTTTAATGGAAAGCACGGCAACATTGTTTGATGTGTAGGTTAATTGAAGGTATTTATCCGGACGAGGAAAAGGGGATGGACAAATAATATTCTTAATGGCATCAGCCTGCAATACTGCTGTTTTTATTTCGCCTTTTCGTGTTTTGCAGGTAATTTTATAATTATTTGTTTCTCCATATAAAGCATTATAAAGTAACGGAAAGTTATCATTTAATTCCCAGTTTTTATGCGATTGAATAAAAGCATCTGACGGGATATAGTTAAATAATTTTTGTACAATTTTGTCAATAGGTTGATTGTTTATAGATAATAGTTCTGACGCATTAAGTGTACTGTCTTGCATGCAACAATAAATGAAAGCCTTATTATGAATAAACACAACCATTGCGGGAAAGAATTTGGCAGTTTTTATAATTTCTTTCGTTGCATCAGAAGAAAGTTTACAATTAGTATGTCCATCTCCAATTGATGCAATAACAAAACTTGTTAACGTGAAGAAATCAGTTGTGGTCATACTGTCCCGGATTGAATCATAACAACTATCCGTAATTTGATTGAAAGTTGCTTTGCTTATATATCTGTATATACCGGGATGTATCTTTTGTAATGTGTCACGCAAAAACAAAAAATCATTTCTCAACAAATTCGGAGAAATTTTTTCTTGAGAACCCTGTTTTTCTTGAGAAAATACTGTTACTGAGACGCTAAAGGCAATTAAAAAGCTTACCGTTTTAAATAATTTAAGCTTCATATCTGGTTGTTGTTATTTCAAACATTCTGATCGTTTGACATGTGAAGTTTTAGAAATGTTGCAAGAATATTTGTTTTTTCTAAAAACAAAATCATTTGGTTCTTCAGCTTCCTGAAGAATAATTATTTTAAGTCGCAACATTTTAGTTGCTTTCGTAAAATAAACAACTAAAATAGGTACAAGTGCTAAAGCAGAACAGCCAGTAATAATTTTCTAAAAAGAATAAATTATTTTAACCCGCTTCGTTCAAGCAGCGCATCAACTGTTGGTTCCTGTCCACGGAAGCGTTTGTATAAAACCATCGGATGTTCCGAGCCTCCTTTTTCCAAAATATTTTTTCTGAACGATGTTGCGACTTCTTTATTAAACAATCCTTTTTCCTTGAAAACACTAAAAGCATCCGCGTCCAGAACCTCAGCCCATTTGTAACTATAATAACCTGCACCATATCCACCGGAGAAAAGATGACTAAATTGTGTGCTCATGCAAACTTTATCAATTCGGGGGAAGATTTGTGCTTTCTTCCATGCATCTTCTTCAAAATCTTTTACACTGCCTTCAAATGGCTTTTCAAGTGTATGCCAGGCCATGTCCAAATAACCAAAACTCAACTGTCGCACGGATAAATAACCAGCCAGGTAATTCTGAGAATCAACAATTTTCTTTACCAATTCAGCCGGAATTATTTCACCGGTTTTATAATGTACTGCAAATTGATCAAGAAACTCTTTTTCAACAGCCCAGTTTTCCATAATTTGTGAAGGTAGTTCCACAAAGTCGCGAAAAACACTGGTGCCTGATAAACTCAGGTAAGTTGAATTGGCCAACATTCCATGAATCGCGTGTCCAAATTCGTGCATAAATGTTTCAAATTCATCGAAAGTAAGTAGCGCTGGTTTCGTTTCAGTTGGGCGGGTAAAATTCATAACAATTGTAATATGAGGGCGGGAATCAATGCCATTTTCTTTCCACTGGCTTTTAAAATCGTTCATCCATGCACCACCCTGTTTGCCGGCACGCGGATGAAAATCGGTATATAAAACGGCTAGAAAAGTACCGTCTTCATCATAAACTTCGTAAGGAACAACTTCCTCATTATACACCGGAATATTTTTGTTGGGTTTAAAAGTTATTCCGTATAATTCTGTTGCCAGACCAAATACGCCATCCACAACTTTACTCAGTTCAAAATAAGGTTTTAGCATTTCATCATTCAAATCGAACTTCTCTACCTTAAGTTTTTCGCTGTAATAGGTCCAGTCCCAGGGCATTATTTCACCATTAAAGCCATTGCGGTTGGCAAAATCCTGAACTTCCGATTTTTCCTTTTTTGCCTTATTAAACGAAGCTTCATACAAGTCATCCAAAAGTTTGTAAACCCCTGCCTGGTTCATGGCCATTCGACGTTCCAAAACATAGTCAGCATAATTGTTGTACCCAAGCAACTGAGCCAGTTGTAAACGTAAGGCAACAATCTTTTTTACGTTTTCCTGGTTATCAAATTCATTTCCCCTGAAAGATTTTGAACTGTAAGCCAGGTACAATTCTTTTCGCAAGTCACGATTATCGGCATATTTCATAAAAGGCAGATAGCTTGGCACGTTAAGCGTAAAGGTCCAGCCTTCTTTGTTTTTTGATTTTGCCAGCCCGGCTGCGGCTTCAAGCGCACTTTCAGGAAGACCGCTTAATTTGCTTTTATCCGTAATATGCAGTTCGTAATTGTTGGTTTCCTTCAACACATTCTCACTAAACTTCAGGCTCAGTTTTGAAAGTTCTGTACTGATTTCCCTGAACTTTTCCTTATCAGCTTCCGATAGCCCGGCGCCCTGCCTGATAAACCCAATGTAGGTGTTTTCCAGCAATGTCTGTTGTTCGGTAGTCAATTGCAGTTGATCTTTCTGATCATAAACGGCTTTTACCCCTTCAAAAAGCATTGGGTCAAGTGCAATGTCGTTTTGAAACTTTGTTAGCATTGGCGAAACCTCCTGGGCAATTTGCTGTAATTCATCATTCGTTTCTGAACTCATCAGGTTAAAAAATATACCTGCCGTACGGTTTAATAATTTCCCCGATCGATCGAGAGCAACAATCGTATTTTCGAATGTTGGCGTTTCCGGATTATTCTTTATGGTTTGAATTTCTGCCTCACCTTCATTAATCGCCTCGCTGAATGCAGGTAAAAAATGTTCGTTCTTTATTTTATCAAAAGGTGCTGTTTGATGCGGTGTGCTAAAATTCGCCAGTAACGGGTTATGTGTGTGTCCCATGCCAAAATTCATTAAAATAAATCCTACAAATAATGTGGTTTTCATTATAATAAATCGTTTCTAATTTTTGTATTCCCTTTTGAACGATTTATCAGTATTCAAGCCATTTGCGAGATAACAACTTATTTTTTAAAATGAATGTTCAATGAAAAGTTATTTTTTCTTTTTCTTTTTTTCCACTGTCCAGCCGAATTTGCCAATTCTTTTGCCCATACCAAAATAGTGACCGTGGCTATAAACCAGCGGATTAGCTTTTGAAAAGCTAAATGCTTGTTCTTCATTCAGGTATTCATCGTCAACCGATACGCTAACAACTTCAGAAACAAACATGTGATGTGAGCCCAGTTCAACTACATTTTTTACCTGGCATTCTATATTTACCGGAGATTCCTGGATGATTGGCGCTTTAACTATTTTTGCAGGCGCTGGTGTAAGGTTCATTTCTTTCCATTTATTGTATTTTCTTCCTGAACGACATCCGCACCAATCGGTGGCTTTGGCCAATTCTTCGGTGGTAAGATTTATTACAAATTCCCCGGTTCGCTTAATAATATCATAAGAGTGTCTTCCTGGGCGAACGGAAATGTAACACATTGGCGGATCGCTGTTTATGGTTCCAGTCCACGCAATGGTTATAATATTGTATTCTTCAGGATTCTCACCGCAACTTACCATAACTGCGGGAAGTGGGTAAATAATTGTACCAGGTTTCCAGTAGGTTTTTGCCATTGGTCTTTGTTTTTTAAATTAGTTTGCAAAACTATTAATCTATTTGAGGTTGAAAGAATTGGAACCTATGTTTATTCAACCATTTCAGAAAATTTAAATCTGTGATTAAAAACATGCAGATAATAATTCAGTTGAACCGTTTCCGGGTGTAAAATACATGCGAATTAAATAAATTTCAACAAACGAAATTTGAAGTACCGAAGAATCAGATATATATTTTTGCCGGATTACAACCAAAAAGTAATACCAAAATTAATCCGGATCTTTCCAGTCGCCGTTTTCACGCATAAGATTTTCCAGTTCTTCCACAGCACTTTCATAAGGGATAGCTCTTTTTATTGGTTTTAAGCCTTTGTAAAGCGTAATCATATTGCTGCTGCCTCCCACAAAACCATAATCAACGTCTCCCATTTCACCCGGGCCATTTACAATACAACCCATTACACCAATTTTCAGATGATCCAAATGCTTGAAATGTTCTTTAACTTTCAGTGTTGTTTCATGAAGGTTGAACATTGTCCTTCCACATCCGGGGCAAGATATGAATTCGGTTTTTGATATTCTCATTCGGCTAGCCTGCAGAATGCCAAAGCTTAAATCTTTTAATTCAGTGAAAGTAATATTTTCACTGTCGTTCGTAATACAGATTCCATCTCCGTAGCCATCAATTAAAAGTCCTCCCAAATCAACAGATGCTTTTATTTGAAGGTCTTCCAGAACACTTTCGTCGTACCTGCGATAAAGAATAACCGGCACTTTCCAAATGTGAGTTTCCAGTGTCATAAAGAAAGCACGCAATTCAGCCATCGGATTTTTATTGAAACTTTCCAGAATTAATACGGTTTTTCTGGTCTGTTTCAGTTTGGTAATAATTTCAGGGTGCTTGCTCATAAACCGGTCGAATTCCATTTTGTTGGTACGGATAAATTTCATCCTTCCCCAGCGGGTACTTTCAAATAAGTACTCTTCCAGCGAAATTACCGGGTAACTTTCACCCTGCATGTCCAGAATTTTATTTCCTGAAAGAAAATAATCAGGTATCAGCTTTCCCCGTATCGGAATCATTTCTCTTAAACTGCGATCGCCCAAATCGGCAACAACAACCGGAAGTTGTTTTTCTCCCATGTTTAAAACAGGCCGTGTAGAGCGGCGCTCATATTCAAAAGGATTGGTTTGTGCAATCAGCGGAGCTGTGATTGGTTCATGATTTTCGTAACTCTTAATATGGTTGACCAATTTCATAGCTACCGGAATTTCGCGAACCGGTCTTTCAGTTAATGAAACGCGAATCGTATCACCAATTCCGTCTGCAAGCAATGCTCCAATTCCAACGGCAGATTTAATTCGACCGTCTTCGCCTTCTCCGGCTTCGGTTACACCTAAATGGATCGGGTATTTCATATCTTCCATCCGCATTTTGTAGTTCAGCAATCGAACTGCATAAACCATCATTCTGGAATTACTTGATTTTAGCGAAACAACTACATTATTAAATTCCACCTTTTTGCAAATACGGAGGAATTCCATCACTGATTCTGTCATTCCTGAAGGTGAGTCGCCATAACGGCTCATCACACGGTCGGAAAGCGATCCGTGGTTTGCCCCGATCCGTAAAGCAGTATTCGATTTTTTTAGTAATTCAAGGAAAGGGATGAACATTCCCTCAATTTTTTTTAATTCCTCCTTGTATTCTTCGTCGGAATAAATCTTGCGTATAAACTGCGCTCTGTTGTCGTAAAAATTACCAGGGTTAATTCTGACTTTTGATATTTTTTTAGCTGCAATTTCTGCCAGTCTTGGGTTAAAATGGATATCTGCGATGAGGGGAGCATTATAACCTCTTTTTTGAAGTTCATCCTTGATGTTTTGAATGTTTTCGGCATCATGAATGTTTTTAACTGTCATTCGCACATAATCAGCTCCGGCTTTAATCAGCCTGATTATCTGCTCCACAACAGCCTCCGTATCATTCGTATCGGTATCAGTCATGGTTTGTATTCGGATTGGATTATTGCTTCCTACAGGAACTCCACCAATGTTTACCTCCCTTGTTTCCTGCCTTTCATAACGGGTTAAATCCTTTATATAATTGAAATTACGGTTTTCCATGTCCTTTATTCTGTTATTGCTGTCGTGCAAATTTAATCTAATGCTTTCAAAATAAAAAGAATGGGCTATTTTTGTTTGTTAATTATAGATAAATGAGTGTAGAAACGAGGAACATAACAAAATTATTTGGAAGACAGAAAGCACTCGATGCGGTAAATTTTTCACTTCAGGAAGGGGAGCTGGTTGGTTTTTTGGGACCTAACGGTGCCGGGAAGTCAACCATGATGAAAATTATTACCGGTTTTCTGCCTGCCGATGAAGGTGATGTTTTCGTTAACGGAGAAAAAGTTTTGCCTGAGAAGCTTGAAATTCGAAGAAATATTGGCTATCTGCCCGAGAATAATCCGCTTTATACTGATTTATATGTGAAAGAATCGCTTGAGATTACTGCGGGTTTTTATAAGTTGAAAAACAAAAAGCAAAAAGTTGCCGAAATGGTTGCATTGACCGGGCTAGGCGATGAGCAGCATAAAAAAATAGGAGCGCTTTCCAAAGGGTACCGACAACGTGTTGGCCTGGCGCAGGCACTTATTCATGATCCGTCGGTACTAATTTTAGACGAACCGACTACCGGTCTTGATCCCAATCAATTGGAGGAGATTAGAAACCTGATCCGTGAGATCAGCCGCGATAAAACAGTCATGCTTTCATCTCACATTATGCAGGAAGTAGAAGCGGTTTGTAACCGGGTAATCATTATCAATAGAGGGATTATTGTTGCCGATGGTGGAATAGCTGAAGTAAAAGCAGGAAAATTCAGACAAAATCAAGTTGTTTTTGCAGAATTTGTTCAGAAAGTTGAAAAAGAAAAATTACTGAAAATTAAAGGTGTTAAAAATGTTTCGCACGCTAAAAAACTTTGGGAAATTGAAACTGAGACCGATGAAGATATTCGTCCAGTAATTTTTAAATTTGCGGTTGAAAATAATCTTACATTATTAACGCTTCAGGAAAAACAAAAAAATCTGGAGGGTGTTTTTCAAGAGCTAACACGAAAACAATAAACTGTAAATCAAGGTGAGGGAATTTTCAACTTCCTTTTAAATTTGCGCTTAGAAACCGCAACAACCATAAATAATTCAAAAAACTCTTTTAATATTCAAAATAAGTGTTGTACATTTGCTGCCGCTACGTGGAAAGATTTGAGATTGATTGCAACCACATGAAAAAAACGCTAAAACAATCGCATTTTTCAACATCAATCGAACATCCCACAGTTTATTTTTAATGTTTAACGTACTGAATTATTTCAGTTTATTTAAGGGATTATGAGTTATTTATTCACAAGTGAATCGGTTTCGGAAGGTCATCCTGATAAAGTTTCCGACCAGATTTCAGATGCATTGCTGGATCAGTTTCTGGCATTCGATGCAAATTCAAAAGTGGCTATTGAAACATTGGTAACCACCGGGCAGGTTGTTGTTGCCGGCGAAGTAAAATCAAACGCTTATGTTGATGTACAAGAGACTGTTCGCGGCGTGATCAACAAAATTGGCTATACTAAGGCAGCGTATCGTTTTGATGGTGATTCCTGCGGTGTGCTTACTGCAATTCATGAGCAAAGCGATGATATTAACCGCGGAGTTGACAAGGCAGATAAAAATGATCAGGGTGCCGGCGACCAGGGGATGATGTTTGGTTATGCCTGCAAGGACACGGACAATTACATGCCACTGTCGCTTGAATTGTCGCATGAGATTTTACTGGAATTGGCTGCTATTAGAAGAGAAGGAAAGTTGATGGATTATCTTCGCCCGGATTCAAAATCGCAGGTTACTATTGAATATTCTGACGATAACACACCTTTAAAAGTGCATACAATTGTTGTTTCAACACAGCACGATGAGTTTGATGCTGACGAGCCAATGTTGGCAAAAATTAAAGAAGATGTGATCAATATTCTTATTCCGAGGGTAAAGTCAAAATTGCCAGAGCGCGTACAAGTGTTGTTTGGTGATGATATTGTTTATCACGTAAATCCAACCGGGAAGTTTGTAATTGGCGGTCCACACGGAGATACCGGGTTAACCGGAAGAAAAATTATTGTTGACACTTATGGTGGACGCGGAGCGCACGGAGGCGGTGCATTTTCAGGAAAAGATCCTTCAAAGGTTGACCGTTCAGCAGCTTATGCTTCAAGACACATTGCAAAGAACCTTGTAGCCGCAGGTATTACAGATGAAATATTGGTACAACTGGCTTATGCCATTGGTGTTGCACAACCTGTTGGAGTTTATGTTAACACTTACGGGAAGAAAAATGTGAATATTTCTGATGGTGAAATTGCAAAAAAAGTGAAATCTATTTTCGATCTTCGTCCGGCAGCAATTGAAGATCGTTTAAAACTGCGCAATCCAATTTATCTGGAATCTGCAGCTTATGGTCACATGGGAAGAACACCTGTTACTGTAACGAAATGTTTTGAGTCGCCGTACATGGGAAAAATAGAAAAAGAAGTGGAACTTTTTACCTGGGAAAAACTGGATTATGTAGATAAAATCAAAGATGCTTTCGGGATTTAATCCCGCGGGAAGTGTTAGTAATACGCCGAAAGGACGGTCAGTCATTTAACAGATCGTCCTTTTTTGTTGTTTGTCAGTCTGAGCGTAGTAGAAGACTGAACAAATCACTTTTCTCCCGAATTTTCGAGATCGTTCAATGTGGCTTTTGAAATAACAATGTAGTATTAAAAACAAGGTTAGTTGCCCAAATCTCTTTTCAGAAATCCGGAAGTTTGAATGATAGTATCTTTTATCGGAGTGTATTCAAAATCGATAAACTGCTTAATTTTGTTGCCATCATACACTCTGTTTTTGTTCGAAGCTTCTGCCATTTCACGTGTCAGAAAAGGAGGTTTTCCTGTAAAAATGCTGATTAGCTTTACCGCTCTCCAGGTAATTCCCTGTAAAAAATCGGAGATAAAATATTTTGGTCTGGGTTTTACAAGTGCATCAGCAATCAGAAAAAATAAATCCTGCATGCTTAAATTTTCGGCATTTAAAAGGAACCGCTGATTTTTAGTTTTTTCAAAATGCTGATCATCCATTAACGTTATCATGGCATTAACCACATCATGTACATCAATAAATCCTTTTACTCCGCGCGTATAAAATTTAAACTTCTCATTTACCAGTTTAAAAAACTGTGCGCTACCACTATCCCATTTTGTTGGTCCCAAAATAATTGATGGATTTACAATCACGGCATCCAGACCTTCTTCCATTCCTCGCCAGATTTCTACTTCGGAAAAAAATTTGCTTTCCGAATAACCAGTAACTTTTTTTGAAGGGACCCAGTTGGTTTCTTCTGTAATCAGCGTTCCGTTTTCGGCACTTCCCAAAGCAGAAACTGAACTTACATGGCATATTTTTTTAACACCGTTTTCAATTGCAGCATTTACTATGTTCGAAGTTCCTTCAACATTATTGGAGATTGTTTTTTTTCGTTCTTTCGGATCAAAAGAAATTATGGCCGCACAATGATAAATTTCTGTAACGCCTTTCGATAATTTTTCAAGTGAGAAATAATCAAGAATATCTCCGTTAACCCATTCAATCTGTTTAAAAAGTGCCTCAGAATTCTTGGAATAATAAGAAAATGTTTTAAGTACCTGGCTGATGTCGCTGGTTTTGCGTTTTAAAGCTTTTACCCGTTTCCCTGATGAAGTAAGTTCAAACAGTAAGTGAGCGCCAACTAGTCCTGTTCCTCCGGTTACGAAAATCATAGTTATATTTTTTTGCCGGGTATTTCAACATTAACCCCAAAATCTTTGGCTGAAACTTTTTCCATAAGAACCTTAATAACTCCTACATTCTCGACTGAAGGTTTTCCGAATTTAAATTCACGGGAGCTATATTGCTTCATTAATGACTTCAACAGTCGGTATTTTTCATCATGGTCTTCTACAAATTCTACCGGTCCTTCAACTAAAACCGATTTTGATTTTACCCGGTAGCTACAGCCAACTCGAACATCCTGCCATGCAATATCTTCTCCCAAAGTCCAGTTAATACAAACCCATGGATTTTTCTTCAATGTTTCCCACATCCGGCCGCTTTGTGCACTGTGAAGAATGATATGATCGCCATCAAGTGCAAAATTCATGGGTAAAACATACGGTTTATTATTATCCGACATGGATAAATAACAGGTTTTGCATGCTTTAATTACTGCTTCTATTTCTTCCCGGTTTTTAATTGATAAAGTTCGCATAACTATTGGTTAATTTATAGTTCGGTTGCCCAGTTTATCCGACAAATCTTTTTCAACCCGCTTTAAATTGATGTATTTTGATTGCTCCTCAATTACCCTTTCAAAATCATTTTTCTGGTATGCAACATTTATTTCCTCTTCAATTTGAGGCAGCATTAATCGTATTTTTTTGACTTTATACTCATATATCACTCTCGGAATCAGCCAATCAAGAACATCTTCTTCAGCCTCTGTAAAACCACCGCCTTTTTTCCAAATGTTACTTTCAATAAATTTTTCTAAAAGCAGGTTAGTAGCCAGTTTACTGATTTCTCCATCCGGATGATGTAAAAAATATTTCCATGAATCGAAATCAGGAGTTTCCAGGTTTGTTTTGACTTCATTAAAGATTTTCTGAAAAAGCATATTTTCTGAAACCAGTTCATCTTTTTCCAGTTCATAAGTCATGAACTTGGCCACACTCCAGACATCGGTTTCGTTAGTTTCTTCATTTTCTTCCTCAAAGAGCGGAGCATTGCAATACTTCAGCAAAAACCGCAAAAACACCAATTCTTCTTCAATAAATTCACCGGGAGTTTCCGAAACGGGGAGCACCATTTGTGGCGCCACTTTTTTTGCGGATTCCCTGATCTCTGAGCGGGTGTTATCGTCAGCCTGTTTACGTTTTTGCTTTCGAACTTCGGTATAAAGAACTTCTTCGTTCACGTTCAGCAATTTGCTGCATTCCCTGATGTAAACCGATCGGGTAATTGAATCGGGAATTACGGCTACTGAGCGTATAACATCACTGATCAGGCGCGCTTTGGCAACCGGATCATTTTCGGTTTCTTTTAATAGAAGTCGGGTTTTGAACTGGATAAAATCGGTTTCATTTTCCCGAATATAATTGAGGTATCCACTTGCCCCCATTTTCTTTGCAAACGAATCGGGATCTTCGCCGTCGGGGAGAAGGAGCACTTTTACGTTCATGCCTTCTTCCAAAACCAAATCAATTCCACGAAGCGATGCTTTTATTCCGGCTTCATCTCCATCATAAATAATAGTGATGTTCGGTGTAAAACGTTTAATCAATCGAATTTGCTCCACTGTGAGCGCCGTTCCCGATGAGGCAACAACGTTCTCTATTCCAGCCTGGTGCATGGAAAGCACATCGGTGTAACCTTCCACCAAATAACACTTCTCCGTTTTTGAGATTTCACGTTTTGCCTGAAAAATACCATACAGACACTTTACTTTTGTGGTAAATCTCCGATTCGGGGGAATTGAGGTATTTTGCGATGTTTTTGTCCTCTTTCAGAATTCGTCCGCCAAAAGCAATTACCCGACCGGCAATATTATGAATCGGGAAAATTATCCGGCCAGCAAAGCGGTCGCGGAGCCAGTCGTCGCGTTTTATGGTCAGCCCGGTTTTTTCGAGATAATCAATTTTATAGCCTTCTTTTTGGGCGGCATCGGTAAATGGGGTTTTCCCATCGGGAGCAAAACCTACTTCAAATTTTTTCAGAATGTCGTCCCTAAAACTTCGCTCTCTGAAATAGCTCAATCCAATTGTCCGGCCTTCGTTTTCTTCCCATAAAAAACGGGTAAAATATTTCTGGGCAAACGACGAAACGATCATCAAACTTTCACGCTCATCTTTTAGCTGTATTTCTTCTTCAGTTTCTTCCTGCTCAACTACATCGATGCTGTATTTTTTTGCAAGCCATTTTAATGCTTCCGGGTAAGTGAGGTTTTCGTGTTCCATGATGAAATTCACCGAGTTGCCTCCCTTTCCGCAGCCAAAACATTTGAATATTCCTTTTGCAGGCGAAACGGTAAATGATGGTGTTTTTTCGTTATGGAACGGACACAATCCCAACAGGTTAACTCCTCGTTTCCGAAGTGTTACAAAGTCGGAAACAACATCCGTAATTTCCGCTGAATCTAAAATACGTTCTATGGTTGCATGATCGATCACAGTTGCAAATGTAGAGATTTCATCACATAAATGTTGAAGTAATTTTCTTAATGTTGGTAAAACATTTATATGGCTTGACTATTTTATAAATAGCATCCGTCAGAAATTACAATTAATGTTTATAATGGAAGATTTGAGGTTATCAAATCAAACAAAAAACCCGATAGTTTATAAAATTACCGGGTCGTAAATGTCTTTTTAATAAAAGTCAGTCCTTTTTTCCCCAGGTTAATACGATTACCAATCCGGTTAACCCACATACAATAATATATGCCAGGGTGTCAACAATAATGGCCCCGAAATTCAGAATTACATTGGTCATCCCGTAAAAGCCCAAATCAAGGGACAATGCATACAATACACCAAATAAAGCTCCGATTTTTAAGCCATCAATCCATGTTTTTGCCTGTCCCCATTTCAAGAAAAGGGTTTGCATTAATGCCATAAAAAGATTGGAAGCAATCATTGCCCACAAGATCATTTTATCCGTTGGCAGATAAATACTCTGGTTGTAATTATTCATGGTGAAATCCATAAGTAAAATGCCCCATACCAGATAACCAAGCAGGAAAATTACGATCCCGCCAATCACAGTTCCTCTAATTAATTTCATAATTTAGTTAGATTAAAATTTCAGGTTATAATTTGCATGAATTTTCGCAAATAACAAGATATTAATGTTGATTTAAATTATGAAATTCAGCAAGTTAGGGTGTAATCGAACCATCGTTTATTATTTTCGTGCAAAAGTTTTCCTACTTTTCTTTTTCTACTGTCCAATTCAAACTACGACTGTTTGCTTTTGGAAGATTGTAACATTTCCAAGCAAAATATTTTATCTTTAAACCAGAATCGGTATTAAAAATGAAAAAAAAACTGGTTGTATTTTCAGGTGCAGGTATGAGCCAGGAAAGCGGGTTACGCACTTTCCGTGAAATGGGTGGCTTGTGGGAACAATACGATGTAAATGATGTGGCCAGTATCGACGGATGGTACCGAAATCCTCAACTTGTAATGGATTTTTACAACCAGCGTCGCAAACAATTACTTGAGGCAAAACCAAACGATGGTCATTTTGGAATTGCAAAACTGGAAGAGTGGTTTGATGTGGAAGTTATCACCCAAAACGTGGACAATTTGCATGAGCGCGCCGGAAGCACAAAAGTACTGCATTTGCACGGTGAGTTAATGAAAGTACGAAGTACATATGATTCTGAACTGGTTTATACCCTGGATGGCTGGGAACTAAAAATGGGAGATTTATGCGAAATAGGTAGCCAGTTGCGTCCGCATATCGTCTGGTTTGGCGAAGCCGTTCCTGAACTTTATAATGCTATTCCAATTGTTGAAGAAGCTGAAATACTTGTGGTTGTTGGAACTTCGCTGGCAGTTTATCCGGCTGCTGGATTGGTTAATTACGCAAAACAGGGAATCCCTGTTTTTGTTATTGATCCGAACCGTCCAACGTTTATCCAGGATAATGTAACTTTCATCGAGGAAAAAGCAGGAAGGGGAATTGAAATACTAACTAAAAAACTTAAAAACCTGAACGAAAATGTATAAAAAACTATTTCTGCCGATAGCATTTCTGATGTTTTTTAATGTTGCTATGTCACAACGATTCGATGCCGGAATACTGGCAGGTTTTAATGCATCACAAGTTACCAATGCGCAACTCAACGGAATCCCGATAAAAGGTTTTAATAAACCCGGTATTCTTGCCGGCATTTACGTACAAACCGATCTGGCGCCTGCTGTTTTTGCTGCCATGGAAATCAAATATTCACAAAAGGGTACAAGAAATAAAGTGACAGACAAAAATCCGGAAAAATATGTAATGCGACTTGGATATATTGACATCCCGATTTATTTGGCTTTTCGTACCAATCAGCGTGGATCGATTTTGGCTGGTGTTTCTACCGGATTTTTAACAAATTCAGTGGAAATTAATAATGATGGAAAATTCCCGCCGGAAGATCAACATCCTTTTAAAAACATTGATTTGCAACCTTTTGTGGGATTTCAAGTTGAATTATTCGACAAGATAAAAACGGATCTACGTTTTGCCTTTTCCGTGTTACCTATTCGCGAACAGCCTGGAGAAGGAACCAATTATTACTGGTATAATAACCAGTTCAGTAAAGTGATTTCACTCGCGGCTTACTATCAATTTGGTCGTTAATAACCGATTAACTATGGATTACCTGATCAACTTTTCCGACCTAAGAATAACGCTTGTACTTTTTGGTGCACTTATTTTTTTTTATTTATACTATTATGTAGCTCATTCAGAATTCTTAAAAAACGGGTTTAAAAAGAATCAAAATGATCGTTATGAACTAAAACTTTTTTTGTCGCGTAAAATGTTGGGTTTTTTTGTTTTAGGTATAATTCCTGGAATACTTTACTTTTTGTTCTTAAAACCAACTGTTTCATTTGTTGACTTTTTTAAAGGAAATTTTCCGTCAAGCATTTATATTATTTTAATTCTGGCAAGTATAATTGTTCTTTTAACATTTATAAATCAAAAATCAAATCCACAGCGAAATTCACTTCAAATGAACATTACCGAATGGAGACTTTCCTTATTTGTAGTAAATGTGCTTGGATGGATCATTTACCTTTTTGCATACGAATTTTTATTTCGGGGAATACTGTTATTTGAGTGCTTCAACAGTTTTGGTTTTTGGCCTGCAATTGCCGTAAATGTGGTTATTTATTCGGCAATTCACATGATAAATAGTAAAAGTGAAGCAATCGGCGCTTTAATTTTCGGAATGATTGCCTGCTATTTTACACTTCAGCAAGGAACAATTTTAATTCCGGTAATGATACATATTGCATTAAGTTTATCTTCTGATTATTTCTCCATCAGAATAAATAAGGATTTAAAATTTGTTAAGTCAGGAACAATTAAGATGTTTAATTCATGAAATGCTTTGTAACTGGTGGAACGGGTTTTATTGGATACAGGTTAGTAGAAACTCTGGTAAGTAAAGGTTACGAAGTAAATGTTTTGGTAAGGAGAAAAAAAGGCTTTGAAAACAGGTTTCAAAATGTAAAAGTATTTGAAGGAGATTTATTTAACGTTGAAGTTTTGAACAAAGCAATTTGTGGCTGTGAATTTATTTTTCATTTGGCGGCATATGCAAATATCTGGTCGAAAGATAAAACACTGGCATTCAGAACAAATGTTATCGGCACAAAAAACATTCTTGAACTGGCTCTAACTAACAATGTTAAAAAAGTTGTATTTACATCTTCGGCAGCAACGCTTCCTCCGTCAGTTGACTTAGAATTAGTAGATGAAACATT
Source organism: uncultured Prolixibacteraceae bacterium (assembly GCA_963849985.1). Taxonomy (GTDB): domain Bacteria; phylum Bacteroidota; class Bacteroidia; order Bacteroidales; family Prolixibacteraceae; genus Draconibacterium. The sequence continues at coordinate 16,938 of CAWKJY010000024.1, read as the reverse complement.
TTCAATTCCTAAGAGAATATCTTACTGAATACGAAATAACAAAACAACAGGCAGAACAACTTTGTATTGAATATGCAAAGGAGGGACTTCATATTGTAATCGTTAATCCTTCAAGAGTTTATGGGCCTGGATTTCTTAACAAAAGCAATTCGGTTACCATTCTTATTAAAAAGTATATTGAAGGAAAATGGCGGATAATTCCAGGGGACGGTTCGCAAATCGGGAATTATGTATTTATTGATGATGTGGTATCCGGACATATTCTGGCAATGGAAAAAGGCCGGTCAGGAGAGAGATATATTTTAGGGGGAACTAATGTTTCATATAATGAGTTATTTGACCTGCTTGCTATAGTTTGGGGCAAGAAGTTTAAAATGTTTCATCTTCCCATGTCAATAATGATGGTTGTTGCAAAATTTGAATTATTTATGGCTGAGAGTTTTGGGAAAAAGCCGTTAATTACGCCGCCATGGGTAAAGCGTTATCAGCAAAACAGGCCATTATCTGTTGAAAAAGCAAAAAAAGAAATTCAATATTTGAATACTCCTTTGGAAACTGGAATAAAAAAAACCATTTCCTGGCTAAAGACAACATAATTATGGAAATAAAAACTAAAGACTTTTTTACACTTATTACTGGTGCGAGTGCGGGTTTAGGCAAGCAAATTGCCGTTGAATGTGCAAAAAGAGAATTTAATTTATATTTGGTTTCTTTACCAAAAACAGGCTTAGAGGATTTTGCTGATGAATTAAAAGATTCTTATTCTATTAAAGTTGAGTATTTATCTATAGACCTTACAAAAAAGAAAGCTCCCCAAAAGGTTTTTGATTTTGCCAGTGAGAAAAATCTATCGGTAAATATTTTGGTTAATAATGCGGGATTAGGATTTAACGGGAGACTTGAAAATCTTACACATGAATTAATAGACACAATGGTGCTACTAAATGTTAGGGCTGCCACACTTCTGTCTTTTTTGTTTCTTCCTGCAATGAAAGAGATGGAGAAAGCGTATATATTGAATATTAGCAGTTTTGCCGGATTATCGCCATTACCTAATAAAAGTGTTTATGCTGCAACAAAATCATATCTGCATTTTCTCACTCAATCGTTAAATGAAGAATTGAAAGGAACAAATATCAGGGTTACTTCAATCCATCCAAACGGTATCAGGTCGGAGAGGGCGAATGCAAAAATTAATAAATCGGGATTAATAGCCAGAATTGCAGCATTATCACCTGAATATGTTGCAAATGTTGCCATTAATAATATGCTGGCGGGGAATAAATTTGTCATTCCGGGGACCATGAGCAAAGTATATTATTATTTTGGAAGTGGTTTGCCACATGGAATTATTATGAAGATAGTGGGATCGGTTTTTCGTAAAACAACCTGAGTAAAATCAAAAAAATCCGGTCTTTGCAATTGCAAGCCGGAATTAATATCATTTACAAATAATCTTTATCTATTTTTCGTAAGGATAGTTTTCAATTTCTGATTCTGTAAAAGGGCTCCATGCCAATGTTTCAACATTAGCCACCATTTTATTGTGCATGAATGAATTGTTACCAAAAATCAGGGATTTGGCATTATAACCAAACAATCGCAAATAGGCTGTAACATATCCGGAATTCTGCCCTGTTTGACAATAAGTTACTACTTCTTTACTAGTTGGGATCGTTTCCATTTCATCAACAATTCCTAGTGTACCATTTGGTTTGTAACGAATGGCTCCTGGAACGTGGCCATCTTCGTATTTGTCACGACGGTCGTAGTTTATCACATAATAGTTTTGTGGATTTTTAAATAACGAGTCGGCATTAACAAAAATTGAACCTGTACCTGCGTCAAATATACTTTCTATTCGGGTATCAAAAATTTCTTTCCCTGTTGTTTTTCCAGTATTCATAACAGGCAGGTCATGCAAGGCGTCTTTATCATGAACAGTTTTTTCCAACTGGTCTTCATATTTTTCTGAAGTCACTTTTAACCACCAGTCATTGGCAAAATCTTTATTCCAGCTACTCATTCCCCATTTCATAGAATACACATTATCGTAACCCATTAGTCGTAATAACAGGGTTGCATAACTGGCAATCTGCCCTGCGTAGCAAACCATTACAATTTTATCGTAATCAGCTGGTTTAAGATCATTTGCAAAATAATCAGGGAGTTTACTGAAATTTACATTTACCGCATTTTTTATATGACCATTTTTGAATGTCTCTGTATCTCGCAAATCAATAATTCTGATGTTGCCATCCAGCTCCTCATAAACTGACGAGGCTTTAATCATTGAGGGGAAGTTCCGGCTATTTACATAATCTCCCTGCTTATCCAGATAATCCAAAAGCATCTTTGCTTCTGCGTTTATTTCTATTGGCTCACCTGCTTTTTCAACAGATTCAGCTTCTTTTTGCGCATTTGAACCATTTTTGTTTCCACCGGAACATGCCGTAAAAAATAGAACCAGAAAAAGGAAGATTAGTCGAACATTGTGTTTTAAAATGTCAATCATATCATTACTGATTATCCTTCATTTTTAATCAGAACATTGTCTTTATCATAACGCAGGGTTTCAACTCGTAAACCTTTGTCATCATATTTATATTCTTCAATTGCCACTCCGTTACTTGGATTGTTGACAATATTTTCGTCTTCATCCAGCGAGATCCTTTTTATTGGTGCTCCGTATTCATCATAAACTGTTTTAGTTACAGGAATATTTTTTCCACCTAAGAAATTCATTATCCTGGTCGAATAAAGTAGATTCAATAACATATCCGTTTGCGTCAACCACATTTACCCTTTTTGCCCAACCCCAGTATAAGTTTGAGAGCAAACCTATTGTATTATAAACAGAAAAGTCGAGTAAATCACCATTTTCATTGTTTTTAAATTGAAAATAGGAAACCCCGTTATCCCCGCAATTTTCAGCAGTACAATTATAAAGTGTATCATCATCGAAGTTTGCCATCCTGGTAACATACCCGTTATTATCGTACGAAAACCGAAGTTCGTAAAAAGGACAGAATTGGTTCATTACAGTTGAATCTCCTGTCAGATTATAACGCAACTCCCGAATCATATCATCATCTGTTTTTGTCCATACATAATTATGAATATTGTTACGGTTTTCTATCGGATTACTATTTTCATCTAAAAATTGAAGTGCTATGCGCATACCGTCAGTATTAAGCGTATATTCAAAAACCGAAACCCCATTATTTTTGGTGGCTTCTCCTTTTTCATTAAAGAATCTTTTGATTTGTTTATCACCTTCGTAAGCATAGGTGATTTTTGCAGCACCCATCGAAGAATAATTCAACAATACGCCATTTCGGTTATACTCAACCGAAACCAACTGGTTGTTATTATTGTATGTGAATTTATAATTATTCACTTTTTGTGCTTCTTCAGCTGTTAAGGGATGTGTCCCCTTTTCAGTATCCCAGGGTGTTTCACTAAATTGAAGATTCCTGAAATATTTCACATTCGACTGTTCATCAGCTTGCTTAGGTTTTGGACTGCAAGCATTTACCGCTAATGCAATTACGGCTATAAAAGTAAGTTTGTACCACTTCATTATTTCGATTTTTAATTATTAATGTTTTGTTTAACAGTTAATTATAGATATTGTTTAATAAAATTACCTATCATAAGTATTTACCATCCATTTTGAAAAAGTGTCAAGATAGTTCCAGAAAGAAATTAAAACTTCATCCGGCAATTCGCTTTTTGCGAGCACTTCGCGATAACAACCCAACCAAACCACACGAGCCTCTGCTGTAATTTTAAAGGGCAAGTGTCTTCTGTTAAGCATGGGCCGGCCACGGTTTTTATTGAAATACATGGGTCCACCGCAAATCTGAATAAAGAAATCGGCGGAATGTTCTTTTGCTTTTTCAAGTCCAACCGGATTTTTGGGGAAAAGATGTGCAACCTCGCTTTTTGCTAAAAGATCGTAAAAGTCGCTAATCATTTTTCGAACGCCGTCTTCCCTTAAAATTTCAAACATTTTAGTTGCCGGTAAAGTAACATCAGGTTTGACCCCGGGCACAAATTTACTGATTTCAAGCTCCATCCTTAAGGTTTTATGTTGCAAAATCATAAACAAACAGAAACAAAAGAGGTTGACTTCAGAAGCATTAAATATCGGCAAAGCCAAGAGTTGCAATACTCACTTTCACCCCATCAATTTTGAGCAATTGACTGACACAGGCTTCCAGGGTTGAGCCGGTAGTGACTACATCGTCAATTAATAATGCATGTTTGCCGGCAAATTCTTTAGGATTTTCTATTCCAAAAATATTTTCCACATTCTCCCATCGTTCAAAACGATTTTTCCTTGTTTGAGTAGAAGTGTGAATATTTCGTTTCAAATTGTTAGCGATTAAAGGCTTTTGCATTGCGTCAGATATTCCCATGGCAATCCACTCACTTTGATTATAGCCTCGTTTTTTCTTCTTTAAAGGATGAAGAGGAACCGGAACGATCAAATCAACTGAATTAAAATTTTCAAAATTATCCAAAATAAAGCCAAACTTACGACCCGTTTCAAATCCTAGCTCCTTCATGCCTTTGTATTTAATAAAATGAATAAGGTGTTGATATTTACTCCCTTTTTTGTATGTGAAGAAAGCAGTTGCGTTTTCAACATTGGTTCTGCCCCAAAAAAGTTGTTCTACCTTATTTCCATGTTGAAGGTGAAAATTGGTGACAGGCAAGTCATTCCAGCAATCAATACACAAATACTTTTCCTGATTTACCAAACGGTTTCCACAGGTAATACAAAGCGTTGGGTAAAAAAACTCAAGCAAATCAGTTAAATATTGGGTTAACGAGTTCATCAAGTGTAAGGTACAATTTTTTGAGTACAAAGGGAAAGCATATTTAATGAATCTGTAATTAATTTTTAAAGACAGTTTAACCTAAAAAGCATAAAATTGTACAGTTAATATTTAACAACAGAGTACTATAATTTAAATTATTATTTCCTTTCACCTGTTTTCCTTTTCAAATAAATTCCCCGGGTTGTCTTTTTGCAAGGCAACCTTTCTTTTAAGAACTTTTTATGGATAATTGCTTATATCTTTTTTGCTTATCAACAAGTTAAATTCAAAGTAAAAACCCCCAAAAAATCATGTATCTCCAGCTAAATATTACCAATAAAATGTACTTTTGCACACTTTAGGTTCAACAGTCTATAAGCAAAAATGCGGTAAAAATGAAACGGATAAAAATTAAGGACATTCTTCAAAACGGACAGCCTGAACAAACAATTACAGCTAAAGGTTGGGTGCGAACTAAAAGAGGTAGTAAGAATGTAAATTTTATTGCTTTAAATGATGGTTCAACAATTCATAATTTGCAGGTAGTTGTTGATGTTAATAGTTTCAGTGAAGATTTAATACGCGAAATCAACACCGGAGCTGCAGTTTCGGTAGAAGGAAAATTGAGTGAATCGGCAGGGAGCGGACAAAGAATTGAATTAATTGCTGATAAACTGGAACTTTTAGGTGGCGCCGATCCGGATAAATTCCCGATTCAACCAAAACGTCACACATTGGAATTCCTGCGTGAGAATGCTCATTTGCGTTTCCGAACAAGTACTTTCGGCGCTATTTTTCGTGTTCGGCATGCTATGGCTTTTGCCATTCATAAATATTTTAACGGGAAAGGTTTTAATTACCTGCATACACCAATTATAACGGCCAGCGATGCTGAAGGTGCCGGACAAATGTTTCGGGTTTCAACGCTCGATCCAAAAAATCTACCGTTAACGGAAGATGGTGAGATAGATTTTAGCGCCGATTTTTTTGGCAAGCCAACAAACCTTACAGTTTCAGGTCAGCTTGAGGGTGAATTGGGGGCTTTGGCGTTGGGTGAAATTTATACATTCGGACCAACATTCAGGGCTGAAAACTCAAATACAACCCGTCATTTAGCCGAGTTTTGGATGATTGAACCCGAAATGGCATTTTATGATTTGCAGGACAACATGGATCTGGCTGAAGAATTTCTGAAATACCTGATAAAATATGCTCTCGACAACTGTTTGGATGACCTTAAATTTTTAGCTAACCGTTTGGAGCAGGAAGAAAAAGATAAGCCACAGGATCAGCGTTCAATGGATTTAATTGAAAAGCTGGAATTTGTACTGAACAATGATTTTGTTCGGATTACCTACACAGAAGCGATTGATATTCTGATAAATTCGGCTCCATATAAAAAGAAAAAATTCCAGTTCCCGGTTGAATGGGGCGTTGATTTACAAAGTGAACATGAACGTTATTTAGTAGAAAAACATTTCAAACGGCCGGTAATATTAATTAACTATCCAAAGGAGATCAAGGCGTTTTATATGAAGCAAAATGATGACGGAAAGACTGTTGGAGCAATGGACGTTTTGTTTCCACAGATAGGTGAAATTATAGGTGGTTCGCAGCGTGAGGAAAATCTTGACAAGCTTGTTCGCCGCATGGAAGAAATGAATATCCCGGTGGAAGAAATGTGGTGGTACCTTGACACCCGACGATTTGGTTCAGTACCTCACAGTGGATTTGGTCTTGGATTTGAGCGTTTTATTCTGTTTGCGACCGGAATGGGAAATATTCGCGATGTAATTGCATTTCCGCGAACACCAAAAAATGCGGAATTCTAGGATTGTTATTTAAAAGTAATCCTGCAAAAAAAATAGTAAATTTACCGGGCAAACAATTGGGATATGAAGCAAAAACTTTCATTACAACAAAAATTGCTTCAAAAGCTTTCGCCCCAGCAAATCCAGGTGATCAAGCTTTTGGAAATCCCTACTTTGCAGCTTGAACAACGCATCAAAAAAGAACTTGAAGAAAATCCTGTATTAGAACTTGAATCAGAAAATCCGGAAGAAAATGAGGATAATGATATGGAGAACCTCGAACCGGAAAAAGATGTTGACAATGACGAGTTTACGTTTGATGATTATTATGATGAGGATGAAGATATTCCTGCTTATAAATTAAGCGCCAATAATTATTCAAAAGACGATAAATACATTGATATCCCTTTTTCTGTCGGCACTTCATTTCATGAATCTCTCTATGAACAGTTGGGCGTTACCAATTTTACTGAGGAACAACAACAATTAGCAGAATATATAATTGGAAATATTGATGATGATGGGTATCTGCGCCGCGATTTAATTTCCGTTAGCGATGACCTGGCTTTTAATATGAACATTGAGGTTAGTGAAGGGGAATTAAATCATATTCTGGCTGTTATTCAGGGGTTTGATCCACCCGGTGTTGGAGCACGCGATTTACGGGAATGTTTATTAATTCAGCTCAACAGGAAAAAGGGAGAAGATTTTGAAACAGCCCGGGCGATTGTCAGGGATTATTTTGAAGAATTCACCAAAAAACATTATGTAAAAATTCAATCACGGCTCAATCTTTCGGATGATGAATTAAAGCATAGCATCGATTTAATTCTCAAACTGAATCCCAAACCGGGAAGTTCTTACAGTAACCCGTTAAATAAATCGAACATGCATATTGTCCCCGATTTTATACTTGATAATAACGATGGGGAGCTGAATCTTTCTTTAAACCAACGGAATGTGCCTGATTTGAAAATAAATGAAACGTATCTTTCCATGCTTCATTCCCTGGGGCAAAGCCAAAGAAATAAAAATCAGAAAGAGGCCATGATGTTTGTAAAGCAAAAGCTGGACTCTGCCAAATGGTTCATTGATGCAATTCAACAACGGCAGACAACTTTGTTGCTCACAATGTCGGAGATTATTAATTTTCAGAAAGAATATTTTCAGGATGGTGATGAAACCAAGCTTCGACCAATGATATTAAAAGATATTGCCGAACGGACAAGTCTTGATATTTCTACTATTTCAAGGGTTTCAAACAGCAAATATATTCAAACACATTTTGGAATTTACCCGTTAAAATATTTCTTTTCTGAAGGTATGCAAAAAGATGACGGGGAAGAAGTTTCAACAAGGGAAATTAAGAATATTTTGCAGGAATGCATTGACAATGAGAATAAAAAAAAGCCACTTACTGATGAAAAGCTGGCGAAGATTTTAAAGGAAAAATCATATAATATTGCCCGACGCACTGTGGCTAAATACAGGGAACAACTGGGGATTTCGGTTGCCCGTTTAAGAAAGGAACTTTAGTGATGCAGAAAAACATAGCCAAGATAGTCTCCTCAATTTTTCACCCTTTTTTTGTTCCCACGCTAGGATATCTGGTTTTGCTTTATTCAAATTTTTATCTTTCATTGATTAGCTGGGAGGCAAAACGCTTTATCCTGTTGGTTGTCTTTTTTACAACCGCTATTCTGCCAATGCTTGCAGTTGCAATTATGGCTCTTCGACCAAAATTTGATATTGCAATGGAAAATAAACGTGACAGGATAATACCTCTTTTATTGACTGCAATATTTTATTATATCGGGTTTTTACTTTTGAGCCGGGTAAGAATATTTTCTGTATTTAAATTATTTCTAATTGCTTCTGTGCTCGTATTGGTAATCCTTTTACTTATCAGTTTTAAATGGAAAATCAGTACACACATGGCAGCAATTGGTGGAATTACAGCTACATTATTTGCTTTATCATTCCGCAGCGGAACTAACCCAATTACTGTAATTGTTTTGGCTGTTATTGTTTCCGGGTTGGTTGGTACTTCGCGATTAATCCTGCAAAAGCACAACCTATGGCAGCTGGCGGCAGGTTATTTTTTGGGGTTTTCTGTATTGTACAGCGTGGCTTACTTTATTTAGCCTTAAACAAAAACAAGGATTACAACTACTATTCCATAAATTTGTATCCAATTCCTTTAAGGGTTTTGATGTGATCATTTCCAATTTTTTCGCGCAACTTACGAATGTGAACATCGATGGTACGATCGCCAACAACCACATTTTCACCCCAAACCGAATGGTAAATTTCTTCGCGGGTAAATACTTTACCTGGTTTTGATACCAACAGTGAAAGCAGTTCAAATTCTTTGCGGGGCAAAATCATTTCCACATTGTCAATTTTTATCAGGTATCTTTCCTTGTCTATAACTAGGTTTCCAATATTTACAGTATTTACATCAACAGGTACTATAGGAGCGGCAACCGTAGGTTCACCTGTACGTTTCAGCAATGCTTTAACCCTGCTAACAAGAACTTTCGGACGTATGGGTTTTGTGATGTAATCATCAGCACCTGCATCAAAACCGGCAATTTGTGAATAGTCTTCGCCACGTGCTGTAAGGAATGCAATTATAGTACCCTTTAACGACGGAATTTTACGCATTTCTTCGCATGCAGTAATGCCGTCCATTTCCGGCATCATTACATCAAGAATCACTAAATGAGGCGTATGTTTTTCTGCCTCACTTATTGCTTCAATCCCATTTTTGGCCGTATATACTTTATAACCTTCTCTCCCAAGGTTGTAGCTGATGAATTCTAGAATATCTTCCTCGTCATCAACCAGTAATATTTTAAAATCAGTATCATCCATATTTCAAAACTAAATTGGGTGCAAATATACGGGACGTTTTTTATAGTAAAGTTATTTCCACTAAGATTTAACAATAAACAAAGTTAGAGTATTATTTGGCTTTTTCAAGCGTAAAAGTAAAAGTGGTTCCCTCGTCCAAAACACTCTGAACATTGATTGTTTGATTGTGGGCTTCAATAATGTGTTTTACGATTGAAAGGCCTAATCCTGTACCTCCCTGTTCACGTGACCTGGATTTATCTACCCTGTAAAATCGTTCAAAAACGCGGAGCAGATTTTTTTTGTCAATTCCAATGCCATTGTCGGAAACTTCAACCATAATTTTATCGTCAAAATCATAAAAACCAACCTTTACAAATCCTTTCTTTTTGCCATATTTAATCCCATTAATCACCAGATTGGTAAGCACTTCAAAGATTCGTTTTTTATCTGCATTTACAAGAATCGGTTTATCTGGTTTATCAGTAAACTCCAACGAAATTTTTCTTTCATTTGAAAGAGGATGTTCCAGTTCAAAAACATCTTCAACAACCTTGACAATGTCGAATACAATGAAATGCGGTTTTAATTCGCCGGTCTCCAGTTTATTGATTGATTCCAGGTCCTCAACAATGGAAATCAAACGATTGATACTATTTTCGGCCCGGCTAAGGTAGAGTTTATTAATGTTCGGGTCTTCCAGGCCACCTTCCAAAAGTGTTAAAATGTAGCCCTGAATATTAAAAATGGGTGTTTTCAACTCATGGGAAACATTCCCGACGAAATCTTTTCGATAACGCTCCAACTCTTTTAACCGTTCAATTTCATGGATCTGATTTTGTGCCCATTCTTCCACATCGTGTTCAACTTCAGATAGTTCAACCAATCCTGATTTTGGTTTCATTTTATCTTTTTTGCCTTTTTGGGGCAGGTAATTAATAATCTTGTAAATAGGTCGTATTTTTTCCAAAATAAAGTGATTCAGCACAAATTGAATAAGAAAAAAACTTGCTACAAAAAATACAATTAACTCAATTGCAAAGATCCAAATTTCTTCTGTGCTGATGACGGGATGAAGAATCCACCCTATTCCGGCAACAATTGTTAGTAGAAATGAAAGAAAAATAACGACTTGCCTTGATGAAAATTTATTCATTGTTATCTTTGTTTAAATCGTAAAATTAGAAAATTATTGCTACAAGTTTATTAACTAAAAAAGTCATTAAATTTTATTATTTTTTGAAGTTGTATTTGATTAATATAGCCTCTATATTTGCCGACCGAAACTAATTACCGAATTATGGAAAATTTTTACATAATCCTAGTTGTCATTTTGTTTGCGCTTGCAATTTCAGATCTCATTGTTGGTGTAAGTAACGATGCAGTTAACTTTTTAAATTCCGCTATTGGTTCAAAGGCAGCTCCAAAATGGCTTATCTTTTTAATGGCAAGTCTGGGTGTGCTCATTGGTGCTACTTTTTCTAATGGAATGATGGAAGTTGCCCGGAAAGGAATTTTTCATCCGGAGATGTTTTACTTCACAGAGATTATGGTCATTTTCCTTGCAGTAATGATAACGGATGTTATACTGCTGGATATGTTCAACACTTTTGGGATGCCGACTTCGACGACAGTTTCTATCGTTTTTGAATTATTAGGTGCTGCTGTTACCGTTTCGATTGTTAAAATAAAAACGGCAGGAGGATCGGTTGTAATGGAGTTGTACAAATACATTAATTCTGATAAGGCCCTGGCAATTATCTCCGGAATACTTGTTTCTGTGATTATTGCGTTTACTGTGGGAGCCTTTGTTCAGTATGTAACCCGACTTATTTTTACTTTTAATTACCGACGACCAATGAAATATCTGGGATCGGTTTACGGCGGCGGTGCCATAACTGCAATTACTTATTTTATACTGATTAAGGGTATTCATGGTTCAACATATGCAGATATGCAATTGAGTAGCGGGCAAACCATTGAATCTTGGTTTAGCACAAATACCGCACTTGTTCTTTTGTTTAGTTTAATTTTCTGGACTGCTCTGATACAATTATTGAAATGGATTTTTAAAATAAAAATTTTGAAAGTAATTGTATTGGTTGGAACCTTTGCACTTGCAATGGCTTTTGCTGGCAACGATCTAGTGAATTTTATTGGTGTTCCCTTAGCCGGATACAACTCTTTTAAAGCCTGGATTGCTTCAGGAGGAGCTGCGCCCGGTTCTTTTACTATGGAGATGTTGGCAGGGAAAGTGCCTACTCCCAGTTATATGCTGGTAATAGCCGGTTTGGTTATGATTGTTACGTTGATAATGTCAAAGAAAGCACAATCAGTTGTAGCAACTTCGGTAGATTTATCCAGGCAGAGCGAAGGCTCTGAAAGATTCGATTCTTCTTTGGTTGCCAGGGTAATTGTACGAAGTACAACAAGCTTTCATAATAAAATTTACGGACTTTTTCCTGTCAGGTTAGCCAAAGGACTAAGCTCAAGATTTATTCCTTCTTCAATTGAACGACCAGACGATCCTGAACCACCTGCATTTGATAAAATACGTGCTTCGGTAAACCTGGTTGTAGCGAGTATTCTTATTGCAATGGGTACCTCATTAAAACTTCCTTTATCAACCACTTATGTGACTTTTATGGTGGCGATGGGAACTTCTCTCGCAGACGGTGCCTGGGATCGTGATAGCGCTGTTTACCGTATTTCAGGAGTAATTGCTGTAATAGGAGGTTGGTTTTTGACTGCATTAATTGCTTTTACAGTTTCCGGTATAATTGCCCTTTTAATTTCGTTGGGGGGCAATATTTTAATTTTTGTATTTATTGGCGTTGCAATTTTCATGGTAATACGCACACATTTAATTTTTAATAAGCAAAAAAATAAAAAGCTGGCTGAAGAAGAAGATTCAATAGTTGAAGAAGATGCTCATGAACAAATCATTGAAAAAAGTTCAAAACAGGTTGTTCGCGCAATGGTGTTTTCAAACCAGATCATATCGGTTGGCATTGAAGGGTTTCTTACTGAGGACCGGGGAAAATTGAAGACAGCACAAAAAGCCTGTGAAGAATTTTCAAAGAAAGCAAAGAAAAACAGGGATCGTGTTTATTCTACCGTTCAGTTACTTTCGGAAGGTCCTGTGGATACCAGTCATTTCTATGTTCAAATAATGGATTATAAGCGCGAAATGGCTCATGCAGCTCATTTTATGATTGAACCTATGATCCAGCATTTTGATAATAATCATAAACCATTTATAAGCGAACAAGGGAAAGAGTTAAATGAAATGATTTCTCAGATGGATAATTTTTTCAATGCATGTCTGCATACTGTTAAAGAAGAAAAGTTTGAAAATGTGGAATCGCTTATTGCAGAGCGGGAAAAAATATTTGAATTTCTGGCTAAAATAGAAAAGAACCAGATTAAGCGCATTAGGAACAAAGATGTGAATACAAGAAACTCTCAGCTCTTCTTCAAGATTATTTCAGAGATAAGAAACCTGTTATTGCATTCAATCAATGTTATAAAATCGGAACGTGATTTCATTACGTTTACAAGACAAAAAGTATAGATATACAAAAGCTAAATTATAATAACGGAACTTCAAAAACCGGAAGGGAAATAGCAGGAAAAAATAATTAGTAGTAACTTCGTTAATTAATTGTTGTATAAATAGTTTCATTAAGTTACTCACGTTATGGAAAAGAAAAAAAACTTTAATTCGCCGGCCTGCAATGCCGTTTACGGACTTGGATTTATTGGAGCTGCTGTCTGGTTTATTTCAACGGCTACAAATTTCTGGATGGGAGTTATTGGCTTTTTAAAAGCAATCGTTTGGCCTGCTTTTCTTATATATGAAGCATTTAAAAATTTGGCAGGTTAATTATGATCCGCCTGTTTTAGGTAGGTTTATTTTAATCCCCGATAAAACGCTGGAAAACCAGCTGAGATCATCTTTTGTTTTTGGTTTTATTTTACCATTATCATTCAAGTTATATTCCTGGAACTTCAATCCTCTTACTCTTGCAGAAGTCTCAAATTTCAAAGAAACTTTTTTAATATCTTCAAAATAATTAAGAAAAAGTGCAACTATCATTTTTCGGCTTTACTAAATAGTAAAATATTTGAAGATTGAACAAAGAAGGAAAATTTATCCAATTGGTTTTGACGTTAAACAAGCTACGTGTCAAATATCATCATTAAATTGGTGAAATTCTTGGGATGATTATTCTTAAAGAGATACATGAAAATTCAATGATTAATAAGAAGTCGGAAGACTTAGAATTTACTGGTAGTTATGTTGCTTTTCATGTAGAAAATAGAATTTGATTATTACAAAATTGTTACAAAAAAATTACTCAAATTAAATGGCTGTTTATGAGCATTTTTTAGTTTCTTCAGTAAAATAGATTTAATCGTTTTGTAATATTTTGTTAATCTGGCTGTAATCCTATTCACTCACTTTTGCCTCCGAATTCAATCTTAAGTAAAATGAAAAAAATTATTGTTGTATTATTGATCGCAATTTTTGCAATAAAAGGATTTAGCCAGGAAAAAACAGAAGAGTTTAAACCAAACGGGAAACCATTAGCGTTGGTTTTTGCCAATTTCAACACTGCCTTCTCTGACGGAGAATCAATAAAAGCTTTTGAAATAACACGTGCTTATTTAGGATATGAGTACAATTTTAGTGAAGAATGGTATGCTAAAGTAGTTTTTGATGTTGGAAATCCTAATGCTGGAGGCCTTCAAATGACAGCTTATCTTAAAAATGCTTATGCTCAATATAAAAATAGCGGTTTTACTGCGCAGTTTGGAATGATTGCAACTACTCAATTTAAAGTATCTGAAAAAATTTGGGGATTAAGATACATTGAGAAATCCTACCAGGATGCCTATAAATTTAATGCAAGTGCCGATTTAGGTTTTAATATTGAATACAAATTTGCCGATTTTATCAGTGCCGACTTTTCTGTCGTTAACGGTGAAGGATATAAAAAAGTACAAAGCGATAATTATGTGAGACCGGGTGGTGGTATCACTATTACACCGGTAAAAAATCTTACTGCCCGCATTTATGGCGATAATATGGGAGACTCTGTAAAACAACAGTCATTAGCAACTTTACTTGCTTATTCAGGAGAAAAATTTACGGTTGCAGGCGAATATAATTACCAGAAAAATATGGGGATGAAAAATGGCCACGATATTTACGGAACATCATTTTTATGCGCTGTATAAACCCTGCGAAAGATTTTATGATTTTTGGCCGTTTCGATGACCTTAAATCAAAACCGCTTTTAGGACAGAGTGATCCGTGGCAGTTAAACAAAGATGGACAGCTGATTATTGCCGGGCTTGAATATAACCCAACAAAGGGTATAAAAATTACACCAAACGTAAGATATTGGAATCCTGCTGATAATTCGGCAGCGACAACATACGCATATTTAAATTTTGAATTTAAGTTTTAACCATTTAAAGGATTAGAAAATGAAACAGTTAGTTATTATAATTTTGGCCGTTTTTCTGCTAAATGCATGTAGCAATTCTTCCAGCAAAAAGGGAGAGGAAAAATCGGCAACCAGTTCCAATCTCACAATTACCGCAGCCGGGGCAACTTTCCCGATGCCATATTATAATATGGTATTTAAAGAGTATTCCGATAAAAACGGAGTGCAAATTACTTACGGTGGTATTGGTTCAGGAGGTGGAATCCGCAGTTTAACAGATAAAGTGGTTGACTTTGGAGCAACCGATGCTTATCTTGAAAATGATCAACTGGCTGCAATGCCAGCTACAGTTGTCCATATTCCAACGGTGTTGGGTGCAGTTGTAATTGCATACAACCTCCCGGGCGTTGACGGACTAAAACTTACCAGCGAATTACTCGAAAAAATATTTATGGGCGACATTACCAAATGGAATGATCCGTTAATTGCTAAAAACAATCCGGGATTGAATTTCCCCAACAAGGAAATAACATTTATCCATCGTTCTGATGGTAGTGGAACAACTAATATTTTCAGCGATTACATGACTAAGGTAAGCAAAAAATGGGCTGATGAAGTTGGAGCTGGAAAATCGCTGCAATGGCCGGTTGGTATGGGAGCGAAAGGAAATCCAGGAGTTGCTGGCACCATTTCACAAACCGAAGGCGCCATTGGTTATATTGGCTCGGAATATGCATTTGCACAAAAAATTCAAACTGCTCAGGTACAGAACAGTTCAGGAAATTATATTACTCCGTCAATTGCTTCGGTTAGCGCGGCAGCAAAAGGAGCCATTCCTGATGATACCCGAATAATGTTAACGAATTCTGATGATCCGGATGCATATCCAATCAGTGGATTTACGTGGATTATTCTTTACAAAGAACAGAATTACAACGGAAGATCGAAAGAACAGGCTTTGGCAACTGTAACGTTGCTCGATTGGCTTGAAAGTGAAGAAGCACAAAGTCAGGCTGAAAAAGTGCATTATGCACCACTTCCACAAGCTGCTGCTGAAAAGGCAAAAGCAATTCTTCGCACTGTAACTTACGACGGAACGCCGTTATTGAACTAGTGTTGCACATTCCTCTGTCATTTCGACGAGTGGGCGAGGAGAAATCTGTTAGTTTGAAAGGTATGAATTGATGAGATTTCTCTTTTTACATCGTCGAAATGACAAATCAAAACATGCCTGTGTTTCAAATTAAAAAATCCATGTGGCTATTAAATGAACAGCGATAAAATAACCAAAGGGGTTCTGTTATTCTCATCGGCAATAATTTTACTGATTGCTGGAGGAATGGCTTTGTCGTTGGTTGAAGGGGCTATTCCTGCTTTCAAAAATTTTGGGTTGAGTTTTGTATTTAGCAATAACTGGAATCCAACGCATGGTAAGGAAAACTACGGAGCACTGCCGTTTATTGCAGGAACTTTAATAACTTCAGTAACTGCTCTCATAATAAGTTTGCCATTATCCTTTTCAGCTTCGCTTTTTTTAGGTGAGTATTACCGAGGAACCAGACTTGCAAAAGTTCTTGGGATGATGGTTGACCTGCTGGCTGGAATTCCTTCAATAGTTTATGGATTATGGGGATTTTATGTGTTGCGGCCAGTTCTAATTGATTTGGGTTTACCCAACCAGGGATTCGGAATATTTACTGCAAGTATTATTCTGGCTATTATGATCATTCCTTATGCAACATCATTGAGCAATGAGATAATACTTATGGTACCCAATGAGTTAAAGGAAGCAGCATATTCGCTGGGAGCAACAAAATCAGAGGTTGTTTTTAATGTTATTGTACCGTCTGCCAGATCGGGTATTATTGCCGGGTACATTTTATCTTTTGGCCGTGCGCTTGGTGAAACAATGGCCGTTACAATGCTAATCGGAAATACCAATATTGTTCCGGATGGTTTTTTCAGTACCGGGAATACTATGGCCAG
>CAWKJY010000023.1:0-295963 GCA_963849985.1 uncultured Prolixibacteraceae bacterium | reverse complement strand
AAATCATACTTCAATAATATCAGTAAAAAGCCGGAATATATCCACAACCACCTGCAAACAGTATAGGTAATTTGTCCATCCATCCGGATTTCGCAGGTAAACAGGATGGATGTATATTTTTAATACTAATAAATTAACAATATTTAAAGATTAATGTATCTTATAATATTGTATCTGACATTAATATGTAATAAATTGTATAGTAATTTGTTTATAGTAACATTAAATGAGGAGAACTAAATGATGAGTAAAGAAGAAGTATTTAATGAAATCGAACAGTTGTTTGGTCTTGTCCCAACGATGTTCAAAGCCTTACCTGAATCAACTTTAGAATTAGAGTGGAATCTTATGAAGCGAGTTCAGATGGATGAGGGACCTATTCCAAACAAATACCGAGAATTGATTGGAGTAGGCATTGCAGCTATTAGTAAATGCCGTTATTGTTCATATTTTCATACCGAAATGGCTAAGTTAAATGGTGCAACGGAAGCAGAAATTGAAGATGCCATTCATTTTGCTAAATCCAGTGCCGGATGGAGTACATATATAAATGGACTTCAACTTGATTATGACGAATTCACAAAAGAGATTGATTTGGCATGTGAACATGTTAGGGCATTAAATGCATGAAACTCTAAATTATAAGTAAAATGAATAAAACAGATGAAAACAAAGCGCTGACAAAACGCTTTTATGAAGAAGTGATGAATGCTCGTAATTTAGCAAAAATTAAATCATTTTGCGCAGCTGATTTTATTGATCATAATCCCAGCCCTGGACATTCGGGGAAAGGAATTGATGATCTGACTGCAATGTTTAATGATTTGCTTACTGCCTTTCCTGATCACCATGTGACCACTGACATAATGATAGCTGAAGGTGATATGGTAGTGGTGTATTTAACTGTAACCGGAACCAATTCAGGACCTTTTGCAAATATGCCTGCCACGAATAAATCAATTAAAATTAATGGAATTGACATTATCCGTATTAAAGATGGGAAAGCGGTTGAACGTTGGGGTGTGTTTGATGATATGGCCATGATGACGCAGTTGGGAATGATGGGTGGTTGAATTCCTGCAAATGCTTACGTGAGGCATGAGAATTAGACAGAGATAGAAAAATCCTGAAGTAAATAATATTACTTAAGACATTTCATGCCGGGAAAGACATTATTTCAAAAAGTGTATTCTAAAAATAATGAGGGTTCAGCTATTTACAGCTGGACTCTTTTTTCATACATGACTGAGAACAGAATCAGGATTCCTGTCGGGTTACACACCAAGATTGATGTGGGCGAAAAGGTTCGAAAACCTCTGAATCCCTTATGAATTATACACATTATTGTGCTTCACGCATTTTTATCACCTTCAAATTATTGTTGCCATCCATGCTATAAATTTTGAAAATGGTATAAGAAATATTTGAGCTACAATTGTTCCAATAAGTCTGCTTGCTAACATTAACCTGATTATTAGATATATAAATAATATCGCCAGCGGTTCGCCAGCGGGTTCAGTTTACTGTTTTATCGGTAAACTTCGGGTCACTTCCCTTCCAAACCCGGTAATCTCAATTCTGCTGTCGGTGAGGGTAATGATTGAATAAGCATTTTCGTTTTCAGTATCCACCATTCCTTTCAGGTTGATGTAATGAATCCCGTTTTTCATGGCATAATTTCCGGCGTGGTTGTGGCC
This sequence comes from uncultured Prolixibacteraceae bacterium, assembly GCA_963849985.1. Lineage (GTDB taxonomy): Bacteria > Bacteroidota > Bacteroidia > Bacteroidales > Prolixibacteraceae > Draconibacterium. The sequence continues at coordinate 294,266 of CAWKJY010000023.1, read as the reverse complement.
GTTTATCCACGCTTTTACACAATTGTATTTTTCAAGTACCGGAATAACTTCATCGGCATTCCAGAGTACTTCAGCTGTTGCCGGCAACAATGGGAAATGACAAAATAGTACTACATTCCGCTTTTTCTTTTCAGCGGTTTTTAGCTGCGCTTCGAGCCATTGCAACTGTGTTTCAGAGATTCCTCCGTTATAAGTCTGTCCATTACGTTTACCCTCGTCTTTAAGCTTTTTCATCCACGCATTTGCCTGCGCCACAATTTCAGGGTCGTTCGATTTTGTGGTGATCTCATTTCCGTCGAGAAAAATAAACTGCCAGTTATCCTTGCGAACGGTGTAGTAAGTACGTTTCATGTTGAGTTTCCGCGGCACTACTTCTAGCATAGGCTTTTCAACTTCCAGGTCGTGGTTTCCTGTAACATGGTAAACACGTTTTTTCGATTTCTCAAGGATATTGATAACGGGATCGAAACTGGCAAAATCGCGATCGATTAAATCACCCAGTCCAACCACAAACCGTATCTCCCCGTTTTTGTTGTATTCGGCGATGCAATCCTCCATTTTTTTCAGCGAGTTGCGGTAGTAACGGTTCATCCCGGTATTCGGATCGCAATCGCAGTACTGGCAATCGGCAAACGCCCCTATTTTAACCGATTCCTGTGCGGGAAGGCTAAAAGTCGTTACCAATAAAATTATTGTTAGTAGGAAATTTTTTGTCTTCATCAGGTTAAGTTTTAACTAAAGTTAAGGTTTTTTCTGCACATCGTTCTTCGGGTTAGTGATTTTGTGCAGGTAACAGCATAATAAACAAGCTATTTCAAATCTTAGTAAGTACTACTGTCATTTGGACGACAAAGGAGGAGAAATCTCAAATAAAAACAGATTTCTCACCCGATAACCCGGGATCGAAATGACAGTTATAAAATAACTTCTACTATTTTAAACATAAATCATCTTCCGTGTCATTCCGCCGTCGATGATAAAATTCTGCCCTGTGATAAAACTGTTCTCCGGGTTCAGCAGAAACAAAACCATATTCGCAATATCCTCTGCTTTTCCAACCCGACCAGCCGGATGCTGCGAATGATCTTCTTTTGTTGCATTGTACTGTTTGGCTTTCGATTTCTTTTTTACCGCCGAAACATCAATCCACCCCGGACTAATACAATTCACCCTAACATTCGGGGCCAAGACTCAATGCCAACGCATGCGTCAGCGAATAGATTCCGCCTTTGCTGGCAGAGTAGGCTTCGGTGTTTGCCTCCGACTGAAACGCCCTTGTTGAACAGAGGTTGATAATACTTCCGTTTGCTTTTTTCAAAAAAGGAGTTGCATGCTTTGAACATAAAAATGCCCCGGTGAGATTTACGCCAATTACCCGGTTCCACTCGTCGATGGACAGTTCGGTTACCGGTTTGTCAATTTGTATGGCAGCGTTATTTACCAGTCCGGAAATATTCCCAAATCTTTCTGCAGCAGCCTGAACCGTTAGCTGTACACTTTTTTCATTGGAAACATCAGTGTTAAAGAAGGCAATATTTTCAGATTTGATTTCGGCTTTAAATTCGTCCATCGCTTCTTCATCGATCTCAAATACCGAAACTGCGTAACCGTTTTTTAGTAACTCCAGCGAAGTTATTTTCCCAATTCCCTGGGCACCGCCGGTAACAATGATGTTATTTGCCATGTTTAAAAAACTTTTTAACCCAAATGGCAATTTAAAAATTTTCTTTATTTAAAACTGTGGACATTTAATCTATTCCCGAAAGTTAATTTTATTCCAATGTCACTACTCTGACTTTTGAGTTTTTATTAATCTTTGCAGCCGGTAAAAAATTAGGAGACAAAATTCCAGCATAAACCATTCCGGCACCAACTACTGCCATAATGATTCCAGTAATAGCATATCCGGAGGCAATACCAAAAACTCCGATCACCACACCAAATCCACCAATAAAAATAATACTTGTAGAAACTAATATATTTAAAGCTATCGGATTGTTTTTTATTTTTTCAATACTTGTTACAGGAATTATAATATTCTTTATCATCACTTGTTGGTCGCTCATAATTTTAAGTTTTCCATTGAGTTTACCTCCCTCGATGGTTTTTACGCGAACCCTTTTGTTCTGTTTATAAATCACTTCTTTTCCAGTTTCTGAATCAGAAATACTCAGGTACTTTTCCTGGGCAAAAATATTTGACACAAGTAATACACAAATAATCAATACTATTGATTTCATAATTATATGATTTAAAATGTTAATTTGGAAGAGCAGTGCGGGCTTCAGCGCGCTTACCATTTTTTGTTAAAATTTAAAGGGCTGAAAAGTCAACAACATTAAATTTTCCCGTAGAGTTAACTGCGGTTTGCAGAGAACAGTACAACACGTAATCTGTGCAAATGTTTAATTTATAATAATTTGGAGATATAAAAAAGGGATTTATTCAAAGTTTCACTAATAAGAATGTGATAACCAGCATACTAATTGCTACCAGCGCCCCGCCAAGAAAAGCAGTTCCGGTGTTGCCAAGTGAATAAAATACACCTATAAAAACAGGGCCGATTGTTTGTCCGATGCGAAGAACCATTCCGTTGATCGACATAAACCCAGCCCTTTCGCTTATTGGGGCAAAACCAACAAGTAAAGTTTGTATTCCCGGAATAATCATTCCGTGTGCAAGCCCAAAAGTAATGATCGGGAGTAATAATTGCCACCATTGATTGGCGAATGCCAAAAGCAACATCGAAGTCATATACAATAGGAAACTGATGTAGAGTTGCATTTTTGGTTTTAGAAGACGGTTTATTTTTTTCAGTTGCGATGAAGTTATTGCTGTGACCACAGAAAATCCCGACATAAAAAGGCCGATATACAGTGAAGTTGCACTCATGCGTTCTTCCATCATTTGTGGAAAGTAGGAGAGAAAGGCGCCGTACAAAACCACAAAAACAAGGATATTAATAATGAAGAGCCCCCAAACAGTTTTGCGATTTATATTCGTCCAGGCTCTTTTCAGGTAGTCTTTCAGGTTCTGTTTTTTAATGGGCTCCGGATTCTTTAGCCATAATATAACCATTAAAGCAGTTGGGATAGCAAGGAATGTGAGCAGGAAAGGATATTGCCAGCCCGCCAATGCCAATGCGCCGCCAACAGCAGGATAAGTTGCCGTTCCGATACTTAGAACACTGGCGTTGTAACCCATAATTTCACCGCGCTTCGGGCCATCATACAGATCGCCAATCAATGTTATATTCAGCATTCCCAGTGAAGCGGCGCCAATCCCCTGTAAAAATCTCAGCATAAGCAGAACATGCCAGTCTTTGGTGAAGAAACATCCCAATCCTGCAACGCCAAAAAGAACAAGTGAAGGAATTAAAATGGTTTTTCTTCCCAGCCGATCAGCCAAAATTCCGACAACCGGCGCCAGAAAAATTCCGGGAAGTGTAAAAAAAGTAATTAGCAATGTTACCTGAGTGGGCGTAATTCCAAAATGTTTAATGGTAGAAGGAAAAGCGGGCGTAATACTTGCCACTCCCATAACGCCAATCAGAGTTACAAGAAAGATTACGGTTAAATTTCTTCTTTGCATAAGTTGGTTTTAAGTTGACTAAAGTAGTGTATTCTTAACTAATTCCCGGCAATCTTCTTAATCATGCCATTAAAAATAAAAAAATGAAACGGAGAAGTGCATAACCAATACATACGGCCCCATATTCCACGCGGTCGGAAAGTAGCTGTTTGGTGCAATGTGTTATCTTCATCTATTTTGAACTCGAGCCAGGCTTCACCGGGCAGCTTCATTTCGGCAAAAAGTAAAAGCCTTTTTTTCTCTCGGCTCGCATACAAAACGCGCCAGAAATCAAGTGCATCGCCGGGATTTATTTCCCGAGGAGAAGTTCTTCCCCGCATCAGGCCAACGCCACCAACAAGCTGGTCAAAAAAACCGCGTATTTTCCATAGCCAGTTGGCATAGTAATATCCTTTATCTCCGCCAATGGTCCAGATATTTTGAATTACGCGATTAATATCTTTTACCTTATATTTTTTGATATTTTTATAACATCCAAACTGTGGAACTTCAATAAAATCGGATAATGATAAACCGAGACTACTGCTAATAATGGAATCTTTCCAGCTGCTTAGAACAAGGTGTTGTTTTATCTTGAGAAAAGCATATTGTAATGCCTGATCATAAGTGATGGGTTTGATTTGCAAAATTTTTTCCAGATCATCGTTTCTGCAAACCACCTCTGTTTTCATGCTTTCAACTAAGCTGATGGCCAGATTATAAGAAACAGAGGTAATAAAAAACAGCCAGTAAGACGAAATTTTTGGAGTTATAAGCGAGATCGTAAAAAAAGGTCTTTTCAATTTTCTTTCCTTTGCATACCGGAGCATCATATCTTTGTAGGTAAGGATTTCGGGGCCCCCAATATCAAAAGTTCGATTCAAACATTTTTCATTTAATAGTACACCATGTAAATAGGAAATTACATCGCGAATGGCAATCGGTTGTGTTTTGGTAAGAATCCATTTAGGTGCAATAATTACAGGGAGTTTCTCCACAATATCACGAATAATCTCAAACGATGCACTTCCAGAGCCAACAATAATTCCAGCCCTTAAAACCGTAAATGAATAGGAGTCGCTTTTAAGTATATTTTCCACTTTTCTTCGCGATGCCAAATGGCGTGAAAGTTTTGTCTGGTTTGTAATCCCGCTGAGAAAAATTACCTGTTTTACATTGGTGGCCTCCATGTACTGTTTAAAGTTTTCAGCAGTCTTTGATTCCAACTGACCAAATTTTCCCGATGAAGTGGCCATGGAATGGATAAGATAATAGGCGGCGTCGATATTTTTTGGTATTAAGCTTAGATCAGGATCTTTTAAGAAGTCGATCTCAATAACATCTACTTTTTTTAACAGGTTTTGGTGCAGGGTGATTCTGCTTTTTTCGCGTACGCAACATATAACATGATGTCCTTTTTCAATTAAAACGGGGAGTAATCTTTTTCCTACATAGCCTGTTACGCCTGTTAAGAGTATTCTCATAGTTTAGTCAATATCCGGTTCGCCGTCAATGTTATATACGATTAGCAAGATTAATGTTAGAAAAAAAAACTGAGAATTGAAAAAAGACTTTTATCCTGAATTGAAAGAGATGCGTTATAAGAGCTTATCAAAACCTGAAAAACCTAAGTCAGATTCTTCACGGTTAAGCAGTGTTTTTAATTGGAATTAATATTTTTGCTGCTTCAAACTTTATTGACAATTGAGATTTAAAAATATTCATATCCGGCTTCAGTTACTGTTAATGCTTTTACTGCTGATTTTTTCAGGGGTTCTTTCAGCACAGGATTCACTTGAAATTGACAATTATAAAATTCGTTTTCAACAGAATCTTGAAAAACTTAATGACTTGTATTGCTGGTCGGATACCAGTTTCAGTATTGGAAAAATTGAAACGCTTCCCGCAAACAGTTTCACCGAAGAATTGAAAAAACTGAATCTCAGTATTTTTACATCACAAAATGCACTTGCCGAAAACTTTTTTTTATTTCTTGATAATCTCCCTGAAAGGCAAAAAGGGCAACTGATCCGTTATTTTTATGCTAATGATAAGAATTTTTCTGAAGCAATAAAATCAGCCGGATTGCCGGAAGAGCTGAAATATATGGCGCCGGCGCTTTCAGCAATGAACCGTTTTGCTTTGGGCGAAGAAAGTAGTGCTGGAGTTTGGCAGCTGACGCATTTTCAGGGAATATTAAATGGTCTTAAAATTACTCGTTTAGTTGATGAACGGTTGAATGAACGGTTGGCAATTCAAAGTTATATTAAGGAAATAGATCAGGACAAGGAACTTTTTGGATCAGTAGAGTTGGCGGTTCTGGCGCAATGGTACGGACGTGCAAAAGTTAAAAATGCACTTTATTTTGCAGATGAAGATAACTCTCTAAATGAGTTAACTGAATATTTTCCTGAATCAATGAATGAAAAGATAGCTACTTTTCAGGCGGTTGCAGTTTTCTTAAATGTAAATAAAGTGGCTGGAAAACCAGGTGTGCTGGAACAAAAGTCAATTCCAGACACAGTCAGTGTAGCACATCAATTGCATTTTAAGCAGGTTGCAGAAGTTTTAAATATTCCCGAAAAGCAATTGATTTTTTTGAATCCGCAATATCATTTTGAAATTGTTCCGGAAAGTAGTGACCGTTTCAAACTGGCATTACCAGCAGGTTTTCGCGATGATTATATTATCTGGCAGGATTCTATATTTAATGCGCTTGATTCATCACTTTTTGAAATTGCAGCACAAAAAATTGAATATCCACCTGCACCTGGCCGACAATATTTGGGAGAACCTGTAAAAGACCTCGAAATTGAAGGTAAAACTAAAATTCAGTATAAGTTGAAAACGGGAGACGTACTTGGAATTATTGCGGAAAAATATGATGTACGGGTTGAGGATTTAAAATACTGGAATAATATTATAAACGAGCGAAGAATTCAGGCAGGCAAAAACCTTGATATATTTGTCGATGATGACAAAATTGACTACTACCGGAATATTGAAGAAAATGAAAAAGAAGAATCATCGCCGGATAATAATGTGGTGAATCAATTGCAACAGGCAGCAACGCTAAAAGTTTTGGAAGATTTAAACCAGGCTTCCAAAGTTGAATATGAGGTTAAGAGTGGAGAATCGCCTTATACAATTGCTAAAAAATTTAATGGTGTTACTCCCGAAGATATTTTGCGGTGGAACAACATTGACAATGCCCGTAAAATACAGGTAGGCCAAAAACTGACAATTTATTTGAAAGAATGAAACCATTTAAAACACTGTTGTTTACTCTTGTTGTGTTCCTGCTGTTGGCAGGAGCTATGTGGGTTACACCTGCCGATGGAGTGAAAGTAGGCTCATTTACTTTTTATATGCCGACTTTCAAAGAGATGTTTGGAAACGACAAAGTGAAATATACTGACGTTTCGAATATTATTGATCAGCAGTTTGATATTGATTCGCTAACGACAATAGAGCAGGAAGCAATTTCAGAAAATGATGAAATGGCGGTAGAAATTGCACGAGCCAGTTATGACTCGCTGGTGCAATCCATTTACAAAATTGAATTGACAGATGAAGGCAGACAAAACCTGTCACGCTTTTTTCTTCATCTCGATTCCGCTAAAACAACACGTATCATGCATTACGGTGACAGTCAGCTGGAAGGTGACCGTATTACTTCTTTTATAAGAAATAAATTGCAGTTAAAGTTTGGCGGAACGGGGCCCGGACTTCGGCCAGTTGTCCAACCGTACGATTATTTGTTTAGCGCTGTTCAGGATAATTCTCCGAACTGGACACGATATCCTTTGTATGGTAATATTGACAGTACCGTGGAACACAACCGGTACGGAGTTATGGAAGCGTTTGCCCGGTTTGCACCGTTAACCGGCGATACAATACCGTTTGTTGATTCCACTAAATATAAAGCTGAGTTCAGCATAAAGACGTCAAACATTGCATTTTTAAGAACCCGTGAATACAAACGTATGAGATTGTTTTACGGAAATTCAAAACGACCGGTAGCTATGCAGTTGTTTGTTCACGATTCGCTGATTGATACCGATACGTTGAAGGCAAATGTGAAATATGCCGTTTATTCCCGTTTATTGCCCGATTCAACCAATGAGGTAAAGCTACAATTTTCGGGATGGGATAGTCCCGATTTTTATGGTATTGAATTGGCGGACACTGTAGGAATTGTTATGGATAATGTTGCGTTGCGGGGAAGTTCGGGTACTATTTTTACCAAAAACGATTTTGAACACAGCACAAAAATGTATCGCGATTTAAAACCAGATCTTTTTATTCTTCAGTTTGGTGGCAACGTAATTCCTTACATTAAAGATCAGAAAGCTGTTGAAAATTACGGGCGCTGGTTTAGCAGCCAAATAAACCGACTAAAACTCTCATGTCCGAATGCGGCTTTTATTGTAATTGGCCCAAGTGATATGTCAACAAAAGAGAAGGATAAATATGTTACTTATGATCTTCTTCCATCGGTGGTTGAGGTATTAAAAAATGCAGCACTTTCAACCGGAAGCGGTTTCTGGGATATGTATAATGCAATGGGCGGATACAACAGCATGCCATCGTGGGTAAATACCGATCCCGAACTGGCCCGACCAGATTATACCCATTTTTCTGCAAAAGGCGCCCGATTAATTTCAAACATGTTTTACAATGCACTGCTTTTGGAATACAATAACTACAAGGAGGCTACAGAATGAGAAGATTTGGGTTAGTTATATTATTTGGATTGTTTTTTCTGAGGATTATTGCCCAGGACGACCTTTATTTTTATCATGTAAATCCGTATAATTTTATTCGGTATGATTTAAATGAACTGCATAATTTTGGCAAGGATCGCTATTCAGCAGGATTTTTTCAAAAATTGGACAATCTTTTAAAAACTGGGCAGGGCAGAATTAATATAGTCCAAATTGGCGGATCGCATATTCAGGCCGGGACATTTTCAGGTGAGATAAGATACCGGCTTCAGCAAATGAACGGAGATTTGAATGCAGGATGGGGTTATATGTTCCCTTACCGAATTGCCCGAACAAATTCTCCGTTTGGTTATTATATTCGATTTACGGGGAAATGGCAGAGTACAAGGAATGTAGAAACACGAAAAAAAGGAAATTTAGGTGTTGGTGGAATTTCAGCAACAACATCTGCACCCGAATCAGAACTGACTATTTTGTTGGAAGATGAAAACCGGCTGGATTACCGGTTTGATAAAGTACGGGTTTTTTATGAATATGCTGGTGCAGCTTACAAAGTTGAAGTGGATTCATCATTACTAAAAAGTACAAATTCTACGCAGGATTATATCGATTTCGAACTAAAAAATCATGTTGACAGTTTGAAACTGATCGTAAAAAAAACCGGAAATGGAAGTGGCAGTTTTACCTTACATGGAATTGTAACAGAATCGGCTCCCAACGGCATTTTATATAACAGCATTGGCGTAAATGGTGCTCATGTGCCGGCATTTTTACGTTGCCAACTCTTTAAGGAACAAATGGCAGAGTTAAAACCCGACCTCGTAATTCTGGGTCTCGGAATAAATGATGCCTATGTGAGAAAATTTTCGCAGCGTGATTTTGAGCAGAATTATGGTGATCTCATTACTGAGATTAGGGCAGCAGCGCCAAATGCGGCCATTATTTTTACAACTAATAACGACAGTTACATGTACCGACGTTATGTAAATAAAAATGGTGAGAAAGTGGAAGAAAGCATGCTGAAAATGGCTAAAAAATACAATGCCGGTGTTTGGGATATGTATGAAGTAATGGGTGGTTTAAATTCAATTGTTTTGTGGCAGAAAAATAATTTGGCCCAGCCAGATAAAATTCATTTTACACGCGAAGGATATTTAATTCTTGGTGATCTTTTTTTTAATGCAGTGATGCAACGCTTTGAACAATATCTTCAGGAAATAAAACAGATAAGTGAAATAAAAAACTAATTCATTGGAACTTTTACAAACCTTAAATATCGCCGATTCATTAAGAAACATTTTTGAGTACCATGAAAATGCACCGTTGATTTTTACACGGTTTTTTTTCTGGGCATTCTTTGCTGTGGTGCTCATCGGTTATACGCTTGTTTATAAACAAAAGAACCGTACTATAAGGGCTGGTTATTTGTTTATTGCGAGCTTGTTTTTCTATTATAAATCCAGTGGTTTTTTCTTCTTTATATTACTTTTCAGTACGTTGGTTGATTTTTTTATCGGGAAATGGATTTATGCATCCAACAAGACGTTAAATAAAAGATTACTTGTTACGGCAAGCGTTATCATTAACCTTACGGTTTTAGCTTATTTCAAATATGCTTACTTTTTCGTTGATAGTATAAACCTGATGTTTGGAACCGATCTTCATGTTTTGAACCATTTGGCCGTCATTGCAAACAAAACAGCAGGTACTCATTTCAATGTAAACCAGATTTTGCTGCCTGTGGGAATTTCGTTTTTTACATTTCAAACTATTAGCTATTCAGTGGATGTTTATCGGGGTGAAACAAAGCCGGTAAATAACCTGATCGATTTTGGTTTTTATGTATCATTTTTCCCCCAGTTGGTTGCAGGGCCGATTGTTCGCGCCTCGGGATTTGTAAAACAGATTTATGAAGATTATCACGTTTCGAGAGCTGAGTTTGGCTGGGCCATTTTTATGATTCTGAAAGGATTGATCAAGAAAATATTTATTGGCGATTATATTGCTGTAAATTTTGTTGACCGTGTATTTTCCGATCCGATTACACATTCAGGCTTTGAAAACCTGATGGCGCTGTTTGGATATTCACTACAGGTTTATGTCGATTTTTCAGGCTATACCGATATTGCCATCGGAGTTGCACTATTAATGGGGTTCCGTCTTCCGCAAAACTTTAATTCACCTTATAAAGCTAAAAATGTGGGCGAATTCTGGAAGCGGTGGCACATGTCGCTTTCATCGTGGTTAAAAGATTATTTATACATTCCAATCGGCGGTAACCGAAATGGTTCGGTGTTCAGCTATATCAGTCTGGGTGTGATTCTGGTAATTATTGTTTTGCTGGCTGGAAAAATTATTCTGGTTCCAATTTTTGGTGTACTTGTACTGATATTTGCTTTGCTTGCCCGCTATTCAGAAAAGGTAAAACGCAGTATCGATACGAATATTAACCTGATGATTACCATGTTACTTGGTGGTTTGTGGCACGGGGCTTCGTGGCAATTTATTATTTGGGGAGGGTTGAATGGAATAGGATTAGTGGTTTACAAATTCTGGCGAAAAATCAGTCCATGGGAAAAACGGAATCACTGGCTGGTGAACATCTGGAAGATTGCGCTTACTTTTTGTTTTATTACTGCTACCCGGATTTTCTTCCGATCAGAAACGATGGAGGTTGTAAAAAGGATGACACACCAAATTACAACCGATTTTCGTTTGTCAGGTGCAATTGATATTCTTATTGCATATAAATGGGTTTTCCTGGTGATGCTGTTTGGTTTTTTTATTCACTGGTTAAACCAAAACTGGAAAGAAAAAATAGCTAACTGGTTTATTCATTCGCCAATTTGGCTACAGGCAGTAATCTCTGCAGTTGTTGTAATTATAGTTTACCAGTCTATTTCGTCTGATATGCAGCCGTTTATTTATTTCCAATTTTAAACTTGTAATTCGTCTCTCAAAATATCACTAATGTTTGAAAAATTTTCTTCAAGCCTTAACATATTCTCAATAAAGAAATTATAGATGTCAGGCCACTGATTGCGGTTGTGGATATCGACATTCTCAAGTTGAGTATAAACTCTGCAAACTTCCTGTCCACTGTCTTCTCTCTGATGATAGAATTTCCAAATTAATCCATTTCCGAAACCTTCTTCCATTATAGCTTTGTAACGCTCAACAATTTCATATGCTTTAATTCTGGTGTCTTCATTTCGATGATGAATCTCAAGCATTACTGTAGCATTCCTTCTATTAACATCAAAACGAAAAGCTACACCTCTGATTTTAGTGCGATGGAGCATGAAATTTTTCTTCTTGTATTTAAGGTCTGGGTGAACTTCGCAGCGTTTCTTAAAAAGTTCCCAAAAATCAATATGTAGGTTTTTTATTTCCTCTTTTGAATACATAAATAAGAAAACGATATAATTATTAAAGAAAACTTATTTTAGCTTTTTCAACGTATTATTTTTAATTTCAGATTCAAAAATAGCAACTGAACATGTATAAAAAGGTCTTCCTTATTTTAATTGTATTTATTTCTTCCGAAATAAAAGCACAACTGGCTGAAGTAGTAAATAATTATACATCGGGAGGCGATGTGATTTTTGGTGCTACCAACTTTACTAAAACTCCCGTTTTCCTGAAAGTTGAATTTACTGAACTGCAAAATACTACAAACGACGAAATTCGTATTTACTACAGGAAATTATTACCCGGGTACAATAATATTTTTAATCTGACTCGTAGAGTGGGTGCCAGTTCACCTTACTTTTACTACAATGTAAAGGCATATCGTTCTGATCCGGCAGTAAATATTAATCTCGATTTTCCGTATCTGATTCCTTTAGCTCCGGGTAAAACAGTAACTGTTTTCGACGTAAATAATATTGACGGTTTTTGGGGCGATATGAAATTAAAAAGCTGGGCAGCCACAGGTTTTAATGCCCAGCCGGGTGAAAAAGTTTATGCAGCACGTCAGGGCGAAATTGTTGAAGTTACAGGCGATGTGAGAGATGATAATCCTGACTTTTGGTATAATGCATGGACAAATATAATTACAGTTTTACAGCCGGACGGAACATTAATTTCATACAAAAATGTAATAGATCCGAATCATAAACTGAAACTAAATCAGAAAATTTATGCTGGTCAGGTTTTAGGCGAAGTTGCTCCTGATTCAGATGGAATAATCATTTTAATTTATCATAATACCATCCAAAATGATGATCTGATGTTTGTTATTCCACAATTTGTGGTTGAACCAGGAAAAATCGAAATGGTAAATAAGTCAATGAAAATTAGTGTAGTTCATCCGACTGAAATTCGTGGTTTGGAGATGACTAAAAAAGAGCAGCGAAAGATTTTAAATAATTAACCGAATCAGATTTGTGAGTGAACTTTTCAAAGAAGATAAAAGAGAAAATAAACTACCGTAGATTTTTCCATGCAGTAATGCCTTTGAATGCATTCCCGGTATCGTCAAATAAGCTGCGGCCAACATATGGTACTTTAGTTTCCGGAATATCCAGTTCGTCAGGATTTGTGTAAAAGATGGTTTTTACCTGCGGATGAATTTTCATCGTCTTTGCAAGGTTCAGCATAAATTCATATTGGCCCTGTTCATTTGGAGGATAAGGTTTATCAGACAGTACCCAATCCGAAGATTCCGGGTACCAGCCATTGGCGTAATAAGCGGTTTCAACAATTGAAATGTCCTGTTTAAATTCTTTTGATAATGAAAAAACCGTGTTTTCAAGCTTCTGGAAATCGCCATGCCACCATGGATAATAACTTATTCCGATAACATCGAAATCAACACCCCGATCAATGATGTTTTTATAAAAACGTTCTGATGCTACAAAATTTCCACCTGTAGCAGCATGCACCATTATTTTTATATTATCTGAATTGGCTGAAGCTTTAACTCCGCTAATTCCCGCATTAAGTAATACAGCTAAATTATCCCAATTGGCGTTTCCTCCTTCCACCCACAGATAACCCTGGGGCCATAACATCCCGTTATTGATTTCGTTACCAATCTGCACCATATCAGGTGTGCCACCAACTTTTGCCAGGGCATCGAGTACATTTTTTGTGTACATATAAACACTGTCGGCAAGTAAATCGAGTCTTAAATTTTCCCAGGCTTTTGGCACGGTTTGGTGTCCCGGATCAGCCCATTCGTCTGAATAATGAAAGTCAAGGAGAATTTTGAAGCCGTAAAGTTTTGCTTTGTGAGCCATTTCAAGGGTGTAATTCAGATCGTTGCAAACGGGGCCTTTTAATTCAGGGGCGTGAAAAATACGTAGTCTGGCCCAGACAAAACCATTTTCCTTAAAAATCTGGAGGCCTTCCTTTTCAATACCATTGATTTTATAAATTCCCCCAAAATCTTCCATCTTTTTCATTAGGGAGAAATCGCTACCAAATTTCAAATCATTACCGGGAACGGCATCCTGATTCGCTATATCATTTATGGAACAGGAAACAGTTATAAAAACTAAGACCAGTATTTGAACTAGAGGTTTCATCCAAAAATTTTATCAAAGATATGAAAAAAGACGATAAGATGATATTTTTCGATTTTCTTTTTTTATCTACTGTTTTGGTTTTAAAAGTGTTGCGTCAGTGCTGAACGCCACCAGCTGTAATATTTCGATTCCAATTCTTCCAGAGATGGAAACGGGTAAAACAGGTAGTTTCCCATTTCGCCAATAAAGAATCCATCCTTTATGGTACGGTAATTCAGTTCACCCTGGAGAAAACGTAGAACCGTTTTTGTCACTTTACCTTTTGTTCTGTCCAATTTTATAAGGCATTCCCTTAAATGATCGGGGTTAGTATAGGGCAAATTACTAAGTGGAGCATTCGGATTTAAAGCCAGTTCATTTAACTTTAATTCGACGAAAAATATTTTAGGTGCAGAAACCGGTTTGTTTGTATCTGTTAAAAATTCAACAAATTCGTGGGGAAGTAATTTACTTGCGACACGTGTTGTAACAGGTAAAAACTGTTGATACAAGTGCGATTCATCCGATTCGATTTCAGTATATTTTGACGAATGAAGTTCGAGTACCTTTCCATCATCGGTGGCCAGGTAAAGATTTTTTAAAGCTGAAAGTGGTGTTCTTTCCAATACGCGGTAAATGGAACAGTAGACTGAACGTTTGGGCTCGCCATTTGGATAAGGTATGAGTTTTTTTGTTACATAATTAATTGGAAGAGCATGTAATCTTTCCGGATTTAATTCGAAATAAATGTTTTGACCATGGATTTGTTTTTTTGTACCTACCGAAAGATAATTTCCAAATTCGAACGGTTCCAGGTGCGATGCAATCAATGATTCAGGTGTGGCTACCAGGTAATAGTAAATATTCATGGTTGATTTTTCATTAAAGTTACTGAAAAATCAAATGTATGTCAATGAGTTACTTTGTAAATATAATGGGGATAAAGATAGATTTTTTGCAAAAGCTTATTAAAGCGCCAAAATACTATTTTATGTAACAAAAATTTAAATTTTTTTTGCCAAATTTCGGATTACAATTTTTTGTCGCCGTTCCATTTATTTAGTAGCTTTTCTTTTTCTTTCTGTTGTTTTTCCATCAACTCTTCCCACTCTTTTCTTTGTTCTTCGTTTTGAAATTGCGGGTTAACCTGATTAAATTGTTCTAATTGTTCCTGCAACTGTTCTTGCAATTTATCGAAATCAGGTGCGTTAAAAAGATCCTGCATTTGAGCTTGCGGATCAAGATAGTATTGATAAACAGAATCTTTATAAAAATGAAAATTGTTCATTAAAGAATCAGGAAATGTTTCACCAAACTGCCCTGAAAAATCTTTATCGTCGAAAGGAGCTAACGTTGAAATTATGAGCAATACCAAGTTGTTGTAACATCGAATCGATGCTTGAATTATCTAACGCGTCAGGGAAATCATCGCCGATATTAAAATGTTGATCAAATGGTAAATTAAGCGTGGAATCAGATGACCACTGATGAACGTAAGTAGAATCATATTGAACCAGGTTGCCGTTTTCATCATATTTTTTGTTAACAGTTATCTGCTCATCAGGCTTATTTTTTTGCTTTTGTTCCTGACCATTTGATTGTAAAACTACGCTAATACATAGCATTGCTAAGATCATAAACTTTTTCATGGCTGGTATTTTTAAACAAATTTAATGCATGGAAACGCAAATTTGTTTTAAAAAGAATTAAAAGGAGTTAATATATAAAACGTAAAAAGCCGTTCTGAATTCAGAAACGGCTTAATTTAGAATTATTTAAACAGATTTATTTTAATCAAATAAATGGTCATCCGGTTCCCCCGGACCGCAATCGCAGTCGTGATGAAGTCCTTTTTCATATTGCTGAAGGGCCCTGACACTCATGCCCATACTTGAGAAACCCCCGTCGTGAAAAAGGTTTTGCATGGTTACTTTACGCGTAAGATCCGAAAATAGAGTGATGCAATAATCTGCACATTCATCACCTGTCGCATTTCCCAACGGAGACATACGCTCGGCAAAATCGAGTAATCGGTCAAATCCTTTTACTCCGCTACCGGCAGTTGTAACAGTTGGTGACTGTGAGATAGTATTGATTCTAACATTTCTTTCACGACCATAGATGTACCCAAAACTTCTGGCAATGGATTCCAGCAAGGCTTTGGCATCGGCCATATCATTATATCCTGCAAAAGTCCGTTGGGCAGCCACATACGAGAGTGCAACAACTGATCCCCATTCATTAATAGCATCTAGTTTCCTCGCTGTTTGCAATACTTTGTGAAACGAAACAGCTGATATATCAAGTGTTTTTTCCAGGTAGTTGTAATCCAAATCACTATAGTGGCGTTCTTTTCGCACATTCGGCGACATTCCAATGGAGTGAAGGACAAAATCTACTTTTCCCCCAAAAATTTCCATTGATTTAGCAAAAAGGTTATTTAGGTCATCAATATTGGTAGCATCAACTCCAATAACCTCAGTATTTAATTTTTCAGCCAGCTTGGTTGTTTCGCCCATACGAAGGGCAACAGGTGTGTTTGTAAGAATAATTTTGGCACCTTCTTCGTGAGCTTTTACAGCTACCTTCCATGCAATGGAATCGGGATTCAAGGCGCCAAAAATAATGCCTTTTTTCCCCGTTAATAAATTATGACTCATAATGATATTTTACGATAAATTTCGATCTGCAAATTTAATTCAGTTTAAATAAAATTAAAAAGTATCCGTTGATTTCTGATCAATTCAATGCCTATTTTAACCTTTCAAATCAAATATTGTTCAGAATGAGTCGAAAAGTAAAACTTAAAATGAATGATTTGTTTTTTCAAAAAAATGTTAATCTTATCTGAACCCATTCCAAATAAGTTTGTTCTTTCTACAAAAGAATTTATATTTGCAACTTATAAAATCGATAAAATGAATTTACAAAAGTTACATAATTCAAAATTTACAACTGGAAGTTCTGCTTGTAAAGGATTCTTTTTATCGTCAGTTTCTATGTGTATGCGCTAGCCTTCTTTTGGTGGTCACACTAATTGAAGGCAGGTATTTCTGAGCAGTTAAAGCACATTTTCAACCAATAATTTTTATATGTCGAATCATGTTATTCGATTTGGTGGCAGTAATATTAGCAACATCAAATCAATTAAAAATTTACAAACATATATTGCACACGGGGAAAAACGAATTTTTATCGTAGTTTCTTCTATTCCCAATTTATCAAATATTATTGAAAAAAGTATTTCAGCAATTTTTAGTCAAGACTTTAGCCCGATACAACTGGAGAAAGATATAAATGATATTTATGTTGAAATTCTTACCGATAAACCGGTTGACAGGTTTAAAACATTAACTGATCAATTGGTCAGCTTACTAAAGGGAATTGCACTTATCGGAGATTATTCGTTAGCATTACGGGACCAGGTGATAAGTTTTAGTGAAAAACTAACAGCTGAAATATTTTATTCACAGTGGAACAAACTGGGAGGCGTATCACAAATAGTTTGGCCTGAAGAGATTGGACTTCGTGTAACTTCCGATTTTGGCAATGCAACATTTGTTTCAGTTAACATTGAAAAAATAAAGGAATTTTCAAATCAGGTATTTATTGTTCCGGGTTCTTATGGAATTGATGAAAATGGGAAAATTGCCCGAACCGGCAAAACAGCAGCCGATTATTCTTCATCTGCATTAACAGCATTTTTAAAAGCTCGAAAAACTGGAACTTTGGGGATTGGATAATCGTTTTCAAAAAGCCGATCCAAAAATTGTTAACGATCCGCCGGTAATTGAACGGCTTACATATTCCGAAGCTGGCGAATTGGCTTATTTCGATCATTATTCGTTCCATCCGACGAACAGTGGAACCTGTTGGAGCAGGATCATATTCCGATTTATGTATTGAATCCTGAATCAGGAGGAAAGGTGGATACAACAATTAATACAGAAACTTTTATCGATGACAAAATTGTAAAAAGTGTTGCCTGCACCGATGATATTTCGTTATTAAAATTAGATGGGCCGGGCGTAGGTTTAAAGCCGGGAATCCTGGCAAAAGTTACTTCTAAATTGAATGATGCCGGAATTAATATTAAATCGGTAATCACTTCGCAAACGTCAATAAATCTGATTCTTGGAAAGGAAGCAGGAGACAAATCTTTAAAGCTAATTAAAAAAACAGGATTTACTTCGGTGCAGCAGATCAGTTTGCAAAAGGATGTTTCCCTAATCGGAATAATAGGGCACGGTATGCAGCATAATTATGGCATTTCCGCCACGAATTTTTAATGCGGTTGCAGAAAATAAAATTAATGTGATACTGAGTGGCTCTGGAGCCTCTGAACTAGTTAGCTACCTGATTGTTAAAGATGCAGACAAAGAGAAAAGTGTACGTGTAATTTACAATGCCTTCTTTTCTTATGAGAATTTAAAGAATCTTTTAATAACCCAAAAAATAAATTAAAATGACAACAAAAAAATTAAATTTTGAGACACTCCAGCTTCATGCCGGACATCAACCCGATCAAACAACGAACTCACGGGCGGTTCCGATTTATCAAACTACTTCGTATGTATTTAACAATGCTGATCATGCAGCTAATTTATTCGCGTTAAAAGAATTTGGAAATATTTACACGCGAATAATGAATCCAACTTCCGATGTTTTTGAACAACGGCTTGCTGCACTTGAAGGAGGAGCGGCAGGGTTGGCAGTGGCTTCAGGGCATGCCGCTCAGTTTCTGGCGCTTACAAATATTATGGGTATTGGCGACAATTTTGTGTCTTCGCCATATTTATATGGTGGTTCATACAATCAGTTTAGCGTAACATTTAAAAAGTTGGGCATTGAAGCACGTATTGCAGAAGATCTTGAAATTGGATCGTTTGAAAAACTTATTGATGATAAAACAAAAGCTATTTATCTTGAATCAATCGGGAACCCGGGATTTAATATTCCTGATTTTGAGGCATTTGGCGCATTGGCAAAAAAATATGATATTCCGTTTATTGTTGACAACACTTTTGCCGGAGCAGGATATTTGGTTCGCCCGATTGAATATGGAGCAAACATTGTAGTTGAATCGGCAACAAAGTGGATTGGCGGTCATGGAAACAGTATTGGAGGAATTATTGTTGATGCCGGAAATTTCAACTGGGGAAATGGGAAATTCCCTGGTTTTACTGAACCTTCAGAAGGTTATCATGGATTGAAATACTGGGATATTTTTAATTTCGACGGACCGTTTGGAAATATCGCTTTTATTATAAAAGCGCGCGTTGAAGGATTGCGTGATTTTGGTCCTGCAATTAGTCCTTTTAATTCATTCCTCCTGATCCAGGGTTTGGAAACAATTTCACTGCGTATGGAAAGACATGTCGAAAATACGTTGACGCTTGCCAAATGGCTGGTAAAACATCCCAAAGTGGAAAGTGTCAATTATCCGGGTCTTGAAAGCCATCCTTCATATGCAAATGCAAAAAAATATTTGCCAAAAGGTGCAGGAGGCGTTTTGTCATTCATTGTAAAAGGTGATAAAGAAACAGCCAACCAGGTGGTAAATAATCTGGAACTGGTGAGTCATTTGGCAAATGTTGGCGATGCAAAAACGTTGATCATTCAACCGGCTGCAACTACTCACCAGCAGTTATCAGATGAGGCACAAATAGCAGCAGGTGTTTATCCTACTCAGTTAAGAGTTAGCGTTGGCCTGGAACATATTGATGATATAATAGCCGATTTTGAACAAGCATTGTCGAAAATTGGTTAATCATAATAGTATTGAGTAGAGCGATATGAGTAGTGAGGATTTCATCTCACTACTCATTACTAACATCTAAAAGTCTAAAAAAATGCCATTAAGAATTCCGGATCAGTTACCGGCCATAAAAATTTTAGAAGAGGAAAACATTTTTGTGATGAACGAAACGCGGGCTACGCATCAGGATATTCGCCCGTTAAAGATTATTATCCTCAATTTGATGCCGTTGAAAATTACGACAGAAACCGATCTTTTACGTCTGCTTTCAAATTCTCCACTTCAGATTGAAATTGATTTCATGAAAATAAAAGGTCACACACCTAAAAATACTCCCTCGCAACATATGAAAATGTTCTACCGGAACATTGACGAATTGAATGGTAAGAAATATGACGGAATGATTATTACCGGTGCTCCTGTTGAGCAGTTACCTTTTGAAGAAGTAACATATTGGGAAGAAATGAAACATATTCTTAACTGGGCAGAACATCATGTTACTTCAACATTATTTATTTGCTGGGCGGCACAGGCAGGACTGTTTCATTATTACGGAATTCCCAAATATCATCTGGATAAAAAAATGTTTGGCGTTTTCAAACATACCCATGTGGATGAAAAGCTGCCAATTTTCAGAGGTTTCGACGATGAGTTTTTTATCCCACATTCTAGATATACTGAAATAAGGGCGGAAGACATTGAAAAAGTTGAAGGCCTTGAAATTATTGCATCATCAGAAACTGCAGGTGTTTGTATTGTTAAGGCAAAAAACGGGAAACAACTATTCATTACAGGTCACTCTGAATATTCAAGACATACTTTGGATGGCGAATACAGACGTGATATGGCTAAAAAGCTTCCCATTGATTTACCTGTAAATTATTATCAGGATGATGATATGAATAAAAAACCAATAATGAAGTGGCAATCAACCGCAAATTTGTTTTTTTCCAACTGGCTGAACTACTATGTTTATCAGGAAACTCCATATAATATGGAAGAGATTGAATAAATTAGATTAACATTGATTTGGGCTGTTTTTTTCATTAATTTCGTATTCAATTTTAGTATAAAAGTAGTCAGAAATGAAAAAAATAGCTGTAGTATTAGCCGGGAGCGGCGTTTACGACGGATCTGAGATTCATGAAGCCACACTAACATTACTTGCAATTGCAGAACAGGGAGCAAATTACCAATGTTTTGCGCCTGATATTCCACAGGCACATGTAGTTAATCATTTAACAGGTGAGGAAATGCCAGAAATCAGAAATGTATCTGGTTGAAGCAGCACGTATTGCCCGTGGGAATATTAAACCACTTTCACAGTATAAAGCAGTTGATTACGATGCCATTATTTTCCCCGGGGGGTTTGGAGCTGCTAAAAACCTCTGCACTTTCGCGTTCGATGGGGTAGATTGTGTAGTGATTCCAGAGGTAGAAAGCGCAGTTAAAGAAACAGTTATGGCTGGAAAACCAATTGGTTCGCTATGCATTTCACCGGTGATGATTACTAAGATATTATCAGATGTTCAGGTAACTATCGGTGATGATGAAGAAACAGCCAAAGCGATCGAAGAAATGGGGGGAACTCATGTGAAAACTACCCATGGCGAAATTGTAGTTGATGAAAAATATAAAGTGATTACAACGCCTTGTTACATGCTTGATGCTACCATCGATCAAATTGCCCTGGGGGCAAGAAATGTCGTTAAAAAAGTATTGGAAATAGCCTGAATATGAAATCAATTCCTTTGATTGATCTGCATACCCATTCCGAACGACCTGAAAAGGAAGTTGTTACGGTAAGAAATATTTTTCCGGGGGAAGTTTTTGCCGCATTTTCAGGACGTAATTTCTATTCCATGGGATTGCATCCATGGCACATTCGTTCTGAGGGAGAAAATAATGAATTGCTTCGGATAGTGGAAGATGCAATGGAATTTGATCATGTTTGTTTTATTGGTGAATGTGGACTGGATAAAATAGTTTCAACAGATTTTGAAGAACAGAAAAGGGTTTTTTGTGCTCAGATAATTATGGCGGAAGAATTTAGAAAACCACTCGTTGTTCATTGTGTGAAAGCATATAATGAAGTATTGGAGTTTCGTAACGAATTTCATCCAACCATGCCGTGGATTATGCATGGATATAACGGTAGTGTTGAACAAACAATTCAAATGGCGGAAAAAGGAATTTTGTTTTCATTTGGAGAAAATCTTTACCGGCCAAATTCAAAAGCCGTTGAATCATTCAGGCATTTACCTCTCGAAAAAATTTTCTTGGAAACCGATGAATATGACGGTGACGTAGAGTGTATGTATGAAAAGGGCGCTGAACTGAAAAATATTAAATTTGAGAATCTGGTTGAAGCAGTTTGGAATAATTTTAGCCGTGTTGAAAACAACCTTCTGAGCCGGTTTTAAATGTTATTTTTATTAAAAACATTTCATTACTTTGAACTTTAAACCTTGAACTTTGAACTTCAATGGATTGGCTTGAAAGAACAGAATTGCTAATTGGGAAAGATAAACTGAACCGGTTAAAAAATGCAAATGTTTTAGTCGTTGGGTTGGGTGGAGTAGGAGCTTATGCAGCTGAACAACTTTGCCGTGCAGGAATTGGGAATATGACCATTGTTGATGGCGATGTTGTTGAACCATCAAACCGGAACAGGCAGCTTCCAGCGTTGGTCAGTACCACCGGAAAACCCAAAGCGGAAGTTCTTAAACAACGCTTTCTTGATATTAATTCTGAAATCAATATTACAGTTGTAAATGATTTTGTTGACGAAAATATAATAAAGGAACTATTAACTCGTGAATCCTTCGATTACGTTGTGGATGCAATTGATACAGTGTCTCCTAAAGTTCTTCTCGTTTATCACGCAGTTCAACTCGGATTAAAAGTGGTCAGTTCAATGGGAGCCGGGGGTAAAATAGATCCGTCAAAAATTAAAGTTTCTGATATTTCAGAAACATATAACTGCCGTCTGGCAAAAGTAATGCGGAAAAGATTGTCACGTAATGGAGTTAATAAAGGGGTGAAAGTAGTTTTTACTTCTGAATTAGTGGATGAACAAGCTGTCAGGGTGGAAGAAAGCAGGAATAAAAAATCAGCTGTTGGTACCATTTCATATATGCCGCCCTTATTTGGTTGTTTTATTGCCAGTGTGGTTATCCGCGATCTAATATCTTAATTAAAATCTCAGTGTCAGTTAATTCGCTCATTGCTTCATTGAACAAAAATAACTTCTATCGGTTGATAGTTTGGAATATTAAGTTACCTTTGGGGCGTTATTTATTAGAATGAATTTGATATTTTTATTAAGAGTCATTTCAATATTTAACAAGTTGGTCTTTTTTTATTGAGTTTATACACGTTTCGGATATACCTCCCTCGTTGTTTTTTCCACGGTTTTTTATTGATATTTGGCTTCATATTTAAGTACATACATAAATCCTGGATCGAACGGGTCGGTTAAGCTGTTTGTGTTTTAAAAGCAGGATTTATTAATTTTTAAATAGGAACAAATGAACATTTATGTTGGAAATCTTCCATTTAATATGGGTGAAGAAGATTTAAAAGAAATTTTTGAAGAATATGGTGAAGTTTCTTCAGTTAAAATTGTTAGTGACAAATTCACTGGTAGAAGCAAAGGTTTTGGTTTTGTTGAAATGGAAAATGACGGCGAAGCTAATAATGCCATCAAAGAATTGAACAATGCCGAAGTTAGCGGTAGGAATATTAAAGTAAACGAATCAAAACCTCGTCCTGCTGAAAGTCGTGGAGGTGGTGGTGATCGTCGCGGTGGTTACGGTGGCGGTGGTGGCCGTAGAGAACGTTACTAAATAACTGTATTGAAATGGGGAAATCTGGTTTAGGTTTCGACTCATTTAAGAAAATTCGCCTGTAGTTGATTTTGATGAATCAACAGAAAAATACATTAAGTATTGAAATAACGGGTAATTTTATTGAAATTAAAACAGACTTTAATCATTCAAAACCAAATATTAAGGTTTTGAATAAGGAAAATATTGAAAGGATTCTGGTATCAGAATCCTTTTTTTCTGTTTAATAGCGATTACATTTTCATTCGCAAAATTTCCCTAAAATCAATATGTATGAATAATGAAATAATGTTGCATTTATCATTTCATAAATGCCTTAAATATCATAAGACACAGAGGAATTTTTGCAACATTCAACCTGTTACACTGCAGGTTGTAATTGTCCTTTTTTAGGTGGTTGGGGGTGAAGAACACAATAATAAATTATTCACTTAACTTTTGGTATTGTAATGCCAATTCTCAAAATAATCATAGGTGTTGGTTGAAGTTGCAGTGCAGCATTTCCGTCTGATTTGCATATTTGACTTTTAATTTTATGATTTTTACTCTCCCGTTCCTTTGTGATGATTTCTAAAATTGATTTCCATCTTTTCTAATCGCAGATAATCAGTATCTAACCGGTGAGTGAAATTCTCAAAATCTTTATTTTCTTTTTTCGTCCACGCTACTTCTGCTTCGGCCTGTAAACGTGGAAGCAGCATATATTCTGCTTTTTTTGTATTTGTTACATATTCAGTCCAAAGATTTGTTTGCACGCCCAAAATATGTTTGGCTTCATCCGCATGTCAATTCCTCAGGAAGAGGTTCAAAACTGTAAACTTTTTCAACCGGAAGAAATCCTCCAATTGCCAGAGGTTCATTTTCAGTATCTTTTGATTGATAATAATCGATATACATAAATGAAGTCGGGCTCATTACTACATCATGATTTTGTTTGGCAGCTTCAATTCCACCTTCAATTCCTCTCCAGCTCATAACGGCAGCTTGTGGTGCAAGTCCTCCTTCCAGAATTTCATCCCAGCCAATCAATCTTCTGCCTTTGGAAGTCAGGTAATTATCCATTTGGGTAATAAACAAGCTCTGCAATTCCTGTTCATTTTTTAAATGGTTGTCTTTTATTCTTTTCTGACAGTCAAGACATTCTTCCCATGCATCTTTGGGGCATTCATCACCACCAACATGAATAAATTCTGAAGGGAAAATATCCATAATTTCATCCAGTACATCCTGAAGAAATGTTAAAGTCTCGTCTTTTCCGGCACAATAAACATCCTTAAAAACACCCCAGGTTCTTTGAACTTTGTAAGGACCACCTGTACATCCCAATTGCGGATAAGCTGCCAGTGCAGCGCTGGAATGTCCCGGCATTTCAATTTCAGGAACTACCGTTATATAACGTTCTGCTGCGTAACGAACAATTTCTTTTGCCTGTTCCTGAGTATAAAAACCACCATATCCGATGCCATCGTATTCATGAGTATTGTGACCGACAACCGTTTCATCCCGCCAACTGGAGATTTCTGTCAGCAACGGGTATTTTTTTATTTCGATTCTCCAACCCTGGTCGTCTGTAAGGTGCCAGTGAAAAGTGTTTAATTTGTACATGGCCAGAATGTCAATATATTTCTTTATAAAACTCACCGGGAAAAAATGCCGGCAAGCGTCGAACATATTTCCGCGCCAGGCAAATCGAGGTTGATCTTTAATGTCGGCCGAAGAAATTTGCAGTGTTCCGCTATTTGCATCTAGAGGCAACATTTGTTTCAGGCTTTGCATTCCGTAGAATAAACCGTTTGGTTCCGAAGCAATAATTGCAATTTCCGATGGGTTTACTTTTAGTAAATAACCCTCTTTCCCCAAATTTAAACGACTTATTATCGTGAATTGAACCGGTTTTCCCTCCCCATTTTCTTTCATTTTGAATCCGTAGAATTTTTCGAGATACTCATTAAAAAATCTGGCAATTCTTGAAATATCTTTATTATTGGCTTCAAATTTTAAAGAACATTCTTTATTTAATTCGAATTGTCCACTGCGAGTAGAAATCTCCATTGGTTTTGGAATAATTGCAAAATCCTGTGCGGATATATTGATTGAAATCAATAAAATAGAAAAAATAAAATACAATTGTTTTTTCATTTTATTTAGTTTTGGTTCTTTTGTTTCTGAAATAAAATTAACAACTTTTACCCGTATAAAAAGTTGTTTTTACGAAGAAAACAAAAAAGCTTGCTTTTGCATATGCAACAAATTTCTTTATCTGAAGAATTAACCCGAAAAATTACTGATATTCATCTGTCGTGTATTGAATGTGAAGTTAAAATGACACCTGTAGATTCGATATTATGGAATGGAATTCAACAAAAGATTATCGAATTGTCCCATTCGTTAAAAATTGAGGATATTAGCAAATTACCTGCAATTGCGGCATCGCGGAAAGCATACAAAGCATGTGGAAAAGATCCCGCCCGGTATCGTCTTTCAGCAGAAGCTCTTTTACGAAGGATTATTAGCAGAGGCGAGATTTACCAGATCAATAATGTGGTTGATCTGCTAAATTTGGTTTCTATTACAACTGGTTTTTCAATTGGAGGCTACGATTCAGATAAAATTGAAGGCAATGTTGTATTCGGGATCGGTAACCCAAATGAGCCTTACACGGGAATTGGAAGGGGAGAATTAAACATTGAAAATATGCCGGTTTTCAGGGACGAAAAAGGAGCTTTTGGAACACCAACCAGCGATTCGGAAAGGACTTCAGTATCATTGGAAACTAAACGGTTTTTAATGATTATTATTGATTATTCACCCGAAGGGAATTTAAATAGTGCAACGGATATGGCGGTGAAATTGCTTGAAAAATATGCGGGAGCCAAAAATTTGGAATGCAAAATCATTAACAAATGAAGAAAGCAATTTGTAGTTTTTTATTGCGGCTTTTGGGATGGAAAAGTATTGGAACGGTAGTTCCTGAAAAAAAATGCATCATTATTGGTGTTCCTCATACCAGCGCCTGGGATTTTGTTATCTCGTATTTGTTTTATACAGGTCTTGGCGGAAAAGCTTACATTTTGATCAAAAAGGAATTTTTTGTTTGGCCGATTGGTGGCATAGTAAAAGGATTAGGTGGCATTCCAATTGATCGTTCCAAAGGTGCAAATGTAATTCGTCAGGTTGTTCAATTTTTCAACGATCATGAAACGCTTCATTTGGCTATGACACCGGAAGGGACACGGGAACTCACCAAAAACTGGAAAGCCGGATTTCATCAAATTGCTACGATGGCAAATATTCCGGTTTATCTGGGGAGTTTCGACTGGGGAAGAAAGGAAATTGCTATATGGGAGAAATTTGAACTGACGGATGATTCAAGGGAAGATATCAAACGAATGAAAGATTTTTACCGCGAAAAGGGCGTTGTTGGAAAATATCCTGAAATGTTTACTACCGATTATTAACTCTTTAATTAAAGGCGCTTTAAGATCATCATTTATTTATATATTTTTTCACCACCTCCGTATCTTTTACATGAACAATACACCAATATCCATTGTTCCTTCTGCAACAATTAAAACAACCGATAAAGTCTTCACCTTTCAGCCGAAAAAGTTGCCGGTTGAATATTCCGGTAAAATTTAAAAAACGAAAACAGGATGAAGAACTTTTTATTTTTATTTTTTGGTTGCCTCGCTCTAATTTCAAAAGCTCAAACAAGTGGAATCACTGGTCATATTGGTGATTCATCTAACGACGAACCTCTGGAATATGCAAACATTGCTGTTTACACAACCAATGATTCAGCACTGGTAACAGGGGGCGTTACAAACAAAAGCGGAGATTTTAAAATTGAGAATCTAAAGGAAGGGCTGTATTATGTAAAGGTTCATTATTTAGGTTATGAAATAAAACAAAGTGAAAATTTTGATCTGAAAAACAATCAAACGCTTTCGCTGGCAACAATTACACTTGATCCGTCCCGACAACTGATTAACGAGGTTAATGTAACCGGAACCCGAATTAATACAATCAATAAACTTGAAAAGCAAACTTACCAAGCTGATCAGTTTGAGTCGGCAAAAGGTGGCTCAGCCGTTGAAGTATTAAGAAATATGCCATCGGTAGCAGTTAATGGTGAAGGAGTTATTACGGTAAGAGGTTCATCGGGCTTTTTATTGCTGATAAACGGAAAGCCAGTTTTAACCGATGCACAATCTGCTTTAAGTCAGATACCGGCTAATTCGGTTGATAATGTTGAATTGATTACCTCGCCTTCAGCAAAATATGACCCCGACGGAAAAGCCGGAATTATTAATATTACAACCAAAACTGGTACTACAAACGGATCTGGATTAATAGTAAATGCAAATTATGGGTTACCAAGTTTCACCGATTTTGGCAACGACCGGGTAGCAAAACGCTTTGGCGGCGATATCACTTTCAATTATCAAAAAAATAAATGGGATATTTCATTGGGTGGAAATTACACCCGGGACGACCTGGCTGGATTCCGGGAAGGGTACGTTTACATTAAAAATCCTGATAACAACACCATTAATTATTTGCCTTCAATGGGAGAACGAAGCTTTAACCGGTACAATTATGCTGTCCGGGCTTTAATTGAATTTAAAGCAGATAAGAACAATGTTTTTTCAGCGGGTGTTTTTAGCGGGAAAAGGTATCAGCAACGCGATGCCAATCTTTTTTATTCTAACTATCAAACTACGCTTAATACAGGTGAGAAGAATTACGATGCACCTTATTTTAATGCAAATAATCAAATAAAGCAGGGGACTTTTACCTTGGGGAATTTTGATTATACCCATTTTTTTAGTGACGAGTCATCACTTAAAGCATCTTTTCTTTACGAATACGATGATTTGTACGGAAATACGCTCAATCACAATCTAACGATGCCCGGTGGAGTAATGCTTCAGTATGTACAAAATCCTTATCAAAAGCCGATAAACGGTTATCGGTTTAATTTGGATCATTCAATAAAAATTTTCAACGGGAAACTGGAGAGCGGATACCAGTTCAGAAGCGATTCGCAGGACGGTAATTTCGATTACATTGTAACTCCTGAAGATTTAAATCAGCCTGATCTTAAGTATTTCAGAGGAACAGCAGTTTCGAAAAATCAGATTAATTCATTGTACAGCCAGTTTTCAGCAAAAAGCGAAAAGCTCGAATACATGTTTGGACTGCGCTATGAATATTCACGGAGAACGGTGAAACTTTCGTTTGATGAGAATGAACATGTACTTGAATTGTCCAATTTATTTCCGTCGGCAAGTCTTTTGTATTCAATAACTCCTGGATTTTAAACTTAAAGCAGGTTTTAGCCGACGAATTCAGCGTTCTACAAATAACCAGTTAAATCCAATTCCTGAACGGGAACATTCGGAAACCCTTGAAATGGGTGACCCGGATTTGAGGCCAGAATTGGTAAATCTTGCTGAACTCGGTGTTACAAAAACTTTTAAAGATGGAAGTTCGGTTTTTCTTACCGGTTATATTGCAAGCCAGCAAAGATCCGGTGCAAAGGGCAAACAGCATTTACAATGATAGTATTTTGTATCGTGTTTATACTAATGTGGAGAAAGGGACATCGGTTGGGTTTGAATTGGGGGCAGACCTGCATCCTGCAAAATGGTGGGCATTATATTTTGGTGGAAATGTTTATCAACAGACTTATAAGGGAGATTTGAAAATTCTTAACGATCCGGTTTTTACTGTTAACAATGCAAAGTGGGTTTATTCCATAAATGCAAATTCAACGATTCATTTTACTCCTTCATTGAGTTTACAGGCGAATGTAAATTATTTGTCGAAAAAACCAACGGCACAGGGAGAGGATTCAAGATACCTGATTCCAAATTTATCGCTAAAAAAGAATTTTCTTGATAACCGTTTAACTGCAACTGTACAGTGGCAAAACATCGATTTGGGAATGCACCAGTCGCACCGGCAAAGAATTACGACCTGGGGCGAAAATTTTTATACCACAACAAATTATATATACGAAACCGATTTTGTTGTTCTGAACCTGAGCTACAATTTCAATTTGAAAAATGGCAAAGCAAATCTGCCATCCAGTGAGTTTGGTGAAAAAGAGTTTTAATTCAACAAAAAGGCAAAAGCAGAAAAAAAATCTCTTCCTACTTTTGCCTTTTGACTTGTTACTTTTCCCCTTGGTTTCTATTCATTGTACCAGTTAATTTTCCGTGTAAAGAACATGGTAAGCGCAAGTACAACAAACAATCCGATACTTCCAACCAGCAGTGCGTAGGTTTCCAGCTGCATTAAAACAAATATAAACCCGAATGAAAAGGTTAAAATGAGTGTTTGGATAATGGAGTGGATCCACGTTTTCAAAAATGTTCGTGTGTAAAACAAAACCATTGTAATTACTGATAAAGCCGAAATCAGATAGGCTAAATTAAATCCAAGTTGCTCCGAAATCGAAAGTAGTAAAAGGTAAAATACCAAAACCGCAAAACCAACCAAAATGTACTGGAAAGGGTGTACTCGTTGTTTTGTAATTACTTCATTTAAAAAGAAGGACAGAAATACAAAGAGAATAACAAGTATGCCGTATTTTGCTGATCTTGAGCTTTTTTGATAATGATCGGCAACATTAACCAGATTTACTCCAAAATCGGCACTGGTTACTTTGTACTCATCTTTTTTCCATTCCTGCGGAAAGTTGCGGTTAAAATTCAGCACTTTCCAGTTGGCCGAAAATCCGTCTTTGGTTATTGAATGATCAGTCGGTAGAAAATTCCCGATAAAGCCGGGATCATTCCACGATGATTTCAACGCTACTTCTGTAGTTTCTCCAAGCGGTGCAAAATTTAACGATTCTGAACCTTTCAAATTTAGTGCAAACTGAAACGCACAAGGAAAATCGTTAAGTGAAAGATGGGGGAGAAGGAGAGAAATCCCGTTGTTGCCGATCAACTTATTTTCCATTCCCGGAATAAACGCATAAGATGAGTCGTTCCATATTAATGAAACCCGGTCGCTAATTCCACGGAGATCACTGATTGCCACCAATATTTTTGCTTTATCCCATAAAATATCGTTCGGCGAAATTTTAAGGTCGTTAAAATCGGCAATATCAAAATGCCCTGATACTTTTATTCCCGATTCATAAACGGGTGTTTCATAAATACTTATTTTTCGCTCCTGTGGAGAAATCTCACCATTAACGTTTAATGTTTTTGGCAGAATATAACACTCCTGAATTTCCGAACTCAATCTCTTTTCCATCCTTGTCGAAGCTTCGTTCAATGTAAGGAAGCGCGAATACCGGCCCTCGAACGGTTTGTGCCAAAGACCATTTTTCCATTACATCATGAGTTGTGATTTCTGCTGTGTTTTGCCTTTCCTTGATCAGTTCCAGAATCATGAACTTTGGAACGAGAAGGAAAATTGCTATAATGCCAACGATGAATACCTTAAGCGTAATTTGCCAGTTGATTGACTTTTGTTTGTCCTGAAAGAAATCTTTTGTTTCCATGTTTTTTTGTTTTATTTATTTGCAAAGAACTTTGAAATACAAAGTATAAAATGAAAAAAATTATAACTGTTTTAATATCTCTTCGAGCGCCTTTAAATGATCCTCAAAAGCTTTAACTCCTTCGTTAGTAATTTCATAGTTAGTATTTGGTTTTCGGTTTTTAAAGCTTTTAATAACTTTAATATAACCTGCACCTTCCAGCGATTTCATATGACTGGCCAAATTCCCATCGGTTACTTCGAGTACCTCTTTCAAATCGTTAAAAGAAGAGCGATTGTTGACCGATAGAACTGACATAATTCCCAGCCTGATTTTATTTTCGAAGGCCTTATTTAAATTTTGAAAACTGTTTCTCACTGCTTTATTCGTTTGTTTTGTGCTCGTACCTGAAATACATTAATGTGCCATAAACAATATGTAAAATGCCAAATCCCATTGCCCATAATACCAGGCCGTAAGATGAAAACAAAGCTGCCAGAATTCCCAGTGAAATTTCAAAAATTCCCATATAAAATATTTCCTGCCTGGTAAATTTTGCGGCATTGACAAGTGCCAATCCATAAAACACAAGACATGAAGGAGAAATAATTTCGTAATATTCTTTTGAAAGAAAAGCAAGAATTAGAATTCCTCCGGTTACCAATGGAACAGCAAGATTTATTATCATTAATCGCGACCCGGCATTCCAGAATTTTTTACCTGCTTTTTTTGTTTTATGTGTTGTCAGAATTATTATGGTGACTAGTGAAAGAATTAGCACTACAACTGCGATTATGGTCAATTGAGAAACAATTTTGCTTTCGTACATTCCGTCATCGGTTTCTGAATTTAATATCTGATAAGATATAAACGCGCCAATCAGCGCATAAATGCCCACAAGGATTCCTGACAGTCCGCTTAACGAAAGAAACCTGCTCGATTCTTCCATCATTTTTCGGATCTCTTTTATTTCAGATAAATAATTTTCAGTTGTCTTCATTTTAAAAAGTACTTTGAAATGCAAAGTAAATTAAAATATTGAAAATAATCAAGAGGAGAGGTGAAAATATATAATTTGGTTTTATAGATTAAAATTTTCTGACACTATTCAATCTTTACTATTTTCCGGGTAACTTTAAATGTGTTGTTTGACAGTTCAACATAATAGATTCCATTTTGTAATTCGCTAATATCAATAGTACTGTTCAAGAAATGTCAGTTTTAATGATCTTAATACTTCCTAGCTAGATCAACTATTTTTGCATTAAAAGACTCGTTAATACCTTTAATATTTAGTCGATTATTCGCCGGATTTGGATAGATAGAGATTTCATTTTGGAATATGTTCGTGGCATAATCAGGAGTTCCGGCAGTAACACTTTTTGTAATCGTATCGCACGCCATGTTTTGATTACACGTGGTAAGTTTAACCTGGTAATTTCCTGAAACAGCATAATTATGAATTACAGTTTTTTCTTCGGAAGTTGTTCCATCGCCAAAATCCCACAATGAATAGATTGATTCGTTGGTTTCGTCAAAAAAAGTAAGTTCCTGATTATTTACCTGGTAACCAAACTCAGCATTCGGCTTAAACTGTTCAAAGAAAAAGCTGGTGGTTTTTTGTTGAATTGTATCCCAATAAGCGTTTGGGCCATCCACTTTAAATTCGCCCGTTGCAACACCGTAAAATTCGTGCTTTTGCCCTTCAACAAAATAGGTTTCATGATTTATATTTCGGTTATTCAAAAAAGTGTCAATGCAAAAACTTCCATAAGTTTCTTGTAGATTAAGGTGAACAATCGATGAATATTCCTGTGGAATTAATGATGTCAGCGGAATCCCTTTTTTAAATGGAACTATATTGTCTTCTGTACCATGAACAAGGAAAACCGGTGTTGAGTCGTTGCCGATTATTTCAGGAGATTCTACCGCTCCCCAAAGCGAAGTTGCGGCGGCGGCTTTTGATGAATATCCCTGAACTCCCACAGTATCAATATTTCCCAGCGATGGCGCGGCATAAGCGAAATCATTTACTTCATCTTTATCAAGATAGATATTATTTAATGCAAGAATAGCACCGGCGCTGCTTCCTGTTAAAAATATTTTGGCAGTATCAATTCCATAAATTTCAGCGTTATGTTTTAAAAAGCGAATAGCAGCTCTTGTGTCCTGCATTCCGCGATAAGCTGCCCTGTAACCATTTATTTCATCGACCTGAATTCCAATCGGAAAGCCAAAAACCCAGTTAATAGTTGCACCCATTCCCAAACGGTAATCTATGGTAGCGGCGACATAACCTTTTCTGGCGAATGAATCACACATGGCAACCATATCGTCGTTTAACCGTGACCCAATAAGAAACGCGCCACTATGCAAAAAAATGATAGCAGGGCGCTTTTTCAGCGTGTCGCTGTGGGGCATAAAAATATCCATTAATAGTGGTCTTTCTTCCGTAATGTTTTCTCCTTCACTTATATTATAATCAGAAAGCAGCGAGACAATATTATTCAACCATTGAGCCCTTGCATATTCAACTTCCTTTAGGGTATCAACTTTATCGAAAATTGAATTTGTGTAACGAAATTGTTGAGCAAGAAGAGTGTGCGAAACAAACAGAAGAGCCAACAATAGAGTCGTTTTGCTAACGTGTTTAAAATGCTTATTTTTCATCAGTTTGTATTAAGATTTATATGTATTTGGCAAAGGACTATTTTTGATTTTACTTCAGCTAAAATTGCCCGAGTTTACGTTTAATTTTATTTTCAATTTCTTCAATTAATTCTTTAGGATCGCGACCTGACGGCTTAATAGGAGGCAAAACTGAATAGGTCAGTTTGGTTCCAAATGTTAACGGGAAATACCCTTTTTTCATAAGCTCGCTATTTCCGTTAATTACAAATGGCACAACCATGGCAGATGGGGCGTGGCGCAATAACGAAGCAAATCCAGCATGCTGAAATTTTTTTACTTTGCCATCTTTGCTTCTTGTCCCTTCGGGAAACAGGCTTGCGCTATAATTTTCTTTTTCAATGTGTTTGGCCAATTTTGTTATTTCGGTAATCGCCTGACGTGGATTCTTACGGTCAATGAGAGCCGAACCACCGTATCTGAGATTGTAGGAAATGCTGGGAATTCCTTTGCCCAACTCAATTTTTGAAACAAATTTTGGATGATTTTTTCTAAAACCCCAAACAATAGGGGGGATATCCATTGTGCTTTGGTGATTTGAAACAATAATCAGCGGGCAGTTTTCAGGCAATTGTTCAAATCCTTCAAAACGAATGCGGGAACCCAAGATAGTTAAACAATAGACCAGCATTAAATTTAAAATATCCACCGATTTTTTGCGAAGAGGGTAACCTCCAATTAATCGGCAAATGATCTGAACAGGATGAAAAATTAACAACAGAAATCCAAAAAGAAACAGATACACAGGTGTCAATAAATACGAAAGAATATATTTCATAGTTTTCATAAGGAATTCAGCCTTAAAAGAACAAAAAAATGTGGATAAACCGATATTTTGGCTAAGAAGAAAAATAAAAATTGCTTTTGTTTCAAAGCAGTTTAAACGAACAATCATTAAATCAGGAATTGGAAAAGATCGGGCTTTTCATTCAGGTATTCATATACAAAACCGTTTTCGTCCATTCGTCGAACCAGACCAAAATAATCTTCTTTTTTCTGCACTTCAATCCCGATTACGGCAGGCCCTTTTTCGCGGTTTGTTTTTTTTGAGTATTCAAAATGAGTAACATCGTCAGTCGGACCAAGAACAATGTCAACAAAAGTACGCAATGCTCCTGACCGTTGAGGAAATCGCACAATAAAATAATGTTTTAGCCCCTCATAAAGTAGCGATCGTTCTTTGATTTCCTCTGTTCGGGTAATGTCGTTATTTCCTCCGCTAACAACGCAAACCACATTTTTCCCCTTTATTTTATCGATATAAAAATCCAAGGCAGTAATTGAAAGCGCTCCGGCAGGTTCGATTACAATTGCATCTCGGTTATATAAATCAAGAATTTTGGTACATATTTTTCCTTCAGGAACGGTAATTATATCATCGACAACTTGCTTACAAACCTCAAAAGTAATTTGTCCAACTTTTTGAACAGCAGCCCCATCTACAAATTTGTCTATGGTTTCCAACTCTACAACATGTCCTTCTTCAAAAGATTTCTTCATTGAGGGCGCACCTGCAGGCTCGACTCCAATAATTTTTGTTTGCGGACTTTCCTGCTTAAAATAAGCTCCAACTCCGGCTGCCAGTCCTCCACCGCCAATTGGTACAAACACATAATCAATGTGTTCTTTTGTTTCCTGTAAAATTTCGAGTCCGACTGTTGCTTGTCCTTCAATAATTTGCTGATCATCGAACGGATGAATAAAAGCCATTCCTGTTTTTTTACAATCTTCAACGGCAGCGATATTTGCTGCATCGTAAGTATCGCCGGTTAAAATAACTTCCACGAACTCTTTTCCAAACATTTTAACCTGGTTGATTTTCTGTTTTGGAGTAGTGGTTGGCATATAAATTTTACCTTTTATTTCGAGCTTTCTGCATGAATAGGCAACACCCTGTGCATGGTTTCCGGCACTGGCACATACAACTCCGCTTGTTAATTCATCGGGTGTCAAATGAGCAATTTTATTGAAGGCTCCGCGCAATTTATAAGAACGTACAATTTGTAGATCTTCTCTTTTCAGTAAAATATTTGCCTGAAATTCTTCAGATAAATTCAGGTTTTTCTGAAGTGGCGTTTTAAGAATAACCTCATTCAGGTTTATTTTAGCCTGGGTGATATCCTGAAGTTGCGGGAAATATTTTGAGCGTTTATTCATTGAAACTCTATTTATTCAAAGATAAAGAAATAAGTCCTTAAAAAGTTTACAAGCTAAATGGGTGTGCAATAAAAAATAATGAGTTAGAATTATACTAATGCATCTGCTCATCAGGTAGTAATGTTAATTGCTCCGCAGGCACTTCCAGCATAAACGAACTGTTGATTTGTTCAAAGCGAAGCATAAACTTATTTTTTCCGCGGGCTTCCACCAGTTCACCCTGTAACCCGATTAAAGGACCAGATAAAACTTCAACTTTTTTCCCCGGCTTGAAGTTTTCTGTGGTTACTGTAACTTCAAAATCGTACTGCCGGAGCATTTGTTTCAGCGCATTTATTTGAAATTCAGGAATAACAGCGGCTTTCCCCTCGAATGTGACATAACAAACGACATTTTTTGTTTTTAGTACTTCGTCATAATTTTTTCGACTAATGTTTACAAAACAATATCCTGATAATAATGGCATTTCAACCCATTTTCTACGATCTTTCCATTGTCGAAGTCTTTTTTGCAGGGGTAGAAAGCTTTCAATGTTTTTCCGCGTTAATTCTTCATGAACTTTTTTCTCAGCACGTGAACGGGTGTATATTACATACCATAATTTTGAAAGCTGATTTTCCTGTTGATTCATTGTTTGTTAACATGAAATTTGGTCGCCATCCTGATGGGTAAAGGTAGCAATTTTCGGTTGATTAAATGGATGGGGTTTCGAAAGGAATTATAATTTTGCAGCAAAGTGGTTAGCGTAAATCGTGGAGAAACTTATTTTCAGAAGTAGAATTTTAATCCTGGTTATTCTGAGTGTGGTTTTAATTGATTCATGTAAAATTGATGAATTTAAATTTAATGAACTCAGAATAAAGGAAGACTGGAGAGCCGAACTGGTTGTTCCAATGTTTTACGGGAGCATGGAATTCAGGGATTTTATAACCGACTGGTATCGCTACAACGATCAAATTGCAATTGATGAGCCTCAAACGACATTAAAATATAATAACGGATCTTACCAGGTAATTCCAACAGGTTTGATTTTTGAACCTTCAGTTGTTATCGACAGTTTTCCACTTCTTATACAGGGAAATTATGAATTGGACAGCGTTACTTTGAGATTTGATGTTATCAATACTTCTCCGTATCCGCTTAACTTTAAATTACAATTTTATAATAAGCTCGACAGTTTAAAAACCGGGATGCAGGTGGTTCCTGAAGTTTTTGATGCAGGAATCATTAACGGAAGTATAATAGAGCCGGTTAAAACAGAACGATATGTTAATTTAAATTCCCCGCAACTTCAATGTTTTAACAATAGTAACCGTATGCGGCTTACTTCATGGTACAGTCAGAATGGTTACTCAAAAGATACTTTGTCAGCTCATTATCCCATTGAAGTTTCGATTGTTTTGTTAGGGGAAATTAAAGGTAAAAATGAAAATTAGAAGAAGCACAATATATAAATGGGTTATTGTTGTGTTTTTTCTGAATTTCATCGCAGGGAAAGGATATTCACAATATTCAGGATCGCTGATGATGCTCCCCGATAATTTTTACTCACAAATGATGAATCCTGCACACATGCGAATTGACAGGGCAATCACAGTTGCTGTTCCGGGATTGGCCGGATTATCATTTAAAAATGCAGGGAATTTTAAAATATCAGATGTTATTTCCGTTTCTTCAGATGGAAGACCGGAACTGGATTTTGAGCGTTTTTACAACAGGAGTAAACCAAATAATTTTATTACACAGAACATTAATGTCCCACTAATTTATATTAGTGCTCCTTTTAAAAATGGTGTTTTTAGTTTTTTTTATCAGGAGCGGTTACAGTTGTTTTCCCGATTTAATTCAGCAAGTATAGATTTTATTAATAACGGTAATCTTCCTGTTGAATACCGAAACTTTAGTATTGAAAAAATAAATTCTACCGGATTGGGCATGCGAGAGTTTGCATTTAACTATGCACAAAAAATCAGTGATAAGGTTAATATTGGGTTTCGTGGAAAAATTTTATTTGGTAGTATTTATTATTCTGCTAAAGACTGGAAATACGGAATTATAACTTCTGAAAACGGAGATAAAGTAACCCTTACTTCAACGGGGACAGGACAAATGTCGTTCCCGGTTCCTGTTTTGCTGAATAGTACGAAACAGGTGCAGTTTGTAGATGGAGCAAATAAAGTCAGAGATTATCTTATGTCGTTTGAAAATCCTGGCCTTGCAATGGATTTAGGTGTTGCATGGAATTTAGACAATTCTAATACTGTATCATTTGCTCTTCGTGATGTTGGGGGCATTTGGTTTAGGAAAGGAGGATTTGATCTTACTTTGAAAAGCAGTTATGACTATGTTGGTTTCGATTTGGAAAATGCGGTTCGGTTTCTCAGGGAGAATGGGTATGTTAATCCATTAACTTCTATCACAAATACGAAAGAAGTTATACGGAATGTTTACAGACCATTTGCCGATTCTGTAAAGTTTGTTAAACCTATGCCTCCACAAACGGTTATTCATTACCAAATGAGATTTTCACAAGGGCTTCAGTTTGGGGTCACAAATCAATCGGTATATCAAAAGAATTATTTTCAGAATACTTTTTCATTTACTGCAATGCAGAGTCGGCCTAATTTTTCTATGTTCGAGAGCATTAATCTTCATCAGTTTAGTAGTGTAAGTTTTGGCGGTGGATTTCAATACACCGGAAAATTTACCCAAATATTTTTTGCTGCTGATAATTTAATAGCCTTTTATCATCCGGCAAATAATCGGACTTTCTCGCTCACTTTTGGTATGTGTTTCCTGCTAAACCATGAAAAAAACGAAGGAAGTCCGAACGGGAAATTTTTGCCTTACCTGCCTTTTTACCGTATTATTAATTGATTAAAAGCTAAATCTTGTGGGGTTACTGCTTTTTTAACATTTGAATCTGCGTGTTTTCAGTATTTTTCCCGCTTCTTTTCTTACATTTAATACGCGAATTAAAAATTATAAAAATGCCGGTATTAAAATTTGATAAAGTTCCTTATGAAGAAGTAAAGGCTGGATTGGAACGTAAAATAATTCACACAAAAGATTTGATGACAGTTTTGATCGATTTTTCCAACGGCCCATGGGAAGAGCCAGACCCGCCGCATTCGCACCCGCATGAACAAACATCGTATGTTGTTGAAGGTGAGATTATTTTTTATTGTGAAGGGGAACCCGATCAGCATTTGGAAGCTGGTGATATGTTTGCAGTTCCGTCGGGTAAAATGCATACTATAAAATTGTTGACAAAAAATGTTCGTTTAGTCGATAGTTTTAGTCCGATAAGGGAAGACTTTTTATAGGCGTAATTCAATATTTCAGAAAGTATATACCAATGTAATCCCTTTTTGGTTTCCAACTTTAAATGGGAAAATGTCGAAGCTTTTAGTATGCTCATTATCCCATTTATACATGTGGGTAAGGTAAACTATTTCTGTTGAAAATATTCCAATTCCGGCGCCGGCAACAACATCCGAAATCCAGTGTGCATTTTTCGAAACCCGCAAAATTCCAACCGTGGTTGCAGCAGAATATGCGCCAATACTGTACCAAATGCTTTTATCGCCAAATTCGTGATGCATGAATTGCGCCATGGAAAAAGCGAATGATGTGTGCCCTGAAGGGAACGAATGCTTGCCCCCATTTGGTCGCTGAACACCTGTCCAAACTTTCAGATTTGATACAATAAATTCATTCAGCAAAATGCTTTTTAATGCCAATGCAGTACGGTTTCCAAAATTATTTTTCCCTTTAATTCCGACCAGATTTAGTGCGTAAACCATAGCCAAAGGAGCATATTGCAAATAATCATCAACATGACCAGAAGATGCAAAATTATTCTGCATCCAGTTTTGAAAATTATGCTTAGCATCGTTAGAAAAGTGCAACGCAGTTCCTGTTGTAATGAGAATAGCTGGTGCGATAAACGGTTTCAATCCACGTTTTCTGTCTGCATAACGAAAATTTAGAGAGTGAATAGAATCGTTATGTAATTTTAATTCATAATTAATGCCAGAAAATGAATTCGTATTTTTTTTGTTTAGTTTAAGATTGTCTCCTTCTTTGGCCGATATAATAACTCCAGGGAATAGAAATCCAACTATAAAAATGATTTTTAGATTTTTCATTTAGTCAAAAATAGAAAAAACGTTGCATACTTTTCTGAATTGAAATCTTAAAGAGACGAATATTGGAAGTGATTCTTTTATTCTTACGAATTTTTGTCGATTTTCGCATTTGGTATGCAATCAAACTCAGAACAATTACCGGTTTACAGCCTGCAAAGCTTTAGTTCGCCCGAGCGAAAAAGCCAGCAGTTTCAAGTTGAGGTATTCGATGCCAACCGGCATTTTGCCGTAAAATATCCTCACCGGCACGATTTTTACGAAGTGCTTTATCTTTCAAAAGGCTCGGGATTTCATGTAATCGATGGGAATAAATATGAAATTAAGCCACCCAGTGTATTTTTTATGTCGCCCGGGCAAGCACATAAAATTGAGTTTTCAAACGACATCGAAGGTTATATTTTTATTTTTACAGCCGAATTTTATCTGATCAATCAGAATAATCAGAACCGGCTTATTGAATACCCATTCTTTTTTACTATTAAGCAAGACAATCCTCCGCTAGTTCTAACTAAACAACAAGACGTTGATTTTCTTGAAAGTTTGTTTCGAAAAGGAATTTCAGAAACGAAAAACAAGGAGAATTTCTCTGCTGAATTATTACGATCGATACTGGATCTGATACTTACATTTTGCTCTGTTAATTATACAACAGATGAATATCAACCAGTAAGCGGGAGAGGGCATATTATGGTTAAAAGATTTTATCAGTTAGTTGAGGAATATTACTACCAAAATTTATCGGTGGCTGAGTATGCCGATAAACTAGCAATTACGGCCAATCATTTAACGCAAACAGTTGTCCAGCTTACCGGTAAAACTTCATCACAAATTATAAAGTCGAAACAAATTCTTGAAATTAAACGGTTACTGGTACATACCAATCTTAGTGTTACCGAAATAGCACTTCGTTTAAACTTTCCCGATCAAAGTTATTTTTCCAAATTCTTTAAGCGTGAAACGGGAATCAATCCGTTGCAGTACCGATCGATGGTGGACAGGTAATCCTTTAAATTAACAATTTCGCTATATTCTTAAATATTTGGTTTTTAAATTGTTTATTTTATTATTGTGTTTGTTATACTTTAACTAAACCATGAGAATTACCTAAAATTCCTTTATTTTTACTTCACTATAACAATAATATTTCATTGCTTTGTAAAAAGAAACTAAATAGTATTTAATCATTAAAAATTATAAAAATGGCAAATTATTTTAACACGCTTCCATTGCGTCTTCAGTTGGAACAATTAGGCAAATGCGATTTCATGGATGAATCGGAATTTGCTGATGGCGTTAAAAAACTGGAAGGGAAGCAAATTGTAATTTTGGGTTGCGGGGCACAGGGGTTTAATCAAGGCTTAAACCTACGAGACAGCGGTTTAAAAGTGGCTTACGCACTGCGCGAAATCGAAATCAAAGAAAAGCACATTTCCTTTCAAAATGCAACCGAAAACGGATTTGAATATGGTACGTTCGAAGAGATGGTTCCTAAAGGTGATTTGATCTTGAACCTTACGCCGGACAAATATCACACACCGGTTGTAAAATCAGTGTTGCCGTTTATGAAAAAAGGAGCCTGCCTGTCATACTCCCATGGATTTAATATTGTGGAAGAGGGAATTAATATCCGTGAAGATATTACCGTAATTATGGTGGCTCCAAAATCACCGGGTTCTGAAGTCCGTGCTGAATATTTGCGCGGTTTTGGTGTGCCGACTTTAATTGCTGTCCATCGTGAAAACGATCCAAACGGTGATGGTTTGGAAATTGCAAAAGCTTATTGTGCCGGAACTGGTGGCCATAAAGCTGGTGTTCTTCATTCTTCATTTGTTGCCGAAGTTAAGTCGGATTTAATGGGTGAACAAACTATTCTTTGCGGTGTGCTGCAATCCGGTTCACTGCTCTGTTTCGACAAAATGATTGAAAAAGGAATTAACCCGAATTATGCTGCCAAGTTAGTTCAGTACGGTTGGGAAACGGTTACCGAAGCTCTAAAATTGGGTGGTATCACTCACATGATGGACCGCCTGTCGAATCCGGCAAAAGTCGAAGCTTTTAAACTGGCTGAAGAATTAAAATCTATTTTGCGTCCGCTATATGAACATCACATGGATAATATTATGAGTGGGGTTTTCTCTAAAACTATGATGGAAGACTGGGCTGCTGGCGACAAAGATTTGTTAAAATGGCGCGCAGCAACTGGTGAAACAGCTTTCGAGAAAACACCTGCAGGTAATATGCCAATCTCAGAACAGGAATATTTTGATAATGGAACATTAATGGTTGCATTTATAAAAGCTGGTGTTGAATTAGCTTACGAAGTAATGACCGAAACCGGAATCAAAGGTGAATCTGCTTATTATGAATCATTGCATGAAACTCCGCTGATTGCAAACACAATTGCACGTAAAAAATTATTTGAAATGAATCGGATTATATCTGATACTGCTGAGTACGGATGTTATTTGTTTGATCATGCCTGTCGACCGTTACTAGCCGACTTTATGAGTAAAATTGATACTAATGTTATCGGTAAAAACTATAATGAAGGGAAAGACGGACATGTTGATAACCGGGAATTGATTGCTGTTAATGATGCTATTCGATTTCATGATGTTGAAATGGTTGGCGCTGAATTGCGCGAAGCAATGGAATCAATGAAACCGATCATCTAACAATCGATCTACATATTATTTAAAAAGGCTTTGTCTAAACGACAAGGTCTTTTTTATCTAGACAAATTCTTGATTTTCATTGTAAATAAATAGGTTAAAAATGTCATAAAAAAACCTGCCCGAGTGACCGGACAGGTATATTTTTATAAAGAAATACTTTCTATAAAATTAATCCAGTGCATCGAGAAACGCATCTCTTTCTTTCAAGAATTCTGAGAGCCGTTCAAATGGTTCGCGTGTAATTGCGACTCGTCCGGACCGGATAAACTGCAAAACCCTGAATTTATTCAGTTCATTAAATAAAGCTTGCGTTTCTTCTTTATGTCCGGTTTTCTCAATAACTACGTATTCACGGGTTATTTCCAGAATTCGGGCACCTGAATTTCTTACCATTCTTTCCACTGAATCACTTTCATATAATGCTTCAATAGGTACTTTATAAAGCGCTATTTCCTGGTAAACCATTTCCTCATTGGTATGATAAAAAGCTTTAAGTACATCAACTTGTTTTTCAATTTGGCTGACAATTTTTTTGATTTGTTCTGCCGTTGAATTGATTACGATGGTAAATTTAAACACACCTGGGATGGCTGATTCTGAAACAGTTAAACTTTCAATATTTACTTTTCGCCGGGTAAAAACGATTGTAATTCGTGTTAATAACCCAATATGGTTTTCCGAAAAAACGGTGATAATATATTCTTGTTTCATTATGATTTTTTTTGACTTTCAACTTTGAATCCTTTCATCTTTTGACTTTTTCTTTATGGTTCCAGCATAATATCGGAAACCGAAGCTCCGGTTGGTACCATTGGGAAAACGTTATCTTCTTTTTCAATGGTAACTTCCAGTAAATAAGGACCATCGTGATCAATCATTTGCTGAATTCCACTTTCAAGGTCTTCACGAAAATCAACTTTGTGTCCTGAAATCCCAAATCCTTTAGCAATGGTAATAAAATCAGGATTCTGTAGTTCGGTAAATGAATATCTTTTTTCAAAAAACAATTGCTGCCATTGACGTACCATTCCAAGAAAGTGGTTGTTCAATATTATAATTTTGACCGGAAGTTTATTTTGTGCAATTGTTCCTAATTCCTGAATTGTCATTTGAAAACCACCGTCGCCAATAACTGCAACAACCGTACGATCAGGTTGTCCGAGTTGAGCTCCCATACTTGCAGGAAGTGCAAAACCCATGGTTCCTAATCCACCAGAAGTAACATTACTTTTTGATTTACGAAATTTAAAGTATCGTGAAGCAATCATCTGATGTTGTCCTACATCAGAAACCAAAATGGCTTCATGATTTGTTTTATCGCCCGTTATTCGGATAACTTCTCCCATGGTCAAGCCAGGTTTTACTGGGAATAATTCAGTATGAATAATTTTTTCATTTTCAATCAGGTCACAATCATGAAAGCGATTTAACCAATCGGTATGCGAATTCGATTTCACATTATCGGTAAGCATTCTGAGCGATTTTTTTGCATTTCCTAAAATCGGGACATCTGCTATTTTTATTTTATCAATTTCAGCCGGATCGATTTCAAGATGAATGATTTTTGCATCGTTTGCGTAAGTGCTAGCTTTTCCAGTTACACGGTCGTCAAAGCGCATCCCAACGGCAATAATCACATCGGCTTCATTGGTTAGCAAATTTGGCCCATAATTTCCATGCA
Organism: uncultured Prolixibacteraceae bacterium; assembly: GCA_963849985.1. Taxonomy (GTDB): domain Bacteria; phylum Bacteroidota; class Bacteroidia; order Bacteroidales; family Prolixibacteraceae; genus Draconibacterium. The sequence goes on along the minus strand of CAWKJY010000023.1, from coordinate 250,000 downwards.
TTCCCAGCATTCCAACATTTAACGGGTGGTCAGAAGGCATAGCCGACAACCCAAGTAAAGTCCACGCAGCCGGAATGCCTGTTTTTTCTACAAAAGCTTTTAATTCGTCTTCAGCATTACCAATTAGAACTCCTTGGCCAAATAAGATTAATGGTCTTTTTGCGTTATCGATAATTTCGGCCGCTTCTTTAATTTTAAAAGGATCGACCGGCATTTCAGGAACATAGCTTCTGATTTTTTTGCATTTTTCATATTCAAAATCTAATTCTCCAAACTGGGCATCTTTTGTAATGTCAATTAAAACAGGTCCCGGACGCCCAGATTGTGCAATATAAAATGCCTGTGCCATTACTCCGGGAATTTCCTCCGGGGAAGTAATCTGATAGTTCCATTTGGTTACCGGCATTGAAATACTTATTACATCCGATTCCTGAAACGCATCAGTTCCGAGTAGGGGAGATGCCACCTGTCCTGTAACGCAAACCAATGGCGTTGAATCAATCATTGCATCAGCAATACCTGTAATGAGATTGGTTGCACCAGGACCTGAAGTTGCGAAACATACTCCTGCTTTTCCGGTGACCCTTGCATAACCTTCAGCTGCATGGACAGCGCCCTGTTCATGACGGGTTAAAATGTGTTTTACATTCTTGTCATGATCGTACAATGCGTCATAAATTGGCATAATTGCTCCTCCGGGATACCCAAAAATGGTATCAACTCCTTCTTCCAGTAACGAAAGAATAACTGCCTGTGAACCGGTTACTTTTTTTGTCGTCATAAGTTTTCGAATATTTATTATAAAGCTTTCGCCTTTAACTGTATTATTTCTTCTTTTTCAATTTTTCCTTCTCGCAAATATTTTCAATCATTCCGTAAATCAGTCAATCAATCTAATTGCACCTCTGTCGGCTGATGAAACAAAACTTGCATATATTTTTAAAGCTTTTGAAACCTGCCTGTTTCTTTTGCCGGGAGAAAATGCTTCAGCACCTTTCGCTTCTTCTGCTTTTCTTCGTTGTGCGAGTTCTTCATCTGAAATTAAAAGATTAATGGAACGTTTTGTAATATCAATTTCAATTTTATCATTATTTTGAATTAATGCAATTGCACCACCGGCTCCTGCTTCAGGAGAAACATGCCCGATAGACAAACCGGAAGTTCCACCGGAAAAACGACCATCAGTAATTAAGGCACAATCTTTATCTAATTGCATAGATTTCAAATAAGATGTTGGATAAAGCATTTCCTGCATCCCCGGGCCGCCTTTTGGGCCTTCATATCGAATTATAATAACATCACCTTTTTGGACATCGTCACCAAGAATTCCGTTTACTGCATCATCTTGAGAATTAAAAACCTTTGCAGATCCTGTAAATTTAAATATTGAAGGATCAACCCCTGCCGTTTTAACAATACAGCCTTTTTCGGCAATATTGCCATAAAGAACAGCCAGGCCACCATCTTTGTTATATGCGTGATCCATATCGCGAATACAGCCTTTTTTACGGTCGGTGTCGAGTTCTTTATAATAACTTTCCTGAGAACCCAGAACCAGATTTCTTCCTCCGCCAGGAGCCGATTTGAATTTTTTCAAAGCGATTTCAGAAACTTTTTCTGACATGATATCAAATTCTGCCAAAGCTTCTTTCAATGTTTTTCCGTCAACCCGACTAACAGAAGTTTCCATTAATCCGGCTCTGTTAAGTTCGGCTAAAATAGAAAGAATGCCACCTGCACGGTTTACATCCTGAACGTGAAAATGTGAACTGGGCGCTACTTTGCACAGATTTGGTGTAACTCTTGAAAGCTGATCAATATCTTTCATCGTAAAATCGACTTCTGCTTCGTGTGCAATGGCAAGTAAATGTAAAACTGTATTGGTTGAACCACCCATAGCAATATCAAGTTTCATTGCGTTCATAAAAGCATCGCGGGTTGCAATTCCCCGCGGAAGTACCTTTTCATTTCCTTCGAAATAGTAGGCTTTGGTAGCTGCAATAATTCTCACTACTGCTTCTTCAAATAATTTTTTCCGGTTTGCATGGGTTGCAACAATAGTTCCATTTCCCGGCAATGCTAATCCAATTGCCTCAGCCAGGCAATTCATGGAATTGGCTGTAAACATACCTGAACAAGAACCACAAGTTGGACATGCATTTTGTTCAATTAATGTAAGTTGCGTATCAGAAATCGATTTGTCGGCCGACATTACCATGGCATCCACCAGGTCATAATATTTATTATCAACCTCGCCGGCTTCCATTGGTCCGCCGGAAACAAAAACTGCAGGGATATTCAATCGCATTGCAGCCATCATCATTCCGGGAGTAATTTTATCGCAGTTTGAAATGCAAATCATAGCGTCAACCCGATGTGCATTACACATATATTCCACACTGTCTGCAATTACATCGCGGGATGGCAAAGAATATAGCATGCCATCGTGCCCCATAGCAATTCCATCATCGACGGCAATCGTGTTGAATTCAGCAGCAAAATAGCCCTGTTCTTCAATCAACCCTTTAATGTACTGCCCGATGTCGTGCAAATGCGCATGTCCCGGAACAAACTGTGTAAAAGAATTTACAATTGCAATTACTGGTTTTCCGAAATGTTCTTCTTTCATTCCGTTGGCACGCCATAGACTTCTGGCACCAGCCATTCTTCTGCCCTGTGTTGTTGTATTACTTCTCAATGGTATTTGCATACTTTCAACTCTTTTATTATTTATAAATCATTAAAAAAGCCTTCCTCGTTTTCGAGAAAGGCTTATAAATATTGTTTAATCTACATCATACCCTAGCCTTTCTCAGAACTTCTAAGAATGACAACAACCACGACTAGGATAATGTTAGATATTAATTTCATTTTCTTTAAATCTGAAGGCAAATGTAAAAAAACAATTTAAAAACCAAAATGATTTGTAATTAAAATCGGGCAATTTCTGAAAAATTTAAAGTTAAAGTGAACAATTTCTTGTAAATAATAAAAATAGTAAAGAGTGTTGAAGTACTATTATTTTTAGATTTGTGTGTTGGGTTGCCTGCTTGTTCAGTCAGGTGAATTTTATTCTTGTAAACGAAACACTAAGAAAATGCAGGAGATAGAACGCAAGTTTTTGATACATAAAGGCCAGTTTAGTCCTTCAGGTGAAGGAATAAAAATGAGACAGGGATATTTGTCCGTTGATCCGGAGAGAGTTGTACGTGTTCGGGTGACAGGGAAAAAAGGATTTATTACAATTAAAGGAAGCATGAAAGGAATTACAAGGACTGAACTTGAATATGAAATTCCAAAAAATGAAGCTGAAATATTGTTGAAAATGTGCCTAAATAATTTGGTGCAAAAAGTGAGATACATAGAAAATTATAAAGGAATGGTTTGGGAAGTGGATGTTTTCGAAAAAGAGAATGCAGGATTATATTTGGCTGAAATAGAACTTGAATCAGAAAATCAATCATTTGAAATTCCACCCTGGGTGGGCGAGGAGGTGACTTTCGACAAACGTTACTATAATTCATGGTTATCACGAAATCCTTTCAGCACATGGCAAAATATTAAGGATGAGCTGTAAAAATGCTATTCCTGAATTTATTTTGACGCACAATAACAATAATATTATTTTTGCGTTTTTGTAAAAATGCCATAAAAATCATTTAAGCATGTTGTTGAAAAAAGTGAAGTTGTTTTTACTCTTTTTTATTCTTGTTATTTCCTTTTTTACTGTTAAAGCCCAGGAAGAAAAATCCACTAAAAATAATGAAACCTTAGAGCAAAGTCTCGATTTACTGAAACGTTATTTCATTAATGAGAATAGTTGGTATGTTACAAGTCCTGCCAAAGGTAAGGATGTAAAGAGTTTGATAAACTTCATTGAAGATGAACCATTAGACACAATAATGGGGAATCTTAATAAATCATTCCGGGACTCATCATTATATGTATTCAGATTGCCTCAAAATGTTGAGGATAGTTTAAATGTACCAGGCTTTGTACCGTATAGAGTAGTTAAGAATGAAATTGAAAAAACTAAATCTGAACTTCAGAAGCAATTCACTAAAAATACAATAAAATTACCGGAGTCTCTAATTGCAAATGTTGAAGATAAAGTTGATCTTATTCCGGAAGGCAAAGGTATGCAACTGTTTACGAGTTCAGTCTATAAGATGCCGGATAACCTCCTGATTCCTGATGTAATCCCTGATGAAATACTTAATTCGCCTGAAAAAAATAAGCAATTGCTTCGAATTGACAGTATAAGAACGGAATATGTTGAACAAAAGCGAATTCAATATAACGATTCTGTTACGGCAGCTTATGTCGATTCAGTTTACAATCAGTACATACTGCAAAAATATAACAAGGAACTTACCTACCAGTTAAAGCGAATAACGGATTCGGTTAAGGTGAATAATTATAATGTTTTGCGCACTTATAATGAACAAGTAGTGAATGCAGTAAATGATTCGATAAAATTAGTATTAAATACGTTGTTGGATTATGCGGAATACGTTGATTCTACTGACATTTCGATTGTAAATTTATCAGGTGATTCATCCGATATTTTGCTAAAAAACGGTGAGGAAAGATTTGCGCGTGTTTGGTTGAAAAATGTTCAAAATGACTCGCTTAGCGTGATGGTAAAAAGTATGAACAAGCGAACAATGTACATGCTAATTGATGATGGGGTGACTTTTTCACGGTATAAACCCAAGGTTTCTAAAGATTTTGATTTTTCCAAGCTTGAGAAAAAAATTTCATCTTTAACCAATATTGGTAAGGGTTACGATATACAAACTCCCTGGATTCTTGGTGGCGATGGAAATATAGGATTTACCCAAACTTATTCAGAACATTGGAAAAAAGGTGGACAAAGTGCCATATCGTCTTTACTTGTATTAAAAGGTTATGCTTATTATTCAACAAATGGTGGTAAACTAAAATGGAATAACAATCTAGAAATACGAAATGGGTGGATCAGGTCTGGAGAAAAGGAATCTGAAACACAAAAAAATGACGATAAATTTGAATTTACATCCAGGCTTAGTTTAAGTGCCGTTAAAAAGTGGTATTATAGTGCCGAATTGAATTATGAAACGCAATTTTTCAAGGGTTACCAATATCCACGCAAAGATAATCCTGACCCTATTTCTACTTTTATGGCGCCGGCTCGAACATTCTTTAAAATAGGGATGGAATTCAAACCCAAAAGCGATTTTACTTTGATGCTTTCGCCACTTACACTTAAAAATGTTTATGTACGTGATACCGCATTAATTGACCAGACAAAATTTAGCATTGAAGAAGATAAAAAAAGTTTATGGGATCCGGGTTTAAATGCTGATTTGTACTTCAAGTATAACATAAAAAATGATATTGTTTTTACTACTAAATACAAAATGTTTATCAACTATAAACAACCATTCGATAAACTTGACATTAACTGGGAGAATCAATTGGAAGTGCCTGTTTCAAATTATATTAGTTTACGGTTTCTTTTGCATATGATTTACGATTCTGATGTACTGTTTTCGGTTGAAAATAATGGTGTAACAGTGGAGAAACCGAGGTTACAGGTTAGAGAGTTTGTTTCAATTGGATTCTTATACAAAATAGACCACAAAGTAATGAAATATAAACGGCTAAGATGATTTATTATAGGTTGGATAAATGTTGTCTTTTGCCTCCATTTCATTTGTTAATTAAATTAGGGACAAAGTTAATTTGAATTATATTTGTTAAAACTAATACAACTGAAACTTAATTCCTTTATAAAGATGAAAGATATTAAACGATATTACATACTGAATGCTGACCCCAAAGATGTTTTTAATGCTTTAACAAATAAAAAAATACTGGAAATCTGGACTGGAGAAGAAGCAGAAATAGAAGCAATTACTGGAACAGAATTTTCACTATGGAATGGAAGTATAACGGGGGTTAATCTTGAATTAGTTGAAAATCAGTTAATCGTTCAGGAGTGGTTTTTTGGTGAGAATGATGAAAAATCGATCGTTACGTTGAAATTGCATCCACATAAAAAAGGAACAAATGTTGAGCTTCGCCATACCAATATCCCAGATGAGGCATATGATAATATTTCGGATGGATGGGATGAGGATTATTTTGGCGCGCTAAAAGAATTATTTTAAAGTATGGTTATTACTCAAAGGGAATTGGCATTGGTTGAGTAGGTTCGAAACTATAGAATTGTCGTTTCGATTGCTCTTGAAAAATAAATCCGGTAAACGCCATATCAGTTGGATGAAATGGATAAAAAGCCAGTCGCAACTGAAACGTTTTTAAAACCAGGTTTTCATTGTGGAGTCTTATTCCGGCTCCCAGTCCGCTGTAATATTGCTGAGACAGTATAAATTGGTCTTTTGAGCCGATAACACCAACGTCAGCAAATCCAAACAAGGCAATATTGAATTTGTAAAATTCTTTTCTTAAAAAAAGAACATATTCCAGGTTTAATCGAAGCCTCTGGTTTCCATATGCCTTTTGGCTTGAGAAACCACGTATTGATTCATCTCTGTTTAACGTTAGATATTCAGGTTCGATTCGATTAAAACCCAAAGTATAGTCAGTATGTGTAAATAGCCGAAACCTTTTCCTGCCTGCATTAATTTGTTTTGAAATGAAATTTAGCCTGGCATTAATTTGTGCCTGTTCATATCCATATCGGGTAAAATATCCCCCGATGTCTCCTTCCAGATAAAGATACCCAGAACGATTAATTAATAAATTTCCATTTGAGAATAAAAGATGTGCATAATGGCGGTTTCCAAATTCATTGATTTCATATCCATAAACAATTTCATTCTTAAAACCTTCAGGAATATCTTCAAGGACCCCATAGCTATAAACCAGTTCATCCTGAACATAACGACGTTGCGTAAATGTAATTCCGGAAAGTAGAAAAGTACTATTTGCAAAATACGGATGGTCTTCGGTTTCAGGAATAGGTCGCTCATAAAATTTTTTTACATTAATTCCACCCGAAAGCACTATCTGGGCATTTTCAGGCAGATTTTTTTTAATCTGGAAACTTCGTCCTCCCCAGACGCCATAATATAGGAGGTTTAGAGGGACTTCTTCGCTGACAATAGGATCATCTCTAAAGATTCTGTCAGAATGGAAAATACGCAGTGCTGTTGCACCATAAGCCCATTTTACTGTTGGGGTAAAAAAACCTTTATTTATTAAAAATTCAAATCCTTCATTTTTGTATGTATTAAGGTAACCAACCGATGCATCTATGAAATGCCCGTTAATGTTTTTTATTTTATAATAAGTTTCGACTCCCAGATAAGGCTGTTTGTTTACATGGCCGACGAAACGCATCGAGATTTCGTGCCCAATCCCAAAAACGTTTTGGTTATAAACTTCAAGAGCTGCTGACTCAACACCTTCAACTGAACCAGAGACTCCAAAAGAAAACCTGTCTTTGGTTAACACATTTACTTTTACAAGCCCAGGATATAATGAGTCTTGCTCAAGAATAAAGGTAATTTCTTTTATATAAGGTAAAGCTCTGATAATACGTTCATTTTCATAAAGCAATTCCGGATTCACCGAATCGCCAACTTTAAAAAGCAACATTTTTTTTATGGTATTCAAATTCGATTTGGTATGTATTACATTGGCGGTTCTTTCAAGCCAATTTGATGCTTTTTTTGTCGTATCCTGTATCGTTGGACCAAAAACATCAAGCGCTTTAATATGAATTTCAGAAATCACCTTGCCTTTCATTTTACTATAATAGTTTATAGCTAATTCCTTTTTGTCGACATAGGGTCGGGGAGGAGTCACAAGAAGGTCGTAAAACCAATTAGTAATTTTACGTTGACTTGCCCTGACTTTTAAACTGTCATAAAATTGTTCTTCCTTTTGTTTGTGTAATGCGTCTATAGAAATAGTATCCTCCTTCACTTTTTCCTGGGCAAAAATACCATTTACCATAACTAAAAATAGTACAGCACCAGTGATGATATTTTTTATAATGACCGGTCTCATAAAATCGTGTAAGAAACTGATAATTCAGGGAGTTCTACAACCTTTCCCATAATAAAGGTGTCAAAATTTAATGATTTTAAAAGCACGCTTTAAAGAAACACTCTGTTAAATTTAGTTAAAGCTAATCCAGATTTTAAAAATAATTATTTTATAAAGAGCCAATGTAGTTGTAGTAAAACTTTTAAGTACTTAATTTTTTATTTTTGTCTGATGAATCTTTTCATAAAAGTATATCGTCGGAATATTTATGGAATTATTGGAACTCTGATATTTCACATTTTACTTTTCTCAGCTTTTTTATTATCTGACATTAAGATAAAAGGAGAGGCAAAAGAAGAGTCAATTGTTATTGAATTTCCAGAGGATATTCCTGAAGAGGAAGTCATTATTCCTGAAAATGAAGAAAAAGATGATCAATCACTAACTGAAAATTCATTGAATGGAAATATGAGTAATGTTGCATCTAATCAACTTTCCAGAGAAAAAGCCACAAAATCGGTGGATGAATTTCTGGATAAAGATTATTTAAAAGAAGTTGAAGAAGCAAAGCAGCTTGTTTCAGATGTGAATAAACAACTTTCAAAAGAACCAATAGATATTAATGACATTAAAATGCCTGTGCAGACAACTGAAGGAATGAATCCCGATTCAATAAAAAATGTAGTTTACTCAGGAGAAAGTAATATTACTTATTATTTGGAAAACAGATATCATTTGAGATTGCCAATACCGGTATATTTAACTCAGGGTGGAGGGAAAGTTATCGTTGACATAGTTGTAAACAGGGAAGGTCAGGTAATACAGGCTAATCCCAGAGAAACAAAAAATCTGCATGACGATCAAATTTATTTATATGCAAAAGCCGCCGCATTACGCACTATTTTTAATGCCGATTCAAATGCGCCTGTTGCACAAAAAGGCTCGATTCACTATAATTTTATAGCTCAGTAAATTAAATGTTAATTTACTTTTATCTTTAACATGATTTAACATGCTTGATTTGCGCAATGTTGAATCTGCCACTATATTTGCAGTACGTTTATTTTCATAAGTTTAGGTTTAGTTAGGTTAGTTAGTTTAATGAGAAAAGGATGGGCTGTTGAGCCCGTCCTTTCATTTTTTTATAATTCTTTCATTTTTCAGATCAAATTCAGATCAATTTTTATTTTTCATTTTATATTTACTAACAATTTTTTTCACTATTGTGAGCATGTAATTGATTGTTTATTAGCATAATTAAAAAAAATAAGATAGTTTTACACGGAAAATTATTTAAGAATAATTCTAAACTGAGGGTTACCTTTTATTTGATAAACGAATAATATAGTAGAAGATGATTGGATACAATGATGAGCAAATCCTGAAAGGAATACTGAGACATGATAATTTAATTTTACAGTATATCTATAAACAGTATTACTATAATATAAATTATTTTATCAGGAAGAATCAAGGAAGTGAGGACGACGCAAGTGACATATTTCAGGAAGCGATCATTATAATCTATCGAAAAATTAAAGAAAACGATTTAATTTTCGAAAAGAGTTCTTTTAAAAGCTATCTGTTCTCGGTATGTCGGTTTTTATGGTTAAAACAATTGGAAAAAAGGCGGATTGAAAAAGAAAAGCTCAATGACACCCTGCCTTATCAGGATGATTTGTATGATGACAATCTGAATGAGTTGGTTGAAAAGAATGAAAGGTATGGATTGTACCAGAAACATTTTAGTACCTTAAGTACCGATTGCCAGAAATTATTGCAGCTATTTTTTGAGAAAGTCCCATTAAAAGAGATTGCAAAAGTAATGGGATATAAAGGAGAAAAATATGCTAAGAAGAGAAAATATAAATGCAAAGAATTATTAATAAATCGAATTAAACAGGACGCTGAATTTAAAAAAATTTTAGAAGATGATACATAATACAGATTTTTTCGATCAGATTGAAGATTATTGCATGGAGCAATTACCTGAAGATTTGAAAGTAAAGTTCGAAGAGGAACTATCAGTAAACCCCGAACTAAGAAAAGAAGTAGAATTTCGGATGGAAATCCGGGATGCAGTTATGGAAATTGATGTTTTAAATTTCCGTGAAAAATTGAAAAAAGTTGCCGTTCATAACAAATCCGATGATAAAGGCAGCGAGTCGTTTGAATTATTGAATGAGTTTTCAGATATTCAAGAATTAAAAAATGTTCTTACAGCAGAAGAGTTAATTAATTTCTACGACTCTTTACCTAAAGTACATGCCTATCATCACGAGGCAACTACAAACGAAAATATTCATCAATTTTATAAAGATCAGATAGATGAGGAATCCAGGATTCTTGATGAAGATTTGGATGATCTGGAGTTGGATTTGGAATTGGAAGGGTTGGAAGAGGCTATTCTTGAAAAAGATATTCTTAACTTGCGACAGACCTTGAAGCAAGTGGCTAAATCTGTTGAACCTCAATTTACTGTTGAAGAAATAGATGAATATATCAACAGTGAGTTAACTGGTAATGAATTGATTGATTTTGAAAGCGACTTAGCTGAAAATCGCTCGCTCCGCGAAGAGCTACAGTTACACCAGGATGTTGAGGCAGCAGTTCAGGAATATGAATTAATTGATTTAAGAAATCAACTCTCAAATATTATTCAGTCAGAAACTTCCTGGAATGTTAGTGAACAAAGTATAGAAGATTTTATTGATGGTGTTCTTGGAGGAGAAGAATTAAACGAGTTTGTGGCGGAACTGAATGATAATACTGATTTGATAGCCGAAGTAAACCTTCGGAAACAGATTAATGATTCAATTGGTGAAAAAGATATTTTTGAATTGCGGGATAAGCTGAAAACTGCCAAAGAGGTTTCAGATGTAAAGAAAGTAAAAATGCTTGTTCCGGAATCAAAATCAGAACTATTCAGATATGTCCGAAACAGTGTAGCAGTTATTATTCTTTTACTGGGAATTGGAGGCGTTCTTCGTAATGGATTAACATCGGGTGATAATATTTATAATAATTATTACAATTCACCATCATGGACTACTGAACGTTCTGTTTCAAGTGAATTGAGCACCTGGCAGTATGCAAACCTTGCCTATATGAAATCTGATTGGAATTCAGTTCTTAGTTATTTGGATCAGGAAAAGGCACCTGTTAATTCAAGTGAATACGCAGTTGCTGAATTTTATAAGGCGGCCAGTTTGCAAAATTTGAGCAAATTCAAGGATGCAATTTCTGAATATTCAAGAGTGATAAAACAAGGCGATAACATGTTCATTGAGGAAGCTCAGTGGTACAGGAGTTTATGTTACCTGAAACTTGGTAATCAGGAACAGGCAAAACAAGAGTTATTGGCTGTTATTGAAAGAAAAGGATATTTTGAAAATGACGCAAAAGCTGTATTGAGAAAACTAAGATACTCGTTGAAATAAATTAATTTGTAAGACACACACACATTCTACCTTAGTAAATTAATTTGAAAAACATACACAACACATTATTCTATAAAGCCTGCTTTTTGCGGGCTTTTTTAATTCGTACAAACTGATCTATTGCAATACCTAAAAAAGCTATAACCAGCAGGATGAAAAAATAATAATCATAACTTATATACAGAGGTGAGTTATCTCCTATACTAACAAAACTTAACCAGTAATGAGGATGTGCTTTTCTTGAACCAGAAGATTCCAGGTATTCAAGTTTAGCCGCTCTAAGAGCCTCATCTTTTGTTTTTCCTTTTTTTAGATTTCGGTAAAATGAACTCATTATTTGTGTGCCACTTTCATCCTCAACTTCCCAAAGAGACATTATTATAGAAGGACAGCCTGCGTAAAGAAAGCCGCGTGCCAAACTTAATATCCCTTCTCCTTTCTGTAAATGTCCTGTCCCTGTGTTACAGGCACTTAGAACTGTAAGTTTAGCTTTAAGTTTTAAATTGTAAATATCAGCAGTACTCAACAATCCGTCTGAATTATTATCATCTGTTTTTACCTGAGTAAATGCAAGACTGGAAAAAGCCGGCAACGAGTCATTAATAAAGGCATGCATTGCAAGATGAAGTATATCAAAATTTTCAGCATTTTTCCTGAAATTTTGCTCTGTTGCCTCTTTATTTGAGAATACTTTTGAATTAGCAATTTCCGAAATTTTTTCTACTTCCTTTTGAACTCCGGGTAACGGGACAAGGGTCATTTCTTTATTTCCCATTAAGAATGTCTCTTCATTATATTTTGGAGCAAAAGCGAGAACGTTTATGCTACCCAATTTGCTGTTGGTCTTTTTTCTGAATAATAAATTTGCCGAATTTGAATAATTTATGTTAAATTTTTTGATCAAGTAATCCAGATGGTTAAATTGAACTGTTTGCGAGGTATCCGGCATAGTTGAAAGCAATGCATCAAATGGAATATAACTCAGTTTTCCATCAGGTATTATTGTAATATTTTTATCCTGAATTTCCTTTAAATAAGGAGCGATCAGGTTTTGGTAAAGATGATAGGAGGCATAACAGTATTTTTTTGAATCTTCATTTTTTGTAAACAAATATTTATCGCTTGACACAAAACCAAACATGGTTTCTATATTTCGAATAAAATCGGGGTTAAAAGATTGTTTGTAAAAATCAATATTTTTAGATGTAATTAAAAAAGTGTATAATTCGCTCATACTATCCGATTCATTCAAGACATATTCAAGAATAACCTGATTCCCTTTTAATTTATTTTGAACGTCATCCGCAGAAGCCATTGAACTTGAGTATTTTAGATGATAATAATCACTGTACTCACTCTCCATATATCTGTTTAATTCTTCCAGTTTCTGGTTTGCAGCAAACATTTCGTTATTGTACTGACTAATTAAACTGCTGTCTGGAGATACTTTACTCCGCTCATTATAAAGCTTTTCTGAATATTCTGTTATTTTATTATTGAGTTTACTTTCAAGATTTAACAAGCTGTCAGGAACCACGCTATTCTCCATTGCCATTTGGTCTGAGATTTTATCGTAAACAGAACTGCTTTTAACCCGTTCTGCATTCTGAAAAGCCAAATCGATATATTTTTCATTTTTTGTTAAAGAATAAGCCAGGTAGGCTGTTTGGATCATTTTATAAAAAGTCGAATATTCTAGAGTAGTTAACTGAATTTTACTTTCATCGGTTGTAAGTTCTTTCCTAGCCCTTTGAATTAGCGATCCTACAATTGTGTACGTATTTATTGCAGATTGAAGCGATTCAGGGAAATTGTTATCATTATCGGAAAGTTCAATCATTGTTATTTGGGAATAATTGTCAGCTAATTGTTTGAGAAGCCTAATAGCATCCATTAGTGATAAAAGTTGATCAAGATCACGTTTATCATCTGAATAATCTTCAGGAAAATTCAGTGCTTTCAATCCTTTTTTGTAAGAAACTACAGCATCTTCTAAATTTTCTATTTTCTGTTTTCTGAAATTTTCAATGTTTTGAGTTGAAACAGGTAGATTACTTAATAAATATCCTTCTATTACATAATATTCAGATAAGATTATACTTATTGCAGGCTGAGTTTTTTCAATAATTACATACGCTTTTTCTAAAATTTCTTTTGAGTCAGAGAACTGACTGTTATTGGTTAAAAAATTAGAATATTGTAAATATGCTTTAGCGACATTAATATTATCTTTTCCGTTGGCAATAATATGTAAATCAATTGCATTCTGATAACTTTCTTTTGCTTTTATAATATTTCCTGTTTCTTGATAAACATTTGCAAGAAGTTCATAATACAATATACGATCTTCTAGATATGAATTATCTATATTTTCTTGAATTAGCTGTAAGGATTTAGTGTAATTATTGGTTAAATAATATATCTCAGCTATTGAATAATTAATTCCGGCAATCAATTCCTTTGAGACATTAAGTTCGTTGGAGTTTAAGTTCAATGCTTGTTGAAAATACTGTAATGCATTTTTAAAATCCAGTTTACTTCTATAAACATTGCCAATATTGAGATATAATCCTGCAATCGTTCTTTTTGAAACGTCCTCTCGTAACATATAGTTTTGATCAGCAAGTTGAAAATATTTTAAGGAAAGGTCAAATTGTCCTAAATCTTTATATTGTATTCCAATTCCTGAATATACGGCGGCAAGATTATAGTTTTTGTCTCCGTAAATTTTTTTTCTTAATGAAAGAGACTCAAAAAAGGTATCAAGTGCTTGGGTATGATAACCATCTAACCCAAGTAAATTTGCCTTTGTATTTAACTCCCTCGCGCGGATACTATCTCTTTCAATATTGATATCATTTTTCAAAATTTCTGCATTAGAAGAATTTTTATTTTGCGAAAAAACAAAAATTGGAATTAATGTAATGATAATGAGAAGTATACACCTCGTTGTCTTAAGCATTTCCCTTTATATTTCAGGTGGCAATTTAGCAAGAATTTATTTTTTTTTCTCAAAGGGGGGTTACCTTTTTTATTATTTCAGAATATATATACAGAATGTGTGTTTATTGTGTTTAACAAATTAATCTATTTTATCATGAAACGTATATTTGGTAACAACAAATCGGAAGAAAATTTTAACAGTTTCGAATTATTGTCTGATAATGAAATGTTCACCGTTCGTGGCGGTGTAGAACCTTTAAAACCAATATCTAGGCCAAGAGACGTTTACGATTTCGAAGAAGAATAATAATTGCTGGTTAATCCAGTTACAAGATATTCATTTTTAGGGGGTTAGAACAGTAAGATGTTCTGGTTCCCTTTTGTTATTTTAGGTCATTTGTTCTTTTCTTTTTCCTGAGAATAGCAGATATTCATTAAATTTGCATTTTAAAGCGCCATTAAAAAGATCAAGTTTTTGGGTTGGTTTCAATCCGATAAATTTCATATTTTCCAATGAGGAAGACAAAATCCACGCACGATTTTCTGAATATCTATGCTTCAGACGCTCACCAATCATAGAATACAAATCAAAAATATTTTTTTCTTTTAGTCTTTCTCCATAAGGTGGATTAATCAGGATAATTCCATCCTGGAAACCGATATTTAATTCTTTAAAATCCGACTTCTGAAAAACTATTTTGTTAAAAACTAAGGCTCTTCTTGCGTTGGTTTGTGCGTTCAAAAGATTGCTATTGGAAATATCTGCTGCATAGATTTTTCCTTTGAATTCATTTTTAGAAACTGATTGCTTTACTTTTTCAAAAAGTAATTGGTCAAAATCTGGCCAGTTTTCAAAAGCGTAATTTTTCCTGAATTTTCCAGGAGGGATATTATTTGCCATCATTGCTGCTTCAATAGGTAAAGTTCCTGATCCACACATAGGATCCAAAAAGTCATTATCACCTTTCCATCCGGTAATCTTTATCATGCCAGCAGCTAATACTTCATTTAATGGCGCATCACCTTGTTTTACCCGATATCCGCGTTTGTGCAGAGATTCTCCTGAGCTATCCAGGGATAAAGTACAACTATCCTGAAAGATATGAACATCAATTATAATATCTGGATTTTCAGTGTCAACATTTGGACGTTTGCCAAATCGATCACGAAAATAATCTGCTACCGCATCTTTTACTTTTAGAGACGCAAACATTGAGTTTTTAAAATCATCGGAGTTGACAACGGTACTTCTTATAACAAAGTTCTGTTCCAACGAAAAGTAATCAGACCAATTTACATTTTTGCACTTCAAATAAAATTGATCAACATTTTTAAAGTGGAAAAATTCAATTTGTGTTAAAATTCTAAGAGCTGTTCTGCATAAATAGTTGGTTTTGTAAATCATTTCCAGGCTACCATCGAAGAATACGGCCCGATGCGCCTGTTTAACATTTTTAGCTCCCAGTTCTGTTAATTCATTTGCCAGAACACTTTCAAGTCCTGAAAAAGTTTTAGCAATTAATTTATAATTTTTCAAAACAGTAATAAGTATTAGATTCCGGCACCATCGACATATGTAAATTCTTTAGGTCTCGACTGTACAATCTTTGAATTAGCCGGTAAATTTGAAGTAACCCAAACATTTCCACCAATCACTGAACCTTTCCCAATTGTAACACGACCTAAGATTGTCGCACCAGCATAAATTACCACATCATCTTCAACAATAGGATGCCTTGGAATGCCTTTTATTGGATTACCATTTTCATCGAGTGGGAAACTTTTTGCCCCAAGTGTTACTCCCTGGTAAATTTTTACATTTTTACCGATAATTGCAGTAGAGCCAATTACAACACCTGTTCCGTGATCAATTGTAAACTTTTCACCAATTTTGGCCCTTGGGTGAATATCAATTCCAGTTTCACTATGGGCCATTTCAGAAATAAAGCGTGGAATAAGCGGCACTTCAAGTTCAAGCAGTTTATGTGCCATCCGATAATTAGTAACAGCCCTGATCGCCGGATAACAGAAAATAACCTCACCAACATTTCTGGCTGCTGGATCACCCAAATAAGTCGCTTCAACATCAGTAACCAAAATTCGCCTAATATCAGGCAGACATGAAATAAAATCGAGCGTAATATTTTTAGCTTTTGACTGGAATTCCTCAACTTTATCAATATTCTCCTCCAAACATTCAAAACATATTCCCGCTAGAATCTCACCACTCAACAACTCGAAAAGTTCATCTACATGAACACCCATATAATGCTGTGTAGTATTTATTCTAAGCGAAGTATTTCCGAAATAGCCGGGAAATAGAATTTCCCGCACCAAGTTGATAATCCTAGTAAGATTTACAATAGAAGGGAGGGGTTCACCAAGTTTATGTTGATGACAAACCATTTCATACGACAATGGGTCGCTTAAATCCTGAATTGTCGTTGATATTTTAGATTCAAAATCGGAATCAGTCATTTTGATCATTTTTATTCTGCTAATTTACTTACAATTATTAAACATTTAAAAAGAAAACAGTTGAACTGAAAAGTTGTTGAAGATTTATTCAAGATCAATCAAATATTGTAGAGCCTGTTCAAACCTATGCTGATCTTGACCGCTTACAATTTTATAGTTAAAATTGAATTTCGATATAGTTTCTAAATACCTTAAATGCAGAATTTCACGCATTTTACCACCGTTTTCCCTGACTGAGTCCGGAATCCAGGGTAAATCAATATTACAAACCAGAAAAAGGTCGATATTGGTATTTTGAATTTCGCTAATCAGCCACGCTGGCTTTTTTCCAAATAAAACTTCAAACCAAATTTTTGTAATAATTAACCACGTATCTAAAAAAATATACGGATAATCAGAAATTCGATATTTTGTTAACTGGTCAACCTGTAATCGTGCAATTTTTTCGACATCGGAATAATTATAACTTCTATTGAGATTTTCGATATAACTTCTTGCCAATTCAGGAATATAAGGAACCCCAAAGTAACTAGCCAGTTGCTCAGTAAGTGTACTTTTCCCTGTTGATTCAGCGCCGGTAATTACAATTATTTTTGGCGAATGTCTCAGCGAATTATTTTCAAATCTTTTTTCCATTCAATAAAGCCTAAAAAAGCCATAACCGTATAAACCAGAAACAAAATTGCAGTTGGCCATAAATCTTTGTAAATATATAATCCGCCTGAAACAATATCAACAAATATCCAGATGATCCAGTGTTCGATATATTTTCGTGCCAGCATCCATGTTGCTGAAATACTAAATGCAGTTGTTAGCGAATCCATTATAGGAACGGTTGAATTAGTATAGTTTTTCAGAATAAAAAGTATAACAAAAAAGATAATGATAGTAACCGTTATAATTTTCAACCATAAGATGTTTCTACAGGTTTTTACCGGTATTTTATCTTCATTAACTGGTCGGTTCCCTTTTAACCAGAAATACCAGCCATAAATACTAATTATTACATAGTAAACCTGGAGTCCCATGTCGGCATAGAAACCTGACTGAAAAAAAATTATCACATAAAAAATAGATGTAAGTAAACCGATAGGCCAGGTTAAAATATGCTGTCGAATGGAAAAGAAGATATAAAACAAACCTAAAATAGCACCAAGTAACTCAATTTTATTACTCCATACCCAGGCTGTAATATTTTCAATCATAGATTATTGTTCAGCAGAAACCAGCAAATTGTTATATTCTTTCTGGTTTTTTATCACTTTTAACGCATCCAGAATGGTTTCATCATCCTGGTAGTATATTTTGTAAAAGTCATCCCTTGTAAATAAATCGCGTGCAATAATGGCTTTTATTTCTTTCTTGATATCATTCATTGCGAATTTTAAACCCTCTTCATCTTTTTCAATTCCTTCCTTTTCTCCTGAGGCTATAATCTCATCAAGGGTTGCATCCGAAACTTCAAATCTTTTATCAAATTTATCAAAATCAGAATATTTTGATTTAAGTTCATCTCTATTATTATCTAAATAACCCAGAGCATAATCCAAAATAACATTTTTACCCCTTAACCGATTTATATATCTATAATACTGTGAAGTATCAAGTGGAACAAAAATATCTGGCATTATTCCACCGCCACCGTAAACATTTCTGCTATTTAATAGTGTTTTGTATTTTAAAGAATCGGCAAAAACAATACTGTCAGCATTGAACATTTCGCCACTTTTTAATCGGTTCTGATAATCTTTACGGTATTCCTCTAATCCTTCATCATATGGTTTCTGAATGCAACGACCGCTTGGTGTATAATAATGAGCTGTTGTTAAACGTACCATTGAACCATCTGTAAGAAATAAGGGTCTTTGTACCAATCCTTTTCCAAATGAACGTCGTCCTATCACGATTCCCCTGTCCCAATCCTGCACTGCACCTGTTACAATTTCGCTTGCAGAAGCTGTTGATTCATCAATAAGAATAACCAAATTCCCTTTTTCAAATTCACCTGCTGCGGTTGCTTTATATTCTTTTTTTGGGTCGTTTAGTCCTTCAGTATATACAACAAGTTGATTATCTTTTAAGAATTCATCTGAAATTTCAATGGCAGTTTTTAAATAACCGCCACCATTTCCCCGAAGATCTAAAATAAGGTTTTTTATATTTTGTTTTTTTAGCCCCTCCATTGCAGTTTCAAACTCTTCGGTAGTTGTGGCAGAAAATTTATTTAACTTAATAAAACCTGTTGATTCATCAATCATATACGATGCATCGAGACTATAAATCGGGATTTTATCGCGGGTAATTGTAAAGTCTAACATTTCCGGTGTGTGACGTCTTAAAACCTTTAATTCAACCTTAGTATCTTTTCGGCCCCGAAGTAAATCAAACACATCCGAATTTTTAAGACCAATACCGGCAATATTTTTATGATCTACCTCAATAATACGGTCTCCCGGTCTTAATCCCACCTTTTCTGATGGCCCTCCTGCAATTGTTGTATTTACTAATAGAGTATCCTTAAAAATGTTGAATGTGATTCCAATACCTTCAAAATTACCCTCTAACGGTTCATTCATTTTTTCTACTTCCTCTTTTGAAATGTACACCGAATGCGGGTCTAATTCGCTCAAAACCTGAACGATTGCATCTTCAGTAAGTTTGTCAATATTAACGGTATCAACATAGTAGTTGTCAAGTATTCGAAGGAGTCTTCCGAATTTATCCTGATCTAATCTAACCGATTCTTGTGCATAAATTGATGAACCGGAAATTAGCAAAATGAAAGTAAAAATGGGAAATATGCTGCGTTTAATTTTTGCGAATCTTGGATTTTTCATGGTGTGTAAAATTTTTCTATTTCTTCAGAAAAGTCTGAATAATTAATAAAGATTGAAAATAATATTTTTTTAACAATTATTCCCACTCAATTGTTGCAGGTGGTTTTGAGCTAATATCATAAACTACCCGGTTGATTCCCCGAACTTTATTAATAATTTCATTCGACATTTTTGCAAGAAAATCATAAGGGAGATGAACCCAATCGGCGGTCATGCCATCTGTGGAAGTTACTGCGCGAAGCACTACAGTATTTTCATAGGTACGTTCATCACCCATAATGCCTACCGATTGAACCGGTAGCAAAATTACTGCAGCCTGCCATACTTTGTCATATAACCCCCAATTTTTTAATCCGTTAACAAATATTGCATCAGCTTCCTGCAGCATTCTTACTTTTTCAGGCGTAATATCCCCGAGAATACGGATTCCCAAACCCGGCCCGGGGAAGGGATGCCTACCAATCAAATCCTGTTTGATTTTAAGAGCTTTTCCTACTCTTCTGACTTCATCCTTAAAGAGTAATCGTAATGGTTCAACCACTTTTAAATTCATTTTTTCAGGTAATCCGCCAACATTGTGATGCGATTTTATGGTAGCCGATGGTCCGTTTACTGAAACCGATTCAATTACATCGGGGTAAATTGTTCCCTGAGCCAGCCATTTTACATCCCTAATTTTGTGAGCCTCAGCATCAAAAACTTCAATAAAATTCCTTCCGATGATTTTTCTTTTTTGTTCCGGTTCCTTTGTTCCCTTAAGATCGTCCCAGAATTTTTGTTTGGCATCTATTCCGAGCACATTTAATCCCATGTCTTTATAAGAATGAAGAACATCTTCAAATTCATTTTTACGAAGCAGTCCGTTATCTACAAAAATACACGTAAGATTTTCTCCAATAGCTTTGTTTAGTAATATTGCTGCCACGGATGAGTCAACACCACCTGAAAGTCCAAGTACAACTTTATCGTTCCCCAGCTTTTGTTTCAATTCATGCACTGTAGTTTCAATAAAGGAAGCGGGGGTCCAGTTTTGTTTGCACCCACAAATTTCGACAACAAAATTTTCCAGCAACTGCTTTCCTTCGGTTGTGTGATAAACTTCAGGATGAAACTGAATTCCCCAACTCATTTCATCGTCGATTTTATATGCAGCATAACTAACATCCTCAGTGGATGCAATTACCTTATAATTCGTTGGTATTTTTACAATTGTGTCACCATGGCTCATCCATACCTGCGTATGCCGTTCAATATTCCGGAACAAAAGGCTGTCATGATCAATAAATCCGAGGTTGGCTCTGCCGTATTCACGTGTATCAGAAGGAGCTACTTCACCACCGTAAAAATGCGCCATGAATTGTGCTCCATAACAAACTCCAAGTACTGGAATTTTTCCCTTTATCAAAGACAAATCGGGACGGGGAGCGTCTTTATCCCTGACAGAGTATGGGCTTCCCGATAAAACAACGCCTTTTACTGTTTTATCAATCTTCGGATAATGGTTAAAAGGATGTATTTCGCAATAAACATTTAACTCGCGTATTTTACGTCCGATAAGCTGAGTGTATTGTGAACCAAAATCGAGTATTAAAATTTTCTCTTGCATGTATTTTGAAATTTATTTTTCTGAGACAAAAGTAAAAATAACAGGTTAATAGTTGCCCTGAAGAACCTCAAAAAGAGAACTTATTAACAACAGGACAAAAAAAACCAACGATTAACAATGTCATGTAAAATTATAATCAAATAAAAGCGTTTGAAAAGATGTGTTGATCAATAATTATTACTTTTGACGAGAATTTGGAAAACTGATTTTTTAATGAATATTGCCCGTTATTTCGTTGTTCTGTTATTAACTCTGTTTATTGCCGTTTCAACTTACGGTCAGCAGTTAAACGAAAATGAGATTGTAGTTATTAAAGGAGAAAAGTTTATTCTTCACCAGGTTAGAACTGGCGAAACAATTTTTTCAATTTGCAGAAACTTTAAAATTGAACAATCCCAATTAATTAAGAATAATCCAAGAATTTCTCAAAACGGACTGGATATTGGGGAAATATTACAAATACCTTACAAGGAGGATGTAGCGCAAAATAACGTTACTATTCAGAATGGGGATCCTACCAGTTTTACTACCCATGTCATTGAGTCTCGAAAAGAAACTCCATATTTTATTGCTAAAGAATACGGAATAACTGTTGAGCAGTTGTATGCTTACAATCCGGAGGTAAAACGTTTTCGGAAAGGTACGGAAATTCGTATTCCGCATTGGGGAAACATTCAACCTGAAAAAACTGATGCTGAAAGCGTATCTCAACAAGCAGCCAATGATGAAAAAGAGCTTGTTGAACATATTGTTTTACCTGGTGAAACATTATACTCCATTGCAAAACAGTTTAATGTTTCGGTAAACGAATTATTATTTTTAAATCCTGAAGCAAAAAATCTGAAATCCGGATCAAAAATAATGGTCCCTGTTGCGAAAAAAGAGGCAAATGAACCGACAGAAACCAATGTTTCGGAGAATAACGTTAGTTCTGATCATTATTTCGAACATGTAATCGAGTCTGGTGAAACCATGTGGGGAATTACGCATAAATATAATGTTACAGATGATGAATTACTGGCACTAAATCCGGTGCTTCAAAACGGTTTCCCGGCAGGTGTAGTAATTAAAATTCCAACGCGCGAAATCCCTTCAGTAAAATCAGTTGATGAAAATGTTTATTTAACTCATAAAGTAGAACCAGAAGAAACACTTTACGGATTGGCACGACAATACCATGTTTCTGTTGACGATATAAAAAGAAGCAACCCGGTACTAGCCAACAGGGGACCGGTAATTGGTGAAACATTATTAATTCCCAAACAAACTGAACAACAGGTTGATATTGTTACTGAAAATACAACTACGGAAACTGAATCCGTTGCACCAGTAATAAGAACTTTACCAGAAGCAAGAAGAACACTTGAAGTTCCTCTCTCCTGTGTTCCCAGTGGTTCACCGGATAATAATAAAATCTATTCGATTTCATTATTTCTACCGCTTTATCTGGAGGCGAATGACACTCTAAACAGAGAAATAATTTTACCCGAAGGAGATTCGCTAACATTAAACGGAATAGTGCAGGATACGATTGCAGAGCAGGATACAACTATAGAACAAGTGCAGTCGAAGGAAATGTTTAAACAGTTTTATGGGAACAGTGAAAATTTTCTACAGTTTTATGAAGGTGTTTTAGTTGCTATTGATTCGCTGCAAAAAAATGGGATGCGCGTGATCTTGCATGTATTCGATACTCAAAATAATATCGATTCAACCCGGGCATTTATTCAAACGTCTGCATTCCGTGGATCGGATTTAATTATTGGGCCTGTTTATCAGGAAATTCAAAAAGAAGTTGCCAATGCTGCTGAGATGCTAAAAATACCAATAGTCTCACCGTTTGCAAATAGTTCAAATGCGATCAATCAAAACCCCTATTTTTTCCAGGTAAATCCAAGTCGGGAATATTTGGCTGAAAAGACTGCAGAAATGGTTGTTGAAGATTATTATAATTGCAACTTTATAATTGTTCGAACTTCTAACTATGATCAAACTGTTGAAGGAAAGCTTGTTACCCTGATTCGTGAGAAATATTTTAATGCCGGGTTGCTGAATTCTCCCGGAGGTGTAACTTTCAAAGAATATAATTTTAAAACGGAAGGACCATTTGGATTGCGCTCTATCATGTCGAAGCAGAAAGAAAATGTAATTTTGATACCATCAACTTTGGAAGGCGAGCTTAGTATTGCAATTTCAAATATCAATAACCTGGCTGACGATTATTCCATAACATTAATAGCAACTTCCAACTATCAGCAGCGTTATCCAAGTATTGATGTTGCGCAGTATCATAATTTGAAAATGAGATATGTATATCCATACTGGGTTGATTATTCAAATCCTGCAACGGTGCAAATGATTGAATCGTTTAAACGGAATTTTGCCACTGAACCAAATATGTTTGGCATGCAGGGTTTTGATGTTACCTGCTATTTTTTGAATGCATTGCGGTATTATGGTGATGATTTTAGTGAATGCGAACCCTATATTCATTTTCCTTTGGTTCAGGGAAATTACCATTTTCAGAAGGTTTCGCAACAAGGAGGATTTATGAATCAGGGGGTATCGGTAATTTCTTATACACGCGATTATAACGTTGTAAGGCTGAGAGTGAAAGGTCAGCCGAAACTCGTTGCGCAGAATTAATAAAAAAACCGTTTTGAAAATCAGAACGGCAAATAATTTTAAACTTCAAACTCTTTAAAAGTTTTCTTGATTATTTCTATAGCCTGCCGAAGTTCAGGTTCCGTAATAACCAATGGTGGTGTAAAACGAATAATATGTTCATGTGTTGGTTTGGCGATTAGTCCGTTTTCTTTTAACCGGAGGCATACATCCCAGGCAGTTTTCCCGCTTTTTGGACGTACAACAACTGCATTTAAAAGTCCTTTTCCTCGAACATTTTCTATCATCTCCGACTGGACCGATTTCATTTCGTCTCTGAATATTTTTCCCATTTGCTCAGCATTTTCAGCTAACTTTTCTTCGAGTATCACATCCAAAGCCGTCATAGCCACTTTCGCCGCAATTGGGTTTCCACCATAAGTACTTCCGTGTTCACCAGGTTTAATCGTTAACATGATTTCATCGTCAGCAAGTACGCATGAAACCGGGTACGTTCCACCGGAAAGCGCCTTCCCTAAAATTAAAATATCAGGGCGAACGTTTTCATGATCGCAGGCCAGCATTTTTCCTGTTCTGGCCAATCCTGTCTGAACTTCGTCAGCAACAAATAAAACATGATGTTTTTTACACAATTCAGCTGCTTTGGCAATATACCCGTCTTCGGGCACATACACTCCAGCTTCAGCCTGAATTGGCTCAACAAGAAATCCGGCAACATTGGGATCTTGCAGTTCTTTTTCGAGACGGTTGATATCATTGTAAGGAATATTTATAAATCCAGGGGTATAAGGACCGTAGTGATTGTAAGCATCCGGATCGGAAGACATGGAAATTATTGTAATTGTACGGCCATGAAAATTTCCATCACACACAACAATCTTTGCTTCATTGGTTGGGATTCCTTTTACTTTATATGCCCACTTTCGGATCAGTTTTAGTGCCGTTTCATCGGCTTCTGCTCCTGAGTTCATTGGCAGCATTTTATCGTACCCAAAAAGTTTGGTCATATATTCTTCCCAATCGCCTAAAATATTGTTGTAAAATGCCCGCGAAGTAAGTGCCAGAGTTTGTGCCTGCTCTATCAGCGCCTTTGTTATTTTTGGATGACAATGTCCCTGGTTAACTGCTGAGTAAGCCGCCAGAAAATCGAAATATTTTTTCCCTTCCACGTCCCACACATAAATGCCTTTGCCTTTTGCCAGTACAACAGGAACTGGATGATAATTGTGAGCGCCAAAATTGTCTTCTTTGGCCATGTAATCTTTTGATGTCAATGTTGCCATTTTCGTACTTTTAATTTTGCTACAGAATTACAATTTTAGCCTTGAATAACAAAAAAAAGTGCCCTGTTAAAAAGCACTGAGTTCCATCATGTTTTTTGATTTTCACCTCCAGAAACGGGATATCAAAACTTCAGTCAAAATGAATAACAATGCCATTATAATAAACCATTTCCAAAGCTGTTTTCCATTTTGTATTTCATCGAAGATATCAGAAAAATTACGGTCTACATTCGAAATTACAGAAGCATTTTTCAAACCCGAAGTTTCAGCATTGGATTGTATTTCATTGGCACTGAGGTAATGCAGGTCAGATTCTTTTCGATCGTAATTAAAAGCAAGGGTTGCAATTAGTTGGTTATCATTTAATATCTGGTATTGTCCCGATCTTGTAATCTGGTTTCCGGTCTCAATTTTTATTCCCCGGTTTGAAATTATGCTCTCCGGAATAAATTTGTCCCCCGTCGATACATCTTTAATTTCAATATTTGAATTCAAATCCAACGATTCGCTGTTGGGAATCTCAACATAAGTGTCTTTCCCAATGGTGTATGATAATTGTTGGGCTGGTAAACTGTTTAAAACAATGTTGTATATAGATGGAACAAACAGAATATCTTTGGCGAACGACTGGGAATTTTTATCCAATGGAAATGAAAATACCCAGATTTTACCTTTTTTATCTTCCAGCACCGATAATGCTTTATCGTTATTTTGAAACCAAAGTAACTTTGTTTCTGTACTTCTGATGTTCCGTTCAAATTGCAAATGTCCCTTTAATTCGGGAAGAATAGCATTTTCTTCTCTTTTGCGGAAAACATTTGCGAAGAATTTGTTTTCAAAATCGATTCCTGAAATTTTTTGTGTAGTGGTATCAGTTCCGGTAACAAGGCTGGCATTGAATCGTTGGAGAAATATATTGTTTTGTAAAGGATTTTCCAGGTTTCCAGGGAAAAGTACCAATGATGTGCCATTGTCAACAGCATTGCTCATTTCATTTAAAAAACCGCTGGAGAAGTTTTGCAGGTTTATCAGAAAAATGGTGTTGTAATCCACAAGTTTACTCATCTGCAGATTTTGTACATTTACTTCGTCCAGAAGGATGTAGTCATCATCTTTGAATAGTGCTGAAATATAATTTAATCCTTCATTCGACTCAGTACTATTTCCATAAACAGCGAGTGCTTTAAGTTGCGATTTTACGAAATAGCTGATATACCAATCATTATCATAGGTAAACGGATAATCGGAAATTTCAATTTTCCCCATTTGTGGCCCACTTATATTATTAGTGTATTTTAAACTTGCTACAATTTCATTTTGAGACAAGACTGAAAAATTTGTAATCGATTTTACGGAATCATTCAGGATTAATTTTAACGGAAGATTTTGAAAATCCTGGTTTGAACTGTTTTTGATTCTTACAAATAGTTCCTCTTCCTGTTTCAATCGGTGGGCCGGAACTTCAACCCAGCATGAATCAATAAAAAGATTAGCAACCTGATTCGGAACGAGCGGCAAAAAATAGGTAAATATTGATTTATCCTCGAAATTTGCAATGTCAGAAATGCTTCGTTGAAAGTCGGAAATTAGATAAAGGTTTTTATCGGTTCCTCCGTTTGATTCTACTTTTTGAATAGCAAACCGGTTATAAATTGTAGAAAGCGGAATTACAATAGGAGAGGGTTCAATTTCTGAAACCTGCTGAACAAATTGTTCCCTGTTAAAAAGATTCTGGTCTTTCGGTTTCAGGTCGTTGGTAAATAACCTGAATTTAGTACCTGCGGGATATGCCATCCCTATTTCAATGGCCTTGTTTTTAGCCGCTTCCAACAGTTGCCCTTGTTCTGAAAGGGCATTCATGCTGAAAGAATTATCTACATAAACTGCAACCAACTGATTTGGCTGTTTTTGTGAATCGGAATGAATAGGAATATAGGGTTGGGCAAATGCAAATACAAGGGAAATAATCGTTAAAATCCGCGCAATCAGTATCAGCAATTGCTTGAGTTTAGATTTCTTTTGCGATTCCTTTTTAATGTCTTTCAAAAATCCAACATTGCTGAAATATACAGTTTTATAACGCCTAAAGCTAAACAGATGAATAATAATAGGAATAGCTATTGTTAATAGAGCAAATAAAAATGTTGGGAAAAGAAATTTCATTATCTCGTTTTCAGTTTAATAATTGTTTTCAAAATGCATTTAATTTAGCTTTGATATAATTTTCTAATGTATTTAAAAAATAAATTTCAACAGTACAAAAATGAAATAATAAAGCGAGGTTATAAAATAAATTGCTTTTCTTTTTTTAATAAAATAAATTTATACCTCAAGTTCTTTTTCACGAATATGAATACTTTAGTCCTATGAAATGCGTTTCTTTTTAGTAAAGAATTGTTTTTATTTCGAATTAAAAGATTATTCATTGGAGTTCGCAAATAACAAAGTTCTCAGTACATATTTAAATAGAGACGATTATGGGAAAAAGGATAGTTTTAATAGTGATTGTTAGTTTATTTTCAGTCACACTAATTGCACAACCCACATTTAATTTAGGTTTGAAAGGGGGAGCTAATTTCTCAAAAATTAGTTTTAACGCAGAAGATTACTCCTCGGAAACTGCAGTGAAAACACATTTTGGCGCATTTGCCAGAATTGGATGGAATAGAGTATTTATCCAACCTGAAGTTTATTTTAGTGGTAAAGGGGGCGATTTGAAATCAGGAGTTACATCACTGGTTAGTTCGTTTGACTATAGTACAGTTGATGTTCCCGTTCTTTTAGGTGTAAAAGTTATTAAGGGAAATGTTTTTAATGTACATTTGGTTGGAGGACCTGTTTTTAGTGGTATTACAAAAAAAAGCGTTAAAGATGGAAATGTGTTCGACAAAAGCTTTTATGAAAATCATTATTTTGGCGTACAATATGGAGTTGGTATCGATGTGCTTTTCCTTACATTTGATGCCCGAATGGAAAACGGCTTAAATGATTTTTATAAAAGTCAGTTAAGTAGTGATATGAAAAACAACACGTTTATGTTGTCAGTTGGATTTAAATTCTTTTAGACTTAAATATCAATATTTAAAAAGGCTTCTGAATTTCAGAAGCCTTTTTATTTGTACTTTATTTATTTCTGGAATCCTTGATTTGTTCTTTTTCTTTTTTAAACCAATTTTTTGGATTTAATTGTTGTTTGTATTTGGTAAAGAGTTCTTTTCCAACCAATAATCCGCCTGTCCAGAAAGTCACTTCCATTAAAATCAGGCTTGTTGTTGAGGCAATAACCTTGGTTTTGGTTTGGAGATCAAATAAAGGTATTACAAATGTTGCTCCGAAGAAAACACCAGAAAAAATCATCAGGAATATCCCAAACTTTATTTGCCCGCTTTTCTTTTTCATTTAATTGAAATTATTTCATTTAAACCGCTGGAATTAAGTGAATGTTTTCGCTACAACGTAGTAACTATAATTCACGAAGCATAATTTTACTTTGTTCCAAAATCGTAAAACTGTTTGGTCCTTCGTTAAATAGCAGATCAATAATACTAAGATTTGGCACATGTCCGAATTTTTCCCCAAAGACCTGTGTGTACGTTATCAGTTGAAACTGATGATTTAGCGTCTTGTTTTTCGGTGAAATTACTTCGCGTAAATTTAATACGTCATCCGCCGGTTTTTCAAAATCTTCAGTCAAAACTATTGTATTTTCTATTTCGAGCAAATCACAAATAGTTTCATTAATTTGTAAGTTGTAATCCAAAAGAAACTTTGGTTTCTGTTCAAAAAAAAGCTCAATTTCATCCTTGTAATAATCAAAAAAAGGCGAAGAATTGTAGGCAGAAAAGATGGTACGCCAGTGATTTCTTTGCCAGTCAACATCATATGAAATTTTTAAGTCTTTAATTAAAGTTTTTGGACCCCGGCCTTTAACAACAGGAACGATCAGTGAAATTGGCCCATTGGCCCCAAGAATAACACAGCGGTTGCGATAGGTTTGTTTCGTGAAGTTTTCAAATTGTTCAATGTAAATTTTTGGCGATTGAATTGTAAGTGTATAAAAAGGTGTTGGGGCGAAATAAGCGGTACTCAGCAAAACGGCATTTGTCACAGCAGGTTAATCTTTAAAAAATGAAATGGTTTCATCGTCGTCATCCATCTTAATTCCTTCCGGATCAGAATCGTCTTTATTAGTGCCTTTTGATGGGTGATTTAAATTATTAAGTTCCTGCAATTCTTTGTTGAATTTAATGAGTTGCCGGTACTCTTTTTTTACTTTCCAAAGTCTTGGGTAGAAATAAATAATCGCTATCAGATACCCAACGACCATACAACCAAGCAGAATCAGCACCAAAGGAGCATTGGAAATATCCCAGAAAAATAGATGTATTGTAATTTCTGTTGAATTTTGCAGGGTAAAAATAACGAGTAAAATTGCGAGTATAAGAATAATAATTATGATGATTTGCATAATTCTTCAATTTTTGATGAATATAAAAAGGATAACAATTAACTGCTATCCTTTTAACGTTTATTCGACTAATTTTATTTCTTAATTTTCAGTCCTATCAAATGAAAATCATTGATTTATGCGTTTAACGGATAACATGGAAAAAACGACCAAATCTAATATTGGCAGGAAACTTCTTGTCTATATCAAGTGAGAGCCAGACAATTTTAGCTTTCCCAACCACATGATCTTCAGGAACAAAACCCCAA
This sequence comes from uncultured Prolixibacteraceae bacterium, assembly GCA_963849985.1. Lineage (GTDB taxonomy): Bacteria > Bacteroidota > Bacteroidia > Bacteroidales > Prolixibacteraceae > Draconibacterium. The sequence continues at coordinate 220,071 of CAWKJY010000023.1, read as the reverse complement.
TAGCGTGAATCTGCAGAATTGTGCCGATTATCGCCCATCATCCAGTAATAGTCCATTTTGAACGTATAATTTGTTGTCAGTTCTCCATTAATGTAAATTTGGTTTTCCTTTACTTCCAGATCATTATTCTCGTATGAATGGATAATGCGCCGGTAAAGCGGAAGATTATCTACTGTAAGTTGAACCGTAACTCCTTTTTTAGGAATAGTAATCGGTCCCCAATTATCCAGGTTCCATTGAAAATGTTCGTCTGAAGGAAAAATTAGTCGATCCCAGTTACCTGGTTCTTCAACCTGGCTTGTTACCGAAATGACATTACTTAACTGTTTGATTTTTTCCAGGTCATCATCTGTAAGCGGTAAAATATATTGCTGGCCAGAAAATTCCCGCCGGTCATCGTCCGAAATATTTAAACGGTCAAGGTTCTTTGGATTAATAGGTGTCCCGTTTGTGGTAACGGTATATTTCATCTGCATTCCCGGAAATTTCTTCTGTGGTTTTCCGTTAACAAGCAACTGTCCCTTTTCCATTTTAATTACATCACCCGAAATACCTACACAACGTTTAATATAATTTTCGCATTTATCCACTGGCCGTGAAATGATATCGCCAAAATTTCGCTTATCACTCCAAACCCTGTCGCGGCCGTACAACATAACCATTTGATAATAGCTTTGTGAGGGTTGACCTAAAGCAACTGTATCACCTTCGGGAAAATGAAAAACAACCACATCATTATTTTTGATATGTGTAAATCCTTTCAATCTTTTATAAGGTAGTTTTATCCATTCCAGGTACGATTTACCACCGGTTATGGGCAACGTATTGTGCACAAAAGGAAATGAGAGCGGAGTATTTGGTGTTTTCGGACCATAAGCAGTTTTACTAACAAAAAGGTAATCGCCCACTAATAACGACTTTTCCATTGAAGAGGTTGGAATGGTGTAAGCCTCAATAAAAAACATCCTGATAAAAGATGCCGCAATAACTGCGAAGATGATAGCATCAATCCATTCAACAAACTTGGTTTGTTTGCCGTCGGGCGGGTTTTTCTTTTTCCAGAATGCCCAGTGTACTTTTTTGCTAATGTAAATGTCGTAAATAACCGCGAGGCCGAGAAGCCAGATATAACTTCCGAGCCAAATTACCCAAAGCAAATATAAAACGGCAACCGTAACAAACTTCACCCATTTATTTGTAAGTAACTCTCTCATATTTTGAATATTTTAAATGTTCAGTAAATCTTTCATTGACAGTAGTCCCTTTTTCCCAATACTGTATTCAGCAGCCAGAACAGCTCCTAAAGCAAGTCCTCTGCGACTTTTCGCACTATGCGTAATTTCAATGAAATCAATGTCCGATTCATATTTAATAGTATGAATACCGGGAATTTCACCACGACGTTCTGATTTAATGTTTATCTCATTATCTGCTGGTGTTTTATCATTAACCCAACTGGTTTTATTTGAAAGTTTTTGAATAATATCTTCAGCAAGAGTTATCGCAGTTCCGCTTGGTGCATCCAGTTTATGAATATGGTGAACTTCAGTCATTTCAACCTGGTATTCCGGCCATACTGCCATTAATTCAGCCAGTTTCCGGTTAAGTTCGAAAAAAAGGTTTACACCCAAAGAGAAATTACTTGCATAGAAAAAAGTACCATTCAATTCACGACATTTATTTTCCACTTCTTCCTTTTTTGCCAACCAGCCAGTTGTGCCACTAACTATTGGAATACCTGCCTCGAAACAAAGTGTATAATTATTTACTGCTGAATCCGGAATAGTAAATTCAATGGCAGCGTCACATTGCTGCAAATTTTCAACAGTTAAATCCTGTGGGTTATTTATATCAATGATCAGACTTACTTCGTGCCCGCGGGAAATTGCGATTTTCTCAATTTCTTTACCCATTTTCCCGTAACCAATCAAAGCTATTCTCATAAAAATTAATCGCTTAAATTTAAAACAAGTGACAAAGATAAAATATTAAGCTAATGTAGCCAGTACTATTTAAAACTAATAGATATTTCGACAAATGATTTACGGTGCTGGATAAACAGGCTATTTTGAGGGGATTAAACTACTTAACATATATAAATATTTAGCAAGTGACGCAAAGTCACTTGCTAAATAATAAGTACTATTAAAGATTATTTCTTTTCTTTTAGCGCGTTTATAATAATTGGCAAATCTTCATTATAAGGAATAAAATTCATGGTGACAACATCTACTTTCCATGAGTCATCTGATTTAACCAGATGGTAATCAATGCGTAATGGCAAGTTCGGACCGAACATACTTGTTTTTAGATATTGTTCAATAGCAAAAGCCGATTTCCCATCGGAAGCTAATTTTATTTCCCTTTTGTCGAGCGGGAAACTCAATTCACGAATTGAATCCGGCATCGCACTCATTTGATTTTTTAACTCAGTTTTGTCCCAAAACTCGCTTTCATCGGTTCCGCAAAATATACCATCTTCTGTAAGATAACCAGTGTATCCGTCAACGTTAAGACTTGAAAAATCGTTGTGCATATTGTCAAGTACTTCAGAAATTTCAGCTTTTGCCAAATCAGTGTCAACAGGTGCTTGTTTTTGTTGACAAGCAAAAACCAAAAAAACGATCAAATAAATGAAAATCAATTTTTTCATAACAATTATTTTATTATTAATAATAATCCGTAGTGTTAAATAAATGAACTTTATTAAAGTTACCAAATAAACTCATGAAATACAATGGTGTAAGAAAAATAAGGGAGTTTGTACTTAACAATATTATTTAATGTATTTCGAGATAATACTCATTTTTTTTCCTGTACCTAACGAAATGATTAATTTTAACCCGTAGTAAGGTAACGAATGAACAATATAAAATTAGTGGCCACCGACCTTGACGGAACATTTCTGAAAAACGATAAATCGGTTAGCAGAAAGAATCTTGATGCACTGCAATGGCTCGGAGGTCAAAATATTGTACGGGTTGCTGCTACAGGCAGGAATTTACGAAAAGTAAGAGATGTACTTGATGAAAATATTCCTTTCGACTTTGTTGTATATTCATCAGGGGCCGGCGTGGTTGACTGGAGATCGGGGAAACAACTTTTTAATCAAAACCTTGCTCGCGATTCAGTAAAAAAGCTCCTGAATTATTTTATTAATGAAAAGCTAAACTTTCATGCATTTTTCCCAGCACCTGAAAACCACAAACACTGGTTTTTACGTAGTGAATAATTATTGTGAAGAGTTTGAACGTTATTTTAATCTGAACCATAAATTTTCTTACCCACTCGATCCTGATAATTTACCTGGTACGGAAATGTGCCAGTTTCTTGTTATTATTCCTGAAGACGAAAATCGGTTTTCAAGAATGAAAAACGAAATTGAGGCGCTTTGTTCTGAAATACGGGTTATTCGTGCATCGTCGCCAATCACAAAAGGATATATTTGGGTAGAGGTTTTTCATCAGTCAGTCTCAAAAGGGAATGGAATAAGGCATATTTGCGAAATGCTAAATATTAATCGGGAAAATACTTTGGGAATAGGGAATGACTATAACGATTTTGATTTGCTTGAATTCACAGGGTACTCATTTCTTACCGGAAACTCGCCGCATGAAATTAAAAATAATTACCCGGGAATTCCATCCAACGAGGAAGATGCATTTGCCTGGGTTACTCAACTTATCGACATATAAATTGTTGTAACAAAAATTTGAAAAGGATACAAATTCATTAAATAAAATATCAAAAAATGAAACTAATATTCAGCAGTATATTATTATTAATTACAACTGTGCTTTTTGCACAGAACAATTTTAATTTACAAGACAAGCTTCCTGTTGATCCGAAAGTGAGCAAAGGGGTGCTTAAAAACGGCCTAACTTATTATGTCCGTTCAAATGATAATCCCAAAAACAGGGCAGAGTTGTACCTTGTTGTCAGCGCCGGATCAGTTGAAGAAGATGATGATCAGCAAGGGTTGGCGCATTTTTGTGAACACATGTCGTTTAATGGCACAAAAAACTTTCCGAAGCACGAGTTAATTAAATATTTTGAATCAATAGGAATGGATTTTGGTGCCGAAATTAATGCGTATACAAGTTTTGATGAAACTGTTTATAACATTACAGTTCCGCTCGATTCTGTGGTGTATATGGAGAAAGGATTACAGGTTTTGTACGACTGGGCCTGCCAGGTTACCGACTCTGATGAAGAAATAAATAAGGAAAGGGGCGTTATTCATGAAGAATGGAGGCTTGGTCGTGGAGCCGATGACAGGATGCAGCAAAAGTTACTTCCCATAATTTTGCATGATTCAAAATACGCAAATAGGTTGACTATTGGTAAAATGGCTATCGTTGATAGTTGTCCTCCGGACGCTATCAGACGTTTCAGACATGACTGGTACCGTCCTGATTTACAGGCAGTGATTGTAGTGGGTGATTTTGATCAGGATGACATGGTGAAAAAAGTAATCGATAAATTTTCTGCTGTACCGGTTTTGAAAAATGAAAGAGAAGAGAAAAGATATGAGATTCCTGATCACAAAGAAACCCTAATTGGTATTGCAACGGATAAAGAAGCACAGTCACCAGTTGTTTACACCTATTATAAACATCCACTGGAAATAACGAAAACGTTGGGCGATTACCGGGAGACTATAATGGAAGCCCTTTATAACAGTATGATCAATAACCGATTGTCAGAAAAAACTCAGTTAGCAGATCCTCCTTTTATTTATGCCCAATCAGGATACGATCATTTAGTAGGTCCAAGAAGTGCTTACGAATCAGTAGCTATGACACAAAATGACAAAATAGAAGAGGGACTAAAAGCCGTATTACTGGAAAACGAACGCGTGCTAAAATATGGTTTTACTCCAACTGAACTGGAGCGCCAAAAAGCGGCCTTACTTACTTCTATGGAAAAGACATATAACGAGCGAAATAAGAGAAAATCGATCAGTTATGCTGATGAGTATAAACGTAATTTTTTGATTACCAAAGAGTCAATTCCGGGAATTGAAAATGAATTTGAATATTTCAAGGAATTTATACCGGGCATTACATTGGATGAGGTGAACGCTCTTGCAAAAAAATGGATAACCGAAGAAAACCGCGTAGTTTTGATTACAGCTCCAGAAAAAGAAGGTGTGAAAGTTCCGACGGAGGAGGATGTTCTGAATCTCTTAAAAGAAGTTGAAACTGCCAATGTTGAACCTTATGTTGATGCCGTTTCGAACGTTCCGCTGGTTGAATATGAGCCTTCGGGAAGTAAAATAGTTAAAGAACGGAAACTTGCGAATGTTGATGCTGTTGAGTGGACATTGGGAAATGGTGCTGTAGTTGTAGTTAAGCCAACTGATTATAAAGACGATGAGATTTTGTTTAATGCCTGGAGTTTGGGAGGAACGTCGTTATATAAAGTGGAAGATGATATTTCTGCCAGTCTTACGACCAATGTTATGGCGATGAGTGGAATTGCTGACTTTGACAAAATAAAACTCGATAAAATGCTTTCCAATAAAGTATTTAGTTTGTCACCTTATATCAGTGACTTGCGCGAAGGTTTTAACGGAAGTTCAACAATAAAAGACGCAGAAACGATGTTGCAGATGCTGTATCTCTATTTTACAGATCCACGTTTTGACCAGAACAGTTTTCAATCGTTAATGACCCGTTATTCGGGAATGTTAGAAAACCAGTCTGCATCTCCCGAAGCTGCTTTTCAGGATACTCTACAGGTTACTCTGGCAAATTACGATAAACACGAGCGGCCAATGACTAAAGAATTGCTTTCGGAAGCTAATTTTAACCGTATTCGTCAAATTGGTCGCGAAAGGTTTAAAAATGCTTCTGATTTTAAGTTTTTCTTTGTAGGGAATATTGATACTGCTCAATTTAAACCGTTGGTAGAAAAGTATATTGGTGGAATTCCATCAGTACCTGAACAAGAAAAGTGGGTTGATCTGCATATCGAAAAACCGGAAGGAGTGATTGAAAAGTTTGTGAAAAAAGGTCAGGAAGACAAAAGCATTCAATATATCGTGTTTCATGGTAAATTCGATTTTAATTCGCAAAATCAAATTCAGTTAGATGCCGTTGGCCGTATTCTTACCACACGGTTACTGGATGTAATAAGGGAAGATAAAAGTAGTGTTTACAGCATCAGTGCACAGCCTTCTTCCAGCAAATTTCCGGAACCGGAATATACTATTAACATTGGTTATGGAGCTGCGCCTGAAAAACTGCCGGAACTTAAAAAAGCAATTTTCGCTATTATTTCAGACTACGATAAAAACGGGCCAACTGAGGCAGAATTAAATACAGCGAAAGAAAAAATGCTTCGCGAGCGTGAAACAAGTTTACGTGAAAACAGGTTCTGGATGAATATTTTAAGTAACACTTATTACCTCAAAAATGGTGATTTTTCGGAATATGGGAACTTTGATAAACTAGTCAATAACCTTACTGTAAAATCGACTAAAGCAGCGTTTAAAGAATATTTTGATTTTAAAAATTACATTAGCGTTGCACTTGAACCAGCTGAATAAGATAAGTTTTAACAATATGAACGCCGGAGTTATGAAAAATCCGGCTTTTTTTGTGTTGAAAAATTATATTTTAGCATTATAAAAAGAAACAGTATGAAGATTTATTCACCATTATTCATTGCACTTCGGGTTGTCGTGTATTCACTACTTATGTTTGGAATGGCAGAAGGTATCTTTTATGATGCAGCTCACCCGTGGCAGGGACATTATTTTAGTGAATATACTTTTACAGAAATAGGGCAGGAGGTAATTCTTTTCATGCTATTTCTATTTTACCTGACCATCAGTTTCAAATGGCTGGCTATTAAACCTGTAGCTTTAATTGTATCTTTGTTTTTTCTGATCTCTTTTATCCGGGAGATCAATTTTATTATAGAATGGTGGATTTATCCTGTTATTATACTCATTGTTTTAGGGATTTGGATTACGATAAAAAATTACAAAGCCATTCCCAAATCAACCAATGAATTTTTTAAAGTGCCGGCTTCAGCATGGTTTTTTTCAGGTTTTCTTATAACCTACATTTTCAGTCGTTTGTTTGGCCGGTCAAAATTCTGGCACTTAATGTACGAGGGTGAAAATTATCGTTTGGCAAAAGCAGCTACTGAAGAGGGATTAGAGCTTTTGGGCGATACATTAATGCTGATTGGGGCACTGGAGTTTTTGCTGTATTTTTTAGAAAAGCGAAGCAATAAAAACTTAGATTGAAAATAGTTGTCGGGCTTTTTGTAATTGGTCGGGTTTACCAACGTCCATCCAAAGTTTTGATTCATCAAAATATCCATTAATCAGTTGGGTTTTTGCCATGCTGAGATATAAATCTATAATAGAAAAACAATCTTCTTTTGGCATGTAATTAAATATTTCAGGATTGATCATATGGATACCGCTGAAGGCCATTTCTTCAGCATTATTGAAATATTCCGGCAGAACAACTTTTGTTTCACCTGTTTTTTTGTTAATCCACCCGACCAGTCTTTTTTCAGCATCGAATTTCAGGTAGCGCTGTGTTTCGCGTTTTCGAACAACTACTGTAGCCATGGCACCAGATTCTTGATGTTCATTTATTACTTCAGTCAGGTTTAAGTCGCTTAAAACATCAACATTGTAAATTAAAATCGGAGCAGTTCCGGTTAAAAGTGGTTGCGCTTTTTTTAATCCACCACCTGTATCCAGTAGTTTATCTGATTCATCTGAAATCAGCACAGGAATTCCAAAATCATTTTCAGAAAGAAAGCTTTTTATCATTTCCGGGAAATGGTGCACATTCACCACAACTTCAGAAATCCCACTACCCACTAATTTTTCGATAGCACGCTGAAGTAATGTTTTATTGCCAATTTCAACCAATGCCTTTGGCTTGTTAGTTGTTTCTTCCACCAGTCGTGTACCCAATCCGGCAGCAAAAATCATAGCTTTCATTTATGAAGAAGATAGTTGTACCCCGCAAACAACAAATGTTTACGGGATAATAATTTTATAATTAGAAACTATTTTTTCTGATTGCGCTTTTAAATAGTAAATTCCTTTATTCAAATTCGATAGATTAATTTCAACTTTAACCTCACAAGGATTAATTGTTTTCACAATTTTCCCTTGCATATCGAATATCTGAATAAAATCAATTATTTCTCCAGTATTATATTCGACAGTTATCTTTCCTGACGTTACAGGGTTTGGATAGATACTTAAATTATTCTCTGTTTCAACTATTTTTGATGAGGTAATACCGCTTCCATCATAAAAGGGATAACCAACATTGGGTTGATCATCCACATAAGTTTTTAACCATGTCATTGCAGATTTTTCTGTGCCTGTATTAGTTAAAAGTCCGGTTCCTGTTGACCATGTCTGACCATCGACATATCCCCAAAGTGTAATACCTGCAACTGCAGGATGATTCCAATAAACCGGGAATGCATTTTGATAACTCGATAATTGAGTGGCTTCATTTGATGATGATCCTTTCATATCCATTTCAGTAACATAAATGGGTACTCCTGAATTTGCCATATTATTTAATGCATTTTGCAGTGTGGTTTTTGAAATATTGTCGATGCTAAAATAGTGTGCCTGTGTTCCAATTCCGTCAATTAATCCCCTGTCGCGCAATACTTTGATAACAGCAAGCATTTCATTCAAACCGGCGGTGTTGGTTTCCAACTCAAAATCATTCATTACCAGTTTTGCATTCGGGAAATAATAACGGGCTTTTTCAAACAGCCAGATGGCCCAGTCGTAACCAGTTACTCCAGGGCCACCCAATCCTGCTCTGAAATAAGGCATTCCTGTAGAATGCTCTTGTTGGTTATAAGAGTTTAAATGCATATTTTCATTTAGCACGTCAATTTGATCAATCAAAGGATATCTTTCGGCAATCGCTGCCATATATTCTTCTACTTCTGCCTGAAAATCTTCGGGACTTAATGTTGTTATCCATGAAGGATACTGACTTCCCCATACGATTGTATGATAACGAAAACTTATATGATTATCCCTGGCAAAGTTGTAGGTTTTATCGGCATTTACCCAATTCATGTAGTCGCGTGTCGCTTCCACCGATCCCCATTTGCAACTGTTCTCTGCTGTCACACCGTTCCAGTAAATTAAATAATCCGTACGATTATAACCGTTAATATTGGCAATGTATTTTCCTTTATTTGCACTTAACCCAGTGGCAGTTACAGGTGAAGAGCCTACTGTAATAATTACTCCAGCTGAAGTGAAAACAGTATCTTCATTATCAGTTGCTTTTGCTGTAATCCGGTAAGTTCCTTCCGGCACATCTGTCCATGTATAAGAATAGGTATTTGATTCGGGTATACTTGATTCTCCTAATTTTATATCATCTTTAAAAAATTCCACTTTTACTACGCTACCGCCAGTATATGTTCCTCCTAAATCAGTAGCATAAACGCGAATATTTACAGCAGTACCCTGTTCAAAATAGGCATTGCAATGTGGCATGGTTATTACACACGAAGGAGGTGTGTTTTGTGCAAATAAACAATAAAAGATATTGAGTAATCCAACAAATAAAATCAAACGTTTCAAGATTTTTTTCATCGTTAAATTAAGATTTAATTGTCTGTTATTATTTAGTTTTAAAAGATAAATGCTAAATTGTATGGAACAATTCTGAATTACTATGAAACTACTAACTTATGCGAATCTATTAATTTTTATTCTATTTATTATTTTTCCTAAAAATATCATTGCGCAGGAATCAAAATCCGGAGTAATCACAAATGAAATTCGGACCAGTGACGAAATTGTTAAAATTCTACTTCCGAAACATCTCCCAAAGGGAAAAACCATTTCAGGAACCGTAACTGAAGAGCCACTGTCTAATTCGACAAAGGATTTAAAGCGTTTTAATAAAAGGGGAAAGCTCGCCCTTAAATTTGGAGATATTTCAATAACAAACAATGGAGTATTCAGTGTTACAATGCCAGAAGATGAAAATGTTTTATTGTCAATTAGGGATAATAAAGGAAAGATTATAAGTGAAACAAACCTTCACACGGAACCACCGGTCAATCATCAACAGTTTAATTTACCAGGCGTAGTTCGAAAAGATTATCCCGAAAAAATTACAGGCGACTTTAGCGGGAATATTACAAATGCTTCGGTGAAAATAGATGAAAAACCAGCTAATATTTTAGCTGGCAATGAGTCGGAGTTATTCTTTGAGACCAACGATGCAGAACCGGGGAAAAGTACCATTTTCGTAGAGTACGAACAGATTGAAGAAAAGCAGGAAATAAATGTAGTTGATTATAGTATTCAGGCTGATAAAACCTCTTTAAACAGGGGAGAATCTACTCAGCTTAAAGTAAATGTAGTTGGACTGAAAGACTTACAGGAGCCATTGACATTTGCAATCAATAACCAGTCGGAAAGGACCGTATCTCTTGAAGGAGGGAACACTCAAACAATTCGTATTTCACCGGAAGAAGTTTCGGAAACGGGTACATGGGACAGGCAATTTCAGATTCAAAGCCTCGCAAGAGGAACTTTCTCCATTTCCACTTCTCTCGAGGTTCCGTCCGCAACCGAGCCACAGAATAGCAATAATGTTGTCAGTTGTAATTTGGAAGATATACCGGTTTTACTTACGGCTGAACAATGCGATAAATTCAATGAGAAGCTGGATAATTATCCACCAGTTGAGAATCCTTATTTTACTGATAAGTCAGAAATTCCGGACGTAAATTTTTATGAAGGGAAATTTTGATTATGGCCCTGACAATTTGTTGAAAACTGAAATCAATATTTCTACTGGATCTGAACCTCTGTTTTCGCTCATAAAAATAACTGACATTGCAAATAATCAAGTTGTTTATTCAGAAATAGATTCAACCATTGAGGATGGGTATTCATCACTGGTGAGTACTGATTTTAATCCAGGTTTATATTCGCTTCAAAATTCAGTATTTTTTGGTTCGAATCAACAGGTTTCGCATACCCAACTTTTTTATCAGAATGGCGTGTACAGCTATGCCGGGATTACAAACAGCGAGATTAGCCGAATAGAAGATGATCTGGAAGACGCCCGTGATTCAGTTCAGCGTTTGCGCAGGAGGTATGATAATCTGGACAGCCTTCGAAGGGAAAATGACCGAAAAGCGCGCGATGAGGATGATGAAGCCTGGAGCGATGATGAAATTGCATCGCAACTGGAAAAAATTGATCGTGTTTTAGACCAGGTGGAAGATATTTATTCTGATGACCTGCGGGATTTGCTCGATTCAATCGTAAATTATCCGGATATACCCGACACCGCGGCTTTACACAATTACGTTGACCAACTTCAGGATGAACTGGATAAATGCAAAAAACAATTACAGGATTTGGAGGATGAAAAGTCGAAGCTGGAAAAAGATATTCCTAATATACAAGCAAGGCAGCAAGCTGCTTATCAAAAAATTGTGGATGCATTTAAGGGTTCAGGTTATAATTTTATGGCCCGCCGCTCGCGTGATGCAAATGGTGATTTCCATTATGGATTCACAGTTGTTCTTGGCACAACCGGTTACAAGGGATATGTTCCCGCTGAAATTGCTTCCCAGGTTGATGCACAGGAAAATGAACTAAAAGATCTCGCTAACCAATTGCAACAGGCACGGCAACGACTTGCTGAATTGCCGGGAATTATTGCGGATAAACAAAAGGAATGTGATGATTTGAACGATCAACTACAGAAGGCAAAAGAAGCGCTGAAAAATGGAACCAATCTCGCCCAGAACTACGGCCGGATGCAATTGAAGCGTGATGATATTTGTAAAAGAATAAAGGCGATTTCTCAACGATTGGTGCGTTGGTGCGATGACCATCCCGATTTGTGTTCATTTGCCGATGATTTGGAAAAATTACTTGACAACTGTCCTAAAACTGCTGCTGAAGCTGACAATTTTTGGAGAAATTACCAACGTGTTCTGGATGCAAAGAAGCGGCTTGAAAACAATTATCATGAAAGCTCCAAAACTCATTCCTCAAATGCCGATGATCTCAGAAAACGTGCTGATGATGAAAGCGATGAACAAAATGATATTTGGGATGAACTGGGCAGGCTCGCGCGAAGAATACAAAGACTGGAAGCAGCTAAAGCCCGCGCCATTGCCGATGAACAGAGAAGACAGGCACAAATGGCCCGCGAGAAAAAACGTGCCTGTGAAAAAATTCTGGAACAACAGGGAATCGATCCGTCAAATGCTTCTGTTTTAAAAGACCTGGAAGACATTAAAGATAAAATTCAGGAAGTAGGAGGGATGATTTCCGACGCGGCAAAACTGGGAGAGAAAATCCCTAATGCGAAAATTAAGGAAATGGCGGAGAAACTTGGTAAAAATATCGATGAAATTCTTGGACCATTGGAAAAGTTTGATGAATTAAAAGATAAGGCTGATAAACTGCTGGAGGTAAAAGATAAGCTTGCAACTCTTTTTTCAGAAGGTGACTCGCCATCGGAACAAGCGGCAAAATTTGGCGCTTATCTTGGACTGGTTAATGACATTGTAGGTGAAATAGGGGACAAATTTCCAATTCTTAAATTTTTTACTGCCTATTTCGATTACCTGGTACAAGGTTACCTGGCTGCTGTAAATGGTGCGGAACGGGCTTTTACCGACAGATACGAGGAGATTATTGAATCCGGTTTGGATCGGTTGAACTGTGAACAACTTCTCGAAAAATACATGAAAAATAACAGCTTTGAAGACATGTACCGTTATGCAGAAAAAGCCTGCGGAATTTCCTATTATGGCCAAAATAAGTGGCAACGGGAGAATTTTAGCCGCATTGTAAGGGAAAAAGCGTTGAAAAAGATTATCGATTGCTGCCTTTACAAGTTATCCAAATAATTAGCGGATCCGGTTAAGGCTTCTGACCAAGGCTTCATCTTTTCCAATTGCACGAATAGCGAGATAATCAAGTATGATCGCTACTACAGGAAATACTACCGGAATTTTAAATGCCACTTTTGCGTCGTCGAAGCCGGCGTAGGTAAAGTAAAAGAAGATTCCAAACAGACCTAACAACAGAATAATTGAAAAGACCAGTAACCTGATTTGGAGAATACGTTTTTTATAAATGAAAATGATAACAAGGTGTAACAATGTAATAATTCCTATAAAAATCATGATCGGCAATCCGTTAAATACCTGTTCAGTATCTTTGAAAATACCTTTTGCATAATACGTCAGCAACTCATTGTTTACAATTAAATCGGCAAATTTTAGTTTAAACAGGGTAGCAGTCAGCACTCCTGCAATCAAAATATAAATGGTTTGAATTCTTTGAATCATATTTTATTCGTTTTGTGCAAAAATAGTTTTTTTTGGGAAATGACTTGATGTTGGAATGGATTCTAAACAAATCAAAATTCGACTACTTTTTCAACCTGATGTAACTGAATGTACCACAGATATCCATAAACGTGCTCAAACCCGGATTCATTTAACAACTGTGCATATCTTTTAACTTGTTGCTGATAGTTAGCTAACTTCAGATCGCCTGTTTTATAATCAACTACAATAGCAGAATCTCCTGAAATCATAATCCGGTCGGGGCGCAGAAGCAGTCCATTTTTTAAGATATTTCGCTCGTTAATTACTTTGTAGCTGCCATCAAACCATGGTTTTACTTTTGGATTGTTAATGATATCAGTAAGATTTTCTCTAATCGATTTGCTTTCCTCTTCAGTTATTCTGCTTTCAAATATAGCGTTGGCAATGGCTTTTTCGACATCATTGAAAGTTTCAATTTCAGAAAGAATCTCATGAATTATTTTGCCCCTGTTTTTTACCGATTTCGAATGTTCATCAGTTGTTAGAAAATTTTCTCCCGATAAACGCAATTTTATTCGTTCGCGAAAATCATAAGAGTGATATTTTTCGATGAAGGTAGATTTAGTTTGTTCTGGTTTAGAAATTGAAACCTGGAATATTTCCAAACTCAAAAACGTTATCCTCCGTGTTAATGCAAGAAGAAAAATTTTCTTTCTTAGAAAGGTTCTGTATAGCTTTTTCCAAAAGATAATTCATTGGTTTTGCCGAACTGTTCTCTCTTTTAGGTTCTTCCGGTTGCGGGCAATTAAGGATTAAAACCGATTTCGCCCTAGTGAATGCGACGTAGGCTAAGTTAAAAACATCTACATATCGATTAACTAATTCTGTATGATAATCGTTTCTGAAAATAGTTTTTTCAAGCGACGAAGTTGCTTTTATGGGCAAAAGTGGAAATTTGTTGAAAGGCTCAGTTTCGGTGTTGCACCACAAAATAGGCGCAAAGTTTCCGCTAATTCCGGTTTTCCAGTCGAAAAAAGGAACAAGTACAGCTTTAAATTCCAAACCCTTTGATTTATGGATTGTTAGAAGCCTTAAAGAATCAACTTCCTCGTTAACATTTACCGAAGTTTTAACTCCTTGTTCCTCCCACCAGTAAAGGAAATTAGAAAGATCATTGGAAAGTGAAGATTTTAGTTCTCCTGCTTTATCAATTAAAGTCTGGATAAATGGTAATTCTGTTCCTATTTCATAAAGTCCAAAAACAGCAGCTATTTGGGTTACAGTTTCATCAAGAGATGAAAGCAGGATTTTTTCCTTGATCGATTCAAATTTAGAACCTAATTCCGAAATAAAAATTGAATCAAAATAACTTTGTCCATTTCCAGTTACTACTTCACCAAAAAGCGAAATTTTCGTCGAATTGTCAGAAATTATTTTATTTCTTATTAGCTCAGGTTTTAACCAGTTGATCCAAAGGTTTAGAAGTGCAATTTTTATAATATCATTCTCTGGATTTACCAGTTGTTTAATTACATAAATAATAAACATAACTCCCTGAGAGGAACTTAAAAACAGTGATTCGTTTGAAATAACTGAAAGCTGGTATTTTTGATTTTTCAGCTCTTTTGAGGCTTCCAAAAATTTAAGAACAATTTCTTTTCCTTCTTTATTTGTTCTGGTGAGAATGGCAGTTTCCGATGCTTTTATGCCTTTGTCCTGAAGCAATTTCACCTGTTCAACAAGTCGGCTTACAGCAATATCTTTAAAATCTTCTTTGGGCAAAAACTCAATTTTTACATATCCTTTTTTCTCCGGATTTTCCTTTCCGGATAGTTGTTCAACCGATTCGTAAACTTTATTAAATCGGTTTACGAGTTCAACCGGATTTTCGAGTCCGCGAAACTGGTATTCCTCAAAAATATTTTTTAACGAAACAAAAAATTCGTTATTAAAGTCAATTATATTTTTGTTACTTCTGAAATTCTTTTCAAGAACCTCCGTTGTTATTTGGTCCTCACGAAAATCGTTTTGAACGCCTTCAGCGAGAATTTGCCAGTTACTGTTTCTCCATCTGTAAATCGATTGTTTTACATCACCAACCAACAGGTTCTTTTGGCCTTCCGCGAGCGAGTTTGATACCAGTGGTTTAAAATTATGCCATTGCAAATCAGAAGTATCCTGAAACTCATCGAGCATAAAATGATGAAAATAGTTGCCCGTTTTTTCGTAAATAAACGGCGATTCGCTTTGCCCGATAATTTTACTCAACAGCAAATTTGCATCCGAGATTTGTAGCAGGTTTTTTTCGTGCAACAGGTTTTTTATTTCCTCTTTCAGATCGGTTAAAATACCTAGTGTTCGCAATTGTTTTTGAATAACAACTGCCGTAGAATAACTTTCTTCCTTATTTCTGATATAATCCAGAATCTGAATTAGCAGTGGTTGAAGCTTAATTTCAGCTAAAGCTCGAATTTCGTCTTTCTTCTTACTGCTTTTTGAATACCAGCTTTCGATGTCAGTTTCTGCACTAAATACGCGGTTTCCCGGTTCTTTTATAATTCCATTTGACAATGACAAAAGAAAACCTCCAATGCCACTTTTTCCATAAGCTAAATCATCAACTGATAAGTTATTATTTTCAAGTATTTCAATTGCACTTTTCCCAAAATTCTTCAGCGTCGATTCGTATGCTGATTTTAATTTATTAAGTTCTTTCCCAAATTCACCGAGATTTTTCCGGTTGTATTTTTTTTCTTCTTCACCGGTCATAAATACCTGGAACTTTTCTTTAAAAAGTTCTTTTCCAAGTGATTTGATATTTTCTTCGATCCGCTGGCTATTATTTTCTTCGATTTGCTCACGACTAAAATCTCTGAGCCATTTTAATAGTTTTTTGTCAGTATCAATTTTTGAAAGCAGTCGATCAGTGGCTTCTGCAAGAATCATTTCGCTATCGAGTTCCAGGGAAAAATCAGGAGAAATGCCCAATTCACGGTTAAAAGCTTTTATGGTTCGTTGTGTAAATGAATCAATTGTGCTTACCGAAAAACGGTTATAGTCGTGAAGGATATTTTTTAGTACAAGTCTGGCGCGTTCTCTTACAAAATTTTCCGTAAAAGTTTTATTATCGGTTAAATGTTCCAGGTAATCCGATGGCTGATTATTGGCAAGTAAATTAAGCTGTTCGAGTATCCTCGATTTCATTTCGTTTGTTGCCTTATTAGTAAAAGTAACCGCCAGAATGTGCCGATAATTATTTGGGTTGGCAAGTAACAGTTTGATGTACTCAACCACCAGTTGAAAGGTTTTTCCGGATCCTGCTGAAGCTTTATAAATGGTTAGCATACAATTGTTTGAAGTTTAGAGTTAAACGTGTTCTACTCTAGTTTCGTGCAGTTTAAAAATCCGGTAAAGGGCTTTTAGAAACGTTTATTCTGGTTTGAATTTTGAATTTTTTAGAAACCTTGTATTGCATAAACATGGTGGAACCATACCTATCTAAATTATTCAACTGCTGCCCGGGTAAAGGAGCAGAAAAAATGGAATTGGCACCATAACTAAAACCTCCAAATATAAATTTCTTACCCAGAGAGTAAGCTCCTTCACTTAAAATCACTCCATTATGGAAAAATGGTGAATTAAATGAGTTTATACTTTCTGTAGAAAAGCTCATTAATGGTAGACTATTTAGATTAATGAAATCCAGATTAAGATTATATCCTTGTCTGTACGAAAAATCTTGTTTGAATCCGGGAAAATTGATTTTCTGATTTTCTGATTCATTTAAAAAGTCACCTGAAATGAATTGTCGGTATTCATTTCGTCGGTAAAGTTCCAAATTAGCTGAATCAATCTCCATTGGTTTTAAAATTGCCCCCTGTTGGGCAGAAACCGATGAAGCTATTGCCAACATCAAAAAAAGAATAATATTTTTAAAGATTTTAATCCTCATTTTTCCAACGTATATTCAAAAATAGTAATAATTGAACGTTGAAAACAAAATTTAAAGGTATTTAACCTAACAACTTTATTGCGAGAGTTAATAAATTTAAGTTAAAATCTATTTGAATAATGATAAAAAAAAGGAAAAACAATTTAGTTTCTCCTTTTCAACATCAAATTTGAGTTTATTTTAGTTTTTGATAAGCTTCTTTTATTTCATTGTAAACATCATCACTAATTTTGTACAACGGCAAGCGAAGTTCATTTTCACAAATCCCTTGAATATTCAGCAACGCTTTTACTCCGCCTGGATTACCTTCCTTAAACATTAACTGGAACAGTTCAATTAATTGATAATGAATATTTCTGGCCTTTTCAAAATTACTACTTATTGCAGAATGAATCAGTTGGCTTACTTTTCCCGGAAGTGCATTTGCCAGTACTGAAATAACACCTTTCCCTCCGATAGATGCAATGGTGATTGCCAGCACATCGTCGCCGGAAATTACGGTGAAATTATCAGGGGTGTTCTTCGCTATTTTGGTTATTTGCGAATGAATCCCCGAAGCTTCTTTCACTGCGACTATTTTATCAGAAGTTTCTGCCAGTCTTACAACGGTTTCAGCTTCCAGATTTACACCGGTTCGCGATGGAACATTATATAGAATAATCGGAATCGGACTTGCTTTTGCAATCTCAGAATAATGACGGAACATTCCTTCCTGTGAAGGTTTGTTATAATATGGAGTTACAATTAATAACCCGCTAACTCCGTTCAAATCGAAATCTCCAATTTGTTTGATAATGGATTTCGTATCATTTCCACCCATTCCGACAACTACAGGCAAATATTCTGAGTTGTTTTTAGCATGTTTTACTATTTCCTGTTTTTCCTCTTCAGATAACGTTGGAGTTTCGGCGGTTGTTCCCAGGGCAACAAGATAGTCCATTCCTCCAGCCACCTGATTTTCTATAACCTTGTCGAGCGCATCAAAATCCACTTCTCCATTTGTTTTAAACGGTGTTACCAACGCTACTCCTGCCCCTGTAAAAAGCTGACTCATACTGTCTGATTTTTATTTTTTAGCTGCGCAAGATAGAAAATTTGCTGTTTTACTAGAAACATTGTATCCTGCTTTTCTCCAATATTAATATTCAGGTCGAAATAATTTTTTTCACTGGGAGAACTACCAACCTTAAAACGAGCTTTTGATAATAAAGTTATGTAATCAAGAACCAGCGTTTGTTCTAATGAGATATTAAGCAAAATATCAAATTTGAAATCTATAAAATCGCTGATCATCTCCAATTTTGGAAGTCCCCAAAAATTTAGGTCTTTTACGGTCAAACTGTTAGCATCCGGGTGCGGATTTGAATTTTCTTCAAAAACACAAAACCCTCTGAAAATAACGTGCTCGCGGTTAAAATAATATTTGAGGTAATTCAATGCTTCCTTTTGTGAAGGATGGTAAATTACACCAATAATTTTTGCTGTTGTAACATCGGGCATAACAGGATTTCTCGACACATTTTGTGTCAGTTTAGCCAGTTTTCGTCGTACAAAATTTTCCTTTATTCCCATCTGTGCGGTAAAAGTAATGATTTGGTTTGTAACAATTATTTTTTACTCCAGCATTTTCAGAAATTCATCTTCGGTAATCATGGGTATTCCCAGTTTCTGAACTTTCTCCAGTTTGCTTGGACCAATATTTTCTCCGGCAAGTAAATAGCTTGTGTTTTTTGAAATTGATCCTACGTTTTTACCACCGTTTTGCTCAATCATCTTTTTAAGTTCATCGCGCGAATGCTTCTCAAAAGTTCCTGAAATAATAATACTCAGTCCGTTAAGTTTTTCGGTTCGGTTGCTCAGTTTTTCTTCACTTATTTGAAACTGCAGGCCTTTATTTTTTAATTTCTCAACTAATACCAAATGTTCGGGATTTGAAAACCAGTCAACAACACTTTCGGCTATTCTATCGCCAATTTCATTGATATCTGTTAACTGTTCTAAAGTTTGTTGCTGAATATTTTCGATATGAATGAAGTTTATTTGCCAACGTTTTGGCCACTGTTTCGCCCACAAACCGAATTCCTAGTGCAAACAGAACCCGCTCAAATGGCACTTTTTTCGAAGCTTCCAGTCCATCCAGAATTCGCTGAGCCGATTTTTCTCCCATTCTGTCAAATTCTGCCAATTGTTCTTTTTGTAATTCATACAAATCGGTAATATCTTGAACCAATCCTTTATTGAAAAGAAGATCAATGGTTTCCTGACCCAATCCATCAATATCCATTGCTTTGCGGCTTACAAAGTGTTCCATTTTGCCTTTGATTTGTGGCGGACAACCATCTTCGTTTGGACAATAATGAGCGGCTTCTCCTTCTTTTCTGATTAATGGAGTCTGGCATTCCGGGCAATTTTCAATAAAATTTACCGGTTGAAACATGGGGTGTCGTTTTGAATTATCAACACCAGTTATTTTGGGAATAATTTCTCCACCTTTTTCAACAAAAACAGTGTCACCTAAATGCAAGTCAAGATTTTGAATGATATCGGCATTGTGTAATGATGCCCGTTTTACAATAGTTCCTGCAATTAAAACCGGTTCGAGATTGGCAACCGGAGTTACAGCACCGGTTCTTCCAACCTGGTACGAAACAGATTTTAATATGGTAGAAGCGCTCTCGGCTTTAAATTTATAAGCAATTGCCCAACGTGGCGACTTGGCGGTAAATCCGAGATTATCCTGTGTTTTCTTTGAATTTACTTTAATAACAACACCGTCCGTAGCGACGGGCAGATTGATGACGTTCAACATCCCATTTTCTGATGTAGGCAAAAACTTCATTCATGTTTTTGCAAAGTTGCATGTGTTCCGATATTTTGAATCCCCATGATTTTGCTTTTTGAAGGTTTTGGTAATGCCCGTCTTCGGGAAGTTCCGGTCCAAGTAAATAATATAAATAAGCATCCAGATTTCGGGAAGCTACAATTTTCGAGTTTTTCATTTTCAGCGTTCCTGCGGCAGTATTTCTTGGATTTGCCAAAAGCGGTTCACCTGACTTCTTCCAATTCGGCATTTAATCTCTCGAAAACTTCGAAAGGCATAAGTATTTCCCCCCTTATTTCAAATTCTTTTGGCCAGTCGTTGCCACGCAATTGCAAGGGGATTGATTTTATGGTACGCACATTTCGGGTTACATCATCGCCTTTTACGCCGTCGCCACGAGTAACTGCACGAACCAATTTCCCATTTTCATAAGTCAAACTGATGGAAGAACCATCAAATTTTAGTTCGCAAACGTATTCAAAATCATCGGTTTCAATGATCTTTTTAATTCGTGTATCAAAGTCTTTGATTTCATCTTCGGAATAAGCATTGCCCAGCGAAAGCATCATGTATTTATGTTCCACCTGTTCAAAATCGCTGCTTAAATCGCTGCCTACACGTTGGGTGGGAGAGTTGGGATCGGCAAATGCAGGAAAGTCACTTTCCAGCTTTTCCAGTTCTTTTAATTTCATATCGAAATCAAAATCGCTGATGGTTGGCTGGTTTAACACATAGTATTTGTAGTTGTGTTCGTCCAACTCTTTTCTTAATTCCTGTATTTTTTTTACTGCCTCTTCCGGATTCATATTTCATTAAAAGTGTTAAATCTGAAACAAAATTATGTCTGAAATGGTTAAAAATACAGAAGATTTTTGTTTCAGTTTCATTTATACTGAGACTGAAATTTTATCAGAGTTTTTAACAAAAGAAAAACGATATGGCATTTACATTGGAAATCGGCTCAAAAGCCATCGATTTTAAACTTCCTGCAACCGACGGGAATACCTATTCATTGGATAGTTTTAAAAATTCAAAATACCTTGTTATATTTTTTACCTGCAATCATTGTCCTTATGTGATTGGCAGTGATGAAGTAACACGGCAAACTGCTGATAAATTTAAATCAAAAGGTGTTGAATTTGTTGCAATTAACGCAAACAGTAAAAATACGTATGAAACGGATGATTTTCCGCACATGGTTGAACGGATGAAGGAATATAACTTCCCATGGAAATATTTGTACGATGAATCGCAGGATGTAGCTTATACATATGGCGCTTTGCGTACGCCTCATTTTTATGTTTTCGATGAAAACAGAAAATTGGTTTATACCGGTAGGGGAGTTGATAATCCGCGCGATGTATCGAAAATGACAGTTAATGATTTGGAAAATGCATTGGAAGAACTGACATCGGGGAAAAGCATTTCTTTACCTGTTACAAATCCTATTGGTTGTAATGTAAAATGGGAAGGTAAAGATGCACACTGGATGCCTGCCGATGCGTGCGATTTAGTTTGGTAAACCGATATTAAAAGTTTTTAGTTTCAATTTTCCATTCAGGATCTTTGCAGAGACCACAATCGTCTCCAAGGAATTCTTTTGAATCATCTTTAATACCTTTTAACTGCCAGTTTAGCCACGCAAGTGCTACTTTCGTAAAGGCTCCGCCATGAGGTTGACGATAAGTTCCGCCGTGACCAACATCAAAATTTGTAATTACAATTGGCACATGTTTCACTCTTGAAAAATCGTCCATTGCATTATTGTATGCAATATCGGTTGGTCCTCCCATGATATAAATTACCGGGTTATGATATTTTAATAAATCATCTTTTGTAAGAGATGGCATTGCCGCCATTGTGGAAGGTTCAGGCAGAATACCACTGTTGCAAACTACTGTTGTGGAAATTCTTGGATCACCGGAAATTTGAATTGCCTGTAATCCTCCACACGACATCCCCATTGCGGCAACTTTTGAAATATCAATTTTTCCTGAATAGTCATTACCTGATGAATTATTTTGTTTTGTAATCCAATCAAGTGCATCCGTTAACTGACTTGCTTTTGTTCCGCCCATGCCGCCACCGCCCGGAGTTCCACCTTGTACGCGTTTCAAAGGCCCGATTCCAAGGACAATGTAACCATGAGAAGCAATCTCGTTGAGGAAGTTTTTATGCTCGTCTGTCGAGTTTGCACAAGCGCCATTTCCCCATAATAAAACCGGTAATTTTTTGCCGGCAAAGGGAGTTAAATCTTTTGGCCTGTAGATGGTCATGCCGGGCAAGCCCGCATCTTCAGTAACAATAGCAGAATATGGCCCGGTTCCACCATTCTCAATAACAACGATTTCTCCTGATTGATCAATTTTTGAATTCGATTTAGCGCTGATTGTATAATTTGAAAACAACAGAACGGTAAAAAAAGATAAAATTAAAATTGAAGGAAAGTTTTGTCTTTTCATGTTATAAGTTTTAGGTTTTTTATTTGCAGGTTGAAACTGATTAAATAATTGTTTATATTCAAATTAATAATGCAAAGTAAAAATAGGAAAATCATGTGATATATTTTTTTAAGTAAACTAATTAACAACCAGTATTGGAATTTTAATTTTGTGTCTTACGGAATCTACAGTAGTACCAAAAATAAGATCTTTAAAACCTTTATGCCCGTGAACTCCCATTACCAAAAAATCGATGTCCATTGTTGAAACTATTTTTGCTATTTCATTTGCTGCCCTACCAAACCCAATTTGTAAGTTTGCAGAATAGCCCATTTCGTTAAGTATTTGCTGGTATTTATGCAGACTTTCCCTGTCCAGTTGTGTTTCGTAATCCATGGTATTTTTCCCCAGGTAACGGGCTGCTGCGCTTTCAACTACATGTATGAAAGTATAAGTTGCTGATTTCCCACCTTGCTTTAACGCGCTTTGAATTATCTTTTGATCATTTCCTGAGAAATCGAGGGCGATACCGATATTTTTATATTCTACCAGATCACCTAATGTAATGTCTATTGCACGTCCATGCGGTAATTGTGCCATTTTCTTTCTTTTTGAAGTGAAAAACGGATAAACAAAAATATATATTAATAATAAAAGAGAAGCAATTGCTAAAGGTATAACCGTAATATAAAGAACTATTTTGTTGTTTCCTGCGGAAGATATCCATCCGGAAATTTCATCAATTACGAGGTGAATATTTAAATACACAATAATGGCTGCACTTGTCCATGCAAGGATTTTTACCCACGTTTTAATGGCAAATTCTTTCATTAATTTTTTATCAGAATTAAAATGGATAAGCGGTATAACAGCAAAGCCCAATTGCAGGCTTAAAACCACCTGGCTTAAAACAAGGAGGCTGCCTAAAGCTTCATTCCCAAAATAAAGGATAGTAAAAATGGCTGGTGCGATAGCCAATAAACGCGTAATTAATCTTCTGATCCAAGGTTGAATACGAAGGTTAAGATGTCCTTCCATTACGATTTGTCCGGCCAGTGTTCCTGTGATAGTGGAGCTTTGTCCGGCAGCAATTAAGGCAATTGCAAAAAATGCAGGTGCAGCATTGCCAAATAAACTTTCCAATAATTTTGAAGCATCCTGAATTTCGGCAACGTTAAAATATCCATTGACATAAAATGCTGCTGCTGCCAAAATCAAAATGGCGGCATTAACAAAAAATGCCAGGTTAAGCGCAATTGTTGTATCAAACATATTTAATTTGATTGCGTTCTTCATGCCTTTTGGAGTTTTGTCGAATTTCCGGGTTTGAACCAGTGAGGAATGTAAATACAGATTATGCGGCATCACTGTGGCGCCAATAATTCCAATGGCAATATATAAGGCATCTCCACTAAGGTTTGATGGGACAAATCCTTTAACCACATCCCCGTAAACAGGCGAAACAATAAACATTTCTACTAAAAAGGATACGCCAATAATAAATACGAGGGAAACAATAAACACTTCCATTGTCACGCATTCCTTTATTGAGTAGAAAAATAAAAGGATTGTATCAAATGCAGTCAGGCTAATTCCCCAAATTAATGGCAACCCAAAAAGCAGGTTCAGTCCTATTGCCATTCCCACAATTTCAGCAAGGTCGCAGGCCGCAATGGCTATTTCTGCAATAATATACAAAGGTAGGTTTGCCCATTTGGGTAGGCATTTTTTGAAGCTTGTGCCAAATCCATTCCACGAACAATTCCCAATCTTGCACTGAGTGATTGCAAGAGTACTGCAATCAGGTTCGACATTAACAGAACCCAGATCAGTTTATATCCAAACTCAGAACCACCTGCTATATCAGTTGCCCAGTTTCCAGGATCCATATATCCAACACTTACAAGGTATGCAGGCCCCAGAAATGCAAGAATTTTTCTCCACCCCCTTTTATCTGTTCTAACACTGGAATGTACTTCACTCAGTGATTCTGATTTCATATTGATTTAATTCCGAGAAATTTATTTTCCTAAAATAATAACTTAGACTAATCTAACAAAATTATTAGATCATTGTTTATATTTGATGTAAATAATTTTAGACAAAATGGCATCGCAAACGGAAGAAAATTATTTAAAATCGTTGTTTGTTCTTACCAACTCTGCTAATTCAGTGAATTTGAAAGAATTAAGTGACCTGTTAAATGTAAGTTTGCCTACCGTAAACAGCATGGTCAGAAATCTTCGAAAGCAAAGTCTTGTTAATTATGAGAAATACAAGCCAATATCTTTGACTGAAACTGGAAAGAAAGTTGCTGCCCAGGTAATTCGTAAGCATCGGTTAACTGAAATGTTTTTGGTTAATAATATGGGTTTTGGCTGGGAACAGGTTCATGATATTGCCGAGCAGGTTGAACATATTAATTCT
This sequence comes from uncultured Prolixibacteraceae bacterium, assembly GCA_963849985.1. Taxonomy (GTDB): domain Bacteria; phylum Bacteroidota; class Bacteroidia; order Bacteroidales; family Prolixibacteraceae; genus Draconibacterium. The sequence continues at coordinate 195,089 of CAWKJY010000023.1, read as the reverse complement.
TTCGAATTTTTTGAACGGATGGATGAATTGCTAAAATTTCCGAAGTTTGATCCGCATGGTTCCCCGATTCCTGACAAAAACGGTATTATTCCTGACGAATTTAGTGTAAGGTTGAGTGATTGTAATCCGGGAGACAAGGTTCGCTTAGCAGCACTTTCTCACGATACATCTGAGTTTTTAAAATTTCTGGATAAAAATAGGTTGAGCCTCGGAACAGAGATAGAAATAAAATCGGTTGAGCCTTTTGATAACAGCATGATTGTGAGTTATAAAAATTATTCTTCAAAAATGTTCTCACAGGTAGTTTGCGATCGTTTACTGGTGGAATATTTAAAAACTTAAAGCCGATTTATATTTTATCAATCTCTTTTGCCAGATTGTAGTCTTTATCCGTGATTTTCCCTTCAGAATGCGTCATCAATTCAATTCTCACTTTTTTGTAGGAATGAATAAAAATATCTGGATGATGATCTGCTTTTTCAGCAATCGGAACAATTTTATTTACAAATTCAACTGCCTGTACAAAATTTGAAAATACAAATTCTTTAGTTAACTTTTTGTTATCTGTTGTCCATTTCATAATACATAATTATTTACTGAGATTTTTGATATAATTTGTACTATTTCTAATAACAAAATAATCTTTATCTTGTTGGGACAGTAATTGGACTAATCTTTTTTTTCTCTGGTTTCTGAAACATAATTGATTGTTGCTGTTTTGGGTTTACCTGATTTTGTTGTACAGGCTTTGCATTTGTCTGCAACGAGTTTTGTATTTCCTGCGCCTCTCGATTAATCGGATCAAGTTTAATGGCGCTTTTTATATAATTTTCTGCTGTAGTTTTATTGTTTTGTGCCAATGACACAAACTTTGATCTAAGTACAAAAAGATCCGCATCGTTATTAATAAATCTGGCCATATTGAGATAATTTGCTGCTAGATTCCAATTGTTTTTGGCCATTGCAATCCTACACCTGACTTTAACCACTTCAACATTATTTTGATTAGATGTTGGGAGTTTATTTAATAATTCTTCCGCCTGATCGTTTTTCCCAGACATTTGAAGACATTTAGCTTTATAAACCGTTCCATAAAAATCATTAGGTTGGAGCTCCAGTACTTTGTCATAAATTTCGATTGCTTTTGCGTAATTCTTATAGTTACAGAAAATGTTACCTATCTCATAATACGCCTGGGTATAATCTTTTTTATATCCAATGGCCAATTGAAAGGCTTTTAGTGCTTCATTCGGCTGATTTAGATTTTTTAACGCGTAACCCTTCTGGTATTGAGCTTCCACAAAATCTGATTTGATGTCAATCATTTGGTTAGCTACGTCAAGAGCCCCCTGATAATCTTTATTCGTGTTCAGTACAGAAGATTTCAGATATAAAGCACCAATTTGGCGCGGATTATAATTGATCGACAGGTTAGCATAATACAAAGCTGAATCAAGGTTTCGTTCCGTCAAAAAGGCTCTGGAATAACCTTCTAAAACCTCTTCATTTTCCGGGTACAATTTTAAGAAGTTTTTAAAATCTTGTTTGGCTTCATCCAATCTCCCTTTCTTTAATGCTTCAAATCCATTGTAATCGTCATGAGAAATGCGTTTGACAACAGCCCCAATTGGGATGCCGTCCACATCCTCTGTATGAATTGTTTCTTTTGGGGGCCATAATCCATCCTTTAACTGGTTTGGGGAAATATATCCACAATAAAAAATGGCATAATCCCAATTTTCTTTAGATTTCTCATAATAACGTGTATAATAACAGGTAACTCTTTTCCCCTTATTTCTAAGATAATATTCAGTATTAGAATAATCATTGGTTGCAATCATAATTTTCGTGGAATCACTTTTTAGTTTATTAATTTCATTTTCAATAACCCATTCTGTTGCATGACGTAAACTATGTTGAAAATAGTCAGTTTCGTAACTATAAGCTGCCTTTTTTACACCCCCTGCCAACTCATTGAAATATATATAACTATAGGGATAATTTTTTATAATATGAATTATTGGTCCTAAACTCAGCAAAACTAATATTCCATAAGGTATAAGATAAATCCATTTAACAGAAAATTTATTCATCAAATCTTTCAAGAATATGAATCCAAAAACTGCTAAACATATTGCTAATGGATAGATGAACAATAAGTGACGTATTCCTCCATAAATGTTCGAGTTTTTATAGCTCATCCAGAAGAACACAAAAACAAAAGAAAAAGAAATTATGAAATATAAAAACAACGTACTTCTTTTTAATCGAAATGGTGCTAACACAAATGACAGGACAATTCCAAACAAGATTACTATAGGATATGATATTGATAAATATTTAAGAGAATAATAGGAAGGGAGTTTTGTTGATAAAATTAATTTTCCTTCAAAAAGCTGATTTAACGAAACAGGATGCGAGGTAGTTGCGTCCAACACAATTTTAATATTTTTAATTGGATCTTTCATCATGAATGGCCAGAAAGCGATACCGATAAAATATCCTGCAATCGCAATAAATGGTACTGTAAATAGCAGTTTCTTTAATATATTCAGTTTTTGTTTGTTGAAAATTCGAAGTACCGGCCTTTTTGTAATGAACAAAACTAAACTGTATAAACCTAAAAATGCAATTGATAAAATGCCCGCTAACCGAATACTAATAGCAATGCCGATTCCCAAGGTTAATAAGAGTATATTTTTAATTTTAAGTTTTGGAATGTCATTCAGAAATCTAATCATCCCATACATGCTTAAAACAAAACCTAGGGCAAATGGAATATCCTTGTTGTTGTTCATTGCATGACCCAAAAAACGTGGGGAAATAAAAAGAAGAAATATAGCTAAAATCGCCCCTTCATAACCGTATATTCTTCTGGCAATTAGCCCAGTAATAAGAATAATTAACCATCCGGTCAAAGCATTAAAAAAATGCCTCATTTCCATATAGTTTTCAATATTGAGCTTTTCTTCTATGAGATACATCAGATTATCAAACGATTGTCCATTGTATTGCATTGGGTCTGTACCAGTATTTTCTAATGCTGATTTGTCCTCTCCATGAGTTTTATAATAATTGAAAACTTTCTCGGCCTGCTGGTGATGTCGATCCTCATCAGCCGAAATTCCGGCATCCTGACTCATCCACAACATCAAGAATAACTGAACAACTAAAATCGAGATGTAAACTATTTTTTGATTTGTCAGGTTATATATTTTTAAAAATTGCATTTTTATTGCTTTAGAGCTACTCTTAAAATTTATACATTAGAATTATCACATCATTTATAGAAATATCAAGTAAAGTAATGACAAAAATTGCCCTAATTTAGGTTTTATTATAATCGTTAAAATCACTTCCATTGAGGGTGGATTCTTTAATTTGTAAAGATAATAGAAAGCTGAAAAATTAAATTACAAATATCAAATTTTACTCTATTAATATTCAGTTAAATAAATAATTCCTTTATGTTCAAGAATTAAATACGATTTCATAATTAAAGCCAAAATTCAGTGAAATTTTATCAACTATAAAAACAGATAATTAGATTATTTCAATACATGTCTCAATAGAGAAGATGGTCAAGTGCACATAATTAAATAATAGAATTCCGTGACCATCATAAATCACGAAATCCTTTTCCGAACATTATTTAAAAATGTTTACTTTTTTATCGCAGGTGTAGAAAATGGAGGCGGTGTAATTTTTATTTCGCCCTGTTTTTCTACCATTTTTAAAACTTCCTGAATAGCCCTTTCCAGTTGTGGATCTTTCCCTTTCGACAAAGAAAGTGCATCTTGTCTAACAGCAATATCTGGCTCAATTCCGTGGTTCTCAGCTATCCATTTATGGTTAATCGGGTCGAAAACAGCATTATCGGGAGCAGTAACTGTGCCACCATCAACAAGTCGGTAATGTACCGAAGATTTTACCAATCCTCCCCATGTAGTTGCGCCAATTAACGGCCCTGCTTTTTGCTGACGAAAAACCCATGGAAAGAAATCACCACCTGAGCCAGCCATTTCATTAATAAGTAATGCTTTTGGACCAAGAATTCCAGCTGGTAGTCGAAATGGTTTGCCATTGGGAACCTCATTTGTCACCGCAGCTCTTAAACTTCTTGTCATTAAGTCAACCATGTAATCGTCCAGCAATCCGCCACCGTTGAAACGTTCGTCGATAACTGCGCCCAGTTTATCCTGCTGCGCAAAAAAGTAGCGGTTGAATGAAATAAATCCCGGACTGCTTGTGTTAGGCACCCAAACATAAGCCAGTTTTCCATTTGATAGACTGTCAACCATTCGTCTGTTATCTTCAACCCAGGCACGCTGCCGTAAAGAAGATTCACTGCTTATGGGTTTTACAATAACTTTTACTGAGTTCTCAAATTCAGGTTTGGCATTAACATGTAATACCGTTTGAACACCAACCGTTCCGTCCAACATTTGATAAGGATTATCTTCGGCTTTTAATTCTTGCCCATTTATTCCAACAATGTAGTCGCCGGTTTTAACTTTTAAGCCGGGTTCTTCAAGTGGACTTGATAACCCGGGATTCCAACTTTCGGTAGTGTATATTCTTTTGATTTTCCAGCGTCCTTTTTCTGCTTCCAGATCAGCGCCCAAAAGACCAACCCTGCTGCTTTCAACATCCGGATAGTCACCTCCCGAGACAAAGCTGTGTCCGACTGACAATTCTCCGTTTACCTGATCAAGAATGTAAGTCAGATCTGCCCTGTGTTTAATAAAGGGAACTAACGGCGAATATTTTTTGTAAACCTCTTCCCAGTTTCGTCCATGCATATTTGGATCATAAAAATAGTCACGTTCGTATCGCCATGTTTCTTCAAAAATCTGTTTCCATTCCTGTAGTCGATCCAGTTTAATTCTAAGATCAACTTTTAGGTTATCACCATCTTTCCCGGAAGGTTTTGAAGTATCCATTACCTTCCAGGAGCCGCTCACTCTCGCAAGCATTTTCTTTCCGTCGGAAGATACTGAGGCCTGACTTGCACCGCTAACAAATTCTTCGGATTTATTTTTCTCTAATGTGAATTTATGAATTGTTGCCCCAGGAGTATTTGGTATTCTTTCGCCAATAAAAACAGTTTCTTTCGGGCCTGTTAAAGCAAACTGGTAACTTCTTTCAGGCATTGGAATTGCAAGCGTTCTGTATTCAATTCCATCAAAATCAATTTTTACGGTATCTTTTTTCTCGGATGTTTTTTCATCCTCTTTTTTGTTATCCTTTTTCTGATCCTTTTCTTTTTTCTCCGATTTATCTGAATTTTCTTCCTTTTTTTCTTCGTCTTTGCTTTTTTCTTCCTCGTCGCTTTTCAATTTGAAGGGAGAGTCTTCATCTTTTTGAAGATTAACCACATAAACTCCGTATTTAGGTTCTGCTGTAATCGAACTGGTATTTGCCCATCCTGAACCCAACGCAAGATCGGTGCTGGCAAGAAAATAAAAGTGCTTTAAATCTAAATCCCAGGCAGGTGAAAAGGCATCTGCAAATGCATTTGTAATTGAATGAATTTTGTTTTCATCTGCCGACCAAATTGTAATTCGACGGAAATTATTTGAACCTGTTTTTGTATAAGCCAACCATTTTGAATCCGGCGACCAGGTAAGTCCCATTCCACCTCTCTCAAGATTAGTGCCTCCAGTATCAATTGTTTTAATTGTTCCTGCTTCAATATCAACTATGCGGATTCGAACATCATCATCATCAAAAGCAATGTACTTCCCATCTGGCGACCAGGCAGGCTCCCAGCCCAATTTTGATTCGCCAATGGAGATACTTTTAGGCTCTGTTAACCCATCCTGAGACCCAATCATCAAAGAATAACCTTTTCCTCCCTGATCAGAAAACCATGCAATTTGATCGCCTTTTGGCGACCAAACCGGGGCGCGGTCCGCTGCATCGGATGAACCGGTAATATTTCGTACGTTTCCATTTTCAACCGGAACGGTGAAGATTTCTCCGCGGGCTTCCATTATTGCTCTTTTTCCGGTTGCTGAAAGTGAAACAGCACTAGCAGAAGAAGTCACGTTTTCCCACTTAACATCAGCCCATGGAAAATCACCTGTAACAGTAATATTTAACTGTTTTATCTCGTTTGTTTGTAAATCCAGCGTGTTCAAAAAACCTTCGCGTTCAAAAACAAGTTTATTTCCACTTCCTCCAAGCCATTTAATATCTGCACCTGAAAATGAAGTGATTTGTTTCAGTTCTTTTGTTTTTGTTGAATATTGCCAAATATTGGTCGTCCAGTCTCGATCAGAAAGAAAGTAGATTTTATCGCCCAACCATAATGGTCTTATATCAATTGTTTTTTCGTTTGGAATTAATTCTTCAGATAATGTTTTTAAATCAAGAATAATTAAAGGAGTATTTTGCCCTCCACGGTAATTTCTCCATTCAACATCCCATCTGGAAACTTTATCGATCACTATTTTTTTACCGTCAGGCGAGAATGAGCCATTTGCTCCCCACTGTTCGCTTAACAGTTTGGAAGGACCACCTTTTTTTGGGATTGTCCATAACCTGCCATGACCTATAGGAGCCGTTTCGCGAGAAGTTGAGTATAGAATTTCCTCACCATCAGGTGTCCAGCCGGAAACAATTGCTGAACTTGGATACCATGTTAATCGGGTAGGTGTTCCACCTTCAACAGGAACAATATACACCGAAGAAGTCCCTGAACGATTCGACGTGAATGCGATTGTTTTACCATCAGGCGAAAAAACAGGATTACTTTCAACGGCACCGGTGTTGGTAATTCGTTTTGTTTGGTTGTTGTCAAGGTTTGTAACCCAAACATCGCTGCCATAAGTGTAGGCAACATAATTTTCATGAATTGTTGGTTGACGTAAAAGTCTGGTTTCTTGTGAAAATGAGGTGAATGATAAGACAAAGAACCCTATAAATAAGTAAAATTTTCGATTCATAAGCTTTGTTTGATCTAAGCTGAATAAACTACCCTCTATATATCTGTTTATAAGCCGATTGTGAGTAGTAATTCAGTATTTATAATAATTTTAATACGTAATGCAATGTCAGGAAACATTACCTAAAATTGTTGACAAATTATCTAAGTTTTTAGAGAATTAGAATAACATTAATCAAATGTTGAAATATATAATTAAAAAACAAATGATTTTATTCATTTGATTTTTTATCTTTTTCCTTATTCCTTTTCCGTCGAATTAAAATAAGTGCAACAAAGAGTAATACGGGTATTACAAAATAAAGAATAATGTTAAACGGGGTCAATTCAAGTTGTTTAGGTTCGCCATACGGTATATTTCCGGGAGCCTGAGCTCTTCCAGCAATTATGGTAAACAAGGCAAGAATCGATATTAATAAAATTTTCTTCATTTATATTGAAGTAATCTCTATTTGTAAAAGGAAATATCTTTCAATTTGTTCATTTATAAATATTAATTATGAAAGCCGCCTAATAGAAAATAACGGATTTTAATATTATGCAGCTTAAACTATTTTGTATAGATAATTTTGTATCGGTAAATAGCGCTTGCACCTGGTTCTTCTTCAATTCAGATTGACTGGTTGTATTTTACCATTAGATAAGAATGACTTAATATACCGGTTTAATCTGATACTGATAAAAAATTAATACAAAACATCGAAAGTAATCTTAATATCATCATCGGTAGCAACACCCATTAAAGTAGGTTTCTCGATATTAAAATCAGTCATTTTTACATCGAATCCACCAGTGATTTCTGTTTTATTTTTGTTTTTTGTTTCTTCAGCTTCAAACGAAATGGCCTTGTTAACACCATGGAAGTTGAGTGTTCCTTCAACGGAAAGTTTATTTCCTTCCTGTTTTACTGATGTGCTGCTAAAAGTAATACTCGGATATTTTATGGCATCAGTAGCTTCCATCATGTGTGAATCGCGGTTGGCGTTTTTACTGTCGAAAGTTGAAATTTTAACCGAAACGGCTACCTGGCTTATTGTCTCCTTTGCTTCGTCGGTAAGGATCACCGAGTTAATATCTTTACTAGTTCCGGTCCATGAATGCAACATGTGATTCATCGCATAAGTTATGGATGAATTTGATTTGTCGCAGAATATTTTTACAGGTGCAGGCTTTGCTGCAAATGCCACTGTATTAATTAACAGTATGGCAGAAACTAATACGATTCGTCTCATTATTTCGATTTTAAAATTTTATGATAATCATTGATGCCGCAAAAGCCCCAAAAGCGGTATAAGCTGCAGCCCTGTGATAAGGACGAAGATTTGGGTGGGACTCCAGTTCGCCTGCAAGTATATTGGTCGCAATCATTCCGGATAAATGAATAATTGCCAGAGCCTTGTGCACTTTAATACTACTGTAACCTTTTCGTTCATCCAACATTTTTGGTGGTGTAAAAAGTGCCAGAGAGGCGGTAGTAAAATATCCGAAATTGACACCGGCTGCCAAAGCTTCGTGAGTGTCTCTAAGCCCGGTATTGCCATTGTAAAGTTTTGCCCCAACAATTCCCTGTGCAACCATGGCTCCCATAGTGGCAAATCCCAGAATCTGGTGTGTTGTAAGCATTGCCCTTCTGATTTTTAACTCCTTTTGCCGTTCTTCCGGAGAGAGTTGAAAGTAATTAAAATTACGCATTAACCCTTTTTGTCCCCACAATAAACGTTGTGTAAATAAAAAATGGTCGGGAAGTAACTTAACACTGTCTGTGCTTGCCGAGGTTAAATCATTGAGCAAATCGTTGGTCTGCAATGTGTCAACCTGAGCCTGGCTTTCAAAAGCCGACACAATTAATGTCAAGCTCACGACAAAGAATAATGTTTTCATACTTATAGTTTAGAATTAGAATTTTTTTTATTGAATAATTAAAATCTGTTGGCGCTATAGGAAAAATCAAGCGCGGTCAAAAGCATTTCTTTTCCAAAGATTGGATTAGCTGATTTTTTCATTAACATATTTGTAATTTCAAACGTATGTTGATTTCATAAATAAATAAAGGACAGTTTTGTATTTTATTTGCAATTTTTTTTCGAGGTTTTATTGTCTTCCATTTTTTTGTTTTATCGATAAATATACAATTTTTTAAATTGTATAAATAAGAGTAAACACCGTGTTAAGGTTTTTGTTTACAGGTGTTTTTAACTTTTTTTGTGAGTTTAGGGTTCGGCAATTTAATTTTTTTAAGAATAAGTATTCAATCGGTTCATTTCTGTTTAAGAAGATTAATTTACTGAAATAGTGTTCAATATAACATAGTGGGTTTTCTTCTTGCTTTAGTAAAAAACATCTTTTAAAAATATAATGAATTGATGAGCAGTCATTAAACAAGGTTAATAGAGATTTATTTCTGTCTTTATGTTATCATTGATTTTTACCATAAAAAAGCCGACCTTCAAAAAGAAAGACGGCTTCGAAATATCAGTAATTCCAATATTATTTCTTATATATTTTTTTATATCCGTAAATGGCGCTGGCGCCTAGTTCTTCTTCAATGCGAAGCAGTTGGTTGTATTTCGCCATACGGTCTGAACGGCTTAACGAACCGGTTTTAATCTGTCCTGAATTGGTAGCTACTGCAATATCAGCAATTGTTGAATCTTCGGTCTCGCCTGAACGATGTGAAGTTACTGAAGTATAACCAGCACGGTGAGCCATTTCAATTGCATCCAGTGTTTCAGTTAAAGTTCCAATTTGGTTTACTTTTATAAGAATGGAATTGCAAGCACCCATTTCAATACCTTTTTTCAGGTATTCAATGTTTGTAACAAAATTATCGTCGCCAACCAGCTGGATTTTATCTCCTAACTTTTTCGTTAACATTACCCAGCCTTCCCAGTCATTTTCGGCCATTCCATCTTCAATGGAATCAATGGGATATTTTTCCACTAACTGAGCTAAATATTCAACCTGTTGTTCCGATGTCCGTTTTGCGGCATCTTTTCCTTCAAATTTAGTATAATCATAAACTCCATTAATAAAAAATTCAGAAGAAGCCGGATCAAGAGCAATGGAAACATCACCACCATCTTCTGCGCGACCAGGTTTGTACCCGGCTTTTTTAATGGCTTCGATAATACTGTTTAATGCATCTTCCGGTCCATTTAAAGCAGGCGCAAATCCACCTTCATCACCAACAGCTGTGCTTAGGCCTCTGTCGTGCAAAACCTTTTTCAGGTTGTGAAATACTTCAGAACCCATACGCAAACCTTCACGGAATGAAGTAGCGCCAATCGGACGAATCATAAATTCCTGGAATGCAATCGGGGCATCAGAGTGTGAACCACCGTTAATAATGTTCATCATTGGCACCGGTAATGTTTTTGCATTAACACCTCCAATGTAACGGTAAAGAGGAAGATCACTGTAATCAGCGGCAGCTTTTGCCACTGCAAGTGAAACTCCCAGCATAGCATTTGCACCTAAATTAGATTTGGTTTTTGTACCATCCATTTCCAGAAGTTTGCTATCAAGTGCAACCTGATCAGTGGCATCCATTCCTATAATTTCTTTGGCAATAATGTTATTTACATTATCAACGGCTTTTAAAACGCCTTTTCCAAGGTAACGGCTTTTGTCGCCATCACGCAATTCAAGTGCTTCATTTTCACCGGTTGATGCTCCGGAAGGTACAGCAGCACGGCCAAAAGCGCCGCTTTCCAGTAATACTTCAACTTCGATGGTTGGATTTCCACGTGAATCTAAAATTTCTCTTGCTTTTACATCGCTAATTAACATGGTGATTTGTTTTTTTATCGTTTAACTTATTTATGTTTTACACAGAAAATCAGGTTGTTATTTGCTTTTTTCAAAAGCAGCCCAAAGATAGTAAAATGATTTGTTTCAGCTTATGGATAAAATGCAGGGTTCGGCATATTTCATATAGGGTTAACTTAATAATACGTGAATGATTGAAGGATTGAATGTGTGAATGATTGACTGATTGAATGCGTGAGTGGGTGGCGTGCTCCGAGATTTCGGAGCCGATACGAGTTAAATATATCCGGCGATTTGGAAATTGCCGATCCCGGGTGTAGCGATTTCCAATTGCGAAAAAATAGATTCACATCATGAAAGCCTGATTCGTTTATGGGACTTTAGCTTTCTAAAGTCGAAGAAATTTCCACAGGACCCAGAAAACCGAAACCTCAGTGCATCTCCCAATTCTGCTATAATCTCATCACGCCCGAAGAATTTTGAATGGGAACTCGAAAAAGCAAAAAGTTAATTTTACTATCTTTCGAAGATTTTTGAAATTTAGTTACCTATGGAAACTCTGAATATAGCTATTTTAGGTTGTGGAACTGTTGGGGGCGGTGTAGCACAAATCATCACTGAAATGAATGACGAACTTACTGTCAAAGCAAATAGAAAGCTTAAACTGAAAAAAATTGTTGAACTTGACCCAACTACTGCAGCCAAGCGTTTTCAAATACCAATTGAATTATTTGTTGGCGGTGGAAAAGAATTAACACCGGATGAAGCAAATCAATTTATTAAGGAAATTATTTCATCAGACGAAATTGATTTGGTAGTGGAAACCATAGGCGGGACAAGTGATTTTGTTTACAACCTTTGTCTTGATATTCTAAATTCAGGGAAACACTTAGTAACCGCAAATAAAGCTTTGCTGGCAGAAAGAGGTAAAGCAATTTTCGATGCTGCTGAAGCAAAAAATGTTAAAATTGGTTTTGAAGCTGCTGTGTGTGGTGCAATTCCAATTATTAAAACCATTAACGAAAGTTTTACCGGCGATAAAATTTTGTCTGTTTCAGGAATTATGAATGGTACAAGTAATTACATTCTGAGCCAAATGCATGATGATAAACTTGAATTTAATACAGCACTGAAACTTGCTCAGGAAAAAGGTTATGCCGAAGCTGATCCTGGTTTGGATATTAATGGGGGAGATGCCGGTCATAAGCTGATTTTGCTTACCAAACTGGCGTTTGGAATTGATATCTCAATGGAAGAACTTTCAATAACAGGCATTGAAAATATTACCAAAGAAGACATTGATTTTGCTAACGAGATTGATGCCAGAATAAAGCTAATTTGTTATGCAAAGAAAAAGAATGGCGATGTTTATGCCACTGTGAAACCTATGATTGTAAAGAACAGTAATTTTTTGGCTAAAGTTGACGGAGCTACCAATGCTGTTCGCATAAACAATAAATACTCAGGAATTCATTTTCTGGTTGGTAAAGGAGCTGGTTCAAGTGAAACTGCTATGTCAATTGTTTCCGATATTGTATTTATTTCGCGTTACGGAACTAAAATAATCAACAAAACTACAGGACAGGTGCGAAAAATTGCCGACGCCAACCAGTTTGTGTTCTCATATCTGATAACATTTAATACAAGTGATGTGCCGGGTACAACCGGATTTATTACTACTGCGGTAGGGAAGCAGGAAATTAATATTGAGACCGTTAGTCATAACCGACACACGGATGAAAAAGCCATGTTCTCGCTAGCAACCATGCCTTGTACGCTCGCTCAAATTGAAAGAGCAGTTGAAGAAATCAGAAAAGAAAAACCTGGAATGCTGCTTAGTGAACCTAAAATTTTCCCGATACTTTATTAACCTGTCTGTGACGCGGTTTGTAACCACGTTAATTGAAACCGGCGATTTGAAAATCGAACCACCCAAAGACTGAAAACTGAGACAGGTAACTGGTTACTGAATATTCCGGTATTTCTCGCCAACTTCGTATCGCAAAACTTCAAGTTCCTGAAAAGTTATCAAACCACCCTTTTTACTTTTATCCATGAGTTTATTTATGGTTTTCAGAAATTCATTTAGTTTTTCCATATTATCAATGATTTCAATGGAAACCGGCATGTCGTTTGAAAGTGCAAAAATTTTCATGGTATGTATGGAGTGGCTGGCGCCAAACGACATTATTCCTTTATAGGCTGTTGCACCTGCAATTCCTGCTTTCCGCGCTTCGAAAATAATTTCTTCAAAAAGTGCACGGCCATGTACTTTATCTGATTCGCCTACATAAACTTTTAACACTCCTGCTTTTCCCGTTATTTTCATGATAATAAATTTAAAAGATGGAACGTATTACTATTACGCCTAAATACACAGCAAGGATTCCTAAAAACAAACTCCCGCCTACATTCCAGAAAAACTGGCCGAATGAGCCTTCTTTCAACATGGTAAAATTGTTGTATGCAAAAGAAGAGAATGTAGTAAAGCCACCGCAAACTCCGACCGCAAGAAAAATACGCCATTCGGCATTCATCAGGTCTCCTTTTTCGGCGAAGGCAAAAACCATCCCGATAATAAAACTTCCGGCAATATTGGCAATTAATGTTCCCAGCGGAAAGGTGCTGGTTAACCCTTTTTCAACAACAACCTGAACCAGGTAACGCATTACACTACCTATAAATCCACCAGCCCCAACAATTAAGATTGTACGCATTCTTTTTAGATTTTGGATTGGATAGTAAAAAAACCATGCGATAAAATACGGTTCAAACACATCCAAAAACTTTAATAATATCTTATTTTAGCATTCAAAAGTAATAAAAATGATGTTAAGAATATTCACGGTTCTGATTGTCATATTTTTTGTTCGCATGGCAAGTGCACAAACAAATTTCGAAAATGAACTAACAAAAATTCTTTCAGAACCTGAATATAAAAATGCAACCATCGGTATTCATGTTTTGGATTTGGAAACCGGCGAAACCGTTTTTGGTTTGAATGAACATCAATTGATGATTCCGGCATCAACTCTGAAACTTATTACATCAGCCACAGCTTTTGAATTGCTGGGTGAAGATTACCGGTTTGAAACGAAAATCGGATTTACAGGAAAGATTAAAAATTCAAAGCTGAATGGTGACCTTGTAGTTATTGGGGGAGGAGATCCTGCACTGGGGTCAGAATATTTTGAGGACAGCTATTTTAATCCTCATTTTATGGATGTTTGGGCACAAAAAATAAAAGCTTTTGGCATTCAGCAAATTAATGGCGACCTTGTTTTAGATGCATCTATTTATAATGATGATTTAATTCCTGATACCTGGATTTGGGGAGACATTGGAAATTATTACGGTGCTTACGCTTCGGCATTTACTATTTATGACAACTTGTATCGGGTCACTTTTGAATCGCCAAAACAGGCAGGGAAACAAACTACGGTTATTGCTACCAATCCAAGAATCGAAAATCTGGATATTGACAACAAAGTTATCTCGTCGGATGAAAACAGAGATTTGGCCTACATTTATGGCAGTCCGTTAGATGATAATCGTGAAATAAGAGGAAGTATACCTAAAAACCGAAAGTCGTTTAAAGTAAAGGGATCAATTCCGAATCCAAAAGAATTGTTTGCAAAAGAATTGATAACTCATTTAGCGTTGAATGGGGTATTTATTAGTGGAAAGGTTGCTTTTCATAAAATTGACGAGAAAAAATTAATGGCTGCTTATATTCAGAAATCGCCAACATTAGGAGAAATCTCAGAAGTATTAAACCATGAAAGTGTAAATTTATTTGCTGAACACCTTTTAAAACAGATTTCCGCTGAAATTCAGGGACAGGGGATCAGGGACAGTTCTATTTCAATTGTTCAGCGTTTTTGGAAGGACAAAATACCGGATCATTTTTTTATGGAAGATGGCAGTGGACTTTCTCATTTTAATGCAGTTTCTGCAAATGATATTACAGCAGTTCTTATTTACATGTACAATCAAAGTGTAAATAAAAAATCGTTTATTAGTTCATTGCCAATGGCAGGGGAGGGAACACTCTCTGGTTTTAGTAAACAATTGTTTCCCGGAGAAACACTCCGTGCCAAAAGCGGATCAATGACACGGGTTCAATGTTTTGCCGGATATCTGAAAACTGATAATGGAAGTAATTTTGCTTTTAGTATTATGTTCAATAACTTTGATGCAACTCAATCGGAAATAATCAAAGAAATAGAGAACTTGTTGTTCAAATTGAAGTCATTATAAATCTTAAATATTATACTTCTTTTTATAAATTACGATTATAATATACTTATAATGAGAGCGTTTTATATCTAATTGAAATTTAATTTAAACTTTTCATTGACTTTGATTTTTTAATGTCGTAAATTGCATTTAGATAACCATTAGCTCACACTGATTTATTAAATAAAAATCGGTTATACACTTTAGGACGCAAAGAACATGTAATTTTTAGTAATGATCCGGTTAAGACGTTTTAAAAAAATTATTCTTAAAAAGAATAAAAGGTATTAAACTACGTTATATGGATATTACAAAATAATTGCATGTCTGCAGTCCATGTTTTGATAAGAAGGAGAAGGTCGAATTAAGGACGCAATTAAATGATTTTTGAAACATTACAAATTTTAAAAGAGCAGTTGGAAGCATATTTTACCGAAGAGGGTTTGGGTAAAATAATTGTACTTGATAACATTGCACTTTGGGATGCTGGTGGAGATGATGCTAAAAAAGTTGAAGATAAAGTTGTAATGACTTTATTGAAGATTGAAGAGGAATCTACTTTAAAAAATATTCCCAATATAAGAATAACTGAAGGAAAGACTGAATATCGTAATCCGGTGGTTAATTTAAACCTGTTTTTGCTTATAAGCGGCAATTGTGATACTTATGACAAATCGCTCCGAAGCATTTCAAAAGTAATCCAGTTTTTTCAGGGGAAAAAAATATTTAACTCGACGAATACGGTTTATAACAGGAATAATGTATCGTTTGATTTCTTTGATTATTTCCGATTTGTTGTGGAACTATATACTCCAGGTTTCCAGGAACTTAATAATGTTTGGGGCACACTGGGCGGGAAACAGTTTCCGTCTGTTATTTATCGTATCCAACTTATTGAGATTGAGCAGAACAAGACATTGTCTTCGGCTGAAGTAATTACAAAAGTAGGTGGAACCTTAAAACACATCAAACAATGAGCTTTTCCATTCAATATCAGCCACTTTTTTCATTGAATGTATTGCATTCATTCTTTCTGAATAAGGGAAAAGATGAATACATTGCAATGAGCGGAGATGATCAAAAGCAGCAAATACAAAAATTTAGGGTCGCTGATTTTATTTCAATTTTTCCTGATTCGGAAACATTACAAATGATCGGGGGATATTCACTGGTTTTTAAACCAACAAATATTGGTTTGTCGGTTTGGACGAAAATGGATGAAACAACTCCCAATCTTCCGTTTATTATTCCGGCAGATGATCTGTACTTTACTTTCTTAATACGATTGAAAGATCCTTTGTTTTTTAATTATTCCGATATCGGTCTGGATCTGGCAGATAAAATGTTTTATTTCTCTAATCGCCGGTTGGAAGGAGAATCAAATACATTTCCTTTAATCAATCTCCAGGGAGACAATACGTTTGTAAATTCTGATTTTGTTTTATCCGATGACGGAATTAAAGATGAACTATTAAAACTTACCGGGGTGGAAAAACGACAATTATTTGGAATTGTTCGCATTTTCATTTCAGGTGAAAATAATTCATTGGATGTTTTGGGTGCAAACCATAAAATTCCTCAGCCACCGAAATCTTATGAAATATTTATTAATAACCGAAAAACAATATGGAGGTACATTTTTGATTCGGATCAATCAGTAAAAAATAAAGACGATGTTCAACCGGAAAATGGGAACTCAAAAATTCTGATCACCAAAGAAGAAAAGCCACTTACGAAAACTGGTTTTGTTATGGTAAAACTGGATAAGAATGAATTACCAAATCCAGCAATTAACCTTATAAAACCTGATAATGCGACCCATAAAAATTATTCTGAAATATATATGTAAAACTTAAATCATTAAATTATGGCAACATCCTACAAAACACCAGGAGTGTACATCGAAGAGATATCAAAATTTCCACCTTCGGTTGCACAAGTAGAAACTGCAATTCCGGCCTTTGTCGGCTATACTGAGTCCGCCGTCGTTAATGGCGTTGATTACCATGCAGAAGGCATCGTAAAACCAATAAAAATCAGTTCTCTACCGGAGTATGAATTCTACTTTGGCGGTGCTCCTGATCCTACTACAATTGAGATTGACCTTAACACCGACAACACAGTTAAAAAAGCTACTGTAAACGGAATAAATTTGCTGTACGATTCTGTTCGTATGTTTTATATCAATGGTGGCGGCGAATGTTATATTGTATCAGTCGGTGCTTATAACGATGATGCCGCAGACATTGATAAGCAGGTATTAAAAGATGGTTTGGCAACACTTGAAAAGGTAGATTTGCCAACATTACTTGTAATTCCTGAAACAGTTCATCTAAGTGAAGCTGAGGCAGGAGAAGTTCATGCAGCCATGCTTGCACAGTGTAATAAACTGCAAGACCGTTTTGCAATTCTCGATATTGTTAACGGGAATAAAGAGGCAGTTCCTTCAAATGATCCGGTTGAAAAATTCCGTAGTAATGTGGGTATGAATTACCTGAAGTACGGCGCAACCTATTATCCATGGTTGAATACCACACTTCCGTTTAAGGTGAATTATGATGCGGTAGTCAATGGAGATTATACAAAATCGGGTAGTCCGGTAGCTGCAATTACGGCATTGTTTAATAGTAGTATTGTTGATTCAATTACGAAAATTGATGCCGATATTCAGGCAAAATCAGGATTAACCATACCAACGTCAAACACAGTGAATAACAGGGCAGACCTGGTTGGAGAGGCTACAGCGCTTTACGACTTTTTCAAAGATTTCTTTGATCTGACTTTCACCGACAATGACGCCTCAACTCCAAATACCGCGGATAAAACTCATACAAAATATGTGGCGGCCAATTCAAATTTCCATGGATTATTGCAAACATTGTCTGATTACAATCATTTCAGCATGTCGGCAAATGGAAGTGCGCCATCACCTGCGTGGGATGCAGCGCTGATTACCGATGATTTTTCAACGGATTTCGCACCGTTGACATTTGCAACTCCGGCTTCTAAAAACAATATTTTTACTGCAACCGCAACAGCCACTAATGCTGCTCCGTATTTTGCTGCACTGCTTGGAAAACTTACTGCTTTGGTAAATTCTTTTTATGCGGAATTAGCAGCATTAAGAACAACACAGAACTGAAAACCTGGGGGAAGTTGATCCTGTTTACAAAGGAATTGTTACAGCCATTAAAAATCAGGGCGTAGTGCTACCACCAAGTGGAGCAATGGTTGGGATTTACGCAGCAGTTGATAATAACAGGGGCGTTTGGAAAGCGCCGGCAAATGTTAGTGTTAGCGCAGTAAAAGGCCCGTCGGTAAACATTACTCACGAAGATCAGGAGAGTTTAAATGTGGATACTGAGGCCGGGAAATCGGTTAATGCCATTCGCGCATTTACCGGAAAAGGTACGTTGGTTTGGGGTGCAAGAACGCTTGCCGGAAACGACAACGAATGGAGATATATTCCTGTTCGTCGGTTCTTTAATATGGTTGAAGAATCGGTTAAAAAAGCTACCTCACAGTTTGTATTTGAACCCAACGATGCAAATACATGGGTCAAAGTTCGGGCAATGATCGAGAACTTTTTGGTGGTTTTGTGGAGAGCCGGTGCACTTGCCGGAGCGAAGGCAGAAGATGCATTTTATGTTCGCGTTGGATTGGGACAAACCATGACCGCACAGGATATTCTGAACGGATATATGAACGTTGAAATTGGCATGGCAGCTGTTCGTCCGGCTGAATTTATCATCCTTAAATTCTCTCACAAACTTCAACAATCTTAAAAATAATCATTAAATCAAATAGTTATGGCAACAAATTATCCATTGGTAAAATTTCATTTCCAGGTTGAATGGGGTGGAACTAAAATTGGTTTTACCGAGGTTTCCGGTCTTGATGTGGAAACCGAAGTGGTAGAATACCGGCACGGTGCAAGTCCTGAATACTCAAAAGTTAAAATGCCGGGAATGCAGAAATTCAGCAACATTACGCTGAAACGTGGCACTTTCGCAACCGACAACGAATATTTCGACTGGTGGAATTCCGTAAAACTAAACACCATCGAAAGACGCGATATTACGATTAGTTTATTGAATGAAGAACATCAGCCGGTAGTGGTTTGGAAGGTGAAAAATGCCTGGCCGTCAAAGGTTCAGTCAACCGATTTGAAGGCTGACGGCAGCGAAGTAGCTATCGAATCATTGGAAATTATTCATGAAGGACTTACCATTCAAAACGAATAATAAATGGCTAATATTTATCCTCCTTTAGGCTTTCATTTTAAGGTTGAGTTTGCCAATCTGAAAAGTGAGATTGAATTTCAAACTGTCTCCGGTTTAACCGTTGAAATGGACACAGAAGATTTTGCCGAGGGAGGTGAGAACAGGTTTAAACACCAGCTTCCGGTTCGCTCGCGATATTCCAAATTGGTACTAAGAAGGGGTTTGTTAACCGATTCATCATTAATTAAATGGTGCAGAGAGGCAGTGGAAGAGTTTAATATTTCCCCAACAGATATCACCATAAGTTTATTGAATGAAGAGCACGAACCTTTAATGACCTGGAATGTAGTGCATGCTTACCCGGTCAGATGGTCGATGGGAGATTTCAATGCAGAACAAAGCCAGATAGTTATAGAAACTATCGAACTGGTTTACAACTATTTTAACATTCAGTAAAATGCCAATAGAAATTAAGGAATTGCACATAAAAATCAATGTAGAAGATCAGCCGCAGACAACGGATCCTGCTCAGGTGAGAAAAGATATGAAGGATAAAATTGTTGCGGAGTGCGTTGAACAGGTAATGGATATTTTGGCTAAAAACCAGGAACGATAACATGAGTGGAGAATTAATAAAACTGCGGATTAAAGCCTACTCCGACGCGCAATTTTCAGAAGAGGTTTCGGAAGGTGAATTCAAAACAATGCTGAATCCGGAAAAATATGCTTTCAAGTATAAAATTAAGCACAATGAGGATCAGGCTTCAGGCACGAGTTCATCGTCACCGCGCTTTAATAAAGTTCCGCCGGAAGATCTTGAACTGGATTTTGTATTTGACCGGACAGGTGTGGTTACCGACTATGGTGCTCCCGGTGCTGACGATAACAAAACATTTAAAGATGAAGGTACCGGAATTATTGATGATATCGACCAGTTTAAAAAAGTTGTTTTCGATTATAATGGCGATGAGCACCGCCCGAATTACCTGATTATTTCCTGGGGAACCCTGCTTTTTAAAGGAACACTCAAGGAAATGGACATGCAGTTTAAGCTGTTCAAACCTGACGGAACTCCGCTGCGGGCAACGGTTAATGCCAAGTTTAAAGGTTTTATTGAAGATAATCTGCGGGTTGCAAAAGAAAACAACAGTTCTCCCGATTTAACTCATATTCGAATGGTGAAAGAAGGTGACACATTGCCTATAATGACTTATCGTATTTACGGCGATTCAAAATATTACCTGGAGGTAGCAAAAGCGAATGACATTCTTAATTTCAGAAAGTTAGAAGTTGGCCAGCGTATTTTCTTTCCACCCATTCAAAAAGCATAAAAAATGCCTGAACAAAGAGTAATAAATACTTCAAGATCAGCCGATTTGGTTACAACCAAAATTTTAATCGGCGGTGAAGAACTTTCGAATACGGTTCAGGTTTTGAGTATTGTGGTGGATAAGGAAATAAACCGTATTCCTACTGCAAATCTGGTAATAAAAGACGGTGATCCGGCAGCGCAGGATTTTTCGGTGAGTAACCAGGATTTATTTCTGCCGGGCAAGGAAATTGAAATTAAAGCCGGATATCATTCCGAAGATGAAACCATTTTTAAAGGAATAGTAATTAAACATAACCTGAAAATTCGTTCTGGTAATTCGTTGCTTTTGGTTGAATGTAAGGATTTGGCTGTAAAACTCACCATTGGCCGTAAAAGCAAATTCTTTTATGAAAGCAAGGATAGCGATATTCTCGAAGAAATAATTGGAAAATATAGTTTGGAAAGTGACGTGGAATCCACAAATATTCAGCAGAAAGAAATGGTTCAGTATAATGTTTCCGACTGGGATTTTTGTGTGACCCGTGCGCAGGCAAACGGAAAAGTGGTGCTTGTGGATGACGGAAAAATTACCATTCAGAAACCCGATTTTCAGCAGGCAGAAACAGAAACGGTGGCTTTTGGCGCAACGCTTCTGGAATTTGATGCTGAAATGGATGCCCGAAACCAGTTTCAAAAAGTGACTTCTTACAGCTGGAATTTTGCCGATCAGGAACTGATGGAAATTGAAGCCAACGATCCGGATGTGACAACAAACGGAAATGTGGAAGCTTCCGATCTGGCATCAACCATCAATCTTGAAAACCTGGAATTAAAAAACGGGGGCACGTTGCCTGATTCAGAACTTCAGGAGTGGGCAGATGCAAAAACGCTGTTTAACCAGCTTTCAAAAATAAGAGGCCGGGTAAAATTTCAGGGAATTCCCGGAGTTAAGCCAGGCAAAACAATTAAGCTTGATGGCGTGGGCGACCGCTTTAATGGGAAAGCTTTTGTTTCTGCTGTTCGCCACCAGGTGACGGAAGGAAACTGGACAGTTGATGCGCAGTTGGGAATCAATCCAAAATGGTTTTCTGAAACGGTTGATATAAATGATTTACCGGCTGCCGGATTACTGGCTGCTGTAAATGGTTTGCAAATTGGAATTGTAACTCAACTGGAAAATGATCCTGATGGTGAAGACCGCATTCATGTTCGTTTGCCCATTGTTGAAAAAGACAGTGAAGGAATCTGGGCACGGGTTTCAACGCTTGATGCCGGCGATAACCGGGGTTCTTTTTTCAGGCCCGAAATTGGTGATGAAGTGATTGTTGGTTTCATCAACGGAAATCCAAACAATGCCATTGTTTTGGGAATGTTGAACAGCAGCGCAAAACCGGCGCCAATTACAGCCAGCGACGATAACCATGAAAAAGGTTTTGTTACCCGCAGCGAAATGAAATTCATTTTTAACGATGATAAAAAATCGGTGGTTCTGGAAACGCCCGGTGGCAAAAAGATAACAGTCGATGAAGATGCCGGAATAATTCAGTTTGAAGATGAAAATTCAAATAAGGTGACAATGGATTCAGGATGGAATAGTACTTGATAGCCAGGGAGATATTTCACTTAAAACCAACCGGCGATATTAAGCTGGAAGGAACAAATATAAATATTAAGGCCAATGCACAATTTAAAGCTGAAGGCTCTGCGTGGAGCTGAAGTTTCAACAAGTGCAGTGGCAGTATTAAAAGGTTCAATGGTTCAAATTAATTAATATGCCGTTAGCAGCAAGAATAACAGATATGCATACTTGTCCGATGGTAAATCCCGGAGGTGTGCCACATGTGGGAGGCCCGGTTTTACCACCGGGAGAGCCAACCGTTTTAATTGGAGGAATGCCGGCAGCAAGAGTAGGAGATATGGCCATTTGTACAGGACCACCCGATTCCATTGTAATGGGCTCGTGCAACAGTTTTGATTGGAGGAATGCCAGCTGCAAGAATGGGCGATTCTACTGCTCACGGAGGAACAATTGTAGCTGGGTGCACCAACAGTAATGATCGGAGGTTAAATTATGGAAGAAATTAAATCATTTTTAGGAAGAGGATGGAGTTTTCCGCCTGAATTTAACAGCGAAACAAAGACCGTAAAAATGCTGGAAGATGAGGCCGATATTGAAAGCAGTCTTGAAATTCTGCTTTCAACACGGCTGGGCGAACGGGTAATGGTTCCCGATTATGGTTGCAACCTCGATGAATTGCTGTTTAAACCATTGAATCTCACGTTAAAAACGTATGTAATCGACCTGATAAAAACAGCAATTTTATATTATGAACCACGCATTGACGCACGGAAAATTGAAATTGATCCGTCGGATGAATTAAACGGCGTTTTGTTAATCAATATTGAATACATTATCAGAACTACCAACTCCCGGAGAAACATGGTTTTCCCGTTTTACAAGGAGGAAGGTAACGAAATTAAATAAAAGTTTATGGCTGATTGTGGCAAAGACATATTACTGGCCCGCGAAGGAACAAATCAATTGCAACGTTTTATTGATGCACTGGCTCCTGATTCGGTAAAACTGAACGATTTTTCGTTAAAAGAATGGATGCAGTTTGCTCGTCGTTTTGCCGAACATGTAAATTATTTTGGACTATGCCGATGATAAAAACCCTTCTACTGATTGGACCAACTTTTTTAAGGAAGATGCGGAGTTGAACAACTTTCTGAAATCGGTTGAAGCAGGAGGAAAAGTAACACCACATTTGGCGCTGTTTGTTTGTTTTGTTCAGCTTCTTGAATATTCCAAAAAACGGTTTAACAAACTTACCAAACGACATCTGGATTTTTATTACCACAACATACTTCAAATTGAAAAACTTCCTGCTACACCCGATAAAGTGCATTTGATTTTTGAACTGGCAAAAAACAGTCTCGAAGAAAAAATTGCCGATCAAACACAGTTGGATGGTGGAAAAGATGCTTCGGGCAAAAAAAGAATATATAAAACCAACGGAGAACTGATTGCCAATAAAAGTGTCGTTTCCAGTTTGATGAGTGTTTATAACGATCATAAAAACCATAAACTAAAAGCGGCAAGTGTGGCCAATTCTTATGATGGAATTGGAGGCGATTTTCCGGATGATGATGTAAAATGGTGGCCGTTTGGTTATTTCGGAGATTCAAAATATCCTGAATTGCCCGATGCAAAAGTTGGTTTTGCCCTGGCTTCCGAAATTCTGGAACTTCAGGAAGGGATGCGAAATGTATTAATTACTGCTGAATTTAATACGGCACTTACAATCTTTTTCAGCCGATAAACTTCAGGAAAACATTGAGGTTTATTGTACCGGCGAAAAAGGTTGGCTTGGTCCGTTTGAGGTGGTTCCTTCCATTTTGGATGATGACGATAATGCCATTTATTCTTCTGGTTTGAGCGCTGGAAATAAAAAATTACAACTGGCTTTTCAAATTCCAAAAGAGGAAAAACCGGTGGTTGCCTGGAATGCAAAAGCGCACGGTGAAAATTTTAATACGCAATTTCCGGTTTGTCGCGTACTTATTAAAACAGAAAATACAGCTGGTTTTGAATTGTACCGGAACCTGATTGAAAAAGAAATAAAAAGCCTGAAAATAAATGTGGATGTTCGGGATATTAAAAGCCTTTCACTGGAAAGTGACATTGGCACGCTAAATCCTGAAAAACCATTTTATCCGTTTGGAACACAGCCGGTAAAACGTTCCAATTTTTATGTCGGTTATCCTGAGCTGTTCAAGAAAACATGGAAAAACATTGATGTGGAGATCAACTGGAAAAACACGCCGGAAAAGGATGAATTGGATGAAACGACAGATGCTTTTGTAAATTTATATTTCGCTTATCGCACTAATTACATCTACAAAGCAAATTCCACCGGTTTCTTTTCAGCTATGTTTAAATACTTTGATCTGGAAGAGAAGTGGGGAATTGATCCGCTTCCAACCAATTTGATTGTAAAAAACAACGAATATTTTAAGGCTGATGTGGAGATTCAGAATAAGGAAGTTTGGGATCCGGTTGAAAAAGATTTGGTTCTTTTTAATGAAAATGGAGAATTGTTTCAAACCAAATTTTCGGTTCCGAATGTTAGTTATGAAACGGATAAAAACGGGCCGGTCCGGTTGTCGCTGAACCAGTCGTTTTTGCATGAACTTTTTCCACGAATTTATGCCCTTGCTTTTAGCAGCGACGATGATGACACGCTGATTCCAAACGAACCTTACACGCCAATGGTGGATACTGTTCGGTTAAATTATACTGCAGAAAGCAGCATTGATCTTGGAAGTTCAAAAACAAGTTTCGAAAAGAATCCGGTAACACTTGTTTCATGAAACCGCTTTTGGTCAAGCCGAACAACATCCGTATTTAAAAAATCAAATCGATTTTATTTCCGACAAGAATATTTATCTCGTTCCAACTTATTGCAAAGGAGGCGAGTTATATATCGGAATTGAAAATGCCGAAAACCTGCAACAGGTTTCATTGCTGGTTCAGGTGCTGGAAGGAAGTGAAAATCCGTTGGCTGATTCATTTGTTGGCAAACAAAAAGCGGAGTGGTCGGTACTTTGCAAAAACGAATGGAAAGACCTGAATTCAGATTTTATGATTTCCAATGAAACCGATAATTTTCTGAAATCAGGAATCGTGAAATTTTCTATCCCGCGGGAAACAACACAGGATAACACGGTTTTACCGTCAGGTTTTGTGTGGGTAAAAGTGAAAATTCACAAAACATTTGATGCCGTTAGCAAAGCAATTGCCATTTATGCACAGGCCGATCTGGCTGAATTTTCTGACAATGGAAACGATTTGTCGCATTTGGAAAAGGGACTGGAAGCAGAAACCATTTCAAAATTAATACAGCGGGTTTCAACCATAAAAAGCATAACGCAACCATTTTCTTCGTTTGGTGGCGCTCCTGAGGAATCGGATGAAGCTTATTACCGAAGAGTGAGTGAACGGTTGCGGCATAAAAACCGGGCAATTACTTTGTGGGATTATGAACACATTATTCTTCAGAAATTCCCTGAAATTCATAAAGTAAAATGTCTGAATCATTCAAAAACAGAAATTAAAAACGACAAGGAAGTCAATTCGTTTTTGTCGCCCGGAAATGTTTTGGTTGTGGTCATTCCCGACATTGTCAATAAAAATGTATTTGATATTTACCAGCCACGGGTGAGCCAGGCAAAACTCAACGAGATTCAGGATCATGTTAACCAGTTGAATTCAATGCTTGTCAATGCAAAAGTGATTAATCCTTCGTACGAAGAAGTTACCGTCGATTTGAAAGTGAAATTTTATGAAGGTTACGATGAAAGCTATTATCTGAAAGTGTTGAATGAAGATATCACACGATTGCTTTCACCGTGGGCTTTTGAAGAAACGGCAAGCATCGATTTTGGCGTGGTTTTACACCGAAGTTTAATCATTAATTACATCGAAAAACTAAAATATGTTGATTATGTGGAAGACGTAAAGCTGTTGAAAGAAAGTGAAGTTTCAACCACCAGCGTTTCGCCGTCGTGCCCAAAAGCAATACTTGTTTCGGCAAAACAACACCAGTTAAGTACCACAATAAAAAGTTGTAAAACAACCGTAGAAACCGAAGAAAAATGTCAGATTTAGCAGAACATATTACCATACCTAAAACCGTTTCGTCGGGCGATGACCTCGATTATTCTTTTCTGAGAAAAGCAGGACAGGAATATATTGAGCAACTTTCGGGAAAAATATGGACGGATTACAACACGCACGATCCGGGAATAACCATTCTGGAAATGCTGTGTTATGCCATTTCTGATTTGGGTTTGCGACTGGATATGCCAATTGAAAATATTCTTTCCCCTGAAGATGAAACAGCTCAGAAAATTGACGAACAATTTTTTAAAGCGTCTGAAATACTGCCCTCAAAACCAGTGAATGAAAACGATTACAGAAAACTTTTTATTGATATTGAAGGCATTAAAAACTGTTGGCTGAAACCGTATCAGAAAACGGTTTATGTAGATTGCAAAAACGATCAAGCTTTCTTACAATCCAAAAGCTTTTAATACAACCGATGAAGCTTTTAAAACCGAATTCAATTTGCAGGGATTGTATACGGTAATTGTTGAGTATGAAGATGAAATAGAGTCGGTTAGTCAGAAGAATAAGATTAAAAATGAAATAAAAAAACGATTCCATGCCAACCGGAATTTATGTGAAGATCTGATTGAAATTTCTGAAGTACAGGAACATCCTATTTCGGTTTGTACGAAAGTGGAATTGTACCCCGACGCAGACGAGGAGTTGGTTCATGCAAAAATATTGCGTGCAATCGATAACTATTTCGCTCCTTCCGTAATGTTTCGTTCCCTGAAGGAAATGTTTGCCCGCGGTTATTCCTCCGACGAGATTTTTGAAGGCCCGGTTTTAACACACGGTTTTATTGACCCCGCTGAACTGGCTGCATCGGGATTGCGCACCGAGGTTCGTTTGTCCGACATCATGCAAATTATCATGGATATTGAAGGGGTGAAAAACATTCTGGAAATCTCCATGAACAACTGCGACGATCCGTTAAATGAATCGGACAGTTGGTTGATTTGTGTGGAAGAAGGCAAAAAACCGGTAAGGTGCCCCGACAGTGCTTTCAGTTATTTTAAAGGAGTTTTGCCGGTAAATGTCAACAAGAAAAAAGTTGAATTTTATCTTGATCAACTGGAAGCCGAAGAAAAAGCATCGCAGGATTTGGCAAAAATTGATATGGAAATTGAAATTCCTGAAGGTGATTTATTTGGGAACAAGCTTAACAACTACCATTCAAAATGATTTCCCTGATACGTATGGAATTGGTCCAAAAGGTTTGCCGGCACGTGAATCGGTTGCACGAAAATCACAGGCAAAACAGTTAAAAGGTTACCTGTTGTTTTTCGACCAGATTTTTGCCAGCTATTTTGCGCATTTGGGAAAGGTAAAAGATTTGCTCTCGGTTGACAACCGGTTGAAAAGAACCTATTTCACACAGGCGGTCAGCGATATTCGTGGTTTTGACGATCTGGTGAAAAATTATCCGCTCAATGACGACGAACAATTAAGTGAAGATCTGTTCAAAAAACTCGATTTCCCGGTTGAAAGAAAAAATAAATTACTCGATCATTTACTGGCACGCTTTGCTGAAAAGTTTGGCGATTTTGCCTTTTTAATGAAAGAGTTGTACGGAACTTATGCTGATGAAGCAGTGCTGATTTCAAAAGAAAAATTACTGAGAGATTATCCTGAAACCAGCAGCCAGCGCGGAAGTGCATTCGATTATTTCAAAAAACCGGAAGCCGAATTGTGGGACACATCAAATGTGGCCGGAGTTCAAAAACGAATTGCCCGGTTAATCGGGATGAAAAATTACAACCGTCGGAATTTGTCCAACTCGTTTGTTGAATTTTATGATCCGGATGAAGGTGACGACAGAAGAAGTTTATCGCTGGCGGATCAGAAACAGCAACGGCGATATTATTCTTTCAGCAACCGAAAATTATCCGGTACAATCGCTTGCTGAACAGGAAATGTATCTGGCCGTTTTGAAGATCATTGAAACTTCGCCGGAAACCATTGAAGAGGCTTTTACCCAAACGATAAAAGACGAAGATGAAGTAGGCAACTTTGAAATTCAACAGTCGGAAACCGGAAAATACTCTTTTGATGTCATTAATCTGGAAGCTCCGGCAAACAGCTCCGACCGGATTATTGCCCGGCAATATTCCTATTACGAAACGCAGGAAGAGCTTAAAACAGCTTTGCTCGAAATCATTGAATTTATGACCAAAGAATTCTCGGAAGAAGGAATGTTTTTGGTTGAGCATATTTTATTGCGGCCCGATGTGACCAAAACAAATGTCAGTCAGGATTTATTTATGCCGATTTGCACCGACAATTGTGAAAGTTGCGATCCGGTTGATCCTTATTCTTACCGCGTTTCAGTGGTGCTTCCGGGCTGGACCTACCGTTTTGCCAATCCCGATTTCAGAAACTTATCTGGAAGAGCTGATCAGAAAAGAACTTCCGGCGCATGTTTTGGCACGTATTTGCTGGATTGGCTACCGGATTGGAAAAGTTGCCGGATGAGGAAAATCAAATGGTTCAGTTTGAAACAAAATACAAGGATTTTCTCCTGTCGAAAACCAATTCGGGGCAGGCACAGGACGAAACGAAACTAAAAGATTTTATCAAAATATTAAGTGAACTAAATTCGATTTATCCATCAGGAAAACTAATCGATTGCGATGATGAAGATGAAGAATTGGAAGGCAGGATTATTCTTGGCCGCACCAATATTGGAAACCTTTAATTAAAAAGTTATGGCAGCAAAATTAACCGAAATTACCACACAGTACCATACTTTTGTTGACAACCAGGTATTAACAAAAGACCAGCTAAACGAATTTATCAGCTATTTCGAAGATCAGGATCGAATGTCGCGGATTTTCCTGACCGGAACCGGAATAATCTGTGGTTTCAAATTAAGTTACAATGCAACAAGCAAGACTATTACGATTTCACAGGGAACCGGAATTACGTCTGACGGCGATCTGCTGAAATTGCAAAACAGTATTGATGGTTCAATCCTGAAATCCATTGATTTGGAGCAAATTGAATATTCCTGGGTGAAAAAGTTTGAAGACAATTTTGCGAACTACCGTTTCTTCAAAAGATTGGTTTCAGTGGGTGGAAAATTGAAAGAAGAACCACTGGATTTGTGGGAAATTCTACCGGAAAAAACGGAAAATGCAAAAGCATTGGGTACGCTGGCCGATCTGGATAAAAAGGTAGTTTTGCTTTACCTGGAAACGTATGCAAAAGATGGTGATCTTTGTACTGCCATCGACTGCGATAACCAGGGAATTGAGCAAGTTGCCCGTCTGAGAGTATTGTTGGTTTCAGCAAAAGATGCCGACTACATTTTGGGGCTTGATTCCATGTTTTCGGAACATCACAAAATAAATACGGTAGTTAATCTGCCTGATGTTGCTGTTCGTCGTGTTGTTCTAAATCAAATAAATACAGCCAATTACGAAGAATTAAAAAAGGCTTATTACAAAGCGCTGAATTCTGATAATCTGATTTCAAATCTTACTGATGGCATAAAAACAGTTGTCACCGAATTTAAGAATGTTATCGACCTGAATATTTCATCTTCAAGCCTGAATGTTTACCTGAACCAGTTAAAAAATATTGCCAGTTTCAGTGCATACAATGTGCCGTTTAATGTGCAGTATCGCTACGATTGCATTAAAGATATTGTTGATACGTACATCGAAATCAAACAGATTTTACTTGATCTGAACGAGGAGTGTAACCCGGATATCAATGCATTTCCAAAACATTTAATGCTGGGTAGTTTAGCCGAAATCGGAAACGATGTCCAGAATTACCGGCACGGATTTTATAAATCTCCCGCAATTAGCTGCGGAAAAAATAAAATGGAGCAGTGCAGAAGTCTGGTCGTGAAACTGTTTAAAATCATTTCCCAGTTTAAAACATCAGCGGGTGAGGTTAAAATTACACCATCAAATAAGTTGCCTGCATTAAGTTTTAAAAGTATTCCGTTTTATTATGATGTTGATGAAACGCTACTGGAAAGCTGGAATTTTGATAAAACAAGAAAGTTGAAATCAAAAAACAACCTGGGCTATCATCGCGAATTGCTTTCATCTTCACCGCAAATTCAGGAACCATTAAATTTTGATATTGACGGTTTTGATTTCTACCGGATTGAAGGCCACCAGGGAAAGGATTACAAAACAGCGCTGGCAGAAATTAACGATTTGAAATTTAAATACGGACTGGCATTTGATGTGAAAGCGCTATCGGTAAATATAAACGAAGAAACATTGAATCTTGATGATTATGAGTGTGAATTTGAAGATTTAAATGTTTTGCTAAAAGCCTGGACTGCAGAACAAAATTGTGTTCTTGCGCAGGTTTCGCAATTCTTTTCAGGTTACAGTCTGGTTGAGCCGGGAGCAAATGTAAGAGAATCGGCAATCGATGTTAAAAGTAGATTTTTTGCCGGAGTTGCTGCAAATACAACCGATAATACCACATCGAACAATACAACCCGGTTGCTTACCAATTTAAAAATAAATGAAGCATCGAAAACAAGTTATTACCAACAACCTACCTATTACAAAGTCAATGTAATTTCTGATAATCTTACCACCGGTGACAACGTTTTGGGAAATGCCATGAAAGTTGCTCTGGATGAAAACAAAGATGGCTCGGTAAATGACATTATTGCAAAAGCTGAAAATTTGGTTGCCGAAAAAATAAATACCGATATTTGGAAGGAACAGCCGGCTGTTAAAGATTTGGTGATTGACAAATCGATTCAGTTAATGGCTTATTCTCATGTGCTTACACAAAAAATGCCGAATGTTTTAACCAATGTAACAGTTGCGGCAGTCGATGATTATAAGCTTACATTAAGTCAACTTTGTGCGTTGGTTGATCAGACTGAAAAAAGTGTATCAAACGGTAGAACTCACAGCGGCAATGAAAGCGTTGATGGGCGTTTTAATTACGCAACTGTCATCGATATGTTGTTCAGCAAAAAAACTGGAATTACTGCTTGATGAAATCAATAAACGAAAAGAAAAAATAATCCTTAGTTTAAAACTTTCCAAATTTGTAGAAAACACCCCCGGGCTTGAACATAAAGCCGGGGTTCAACCGGGCGGGACTTTTATTCTGGTTTATCTGAATAAAAAAACAACAACTTCCGATACAGGAACGTTAAATCTTTCAAATGTAAATTTAGCCGTAAATGATGCCGTTTTGAGTCGGTGCAAATACGCTGAGTTTACTGGATGTTAAAGAAACTCCTGCAACGTAAAAGAAGATTTGACACGCGAAGTTCTTTTAAATGAAAAAGCAATAACAGGTATCAAGACTTGAATTATTAAATAAGGCAGTCAGGGTTATCGATTTACCAAATAACACGGTTGTAGCCGATTTCTCGCTTCCGTATTTGTGTTGCTCCGATTGTTCTCCGGTTAATTTTATTGTAGAAAGGCCAAAAGTATCGCTTCGATTGGAGACCGATCACTATTGTTTGGGCGAAGATACGCAGCCGCTCACCTTTGAAGTTTCACCGGCAGACGGGGAAATTAAGGCAAATCCGGAGGTTGAAGGAATGGCAATTGAAGGAACAAAACTCTCTTTTAATGCCGATGCTTTTCCGGATGAAATGCTGGGACAGCCCATCAGTTTTACCGTAAACGATCAGCTTACCGATTGCGAAATAAAAGTTTACAGGGCGGTTCAGTTTGATTTTGAAGTGCCGGAATCGCCAACATCGGAAACCACAATAACATTTGTTCCGACCGGAGATTTGGATGGAGCAACTTTCCTCTGGAGTTTTGGCGACGATAATCTTTCAACCGACAGGAATCCAACTCACCGATATGTTTTGCCGGTAAACGATGAAAATAAAGTAACTGTTTCATTAACAGTTACGGCACCAAATGGAATCTGTCAGACTACTGTTGAACACGAGATTTCGTTTGTAGTGGAAGACACCAAAATTGCGTTGGACGGAACAGATTTCTGTGAAAATGATCAAAATAATTATCCGTTTACTGTTACACCACAAGGAGCTGATGCCAAAATTGAAGGAAACGGAGTTCTGCAAACCAGTGATGGGATTTATACATTTAATCCGGCAGTTGCCGGTCCCGGCAACATTGAGTTTTTGTTAAATGGTCAACCTTCGGGAATAAAAGTTACGGTTCATAATGCACCAGTAGCTTCATTCAAACCTGCACAGGTTGAAAACCAGTTGGTACTTACAAATACCTCTGCCAATGCCGGAGCATTTACATGGTTAATTAACGGCGAAAAGATTGAAAAATCAGATTCAAGTCAGGTAGTTATTGATCTTACACCGAACAGTCCGACAACCTGGAAGATTCAACTTGTTGCAGCTAATGATATTTGTGGTACAAATACCACTGGTGAGGTAGTTTTCAATACAAAATTTATTGAAGAACAACCGGTTAATACTTGCATCGATGAAACAAAAGCAGCGATATTAACCGATTCTAAAGGATTGCCAAAATTAGATATTGCAACGTCAACTAATGTACATCCAACATGGTTGGAGACCAGCAAAATTTATGATGGTGTTCTGAAAGACATCGATAACTTCCTTGCAGGTAAAAATGATGGGAATTTGCAGGTGATGTTTGAAAAATTACTGAACAATACAGTGCGCCAGATTTTGAGTCTTAACCCACAGGAAAATAAGGACGAATTTGGCCGGCTGATTGAATTGTTCCGGCTTCAGCTTCAACTCTTTTATAATATTATTGGTTGTCAAAATGCAGACATAATTAAAAAGTTTGGAGAACCAATTCAATTCATTTTGGATCTGATCCTTAAACTTTTGCAGATGTTGAAAGACAAACAAATAGCATTGCCTTCAACGCTTCAGGAATTTATGAAAATCTATGCTGAACGAGTTAAAAGCATTGATTTGCTGGCAAAACATGTTTCCACAATTCAAAGCCAAAATCTGATTTAAAGTGGAAAACAACATACATATCATTGAAAAAGTGTTGGTGGAGGTTAATACAAACGATATTAAAACGACCAATACAGTTAAAAATAGTATCAGCCAATTTTTAACGGAAGAGGTATTGCCGAAAATTGAGTCTGTGTTTAAACAGTTTGAAACTAATAATACAATTGTTCGGTTAGATAGGATAAACATTGATTTCCCACTGTCTGTAGATGAAGGATTTATCTCAATGAGTACAAATGTTTATTCGAGTTTGGAAGAGCAACTTAAGAAGCAGATTTACGAGCATATTCTTGAATTTTCTGATGGCTCTGAATTTCAGAATGACAAGGTTAAAGAATTGTCTTCGCATGAGAATCTGGAGGAGATTTTCCTGTTTTTCCTGGAGCACGGTTATTATCCCTGGTACGCAAAACAATCACATATTCGTGAATTTATAGAAAATAAGGTCTGGATTGAAAGTTTTAAAAATAAAGTTTTTTCAAATAAACTTAAAAATTTATTAATGCAGAAAAGGGTGTTTCAGCGATTCGTTTATCAGTATCCATTATCAATGGTCTTCTCTATTTTTTTACCAAAATCAAGGTTTGCTGAGATAGAAACACACATTTCGGGAAGTAATAATCTTCTCCTATCTCCCCTAAAAACGAGTTTCCTGAGCACCCTTTTTATTCTTTCGGAAGAGTCTAACGTTAAGAAAGTTGCTAATTCTCTTGAAGACTGGGTTCAACATTTATATAATCCAAGGGAAAGGAATATTGATGTCTTAAACCATGATATTTTGAAGGCAATTCCGGTTGCATTTCTTAAAGTTCCTGACATTCAGCATATTTTGGATAAAATGTTGGAATTTCAAACGGAAAATAATATTAGAAATGAACAAAGTTCTGCTGTCATAAGTAATGAATTAAACCGTATAAAAGTGACAGACAGGAATTTTCAAGAAATAAATAGTAATACAGAATTTTTTGAAAAAGACGTAAGCGAAATTCGCGTTCAGAACGCTGGTCTGATTATTCTACACCCGTTTTTTAAGCAGCTTCTTATAGCATTGAAAATGCTTGACAAGCAAAATAAAATAATCCCGGGAAATAAAATTAAGGCAGTTCAGATTTTACATTTTCTCTCAACAGGAAATGAAGAATTTTGGGAGGGAGACCTGATTTTTGAAAAGTTTTTATCTGGCATTCCACTCAATTTTCCACTTCCCAAAGAAAGTATTCTTACTGAAAGGATGAAAGAGGAAGCAGATAATTTACTTAAAGAATCGATTAAAAGATGGCCGGCATTAAAAAATACTTCACCTGAAGGATTGCGTCAAATGTTTATTCAACGCAACGGGAAATTACTAAAAAGGGAGAGAAATTTTAAACTGATTGTTGAGCGTAAGGCACAGGATGTATTACTGGAAAAACTGTCCTGGAATATATCGCTGGTAAAAATACCCTGGACAAAAGGGTTGTTATATGTTGAATGGTAAAAAGAATTTATTCATGTCATTCAATATAAAAATTAAGATTTTGTGAATAATGATTAAAGAATGAGATATGAAAAGTTCAATCCAAAAATTTGAAAAGACATCTAAATCTGGTTCCGGAAACAAGAAATCAACAGGTCCATTTTTAAATGAAAATGAACAACAATCATTTTTCCCACGTAATGGATCAACTAAAGATTCAGATTTTTTTCAGCCTAAACAGGATGGGGTTAAAAATGTGAATAAAACCGGGATGTCTGATGAATTAAAATCAGGAGTTGAGAATTTGTCAGGAATTGATTTATCGGATGTGAAAGTACATTGGAATTCAAGACGGCCAAAGCAAGTTAATGCTCTTGCATACACACAGGGAACTGATATTTATATTGGGCCGGGGCAGGAAAAACATCTACCTCATGAAGCCTGGCATGTGGTACAGCAGAAACAAGGTCGGGTAAATCCTACATTTAAAATGGGAAATACACAAATTAATGATGATGTATCACTTGAGAATGAGGCAAGTAGAATGGGAAATAAAGCTTTGTCTGAAAAGTCTTTGAGAAGAGAAAAAAAATCTGAAAATAAAAATATTAAGTCAAAAAGTATTCAACGTGTTGGAGTTATTCAACGTGTTCCTATTCCTTCAAGCGCCATAATTCTTGATGTTAATGCGGCAGCCGAGACTGTTTTGCAAAAATTAGAGGCAACTGCAAGGGCAACTAGTCGGCAATATAGTACGGTTAACTGGCGAAATATGTTTTTAGGTGTAATAACTCAGCAAATAACCGGTAGGAGGCTGGGGACCATTTCGCATGCCTGGAGAGATAATGAAGGAATTGATGCAAGTTGGACAGTTACCATGAGTTTTGATATGGACGGGGCAAGACGAACTCCAAGACCGACCGAAAGAAGGGACGTAACAAACTCAGCAGGCGGTACTTCTTCCAATAGTTTAGGTAGCAGTCAAAGCAATACTACTGGTTCGAGTGTTAATGTAACTGGTGGATCAAGCAGTTCGGTAGGTGTTGAGGAAGGACCAGTAAGTGCAGAACAGGGAAGTAGTAGAAGCGCCTCACTTGGATTATCCGATTCAAATACTACCGGAAGCAGTGGCTCATCAGGAGGTGATATGTCCTCAGGTTCCTCTTCAGCAAGTTCAGAAGCAGTCAATCGTTTCATTGCAAATTTAAGGGTAAATATTGATGTTACCTGTGAAGCAGCTTACAGCAACTGGGATATTATTAATCCAGTAAAATGGGGTGCCCACCTAGCTGGCAGACAACATCGAAACTATACTTTTACTATTGGTACAATTACCTACGACCTACCTAATTACAACGAGTAATGTCTCACCCGGTTAAAATGAAAATAATGAAAACGAAAAATGTAAATGGGTTGAATAACACGATTACAAATCTTGATGGGTTGGTTTTTTTAAACGATTTAGAAATGATCTATCATTTAGAGGGATTTGATGGAATTATTGAAATGGTTAAAAAAAGATTTCCGGCAGAAAGTTTAATACAGATGAGTACCGATATAGAAGATACAAACAGAACCATATTTAAGATTAAAAGAGTAATCGTTGCTAAATTATATCCTGAAATAGTTGTTTTTGAAAATGGGAATAAAAATTCGGGAACAATAATTCGAAGTTTTAAATTACCGTATGTTGACATTCCGTTTCAGGTAGATATTTATGGAGTTTCAGGCTTTGAAAATAAAAATTAGCTTTGATAAATAATTTTAGCGTGGTTATATTACATGAATAATGAGCTCACACATTTAAAAAATACAATAAAAATCAGGCTGGAAAACGAGTTTAAGAAAACTAATAAAAATCTACCGGTTTTTTTTATTCATGAGCCGAATGAAAATAATCTGACCAAATTCATTGCCGAAAACGAGCTGCTTCAACCCGAAATTATTGTTCTTTTTTTAGCTCTTGTTCCACATATTTCTCCTGATTTTTTTAGTTCAGTTATTTCAGAATATTTGCCTAATGGTGGTGAGTTTCCTGAATTCGGAGGGGTGAAAGGAAAAAACCATCGGGGCATTCTGCCAACGGGTGAAACCGCATTGTATGTACTTGCGGGGAAAGACCCCGAAAACCGAATGAAATATATTCGTTTGTTTGATGAGGATCATTTTTTTGCGCGAAAAAATGTGTTGTGGCTAGAACAAGCAGGAGAAAGCGAGCCAAAAATGAGCGGACGTTTGGTGCTGGATGAAGAGTATGTAGATTTATTCACCACAGGTAAAATTTCAAAACCAAAGTTAAGTAGTGATTTTCCAGCACAGCAAATTACTACGGAACTGGAATGGAAAGATTTGGTACTTCAGGAAAAAACATTTTCTGAAATTAAAGAAATTGAAACCTGGTTAAAATTCAATGATAAGCTGCTGAAAGATTGGAAAATGAAAGGTAAAATAAAACCTGGATTCCGGGTATTGTTTTATGGTCCCCCGGGAACGGGAAAAACAATGACTGCAAGTCTTTTGGGAAAATATACCAATCGTGATGTCTATCGCATCGATCTTTCCACAGTAGTATCAAAATACATCGGTGAAACCGAGAAAAATCTGTCAAAACTTTTTAATAAGGCAGAAAACAAAGACTGGATATTATTTTTTGATGAGGCAGATTCCATTTTTGGAAAGCGTACAAATGTTAGGGACGCACACGATAAATATGCGAACCAGGAAGTTTCTTATTTGCTTCAACGAATTGAATCCCACGAAGGTCTGGTTATACTTGCGTCGAATTTCAAGGGTAATATAGACTCATCTTTTACCCGTCGTTTTAATTTGATCATCGAATTTGAAAATCCTGATATTGAGGAGAGAATCAAGCTTTGGGAAAATTATATTCCCCAAAAAGTAAAAATTGACAAACAAATTTCTGTTCCTGAAATTGCCAGAAAGTATGAGCTTACAGGGGCAAATATTGTAAACGTAATTCATTATGCCGGGTTAAAAACACTGGAAGAAAAGTCAAATTCGATTAGCTGGAGGAATTTACTGGAAGGTATTCAAAAGGAATATAAAAAGGAAGGAAAGCTGATCACTAAAGAGTTAAGATAAATATTTTTCAAGTTCGGTTTTAAATAAATAAAATTCCGGAATCAGTTTCAGGTAAAAATTGACTTTCCCTGTTAAAACTAATTCCGGATACTCAATTGAAATAAAGAGATTATATGTCTAAATCTTTTTTAGCTAAATAGAAATCTACCATTTCATAATTACTCTTTTCGCGTTCTTGCATATCTGGAACAGTTTTTGGCGGAGGAACAATTACTTTTTCTCCCGGTTGCCAGTTTAAAGGAAGTGCAACAGCATATTTATCGGCTGTTTGCAGCGCTTTTAATACACGGATAATTTCATCCATATTTCTACCTACATTTAACGGATAGTACATAATCAATCTGATTTTGCCTTTTGGATCAATGAAAAATACAGCGCGAACAGCTTCTGTTGCACTTTCATTGGGTTGTAACATACCATACAATTGGGCAACTTTCATATCAATATCGGCAATAATCGGAAATTCGAAAAGCACGCCCGTATTTTTCTTTACATTGTTTACCCATGCTACATGAGCATGAATACTGTCGATACTAATGCCAATAAGTTTTGTGCCAAGAGCTTTAAATTCGTCGCTACGCATAGCAAAGCCGCTTAGTTCTGTTGTGCAAACGGGTGTAAAATCAGCCGGATGCGAAAACATAATTGTCCAGCTGTCTTTAATATATTCAGAAAATTGAATGGGGCCATAAGTTGTGTTGGCTTTAAAATCGGGTGCCATGTCTCCAATACGTGGCATTGAGGTAGTTTTAATTTCTTCCATAATTAATT
Source organism: uncultured Prolixibacteraceae bacterium (assembly GCA_963849985.1). Taxonomy (GTDB): domain Bacteria; phylum Bacteroidota; class Bacteroidia; order Bacteroidales; family Prolixibacteraceae; genus Draconibacterium. The sequence goes on along the minus strand of CAWKJY010000023.1, from coordinate 156,667 downwards.
ATTTTATATTTAAAAGAATTATAAAAATGTTGTCCATCATAAAACGAAAAATACATGAATTGGTTCACTAATTAATCGATTTTTGATATAAAATACAAACAAGCGAAGTTGTCATTTGTTCAGAATTATTTTTATTAATGTTTTAATTTCATCCATCTTGAGGTTTCTGTAATTGAATTATGTTTGAATTTAATCTTACAAAAGTTAGTGAAATATCTCCCGGCATTAATTTTTCTCCAATTGATCTTTTAATATTGACAAAATGAATTCAGAAGTTCTGGTTGCGCCCGAATCATTAAAATGTGCGGCATCTCTCCAATTCAATTGATTGTTTATAATTGAATCAGGAAGTGTTATTAATTCTCCAAATTCTTTATAAAAGTCTGAGAGTAGCGGTGTTTTTAGGTGAGAGCCAAATTCAGGGAGGTATATAAATTCAATCTTGCAGTTATTTTTTTTGGCCAGACTTATAATTTTTAAAAGATAGTGCTTTGAATAATTCACTTCAATATTCCTAAGGAGACTTTGTTTTTTCCTAGCGAGCCTGTTTTCCCATGCATCAATATTGTTATTTAATTCTTCTGTGGTTACTATTCTCTGTGAGTTTAAATAACCAAAATCAGATTCATTATCCGGGGTAAAATAAGATTTCCCGATCAACTTAAACCTGATGAACTCTAGCCTGACAACCAAGCCTTTCCAAATAGACATTAAATACCGCTGGTTAAAAATAACACATGAACCAAAAAGATCAGGAGTCTCGGCCAGATATGGGAAAACCGGATGACTTTTTTTAGACTCGTCTTCAGCAACTTCAATAAAAAGAATTTCCGGATGCTTATGTTTAAAAAGGTCCTTTAACATAACATACTGAACATCTCTTCCACTACCACAATAACCAAGGTTTGCAACATGTAATTTACTTGCTGAATGTTTGCTTAAGCCGTCTTCAATAAGTTCATCCATAATTCCACAGGCAAAATGCGATGCTCCTGAGAATGCAACATCAATGCCATTAGAATCTTCAAAAGTCCGATAATAAATCCAGCTGGCTATATTATTACATTCTCCTTTTACAAACTGGTAGGAGAACTTTTTATTCACCGGAAATACAAAAAGAATTAATATTCCCAGCAAAAAAGGAATCAAAATGCAAATAATATGTCGCAAAAATCTATTCATCTAAAATTGAAAATAAATAAATTGAGGAGCAGAATTTAAAACTCCAAAAAACAGAATAATAAAAACCAGCAGGTAATAAAAAGTCAAACGGTATATTTTGGGTACGTTTGGTAAAAGTTCTGCAAAAGATTTTTTACCCAATGATATTTCTATAAACAGGAAGAAAGGGAAAGCAAATAATAGCATCCTGACAGAATTAAAAACGTCGTTTGAATTTTTTAATGCTTCCAAGTTCGCAGTTATACCAAAGGTTCTAGCAATGAAAATGTTATACAGGAAAAACTTAATTTGGTTCCATGACTCTGCTCTAAAAAACAACCAACTAAAATTAACCAGAATGAAAGTGATTATCAAACCCAATGCATTTTTAATTTTTTTTGGAAGAACAAATAAAGGAGAAATATATCGTTCAACCGCAAATAGGAATCCGTGAACAAAACCCCAAATTAAAAACGTGATATTTGCCCCATGCCACAATCCGGAAATGACGAAAGTGAATATAATGTTGCGCATCCATTTTATTGCATTTCCTTTGTTGCCACCCATGGGAATGTAAACATAATCGCGAAACCAGGTGGAAAGTGAAATGTGCCAGCGATGCCAGAAATCACGTAATGATGTTGCAAAATAGGGCGTCCTAAAATTCGTCATTAACTCTATTCCAAATAATCGTGCAGTTCCTATGGCAATGTCAGAATATCCTGAAAAATCGCAATATATCTGGAACCCAAACATAAATATTGCGACAACCAGTCCTAAACTATTGAAGTTTTCAGGTTGAGTAAAAACCATATTTACAATTTTAGCCAGCTGGTCGGCGATTACCATTTTTTTGAATAATCCCCATAACATTAGTTTAAGACCTGAAGTAGCTTGAGAATAGGAAAAAGCTGGTAGCTCTTCGAATTGCGGAATGAGTCGTTTGGCACGTTCGATGGGACCGGCAACCAGTTGAGGGAAAAAAGCCACAAAAGTGAAAAAAGTGAGTGCTGACTTTGTTGGCTTAATTCCTCCTTTGTAGATATCAATAGTATAACTTAAAGTTTGGAAAGTGTAAAAACTTATTCCCACGGGTAGAATAATATTTAGTGAATTCCACTGGTTTCCTAAAGAATCGCTACCAAATAAGGTTTTAAACGAATCGATAAAAAAATTGAAGTATTTGAAAAAGAACAAAATTCCGATGTTTATGAAAATACTTAACAGGAGAAGAAGTTTTCGGGGTTGTTTTTTCGTTGCTGTAAATAAATATTTTCCGATTATAAAATCGGTGGCAGAACTAATAATAATCAAAATTAAAAAGCGCCAGTCCCACCAACCGTAAAAAACATAACTGCTGACAAGTAAAACCAACTTGCTTGCTTTGTCACTGTAATTTATTGTTTTCCAGTAAATTGCAAAAACAATAATCAGAAAAACAAAAAAAGTGATAGAGTTAAAAAGCATTTTTCGTCGGTCTTTGCAGATGAAGATAAGATTTAATATTTTTGATTTTTATGACGGAAGTAGAAATAGCTAACAAGTTAATGTTAATTGTTAGTGTAAAAACTTATGAATCCATTTGATTTTTTTCTAAAAAAGTATTTTCTTTGCAAGCCGTTTTAAGAACGTGTTTAGTTTGAATATCAAGAAATAAAAGGAAATGTCACGAGTTTGTCAGATAACAGGTAAAAATGCCATGGTTGGGAATAACGTTTCTCACTCAAAAAGAAGAACGAAACGCAAGTTCGATGTGAACCTGTTTAAAAAGAAATTTTACCTTGCCGATGAAGATCGTTGGGTTAATTTAACCGTATCGGCTGCAGGTATGCGTACCATCAATAAAAATGGGCTTAAATCAGCTTTGAAAAAAGCCCAGGAAAAAGGTTATATCGAAAAATATTAAAGATTTTTGAGTAATGGCTAAAAAAGGAAAAGGTAATAGAATTCAGGTAATTTTGGAATGCACTGAGCACAAAGACAGCGGAATGCCTGGTACTTCAAGATATATTACTGTGAAAAACAGGAAAAACACTCCTGACCGTATGGAGTTGAAGAAGTACAACCCGATATTGAAAAAAGTAACAGTTCATAAAGAAATTAAATAATTTGAGTTATGGCAAAGAAAACGGTAGCAACGTTACAAAAAGGGGCCGGAAAAGGTTATGCAAAAGTGATTAGAATGACAAAATCACCAAAAACCGGTGCATATACTTTTAAAGAAGAAGTGATTCCTAACGACGACGTAACAGGGTATTTCAAAAAATAATCCGTAGAATTCGGATATATATTTTGTTGATCAGAAAAAGCTTTCATCTTAGTGAAAGCTTTTTTTGTTTGTTTGGAAACCAATATATTTACGTGTTTTTTAACTGTATTTATAATTCCTGAAAATCATTGAATTTATGGGTTTGTTTGGAAGCTTTACAAAAAATAAGAAAGAGAATCTGGAAGAAGGACTTCAAAAAACCAAGGAAAGCGTTTTTAAAAAACTAAGCCGTGCGGTAGTTGGTAAATCGAAAGTTGATGATGAAGTTCTGGATAACCTGGAAGAAGTACTGATTTCTTCGGATGTTGGCGTGGATACTACGCTCAAAATTATTCGTCGGATTGAAGATCGTGTTGGTCGAGATAAATATGTGGGTGTTAGCGAGTTAAATATGATATTGAAAGAGGAGATTGCTGCATTGCTTGAAGAAAATAATTCCGGCGATGCTTCTGATTTTGATCTTCCACAAACAGAAAAACCATATGTAATTATGGTAGTTGGAGTTAACGGTGTTGGAAAAACAACAACGATCGGAAAGTTAGCCTATAATTTTAAAGGAGCTGGAAAATCGGTGGTTTTAGGTGCTGCTGATACTTTTAGGGCTGCTGCAATTGAACAGCTTGAAATTTGGGCGAATCGGGTTGACGTTCCTATTGTAAAACAAAAGATGGGTGCCGACCCGGCTTCCGTTGCTTATGATACGCTCGCATCAGCAAAAGCATCGGGAGCAGATGTAGTTATTATTGATACCGCCGGACGTTTACATAATAAGGTAAACCTTATGAATGAACTCTCGAAGATCAAAAGCGTGATGCAAAAAATAGTTCCTGATGCTCCACACGAAGTTCTGCTTATTTTGGATGGTTCTACTGGACAAAACGCATTTGAACAAGCCAAACAATTCACTAAAGCTACAGAAGTAACCGCTTTGGCATTAACAAAACTTGATGGTACAGCAAAAGGTGGGGTTGTAATTGGAATCTCTGATCAATTTAAAATTCCGGTCAAGTATATCGGTATTGGTGAGAAAATGGAACACCTGCAAATTTTCAGACGGAGGGAATTTGTGGAATCATTATTTTCGTAAAAATATATCCTTTTATTTTCCCTCTTTCTTAAAAAGTCCCGAATAAAAGTATGTGAAAAAATTAACCTATGAAAAGAGAAAGTATTCTATTTGAATCCCATACCCTCAGAAACATCCTGTTTTCATTCAAATAAAATTCTTTTTATTTAGAAGATTATAAAAAACAATTTTATACGTACTACTTACCGAAATTAATTTATTCCTTATTTTAATTGAATTATTTTCAATGTAGTCGATTTTATCGATTGCAACCATGTATGACTTGTGAACCCGGATAAATTTTTGTGGATCAAGTAATTCCTGAATTTTTTTAAAATTCAGCAGTGTCATAATTTTACAGTCTTCAGTATGTATTTGCAGATTAAAAGTTGTTGTTTAAGGTTACAAAGCTACTTTTGTCTTCTCTTTTTCACTCCTTGCGATGGTAACTGCTCCGCAACTGTCGCTCCAAACATTAACTGAGGTGCGCAGCATATCCAATATCCTGTCAACTGCTAAAATAAGGCCAATTCCTTCGAGTGGTAACCCGACAGCAGTTAACACAACAGTAATCATTACAAGCCCTGCCATTGGAATTCCCGCTGCCCCAATAGAAGCTAGTAGTGCAGTTACCACTACAATTATTTGTTGAGTAAAGTGTAATTCAATACCGTAAACCTGGGCAATAAACATGGCAGCCACACATTCGTACAAAGCTGTTCCGTCCATATTAATTGTTGCGCCCAACGGAAGTGTAAAACTTGCAATTTTACCTGACACGCCACTATTGTTTTCAGTAGCTTCCATGGTTAAAGGCAATGTTGCACTCGATGATGCAGTTGAAAATGCAGTAATCAGAGCCGTTAACATGTTATTCAAATGTTTAAAAGGTTTTACCCGTGCAACAAAACGCAAAATAAGCGGCAATGTAATAAGTGCATGTATAGCAAGTGCTAAAAATACAGTTAACATATAAATAGCCATGCTTCCGGCTATATTTGTCAACTGATCTGAGTTTTGATAAACCTCGTTGGCAACAATTCCAAAAATTCCTAGAGGAGTAAATTTAATGATGAACATGGTCATTTTCATCATTGTCTCAAATGTGGCTTCAAAAAAGATTGTCAGTGATTCTTTATATTTTTTATTTAATTGGGTGATGAATATTCCGAATAAAATTGAAAAGAAAATAATGGGGAGGATATCGCCTTGAACCATTGACTTAAAAATATTTTCAGGAATAATTCGGTATAAAATATCACTGATCGAACCAACATTTTCTGGTAGTCCCTCTACATTTTTTGTAAAACCCAATTCAACTCCAACGCCGGGTTTTATAATGTTTACCAGCAATAATCCCGTTAAAATTGCAAATACACTGGTTGAAATATAGTAAAACAAGGTTTTTAACCCCAGCCTTCCTAAGTTACTTCCGCCTCCCATACTGGTAACTCCCGAAATAATGGAACTTAAAATTAACGGAATGATTACCATTTTTAATGCGGTAAGGAAAATTTTGCCCATCCATGAAACATACTTAACTTCCTGTGGCAAAAATAGCCCGAATAAAACGGCTAAACCCAGCGCAATCAAAATTTGCCAGTGAAGTTTGAATTTTAAGATTTTCATTTTGATTTATTAGATTGTCCCAAACATATTGCTAATTTATTGTTTTTTTATTGCCAGACAAATCGGAAAACTAAACCTCAATCCTACTTTCACCCATTTCAATTTTTGTACATTTGCCGAAGTAATTAAAAACCTGAAATTATGAAATTCAATTTTAAAACGTCTTACATTATTATTGCAGTTATCGTTCTGATCGTTATTTTGGTATTTGGCGGGCGCATGTTTCTCATTATACAAGCCGGGGAAAGAGGAGTAATTTTCAGACCATATACTTCTGGTCTTGATAAAGAAAATATTTATGGCGAAGGATTCCATATTATTGCTCCTTGGAACGATATGTACGTTTATAATGTGCAGGAACAACAGCGTGAAGAAACAATGGATGTACTCGATAAAAACGGACTTTCAATTACCATGGATGTTACGGTTCGGTTTAATCCGGTTTTCAACAAAATTGGTGATTTGCATCAACAATTTGGTGTTAATTTTACAAATGTTTTGGTTATTCCTGAAGTTCGTTCGTCCGTTCGTCAGGTAGCTGGCCGTTATACTGCCGAAGAAATTTATTCAACAAAAAGGGCTGAAGTTGAACAAACAATAAAAACCGAAACTCGCAAGGTTCTGGAAGCGAATTTTATTGATATGAAAGCACTACTTATTCGTTCGATAAACTTACCTGCACAAATAAAAACAGCCATAGAAAATAAACTTAAACAGGAACAGGAAGCATTGTCATATGAATTCATTTTGCAAAGTGAACAATCAAAAGCAGAACAACGTAGGATTGAAGCTGAGGGGATTGCCAACTATAACCGGATAATTAATGCCAGTTTATCTGATCAGATTTTAAAACAGCGTGGTATTGAAGCAACATTGGAATTGGCAAAATCACCGAATTCGAAGGTTGTTATTGTTGGTAGCGGAAAAGAAGGATTACCATTAATACTTGGGAATAATTAGAAATTAGTAAATAACTGTAAAACAGGCTGGTGTTCACCGGCCTGTTTAGTTTTAATCAATTAAAATGGAGCATCCGGAAAAACTAATCAAAATTAAAAATGCTTTTGTTGAAAAAGGTACCCGGCATAATTATAATTGTTTTGGTTGTTCTCCATATAACGAGATTGGGTTGCAACTTGAATTTTGGGAAAGTGGTGACGAGCTGCTGGCAAAATGGCAACCTAAAAAAATGCTGGAAGGTTGGCAAGATGTTCTTCACGGGGGCGTTCAGGCGACACTTTTCGATGAACTTGCAGGCTGGATCGTTTTGATCAAATTGAAAACAGCTGGTGTAACTTCAGAATTAAATGTGCAATACATCAAACCAGTTAATATTTCAAAAGGTGAATTAACGGTGCGGGGCAAGGTGGTTTCTCTGGAAAACAGGCTGGCAAAGATGTCTCTTTCTCTGTTTGATGGAGTAGGACAGGAGTGTGCTGCTGCTCAGGTTGTTTATTTTTGCTTTCCTGAAAAAATAGCAAGAGCAAAATACCACTATCCCGGTCACGAGGCCTTTTATGATCGGTAAGAGCATGACTTAACCTGTTACTGGTGTTTAATCTGGATTTGGGGTAAAATGATATGGAATACTTCTACGTCATTTCGAATTATGACTTTTGGATTTGAAAACTAAAATTCCGGTGTTTATTTGTGCCGGTTTTTAAATTTTTCTCGGTTAGAAAACATGTCATCTTCTTCCTCGTAGTCCTCGTAAATTGAAAGTCTTTTTTTGGAGCTTTTGTCTTTTCCTCCACCTTTTTTACCATGATAGTCAAAATCTCCGTCGAAATCGGATGATCTACCTTTAGAAATCTTCTTTTTCATTTTAAGAATCGATAAATAATAAAAATTTATGTGTTTAATAATTAATATTTCATCTTGCGAAAAATAAATATTTTTTATTTACAAGATTCAAATAAATTCAATTTTTTTTAATATCAATATGCTTAGTTGCAGGTAATTTAGATATAAAATAATAGTAATTACTCTTTTTTGCAAAATAAATTGTTTTGAATTTGAGTTTTATAATAATTTTAAATACCTGTTTCTTGTCGAAAAAGTTACCAAAAACAAGACAAATTATAAAGGAAAAACCAATATTTTTGATTCACTTTGTCGATTGTTATTTTATGAAAAGAAAACCAATCATATTTCAGGTTGAGACCATGAATTTATTCAGGCAATTGTTATTGGCATTTTTGATTTTGATGAGTTTTAATTCATTCTCCCAGTCGGATAAAAAGCTGGATAAACTTTTTGAAGAGGCAAAGAGTAGCTATATCGCACACAACAACAACAAAACTATCGAAATTTGTAATCGTATATTGAAAGACGCTCCGGATTATTTGAACGCACATTTGTTGTTAGCTGATATTTACAAAGATCAGGATTCGGTAAAACTCGAAATTGAACACCTTACCAGGGCTGGAGAATTATCTACTGATACGCTTATAAATTTCAGGCTTGGCGAGGCATATTATAAAACAGGAAATTATTCGGAGGCATTACGATATTATAATAAGTACAGCAAATCAAAATTGATTCCTGAAAAGCGTCAGTTTTTGCTAGTATCAAAAATTGCAAGTTGCGAGTTTGCCATTAATTCCATAAAAAACCCGGTTTCATTTAATCCAACAAATATGGGTAATGAGATTAACTCCCCTGATGATGAATACTGGCCAACACCTTCGCTTGATGGGAAAAAATTGGTTTTTACCAGATTGATTAAGGACCCCAATCAACTTCCTCAGGAGGACTTTTATATTGCTGAAAAAGATTCCGGGAATTGGTCGGATGTAAAAGCGATTACAGAAATAAATACTTCTGACAATGAAGGGGCTCAATCGTTATCAGCCGATTCAAAAATTCTCTTTTTCACTGCATGCAATCGACCTGATGGATTCGGAAGTTGTGATATTTATTTTTCACGATTTATAAATGGCCGATGGACAAATCCGCAAAACGCTGGGAGTCCTTTGAATACAAGTGCATGGGAAGCCCAACCTTCGTTTTCATCTGATAACAAGTACTTATATTTTTCAAGTGACCGAAAAGGTGGTAAAGGTAAAAAAGATATTTGGAGGGCAGAATTTCTGGGATTCTCAGAAAACGGAAAACCCAAATGGAAAGAGCCTGAAAATTTAGGGGATGTAATTAACACTGAAGAAGATGAAATTTCTCCGTTTATTCATGCCAACAACAAGAACTTTTATTTTTCTTCTGACGGACATATCGGAATGGGAGGTCTTGATTTGTTTACTGCTGAAATCGATGAATCGGGTAAAGTGGAAAATTTGAAAAATATGGGTTACCCAATTAATACAAATAAAGATGAAATTGGATTGACTATCAACTCGATTGGAGAGACGGCCTATTTTTCTTCTGCAAGAGATGCCGGAAAGGGACTGGATATTTTTTCATTTAATTTAGATAGAGGATTACGACCGGAGCCTGTTTCTTATATTAAGGCAAAAATTACAGATAAAAATACAAGTAAGCCGGTTCGGGCGAGTATCGATCTGGCCGATCTTTCTTATAATACATCTAAAGACCGAATTGAAACAGCCGATGAAAATGGCGAGATTATGCTTTGTCTGCCACTTTCTCATAATTATTCATTTACTGTGTCAGAACCCGGTTACCTGTTTTATTCGCAATCGATTTTATTGAAAGATGCAAAAACGCTGGTTGATCCGCTAATTCTGGATATTACGCTTGAACCCATTGAAGTGGGTGCAAAAATGGACTTATATAATATTTATTTTGAAACTGATTCATTCCGCATTCTTCCTGCATCGGAACCCGAATTGGAACGTGTGACGTTATTTTTGCAGAACAATCCGGATTTGAAAGTTGAAATTCAGGGACACACGGATAATACTGGTACACCGGAGAAGAATCAGGTGCTTTCTGAAAACAGGGCCAAATCGGTAGTCAATTATTTAGTTGCCAAAGGAATTAATGCTTCGCGGTTACAATTCAAAGGGTATGGCGCAGACGTTCCTGTAGCCAGTAACGAAACTGAAGCCGGACGCAAGTTGAATCGCCGGACTACGATTAAGATATCCGGTAAATAAGAATTTGGTTCTGAGTGAGATATAAAAATTATTTTGAAGCTCTTGCTTTTGCAACCTGATCAGGTGTAACCGGTCCGGAATTGTTGCCAAAACTACCTCTTACAAAGGTAAGTACGTCAGCAATTTGCTGATCGGATAAATGTGCCTGCGGTGGCATAACATTGTCGTAAACTTCACCTTGAATCTCCATTTTTCCTTTTAGCCCTCCCAATATAATTTTAATTAATGCATCAGGATCGCCGTTCACAAAATCCGATTTTGCAATAGGTGGATGCATTCCCGGAACTCCGGTACCATTGCGCATGTGACATGCCAGGCAAACAGAATCATACACTTTTTTCCCGGGATGTCCAGCCATTGAATTTACAGCTTTTGTTTCAGCCTTGGGTGTGTCAGGCTGTGCAATGACTGATTTTTCACTACTTTGTTTTTTGCCACTGTTACCGCATGATGCAAGAAATATCAGCGATATTAAAATAAGGGTTATTTTCCTCATGATATTTTATTATGAATAGATAATTCTCCAGATTTTTCCTTCAATGCTGTCAACTACGTACAGCGATCCGTCAGGGCCTTGTGCAAGCCCGCACGGGCGATGTTTTGCATCTCGTGTACTGATGATTTCATCTGTGCCTGCAAAACCGTCAGCAAAAACTTCCCAGTCACCGGAAGGATATTCTCCATCAAAAGGAACAAAAGCCACAAAGTAACCTTTTTGAGGTTCCGGGGCACGGTTCCATGATCCGTGAAACGCAATAAAAGCACCGTTTTTATATTTGTCAGGAAACATATTACCGGTGTAAAATAATAAATCGTTAGGAGCTAAATGACCTGGAAATGCCATAATCGGATCCTTTTTGTTTTCGCATCGATCCTGAATTTCACCATTGCCACCGTATTCAGGGGCAAGCACTTTTTTATTCTGAAATTCATCGTAATAACAATAAGGCCAGCCAAAATCGTCTCCTTCAGTTACAAGGAAAAATTCTTCTGCAGGTAATTCAGCATTGTCAGTATCATCATAAATGTCTGGGAAGAATTGACTTAACTGGTCACGGCCATGCTGTACTACGTAAAGTTGATTTACGTTTGTATTCCAGCAATTAGCAACACTATTTCTAATGCCTGTAGCATACCTTTCTCCATCTGCAATTTGATCCTGGTTCAAAACATCGTCTTTAAATTTCCATGTTCCACCTGAATATTCGAGTAGAGGACAGGGATCCATTCCGGGAGAACCTTTGGTACGCATTTGTTCCATACAAGCATTTGCAGGTGCACCAACATTTACATACATATTTCCTTCACCGTCAAACTCCATGGGTTTAGCTTCGTGCTGATGTTCGTTGGGAAATCCTCGGGCAATTAGCTCCCAGTTACTTCCCGGTACAAGTTCTCCTTCTGTCATCGGGTAACGAACAATAGCTGTGTCTGCACCAAAATACAAATATCCATTATGAAGCTTTATGCCGGTTCCTGTATGTTCGCCGGTATATTTAACAACATTTGCTTTCCCGTCTCCGGTTGTATCACGCAAACAGGCAATCCCCTTATTATCACTTGCCTGGTTAAGTGAAACATAAATATCTCCATTTTTATTTACATCAATGTGTCGTCCTTTTCCAATCTTTTCGGCAACTACAAGAGCAGAAAATCCTTCCGGTAGAGTTAGTCCGCCATTATCAGCGTCACCTACTATGTTTATTTTATTTTCTGCCGTAGGAACACAAGAAATAATAACTATAAGCAGCAGAAAAACAGTTATGATATTTTTCATTCGTTAAAGTTTAAAGACTTCCTTTTTAACACCGTTGGATAATTAAAAGTTCAGCAAATTATGTTTCATTATCATTTACATTTTAACTAATTCAGTATTAAATCAAATTCAATTATACAAACCTCCGGTTAATTCGTGAGTTCCTAAAATTTCATGCTGTTTAAATAATTAGAAAATTTAAAGGATTTATAACATTTTTTAGTTTGAGCAATTTATTAGTAATCATTCTAAAAAAGTATTTTTGTTATGATTTAATGAACCACGGTTTTTTTGTTGTCATTGAAAAAAGTTTATCTAATTTTAAAGAAAGTTTATTCAAAACGATTTGGAAATGAGAATTAACCAACTCTTTCTGATAGCCATTATTTTTATCGTTTTCGGCTGTTCTCAGGGGAAAAAAACATTTGTTGCTGATTTTGATAATACTCACGACCGTGTTTGGGTTGGGAAAGATTTCTGGTCGATTCCACTGGAAGAATGGAAAGTTGCAGACGGAAAATTGTACTGTACCGGTGAAACACCTGATGCAAAGGTGGTTGTGCTTACACATGTTATCACAAATGAACTGGGCGATTATCAGGTCTCAGCTAAATTTAGTTTAGTTGATCGCGGAGAAGTGCCGGGGGCAGCAGGTTTTCTTATCGGTATGAAAGACAAAGAAGATTCAAGTGCAAAGGCGGCTTGCTATTTTGGCCAAGGAATTCGTGCAGGTGTTAGCTTGAATGGATTTGCTTTTTTGGGTGATGAAAAAGTTGATCTTCCGATAGATTTCGATTTTAATGAATTCAGAGTAAAAGTGACAGGTAACACCACCAAACTAAAATTGGAGGTGACCGACAGTAATGGTGAGAAAATAAAACCGCTGATATGCGATGGCGAAGGAATAGAAGGACTGGTTGCATTGGTAAATAACCTTACCACTGATGAAAATGAGACTCCGGGAACTTCTGAATTTTGTTTCGATGATTTAAAAATAACCGGTTCAAAAATAGAAGAAGAACCGGAAAATACTTTCGGCCCGGTTTTGTGGACCATGTACACCTTAAATCAGGGGACAGTTAAATTAATGGCATTACTTCCTCCAATTGGTGAAGAAGATAACCAGGCAGTTACTTTGCAATTAAGAAAAGGAGAAGAATGGAAGACTGAAGCCACAGAAATAATTAACCCGGATTCACGCACAGTAGTGTTCCGGATTATTAACTGGGACGATACTCGCGAAATGGATTACAGAATTGAGTACAACGAATCGGGGAAAGATGGAACGGAAAAGCCTTATTATTACTCAGGAACTATTCGCAAAGATCCGGTTGATAAACCGTTAAAACTTGGGGCACTTACCTGCCAGTTTCAGTTTGGATTTCCTTATACACCGATTGTTGAGAATCTTAAAAAACTCAATCCCGATTTGCTTTATTTTTCAGGTGACCAGATTTATGAAGGAAATGGTGGTTACGGGATTAAAAGAGAACCGACTGAAAATGCAATATTAAATTACCTTGGGAAATATTATATGTTTGGCTGGGCTTTTCGTGATTTAATGAGAGACAGGCCTACAATTTGTACTCCCGACGATCATGATGTATTTCAGGGAAATCTTTGGGGAGAAGGTGGCACAGCTAAAGTTGAAGGTGCAGGTACAGATGACACAGGCGGTTTTACTGAACCGGTAAAGATGATTAATGTGGTAAATCGAACCCAATGCGGGCAGTTACCTGATCCTTATGATCCAACATCAATAGGAAAAGGGATGAGTGTTTGGTATACCGGACTAACTTATGGAAGAATTAATTTTGCAATTGTCAGCGATCGAATTTTTAAGTCGGGGCCTGAAGAAGTTGCTGAATGGGAAGGAAGGCATGATCATTTAACAGAGCCAAAAGATGTTTCATTATTAGATAAGCCAGGATTAAAATTATTGGGTGACCGACAGATGATATTTCTGAAAAACTGGATAACAGACTGGAATGGAGCTGATATGAAAGTGTTGCTTTCTCAAACGTTGTTTGCCAATGTGGCAACTCACCATGGGGAAGAGAAAGAGTATATATATGGTGATCTGGATTCTGGTGGCTGGCCAAAATCTGGTCGTGACAAAGTAATTGAATTGATGCGTAAAGCTGCTGTTTTTCATATTAACGGCGATCAGCATTTACCATTGTTAGTACAATACGGACTGAATAATTACAGAGATGCAGGATGGAGTTTTTGTACCCCTGCAATTTCCACCATGTATCTGCGCTGGTTTTTGCCCGATGAACTTGGTGTTCCTGTTCTCGATCGTCCTGAACATAATTATCCCAATACAGGAGAGTATACCGATGCTTTTGGCAATAAGAATTTTGTGTATGCCGTAGGAAATCCTGGAGACATAACAGCGGATATTGGCAGTCGGTATAATCATGCTCAAATCAGGTCTTCCGGTTTTGGATTTGTTACGTTCAATAAAAAGGAAAGAACGATAAATATTGATGCCTGGCGATTTAAAGCCGATGTGGAAAATCCAAATCCAACAAAAGATGAATTTCCGGGTTGGCCATTAAAAATATCACAGTTTGATAACTTGGGAATGGGAGCCACAAATGTTCTTCCCGAAATTACGGTTAGTAAACCAAACCATGTTATTTGTATCTGGAAAGAAAAAACTGGCGAACTGGTCAATGCATACCGAATGAAAGGAGACAAAATTCAACCGCATTTGTTTGATGCCGGAACTTACCGTGTTGTTATTGGCGAAGGTGAAAATAAAGTTGAACTTAGAAACCTTAAAACAAAACCGAATGAAAATTCGGAAAAAGTTGCAGTAGAATTATAACTATTCAGCACTTGACAATTAATGAATAAAAATTTAAAATCTGGAAAATACTGGATTCAAAAACTTAAATCTTGAAAAACATCCTGAAGGGGGATGGTTTAAAGAGATTTATCGTTCTGAATATGTGATCAATGAGCATGCACTTCCCGTTGATTTTAAGGGATCCAGAAATTGTTCCACTTCCATTTATTATTTGCTTGAAGGTGAAAATTTCTCTTCCTTTCACCGAATTCATTCCGATGAAATCTGGCATTATTATGCAGGTAGTTCACCTGTCGAAATTATTTCAATTGAACGTGGAAAATTAAACAGGCTGCATTTAGGCGATGATCCGGATAAAAATCAACACTTGCAAATTGTTGTTCCCAAAAACACCTGGGTTGCAGCTCAACTTTTAAATAAAAACGGTTATGCATTGGCAGGTTGCACGGTAGCTCCCGGGTTTCATTTTGATGATTTTGAGATGGGGAACATAAAACTGTTGGAAGAATTTCCACATCTAGAAACACAAATTCGTAAGTTGATTCGATTTTAGTAGTTTATTCGGGTGAAGCCCCCGACTAATCGGGGTCCAATCGCTGAATTTATTTTGAGGAAGTAGGAAACCACATCACACCGCATTTCACTGTATAATTATCTTTCCTATTTTTAAGAAAAAATTGAATGGAAAAAACCATCCTTTCTATCGACTGCGGCACACAGAGTTTACGTGCCATAATTTTTTCACCGACAGGGGACTTACTGGCAATACAAAAAGTAGCATTTGAACCTTATATCAGTTTGAATCCTGGTTGGGCAGAACAGGAAGCGGAAATATACTGGAATGCACTTACTTCAGCCTGTCTTTCGTTAAAAAATGAATATCCAAAGTATTTTAATTCTGATATGTGGGGTTGGTGTTACAACATTACGAAATTCTATGGTTAATGTTGATGAACAAGGGAATACACTTCGTTCGGTGATTACGTGGTTAGATCAGCGAAAGGCAAAACCGGTTTTTAAGCCTGGTTTGGGAATGAAAATTATTAATTGCAGCAATTCGGATGGGAGATTCAATTGATAAGGCACAACGCGACGGAAAATGCAACTGGATCAGGCAAAATCAACCGGAAGTTTGGGAGAAAACACACAAATACCTGCAGGTGTCAGGATTTTTAAATTATCAGGTTGACCGGACGTTTTGTTGATTCGGTGGCTTCGCAAATTGGTTATGTTCCTTTTGATTATAAAAAACAGCGGTGGGGAAATCCAAATGATCTGATGACATTTAGCGCTAAACTTTATCCTGTTGAAGCCGAAAAACTTCCTGATTTGGTAATGCCGTGCGAAACTATTGGGAAATATTACAGCAAAAGCGGCGCAAGAAACGGGATTACCAGAAGGATTGCCTGTGATAGCCTGCGGTTCTGATAAAGGATGTGAAACGCTTGGAATGGGGGTTCTGAGTGAAAACATGGCAAGCTTAAGTTTTGGAACAACAGCAACCATTCAAACTACTTCAAAAAAATACATGGAGCCAATTAAATTTATGCCGGCTTATCCTGCTGTTGTTCCCGGTAATTATAATCCGGAAGTAGAAATTTTCCGTGGTTTCTGGATGATTACCTGGTTTAAAGAGGAGTTTGCCCATAAGGAAGTAAAAAAGGCAAAGAAGAAGGGTGTCTCTGAGGAAGAAATAATGGACCGACTTTTAAAAAAATCGCCGCCCGGATCGATGGGATTAATGGTTCAGCCATATTGGAGTCCTGGACTCTCGGAGCCAGCCGCCAAAGGCGCAATGATCGGTTTTGGCGATGTACATAAAAAGTCACACGTGTATCGTTCGGTTATTGAAGGGTTGGTTTTTGCCCTGCTCGATGGAAAAGAAAAAATCGAGAAAGTCACGCACTCAAAAGTGAAAAAATTAACGGTTTCCGGCGGTGCTTCAAAAAGCGATGAAGTTTGCCAGATTGCTGCCGATATTTTTAATGCACCAATTGTTCGTGGAGAAACCACTGAAACATCAGGACTGGGAGCAGCAGTTTTAACAGCTGTCGGCACAGGAATTTATGATACTGTTGCTCAGGCCGCTGAGGCAATGGTTCGTTACGAAAAAGAGTTCGTGCCGGATGAAAAACATGTTGAATTGTATGATCGGTTGCACAAAAAGGTGTATAAAAAAATGTACCATGCAGTGGAACCTTTGTATCATCAGATCAGAAAAATAACGGGTTATCCTGAGTAATTTAAACAGGTTCAATTTGGGTGCGGCGAATTCCGATTCGCCGATTAAAAACGCGGATGAAATCAGCGATACCCTTATTCCAGTCCAATTAAAACAGAAAGAAAATAGTTTCTTGGATTTCCGGGGTAATAATAACGCGGCGGACTACCGTTAAACGAGGGTGCATTTACTGCAATCATCGAGGCATATTTAACATCAAAAATGATTCTGAATTCCACCTTTCAGTTCAACCATTAATTTTTTATATAAAACCGTATATCGTGCTTCAAAATTGGTAATTCCAAAATGCATCCGAATAACCTGAGTTGGCATCGTTTAAAGGCATTTTTCCCGTATAGCGGTGCCAAATTGTTAAGCCAGTGTTTTTCTTCAGATTCAAAATTGCCATTAACAGCCATGTTTCTTTTGCAGTTCCCGGCAGGTTATTTCCGGAGTAATCGTTATCCAAGATCAACAAAATCGGTAAAATGATAATTGGCAAATGTAGCATTGCCAATGATAGTTAATTGTGGGTAATTTTCAGGTTTCAATACATTCCAGCGGATTTCCGTTTCAAGTCCTGGATGCAATGATTCCCCGGCATTAACGCCAATATAGGCATCTTCACCGGTTCTGCGTGCAACCAATAAATTTTTGATATAAATCCGGTAATAGCTGGCCGTTAATTGTACCCGGTTAAATAAATTCGAACGTATTCCGATTTCTGAACTCCAGCCGGTTTCCGGTTTTATGTTGGTATTTATATTCCGGCAGGAAGCAGGGTTTCTTCAAAAGTAGGCGTTGAAAATCCGTGACTGATATTTCCGAAAACAGAAAGTTTCGGACTGAATAAATAATTAAGGCCGAATCGTGGAGAGAAAACAGGTTTGTAGGCGTGATTCCCCGATTGATCGCCGTCTTCCAAAAATCTATCAGTATAATAAAAACGGGTGAGGTTTCCGTTTATCCCGGTTGAAATAAAAATCTTTTCCGAAAAATTCGATTCTATCTGAAAGAAAAGATTTTCATATTGTCTTCGTTCATGATTATCAGAAAGAAGCCCATTGGGAACATCATTTGACGTTGTTTTCCAATTGTATTTTTCACGGAAGAATTCAAGGCCGCTGGTAATGTACAATATGAACTTTTTTTGTGTCTATTGCTTTTTGCACATAACCACGCCAGCCAATATAATCTGAATTCTCGGTAAGCAAATTAAATGGCCTCAATTCATTTGCATCCCTGAAACTCCCAAAAGTAGCCACCGAAATTTTTTCTTTATTTGCAGTAATTACATTATAGGAAATTCCAAACTGACCGTTGGTATATTTTTCGAAACCTTTGGCATTTTGCCAGTTTGGAGCTGCCTTCTCAGGCGAGTTGGTGTACATTTCAAGATCAAGCGAACTGGGAATAAAAGCATTCATTTTGGTAGCTTTCAACAATACCTGCAAGTTTGAGTTTTCTGAAAATGAATACACAGAATTAATTAGTAGATTGGCACGTTTTGTTTCGTTATTTTCACGATATCCAGTGCTTTTTAATGCCGATCCAAGTGCAAAAATGTTCAGCTTCTTTTTAATGATTCCTGCAGAGATTGTATTTTTCAAGGTATTAAAAGATGCTGCTGTAAACTGGTTTCTAGCAAAATCTTTTGCCACTGTTTTTGGGTGAAACAGAATTACACCTGCCAGTCCTGCACCATACAAACTCGATGATGGCCCTTTTATGATTTCAATCCTTTTAATTGCTGAATTCTCAAGATCTTCCAAGGTAGTCTCACCATCGCCGGAAGTAAGAGGAATTTCTCCGAAATAAGCTTTTATTTTATTGGTGGAATAAACCGATCGCGAGCCGATTCCGCGAATGGTCAGCCGGTTGGTATTCAGCGATCCGTGTTGCATTAAAATTCCGGGAACTTCGTTTAATGCCTCAACCGGTGTAAAAGAACTTCCTGTTTCCAGTTGCAAAGGTGTAATCAGGTTCACCGGTGCGGGAGTGTTAAAAATATTATAAGGTGTACGGAATGCAGTTATCGTTACAGCATCGATGACTCCGGATAATGCAGTTGAGTCTTTATCTGAATTTTCATTTGCCTGCCCAAAAATAAATAGCGGGAAGAGCATAAACAGCACCATTAAAAGCTGATTTCTTGTTTTCATACATTGTTGATCTACAATACATACCTGATTTTATAACTTTTTGTTTACAAAATTCCCTGTAAATCATAGATCAAGTTAAAATTAATTCGGATAATAATGAAAATTTGTAACGTGTACTTTGTATAGGAGTTCTGTTTGATTTCTATTTAGCGCGAAGAATGAATTAATGATCTTCAATTTGAAATAAAAACAGAATCTGTTAACTTACCACAGAATTGAAAACTAAAAGAAATGAACCAGGAATTGGAATCGATAATTGTAGCATCGTTATCAGATAAACTGGGACAGAAAGTGGAGTTAAAATCCATGAGATCAGTTGGCGGTGGATGTATTCACAACGCATCGCTGATTGAAACCAATGCGGGCAATTTTTTCCTGAAATGGAACAATCGCGGGCCATCGGATATTTTTCTTCGTGAAGCAGAAAGTCTCACTGAACTAAAAACGGCATCGCAAGGATACTTATCAATTCCGGAGGTTTTTGCGGTTAAGGAAATTGATGATACGCCCGGCTTTTTAGTTCTTGAGTTTTTACCGGGTGGTTTATTATCAAACAGTGATGAAAAACTTGGAAAAGGACTTGCAATGATTCATCAATATTCTTCAGGAAAATTTGGGTTTTATCACAACAATTATTGCGGAGAAACAATTCAAAATAACAGTTGGCAAAATAACTGGCACGATTTCTTTATTCAAAACCGCATAAAATATTTGCTCGATTTAATTCAGAAAAGAAGGTTCTTGCCGGTTCATGAAATGAAATTGTATGACCATTTACTGGAACGGATTCCAAAGCTGATTTCCGAAAAATCAACACCGGTTTTAATTCATGGCGATTTATGGTCGGGCAATTATATGAATACAGTGTCGGGACCGGCTTTAATTGACCCTGCTTGTTATTATGCCGACCGTGAAATGGAATTTGGAATAATTACCATGTTTGGCGGTTTTTCTTCACGATTTTTTGCTGCTTATAATGAAGTAAATCCGCTGCCTTCGGAATGGAGGGAACGTAACCTGCTGTATCAGCTTTACCATGTTTTAAATCATTACTATTTGTTTGGAGGCGGTTATCAAAGTCAGGCGATTAGCATTGCTCAAAGGTATATATAGATAGTTTTTTAAATTGATAAAAACCATTGTTCTGTTTAGCAATTCTGGTTACATTTACCAAAAACCAAACCGAAAGATTTAATGATAACTCAAAAAGCCAGCGAAATAAAACCATTTATAGTAATGGAGGTTTTGGAAAAAGCCGCTGAAATGGAGAAAAGGGGGATAAATGTTATTCACCTTGAAGTTGGCGAACCCGATTTTGATGTTCCAAAATGTGTGTCGGAGGCCGTTCAACAGGCTTACAAAGAGGGGAGGACTCATTATACACATAGTCTTGGCGATCCTGAATTGAGGGAGGCGATTTCAAAACGGTACAAAGAGTTATACAATGTTTCTGTTTCATCGGAGCAAATCATTGTAACATCTGGAAGTTCACCAGCCATTTTGCTTACACTTGGTATTTTGTGTGACCCCGGTGATGAAATTATTTTTTCGGATCCCGGTTACGCATGTTATCAAAATTTTATCCGTTTCTTAGGTGCAGTTCCGGTAAAAGTTCCGGTTTACGAAGAAGACGGCTTTCAGTACCGACCCGCAGAAATCAAAAAATATATTTCAGGGAAAACAAGGGCGATAATGATTAACAGTCCGATGAACCCTACAGGAAACCTGCTTTCTTCGGACGTAATGAAAGAACTGGTAAAATTTAATTTGCCAATTATTTCCGATGAAATCTATCATGGATTGGTTTATGAAAACCAGGCACATTCGATTCTTGAATTCACAAAAAATGCTTTTGTACTAAATGGCTTCTCAAAACTGTTTGCTATGACCGGGCTCCGGCTAGGTTATGTAATTGCTCCGACTGATTGTGTGCGTCCAATGCAAAAACTTCAGCAAAACCTGTTTATCTGTGCTGGTTCTACAGTGCAGCGTGCCGGGCTGGCGGCGTTAAAATTTGCAGCACCGGATGTTGAAAAAATGAGATTGACTTATGATAATACGGCGAAAATTTCTTATTGAGCAGCTTACGCAACTTGGCTTTGATATTAAAGTGCCACCAACAGGGGCATTTTATGTTTTTGTAAATGCAAAACATTTATCATCAGATAGTTATTCTTTAGCTTTTGATATTCTTGAAAAGGCTCATGTGGGTGTTACACCGGGAATTGATTTTGGTGAAAATGGCGAGGGGTTTCTTCGTTTCTCATACGCCAATTCGATGGAAAATATTGAAGAAGGAATGAACCGTTTGAGAAAATATCTCGAAAAATATAATTTGCAGAATATAAGCTCACTTTCGTCGATTTGAAAACAGGTTTTGTCTATTTTCTTGAATTTTAAAGACTATTTCTGTAACGACATCATGGTTTGCCCGTCTTTTAATATGAAACAATAAAACAGAAAACATTATTAACATTAAAAACGTGAGCCATGAAAAAATCAGTTTTTTTATTCGCAATCTTATTCGTTGTAGTATTATGTGGTAAAAATGTACTTGCAATGGGAACAAGCTCTGAATTAAACGATTACACAATTACAGAAGTGAATGATTTGTATTTGGATAAGGATGTAAAAGCTGTTTGGAAGATTAGTTACAGCAGCGACGAAACTCCAATAACTGTAATTAAACACAAAACTCTGAAAGGAACAGAATATGTTGTTCACTCCAAATTTTTCGAAGTATGTTACCTGGCTTCAACTGAAGGTTTTGGTACTAAAAAAGTAAGAAAAAGCTGCAGAAATGTACCTAATAAAATTACCTCAGCAGTTCTTAATCAGAATCAAATGAAAAGACAGCAAATTATTACTCCAAATCCGGTTGATGACGAAAAGGCTTTAGAACTAATTGCCAGTTATTTACCCGACTTAATTAATAAAGGATATACACATTTACTGAATTAAAAAAACAAGAAACAATGTTCATAAACCGCAGGAGACTGCGGTTCTTTTATATACATCCACAAACAAAACCGTCGGCAAGACTGTCCAGCAATTCTTCAATCCTTGTTTTTTCTTTTTCAGTTCTTTTACATTTGCTGCAAACAGGCATATTTACTTCAGTATTTAGTTCATAAAAATCGGTAGAAATAGGTTCCTCACAAACGAAGCATTTTTTTATCGTTCCCATTTAAAAAATTGTTTAATGCAAAAATAGTTATACCATTTGATTTCTATTGCAAAAAATAAGAACGAGGAAAAACTTCAATTTGATTTTGCATTTATTTACAATTTTTGTCATAATGAGCGGAAATAATGGCTGACATAAATTTGATATTAGAAAATGGCATAATTTTTATAAATTCAAAACGAACGTTTTTTTGACCTGTACAATTAATTACCTTTGCACAGGTTTTGTTTTATGACTAAAGAAGAATAAAATGGCTTTTATAAATAAAGTTCTGGGTGCAATACTTGGGAATAAATCAGAAAGAGATATAAAGGAAGTTGGCCCCGTTGTTGAAAAAATTAAACTGGAATACGATCGCATATCACAACTTAGTAACGATGATCTTCGGAAAGAATCGGATAATCTTAAAAAAATTATTGATGAACGCATCAAACCAGAAGAAGACGAAATTGCCAAACTGAAGGAAGAAGCTGAAGAAGCTGAAATTCAGGATAGCGAAAAAATATATGAAAAGATTGATAAACTCGAAACGCTTATCGATGAAAAAATAGAGACAGTTTTAGAAGAAGTACTCCCAGCTGCTTTTGCGGTTATGAAAGATACCGCCCGACGTTTTGTTGAAAATAAGACAATTGAAGTTACTGCTTCTGAATTTGACAGAGATCTTGCAGCAACACGAAACAGTATTATCATCGATGGTGAAAAAGCGATTTGGAAAAATCGTTGGATTGCTGGTGGAAACGAGGTTGAATGGGACATGGTACATTATGATGTCCAGTTGATCGGTGGTATTGTGCTTCATCGTGGAAATATTGCGGAAATGGCAACCGGAGAAGGAAAAACGCTGGTAGCAACTTTGCCTGTATTTCTTAATGCCCTGGCACGTAGGGGAGTTCATATTGTTACTGTTAACGATTACCTTTCAAAACGTGATGCCGAGTGGATGGGACCGATGTATGAGTTTCATGGTCTTTCGGTAGATTGTATAGATAAACACAGACCTAACTCGGAAGAACGACGAAAAGCATATAATGCTGATATCACATTTGGAACAAATAATGAGTTTGGTTTCGATTACCTGCGCGATAACATGGCCATCAATCCCGAAGATTTGGTACAGCGGAGGCATCATTACGCCATCGTTGATGAGGTTGACTCGGTTTTAGTTGATGATGCCAGAACGCCTTTAATCATTTCAGGTCCGGTACCAAAAGGCGAGGATCAGCAATTTGAAGAACTAAAAGTTTATGTTGAAAGACTATATAAAGCACAACGTGACCTTGGTAAACCAGATTTTTATTGACGCTAAAAAGTTGCTGAACAAGGAAAATGCTACCAGTGATGAAACGAAGGAAGGTGGATTACTACTGTTGAGGGCACATAAAGGTTTACCTAAAAATAAATCAATCATAAAGTTCCTCAGTGAAGAGGGGATGAAGGCACTGGTTCAGAAAACGGAGAATTTCTATATGCAGGAAAATAATAAAAACATGCATTTAGTAACAGATCCACTTTACTTTATTATTGAGGAAAAACAAAATTCGGTAGAATTAACTGACAAGGGAATTGATTTGATTTCCCATGGTTTTGATGATCCTGATTTCTTTATTCTGCCCGATATGGGAGCCAAGATTGCGGAACTACAAAACTCAGGTTTGGATTATGATGATTTGTTAGAAAAGAAAGATGTTTTACTGCAGGATTATTCTGTAAAATCGGAACGTGTACATACAATCAACCAGTTGCTGAAAGCATATACCATGTTTGAACGCGATGTAGAATATGTGGTTATCGATAACAAAGTAAAAATTGTTGATGAACAAACTGGTCGTATTATGGAAGGCCGTCGCTATTCTGATGGTTTGCATCAGGCTATTGAGGCCAAGGAACAGGTAAAAGTTGAGGCCGCCACACAAACTTTCGCAACCATTACTTTACAGAACTATTTCAGAATGTACCACAAACTGGCTGGTATGACCGGTACTGCTGAAACGGAAGCCGGCGAATTCTGGGACATTTACAAACTGGAAGTTGTTGTTATTCCTACCAACAAACCGGTTATCAGAAAAGACGTGGAAGATTTGGTTTACAAAACCAAGCGTGAAAAATACAATGCTGTTATTGATGAAATTGTAGAACTGAATAAAGCAGGACGCCCGGTTTTAGTGGGTACAACATCGGTGGAAATTTCAGAATTGCTGAGCCGTATGCTTAAAATGAAAGGCATAAAACACAATGTTTTGAATGCCAAACTTCATGCGCGTGAAGCTGAAATCGTAGCTGAGGCAGGTCATTCCGGTATGGTAACCATTGCTACTAACATGGCTGGTCGTGGTACCGACATCAAACTTACCCCTGAAGTAAAAAAAGCAGGTGGTTTGGCAATTATTGGTACTGAGCGGCATGATTCCCGGCGTGTTGACCGGCAGTTGCGTGGTCGTTCCGGTCGTCAGGGCGATCCGGGGTCATCACAGTTTAATGTTTCTCTTGAAGATGATCTGATGCGTTTATTTGGCTCCGACCGGATTTCAGGAATTATGGACAGGCTGGGATTAAAGGAAGGTGAGGTAATTCAGCATTCTATGATTTCAAAATCCATTGAACGGGCGCAGAGAAAAGTAGAAGAAAACAACTTTGGCATTCGTAAGCGATTGCTGGAATATGATGATGTGATGAACTCACAGCGTGAAATCATCTATAAAAGACGTCGTCATGCTCTTTTTGGTGAGCGGTTGGAAGTTGATGTGCTGAATATGATGTACGATTCGGTTGAAGAATTAGTGAATGAATATCATGGGAGCGATCAGTTTGAAGATTTCAATATGGAACTTTTGAGATTGCTTTCCATTGAATCACCTGTTAACGAAGAAGAATTTAAAAGCCTTAATCCTCCAGAAATAACCGATAAGCTTTATGAAAAAATAATCGGAGGTTATAATCGAAAAGTTGAAATTATCTCCAAGCAGGCATTTCCGGTTATAAAAAATGTTTATGAAACAAAGGGAAACGTTTATAAAAATATTGTAGTTCCTATTTCTGACGGGAAAAGGGTTTTTCAAATTATTTGTAACCTGGAAAAATCCTATCAGAACAAAGGAAAAGAATTGGTAAAATCCTATCAAAAACAAATTGTTCTGAATACTATTGATGAGGCCTGGAAAGAACAGCTTCGTGAGATGGATGACCTGAAACAGTCGGTACAAAATGCTACATATGAACAGAAAGATCCCATATTGATTTACAAACTTGAGTCGTTCAATTTGTTTAAACAAATGGTGAATAAGGTAAATAAAGATGTGGTTTCTACGTTGATGAAAGGACATATTCCGATTCAGAGCCCGGATCAGGTGAAAGAAGCGGAGGCACGGAAGCGTACCGATATGAGCCGGTATAAAACACAAAAATCAGAATTGCCATCAGCAAATAATCCAATGGAAGGAGCGTCAGCAAACACCCAGGAACAGGGCAAGCCACAACCGGTAAAAGTGGAAAAAAGAGTTGGAAGGAACGATCCGTGTCCATGTGGAAGTGGTAAGAAATATAAATATTGTCACGGCAAGGGAGTTGTATAATAGCTAAACTTAATAATCATTACATGATAAACTTTTTGGACTTTATTCATTGGAATGTAAATCCTGATATTTTTCACATCGGATCGCGTGCCATTCGCTGGTATGGTTTGTTATTTGCCGGCGGTTTTCTTATTGGTTATTATATTGGAGAACGAATGCTAAAATCAGAAAAAGTCAGTCAGAAATGGATTGACAGTCTGTTTTTTTACCTCATTATTGCAACAGTCGTTGGAGCTCGCTTGGGTCATGTTCTATTTTATGACCCGAATTACTATTTTCAACACCCGGGTGAAATAATAAAAGTTTGGCACGGTGGATTGGCAAGTCATGGAGGAGCAATCGGAATTTTGGTTGCAATTTACTTTTATTCCCGAAATGTAACCAAGCGATCAATGTTATGGGTACTTGACCGTGTTGTTGTCCCAACCGCTTTGGTGGCAGCTTTTATTCGTACCGGAAACCTGATGAATTCTGAAATTTATGGAGTTCAGACTTCATTGCCTTGGGGATTTATTTTCGAACGAAATGGTGAGACAGTGGCAAAACATCCAACACAGATTTATGAAGCACTGGCTTATTTAATTGCGTTTGCGGTGTTATTTTATATGTACTGGAAAACAAATGCAAAAAATAAAGAAGGAATGCTACTTGGGGTCTTTTTTATATTCATCTTTGGAGCACGTTTTCTGATTGAATTTGTAAAAGAAAATCAGGAGGCTTTTGAAGCCAATATGCCGCTTAATATGGGTCAAATACTTAGTATTCCATTTGTTATTCTTGGAATTATATTGGTTGTCAGGGCAATAAGGGCTCCTGAAAAATTTTATAAAAACCAGTGATTTTTGTTTTAATAGTTATTAGCAATAATTTGTCTTATTATTGATTATCGGTAAGCTAAATATTTAAATATCATATAAAGCGTATTAAAAAACAATAATACTACTTAAAATGTTCTTTTGTTAAGAATGCGAAAAAAGAGTAGTTTGTATTTTGTTCTATCCGCTAAATTCGTTTTATTTGCGTGTTATTTTAGAAAGTTTAAAACTTAATATATGTTGGAAATAGGAAAATATTCGATGGTGACGTTAACCTATGATTTGAGGTTGGATGACGAGCATGGCGAGGTTGTTGAACAGGCAACTGATGACAGGCCATTACAATTTTTGTACGGAGCAGGAGTGATGTTGCCAAAATTTGAGTCGCATCTTGCCGGATTGCGCGAAGGTGAACCTTTTAACATCAGGTTAAACAAGGATGATGCTTATGGCGAAGTGAACGAAGAGGCTGTTGTGGAATTACCTAGGAACGTTTTTTTGGTTAATGGTGAATTCGATGACGAGCTGATTCAGGTTGGAAATACAGTTCCGATGATGAGCAGTAACGGTCAGCGTTTAAACGGGCTTGTTATTGAGGTAAATAATGAAACTGTAAAAATGGATTTCAATCATCCGCTTGCTGGGGAAGATTTGTTTTTTGCTGGAAAAGTGATCGAAGTTCGTGAAGCTTCCGATGAAGAAGTTGCACAGATTTTATCAGGAGGAGGTAGCTGTGGCTGCGGAAGTGGCGGTTGCGGTTGTGGCGAAGAGGAATCATGCGATGCTGAACATTCACACGGAGGTTGCGGTTGTGGATGTTAATTAGATATTTTGATTATTTGTTCAATTTAACTACTTTAACCTTGTTTTCTATGTTACTACAGAGAACAAGGTTTTTGTGTGAATTATGAATTCATTTGGTAAAATATTTCGTTTAACTTCTTTTGGCGAATCGCATGGTAGAGGTATTGGTGGTATTATCGACGGATGTCCGGCCGGCTTGCAAATCGACATTGATTTAATTCAAAATGATCTTGCAAGAAGAAGACCCGGACAATCAAAAATTACTACACAACGAAAAGAGCCTGATCAGGTTGAATTTTTATCGGGTGTATTCGAAGGAAAAACACAAGGTACTCCAATTGCTTTTGTGATTTGGAATAAAGATCAGCATTCAAATGATTATAATGAGCTGAAAGATGTTTTTCGGCCTTCGCATGCCGATTACACCTACATTCAAAAATATGGAACGCGTGATCATCGCGGCGGTGGTCGTTCTTCAGCAAGAGAAACAATTGCCCGGGTAGTAGCTGGCGCAATTGCAAAACAAATACTGGCAAAAGCTGATGTTTCTGTACAGGCATTTGTTTCAAGAGTTGGTGAAATTACTTTGGAAAAATCATATACTGAACTTGATCTTTCAAAAACAGAAGATAACATTGTTCGTTGTCCGGATACTGAAACAGCTGAGAAGATGATTGCCCGTATTGAAGCCGCCGGAAAAGACCGCGATACTGTCGGAGGAGTTATTACAGGCGTTATTAAAGGAGTTCCTGCAGGCTGGGGGGAACCAGTGTTTAATAAACTCCATGCCGATCTCGGCTTTGCCATGTTAGGAATAAATGCTGTAAAGGGTTTTGAGTATGGTTCAGGCTTTGAAGGAACAAAACTCAGCGGGTCTCAGCATAACGATATTTTTATTACTACTGAAGAAGGTATTCGCACCAAAACAAATAATTCCGGAGGAATACAGGGTGGTATCTCTAATGGTGAGGATATTTATTTCAATGTTGCTTTTAAACCTATTGCAACGCTTTTAAAAGAGCAGCAAACCGTTGATAAAAACAAACAGGAAACAACGATAAATCCAACGGGAAGACATGATCCCTGTGTACTTCCAAGAGCAGTGCCAATTGTTGAGTCAATGGCCGCACTTGTTTTAGTAGATCACTTTTTATTAAGTAAACTTAATTCTATTTAATATGCCCAGAAAAAAACGAAACAGACGAATTCAGGTACCCCCAGTAATTAAAGGTATGTCGGTTTATGGTATTCGCGGAAGAAAATCAAATGAGGTAATCCTTCATTTGGAAGAATATGAAGCTATCCGGTTACTTGATTATCAGAATCTGACTCAGGAAGAGGCGGCGGTTTATATGGATGTTTCGAGACCGACATTGACCAGAATTTACGAAGAGGCTAGAAAAAAAGTAGCGACTTCTTTTGTAGAAGGAAGGGATTTGCTTTTCCGTGGCGGTGATGTTTACTTCGATAAAAACTGGTATAAATGTAACTCTTGTCAGGCAAGTTTTAGCGACTACTCTGACAAAACAACAAATTGCCCGATTTGCAACTCCAGTGATTTGATCTCGTTAAATGAATATTATTCAGGATAAAGGATAATACATAAAAAAGGCCACCGGGACTCACCCGGTGGCACCCAATTAAGTTGTGATAAAACCAGAGCTCCTAGTACACTAGGAATATACAAGTTATAAATAAATTCCGAGCAAGTCAATAGCCTATCAAATTTAAACACAGTGTTTTACATATTATTTTAGATGTGAAATAGACACTGGTTTATTATTAACAAACCTGATGAATTTATAGGGAGAGAGTTACATTCCCATTTTATTGTTTTCTTCCACATTCGGAACAAATTGAAGAGATATGGAATTAACACAGTGCCGCGTATTTTTATTTGTAAAGCCTTCGCCATAAAATACATGCCCCAAATGTCCTCCGCAATTAGCACAGGTTATTTCTGTTCTACGCCCATCGGCATCAACTGATTTTTTAACAGCACCTGGAATTTCGTCATCAAAACTTGGCCAGCCGCAATGGGCGTCAAATTTATTCGAGGAACGATATAATTCTGCACCGCACCGCTTGCAAACATAAGTACCCTTTTTGTAGAAATCTTCATATTCTCCCGAAAACGGACGTTCGGTTCCTTTATGAACAATTACATACTCTTCAAAATCGGTAAGTTTTCGGTATTCCTGTTTTTGATTTTCCATTGTTTCAAAAGTTGTTTCTATTCCAAAAACAAATGGAAAATTGATTTGTTTGGTCAGATTTTTTCAATACCGATACCCGGAAGATCATTGAGTGTAATTTTCCCTTTTATGATTTCAACGCCCTTAAAAACATCGTTCGAAATTAGCAGGTTGCCATCCAGATCGGCCCAGTCAACTTTGGGAGAAAGCTGCGCCGCTGCCGAAACTGCACACGATGTTTCTGTCATGCACCCGATCATCACTTTCATGCGGTTTGCCTGCGCAAGTGTAATCATTCTGTACGCTTCCCTCATGCCGGTGCATTTCATTAGTTTTATGTTGATTCCGGAATAAATACCTTTTGCATCGTTAACATCAGAAAGGCGCTGAACTGCTTCATCGGCAATAATGGGTAGCGGCGAATGTTCGGTAAGCCATGCTATTTCGTCTTTCATCTCTTTTGGCATAGGTTGTTCCACAAATACAATCCCATTTTCATGCAACCAGTGAACCATTTCAAGTGCCATATTTTTATCTCTCCATCCCTGATTTACATCAACACTAAGTGGCACATTAGTTATTGAACGAATGGTTTCAATTAATTCTTTATCATTCTCTCTGCCCAGTTTTATTTTTAACAGATTGAAATCTTTTGCCTCGTTTACCTTTTGTCGTATCATTTCCGTAGTATCGATTCCAATTGTAAATGAAGTATCAGGTGTATCTTCCGGAGAAAGTCCCCAGATTTTATACCAGGGTTGATTCAGTATTTTTCCAACAAGATCATGTAAAGCAATATCGACTGATGCTTTGGCAGCCGTATTTCCAGGTGAGACGGAATCAACATATTCCAATATTTCATCCATTTGAAATGGGTTGGTAAACTGATTCAAATCCAGTGTTGACAAAAAACGTGATACTGAATCATGACTTTCTCCGAGATAAGGTGGCATTGAAGCTTCCCCGTAACCTGAGTAACCCTGAAAATCAATTTGTGTGAACATTACAGGAGTCGAATTACGTGAGCTTCCGGCCAGCGTAAAAACATATTTTAACTGTAAATTATAGGACTTAAAGCTGAGTTTGAGCCCTTCCTTAAGGAGTGATCCTTTTTTCATTCCGGCATACTTTTATATTCGCGAATTTATTGTTTATCAGATAACAAGAACTTTCGCACCCCTGTTTTTTCTGTTTTTTATATCAAGTAAGGCCTGGTTGGCATTTTCAAACGGATAAATTTCTACTTCCGGCTTAAAAGGCATTTCAGCAGCGATCCGAATAAATTCCTTAACATCGAAAGGAGTAACATTGGCCACGCTTTTAATTTCTTTTTCCATCCAGAGATGGCGCTCGTAGTTGATATTGTAAAGATAATCCTGATCGACGCTTTCTTTGCGTATGGCGTTGATGACCAGTCTTCCTCCAGGTTTTAAAAATTCCAGTGCGTGAACAACTGGTTTCCATACCGGGGTTGTATCGATAATACAATCTAAAAGTCGGGGAGGAGTGTCAGTAGAGTCTCCCGCCCAAGCAGCGCCCAGTTCCAAAGCAAATTCCCTTTCTTTAGGATTCCTTGCAAATGCATAAACTTCTGAGTCAGGATATTGATATCGTATCAGTTTCAAAACTAAATGTGCAGAAGCGCCAAAACCTGTTAATCCTATTTTGTCTCCATTTTTCGTATTACAGAGCGCCACTGAACGGTACCCGATGGCACCTGCGCAGAGTAACGGCGCAGCTTCTTTATCGGAAAATATACCGGGGATTTTATAAGCAAATTTTGCCTGGACAACCATATATTCTGCATAACCGCCATTGGCATCGCGGCCGGTTGCCACAAAATCGGCACAAAGATTCTCTTTTCCTGCCAGACAATATTCGCACCTTCCGCAGGATAAATAAATCCACGCAACACCAACGCGGTCGCCTTCCTGGATGTCACTTTCAGGAGCCATCGATTTTTCAACGATTCCTACTACCTGATGGCCGGGAACAACAGGAAATACCGGTGGCGGAGTCCTACCTTCCACTTCGTCAATTTCGGTATGACAAACCCCGCAAACATTAATTCGTATAAGGATTTCTCCTTCTTTTGGTTCAGGTTTAGGTAAATCAACCAACTGAAGTGGTTGAATCTCTTTTGTTAAGTCGCTTATTTTATTAATTACCCAGGCTTTCATTAAAAATAAAATTTGTTTTTCTTATAATAACCAGAGGAGTTAAAACAAGATTTGTTTACCAAAAGTCCTCTTTTAAATTTAAATAACAGAATTAAAATTACTGTTTGTCGATAAATTTTGCAATTTGAATTTGCCAATGGTAATTTTCAATGAAAACAAAAAAATAAGGTATTGAGTAACGAATTCTTTTATTGTACGTCATTCCTGAAAGAAACTTTAAATGCCATGTATAGCTTCCGGTTTGAAAACCGGAGAAATAATAAACAATTAAAATCTGCGGCGATGAAAAAAATCTACTTCATTTTAATAGCAACACTTTTTGTTTTGTCTTCCTGTGAATATAATCCGGGAGTTTCTGAAGCGTTTACAAAATACCGTTTTAAGGATGGCGTAACAACCATTACTATACCGGGTTGGGTAATTCATCTGGCTGCCAGTTTTGGTGATTTGGAAGAAAATGAACGGGATCTTCTGGAAAACATTGATAAAGTGCGGGTTTTGGCAATAGACAATGACGACTTAAATTCCCGGATAAATTTGCACGCGGAGTTTGAAAACCAGATTAACCGGCATAATGATTTTGAGACGTTGTTGACAACAAAAAGCGATGATGAGGATGTAACCATTTTTGCAAAGATGGACGACAACGTTATTCATGAAATGGTTGTTCTTGTTGGGGGAGACGATAATGCATTAATTTACATCAAGGGTGAAATTGATCCTGATTTGATCAATAAAAACATCAATTTTAGTAATCCTGAAAAGTTGTTTTCACTGAAATTTTAACGTTAGGGTATGTTTATACAGTTAAATATATTTCGCTTTTAAGTATTTATAAACGTTTACAAACGAGTATATTTTAATACTGAAAAACTGAAATCCTGGGGTGGCTATCTTCGTGTCAAATCTTCCGGGAGTCACAGGGTTTCATTGGTCTCAAATTTAGGGATTGGTTTTAGATCAACAAAATGTTTTTTAGCAGAAGAAAAAGGGGATCTTAGAGTTACGAGTGGCAATTAAAGGAAATTGGTCAATGTTCAAAGATTAGAGTTTAGTAGGCAATTATCAGCGGGCAATAGGGTGTTTCAGTTTTTAATTTAATTTTAAAAGCGGATGAAATCCGTTTCCTCCAGGTTAAATATCTTTACTCTCTACTCTTTTATCCCCTGCAACCTGTAAACACACCAACAAGGAGTAAATATCCACGATTTGTCCAAACTTCGGCTGACCTACTAATTTTATTTTCTAAATTTGCGATTGTTGTACGTTTTAATCTAAATCAAATGAACAACGTCCGGGTGAAACCGACAAAGTACTCCGGGGTTTTATTAAAATATTCAATCATTAGAGCAAAAAAAAAACCAAAAATGAAGAAAGTTTTATCTGTTTTTAAAAGGCCGCATATAATTTTATTTGTCGCGGTTATGTTTCTTTTTTCTGCAAAAGAATCAAGTGGGCAAAATAATCAGTCAACCAGCCAGTATGTTTATCATGGTGCCGGAAATCCATATCTGCCGTTGTGGGAGCATTTACCCGACGGAGAACCACGTGTTTTTGAAGATCCTGACAATCCAGGAAAATACCGCGTATATATCATTGGATCGCACGATGTAAGGGTTAACAGTTATTGCGGTCCAGACATCAGGGCATGGTCGGCACCAGTTGAGGACTTGTCGAACTGGCGCGATGAAGGCTCCATTTTTACCTACCCGATTAGTGGACAATGGGATGTTATGTATGCCCCCGACCTTGTTGAGGTAAAAGGGAAAGACGGCAAAAAAGTATATTATCTGTACCCACACAGTCGTGGAAGGGGCAGAGAAGCAATGGTAACCAAAGGAAGCCGTCCAGACGGTCCGTTTACTCCTCTTAACATGACTGACGACGGGACAAGAACGATACCCGGAAGTACCATGGGATTTGATCCTGCTGTATATATCGAATATATTACGGACCCTAAAGATTCTGATTATGAGATCGGTTTCAGAGCTTACGGATACTGGGGATTTCAAAGATCAACGGCGGGTCAGTTAGATCAGAGTACGATGTATTCGCTCCGACCAGGAACCAAAGCCATTGATCCTTTTATTCCTGCCAGTACCAGATATGGTGTCGTCAGAGACCCGGAAGGCACAAAATACGCCAGTGTCTATCCAGGTGAGGATCTTGGCAGGTTTAACTTTTTTGAAGCTGCGTCTATCCGAAAAATAGGAAATAAATATATCTGGGTTTACAGCGGATATTCCGGACCTGATTATGGTCTGGGCAGTACCAATTCTGCATTGCGTTATGCTTATGGCGACTCTCCGCTGGGACCATGGAAAGCTGGTGGCGTTCTTGTTGATTCACGTGGACCGGTGTTAAATGAGGACGGTACTGCACTTCAAACCGGTTATTCGGGACATAACACCCATGGCAGTGTCCAGTTGATCAATGATCAGTATTATGTTTTTTATCACAGGGCACCAAGAGGATTCGGATATGCTCGTCAGCCGATGGTAGCACCCGTTAAAGTTGAATGGGATGAAAAACCAGTATCAGAAGGCGGAAAAGTTACAATCAGGGGTTATGATCCGTACTCGGAAGATAATATTTGGACAGCTAAAGATAGTCAGGGAAATGAATATACTGGCGCAGAAGTAACGTCGGAAGGCTTCCACATTTACGGTCTCGATCCTTATCAATATTACTCTGCAGGTTATGCGTGCTATCTTTCCAACCAAAAAAGCCAACAGGACTCATGGGATATTTGGGATAATAACATGCCCATTACAAATGTTGAAAACGGAAACATAATAGGATATAAATATTTTGGCTTTGGAGGGCTCGACAAAGACACGAAAGGCTTGAAAGCTTTCGAAGGGACTAAACCCGGGAATAAAACAGCATTTAACCTGTTCCTTACACCAAAAACAACAACCGCATTTAAGGTAAATATTTGGTTAGACGGACCATGGGACAATGATACATGGAAGGGCAAAAAAATTGGCGAAATAAGTGTTCCTGCAAATGCTGTGCAGGAGGTAACAGAATTCACGATCGACGTTTCATCAACTGTCGACAATATGGATAAAAAGCATGCTATTTTCCTTGTGGCTGAAGGTTCTGACTCGGAAGGTCTTTTCGATTTAGCCGGACTGGGATTCAGCTCTGCCAAAAAGAAAATCGTTCGTCCGGTTGTACCTACTGTAAGTATTATGGTTGACGGTGGAGCAATTGAGTTGCCGGACACTCCGGTTAGGTCAACAAATGCAAACGGTATTACGGGTGTTGATCTTTATGAAGCTAAATATACCGTTCCAGCAAGCACTAACGGAACGCCAAAAGTATCGGCTTCTGCAAGTGATAGGAATGTAAAAGTTAATATTACACAGGCTGAATCGAAAGACGGAACTGCCGTAGTAAAATTTGATTATAATGGAGTGGTGAAAACATACAATGTTGTGTTTGCTGCGGAATAAGCATTATTTGTTTATTTCTTTTTTTACAGTGTTGAATTAGCCATAAGTTCAACCTGATCATTTTAGTGCAAGGTGAAAAGTTTTTAAAGCTTACATCTTGCGCTGATTTTTTGAAAATATGGCGAAAGTAACGATTCAGGCTATAAATTAAAGAAACCCGCCTGTTAAATTTTATTCAGCATCTAATGGTTCAACTTTAGTAACACCTGCTGAAACTATAAATTTCATTACTTCTGATGGCGGAAGATCAATTTTTTCAACACGATCTGCGGGGACGAGATAAAGTTCGCCCGAGAAGTTGTAAGAGTGTGGAAAATAAACTGCTGCCAGTTCTTCGTTTCCAATTTCTTCCATACTTTCTTTGGTGATAAAACCCAATTTGTAAAGGTTATTTTCTTTATTAAAAAATACTTTTACCGGGGTATTAAATTTCTTCTCTTTTCCAACAAAGGCAGAAAAAAGATCGTTAAATGAAGAATAGAGCAAATGCAGCAACGGAATTCTTTTTATCACTTTATCCGCCATTCGTTTAATCGGTCTGAAAATAGCAGTTTGTCCGGCGAAGCCAAGCAAGGTAATCGTTATAAACAGGAATAGAATTCCCAACCCAGGAACTGTAAATCCAATCAATTTTTCAAAATTATTGGCTACCCAGCTATCAATTTTCATAAAAAGTGAATAGAGAATAAAGACGATAATTGCCGTTGGTGCAACGAGTAAAATTCCCTGTAGAAAGTAACTGAAGATCCGTTTCATTTTCGTAGTTATTAAAGTTCAGAAAAATTAAACGCTTAAAACAAATCAGGCATATTATTATTTCAGCTGATCTTTTAAAAAGTCGGTCATTTTTGTATATAAATGCATGGTCGTATTTCCACCTTTAATACCGTGGTTGCGATTAGTATAAATAGCCATATCGAACTGAATACCGGACTGTACCAGTTGTTCCGTCATTTCATAGGTGTTTTGTGCATGAACATTATCATCTGCAGAACCATGGATGATCAGCAGCCTACCTTTAATATTACCGGCGTGGGTAAGAGGAGAATTGTCATCGTACCCGTCAGGATTCTCTTCCGGTGTCCGCATGTAACGCTCTGTATAAACCGTGTCGTAAAAACGCCAGCTGGTTACCGGTGCCACAGCAATACCGGCTTTAAATAAACTTCCGCCTTTTTCCATGGTCAGCAACGTCATAAAACCACCATAACTCCATCCCCAGACACCGATATTATTTTTGTCGACGTAAGGCAAAGTCCCTAGATACTTTGCAGTTTCCACAAGGTCGTCCGATTCGTATTTTCCCAGTTGCATGTATGTACATTTTCTGAATTCCTCGCCACGGGCAGCTGTCCCACGCGGATCAACACAAACCACAATAAATCCTTCCTGTGCAAGATACTCGTACCAACCTTCACTTTCCCAGTCATCAATTACTTCCTGTGAATTCGGCCCACTATATTGAACAATAACTACAGGATATTTTTTGTTCGCATCAAATCCCGAAGGTTTTAACATAAACCCGTTTAATTCAGTAGCTCCGGAAGTTTTAAACTGAAAGAATTCTTTCTGTGCTACATTTAATAATTTGACCGTGTTTTTTAAAACCGTATTGTCTTGCAAAGTTCTTAGTTTGGTTCCTTTTTGGTCGTGAACAGTAATTAGTGATGGCGTTTTACTACTGCTGAAATAATTAACATAATAGTTGAAGTTTTTGCTAAAATCAGCGACGTTGGTACCTTCCTGTACTGAAATTTTTCCCTTCTTTTTTCCGTCTTCACTAATGTAATAAACTTCCCTGCGAAGCGGCGACTCACCAGCAGCCTGGAAGTAGAAAAGCTTTCGGGCTGCATCATAACCATAATAGTTGGTTACATCAAAATCACCCTCAGTAAGTTTTTTAATTTCAAAACCGTCTTTATCATAAAGATAGAGGTGCGACCAGCCATCGCGTTCACTGCTGATCACAAACCGTCCATCCTTTAAATAGATAAAAGCATCCAAAAAATCTTCATCGATGTAGCGTTTATTTTTCTCTGTAAGTACCACCCGTGAATCACCGGTATATGGATTTGCATATAAAATGTCCAACTGGTCTTGATGACGATTCAGTCGCATAACAACCAGATTATTGGCGTCGGGTGTCCATTTTAAACGCGGAATGTACAGGTTAGTTTCTTCGCCGGTTTTTATTTTAATGGTTGCCTTTGAGCGTATTTCGTAGGTATGCGCCGTAACGATCGAATTTTTCTGGCCGGCTTTTGGATATTTATAAGTTTCCTCGCCCGGATAAAGTTTATATTGGGTTAGTTCGGGACTTGCGCCGGCGTAAAGCGGAATGGAATATTCGGGGACTTCGCTTTCGTCGAATCGTAGGAATGCCAGAAATTTACTGTCGGGCGACCACCAAATTGTTTTGTTGAATCCTTCACGGGCAGTGAAATCCCCAAATTCTTCCTCGTAAACCCAGTCGGGAATTCCGTTAATAATTTTGTTTTTTGCGCCATCAAAAGTAACCTGGCTTTCACTTCCGAATTTCAGGTTTTTAATAAAAATATTGTTATCACGAACAAATGCACAACGTTCACCATCGGGAGAAAAAGTTGCACCTTGCTGCGGACCGTAAGACGAAAGTGGGGTTAATTCTTCAGTTACCAAATTCCAGACATAATATTCAGCTGTAAAAGAGTGCCTGTAAATTGGTTTTTTATTAGTTGTCAGCAAAATTTTGGTTTCATCGGCACTAAATTCATAATCAGAAAACGAGGAAATAGCTGCATCCCTGATTTTTGTGACGTCAAAAAGCATGGCAACTTCCTGTCCGGTTTTATAGTTGTATTTTACAATTTTTGTGTTATTCTCAAGCGTTGTATAATTTTCGCCGTCGTTCATGGAACGAAGCCCTGTAACAGTTTGTTCCTTAAAAATTTGCTTCTCGAATATGTCACTCAATGTAAATCGCTGGGATTCCTGTGCAAATGTTCCCAGTGTTAATATTATGGCTGCAAATACCAACAATTGTTTCATTCTGATAAAGATTTATTTAATTGATAAAACAAAAGTAAAAATTGTTGAATAAGGTAAAAATGAATTTGGAACAAAAGCTAAATAAAGATATTATTCACATTTTCAATGGAAATAATTTATTGATCACATGTTCCAAAAATTGTCAAAGAAACATTATGTAACTTTGACTGTCAAATTGGTGTTTAATTTTATGAATTATTCAGTTAAAAACTAAAGTTATGGCAACATTTATTGATCCTGAAAAGCTTGAATTTGGGAATAATCCTTCAGCTCTGACCCGGTTTGATATACATACATTAACACCCCGGCTGTCAAAAATGTCAGATTCCAAACAGTTGATTTTTGATATGCGTAAATTGAATCCGGGAAAATATTCATTTCCGTATCATTTTCATCGAAATTCGGAGGAACTTATGTATGTTATATCTGGGGAAATGACGGTTCGAACTCATGAGAAATTGAAAATATTAAAGGAAGGACAAATGGTGTTTTTTGAATTGGGTGAAACCAGTGCTCACCAATTTTATAACCATTCAGATTCGCCTTGTGTGTACCTGGATATCCGCACAAATTTGGGATTTGACGTTACAGAGTACCCTGATTCCGGGAAGGTTAATATATTCCCATTTGGCCTTATATTCGAAAAAGGTACTCAGGTTGATTATTTTAAGGGAGAAGAGGATGTGGAAAATACATGGAAACAATTGAAAAAAGGAAATTTGGAAGAGGAATAAAAATTGTCAATTCTGAAATACTATTTGATTGTCTTAAATCCCGGAAGTTAAAAATCGGTAATTCGGTACAAAAAAAGCCACCCGAAGAATCGGGTGGCATGTTCAGTTAGCTTTAATATAAAAAATTACTCAAGTAGTTCGTAATCGTGCATTTCTTTCATAAAGGCTACAAAATCATCTTTCCTTTCTGAATCCATCCAGGCCATGGCGCTACGAGGATGTTCGTTCAATGCACCGGTAATTAAGTAAGGAATATGGTATCCCCAGTCAATTTTTTCTTCCCAGGGTTTAATATGATTTTGTATAGCGCCCAACAATGGTAGTAACCTGTATTTTGGATTTTTCAGAAAGGCAATCAGAATTTCAATGGGGCAGTTTCCGGCTCCACGGCCCATACCAAGCAATGTAGCGTCAAGTAAAGTTGCGCCGTGAATAATTGAAGTGATGGTATTTGACATTGCCAGTTGCATATTATTATGTGCATGAATACCAATTTTCTTTCCAGGCAATGCATTTTTGTATTTTTTTACCAGGTGCTCGATACTCTCGCAATAAAGGCTTCCAAAACTGTCAACCACATATATTGATGG
The DNA here is from genome assembly GCA_963849985.1 of uncultured Prolixibacteraceae bacterium. GTDB lineage: Bacteria > Bacteroidota > Bacteroidia > Bacteroidales > Prolixibacteraceae > Draconibacterium. Next base: position 116,944 of record CAWKJY010000023.1, on the reverse strand, counting down.
AACTCTCGATTCTGCCAAATCTGCCAAAGCCTGGTCCAATTCAGCTTCATTAACTTTTGAAACTGCCATCAAATTAATGGTAACTTCATATCCTTTATCCATGCAATGTTCAGCAAGCCAAACTGCTTTATCAACCTGGTGAACATAACAAGCTACACGAATCATATCAAGAACACTTTCACTTTTTGGCGGAATATCTTCCGGATCGATACGGCCAATATCGGCCATGGCCGAAAGTTTTAGATTGGTATTATTATCGCCAACAATGCGCCTTAAATCCTTGTCATCACAAAATTTCCACGGACCAACTTCGTCGCGTGAAAATGCACGCTCGCTGCTTTTATAGCCAATTTCCATGTAATCGATTCCCGCTTCCACACACGCATCGTAAACTCCTTTTACAAATTCGTCGCTGAACTGCCATTTGTTCATCAGCCCGCCATCGCGTACGGTGCAGTCCATTACTTTTATTTCCTTTTTGTACATTTTTATTTCTTTTAAAATCGAATTATTTGGCTATCTGTTTTTTTCTTTTAGGAGTTTGAGTTCATGTTCAATATTACTGTCAATTAGTAATTCATAAATTTTTGCGAAAGTTACGGGATTTAGTCCGTTTTTCTCCGCCCAGTCTTTTCTTTGCTGAATGACCATATCTTTTCGTTCCTGGGCAATAATTCCAACCTTATCAGTTTTAAACCTGACAATTTCTTCCACATATTTATGACGTAATGCAAAAAGTTCAAGAATTCTTGTATCGATTTGGTCAATTTCTGTTCTGATTTCTTCAGCTGAATTACAATCCTGCGGACTTTTAGTATTCATTATAATTCAAATTTTATAACTGTAATTAGAAATTTTTCAGGCAGATGCAAATAAAATAATTATCAATTTAAATATGTAATAATTCTCAAGTAAAATGATATAATTTAATTGAATTTAAAATGAATATTAATAAAATACTTATGATTTAATACGATTGAAATCCCTGATTTTCTGCTGGAACACCAATACCATCAACGTTTTTACCAGATCAATTTTGAACTCTTCTCTGTTAATGTCATTTTCAAATTTTTACATGCAAAGATTCAGATTTTATTTTGAATTTTTGAAAAAACAGAATTTAACAAGCCTTGTTGTTTTCAATCATTGCTATAATTTTTTCAGCAGCTTTTATTAAAAGTGTTTTAGTTGGCGCAGCCGTCAGCAGTGGATGTGAGCCAATCTGATATGATATCAGTTCAAACACTGAAACTCCCTTTTGAATGGCCAAACTGATGGTGTTGATTATTTCTCCTGCGGTTCTGCCTCCCCAAACTTCGCCGCCAAGAATAGACCCGTCGCAAGGAGAAGCAAATAATTTCAAAGTGAGTGCCGACGTATTTTTAAATGCTGCCGGGTGGGTATCGAAATCGCTGAACTGGGCTGAAAACACTTTAATGTTGGCTGACTTTGCATTGGTTTCGTTTACACCGGCTGCCGCCATTGATAACCCATTAATTTCGGTTGAAAATACTGCAATTGTGCCGTTAAAAGGTTTTCTGATTTTTACACCAAATAAATTGTGACCCAGAACCCGTGCTTCGGCAGTGGCTGTTGATGCCAGCATCACTGTATCAGAACGGCCGGTAAGAAACCCAGTGGTTTGAGAACAGTCGCCAACCGCGCAAATATTTGGGATTTCGGTGCGTTCGTAATTGTCAACTTTAATGGCGCCTCGTTTATTTAATTCGAGTCCGGCTTTTTGTGCCAGTTCGGCGTTTGGCCGGTAGCCGATTGCCATAATTACTGCATCGCAAACAATTGTATTCCCAGTATTTAGCATTACCGAAGTTGCCACTCCATTTTCGCTATTCACTTTTTCAACCCGTGTTGAGGTTAGCACCCTGACTTTGGTTTCGGAAAGCGCTTTTGTGGCAATTGCACTCAAATCTCTCGAAAATGCTTTTGAGAAACAGTATTCTTCGCTTTCAACCAAAGTGATATTTTTATCGGGGTGCAGGGCAAGTTGTTCGGCCACTTCAGCACCAATAAATCCGCCACCAATAACCACAATATTTTTTTTAGTTTGAAGAACTTCGAACAGTTTTTTGATGTAGTCGTAATTCTTTTTGATATAAAAAACATTTTCCAGATCGTACCCCGGAATAAAAGTTGGAACGATCACTTTTGAGCCTGTGGCAAACACTAGTTTTTCGAAGGTAAATTCCTGTCCCGATTCGGTTTTTACCATGCTGTTATTTACATCAACATCAACTACTTTGTCTGTAATCACTTCACCTCCCATGTCAGTAAATGGTTTTGGTCCCATCATGTTTTGTTCCACACCGTTCAGCGCGTAGAAAATGTATGGAATTCCGCACGGAACCAATCCTTTTTCTCCTTCTTTAATCATTAACATTGATTTTCCGGGATAGGCTGTTTTTGCCGTTGTTCCTGTAATAATTCCGGCAGGGCCGGCGCCAATAATAATCACATCATAGTTTTTCATATATAATAAATTAATTAGTTGAACTATTTTTTAGTTATTTCGGTTATTTTAGCTTTTTATGACAAAACCACCAGTCATAACATTCGAATTCTCCATCTTTTGATTTTTTAAGTCTTTCATTTGCGGTTTTTACATCAGTAGCAGGAGGAATTATTACCCGGTCTTTTAAGATTTCATTATTTGGCCAATTAGCAGGCATTGCAACTTTATTTTTGTCGGATATTTGCATTGCTTCTACTACTCGCAATATTTCATCCATATTTCTGCCCAATTCTTGCGGATAGTAAAACATAATTCTAAGTTTTGCTTCAGTATCAACAATAAATACAGCTCTTACAGTATTTGTTCCTTTTCCGGGGTGAATTATCCCAAGAGTTTCTGCAACATTTCCGGTATCTGCAATTATTGGGAATTCAATCTCAATATTCATATTTTGTTTTATCCACTCTTCCCATTTTATGTGGGCAAATACCTGATCAACACTTAATCCGATTAATTCACAATTTAATGCTTTGAATTTGTCGTAACGCTGTTGAAAGGCAATAAATTCAGTAGTACATACAGGCGTGAAATCTGCCGGATGGCTAAACAAAACAAACCATTTGCCCTTATAATGCGATGGCAAATTGAGTACTCCACGAGTTGTTTGAACTGTCATTTCAGGAAAGCTGTCACCTAGTAAAGGCATTCCTTTTTTCTCATTTAAATGTTCCATTACGTCTTTGTTTTAAAATTAATGATTCGCTTAAATATTTGTTATACATATATTTGATGAAATATACCTCTCTCTCTTTTTTTAATTTTTACTTTTTTCCAATTTTCCAAAATATCAAGGTATTTATTGATCTCGTTGATATGTCTTCCAAGAATTTGTGAAAGATCGATAAGTGTGTAAGCCTTTCTTGAAATGGTTTCCAGAATTGCAGTTTCTACATCCTTTCGGTACGACTTAATTTTTTTTCGGTCAGGTGCTGAAGCAATAATTTCAATATTTTCAAGGTTCAAGTGCGCAACAATTTTTTGTAATTCGGTTTTTGTGGCAGCTATTAAATCTGTTAAAATTCCAGGGCGATCGAGCGTATTTAGCTGAACCAAATCGGGATTAATTTTCAGGATTGTTTTTTTTAGTTCATCTAATTCATTCTGATGATTATTGTAGCCGGGCAGAATAAAAACTTCAAGATTTATTTTACCTGAATATTCATTTCTGAAACTTATAAAGCCTTCAATGCAATTCTTAATGTTCTTGGTTTTAGGGAGCCGGTTTATTTTTCGGAAAACAGTGTTGGTTGCTGCATCCAGCGAAGGCAAAACCAAGTCGGCTTTCATTATTTCATTTCGTACCTGTTTAAAGCTGAGAAGGGTTCCATTAGTTAAAATGGCAACCGGAATGTTGGGGTATTTTTCTTTAATAAAATCGAGAATTTTACCTATTCCTGAATTTAGGGTTGGTTCGCCTGAACCTGAAAAAGTGATGTAATCTGGCGCAGGATTGGTGGTTAAAAAATAGGAAAGCTCTTTTATAACTTCATCAACCGGAACATATTCTTTTCGTTCGGTAGTAAGTTTGGTAGTCGGCCCGCATTCGCAATATATGCAATTTAATGAACAAACTTTAGACGGGAGCAGGTTGATACCCAGAGATATTCCCAGCCTTCGCGAGGGAACCGGTCCAAACAAATAATTATACATGACTTTCGTGTTAATTCGTATTTAAAATAAATTTCTCCCAAATCGAATAAAACTCCTTGCTGATTTTTTCCTCGGGAGCAAATTCCACGATTGTTTTTCCAACCACCATTGACTCCACCATTTCAGGTGCAAAAGGTAACTTTCCAACCAATGGAATGTGGTTTTCGGTTAAATAGTTTTCCACCTCGCGCGTGATTTCTTCATTTAAATCGTATTTGTTGATGACGGCCGCTAACGGAATTTTAAAGGATTGTACAAGTTCAACCAGCCGTTTGGTATCATGTAATCCCGAAAGTGTGGGTTCAATTACCAGCAAAACCAAATTTGTTCCGGTAACCGATGCAATAGCAGAACACCCGATTCCCGGAGGTCCGTCATTAATAATAAAACTGGCTTTTGTTTCTGTGGCAATTTCTTTTGCTTTGCGCCGCACTTCGGTAACCAGTTTACCTGAATTTTCTTCACCCGGTCCCATTTTTGCGTGAACAAGGGTGCCAAAACGGGTTTCTGAAACATACCAGTAATTGTTGTTATTTTCAATCGTGATAATTGCTTCAGCAGGGCAAACCCGTTCGCACAAACGGCACCCTTCACATTGAAAATGATTGACTTCATATTGTCCAACCTTATTTAGGTGAATGGCATCGAATCTACAATAATCGGCACACAATCCACAGCTGGTGCACTCCTCAGTATTGATAACGGCTTTGTTGCCACTGCAGAAAGTATAACTTTCCTTTATTTCAGGATTGAAAATTATGTGCAAATCAGCGGCATCCACGTCATTGTCGCAAAAAACGGCATTTTGAGCTACCGATGCCAAAGCCGCTACAACACTGGTTTTTCCAGTACCGCCTTTCCCACTTAATATGGTTATTTCTTTCATTTCAATCCGGTTTTTACTGGTAATTTTTTTATGATATCCAAGTAGGTATTTTTAATTCCATCTGGTATGTTATTGAGAATATTTCCTTCGGCGTAACAGGCAGCATACTCTTTTGCAAATGGAATTTCCCCCAGTAAATTGATCTGATTTTCAGCAAGAAACCGATAAACGTCATCGTTGCCTAATCCAGCCTTATTTACAATTACCCCAAAAGGTTTTTGTAGGTCTTTTAATAATTCGATAGTAATTTTTAAATCGTGCAAACCAAACGGAGTAGGTTCGGTTACTAAAATAATATAATCAGCGTTGGCAACAGTTTCCACCACAGGGCAACTGGTTCCGGGCGGTGCATCGTAAATAATAATTTCAGCAGAATCGCGGGTATCTTTTTTCACTTGTTTAATCAGCGATGTCTGCATTGCAGAACCCACTTTTAACCGACCTTCGGTTAATCCTTTTCCAATACCAATGTCGAAATGAGTAATAATTCCAAGTGGTTGCTCATGTTCAGTAATTGCACCAAAATTGCAGGCCACTAAACAGGCTCCGCATGAGTGGCATAAATCGTTATTAATTTCAGCAAATCCAATGCTTTTTACAATCGAAATGGCATTGAATTCGCACCAATCAGCGCATTTGCGACAGAAAGTACATTTTTCAGTGTCGATTTCAGGAATGATTTGAAATATCTGTTTCTCATCCGTTTTTAAAGCTTGCGGAAAAAATATGGCGTCGTTTGGTTCTTCTACATCGCAATCAACCAAATGTACTTCTGATTCGTAAAAACGAGTTAAAAAGTAAAATAAATTGACGGATACTGTCGTTTTGCCCGTTCCTCCTTTTCCGCTGGCAATTGCAATTTTCATAGCAATAATTATTTATACACCATCAAATTATTCAATGAATGTTAGTGTTAGAGAATAAAATTTCAGAATTCCGTCTAACGAAATTTAATGGTCGCAGTAATTGGCATTGAATTCGATCGACTTGTTTAAAAATCCTTTTGTCAATTCTGTTGCGGATAATTGCGGAGCTCCTACAAAAACATTTATATTGTTGTAATTGAAAATCTGAATGGCTTTTTGTCCCATGCCTCCTGCCAGTACATCTGTTGCTCCAATTTCAGCCAGCCATTTGGGCAGAACTCCTGGTTCGTGGAGTGGTGGAATAACTTTTTCCTTCGATACAATTTTGTCCCCTTCCACAGTAATTATTTCGAAAAATTTACAATGTCCAAAGTGTCCGTCTAAAATTTCGTTTGCGTCAACCGGAACTGCAATTTTTTTACGCATATTAATTTTTAATTAAGATAATTTCTTTCTTTATATAATGATAATCGTGCCTGTTGAAGACACGATTATTAAATCCTAAGATTAGTGGTTAGTTTTTACCACCTTGTCTTCGCCCCAGTCCCCTTCCCTGGCCTGGAGAATTTCCTCCGTTTCTCATTCGTAATCTTCTTCCCATTCCGCGACCTAAGCCTCGACCGCCACTTGTTGCAAGTTCATCGGTTGAAGTTTCATTTTCTGTTTTGCATCTTCCCATTTTTCTGCCGGTTTGGGCACCTTGTCCCGTTGGTCCGGTTTTGTCAAATCCTGGCATAATAACCTCCCTTTAAATTTGTTAATATTATTTCAAGTCACTTTTTAAACGCTTTTCATTTATCCAATTCCAAACTATTTTAGTTACACCTATGATCACAACAGTAACCAAACCAGCTATTGCACTCTTAAATTCATCATCAGTTTTTCCTATTTGGGAAGGATTGCACCGGCCCATTCTTCTGCCCGTCATTGGACCTTGTCCGGCGGGTCCTGTTCTATCAATTCCTGGCATTTTTTTAATTTTTAATTTTAATATAGTTCAATATATCCCGAACCGTTCTATCTTTTTTATCAATAATAACCATTTGTATTTTCATTTTTTCAAGCAGCGATTTTGCTTTTGGCCCAAAATCGCCGGAGATAACTTGTATGGCTCCCAACTCTGCAACCAGTTCGGCTGATTTCGTTCCTGCTCCACCATTTAAGTCTTTATTCTCATTTTTAATAAATTCAGTTTCGCCGGTTTCATTATCATGAACACAAAACCAGCCAGCTCTTCCAAACCGTAAATCAAATTCAGAATCAAGAGAATTTCCTGTAGTTGTTATAATTCTTTTCATTTCAGTAAGAACATATAATTAAAATATTTTCATCAAAACTACTTAAAAATTAATTGAAAAACAAATTAATAATGAACATATGATTAATAAATTTTTATTGTTGAGAAACAATTTTATCTAATTATGTTTGTTTAAATGTAATTAAATGAGATATTTATGATTTAATGTCATGTTGTATCTGTGTTGTCTTAATTTTAAATATTGGTTAATTTATTTTGGTTTATCGGTAAAAAGAAAGGTTAAGATGTTTTTAATGATTTCCGGTGAGTGCATTCCCTGAGGTTCAACTTGAAGGTTAGCGAACCAACACAATAAAAAAGTCTTTATCGGAATTGGATTCCCCGTATCTCCATACCAATCGTGATGTTGCGAGGAGTTTCATTAAATAAATGAATTTTGGGTTGTCCGGAAATTAAATTTGAAATTACATATTACAGGATATTGATTATCTTATTAAAATATTGAATGATTAACTATCTTTGCAAATTATTTTTGAAAATTGAAGAACAATGGTAAATATTACTCTTCCCGATAAAAGTATTCGAAGTTTTGATCATCCGGTGAATGGGATGGAAATTGCGAATTCGATTTCGAACCGGTTGGCAAATGATGTTTTGTCTGTTTCAGTTAATGGCGAGGTTTGGGATCTTACCCGTAAAATTAATACCGATGCTAAAATTAAGCTGAACACATGGGACGATCGGGAAGGAAAAGAAACATTCTGGCATTCTTCGGCGCATTTGATGGCCGAAGCCATTGAATTTTATTATCCGGGGACGAAATTTGGAATTGGGCCAACCGTTGATACGGGTTTTTATTATGATGTTGATCTTCCCGATGGTCAGGTTCTTTCAGAAAAGGATTTGGAGAAAATAGAGAAGAAAATGCTGGAACTGGCTCGTGAAAAGAATGATATTATCCGTTCTGAAATTTCAAAGGCCAATGCAATAAAAATGTTCACTGAAAAAGGTGATGAACTAAAGCAGGAATTGATCAGTGAATTGGAAGACGGTACTATAACTTTGTACAATCAGGGAGGATTTACTGATTTATGTCGTGGACCACACTTGCCTAATACGAGTTATATTAAAGCAATAAAACTCACTTCCATTGCTGGTGCATATTGGCGTGGCGATGAGCATAATAAAATGCTGACCCGCGTTTACGGTGTTACTTTCCCGAAACAAAAAATGCTGGACGAGTACCTTGTAATGATTGAAGAGGCCAAGAAGCGCGATCATCGGAAAATTGGCAAGGAGATGGAATTGTTTGCTTTTTCTGACGCTGTAGGACAGGGATTACCACTTGTGGTTACCAAAAGGAACACAACTACGGATGCAACTGGAAGATTTTCTGAAAAAAGTACAGAAAAAATATGGTTATGAGCAAGTGATGACCCCACATATTGGTGATGTTAATTTGTATAAAACTTCCGGTCATTACGAAAAATACGGAAAAGATTCATTTCAGCCTATTTCAACTCCTGCCGAAGGAGAACAGTATATGCTGAAGCCGATGAATTGTCCGCATCATTGCGAAATTTACAAGGTTCGTCCAAAATCGTATAAAGATCTTCCAATCCGGATGGCAGAGTTTGGAACGGTTTATCGATATGAAATGAGTGGTGAGCTGCACGGATTAACACGCGTCCGTGGTTTTACACAGGATGATGCACATATTTTCTGTCGCCCCGACCAGGTAAAAGATGAATTCAAAAAAGTAATCGATATTATTTTTATCATTTTCAAAGCATTGAGTTTTGAAAATTATACAGCGCAGATTTCATTGCGTGACCCTGAAAAACCGGAAAAATATATTGGATCAAAAGAAAACTGGGACAAAGCTGAAACAGCAATAGTAGAAGCCTGCGAAGAAAAAGGTCTGTCAACAACCACTGTTTTGGGCGAAGCTGCTTTTTATGGCCCTAAGCTTGATTTTATGATCAAGGATGCGCTGGGACGAAGCTGGCAACTGGGAACTGTTCAGGTTGATTACAACCTGCCGGAACGTTTTCAGTTGGAATATATTGGCTCGGATGATAACCGTCACCGTCCGGTAATGATACACCGTGCACCATTCGGTTCGATGGAACGTTTTGTTGCTGTGTTAATTGAACACACCGCCGGAAAATTCCCGTTGTGGCTTACACCCGAACAGGCAGTTATTTTACCGATTAGTGAAAAGTATAACGATTATGCGAAAAAAGTTTCAGATTTTCTAAATATTTCCGATATTCGCAGCGTTGTTGACGATCGTAATGAAAAGATTGGTAGGAAGATACGCGACAACGAATTAAAAAGAATACCTTACTTGCTGATTGTGGGCGAAAATGAAATGCAAACTGAAACCGTTTCAGTCCGCCGTCAGGGAGAAGGTGATAAAGGTGTAATGAAAAGTAGTGAATTTGCTGATTTTCTTGCAAATGAAGTTAGAGAGCAGCTTTCAGGATTGTATAACTAAAATAGGAGGAATTTAAAATAGCTATTAACAAAAGAGGTCCAAGAAATTACCGGCCCAGAGTAGAGGCGGAACCTCAACACAGGTTAAATCATAACATAAGAGTGCCACAGGTAAGACTGGTAGGGGACAACATTGAAAACCCCGGTGTTTTCAGCTTGCGCGATGCACTTAAAATGGCAGACGAAATGGAACTTGATTTGGTGGAAATTTCACCAAAGGCAGATCCGCCGGTTTGTAAGATTATTGATTACCAAAAGTTTCTTTATCATCAAAAAAAGAAACAAAAAGAGATGAAAGCTAAAACCGTGAAAGTGGTTGTAAAAGAAATCCGTTTCGGTCCGCAAACCGATGAACACGATTTTAATTTTAAACTGCGTCACGCTGAAAAATTCCTGAAAGAAGGGGCAAAAGTTAAAGCCTTCGTATTTTTCAAAGGCAGATCGATACTGTTTAAGGAACAGGGTGAGATTTTGCTTTTAAAACTGGCAACATCGCTTGAAGAAATTGGAGCTGTTGAGCAAATGCCAAAACTCGAAGGCAAACGAATGACAATGTATATTTCACCAAAGAAAAAATAATAGTGTTCTTTGAAACCATTTAATTAAGTAGGATTATGCCAAAAATGAAGACGAACTCCGGTGCTAAAAAACGCTTTAGATTAACCGGAAGTGGAAAGATTAAAAGGAAACATGCCTACAAAAGCCACATTTTGACTAAAAAAAGTACAAAACGTAAACGTAACCTGACTTATTGGACAACGATCGATAAGACAAATGAAAGTAACGTTAAGCTTTTGTTGACCATGAAGTAATCGTGTTTGATTACGAAAAAATCCTTTTAAGTGAAAAGGTAAAACAAGTTATTAACCAGATGATTGTGCTTTAAAGTGTCCCGATTAATCGGGAACGCCAATGATCAAAAAAGTAAAAGTATGCCAAGAAGTGTAAATCATGTAGCATCACGGGCCCGAAGAAAAAAATTATTGAAAAAGACAAGAGGTTATTTCGGCTCCCGTAAAAATGTCTGGACGGTTGCAAAAAATACCTGGGAAAAAGGCCAGCAATATGCCTACCGCGACAGAAAAGCGAAAAAAAGAACGTTCCGTGGATTGTGGATACAGCGTATTAACGCAGCAACACGTTTGGAAGGAATGTCATATTCGCAATTCATGGGATTATTAAAAAAGAACGACATTGAAATCAACAGGAAAGTTTTAGCCGATTTGGCGATGAACCAACCTGAAGCTTTCAAAGCAATCGTTGCAAAAGTAAAATAAGAAGCTATTATTTTAGGTGAAATATACTGAGCCCTGACGGTAACCGTCGGGGCTTTTTTGTTCTAATAGTTTACATATCATTTGATACTGTTTATTAACTCCAGCTTTCTGTTAAGCATTGAATTTTCCAATTTAATTCGTAAATTCAATAACCAAATTGATTTAATCAGCTAACCAGAACCATGAACTCCAATAACGAGAATGATAAAGCCTTTTTAAATCGACTGACTTCTATTGTGGAAGCCAATTTAAGCGATGAAAATTTTGGAGTTAACGAGTTGGCAAAAGAGGTTGGATTAAGTCGTTCACAAATCCATCGTAAATTAAAATCAGTTTGTAATAAATCGGTCAGCCAGTTTCTTCGCGAAGTCAGGTTGGATAAGGCAAAATTATTTCTGGAAGATGCGAAACTCACAGTTTCGGAAATTGCTTATAAAGTGGGTTTTGGAAGCCCCTCGTATTTTATAAAATGTTTTCACGATCAATTTGGGTATCCGCCGGGTGAAGTTAAAAAACTCACATCTTCGGAAAATCTCTCCGAAGATGATTCGACAAACAATAGGATTCTTTCAGGAAAAGCTAAAAACGTAAGCGCGTTAAAGATTGTACCCTTCGCTGTGATTATTTTACTTCTGGTATGGGTTGGCTTCGATAAATTTTTAAATCACCGGACAGGCGATTTATCCATCATTGTACTACCGTTTAATAATCTTAGCGACGATCCCGCCAACGAATATTTTGCAGATGGAATTCGGGAAGATATTCTAAATAATTTATACCGGATATCATCACTTCGGGTGTTGTCAAATACTACAGCTGAAAACTTTCGCGAGACTAATTTAACCGCCCAGGAAATTGCACACTTAGATGCATGTGGATCTTATGTGCTGGAAGGAAGTGTTCGCAGGTATGAATGACGATGTACGAATAAGTATTCAGCTTATTGATGCAAAAAAGGATGATCATTTATGGTCGGATAATTTCGACCGGGATATGACAAATATTATTCCATGTTCAGAATGAAATTGCATTGCAGGTGGCCAATAAACTTAAGACGGTACTTTCAGAGAACGAAATCAGAGAGATAGAGAAATTATCTACACGGAACCCAAAAGCTTACGATTATTATTTGCAGGCCCGGTTTTTACTTCATCGGGCAAATAGTCCGCAACGGTCTGGATTCGATGCAGCCGGGGTCATAAATTCGGTGCAATATTATAAAAAGGCAATTGAAGCAGATCCGGATTTTGCAGAAGCTTATGCGGGACTGGCCAATGCAACTACCCAGCTAACTGCCTGGGGAATTGCACGTGATACCGGAATGGTAAGAAAGGTTTATCAATTGTGTCAAAAAGCATTAGCAATTGATCCGAATTGTGCGGAAGCGCATCATGTTTTTAGGTTTAAACTATTGGTTCAGACACGATTATGTAAAGTCGGGAGAAGAATATCGGAAATCGATTGAATTGAATCCGAATTTTGCCACAGCACGGCAATGCGTATGCCCAATATTTCATGATTACCGGCCCGATAAGTGAAGCACGCAAACAAGTTGATAGAGCATTGGAACTGGAACCCTATTTTTGGGTGGTGAAAAGTCTGGATTCGTGGATTGCCTATTTTGAAAAGGATTACAAAAAATCACTTGAAATTGCTAAGGTTGCTCACGATCTGAACCCGAATTTTGCGATGAATTACTGGTTGTATTTTCTTAATTATGTGAAACTTAATGAGGGAGAAAAAGCACATCAGCAAATTAAGGAAATAGCCAGATTATATTCTCATTCAACTAATTATTCGGAAGAAATTGATCAGGCTTTTGCTGAAAAAGGAATTGATGGTCTTTTCATTAGCATGATCAATATAAATAAAAACAAACCCATTTTTGTCGATGGATTAAACGGTAACCCGTTTTATACCGCCTGGTGGTATGCAGTTTTGGGAAATCGCGAAGAAGCACTCTACTGGCTCGAACAAACATTAAACGTTACGTACATTCCCTATCACTACATTAATTTAATTTTGTTTCATCCCGATTTTGAGTTCCTGCACGATGAGCCCCGTTTTCGTGCTGTGGCCGATTCGCTTGGGCTTAGTCCATATTGGGTGAATGTAGGCTCTTAGTTTTTCCCCACAACATAATTGCAATCAAAACAACATAATTGAAAGTCAACACAACATAATTGCTATGTGTTGCAGGTGTTTTCTTCGGAACTTTTCTTTCGGATTAAATCAATTTCAATCCGACATGTTTAACTTAAAAATTACTAATATGAAAACTAAAATTTTTTTATTCGTTTGCCTGTTTACAGGCGCAGTAATGCTCTTTTCTGGTTGCTCAGAAGATAATTCTCTGATCCCAAGCCAAAATGATGAGCTTTCTTTGAAATCCAAGAAAATCCCAACACACTTTGTCGGAACTTATACACCCCTTTGCCTTGAAGATCTTATACATGGTATGATGCTGCAGATGATGAAAGAGTTACCGGACTTTCACTATGGTTTTCTTCTGAAGCAGTGCAAATTGATGAAATCACCTACTGAAATTTCGGGAAGGGCTGAAATATTCGTTGGTGCCGAAGACTTAATGATGTAACAATGAATTACGTTGGAAAATGGGAAATGACATGGAAGGTTACCTCAAACCCTGACAAGTCCGGATGGTAGCACGTTTAAAAATCGTAGGGCAAGCTGTTGGTACAGGTACTGAAGGAGAGGTCACTTGGCTTAACTGCCCGTTGGAAATACACTATGGACTTTGACGGAAGTCCGGAAAGTTTAATGTACGTCTCAAAAGGGAAAATTACGGAAACTCTATAAGAATTAATTCATTCTAAAAATTAATATTATGAAAACAAAAGTCTTTTTATTCATTTGCCTGTTTATAGGCGTGGGCATCACAACGAATGCCCAGGATAAGTCAAACCGGGCCAATCAGGGATGGAGTGTCTTTCCTTCAGGTTCCATCGGAGCATTTTGCGATGGCGTGATGGTCGACCGGCTGGTTGGTGAAATACAATACCACTTGGTTGGTCGCAATTTTAAAAATGGAAAGCCTTATGTTGAGATCGAGCAGCTAAAAGGTGAAATAACCAGTTCCGCGACAGGAGAAACATTCAGAATCAGAAGAACCGATAAATGGGAGTACGATGGTCAATGGTTTCTGCAGGTCAATTATAACTTTATCGGTGATATGGGTTCTGTATATACCGGTAAATTTAGTTTGGATTACTCCACATTCACATTCTACATTGACCATGTTAATTGTCATTAACAGAAAACAACTTAAAAACTAATGATTATGAAAACACGAATCAAACTGTTGTTTTTCATTGCTGTTATCAGTCTTTTTGCAGGGTGTGACAAGAGAATGATCTTTATTTTGAGGACTCTACTGACCTTCAATTAAAATCGGCCGACAACAAAACCATAAGCATGACCTTTGTATATCCAGCTGGTGAATATGCCACCCCGGTAATTTGCGATGGTGAAGTAGTGGACTTTCTGGTTGGCGACGGAGTTGGCATTATGTGTCATGCTCGTCAACATTTTGTTGATGGTAAAATTGTATGGGGAAAAGTTACTTTCAAAGGTAAACTGACCAGTGAATTTACAGGAGAAACCTTTATTATTTCTGAGCTGGATAAAGCCTCGTTTGATGAAAATGAAGAAATGTGTGATCTGATTGGCCGAACAAATGCCCGGGGAGATATGGGAACTCACTTTATTTTGGTTGTGCATATTGCAACGTATGAAGACTTCTACAACGGGAATTTCGATATTCTAAGAGCGCAATGCGTTCCTAACTCTCAAAATGACTAATTCGAAACAATTTCAAAACATGTCAAACTAAAAATTATTCAATTATGAAACTGTTCAAACTATTATTTTTTGTCTTGATCTTTGGTGGCCTGATAGCAAGCTGCAACAAAGATGAAGTAACGCCAAACAACGAAGTACTACTGAAAAGCGCTCAACCTCATACGGTAACAGTACCTTTTGAAGCCCACATGCTGGGTACACCAGTCCTTATTGATTATGAAAATTCTGAATGTGCTCAGCAAGGTAATCCGGTCCATGTTATTGTGGAAGTTGAAGGTACTGCAACACATATGGGAAAAGTCCATATCACCTTCGACTTCTGTGCCGGTGGGCAGGATCCTGAAATTACAGTTCCTCATATGACAGTTGGTCCTACATCACTTGTTATGACAGCTGCCAATGGAGATGAGTTATTTCTTCATACAGAAGGAGGTGCAGTTATTTTTGGCAGAACCGATGAACATCCCGATTATGTAATCGATTATTGGAGATATCCTTATACAATAACCGGCGGAACCGGCAATTTCGAAGGAGCAGAAGGAGAAATCTTTTCGGATGACTATGATACAAGTCTCAACGACCAGTCGGTTCACAACTGGTATGGTACAATTAAACTTGTAAAAGGGAAAAGGTAAGCGATTTAAATCATAAAGAATAAAATGTAATTAAACCTGCGAGGGACCCATTCTTTTTGATTTAATCCAAAGGTTTCTGTTAAAAGCGTGGTTTTCCCCTCCTTTAATCATCTTAGAGGAGGGGTTTTTTTATCATTTTTACTGAACTTCTTCAAACAGAAGTTTGATGTCTGGATCGGGTTTTATGGAAACAACTTCGCTATTTACCACAAAACTAAATTCACTCTTTTTATTACTGACAGCTACTTTTCTAACTATTTTTTCACCATTTGCCAAATCAAATTCAATTTCAATCGGAAAATCAAATAAGTAGTTTTCCTGAACCTGATCGATTTTAACCGAAACGGAATTATTCTTTGCTTGTTTCCAATTGATTTTTAATTGCGGAAATCCCGGTTGATACAACCATTCATAAAAGAAATTGTCTAGGTTTCGGTTAGAAATTTCTTCCACAATCTTTTGAAAATCTCTGGTTAGTGCAGTCGAATTGCGAAAAACGGAATAATACAATTGCAAACTTTTAAAAAAGAGTGAATCGCCAATTTCTTCATTCAGCATGTGCAAAAACCAACTTGCTTTTTGGTAAGAATTGGTATTTATCAGTTGATTGTAATCTGTAACAGTTGTATCGATTACCGGGGCAAAATGTCGTTTTGCATATGAAACAACCCGGTTTCTGTCTAACTCTAAGCCTTTTCTGAAAATCTCATTTCCGTAGAATTGCTTGTTGTAGATATGTGTCAGGTAAGTTGCAAAACCTTCGCTAAGCCATATATGGTGCCAGTTTTGTTCTGTTACCGCATCGCCAAACCACTGGTGGGCAGTTTCATGTGCAATTAAATCTTCGTCATCATTTTTGCCCGTAACGGAGTTTTCAGCATAAAATATACAACTTGCATTTTCCATTCCACCCCATTTTGTTTTCGACTGAACGTGTGCCAGTTTTTCATAACTAAACGGACCGATCAGTTTCGAGAAAAATTCAATCGGCTTGAGTACCCACTGCATAGTCAGTAAATCCTTCTTTTCGGTTTTGCGGGAAAACCCAACTACTTACCGGAATTCCATCTACATTTCCATTATTTAAAACCGCAAATCGGGCAACCCCAATTACCATCAGCTCGGTGGAAATTGGAACATTTTCTTTCCAATGCGTTAGTTTAAATCCTTTTTCAAGATTTGTTTCTTCCAACAGAAATCCGTTGGAAATTACCTGGTATTTATCAGGTGCATAAACAATAAAATCAACGGTTGCTTTGTCAGATGGATGATCAATACAGGGAATCCAGTTGTGCGCCCGATCTGGCCAGTTATCGCCAAAAAAAGTGCGATCACCAAATTTATTTTTTGAAATAATTAATCCGTCTGCAGGAATGCCTGAATATTCTATCAGGAAACTTACTGTATCATTTGGTTGAAATTCTTTTTCGAAAGTTAATTTCAAATCATTATTTATATGACTAAATGAAACCGGTTTTCCATTAGCCTCAACATTTTTAACCTGCATCCCTTTTCCTGTAGAACCGTTCACTGCAACAAGATCAATGTCAACTGTTTTTTCTGATTTCATAAATCTGATCAAAACAGTTGCTTTTCCTTCAATTTGGTCCGTCGAATCGTTTACATGTATTTCAAAATTGTAATGAAGGACATCGATACTTTTAAACCGAACATAATGATTTTGGGCTGAAAGTTGAGTCAAAAAAAGTGTAACGAGAAATAAAATTGAAATCCGTTTCATGTGGTAACTTTTTTATTTCCTACCCTTATGGGAGGCCAGCCCGGCTGAATGAGGAAGTCGGGCAGGGTGGGGCTTTTTTACCAGACCGTTTTCATAATTCCGCCATCGACAGCTAAACTAACCCCGGTAATATAAGAAGCCGTTGGTGAAAGCAGGAATGCCCCGGCTTTCCCAAATTCTTCAATGGTTCCATACCTGCCTAATGGAATATCAGAAGCCATTTGCCGGTTCATTTCTTCTTCTGAAATTCCATTTACTGTAGCATTTTTTTTCGCAAGCGCTCTTAAACGTTCGGTGTCAAATCTCCCCGGCATTAAATTGTTTACACGGATATTGTCTTTTGCCAATTCATTTGAAAGGCTTTTTACAAGGCTTGTTACCCCCGACCGAATTACATTGGAAAGCAATAACCGGTTTATTGGCTCTTTTACCGACATGGAAGTGACAGTTAATATTGAACCGCTTCCACTATTTCTCATATTTGGTAATACACCTCTGATTAACCGCACTGTACTCATTAGCGTCAGGTTAAACGCCGCCTGCCAGGCGTTATCGTCAAAATCATCAAAATTCCCGGCTGGAGGCCCGCCCGCATTCACTACCAAACCATCAATACGTTCAAATGCGATTACTACTTCATTAACCCATTGGCTTATCGATTCTGCGTTTTCAGCATCAAAAACCGAAGCATGAATTGTGGCACCGGTTTCATTACGCAATTGTTCTGCTGCTTTTTCAATATCAGCTTTGGTTCGGCTAGCAATGCAAACAATTGCACCGTCTTTAGCCAATTCGCGGGCAATGCCAAATCCGAGTCCCTTGCTCGATGCGGCAACCATAAAAACTTTTCCTTCGACTTGTAAATCCATTATTTTGAAGTTTTCTCAGTTGAAAATAAGATTTATTTGTTTAATAATTGGGTTAAAATCAATCTATTTACGGTATTTATCATTTAGTCCGATTTTCTGCAAAATCATAGGTGTAATTTTATTTATCCTGCTAATTCGGGTTTCAGTTCGTTTGGCCTCAGCAACATAATTGGCATATTCCCGCTGACAACCCGGAGTAAATTTATAAAACGCTGTTTTCAGTTCAGGATTCTCAGAAAATGTATTTTCCAGTTCTTCAGGAATGATAAACGGTTTATTTCTATCGGGTTTTATTTCTTTTCCTTTTTTCTGGTTTGAAATGGCTTCTTCAAGATATTTTTTAATAAGCTTTTCATCAATATCATTAATTGATCTGAAACGCCACTGGCGTAAAGCTTTTGTTACGTCCTCTTGCGCGTTTATCAATACTTTTGCATCGTCTTTTAACAATGCTCCCTGGTGGAACCAAAGCCCGACATACAATTTAAAAGATGCCATTCCAACCACATTTTTATCATTAAAAGTATAAACCGGGCTTCCCCATTTTATTGTTTCTTTGAGCTCAGTGGATTTAATAATTTCGCGTAAAACAATTAATATCTCTTTGCCATTCACCGCATTTAAAATGTATTCATCAACAGTTTCATATGCTTTCATCCTGATTATAATTTATCATCTTGAATAATAATAAATTTTGCATATAAAGGTTCAAGCAGAAGCACAATTTATTCAATCTCATCTTAGATTGACATAATTTTACTTACACTTCGCGAAGTTTCCATTTCCCTTTTTTGAAAAGATATAAAGCAATTAATGAAAGTAGTGTTTGAGCACTTACTATTGAAATGCTGGCACCTACTAGGCCCATATTTAGAGCAATAGCAAGAAAATATGCCAGCGGAATTTCAAAAAGCCAGAAACTGATAAGGTTGATTTTTGTTGGGGTAGTAGTGTCACCACTTCCATTAAATCCCTGCACCATTACCATTCCGAGGGCATAAAATATAAGTCCACAGCTAATAATCCGAAGCGCCAGTGCACCATTTTCAACTATCAGGTGATCTGAAATAAAAAGATGAATAAAAAAATCGGGAAATATAATGAGCAGTAATCCCATAATTCCAACAAAAACCATGTTTACATATCCGGTAATCCATACCGCGCGCTCTGCCTGGTTTGGTTGTTTGGCTCCCAAATTTTGTCCTACAAGTGTAGCAGCAGCGTTACTGACTCCCCAGGCTGGTAATAAAAGGAAAATTATGATCCGAATGGCAATTGTATATCCGGCAACTGCATTTGGCCCTGATACTGCAATGATACGAATCAGTAATACCCAGCTCGAAGTGGCGATAAGGTTTTGCATAATTCCTCCAGCCGAAATCTTAATCAGGTTCAACATCACCTGAAGTTTTATTTTCAGGTTGTCAACATACAACCGTATCCGGTGTTTTCCACGAAACAAAAAGAAGAACTGGTAGAGTACAGCAAGTCCACGGCCAATATTTGTTGCAATGGCTGCACCTTTCAAACCTAATTCAGGAAAAGGGCCAAGTCCGAATATAAGTAGCGGGTCGAGGATGATATTGATGATGTTGGCAAACCACATAATTCGCATGGAAATAGCGGCATCCCCTGAGCTTCTAAAAACTGCATTATTGATAAACAGTAGCATGATGATTGCATTTCCACCGAACATAATTGCGGGAAACATATAACCATCTTTAGTCATTTCTTCGGTGGCGCCCATTATTTTCAGAAATTCGGGAGCAAATAATATTCCCGGGATGGAAATGAGCATTGAAATAAAAATGCCTACCATAATTGCCTGAAATGCTACTTCACCGGCTTCTTTTTTCTTTTTTTCTCCAATTCGCCGCGAAACCAAAGCAGTAGTTGCAGTTGCTAATCCTACTCCAATAGCGTAAACAATTGTCATTGCCGATTCTGTAATACCCACTGTTGCGACTGCATTCGCACCTAATCTCGATACAAAAAATATATCGACAACGGCGAATACCGATTCCATAACCATTTCAAGAACCATTGGCACCGCCAGAATAAAAATAGCCCTGCCGAGACTCGTGGAAGTAAAATCACGCTCGGTTCCGGCAATAGCCTCTTTTATATCTTGCCAAACGACTTTATAATCGATTCTTTTGATCTTTGATAAAGACAAAATATGATTTTTTTTGCCTGTCATTGTTTGAAAATTTATGTAGAAAATGATGAATAACTGCGTTAATTAAATCTCGAATGAGGCAACCTTAGAAAGGTCGCATGGTTGTGACAATATCAAAGACAAAAGTGTTCATCGCAGTTTTTGTATAAGTATTTTGCAAATGTATGGCATATTTTTATTAGAATCAAGAGGTCGCTGTTTGGATTAAAGTATTTCTTAATTTTTTTTAGTAAAACTTGAACCCACTAAAGTTAATTCTGTTACTATATCGAAAAAGTAAATAGTATATGTCGCAAAAACTCATAGCAGCTATTTTTCTTTCGTTTTTCTTCGGTGCGTGTTCAACTCATAACCAGTTTCCCGAACCGGTTTCTTTAAAAATACCTGCAGGACAATTCACCATTGACAAGCCATTTTATTTGGCAAAACCAGAAACAATTGATTCGCTCCAGGAAATAATAGACGATGATTTACCCGGTGAATTAATTCAGATGAAAGGATTATACGAAAAAAAAGATGCCGGATTTGACCTCCGGAAAATGGAACTTTTCTGGAATGATGTGAAAAAGTTAAATGGAGTATTTTCATTTGCAGGGGTAAAACAATGGATTGACGCCACTGGTTTTTTATTTGAAATAACAGGAAAAGAAAGTTATGCTGCTGAACTGGAGAGGCTGCAGTATGTGCCTGATTATATTTACGATAACCAGCAATCGGATGAATTAAAATTACTTTTGGAACCCTATATTTTTACCAGAAATACCGATTATTTTCATATTAATTTGTTTGCCAATGCATCAGTACAATTTGAGCATTCAATGTTTGGGCATATAAAAATCATCCAGGAAACTGATTTCCCCTTATCAGGCGATGTACGATTAAAGATTAATACCAATGAAAAACGGTTTATGGAAATTTTCATCAGAATTCCGGAATGGGCTGAAGGTGCGACAGTTACTATGAAAAATGTAAAATATATTGCGCCGCCCGGCGATTACTGTCAGATTGCCAAAAGCTGGGAAAACAATGATTTGGTTGAAATTCATTTCCCAATGGAAAGAAAGCCTGAATACCTGATGGAAATTAATTAATTACCAGGCAATATCAATTTACTTTTATTTCAAAAAATACAATTAGAAAGTAGGACAAAACGTTATATTCTCTAATAGTTAGTATTTTTGGACGCTGAAAATTATCAACCTAAAATGAAATCAGACAATTTTAAAATCCTTAATTTGTGGGATAATACTTACCCGCAAAAAATTTCATTAATCAATTTAAAGCAGGGCGAAGCATTTCATTCGACTGTTATTTTATCCATTTCATGAGAAAGGTTATCATTTAAAGCAATTTGGAAAAGATCGTTCTTTAAATGAGTAATAATTATTGTGGAATAAAGTTTATTTGTTGTAGTGATTTTATCTTCATTGAGAAAAGTTTTGTATTTGTAAACAAATGAAAATAGCCGGTGGAAATAGGGATTGGTTTAAAGATGCCTTCGAACAACATTTCGAATACATCCGGAATTATCTTTATTATCTGTCGGGTGACGCCGGGTTGACTGAGGATCTGGCGCAAGATGTTTTTCTGCAATTATGGGAAAAAAGGGAACAGGTAAAGGAGGAAACATTAAAGCCCTTTTTATTTGCCATTGCACGAAACAGTTTTCTAAAAAGTTATCGCAGAAAAAAAATTGACCTGAAATTTAAATCAACGTATTTTGAACATATTGAGTATGAATCGCCCGAGTTTGTATTTGAAGTAAAAGAACTGGATGTTAAACTTCAGAAGACCATTTCTTCAATGAGCGAAAAATGTCGGATTATATTTTTGATGAACCGATTGGATGATATGACTTATGCTCAAATTGCCGAATTGTTGGGAGTAAGCGTAAAAGCAGTGGAAAAACAAATGAGCAAGGCACTGGCAATTTTACGTAAAGAATTTGGAGAGAAAATATAAATGAAATATGGGATATATTTGATGAATTTTAAAAATGATTTTTATTGAAACTTCAAATTAGATATTGGCTTTTACTGATCCTTTTAATTTTTGTGTCCCAATCGCATGCACAGCAATCAGGAATTACTTACTCCGTATCAGGAAAACCGTTAAGTGATGTGCTTGACGAGATTTCCGAAAGATACCAGGTTAAATTTGGATTTGATTCCGAATCACTTCATAATATAACTGCAACATTTAAAATTGAAAATGCTTCCGTTGAAGATTTTTTGAAATTACTTGAAACCAATTATTCAATTAGCTCAAGAAATATTGATGGAACCTGGGTACTGGTTCGGAATGAAAACATTTATAATAAGGCTCCTGAGCAAAAAAAGTCTAAAATTATTACAGTAAGCGGCTATGTAAAAGATAAAATTACCGGAGAGGATTTGCTCTACTGTAACGTAGTTTACGGTGAGAATAAAGGAACCATGACCAACGATTTGGGGTATTTTACTTTTCAGATTCCTGATGCAGAAAATGTAAAGATTGGAATCAGTCATTTAGGTTACAAAATACTGGATACTATTGTCCCGACTAATCAGCCCGCAAAACTATTTTTAACACCATCTGAAATACTGGTTCCCACTATTGTGATAACGCAGGTAGAAAAAAAAGTGCTCGAAGCTACAGCTCAACCGGAAAAAATTGGATTCAATCCATTGAAATCTTCCAATTTCCCACGTATTTCAAATGATGATTTGGGAAACGCGCTTTTATTAATCCCAGGCGTAAATTTTTCACAAGGTAGTTCGGCAGGAATATCGATCAGGGGAAGTACACCGACTGATAACCTTGTTTTGTTCGATGGCATTCCGGTACTTGAAACCAGTCATTTACTGGGAAATATGAGTGTGTTGAACGCAAAATATGTACAGCAGGCTTTTGTTTCAAGAGGTGGCTTCGATGCCGGTTTTGGCGGACGCGTGGCCGGATTGATCGAGCTAACAGGAAAATCGGGGAAAAATGATCATCCATATCTTGATATTTCAGGTAATCTCTTAAACTCAAATGTACTTGCCAGTATTCCGGTTACAAAAAAGTTTTCGGTTACAGCAGCCTGGCGAAGGTCATACATTGATAGCTGGCAAAATTTCCTTTACATGCGTTTAATTGACGATGTTAAAAATCCGACGGCGACTGACAATCCAGTTTCAAGTTCAATTATTCCAACCATCCGGTACCAGGATATTAATACAAAACTCAGCTTTCATCCTTCCGATCGCATGGAAATAAATATGAATATGTTGTATGGCAGCGACCACCAGAGTCGTGATTTTGAGTTGTTAAATACAAAAGATTATTACCGAAATGAGTATGTCAATAGCAAAAACCTGGGGTTAAGCCTGAACTTCGACTGGCAGATAAATAAAATATGGTACTCGTCACTTAATGCTGGATATTCAAAATTAGATAAAGAAAACATTGAAGAAACAGGGGAATTGGAAGAATATACCGAAGTTATTGAAAACCCTGGACAGGGAAAGGGGAAAGGAAAAGGACTGGCAAAAACAAAGGAACAAACATTCACACGGCAAGTATTTGATATTGACGATGGAAATAATGAGATGGAGGAATATCGTGTGGATTGGAAAACAGAATTAAAAACAGGAATTCTGACTAATCAGGCTGGAATTGGATGGACAGATAATTCTTTTAATTACAGGTATTTTGCAAACCGTACAAAAGCGGTTTATCCTATTGATTCTGTGGTGAATGGTGAAACCCAATATTTGCTTAATACATATATTCAACAATATATTCAGGTTACTGATCAACTGCGGATTCGTTGGGGATTGCGTTCAAATTTTGATCTGGAGACAAGAAAAATGTACTGGCAACCACGAGGTAGCGTAGAGTTTAATACAGGAAACGGATTTTCTATTTATTATTCAGCAGGAATTTATAATCAGTTCCTAACCAGTTCAAAACGAATTGACAGTGAGGGACACTTCAATTATGTTTGGTATCTGCCTAATAATAAGGGAGAAGGAGTTGTGAAAGCAGTTAATCAAATTACCGGGATTAAAATAGAAAAAGGGGGATGGCTGGTTAATGTGGAAGCTTATTTAAAAGAAGTTAGTGGAAAACTAAACTTATTTGCTGAACCTGTTTTGGCGGGAGGCGAAGTTAATATTGGTTATACTTCGCGTGAAAGCTGGGAGAAAAACAAAGGTGTGGATGTTTTCATCCAAAAAAAACAGGGTATGTTTAATCACATGGTTGGATATTCGCTTTCGCAATCAGAAGAAAAAATGGAGGGGGTAATAAATAAAAAATGGTACCCTGCATATAACGACCGCTTGCACCAGTTGAAAATTAATGAAATGTTTAGCTGGAAAAACTGGACACTAACGGGAAGTTGGAATTTTGCAACCGGACTCCCTGTAATAAACCTTACGAATGACAATACATTGGAGAATATCGAGCGTACCAATAATTTTTATCAACTGGATTTTTCACTGGAAAAAAAAATATATACACCTCATTTTTCTGCAAGTGCCGGTGTTTCCTTGTTGAATGTTCTGAATAGAAAAAACATTGTTGAAGTAGATTATCTTCGTTTTACATCCGATACCGGGTCATTGACCGTGCGATCTGATATTTCTGCATTGGGATTTACACCAGTTTTCTATGTCGATTTTAAAATACAATAAAAGTCTAAGAAAAGGGTAGGGTATTTTCAGTCCAAAGGATATTTAAGTCAGAATTAAGTGTTATAAAATAGTGTTCATGCATCTTTTATTAAAATGAAGAAAATTATCAATTATCAATCAATTCAAAAAACTATCGATCAGTTGGTTCGGTATTATCAAGTCCCAATTGATACTTCAAAAAAGGATGCATTGAACACTATTCTTTCAAAAATCGATAAAAAAGAAAAATCAAAATATTCAGTCAATTCCAAAACTGTTTTTCTACGTGTTGCCGGATTATCAGCTGCAGCTGTTGCTGCCGTTGTAGTTGTTGTATATCTTTTTACAGCCACAATTCAATACAATGGAGAATTTGAGAAAAGTTCATC
Organism: uncultured Prolixibacteraceae bacterium; assembly: GCA_963849985.1. Lineage (GTDB taxonomy): Bacteria > Bacteroidota > Bacteroidia > Bacteroidales > Prolixibacteraceae > Draconibacterium. The sequence goes on along the minus strand of CAWKJY010000023.1, from coordinate 91,703 downwards.
ATTTCGTCTACCGGATAACTCTCGTGTTGTAATTGAGAAAAATAGTGGGGTGAGTATTAAAAAATATTTTTGGAACCGAAAAGTAAAACTAGATGGTGCTGCCTATTTTGAAGTTGAAAAAGGAAGTAAATTCAGTGTAAAGACAGAAACTGGAAGCGTAGAGGTTTTAGGAACCCGTTTTTATGTTTCTGAATCCGATCAGGCAATGACCGTCCAGTGTTTTGAAGGAAAAGTAAAAACACAGGTTGGTGATAATTTCTATTTGCTGACACCCGGAAATCAGGTGGAAAATGCCAGCAGGGAAGAAAAATCGGAAATACAGCCATTGAAGAATGATTTTCCTGAAGTGGCCATTTTTAATCGTTCATACAAGTCAACTTCTTTAAATGAAGTTGCATCCGATTTTAATTCCTTCTTTGGGGTAAATATTGAGATGAAAACCAAAACGGATCCCAGGTTTACAGGAACCATTCAAACAGGAAAAATAGAAAATGCTCTGGAAATCGTCTGTACCTCGCTGCAGATGAAATATAAATTTACTGAGGACAACACAATACAAATCTTTAAATAATAAAATTATGAAAATGAGATTATTAGGATTAATCCTGACAACGACGCTTTTTGGACTTTTTAGTTGTAACCAGATCGATACCGAAGTACCAAAAACAAAATCGGGAACCGGAAATGTGGTTATAAGACTTACCGACGCACCATTTCCTTATGATATGGTTGAAGAAGCCAATATTACTATTGACTGGGTAAAACTGCATCGGGTTGATTCTGTGGATGTAGCACCAGATTCAGTTTTTATAATGATGGAGAAAGATACAACGCTCAATTTGTTGGACTTAAGCAATGGGATAACAGCAGTATTGTCCGAAATGGAAATTCCGGCTGGAAATTATAATGAAATCAGGTTTCATGTTACTGAAGCCAGTCTTAAAGCTGTTGACGATACAACAATGTACAAGCTTAAAATTCCAAGTGGTGAAGCCAGTGGAATTAAAGTAAAAATAAAACCATGGCTTGTTGTTGAAGATGGTGTAGAGTCAGAGGTTCTGCTTGATTTTGACGTAAATCGGTCGTTTAAAATAATTGGTAACGAACACGGGAAAAAAGGTATTAAAGGTTTTATGTTTAAACCAATTGTTCGTGCGGTAAATCTTTCTTCGGCAGGTAAAGTTGAGGGAATGGTTACAAATGAAGATGGTGACAAAGTTAAAAATGCAATCATTACTTTATACACGGAAACAGATACCATATCTTGTTCAAAATCAACTGTTGGTGGTTATTATGCGATAATTGGTGTTCCTGAGGGAACTTATTCAATGGCATGTGAACGTGATGGTTATGTTACTGAAGTTGTAGATAATGTTGATGTGCAAATTGGAAATGTAACCGAACAGGACTTTGTTTTAACGAAATAGGATTAAGAAATTTTGTGTTACTGAGTTATTTAATAAAGATCAAGGTTTAAAGCTTAAGGTATTACCTGGCAACAAAGCTTGGAATTTGAAGAGCACTAATTTGTGCCGGGATATCAGGGTTTTCCCAAGCTTGACAAAAAATGCCCGTTTTTATAACGGGCATTTTCATGTCGGAATATTTTACTTTTATTGCAGCTTTTTTAACTCGCCGATTTTCGTTTTCTCTGGTAATAAATTTTATTAAGGGTCACTTCAAAATCATTTTTTTTCTTTTACGCGCATGTATTTGAACATTCGAAGCATCCACTTCGGTAAGGGATGATGACCCCTTTTTTGGATGTCGAGGTACCAGCCGATTTTCTTCATAAGCGGAATTTTGTGTGTCTCAACAAATTCAATCAACGTACCCTCAGGAGCTTCGATGTAGGCAAAATTTCCGGCAGCTTCCCCCATATCAAATGATTCGCTGGCACGTGCGCTATCAACGGTAAACGGATGTCCCATTTCCTTTGTTTTTTCTCTGAATTCGTCCATCCCGTTTATATCGAAACAAAGATGTATAAATCCCGGATCTCCCCAAATTCTGCCTTCGTAAATAAAACGCGGTTCCCGGTCTAAAACCTGCACCAGTTCAATAACCGACTGACCGAAAAAAGGACTGAAAGCGCCGCTTTTTACATCGGAATGACGAAGTAGTACACGACGAAATTTATTTTCGCCGCCGGGAATACCTTTGAAATCTTCAAATGTTCCTGATTTATCATAAACTATTTCATCGTAAAGCAGCAAATCCTGGTAAATTTTTATACTTTCCTCCATGTTTTTTACGCCAATTACAGCACCATAAATTCCACCGCTTACCGATTTCTCGCTTTTTCTGAAAATCCATCTTTCGTGTTTTACTTCCCACAAATTGCCAAATATGTCCTTCAGGTAAAAGTGTTCGTTTCCTGCAGGGTCTTTATGAATCGAGCTAAGCAAATTCAATCCTGAATTGGCAAATTTACTGTATGCCAAAGCAACATTCCCGGTTTTAAGTTTGCCAATGTTTATTCCTAAATCTCCAAGTTGAATTTCAAATTTACATGGTTCCGGTTTTTTCCCTTTATGTTGCCAGATTTCAAAGCCACCACCGCCTTGCATATTTAATGCGAGTACAGCATGCCGCTTGCGAGGTTTTCCCTCGGTGTGTGCCAACATTAGTTCTGCGGTAGCTTCATCTTCGAACATCCTGATATCCATGGAAAAATGTTTGCGATACCATTTCCATGCTTCGTCCAGATTCTCGACACCGACTCCTAACTGCTGTATTCCGTTAATTTTTATTGTCATCCCTGTTTCTTACTTCAAAATTTAATAAAATGAATTACAGTGGTTTAACCCTTGATGCCATGTAATAAAACAATCCGGGAAAGAAACGCCTGATTGGCAACATGATCATCTCTTTTCCACCAACATTAATTTCCTTTTTTTGTTTAGCCAATTGACGGATAATTTTTTTTGCAGCTTTTTCAACGGACATTCCATTAGCCAGTCTTTCATCCATTTTTCGATACGGGGATTTTCCTTCCTTGTCTAATGGATTCAGCTGAAATGTTAGTTTTTATACGGCCAGGAATTATAATTGAAACTGCAATGTTATTTTTTACATTTTCGGCACGCAGACTTTCAAAAAAACCGTGAATGCCTGTTTTGCGCTGAATAAGAAGAACGATATGGAAAACCGAATTTACCTACGATACTAGACGTTACTGCCAGATGCCCGCCGCCGTTTTTTATCATTTCAGGAAGAATGGCTTTGGCAAGTGTCATGGTTCCAAAATAATTTATCTCAAAAATTTTTCGATCAACAGAAACAGGCGTTTCACTTAGCAAAAGAACGTTGACTGATTCCGCCAAACTGATAAAGAGCATCAATTTTTATTCCTTTGTCAAGAACTTTTTTTGCAGCGGCTTCCACTGATTTTTCATCACCCAGATCAAAAGGAACAACTTGCACTGTACTGCCGTTTTTCTCGCAAAGTTTACCAACCTCTTTCAACGCAGTTTCATTTCTCCCGGATAAAATAAGAATGACTTTTTCTTTCGAAATTTCAGTGGCGACCGCCTGTCCAATGCCGGAAGAGGCTCCAGTTATCCATATTGTTTTTCCGGTAAAGCTCATGTTTTTTAAGAATGCACGAAGATAACAGAATAATTTGGCGGATAAAACATTTTTTTATACTTGATTAATCCGTAATTTTCAACATTGGATCAGAATTTCTCTGATACTATATATATCATGTTAAAATTTTAAGTATAAAATTCAAAGTTCATGATTATGTAATGCGATTTAAAAAAGTTAAACTTTTAAACCAGGATGTTGTTCATCTTTTTACGAACCATTATAAATAAATGAAAAAAATAACTGTCATTCTTTTGTTATTGTTAACATTCAATCCTTCATTTGCGTGTGATCTTTGTGGCTGTAATTCAGGTAATTATTTCATTGGTCCGTTGCCACAGTTTAATACTCTTTTTGTCTCATTGCGCTATTCTTTTCAACGTTATAATACTACGCTTTTGGGTGATAACAGTCAGTTCAGTAATGATCTTTATCAATCTACTGAGCTAATGCTGGGAACCCGAATTAAAAACAAGTGGCAACTGTTGGCTTTTATCCCATACAATAAGAGTAAACTGGAGTCGGATGACGGGATTAAGGAAAGCAAAGGTTTAGGTGACATTACCTTAAATGGAAATTATAACATAATGAATAAAATTGCATTAAATAAAGATACAAATACCGTTGACCAGCAATTATGGATTGGAGCCGGAATTAAACTTCCTACCGGAAAATTCAATGTGGATGAAAATGAGATCGTGTCGTCAACCAACTCGCAACCTGGTAGCGGTAGTTTCGACTTTTTGTTAAATGCATTATATACACTTCAAATAAAAAGTTGGGGATTGAATTTGAATGTCAATTATAAAATTAACCAAAGCGCCGACAATTTTAAATTTGGAAATACATTTACTCCTACAGCATACATTTACAGGTCTTTTCAAATCGGAATGCTATCGATAAATCCTAATGTTGGGTTGCTTTATGAAATGATAAGTTCAAATAAATTCAACAACGAAAAGGTTGCCGATACCGGCGGATACTCATTGTTTTCAAGTGCCGGAATGGAATTGAAATTAAATCGACTGGCGATCGGTGGAAATTTTCTGTTTCCAATGTTGTCAAATCTTTCAAGTGGTCAAACCGTTGCCAAAGGCCGTGGAATATGCCATATCTCTTTTATGTTTTAAATAAAATGATTTTATCGATACTTGCTTAATATTCTTTATAATAAAACATTTTAAATATTTATGTAAAATAAGGATTAAGCAGTACTTGCCGGAATTTGGGCAGGAAGATTAAAATAGGTATTTCTTATTTCGATTTCTTTTCAGGAAAAACCAGACTAAAAAATACTGCCATTGAAAATGCGAGCATGTAACTTGCCAAACGTTCAGAAATTCCGGTAGGCTCCAACATCCATGTTTTCCATATTATTGCCGAAAGTGTTCCGGTTATAAGACTTGCAAATATACCGGCTCGCGATAGTCGTTTCCAGAAAATCAGTAAAACGATCGCCGGACCAAATGATGCGCCAATTCCGCTCCAGGCATATGAAACCAATCCGTAAACGGTGTCTTCCATGGTAATTGCCAATAAAAAGCCTACCAGGCCGACAAGCAGCGTCAGGATTTTATTCAGAAAGAGCATTCTTCGCTCTTCGATTTTCTTTTTAGTAAGATGCAAATAAAAGTCTTCCGTCATCGATGAGGAAACAACCATTAATTGAGAAGATGCTGTTGACATCATGGCCGAAACAGCACCCGAAAGCAGGATGCCGGCTAATATCGGATTCAATAATGTCATAACCATTACCGGCATAATTTTTTCAGAATCACTGGCAACTATTGCTGCATTTTCTCCAAGAGCACCTGCTTGCACCAGTTTATAACCAATAATGCCGATCATAAATGCGCCGGAGTAGGCGAGGAGTGTCCATGCTATTGCAACCCAGCGACTTTGTGCCGTTGCTTTTTTATTTCGCATCGCCATCATCCGAACCAGTAGTTGTGGCTGGCCGGTATAACCAAACGCCCAACTCATACCGTTTAATATCATTAACCAGCCGGTAGCTTGCTTTACTGTTCCGGCATTTAGTTGTATTGTGTAACTGGCTTGTTTGATTGTGTCTGCAATGTGAATATTATACGTTGCGGCAATCTGAAGCGCAATTATGGGAAGTACAACACAGGTAATAACCATTAAAATGGCCTGGAAAGCATCGGTGGCAACAACGGTGATAAAACCGCCGAGCATCGTGTAAATGGTTACAAGAGCTGAACCGATTACCATTCCCCAAAACGGATCAATTTGAAATGTATCGTTGAAAATTTTACCGGCGCCACTAAATTGAGCCGCGATATAAAGGATAAAAAAGAAAATAATTATTATTGACGACAAGATTCCAAAGCTTCTTCCGCTTCCTTTGAATTTGGCCGAGAACAAACCCGGTACAGTTAAAGCGCCGGTCTGATCCGCCAATTTTTGCAATGGAGTTGCTAAAAAGGTCCACAAAAAAAGAATTCCTGAAACACACCCGATCGCTACCCAAATTGCCGCCATTCCTTCGGCGTAAGCCAGCCCTGTTAATCCAAGCAGCAACCACGCCGATTCTCCGGTGGCCCGTTCTGACAATGCCAGAGAAATGCCAGAGATTTTTTTTCCTCCCAGAACAAAATCGTTATTCGTTTTTGAACGGCGGGCGGAATAAAAGACAATTCCGATAAGTACCACGATGTATACTATAAATACAGGAATCATTTACCGGATTTTTTGATTAGCGCTAAAGATAGGAAATGGAGATATTAGTATCAAGTATTAAGACACAAGTATCAAGATGCAAGATGTAAGGATAAAGAGTAAAGATATCGAGCATGGGTGAAGTGGATTCCATCCGCTTTTATTAATCGAAGTTGAAAATTGTGACATCTGATATTACTAAAGGTTTATATCTTTATGTTGTGTTTGAGCATTAGTTTCAATGAATCAGAAAAATGCGGATAATATTGTTTTGTGGGTAGAGAATTATACCCGGTAACTGTTTTCATGGGCTTTTCATAAAGTCTCAGATGCAGAATTAGCTCAGGATTTGGTACAGGATACTTTTTTGGCCGCAGCCGAAAATATAAAAAAATTCAAGGGTGAAAGTTCACCCAAAACATGGTTGTTTAGTATTTTGAACCATAAAATTATTGATCATTACCGGAAAAAAATTAACCAGTCGGTTTCGCTTGATGATCAATCCATATCCAAATTTTTTGATGCAGATGGAAATTGGCAGGAATCAAAAAGGCCAGGGCAGTGGAAAGAAGAGGATGAGAAACATATTCTTGATGACCAGGAATTTCAACTGGCACTTAAGAATTGCCTCGACGCTTTGCCGGATCAATGGAACCTGGCAGTAAAACTAAAATACTTAACGAGTAAAAACGGGGAAGAAATTTGTCAGGAATTGCGAATTACCACGTCAAATTTTTGGCAGATAATTCACCGCGCAAAACTTCAGTTACGTGACTGCGTAGATAAGAATTGGGAGAAGGACTAATATTTAGTGATGATGAAGAAAATAATGGAAATACTCTTTCTTTCGTGCCTTAAGGCATCAGCATTGATTGAGAAAAAATTACACATCAAGCTTTCGTTTACTGAACGAGTGCAGTTAAAAGCACACAAAATGATGTGCGAATACTGTACTGCCTATGAAAAGCAGACAATCCTGCTCGAAAAAGGAATTGAACAGCACCTTCATCAAAATGAAAAAACAGTTGACCTTGAAGAATTGAAAAAGAAGATTAACCTGAATTTGAAGGAATCAAAAAAATAGTTCATGAAAATTAATTCAGCCCAATTTCAGTGATATTAAAGAAATTTCCGCCAACTTATTAAACAGTTATAAAAACCTGAAAATGATATTTCCCGCGATTAATATCAATAAATTACCAATTCTTCCGATAGAAAGGTTTAGAGAAATGGATTATCTCGCTGTAGAAAAATACAACCTGCCCATTGAATTGATGATGGAAAATGCAGGTTTAAATCTGGCAAGATTAGCAGCAACGTTCCTTCCTGAAAAAGGTGAAATTTTGATCGGCATAGGTGTTGGAAATAACGGTGGTGGCGGATTGGTGGCTGCGCGGAGACTTTCAGGCTGGGGATATTCTGTCTTCCTTGATATTCCTGACCTGAAATTAAAAGAACTTCCTGCGAGGCAATTAAAGAGAGCGTTATTGGTTGGAGTTAAAATAAAAAAGCCCACCAACTCTCAACTATTTATTGATGCCTATTTTGGTTTTTCGCAACGTTTGCCGCTACCTTCAAATTTCAAAAAAGCCATTAGAAAAGCAAATCATTTTGCCTGTCCAAAATTATCGCTTGACGTACCTTCCGGTTTCGACAGACACACTTCAACAACGATTTTTAAACCCATAGCAATACTCACGCTTGCAGCAATGAAAACAGAATTACTCCCTTTATTAAATGAAACACAGATTTTTATTGCAGACCTGGGTATTCCGTCTTCGATATATAAAAATTTCAAAATACCTTTTCCTCAAACTTTTAAATCTTCAGGAATCATTCAAGTTTCAGTTTAATTCCACCAATTCACTTGCAAAAATTTTATATCAAAGTTTGTCAGGATTTTTGTATTTCCCGTCTAATGTTTATAATCAGTTAGATATTAATATTATAAACGTAAAATGAAATCGTTATGGAAACAAAAATTAAACAGGCAGTTATCGGTGGTTTAATCGGAACTGCAGCATTGACTATGGTTATATTTATTGCACCCATGATGGGAATGCCCAAAATGAATCCGGCAGCAATGTTGGCAATGATGATGGGTTTTCCATTAATTGCAGGTTGGGTGATGCATTTTATGATTGGTGTAATCTTTACATTAATGTACGCATTCCTGTTATATCCCGTGGTTAAGAAAATAACAAGTACAATTGTGAAAGGCCTTATTTTCGGTTTCGCCGCATTTATTGTTGGTCAAATTATGATGGCAATAATGGGAGCTGTACTTGGCGGAATGCCAAAAGCGGAAGGTAGTATGATGATGGTTGTTTTAGGAGGAATCATTGGTCACCTGGTATTTGGCGTTGTAGCCTCTTTGTTTGTGAAAAAACAGGTAATTCCTGCCTTTCAGTAAACATTAGGAAGCACATCCATGACAAAATAAAGCCGGAAAGTTCAAAACGATTTTTTGGCTTTTTTGTTTCACTTTTTTACCTCAAAGAACAAAGACTTTAATCCCGGTGTGACACGGATTTTATCCTCTTTATCAACCGCAGTTTTAAACTACAACAACCAATTCCCCTCAGATAATTGCTTACTGAATAAAGCTACTGAACGCTCTACGAATTGTGCAACAACAACTTACAAGTGACCGTCAGACTGTCTAAAGCCTAATTTGCAGGTCGAAATATTTGGAGGGTAGTACGAGAACAAATGCAAATTTGAAAATGTAAAAGACTTAAAAAAAGTTATTAGACAGAAAGCCGTTAATGAACATTTTAAAAATATCTATCCTGAAAAGTAATTTCTAGTAAGGTTGTAAAACATATCATTGCACATAAGTCAGATTCAACCAGAATACTATATTTGAAACGTTGATTCAATCAACCTTTAAACATATAAATAAGCCAAAAATCATCAGATGAAAAACTTAAAGTACGCACTTGCAGGGTTTCTTTTACTTGGAATTGTGTTTTCAGGAACAGGACAGACACAAAAAGGGAAATTATTAGTGGGGGGAGGAAGTATGTTAAATTTTACTTCAGCCAAATCAAAATGGAAGGATGACACTAGAAGCGAAGATGATAGTAAAATTTTTAAAATTGAATTCTCGCCACAGGTGGGTTACTTTTTTGTAGATAACTGGGCGGTAGGAATGGAAATCCCTTTAGATTATTCATTGGAGAAAAACGAATCTTATGGTAAAACAAAATCTACTTCGCTGACCATTGCTCCATTTATTATCCATTATTTTGGAAATAGTAATGTAAAGCCCTATTTGCAGGCTGGTTTTGGCTGGGGTTTTCAGACATTAAAATATAATTATAGTGGTGGTTATTACGATCCTAAATTTAATTACACAACAGTAAATATTCATATGGCCTGTTACTTTACGATGCGGGAGGAGGCGTTTCGGTTTTTTTTAACGAAAAAACAGCTATCGATATCGGAGTAGGTTATGCTTCCTCAACACAAAAACCCAAACAGAATAATTCGGATAATTACCGAACTATTAATAATGGATTTGGACTTGGCATCGGGTTTATTTTCATTTTATAAAATGCAAAGCCAGGATTACGCAGAAATTGGCAATTAAAATAATCCCGAATCCCTGGAAAATATACTTGCCTATACCTTTATTCCCGAGTGTTTTGGCATAAAACATTTTCAGAATATTGTTACTTAAAATAGCCTGGAAAGTAGCCATCCCGATTAAGAGTTGGGTTACTTCGTATTTCCCCTGGAAAAGGTTAAGTAAAAACGGGTCAATATCGGTAAACCCAACCACAAACGAAAGTACATTTAACCCGCTGGTTCCAAAATTTTGCAAGGTATATTCAGTAACAAACGAGAAGAATATATAAAGCAGTGCAAACACAATGGCAACCTTAAATTCCAGCGGGTTTTTGTCTTCAAGTATATTTTTTGTGACAGTAGCTGTTTTTTCAATCTTTTTAAAACCAGCGTAAAAATACCAGGCAGTTGCCACTGAAATTAGAAACATAATTATAAACCATGGCGTGATCGAAATACCAACGGGTCGGTTAAAAATTAGGATTAAAATATAAATCCGAAGAAACATCATGGCTGTGGCGATAATAATGGCAGCAGCATATTCCCGTGATTGGAATCAGCTTCTTTACTTTTTCGTGCCAGGATAATCGTAGTTGCTGTGCTGCTGTACATGCCGCCAAATACGCCAGTGAGCAATAATCCTGCATCGGGGAAAACAAATTTTCGTAGGATATAACTCAAATAAGAAATACCCGAAATTACAACAATTGCCAGCCACACTTTGTATGGTGAAAGATTTAGAAACGAGAATAACTGTTTGTCGGGCAACGCAGGTAAAATAATACCGGCAATAATGATAAATTTCGCCAGTGTAATAAATTCCGACCGATCAATTTTTTCTGAAAAGCCGATGAAAACCCGCTTTGATTCTGACATTATCAATATCAACACAAAGAATAACATGGTAAGCCAACCGGGTTGGGTAGTTACAACCAATGGAATGGTATAGGTAAGCAAAGCAAGCAAAACAGTTGTTAGCCCGAAATTATTCTGGATTTTAATTTTTTGGTAATAGTAAATGGCCAATAGTAAACATAGTACAAATCCGCCTCCAATGTAAAGGTATTTGTTCACTGGATCGGCAATCAGCAAAACAAATCCAAGTAATCCAATAAATACGAATGTGCGGTCGGTTCCGAAAGTAAATATTTCCACATTTTCTGGATGCTGTTTTCGCTGATCAAGTCCAATTATAAACGAAAAGACAGCAGTAAGTAAAAAATGAATAAATAACGCTGGAATTTCCTGTAAAAATTGATTCATGTTTCAGATTTTGGTTTTTACGATGTGTTATTCTTTTACCAGTTTTTGTTTTGCTGTTTGCAACGCTGCTTCCTCGTCAGTAGAAATCTCCGGCATTTGAATATTCATTTTTTGCAGGGTTTCAACAATAATATTTCCAATGGCAACACGGCTGAACCATTTTTTGTCGGCAGGGATAATATACCATGGCGCCCATTCTGTTGAAGTCTTTGAAATAGCTTTTTCATAAGCATTTTGATAGTTGTCCCAGTATGTTCTTTCGCGAATATCAGCCGATGAAAATTTCCAGTTTTTCTCTCTGTTCTCAATTCGCGACAGAAAACGTTTTTTTTGTTCCTCTTTGGAAAGATGCAGAAAGAATTTAATTACAGTTGTTCCATTATTTGTAATTGTTTTTTCGAAATTATTTATTTGCCGGTAGCGTTCTTCCCAAAATTCATCCGTAACATCGTCAACCGATTGAATTTCAGGCAGGTTTTCTGCTAATAAAAATTCGGGGTGGACTCTTGTAATAAGTACATTTTCATAATGTGATCGGTTAAAAATCCCGATTTTTCCACGTTGAGGAAGTTTATTATAATGTCGCCAGAAATAATCATGTTCCAGTTCGTTGTTCGAGGGTTGTTTAAAACTATTCACCTCGCAGCCCTGTGGATTTACGCCGCTAAATACGTGCTGGATAGCGCCATCTTTCCCGGCTGCATCCATCGCCTGAAAAATAATAAGCAGCGATTGTTTGTTTTCTGCATAAAGCTGGTATTGTAGCTTCGACATCATTTTTATGTCGTTTTTTAGCTGCTGTTTTGCCGCTTTTTTGTTTGGATAACCGTCGCAAAATGCAGGATCATAATTATCGAGTGTAATCGTTTTATTGACAGTGACCTTTAAATTGGTAAGAATCAGTTTTGAATCGTTCATTTTACTACTTTTTGTTACGCTGTCCGTTGAACAGTAAATGTACAAAATGTTCAGTAAAAATAAGTTTATATGATTTTGAATGTTTGGGCAACAGTGTTTAAAACCGACTTTTAGACTTAATAAAAGTTAAAATGAATACTGTATAAAAAAAATTGCTAATTTTAAAATCGCATCTGAATGCACGGGATACCCGATAAGCTGAAAAATGATGAAAAATATTAATGGATTACTTATAATATCGATGCTATTTTATTCAGTATAATATCTAAATTTATTTTGAACTCATTTAAATTTTTACACGATGAAAAAAAATGTTAAAAACTTTGGAATTAATTACAGGGACTTACTCAGGTTAATGTCGCTGATTGTTATTTTACTTGTTCTTGTACCGGCAATGGCCAATGCACAGGGTAAATCAAACTTTTCCGGCACATGGACATTTAATGCAGATAAAAGCAATATGGGAAATGCCGGCGGTGGCGGCGGTGGCGGCGGTGGCCGTGGATTTGGTGGTGGTGGCAATTTTGTTGCAACACAGGATGCAAATACGCTAACTGTTGAAAGAACCATGAATTTTCAGGGACAGGAAAATAAAATTACCAGCAAATATACCCTTGACGGAAAAGAGAGTGTAAATTCAACGGGTAGGGGTGACAGCAAATCAACTGCAAAATGGTCAGCTGATGGAAAGAGCCTTACTATTACTACAACAAGATCATTTAACGGGAATGACAGAACTACAAAGGAGGTCTGGGCACTTAAAGATGCAAAAACACTAACTATTACCTCTACCCGTCAAAACAGGGATGGAGAAGAAGTAACAACAACCCAGGTTTATGACAAAGGTGCAGGCGGTGCAATGTAATTAAGATTTATTGACAATATTCGAAAAAGGGCTTTTAAAGCCCTTTTTTTTGCCCTTCCGATTGACAGCGTAAGTAAAAAATCATAATTTTAAAAGATAATTGTTTAATTAAATAAATAGGGCAAAGTGAAAAAGAACCAGCTAAAAAAGACCGTATTTGCATTGATATTTACTATCATTTGTGTCAATCCCATTCAGGTTTTTTCTCAATACGTGGGTCAGTTTTCTGCTGACGAAAAGGTTAAACCAAAAATTGCAGTAAAAGCTTACAGTTTCGATTTAAACGATGTCAGGTTGCTCGACAGTCGTTTTAAAGAAAACATGGAGCGCGACGGAAAGTGGTTGTTAAGTATTGAGAATAATCGCTTGCTGCATAGCTGGCGGGTAAATGCCGGAATGCGTACTAATGCCCGTCCCTTTGGAGGCTGGGAAGGATTGGATGTTGAATTAAGAGGCCACACAATGGGTCATGTTCTTTCAGGTTTGTCGTTGATGTACGCCTCAACAGGTGAAGACAGATATAAGGCAAAAGGAGATTCATTGGTTTCGGCACTGGCCGAAATTCAGCTGGTGTTAAATCAAGGTGGGTATATAAGCGCTTTTCCTCAGAATCTTATAGATCGTGTTATTGCAGGAAAACCAGTTTGGGCGCCCTGGTACACATTGCATAAAATTATGGAAGGACTGATTGATATGTACCAGTATGCAGGAAATAAACAGGCGTTGGATGTGGCGAAAAAAATGGCTGACTGGGCTTATAACAAACTCAAAAATCTCACGCCGGAACAACTTGCCACCATGCAACGACAAGAATTTGGCGGAATGGAGGAAGCTGCCTATAATTTGTACGCCCTTACAGGAAACGAAAACGATAAAAAACTGGCGGAATGTTTTTATCATCATGCAGTTTTGGATCCGTTAGCGAACAAAGAAGACAAACTGAACGGGTTACATGCCAATACCCAAATACCTAAAATAGTGGGAGAGGCGAGAGGTTACGAACTTACAGGTAATGAAAGAGAGAAAAATATTGCTGATTTTTTCTGGCAGACCGTAATCGATCATCACACTTATGTAACCGGCGGAAACAGCGACCGTGAGCACTTTTTTCAGCCCGATGAGATTTCGAAACATCTCACTCATGCAACTACTGAGTCATGCAATACCTACAATATGCTGAAACTTACGCGTCACCTGTTTACATGGACTGCCGATATAAAATATGCCGATTATTACGAACGTGCACTTTATAATCACATTCTGGCATCGCAGGAACCCGAAACCGGAATGGTTACTTACTTTTTGCCATATATTCCCGGAATGTTTAAAACATACAGTACAATGGACAGTTCGTTTTGGTGCTGTGTGGGGACCGGGTTTGAAAATCATGCAAAATACGCTGAGGGGATCTACTATCACGATGACAATGGAATTTATGTGAACCTTTTTATCCCTTCCGAACTGACGTGGAAAGAAAAAGGGGTAAAACTGGTTCAGCAAACCGGTTTTCCTGAAGAGGCAGCTACACATCTTACCTTAACGGAAACAAGCGGAGAAAACATGTCTTTGTACCTTCGTTATCCTTCCTGGGCTACATCTGGTATTACCATAACTGTTAACGGCAAAAAGGTGAGGGTAAAACAAAATCCCGGTAGCTATATTGTTTTAACCCGAAAATGGAATGCAGGTGACAAAATTGATGTTACTTATCCGATGTCGTTGCATTTGGTAGCAACAAATGATGATCCTAATATGGAAGCAGTCCTATACGGACCAATTGTACTTGCCGGCGATATGGGGACGGAAGATATGAACGCTCCGGAGCCTTTTGCAAAGGATCAGCTTGATTTCAGCCGTTTACCAATTCCAGGTGATATTATATCAACTTTAATTGTAAAAGGGGAAAAAATTACCGACTGGCTGAAACCGGTTGATAATAAGCCATTGGTTTTTGAAACCGTTAATGCAGCTCCCAGACCAATAACTTTGATTCCTTATTACCAGGTTGACAAAGAGCGGTATGTTATTTACTGGAACGTGAAGTAAAATAAATTTATTAAAGGAGATTTAAACCCAATTTCTTCTTTTGTAACAGAAGAGGTTGGGTTTGTTTTTAATCAATATTAATACTATAACATTTATATTTTTGTGCATAAAGAAACAAGAGGTGAAATAAAAGGAAATATTGTAATGCAGAAAATGGCTATATGGAAACGATTTATAATGTAGAAGGTAAGGAACAGGATTATTTAATTATAAAATAGGAAGATCAAAAAATACCAAACTTATGCAAACTAAAATCAAACTGATTATTATTTCCCTGGTATTTTTTAGTTGGGCCTGTTCAACGAAGAAAACGGTAGTAGTTGAGGGTAAAATTATAGGCGATGAAATCTCCAGGGTAGAATATGTCATTCCAATAAATGGTACATTAAATCCTTTTATGACAGATACCCTAAAAACGGATTCATTGGGAAATTTTTTAATTGAAATACCGATTCAAAATCCTGGATTTATTTTTTTCAGACCTTTCTATCACAACAAGCCTACTGTTCGAACCGGAGCTTTAATTTTGGCTGAGCCAGGCGAAAAATACAATTTGATAATTGATCCGACCATCGAGGAAAATAATTTTACAATAAAAGGCAAATACGCAAACGCAATTAATGAATATAATAAACTACCCGGAGATGTTTTGTTCTCACTTCCTAATGATAAATTAATGGAATATGCGAAAGATTCCGTTGCAGCTTCCATTCAAAACCGCATTACCGATATTCGTGAAAAAGAGATTTCAATGTTTAAAGAGATGGCTGAAAAGGGGGAACTTTCGGAAGATATACTTAAACTGGTTGAAGCCGACCGTTACTGCTTTTATAATGCGTTGATGACAGCAGTAGTTAGCATTAAATATAGTTCAACAAAAAACCTTAAAAGCAGGGGAGTTGTTATGACGCCGGAATTAAGAGAAATGTATTTATATAAAGATGAGATGATTGACGTTTGGAAAAGTTCTTTCGTATTTCCTGATTCATTAAATGCGTACTTTTCGCAATCGCCGTGGTGGTACACCTACCAGAATTTTCATATTGGATGTGATCTTGATAGCCAACTAAATCAAAATCCTGAAAAGAAAAATGAATTGGCATCCGGGGAATTTGCAATAACCAACCGTTTAAATACTACAGCAAAACTTTACGTGCCCGATGAATTGTTCGAAACTTATTTTGCAAATGAACTCAGTTATGAAGCCGGTTTGTTTGGGGAAAACAGTTATGAAATCCTCTCCTTGTATGATCAGTTTGTAAATGATTATCCAAACAGTGAATATACACCCTATCTTACTCCTTATTTTGAAAAATTGCGGGATTACCATAGAAAAAGCCTGGATGCCGGATTTGGGGAGAATGTAAATTTTGTTGAAAATTACCCGGAATTAAATACGCTGGCTAAATGCATTGAACCATTTAAAGGCAAAAAAGTGTATGTTGATGTTTGGGCTACCTGGTGCGCTCCTTGTCGTGCTGAGTTTTTAAAGAAAGAAACTTTGGAAAAAGTTCTTAAAGAGCACAATATTGAAATGCTTTATATTTCCATTGATGCGGACAGTAGCGATAAAGCCTGGAAAGATTTCCTGAAATATTACGAGCCTGCCGGATTTCATGTGCGGGCAAACCAACAATTAACCGATGATTTAAGTAAAGTGCAGCATGATGGGAAACCGGGTACGCTTGGTGTTCCTTTCCATCTTATGTTTGACGAAGAAGGAACCCGAATCGATTTTCCGAAGGAAATTAAAGAATATTTGGAGTTATCATCGTTATAAATAAATTTCTTGTTTTTTTACACAAACTTTGTTCTTTGTCCTTCGCAACCACGAAAATATATTTTGTTTTACAAAAGCTAAATATTAAATTTGAAACAAACTGAAAACCCGGTGACACATTAAAAGATTCGTTGTGCAGGACAGCCACTACAGTATTTCAATAAATTTAGTGCTTGTGTGATGAGTTTAAAGTTAAAACATAACTTTAGGTACATGAAAGCAAAAAAGTCTCTTGCAAATATAAAGGGCCCTTTAGATAAAATTATTAGCAATAATAGGCTAAATAACAACAATTTATGACGTTGGTGCATAATAAGATATAAGTTATATAGTAATATACACATACGTTAGGTGTTATTTAACTTTCGGCATTAAATCAACATACTATTTACATAGAAACTAATGAAAAGAGACCAGTCAGAAATCATAGAAAATTTTAGAGAGCAATACAATTTTCTAAAAAAATCTTGTATCGAATATGATAAAGGAGACATAACCGAAATAAAACGGATTTCTGTTAGCTTAAGAAATTTATTGAAAGATAAAAATCGAGATATATCAGCTCTTAAACTTTTAGATAAAAAAGACTCTTTTTCGTATTGGGATTCTTCTACTAAATCGGGAGGAATGTCAAATTTCATCATTAATGGGATGAGAAATTGCACTGTTATTAATATGCCAATTTATATGGGGTTAGTAATAAAGGAAATTAATGGGATTAATGGTATAAATAAGTATTCCTTTAAACCATTGTTTTATAAAAACGAATGGCAGCGAAACGACAAATTAGATTTTGAAAATTGGTATAATCAAGTTATATACGATGATCCTAGCGGTTCTATTTTGACAAGAGAAAAATTAATTCTTTCAATAGCAGAACAAGACGGTGGAAATCACTTTGACATTAAAATAAATAACCAATATTATCAATTTAAACAAAATGACTCTTTAAAGTTAATTGTAAACGGACAGGTCGTTATATTTGAGAATAATCCAGCATTTACTTCATTACGACAAATAGCACATGAGCTAACAGAAAGTATAAATAATTCAATTCTCAAAGAGTATATTGAGGACCTTATGTGACGCATTAATTTTAAAATTGTCAATTGACAAAAAATTAAAAATAAAAACAACACATAACATTTTGTAAATTGCATTGCCGTGTTTGGTGCAGGTTGTCGCTTCTGATTCCCGCGTGATTGTTTTCGTCCTCGCGGACGGATAATCACCCGCCATCCGCAACGACAACTTACAATTTTTCGTTGAAACACAAGCAACAAAGTGTACAAATTATTGTTTAATTATGTTAGATTATTAAGGATTGAAACACCTGTTTTTACATCCAAAGTTCACTGACTTTAATTTGAGAAAAATGAGAATTATTCCAATAAAAAATACTATTAGTTTAATTATAATTACCTTAACCCTGGTAGCTTGCAGTAATTCTACGGCCTATATATCCGGAAGATTAGAAGGTGCCGAAAGGGAAGCCACAAAGATTTATTTGATTGAACCTGTGACTTTACAAGAGGTAGCAGCATCATATCTTGGAAAGGTAATAGATTCTGCTATTATAAATTCGGATGGCGGTTTTGAGTTCCATAACCCACCGAAAAGTACTGGGCCCGTATTGTTGGAATTAGCCATTCAGCCATCAGGAAACGCTGCCAATTATTTACAAACCGATGATCCGACAATGTCTAATTATATGCCAATTTTGTGGCAATCGGGGAGGTCTCTGCAAATCAAAGCCAGTTTAAATAGCTTTCAAAAAAGTTTTTCAATTGAAAATCCTTCAGCAATTAATAAAGCTTTACTCGATTTGCGGGATATCAATGAGAAAGCTTACCAAACCTATCTGGCAGGAAAGCAATGGCAGTTGGAAGAAGATGATCAGTTGTTGGAAAAAGAACATGCTATATTACAGTATCAGACACAGCTGATAAAGTTTGCAGATACTACACAGTATCTTATACCGGCATTGGTGGCATTAAGATGGGTGAGTCCGGAGAATAATTATGAACGTGTTCCTGAATTTCTGGTGAGGCAATGTAATAAGTGGAAGGAAAAAGAGCCAGATCATCCATGGGTAAAAGAGCTTTGTAAAGAAAGTGATCCCTCTAATTTACCTGTTTTAGTTGGAGACGTATTTCCTAACCTCAGACTTCCTATGCTAACAAAGGACACAGTTCTCCTTCAAAGCCTGATTGGCAACAAGCTCACAATTATAGATTTGTGGGCATCCTGGTGCGCTCCCTGCCGAAAGGAAAACCGTGAGGTTTTGCTACCTGTTTGGAATGAATATCACAACAAGGGTTTACAAATTGTTGCCTATGCCCTCGAAAGTGATGAGACTACCTGGAGGGATGCTGCAGAAAGTGATGGTGCAAATCACTGGTTGCAGGCATCAGATTTGCAGGGAGATGACGCGCTGTTCTTAAAAAAAATCCGTGTTCAGACCATTCCTGCCAACTTTATTCTTGACGATAAGGGTGTGGTTATAGCAAAAAATGTTCATGGCGAGGCTTTAAAGGATTTTGTAAAAAGTTATATGGAAAAGAAATAAGAAACTAAATTCTGCAACGGCAATAATCCATTCAAGAAATTCATTATTATAATTTTACCTGTCAGCAAAACCCAACACCGATTTAAATGTTATTAATTTGATGTGCTAAAAAGCTGGGATTTATCCGGTTTAAAAGCTCAAAACAACCGATTAATAACGTTCAAAACTACTAACTATGATTTTTAAAGTTAAGCGATTGCTATATTTCACATGTAGCGCTTTAATGGTTGGATTAACCATTTCTAATTTGGCAACTGCACAGGACAAAATTGTGATTGGGCCCGAATATCAAACAGATCCTCTTCTTACTGACCTTGGTAATCCTAAAGGAAAAGTATTTGAATTTTCGATGCTGCTGGCCGACAGCAAAATATTTCCCGGCAATGATTTAACGCTCGACCCGAAAAAGCCAGTCCGCAAAGAACGAAGGATTTTTGTATATATTCCCGCAGCTTACACGGACGGTACAAAGGCGCCAATACTTGTTACATTTGATGGCCCCAGCCATTTTGACGAGATTTGTAATGCACTTGATAATTCTACCATTGCTGTGGACAGTGAGCACAAATTGCCGGCGTTTATTTTGATTTCTGTTGAGAATGGTGGCAACGATGCCCAGGGAAGTGAACGTGGACTGGAATACGATACTATGTCTGATCGTTTTGCTCGCTTTATTAATAATGAAGTTTTACCGGCAGTGTTGAATAATATTGAAATAAAGGCGAATTATCCTAAAATAGCTTTTACTGATGATCCGTGGGGAAAAGCTGTGATGGGATGCAGTTCAGGTGGCGCCGCTGCTTTAACTATTGGCTGGTTTCGTCCCGACTTATTTCGAAGAATAATATCTTATTCCGGCACACTTGTCGATCAGCAGGATTATGATGCTCCTGAAAAAGCTAAATATCCGTTTGGTGCGTGGGAATATCATTCGGACATGAAACTGATTGAAAACAGTGAGAAAAAGCCACTCCGTATTTTTATGCAGGTGTCGGAAAACGATCTTCGTTTTAACGATCCCGAAGAAACACACCACAACTGGGTAATGGCTAACGAACGAACTGCTGCTGCATTAAAAGCCAAAGGTTACGATTATCGTTTTGTATTTAGTTTAAAAACCGGGCACTGCGATTCAAGGGTATTTGAACAAACATTGGCTCAAACACTGGCATGGGTTTGGCAGGGGTATCAGGCTCAATGATTTAGTGATTTAGCTTTTTGAAAAGCAGGTTTTTAACCTGGCTGAAAAATAAGTGATAATGAGTAGAAAATTAATTCTTTATATTGCTTGCTCACTGGATGGATACATTGCAAAACCGGGCGATGATCTGAGTTTCCTGGATCGTGTTCAGAAAGAAAATGAAGATTATGGTTATCATGATTTTATCTCATCGATTGATACGGTCATTCTTGGGAGGAAAACATTCGATTGGGTGATGACACAGATCAAAGTGTTTCCTCATAAAGACAAAGAGACGTACGTTATTACTAAAACAGAAAAGCCAAAAGAAGGAAATCTTACTTTTTATTCCGGTAATCTTAAGGAATTGGTTGCCAACTTAAAAAGCAAAAAAGGGAAAAATATTTTTTGCGACGGAGGTGCCGAAATTGTAAATCAACTTTTAAAAGATAAGTTGTTTGATGAGCTAATCATTTCAATTATTCCGGTTTTAGTCGGGGAGGGCATCAAATTATTTAAAGATGGCAGGCCCGAGCAGGGGCTTAAACTGGCATCGGTTAAAAAATTTGATACCGGGTTGGTTCAACTTCGTTATAAAATGGATTAGTTACGGAACTTACTGTTGTTTAGGTTTAGACTAAAAATCAATAACTTCCAGATAGAGGTTTAACAAGCACATTCTTGAATAATTATTTAATTAACTTAAATGATGTTTGTATATTTATTTCAAGTTTTTAACCAAACAACAGCCAAAATGAAACTAATCACGCTTAAAAAATGGAATTTCGAATACCGTATTACGATTGCATATCTGCTAATAGGCGGGATTTGGATATTATTTTCCGATAAAATTCTTTATATGCTTGTAGAGCAGGATTACTGGCTTCAAAAATTGCAAACTTATAAAGGATGGTTTTATGTTAGCGTTACCGGAATTCTGTTTTTATTTTTTATAAAAAAACACTTAAATACATTGCGTGAAACAGAAGTTGAGCTTAAAAATCATGAGAATAATCTGCAGCATCTGGTTGATGAAAAAACCAAAGTTTTAGATGATTTAAATAAAGAGCTGAACCTGGCCAATAACGAGCTTCATACTAAAAATGAGTTAATCAATGAACAGAACAATGAATTAAGGGAAACCGTTGAAACGCTCAAAGAGGCGCAGTCGCAGCTAATACAGGCCGAAAAAATGGCATCGCTGGGTACCTTGACTGCAGGTGTTGCACATGAAATAAATAATCCTTTAAATTTTATTATGGGCGCCCACACTGGTCTCGAAAATTATTTTAAAAAATATGGTAGCAGGGATGACCAGGAAACCTCATTTTTGCTCGGCAGTTTGAATGAAGGCATTCTGAGAACATCAAATATTATAACAGGCTTAAATCAATTTAGCAGGGATAACAGCAAATACGACGAAAAATGCAATGTAAATTCCATTTTGGAAAATTGCCTGGTTATTCTTCAAAATCAAATAAAGCATAAAGTTGAAATTGAAAAAAGATTTTCTGCCGTTCCGGTTGTATCCGGAAATGTAGGAAAACTGCATCAGGTGTGTTTAAATATTCTCACTAATGCAATACAATCGATAGAAAGCCACGGAGAAATTAAGATTGAAACAAAATCTGATGAACACAATGTTTTTGTATCAATTAGTGATAATGGTTGTGGAATAAGCAAGGAACATCTCTCGCAAATAACAACTCCCTTTTTCACTACAAAACCTCCGGGAAAAGGCACCGGACTTGGGTTGTCTATTGCATATACAATTATTAAAGAACACAATGGAACCTTAAAAATTGATTCGACCATTGATAAAGGAACAAAAGTTGTAATTTCGTTGCCAAAAATCTCAGGTTAAAATGGATGAAGAAATAAAAGTACTTTACGTAGATGATGAACCGATAAATACAAAGCTTTTTGAAATAAATTTTAAGAATAAATTTTTAGTGCTTACTGCAGAAAA
This sequence comes from uncultured Prolixibacteraceae bacterium, assembly GCA_963849985.1. GTDB lineage: Bacteria > Bacteroidota > Bacteroidia > Bacteroidales > Prolixibacteraceae > Draconibacterium. The sequence continues at coordinate 69,270 of CAWKJY010000023.1, read as the reverse complement.
TGGTATGCAGGCACTTGAAGTTTTAGAAACGAACCCGGGCGTAAATATTGTTTTAAGCGATATGAAAATGCCGGTGATGAGCGGTATCGAATTTATTGAAAAGGCGAAAGAAATATATCCGAATAAAAAGTTTTTTATTTTAACCGGCTTCGAGGTTTCAAAAGAGATACAGCTGGCTATCAATAAAGGGTTGATTGTAAAATATTTTCGAAAGCCACTGAACATGAAAGAAATAGAATTGTCGATCAGGGAAGTGGTTGACTTGTAAATGATTCAAAAAAAAGATTTTATAAAATTAAAAGGATTGAACTGAGTAACCAGCCCAATCCTTTTTTAGTTTTTATATCTTCTTCCCGATATAAAAAACATAGCCATAGAACGCTTTGTACTTGTAATACAATTGAGTTTCATGCCGTTGATTTTCAATAAAATCTTCAGCTGCTTTATTCCCTTTATGCTTTATCAAAAAGTCCTCCCGGGCTTTAACCTGCGGAGCATAAAATTGTTCCGTCCAGCATATCTCCGGTAAAATAAATGATGCAACAGGAATATAACCAGCGTTTTGCATTTGCCTCACATTATTCGGAATTGTATCAATTTCCGGGTAAGCATCTGCCCAAAACTTTTCAATTTCCTCCGGGCGTTCATTTGTAAACCACGATGCCTCAGTAACTGCGATATAACCTCCTGTTTTGAGAAATTTTCGCCATTCTGTTAATCCCCTTTCAAAACCGATGTTGTAAATAGCACCTTCTGACCAAATGAGGTCAAATGTTTCATCTCCAAACGGGAGATTGTCCATTGAACCAACAATGCCTTTTAGCCGGTTTTGAAGATTCAGTTTTTGTGCATTGTCATTAAAATAATTAATGAAAGTAGGAAAGAGATCGATGCCAATAATACTACCCGGCGCGTGTTGTGCAAGTACCATCGTTTGTCCTCCGGTTCCGCAACCTATGTCGGCAATTTGTGAATCGCGGGTCAGGTTATCAATAAAACTTAACGCTTTAATTGTTATTTCCGGACTTCCGGGACCCTGCCGTTCAAGACTGGAAAAATATTCGCAGATTAAATTAAAATCGAATTCGTGTATGGATTTTATTTCGTTACTCATGATTTTAGATGTATTTAATGAATGTAATTTCAGGGTGAAAGATACCCTGATTAATTAATAATAAATAAAATATGAAAACCCCCGAAATGAAAATATCCGGGTTTAATTAATGAATAACCTGGGGCAGAACACCCAAGTTATTTACTTCACCAAATCCAAATTAAATTTTAACATCCAAAATTTTTAGTACTCCAAAAATAGGAATCTTTTTTGACAGTCACTCAGTAATCTCAACAATTTGTTTTTACCATTTTATCGAACATACTTATGTTGCAAACGTCAGAAATTACTTGAAATTTAAGCTAAATTTGTGTCTTTGTGTTAGTACATGAACCGTTTTTAAACTGACATTTAACACTTAAAAATCAAATGGAGAAAAATTTTGACAAAGTTTGATTGATATGTTTATGTTTTCCCTGTTTTATAAACAGCGAGTTTTTTGCTTGTGGATAGTTGCCAATAATTTTTTTTGAAAAAAATTTATGAGTAAAACCAGATTGTTTGCTGATTCTTTTTTTGCGATGGGCACCCGTTGTGATGTGGTATTTACCGACTTGGAAAATGAACTGGCTGAAAGGATATTTCAAATAATAAAAACAGAAACGAAACAATTGGAATTCCTGATGAGCCGCTTTATTCAGGAATCTCCTGTTTCAAAATTGAATAATACAAAAAAAAATAAATGGATTACTATTGATGATCGGTTGTGGGAAGTGCTTACTATATGCTACGATTTTTGGCAAATGAGTAATGGCGCTTTTGATATTACTTCTGCGCCTGTAATATCGCTTTGGAAAAATAAATCGGCTGAAAAAATTAACAATAAGGAAATTGAAAGTGCAAGAAAAAGGAGTGGATTTGATAAAGTAGAATTTGATTTTGAAAATCATAAAATTCAGTTTCTTACAGACGGGGTAGAATTCGATTTGGGTGCGATAGGAAAAGGAATTACCCTCGATGCAATAAAACCAATAATCCAAAAGCAGGGCGTTAAAAATGCAATAATCAGCTTTGGCGAAAGTTCTATTCTGGCTTTGGGAAATCATCCAAATGGTGAAAAATGGCCTTTAGGAATTCGAAACCCGTTCGAACCTGAAAAATATATCCATGTGTTTTTAGCGAAAGATTCTACTGTTACTACATCGGGAACAATTGTTAGTTCCGATGAAGGAAAAACAGCAAAACGAAATCATATTATTAGTCCGGTAACCGGTTACCCTGTTGAATCCGATAGTATCATTTCAATTCTTTCAGAATCGGCTACTTTGGGTGAGTTTTTATCCACTACTTTTTTGATTCTGCCGGAGGATGACAAAATCTTACTTTCTGAAAAAATAAAGAATATTGAAATTCTGGAAGTTGAATATTCAAAAGAAAAAGAGTATAAAACAAAACTAACATTGCTTTAATCTGTTAAACTTTCCGAAAAGACAAAAACAGTAAGTTTCAATATAAATATGGATTTAAAAAAAACAGGCAGACGGGAATTTTTAAAAGAAGTAGGTTTATTTGCAGGCTCAACAGTTTTTCTGGCTTCTATTCCGTGGATGAAAGTTTTTTCGCAGGAGAACGGAAAAAACAGTGCACCGTCAGATCGTGTGCGACTTGGAATTATTGGCGTTGGAAGCAGGGGAACAGTATTGTTAAAAAATATTCAGGAAATTGATAATGCAGAAATTGTAGCCATTTGCGATAATTACGAACCAAATTACCAACAGGCCATTCAAATGACCGGAAATAAGGCAGCAGCTTTTTATGACCACCGAAAAATGATTGATCAGGTTAAAAACCTTGATGCCGTGGTAATTGCAACGCCGCTGCATGAACACGCACATATTACCATTGACTGTTTAAATGCAGGACTACATGTTTTTTGCGAAAAATCGATGGCGAGAACCATTGAAGATGCAAAGCGAATGGTGGAGGTTTCCCAAAATACCGGATATATTTTGCAGATTGGTCAACAGCGGTTATTTAATCCGATTTACCTGAATGCTTTAGAGCGGGTTCGGTTGGGAGAAATTGGTCAGATTACACAGGTGCGGGCATACTGGCACCGAAACAATGACTGGCGACGCCCGGTTCCAACCCCGGAGCTGGAGCGCAAAATAAACTGGCGTTTATATTCAGAATATTCTGCCGGATTAATGACCGAACTGGGGACACATCAGATACAGGTTGCCAATTGGTTTATCGATGAAATTCCAACGCAGGTAAAAGGTTCGGGCAGTATTTGTTTCTGGAAAGACGGACGGGAAGTGTACGACCAGGTAGCATTGGTTTATGATTATCCGGGAGGTGCTAAATGTATCTACGATTCAATGATTGCCAACGCCCATTATGGTTTGGAAGAGCAGATTATGGGAAATCTCGGAACGCTTGAGCCGGAGGTCAACAGGTACTTTAGTGAAAATCCACCCAAATCTCCCGGAATAAGACAACTGCTCAATAATATTCAATCGGAAGTATTTGATGTAATACCCATTGGCGGAGCAACCTGGCTGCCGGAAGTGATTTCACAGGATTGGGGGAACAAAATTACGCAATACGACAATAATGACACTTATCTTGAACTTGTCGGTTTTGTTCAGGCAGTTAAATACGGGAAGCCGTATCCTAATTTATTACGCGAAGCTTTTCATGCAACGGTTGCATCTCTGCTTGGTTTGCAGGCAATGGATACAAACTCGGTAATTAGCTGGCCGGAAGGATATATGATGGAAAGAGAAGTATAATTGACATCAGAATGAAAGACATTTTAATAAAAGGCAAAAGATTAAAAAAGGAATTGTATATTTTACTTGGCTGTTTTATTGTTGCACTGGCACTAAATATTTATTCCATAATAAAATACGATACGGATTGGAGTGAGCTTACCAGCCAAATTCACATTGTGGTGATCGTTGCACTTTCAATGTGGATTTTAATTATTATTTTCAGGCTGTTGTTTTGGGGATTTCAGCAACTGTTTAGAAATTAATAAAAGAGGTGAGCAGGCGTTTTACAATCATTTTATTCGTTTTTGTGACAATTTACGGGAGTGCACAGGTTACCATGCAAAAAGCAGAGGGTGGGTTATTGTTCGTTGAAAAAAATCAAAATGTTCTTTTCTATCAGTCAGAGCCAAAAAATCTGGATGGGGAATATGAACGTTGTAATTATATCCATCCATTGTGGGCTGATGATGGAACAATATTAACGGAAGATTTTCCTATCGATCATTTACATCAGCGTGGCATATTCTGGGCATGGCATCAAATTTTAATCAACGGACAAAGGATAGGAGACGGTTGGGAAATCAAAAATTTTGAACAGGAAGTTACCGAAGTTGAATATTTACAAAATAAGGAAGGTTCAGCTATTTTAAATACCAAGGTTTATTGGAAATCGGATCTTTGGAAAAAGGAGGGGAAGAAAATTCCGTATATTCAGGAAAACACAACAATAACAATTCATCCCAAAACAGGAAATTACCGCAAAATTGATTTTGTTATTCGGTTGCTGGCGTTGGAGAAAAATGTAGAAATTGGAGGCTCGGAAGATGAAAAAGGATACAGTGGTTTTTCAGTTCGGATGACTTTGCCGGATGATGTTTTATTTGACGGACCCGACGGAAAAGTTGAACCACAAAATGAAGCTGTCCGATCCCCTGGTTATATCAATATCTCAGGTAGCATGCTAAAAAATGATAAATTTGGAGGAATAGCAATTCTTGATAAGCCGGAAAACCCCGGATATCCGCAACCCTGGATTCTACGTGCAAAAAACAGTATGCAAAATGCTGTTTATCCAGGGAATAGAACTGTTCCTGTTTCAACAATAGACCCGTTGATTTTAAGGTATTCGTTGTTGGTTTATTCCGGAAAGATGGGACAGAAAAGAATACAACGGATACAACAAAACTGATTTACGGCGTTATTTTTTTAATATGATATGTCCTTTATTTTCCCATTTCGTAATACGGTTTAATGTTTTAAATAATTTTTATAAGAGACTGATTATTATTAAATTTAGGGGCAGTTTTTGTTATTTATAAAAACACAACTTAATCGCTCCGGCCGTGCAAAAAAAATCGTTACTACTAACTCTTTTGATCGTTTTCTCAATACCCGCAATTTCCCAGGTAGTTGAAAACTATTTTGAAGAACATCAGGCAGCTCCGCTTCAAAAACTTTACCTGCACACCGATCGTGATTTTTATTTCCTGGGCGATACGCTTTGGTTCGCAACATACCTTGTTGATGGGCAAAGTCATATTCCGGTAACAGGTTACAGCAATTTATACATAGATTTGATTAACACAGAGGGTCAGGTCATTTATCATGAAACTTTTCTGACTACAAATGGTTTCGGGCAAGGTTATTTGTCTTTCAACCAGAATAAGGTTAAAACGGGAAACTATCTTATTCGTTCGTACAATGATTACCTTTTAAACTTTGGGGAAAGTATGTTTTTTGAAAAAAAAATAAAGATTGACGAAACAAGAAATATGACTGGTTTTCCGGAGATGGCAGATTCAGGTGAAGAGGGTAGTATTAATATTGATTTTTACCCTGAAGGCGGTTTCTTACTTGCTGACAGGCTAAATACAGTGGCTTTTAAGATAACAAATATAAAAGGAGACGCTGAAAATATTACCGGTAAAATTCTGGATGAAAAAGGTAACCTTATAAAATCATTTTCTCCCTTATACAAAGGAATGGGGAAGTTTGTAATAATTCCAGAGAAACATTCAAAATATATTGTCAAATTAAATGAGTATCCCGATGAACAGTGGGAACTTCCTGATGCAAAAGAAAACGGGGTTAGAATAATGGTAACAAAAACGGATACTGATTTTGTGAATCTTAATTTGTTGCATTCAGATAACTATGATGATAAAAAGTTTTATGTTGCTGTTATTCATCGCGGTAAAGGACTTGCATATCTGGAAGTTGATGGCGATAATTTGAATAAAACAATTAAACTTAGTGGTAATTATTTCGGAGATGGAATAAACCGTATTCTGCTTTTAAATGAGGAATATGAACCGCTTTCAGAACGGCTGGTATTTCTGAATAAATCTCAGGATGTTAAATTAAACCTGGAACTTAGCAAAAATGATTTTATAACACGTGAGAAGGTATTACTGAAAATAAACAGTGATGAGAACTTAAGAGACATTGAAAATGCGGAACTGTCTGTAGTTGTAGTAAACACAAATGCATTAAATTCTAAAGGAATAACCCGGAACATTAAGTCTTATTTACTTATTGATTCGGAACTTAAAGGACAAATAGATGATCCTGCAGATTATTTTGTCGACGATCAAAAAAAATCATCGGGTTTAAAGCTCGATTTGCTTATGCTTGTTCAGGGATGGAGTAACTATATCTGGAATGATTTTGAGAATGAAAAAGTGGCATTAACTGAGCCCAGCTTTGGTTTTGATGTAAAGGGGAAATTAATAAACCTGGCCAAAAGGAAAAAAATCGCAGGTTCAGAAGTGTCGTTGACAGTTGGTGCTGCACAGGGTGTGCAAATGCTTTTTACCAAAACTGATGAGAATGGGAATTTTAATTTTAAAAATATCATTTTCGCTGATACGGCTACTTTCATTCTTCAGGGAAAGAATAATAAAAACAAGTTGCGTACCAGCATCGAACTGGAACCTGTTGATGCAAAGCTCCCTCCACCTGACTCCTGCATGTTAAGTAGCTTGAAATTTTTTGAAGTTATTCCACTATCGTATTATAGGTTGCACTATTTTAACGAAACGGCATTAAATGAATTTAATCCCGACCGTAACACAAAATTGCTTAAAGAAGTAAATGTTAGGGGAATAAAACCGAAAGAAAATGATGGCCATTACAGGATTTACGGTGAGCCAAGTGTTTCACTAAAGATTGATGAGTTACAGACTATATGTACTCAAATATTTTTGAGTACTTGCAAGGAAGAGTAGCCGGTGTTATGGTAAACGGGAACAATATAATTATTCGGGGTATAACGTCTCTCTTCGAATGCAAACTGAACCTTTATATTTATTGAATGGGATGTCCAAGTTTAGATAAAGAAGCCATTTCATCGATTACCAATGCCTGATGTTGACAAGATTGAGATATTAAAAGGTCCTGACGCTGCAATTTACGGAAGCCGCAGTGCTAATGGTGTTGTTTCGGTATTTACAAAAATTGGAGTATCTTATGAAGACATTTCAGAAAGGTATTCCCGGAACTGTTATGGAAAAAATAAAAGGTTTTGCACCTTTTCGGGAATTTTATTCCCCTGAATATACCGATGAAAATTTATTTTCTGAAACACCTGATTACAGAACAACACTGTACTGGAATCCTGAGCTTATTCTTTCCAATGGAGAAGCTGAAGTTTCGTTTTTTACCTGCGATAATTTGTCGCGTTACAAAATTTTTGTTGAGGGAATTACCAATCAGGGAAGGACTTGCCTGGGTACTGCTGAATTTGTGGTAAGTGATCACAGAACAGGATTTTTAGAAAAATAACAAATTGATTTTCGAGGTATTTTAGGGAATATTTAAAGTTTTTTGAATGAAAAGTAAATTCGTTATCACTATTCTGATTGCATTAATACTTGGGCTTGTAATCGTCTGGATTGATTCCCGGCCAAATTGGAATGATACAGGAATAACAATATTAATGGTTTTTGTTGCAGGCTCAATTTGCGGAATAATAACACCTAAATTGCCGTGGTTGATCGCTCTACTTGTAAGCATCTGGATACCGGTTTTTGAATTGTTTTTAACCGGGAGTTTAGCAGGAATTGTTGTATTTGTTCCCGGATTTTTTGGTGCTTATTCGGGCTTCTTTTTCAAGCGTAAACTTTTAATAAAATAGAGGATCCTAACATCATTGAGAGAATCCTATCACCAATTTTTATAGATAATAGGTGAGATAATTAACTTTTATTTTCCGCAGATTTCGGTTAAAACTCCCAAGGTTGATTTTGGATGTAAAAAACCAATCTTCAATCCTTCGGCTCCTTTTCGGGCAGTTTTGTCAATCAGTTGAACCCCTTTTTCATCCAATTCATGAAGGGCGCTGTTTACGTCATCAACTGCATAAGCGATGTGATGCACTCCCTGACCTTTTTTCTCAATAAATTTCCCGATTGGTCCTTCCGGGTCTGTTGACTCCAATAATTCTATTTTTGTTTGTCCAACAATAAAAAAGGCAGTTTTAACTTTTTGGTCTGATACCTCTTCAATGGCATAGCATTTCATGCCTAATGTTTTTTCATAATAAGGTATGGCTTCATCTAAACTTGTTACAGCAATTCCGATGTGTTCTATGTGTGATATATTCATGATATAATTAGTATTAAAGTGTTGTATTTTCTGTTTTATAACATAGTTATATTGAAAATGAATATTATTTATAATTGATACAAAGTACTTTTTTTCAGAATTTTAACAACAAAAATTTAAGTATATAAAACGTTCAAAAGTTTAAAATAACAGATACCTTTATTGTTGAACATTAATTTCAAAATTAGTTAATATTGTGAAAAACAATGTAGTAAAAAAAAGCAGAACCCGGTCTGCCTGATTATCCTGATTTTTTATTCTTCGTCCCAAACAAAATGGAAATGCGGCCCAAAACGTTCAAATGCTGCCTTATCCAATTCTTCCTGGTGGTCAGGATGTGAAATTGAAATGATCAGTTTTGCACGGTCTTGTAAAGATCTTCCATACAAATTAACTGCACCAAATTCAGTCACCAGCCAGTGAATGTTTGCACGTGTACTTACAACACCTGCTCCAGGTGTTAAGATAGGCGCAATTTTGCTGACACCTTTGTTAGTCACCGATTGTAATGCAAGAATTGGCTTGCCTCCATTACTTAACGATGCGCCTCTTAAAAAGTCAATCTGCCCACCAACTCCGGAATAAAATTTAGTACCGATTGAATCTGCACAGACCTGTCCGGTAATATCTATTTGTAATGCCGAATTTATAGCAGTCACTTTTGGGTTTTTTGCTATTATAGCTACCCTGTTGGTATATTTTACATCTTGCATGGCTACACCCGGGTTATCGTGAACGAAGTCATATAATTTCTTTGACCCCATCAGGAAAGTAGCTACAAGTTTTCCTTTGTCGATTTTTTTATTCCGGCCGTTTACCACACCTTTATCTACGAGTGGTAAAATTCCATCGGCAAACATTTCTGAATGGACACCCAAATCTTTGTGATTGCCAAGCATGCTCAATACTGCATTTGGAATTGCACCGATTCCCATTTGCAGTGTTGCCCCATCGTCAACTAATTCAGCTACATAGCGACCGATCTTGCGGTCAGTTTCTGAAATTGGCCCGGGTTCAGCAGCATAAAGTTCACTATCGTCTTCAACAAAAAGATCAATATCGTTAATATGAATCATTGCATCGCCAAAAGCACGCGGTACATTAGGATTTACAATCGCAATAACTGTGTCTGCTTTTTCAACAGCAGCCAAAGTTGCATCAACCGAAGTTCCCAAAGAGGCATAGCCAAATTTATCTGGTACCGAGACCTGAATCATTGCTACATTTACCTTTAAATAACCTTCCCGAATCAGCCGCTGTGTTTCCTGCAAAAATACGGGTATATAATCGGCATAACCCGCCTGTGTTTGTTTTCGGACATTTGCGCCAACAAAAAACGATTCCAGCTGAAAAATTCCTTCAAATTCAGGATCGGCATAAGCTACAGCACCTTCAGTATGAATATGCTGGATACGTACATTTCTGAATTCTTTATTGCTTCCTCTTTCACACCAGGGCTTTAATTAACGGATGCGGAGTTACAGCCACACTGTGGAGATGTACTCGGTCGTTCGACTTTACAACTTTAACGGCTTCTTTGGCTGTAATAAATCTAATATTCTTCATGCTAACGAATCAAAAATCGGTATGTAATTTAAGGGCGCAAATATAGAGAAAACTATCTGCCCGATAAATTTCGAACAAAATTAATTCTTGTTCAAAAGCTTTTGTAAAGTATTTGTTAATTGCAGGAAAACCTTATTTAAATCATATGCTGAATAAATGATTTTTGTAATAAAAAGAAAGATTATCCAAATAAATTCTGAAAAAACAATACTCAATTAGAAATGAATATCAAATATCATATAATTTTAGGCTTTTCTCTTTTATAATCTCTTCTATTTTTCATAATTTTAACGCAAACACTAAAAAAAAAGTCATGCTCAAAGAAAAAATGTTAAATGCAATCAATAATCAAATTAATGCAGAACAATATTCAGCACTATTGTATCTTTCCATGTCGGCATATTTTTATAATAAAGGATTGCCGGGATTTGCCAACTGGATGTATATTCAGTATCAGGAAGAGTTGACACACGCTAATAAATTTTTCAGTTACGTAAATGAGCGAGGTGGTAAGGTTACGATTAGGGCTATTGACCAAATGCCAACCGATTTTGAAGGAGTAATTGATGTATTTGAAAAAACATTGGTACACGAGCAAAACGTAACCAGTTTGATAAATAATTTAGTCGATGTAGCCATTGAAGAAAAAGATCATGCCACTCAAAGCTTTTTAAAATGGTTTGTTGACGAACAGGTAGAAGAAGAAGCCAACGTACAGGAAATTCTTGATACCTTGAAGTTGATTAATGGTCAGGGAAATGGTATTTTTATGCTTGATCGTGAAATGCGCCAGCGTATATTTGTTGATGACACAGCAGCGGAATAAAATTATTTTTAAAATAATTGCAAAGGCTGCCGTTTTTGGCAGCCTTTTTTATTCTAAAAAATGGAAACAAAAGAACACATATTTTCCCGGTTTCAGCACCTGAAAGAAATTTGCATGTTTTTATGGGAACTACCAGAGATTGAAAAAATAGAAAAAGCCTTTCACTTTGCGTATAAAGTCGTTGGAGACAACCGGTTTAAAACCGGTGAAATGATTATTATTCATTCGCTGGATGTTGCAGTGATAATAGCTCAGGAAATTGGCCTGGGGCCTGATTCTATTATTTCGGGACTGCTGCATAATGTTATGTACACCGAATTAAAGGAAAAAGCTACCCAGGCAGAAATCGAAAAAGAATTTGGCACACTGATTTATTCCATCCTGGATGGGATGACCAAAATAAATGCATTAGGTACCGATACTGTTGATATCCATTCAGAAAACTACAGAAAGTTACTTTTGGCGCTTGCGGGTGATGTGCGCGTTATTATAATAAAAATTGCCGACCGGCTGCAGGTATTGCGAAATCTCGATAAATACGACAATGAAAGCGGCAGAAGGCTTGTAACCGAAACCATTTATTTGTACGCACCGCTGGCACATCGTTTGGGGCTTTATGCAGTTAATTCTGAATTACTTGATCTTTGTCTTCATTTTGAAAAACCGGATGCTTATGAGTATGTGGTTCAACGATTAAAGGAAACCGAAACAGAACGTGCCAATTTTGTTGCTGAATTTGTAAAACCGGTTGAAAAGAAATTAAAACAGCGTGGTTTGGAGTTCTCAATGAAAGCACGTACCAAGTCCATTTCTTCTATTCATAATAAAATGAATAAGAAAAATGTATCATTCGATGAGGTAATGGATTTGTTTGCCATCCGGATTATTCTTGAGTCGGCACCGGAAAATGAAAAATCGGATTGTTGGGTTGCGTATTCCATTGTAACCGAAGAATATCAAACCAATCCTAACCGATTGCGCGACTGGATCACAATTCCTAAATCAAATGGATACGAATCATTGCACACCACTGTTTTGGGGCCTCAGGGAAAATGGGTTGAAATTCAGATCAGAACGCGAAGAATGGATGAGGTGGCAGAGAAAGGTCTTGCTGCGCATTGGAAATATAAAGGTGGAAAAGAACAGGTTGGATTCGATAACTGGTTGATAGAAATTAGAAAAATATTGGAAAATCAGGAGTTGAACGTTGTGGATTTTATCGATCATTTTAAAACGGATATATATAACGATGAAATATTTGTATTTACGCCGAAAGGTGATTTGAAAAAACTTCCTCAGGGGGCTACAATGCTCGATTTCGCTTACGAAATCCATTCCCGGTTGGGTGATACCTGTGTAGGTGGAAAAGTAAACGGGAAGAAGGTCACCCTGAAGCATAAACTGAAAAATGGTGATCAAATTGAAATTGATACAGCCAGTAATCAGAAGCCAAAATTAGACTGGCTCGAATTTCTTGTTACATCAAAAGCAAAAAGCAGGGTTAAAGCCAGTTTAAATGAAGAGCGTAATAATTTTGCGGCCCAGGGTAGAGAAACACTACTTCGTAAATTTAAGAACTGGAAACTTGATTTAAATGACGAGGCCATTCGGATACTACTGAAAAAATATGGCTTGAAACTGGCAGTCGATTTTTACTTTGACGTTGCAACAGGAAAAATTGATCCTCTGGATATTAAGTCAGTCTTTACGGAAAAGACGGAGGTAAATACAAAAATCAGGGTTGAAGAATTATTGCCCCAAAAAGAAACTAAAGATCTTACTTTCGAAGGCGGCGACGATTTTCTTGTAATCGATAATAATCTGAAAAATATTAATTATAAACTGGCTCGCTGTTGTAACCCTGTTTTTGGCGATTCGATTTATGGTTTTGTAACCATAAATGACGGAATAAAAATACACCGGAATAATTGTCCAAATGCAAAGCAGATGAAGGAACGGTTTCCTTACCGTATTATAAAAGCCAAATGGAGAGATACCTCTACCCGAAGTTCTTTTTTAACTACATTGCATATATCTGGAATGGATAGTGAAGGAGTGCTGAATGACATAACGCATGTGGTAGCAAAGGATATTGGTACCCAAATGCGTTCCATTAATGTAGCATCAGATAAGGGTAAATTTGAAGGAGTCCTGAAAATACTTGTTTACAATTTGGAACATTTGGAATTTGTAATCAATAAATTACAAAAAGTTAAAGGAGTAACTTCCGTAACAAGGGGAGATAAATAAATGAATCGCAACTTCGGAGTAAGTTGTCAGAACGACATAAATTTAACAAATAAACAATTTTAAACTGTTGAAAATACTTGTTGCACCTAATTCTATGAAAGGTAGTTTAAATGCTTTCGATTTTGCCGACACGGTAGAAAAGGCACTGCTACATTCCAAATTAAAGTGTTCCGTCCGTAAAATTCCGGTTGCTGATGGCGGTGACTTTACCGGTGAGGTTCTCCGGCGGGCAATAAACGCAGAACCTGTTTTTATAAAGGTCACAGGACCTCTTGGTGATCCAGTAAATGCCACTTATTGGATTTTGGGAGAAAAAGCGATAATTGAAATGGCTGAAGCATCGGGTATGAAGCAGGTTGCCTCTGAAAAATTAAACCCGTTAAAGGCTACAAGTTTCGGAACTGGTCAGCTGATTCAGAATGCAATAAGCAAAGGGTGTAATGAAATATGGCTAACCATTGGCGGAAGTGCAACCGTAGATGGTGGAATGGGCATGTTGGAAGCGTTAGGTTTTTGTTTTTTTGATAAGAACGGAGAAATATTGCAAGGTAATGGGGGAAATTTGAAAAAAATAAATCGATTGCAAAAAGCCAGTTCCGGTAAAAATATCACATTTAAAATAATTTGTGACGTTGATAACCCACTTTTGGGAGAAAATGGAGCTGCAGTTGTATTTGGTCCACAAAAAGGGGCAACGCCGGAGATGGTTAAAAAGCTCGAACAAGGATTAAAACATTGGGTTGATATTCTTTTTCATGAGACGGGTAAAAGCCTGGCAGAAGTGAAAGGCTCTGGAGCAGCCGGAGGAATTGCAGTCCCATTACTTGCTTTTTTCAATGCAGAAATAGAAGAGGGGGCCTCATTTGTTCTTAATAAATTGAATTTTAATGAACATATCAGGTGGGCGGATATTGTAATTACCGGCGAAGGTAAAATTGATAGCCAGACGAATAATCTTAAAGCGCCTTTTGTTGTGGCTAAAATAGCGCAAAAGTACCAAAAACCGGTTTACGCCTTTGCCGGAATGAAAGAGAAAATAGTTCCAAATCCATTTCTGGCAATTTATACGTTGGTAAGTAATTCAGTAACCCAAAAAGAGGCTCTGGAAAATGCAAGTGAGTTACTTTTCAAAAGGGTAATTAAATTTACTGAACTTCTTCAAAAAAGAACAAATGAGAGAAAATGAGCAACTTTTGCTGGTGAAAAAGATGTTAGCAACCGAAAATGTTGAAAAAGCAAATGAAATTTTTCAGGAAATTGTGCCTGAAAATAATGTGATGTACTTTCTTGTCAAAGGATTACTGGAACAAAAATTTCAACAATGGGGAACTGCAATAAATTCTTTTCAAAAAGTGTTGGAACTTGATCCGGGAAACATTGAGGCAAAAAATCATATTCAGATTATACAATCGATTTTGAACTTTTGGAATCCCGAAACGTTTAATCCTTAGCTATTTACTAAAATTTTAGTCTATATATTGATAATTTACATAATATATTATTTTTTAACATCGTGTCAATCAGAATTTTAAAGTTGAATTTAAATTAGGATATTTATTCAGAATTATTATTTTTGAATTTTGTTAAAAATAAGTACCAAAATAAAAATCAAAATTCGTTTAATTTAAGAAAGTTTAAAGATGAAAAAAGTACTATTATTAATTTTGGCAGTTTCTTTCACTGCTTTAACATTTGCTCAGGATTCTGCGGAGAAACTGAAACAGGCACAAGAAGCATTGAAGGGCGAGGATTATGCTAAAGCTTATAAATTATATGATGAAGCAATGAGTAATCTGGGCGATGTCCAGGTAGATGAAGCCATTAATTTTAATATTGGCTATGCTGCATATAAAGCCGGTAACCTTGAAGGAGCAGTAAAATATTTTGACAAAGCAATAAAGATAGGGACCAATGTTCCCAAATGTTATGAATATTTGGCTCTCACTTATAATGATAAGAAAGATTATAAAAATGCCGTAGCTAATTTTGAGAAAGCCATTGAGGCTACTGATTCGAAAGACGACAAAGAATCTATGGGGTACAATGCCGCAATTGCAGCTTATAGAGGCAACATGATGGATAAAGCAGCAGAACTCTTTGGAAAGTGTGTTGATGCTGGGTATAAGGGTGAAACGGCTATTTATTACAAAGCTGCAGCTTTGAAAAAAATGAATAAGGATGATGAATATAAGGCAACGCTGGAGGAAGGTGCACAAAAATTTCCTGGAGATGAAAAAATAGGCGCTGCATTGGCTAATGTGTATGTTTCAGAAGGAAATGATTTATATAAAAAAGGAGCGGCCATAATAACTGCAGCCAATGCAAAAGTTAGTGGTGGTTCGCTAAAAACCAGTGATGAAGCTTACACAGCAGAAGTAGATAAAGCAAAAGTTGAATTTAAATCAGCTGTTGAAATTCTGGAGAAAGCAGTGACGTTGGATGCTTCGAACGAAAATGCAAAGAAATTACTTGATGCCTGTAAAGGATCTTTGTAAACGTTAATAATATTTAAGAGAAGCCGGTTCAATTTATTGAATCGGCTTTTTTAAATTTTCTTAATTAATCTGTAGTTTAAAATTCAATTAATCAGCTTTTTATACTTCACTCTTTTGGGCGTAGCATCACCAAGTCGCCTTTTACGATTTTCTTCGTATTCAGTAAACGAACCTTCAAAATAATATACTTTTGAGTCTCCTTCAAAAGCAAGTATATGAGTAGCAATTCGGTCTAAAAACCAACGGTCGTGAGAAATAACCACTGCACAACCAGCAAAATTTTCAAGTCCTTCTTCGAGAGCACGAAGCGTATTTACGTCAATATCGTTGGTTGGCTCATCAAGCAGTAAAACATTTCCTTCAGCTTTTAATGCCAGCGCAAGATGGAGCCGGTTTCGTTCACCACCGGAAAGTACACCACATTTCTTTTCCTGGTCGGCGCCGGTGAAATTAAACCGGCCAACGTAAGCACGGGAATTCACCATGCGGTTGCCCAACATCATGGTTTCGGTTCCGCCTGTTATAACTTCAAAAACCGATTTATTTGGATCGATGGCTTTATGCGTTTGATCAACATAACTGATTTTAACTGTGTCGCCAATTAAAATATTTCCTGAATCGGCTTCCAGTTGTTTCATTATTAGCTTGAAAAATGTTGTTTTTCCGGCACCATTAGGACCAATGACACCTATAATTCCAGCAGGTGGAAGACGAAATGAAAGTTTCTCAAAAAGTATTCGTTCTCCGTATCCTTTTGAAACATTTTCCATTTCAATTACATTATCGCCTAAACGTGGTCCGTTCGGAATGAAAATCTCAAGTTTTTCCTCTTTTTGTTTTACATCTTCATTCAGCATTTTGTCGTAAGCGCTAAGTCTCGCCTTTGCTTTGGCGTGTCTGGCTTTTGGCGCCATTCTTACCCATTCCAGCTCCCGTTCAAGTGTTTTTCTACGTTTGGAATGCGTTTTTTCTTCCATTTCCAAACGTTTGGCTTTTTGTTCCAGCCACGAGGTATAATTTCCTTTCCACGGAATTCCCTGCCCGCGATCCAGTTCAAGAATCCATCCGGCAACATTATCGAGGAAATAGCGGTCGTGAGTGATGCAAATAACAGTGCCTTTATATTGTGCCAAATGCATTTCGAGCCACTGAATACTTTCTGCATCCAGATGGTTGGTTGGTTCATCCAAAAGCAGCACGTCAGGTTCGCGCAGTAAGAGTCTACATAATGCAATCCGGCGACGTTCGCCACCGGAAAGTTCATTAACGGGTTGATCGTCGGGCGGACATTGCAAGTGCATCCATTGCACGCTCCAGTTTGCTATCCAGATTCCATGCATCCAACTGGTCAATCTTTTCCTGAAGATTTGCCTGCTCTGCCATTAACTTGTCCATTTCATCCGGATTCTCATAAACTTCGGGCAATCCAAATTTCAGGTTAATATCTTCGTAAGCTTTTAATACGTCAACGGTTTCCTGAACTCCTTCCTGAACAATTTCCTTTACGGTTTTGGCTTCATCCAAATGTGGTTCCTGTTCCAGTAATCCAACCGAATATCCGGGAGAAAAAACCAACTCACCGTTAAATGATTTATCCTGTCCGGCAATTATTCGCAGCAATGTTGATTTTCCTGAACCGTTTAACCCGATAATACCGATTTTAGCGCCCAGAAAAAACGAAAGAGAAATGTCTTTAATCACTGTTTTATTGGGTGGGTAAGTTTTATTTACCTTGTACATGGAAAATATAATCTTTTCGTCGCTCATGTTTTCAATTTTATTTTGACTCAAAATTAGAAAAAGGTGCTGATATTTTTTAGTAGGGGAGTAAATGAAATTTTTCTTTTAAGAATCGCAACTTGTAAATGACCTATGGCTTCTTCATAATCAAACTGTAAATCCTCACGCAGCAAAACCATATAACATAAAAATTTCCCGCCGTTGCAAACCGCTGCTGTTTAGTTATTTTCTATCTTCGGTAAAAATTAATTTTACATCAACTGTCTGCCACAAAAAACAAATTTAGCATTTACAGGTTTCCCCGTTAAAATTATGGAGAAATTGTTGGTTCGGCAACAATTCGAAACAAACAGGAAACTGAAATAAAGTATAATAACTTAAGGCTATTTAATTATGTTTGACAACATTTTTTAATAGAATAAATAAATTGAAGAAAAGATTCACATGAAAGTGTGCACCAATATATTACCAGACTTTATTCAATGTATTATCACACGAAGTATATTACAATTTAAAAGTATTGGGTCGTTATTTATGATTTGTGGTGGTTTTCGGTTTTTATTGTTATGTTTGTAATTAAAACCATCTAGTACTAACTTAATTCTGTTATCAGCTTGAACTTGGATTGCTTAAATCAAAATTCAAATTTATCAGAAGCTTACTATTTGCGTGCTGTGTGCTTTTTTAAGTACCCATTGTTTTTAGCGGTAATTATTGTGGGGTTTAAGTGCTAGTCGTTAGATTCATACGAATGAAATTTACCATTTATTGATAAAAATACTGAAGTTTAAACCAAAAACTAACCTATGAAAAGACGAGATTTCTTAACGCGGCTTGGTGTTACCGCTGTCGCTACAACTGTGATTCCGGGCATCATCGACCCATTTAGCGCTGCAAGGGCTGCAATAAGCCCCGGCGAACAGGGCATATATATCACCAAGATGTCTGTGGCAAGCTTCAGTGGTTTGAATACTACTGCCCGGATTGTCAGGATAGATACCAATAAGGGAATTTCCGGCTATGGTGAATGCCGGGTTGAAGATACCAATGCTGCTAACGAGTTGAATATCTGTGCTCCTCTTATTTTGAACATGAATCCGACGCAAGTCGACAAAGTTTTCGATGTAATTACCGCAGCATTGAATCCGACTTCGGACTGGAAGATGATCACTTACGCTTCAGGAGCCATTGCCGCTATTGAGTGTGCCTGCTGGGACATTACCGGCAAGGTTTACAATGTTCCCATTTGGAAGCTCCTCGGCCCTAAAGTTAATGACCGTATGCGCATGTATTGCGACACTCCGGCCAGAACTAATCCATCCTCAATGCAGGCTGAGGTTCAGACTCGAATAAACCAGGGATTCACTTGGTTTAAAACTGATTTAAACGGTATTTTAACCAATTCGGATTATACAACGTCACCCGATCCCAACCCATTCACCGAATCGGGTGGTTCAGCCAGGAGAATTTTAGATTCCGGTTATACGAAATTTCGTGATTACGTTGCATCATTTCGACAGATGATAGGTGATGCACCTCTCTCAGCCGATCATTTTTTTAATTGGTCTCCCCGCGGCGGTGGAAATCAGCTCGATGTTGAATCGGCAATTCAGCTTTCCAATTACCTGGCAGAGCCGGGGTATCTTGATAAAACAAAGGGAGGCTGGATGGAAGACATCATTCCGTGGCATTATTACTCCGAACTAGCGCAGATCAATGCCGGTACCGATATGCAGCTTCTTTCTGGTGAAGACATGTTTGGTTTCGACGAGCTCAAGAATATGGTCAACGCGGGAGCGATTAATTATTTCCATCCCGATCCTACTACCTTCGGAGGGATACAACAGTCAAGGCTTGCTGCCATGTGGGCACATGAAAGAGGAGTTAAGACGGCGCTTCACCAGTCGAACTCGCCGATTGCCATGATGATGTGCGCACACATTGCCGCAGGTATTCCTGATTTCCTTTCCTGCGAACACCATTATCCCGAAATATCATGGTATGACTCGCTGATTGACGGCATTCCAAAACCTTTAATGGAAAACGGATACGTGCAGATACCGGATGGGCCGGGACTGGGCGTAACGCCTAACGATGCGACAATGAGTGCGCATCTTCCTAGGAATACAACTACCTTATGGAAACAGTTAACATAGGATGAGTCCTAAGATGATATTGTTTATGAATAAAAAATCCGATCATACTTCATGATTAATTGTAATTAATGGAGCATAAAAAAGAGACGAAACAGTTTTTTTTGTACTTTACATTACTGGTGACCTTTGTATTGTCATTTGGAAATGCAGCGGTTGGTTTTACACATTCCGCTGAATCCAATGTGAATTTAAATGCAACCAATCCGCCCGATGCTCTCCCGTTCGCCAGCGGATGGACTCAAACAAATTGGCCGGCAAGCAACAGTTTTTTTTATCTTTGCTGTAGCAAAAACAAGGTCTTTGCGCGGATCTGGGACAGTTTTAACGGCGGTCGCATGTTTCTTTCAAACGATGATGGAATGAACTGGACTCAGGTCGATACTGCAGATAGTAGCATTGACATTTTATCCATCGTAATGTTGGACTCAAAAATTCTTGCCGGAACATGGGATGGTTTTGTTCAGTCAACAGATGACGGTACAACCTGGAATGTTTTCACTCCCACTGGTATACCTGCAGACAATGCCATTTGGTCCATTGTGATGATTAATACTACTCTTTTTGCGGGTACAACGGGTAATATCTATAAATCATCAGACAACGGTAATACCTGGGCCGAAATTAGCTCGGGAATAGCAGAGGATGCCCGTATTACCTCAATTGTCGCAAGCGGGGACGATATTTATGCAGGTAGTGCCAGCGACGGTGTTTTCAAATTGACAAATAACGAAACAAGCTGGACTACAATTAATTCCAATCTTACCGATACACATATCTCTCAGCTTGTAGCTTTGGATAATAAATTATTTGCGGTAACATTGACCGGTGTTTTTATATCCGACAATAGCGGCACCAGCTGGAAGGCTGATTCATCTGGTCTAGAGAATGTAAATTGCTTAGTCGCTGTAAATAAACAGCTTATTGCAGGGACTGATGATAACGGAGCCTATCTCTCGGTCGATAACGGCGTAACGTGGGCTTCACTCAGCTCGGGGATGCCTGCCGACACCCGTATTTGGTCACTGGTCGTAAGCAACGATAATCTCTTTGCCGGAACAAGTTCTGGTATCTGGGTTACAGGTACTTCTACTTTAGTAAATGTAGAAATAGAAACCTCAGTACCTTCATTTACTTTGAAGCAAAATTGTCCGAATCCGTTTAGTACGTCAACAAATATTTCATTTAGTATTCCGGCTAAATCGTTTGTGTCTTTGAAAATATATGATCGACTAGGAAGAGAAGTGGCAACAATTTTCTCCGAAGAAATCTCTGCAGGACATTATACCCGGAAATGGAACGCGACTAATGTCCCTAGTGGGATTTATTTTTATCACTTAGAAGCAGGCTCATTTACTGAAACGAAGAAACTTATTCTATTGCCATGAAAAATCTGCACTAACCACGTTAAAAAGAGCCCAATGCATTCTTAATTTCAGCGGGTAAATCGGAGACCCCCGCTCCCGCGCGATTTTATCGCGTTGATTTTAATGCAGGATAAGGATTACGAATCCGAACCTACTACAATTTCAAAGTGCCTCTAAAACTTGTTTGTAATCATATTGTAAATCTTCATGCAACATAGCAAGTACTGTTCTTATTCTATTAACCTGGTTTTGATAAAGGTTAAGCAAAACACGGCTGGAACTTAATCGCAGACCGGATTTCCTGAGTTTCAAACAGAAGTAAATACGAAGTTCAATTTCGGTTTCTTTAACGCCAGCAAATTTTATGTATTTATTGGTGGTCTTCAGTACTTTTCGAACAATCATTTTTTATGAGTATTGGTAAAAATATAACCACCATTTTCCCAAAAAAAATGATGATTTTTCCAGGTTATCAGAAAGATTCTGGTTGCTTCTTCGTAATTAATTTTTTTTAGTAAAGGACCGGAAATATTCATTTCGAATCTGAAATCTGATCCCCAGTAATAATTTGCCATTCGTGGATAAATTACTGGTAAATCAATCGTTGCTAAAAGATTAACATCCCCACTTCTAATCGCAAAAACAAAGCTCCCTTTAAAAGTGAATAAATGTTTCCATATTATTTGTTTACTAAAAAGTACCGAATTATAAACAGAGAGAATAAAAAAAAATCAAATTCCAGTATAATTAATCCTCCCTATACCTATTCGCACTTGAAAAGTTTAGAAATAGAGTTATCACAGCTATACGAATGCATAGTGCGCAAAAAAAAACTCGTCCTTATTTATCCAGTTTTTTTTATATCCTATATTTATAATTAAAAACATTGAAATTAAAGAGACATAAGAAATAAATACGAACTTCAAGTTCGGTTGAATTAAGCCACCCATTTTCCTTTTTTATTGTTTGTCATTTGATTTAAAGTTTTTTTTGCCAGGTAGAAACTACTTTTATTTAGATTTTTAAACTGATCATCAATTTCGGCTTTTACGCTGTCGATAAAAATTTGCTGGTTTGCCCATTCAAACAACTTCCAGATAATGATCCAGGTAATCACTGCCCTGGTGGAAGCGTATTAATATCTCCACCGGCAACAAATATTAAGTCCCAGGTTATTAATTCGGTCAAGTTCATCTTTAAATGCACTTTAAATGTTTTTGTTTTGTATCATCTGTAGAAAAAGCAGATGCATGAATATTACCACATTCAATTGTTGAAAGCCGGACTCAAACAATTCAGATAATGCAACAGTTCCTTATTCTCTCTTTTAATTGCAAACGGGTGCAAACTTCCTGCAACTGTTTAGGATGCGATTTAATAGCTCCTTTTTTATTTCACTGAGAAATCGCGGTTTCCATTCACTACCATCACTCGGAATAAATTGAGCTTTCCACTGATATCCATAAGTGGCATAATTAAAGTTGGTTCGATCCAAAATATACTGAAATTGATTAATATAAGCTGATCGTTTTGAGTTAATGTCACATTCCTGAAGAAGTAAAATGTCAGGATTCATTTTATTTATTGCTTTAACAATGGAGTCAAGTCGGGTTGTAATTTCATCATGTGTGAAAATCGAATTTTCTCCACAGGCATCTCCAAACCATGGTAATCTGCCAATTCCAAAGCGAATATTCCAGGTGACTACAAGAATGGATGAATCAGGTGGGGGAGGTTCTGAAATATTTTTTGCCTGATAAATAGTTACGCTTTCAATGTCATCAAATCCGGTAGCGGGAAATTCATCACGAAAAAACAAGAAGAATAAAAAAATATAATCCGAATTTTATTAAATCAAGCAAAATCCGATATGTTTTTTCAAAGGTTTTCAGTAACTTACGAAACAATAACAATTGATCTTAAAAAATGGATTAATCATTTTACGAACTAAAATACTTGGGAAAGATGTAGTTACCGGTTATAAAATTGGCTGAATTAGTTTTTGGAGGGTGATGTTTCCAATCAAATTAGATATTATTTTATTACCAATAATTAAAGGAAGATCAGAACCACCTCTTTTTTCTGAAATAATATAACATGAACAGGAATACTGCCAGCATAATTCCCAACACAGTAAAATATCCCCATTTCCAGTTTAATTCCGGCATATTTGTGAAATTCATTCCATACACCCCGGCAACAAAAGTAAGCGGTATGAAAATAGTTGCCACTACAGTTAACGTTTTCATAACCTGGTTCATGCGGTGCCCCTGGATGGAGAAAAACAGGTTGATGCTACTTTCAAGACGAACGTCGATTTTATCACAATCGTCGAGCAAAGTCAAACATAAATCTTTCAGTTCCAGAAAATATTTCAAATGTTTTTTCTGAATAAGCGAAAACTTTTCCCGTTCAATTTTGGTGATAAACTCTTTTATCGGATTGATAGTTTTTTTGATTTGATGAATCTCCCGCTTGTGGAATTCAATCAATTTCAGCATATCAGGTGAAGGATCGCTATTTATATCAATAATTCCGAATTCATCTACTTGCAGCTCAATGTTATCAAGGGTTTTAAAGTAGTTGTCGAGGATGGATTCAAGCAGTAAATATAACAGGTAATCGGTAGTACGTTGATTTACAATACCAATATTATCCCGAATTCTTTGCCTGACATGTTCAAAATAATCTCCTTTTTTTTCCTGGAAAGATACCAGGTAATTTTTTCCAAGTATAAAACTCAATTGTTCCGATTGAACTTCCTTTTTTTCAGTTGGAAGAATTGACTTTAATGTAAAAAAACAATAATCTTCAAATTCCTGGAATTTTGGCCGTTGGTCAATATCAAGAATATCCTGAACGACCAGACTGTGAATATTCAGTTTTTCACAAATGAGGGTTACTACATCAATATCGTGTATGCCATGAATATTTAACCAGTGTTGAAGTTCATCTTCAGGGAATCCGTTAAAATTGGAAACATCATAATCTGAATTCTCATTTACGTTTTCCTTATTATATTCAAACAACTGAAGACCTGGTTTTTCAACATACTTAATTCCGGTAAAGACAGGTTTTGATGGATTTACCTTTTTACGGTTCAGAATATTCCGAACAATAACCTGTGCTTTTTTTAATTCATTTCCTTTCGTTCGCATGAGCGATAAATATTTAGGATTTTGATTTCAGAATAAAAGTAAACTCTTCTGCAATTTATTCCAATTTCTTGAACGTTTATTGGATAGATAATGATAGAAAATTAGTTTCAAATGTAGAATTTAGATACAATGTGCAAATGAATGATTAATGTGAATAAGGGCTGTCATTCTCGACGCGCAACGAGGGGAAATCGTTATTCGATAAGCAATATCTCGTTCGTCGAGATGACAATGAAAATATTTAAATCTGTCATTGGTTAACTTGTATTCGCGAATCTGCTATTTTTCATTAAGATGCTGAAAACCTGCCAGATCGGACGGGCAGGGAGTGCAGTCATTGATGTTTAAATGAGATACGCTTATTTCATAACAAAATTTTCTTTCCCTTTTGTTCATGCATTCTCCAGTGCTTCAATATCAAACTTTTTCATTTTCATAAAAGCCTGAACTACCCGCTCAGAACGAGCCGGATCGCTCATTAATTTCTTCAATACTGAAGGTACAATTTGCCACGAAACACCAAACTGGTCTTTTAACCAGCCGCATTGTTCGGCTTCAGGAACTGCGGAAAGTTTTTCCCAGAAATAATCAATTTCGTTTTGAGTGTCACATTCCACAACCAGCGAAACTGCTTCGTTAAATCCAAACTGATGTGGCAGCGAACTGTCCATGCACATAAATACCTGGTTGTTGATTTTAAACTGTGCATGTTTAATGGTTCCTTCCGTGTCCGGGTCATCGGCTGTGTACCTGTTAATTGCAACTACAGAAGAATCGCCAAATACAGAAGTATAGTATTTAATTGCTTTCTCTGCTTTTCCGGCCTGTTTACCTGTAAACATTAAAGACGGCGTGAATTTTTGCCCAACATCTTCAATCTTCCCCAGCGTTAATTGCCAGCTAACGCCGAATTTGTCCTGCAGCCAGCCATATTTTTTACTCCATTCGTATTTGTCGTAAGGCATTAATACCTGACCACCTTCAGCTTAATTTTTCCCAGGCTGCATCAATTTCATTTTCGTTTTCATAAATCACATAAAACGAAATGGAAGGATTAATAGTAAAATGCGGTCCGCCATTCAAACACATAAATTGCTGACCGGCAGATTCGAAGGTTACAACCATTGGATTTTCTGCTGTAATTCGGGTGTCTTTGAAAGCAGAGCAGTAGAATTCTGCTGCTTCTTTAGCTTTTCCGTCAAACCAAAGACACGGATATATTTGATTTTTCATCTTATCATTCTTTTTCAGCACAGTTAAACATCCATTTTATTCCAAATTTATCAGTGAAGGCTCCATAATAATCGCCCCAAAACATGTCCTGCAATTCCTGTTCAATAACCCCTCCCTCTGAAAGCGCTTTAAACAGTCTTTGAGTTTCCTTGCGGGTATCCGGTTGAAGGCTGATATACACATTGTTTCCCATGTTTACTTTGAAACCCATTTGTTCAGGAGCATCGGAACCCATTAAAATGTATCCGCCCAGAATAGGTAATCCAACATGCATTACCATATTTTCTACTCCTTCTGGCATTGGCGGCATTCCTTCCATTGGCGGTACATCTTTAAAACGCATTATTCCGTCCCGGTAAAAATCGCCTCCAAAAACTGATTTGTAAAAAAGAAAAGCTTCCTCGGTATTTCCGGGGAAATTGAGATAAACATTTACTGATGCCATGATTTATAATTTTAAAGTGAATATTATTTTTATTAATATTATATCAATCTATATTATTGGTCGTCATTCCGAACCTGTTTCGCATCTTATTTCGGAATCTGCTTCAATTCTCTAGAAAGATGCTGAAACAAGTTCAGCATGACGTTTCAGTAAATGTATACTTGACACGATACTCTGTTATTTTTAATAAGTTCAGAAAAACTAATGGCTAAAATGATTAATTGTTCTCCACATATTTCTTAAAGTTATTTAGAATTGCCTGCCAGCCATTTTTTTGCATTTCAAGCGAATTTTGTGTTTCCGCCTCAAAAACTTCTGTAACATGTGTTTGATTCCATTTTCTTGTAAAGGTTATTTTTACCTTTCTGCCATCTTCAATCGTATATTCAATGAGTTGGTTTGGTTTTACAGTTCTGGTATTCACCTCCAAAATCGAAACCGAAACTTCCGTCTTTGGCTTCCATGCGCCAAACAAATTTTCCGCCTTTGTGGACATCATTTTTTGCCCACGGACAATGCCAATCGTCTGATGCAAAGTTCCAATGAGTAATATGGTTTGGTTGAGTCCAGAAATCCCATACTTTTTCTACTGGCGCTGCAACAATTGTTTCAACTCTAATCGTTGTCTTTTCCTGTGTTTCCATAATTAAACATTTTGTTTGTTATTTTCGTTTTTGTTTCATTACCGTAAAATTATAGCCGTTTGAAAAAATATATACTGTGTAAAAACGACAAATTTTGGGTAAATTACGACAATTTTATCTTTAATTGATATGTGATGAAAACGATTTCCATCCTAGCTGCAGAAAATTCAGTAATTCAATCCATTGCTGACCCTCAATATTGTTTTGAGACTGTTAACCGGTTTTTAAATGTAAAAGGAAAACCCACCATGTTTAAAGTTGAGTTGGTGGGAGCGGAGAGGGATGTGACACTAAATAACGGACTTTACACTGTTCATGCCGATAAATTAATAAGCGAGGTCGAAAAAACAGATTTGATTATTATTCCGGCCATGTTTGGTGATTTACCAAAAGCGCTGGATTCCAATAAAAAACTCATTCCGTGGATTGTAAAACAATACAATTCAGGCGCCGAAGTTGCCTCGTTGTGTGTTGGTGCATTTTTACTGGCATCAACAGGTTTGCTGAATGGAAAGAAATGTTCAACTCACTGGGGATTTATTGATGATTTTCGATGAAATGTTCCCGGAAGTGGATGTTCAACCCGGAAATATAATTACGGAAGAGAACGGTATTTATTCCAGTGGCGGTGCGAATTCGTACTGGAATCTTTTATTGTATCTGGTTGAGAAATATACAAATCGGGAGACGGCGGTATTAATTTCAAAATATTTTGCCATTGATATTGGCCGAAACAGCCAGTCGTTTTTTGCCATGTTTAAAGGACAAAAGCAACATAACGATGAAGAAATAAAAAAAGCACAGGAGTTTATTGAACGGAATATTGATGAAAAAATAACCGTGGACGAATTAGCAGAAAAGTTAGCGGTGGGACGACGGAGTTTTGAACGCCGTTTTAAACAGGCCACCAATAATTCGGTGCTGGAATACATTCAGCGTGTGAAAATTGAGGCAGCCAAGCGAAACATCGAAAACAGCCGCAAAAATATTAAGTGAAGTGATGTTTGAAGTTGGTTATACCGATACAAAAGCATTTCGTACAACATTCAAAAAAATAACCGGAATAACACCTTTGGAATACCGTAACCGATACAATAAAAATGAAGCAGTAAAATAAAAATGCCACCTCCGTCAACAGACGAAAATGGCATCTCTAATCTCTTTGCTCTATGCTCTCTGATCTCTGCACTGAGCTATTTACATACTTTTTATTTCGTTCACTAATTTCTGGATTGAACTTTTTGCATCGCCAAACAACATTCGGGTTTTGTCGTTAAAGAACAGAAAGTTTTCAATTCCTGCATAACCTTTACCCATACCACGTTTCATAATGATGATATTTTTAGCGAGATGTGCATCAATGATTGGCATACCGTAAATCGGGCTGCTTGGATCATCATAAGCGGCAGGATTCACTACATCGTTTGCGCCAATTACAATCGCAACATCAACGTTTGGCATATCCGGATTAATGTCATCCATTTCAACCAGTTGTTCGTACGGAACATCAGCTTCTGCCAGCAGCACGTTCATGTGTCCCGGCATACGACCGGCAACCGGGTGAATGGCGTATCTTACATCTACACCTTTACCGCCGAGCAATGAATCAAGCTCATGTACAATATGCTGAGCCTGTGCAACTGCTAATCCGTAACCTGGAATGATAACCACTTTCTGCGAATAACTCAATAGAACAGCAGCATCACTTAATGTAATTTCTTTAATAGAACCATGTTCACGGTCAATTGCAGCGCCGCCGCCGCCAAATGCACCAACAATTACGTTGATTAATGATCGGTTCATTGCGCGGCACATCTGGATAGTAAGAATTGTTCCTGCAGCACCAACCAAAATACCGCCGAGAATCATTGCTTCATTCTGATAAATAAACCCTGCCATAGCTGCGGCAATACCTGTAAGCGAGTTCAGAAGTGAAATAACAACCGGCATATCGGCTCCGCCAATAGGCATTACGAAACTTACACCATAAATTAAACTCAACGCAAGAAGTCCGAATACAAGATATTTTCTTATTTCAACATCGAATCCACCAAAGATGACCAGAACAATAAGAGCCACGATCACCGCCATAAAAAACAGGTTTACATAGGTCATAACCCTGGAAAAAATATCTCCGACTTTTCCGTCGAGTTTGCCGTAAGCGATCATACTGCCGCTGAAAGCGATACTTCCTACGGCTATACCAAGCAGACCAACCAGCACAGCTTCGTCAGGTTTGTTAATATATTCGATAGTTGCAACAACTGCAGAAGCTGCACCACCAGTTGCATTGAAGAAGGATACCATTTGCGGCATAGCAGTCATTTTTACTTTGCGGGCCATAATAGTTCCCACAACGCTACCTGCTGCAATAATAAGAATTACTGCTACTGCGTTTCCCAACGAAATACCTTCGCCTGCAGCATTTTTATTTAAAATAAGTGTAGTAATCATTGGTAAAATCATACCTGCTGCTGCCCACAGATTTCCTTTTCTTGCCGTTTCAGGATGACTTTGAAGTTTCAGCCCGATAACAAACATAATAGCTGACAGGAGGTAACTGTATTCCAGGACCACCTGTCCCGGCATTAATGTATCTAATAGAATCATAGTATTCATAATGGTTATTTCTTCTTCTTTTTAAACATTTCGAGCATCCGGTCTGTAACAACAAAACCTCCTGCCACATTTAAGGTAGCCATAAACAGGGCAAGAGAACCAAGTACCCACTCGAACGTTGTTGAAGCGTGACCGACAAGGATAATTCCTCCGATAATAATAACACCGCTGATTGCATTGGCTCCCGACATTAACGGAGTGTGCAAAACAGAGGGAACATTTGATATCACCTCGAATCCAAGAAATACCGATAAAACAATAATGAATATCGCATCTTTATTCGCGGTTAAAAAATTTAATACGCTTTCCATAATCTATCTTTTATTTTGTTTCGATTACTGATTTTACCCGTTCGTTGTAAATTTCGCCTGAATGTGTAATACAGGTTCCTTTTACAATGTCGTCTTCAAAATTCAGGTTCAGAGCACCTTCTTCGCCGATAATAAGCTTCATAAAATTGAGTACGTTTTTGCCAAACATCTTGCTGGCATCCATTGATTTTTGCGCCGGATAATTTGATTGACCAACAATTGTAACTCCTTTATGAACAATGTTTCATCGTTTTTGGTTAACTCACAGTTTCCACCGGAAGATGCAGCCAGGTCGATAATTACAGAACCCGGTTTCATTGTTTCCACAGTGTCTTTAGAAATGAGCAACGGTGCTTTTTTACCGGGAATCTGTGCCGTACAAATCACAACGTTTGCTTTTGCTGCATGATCGTTAATTGCCTGCTGCTGTTTCTTTTTATAATCTTCCGTTTGTTCAACAGCATAACCGCCGGCAGCTTTGTCTTCTTTTGCACCTTCCACTTCCACAAATTTTCCTCCCAAACTCATTACTTCCTCTTTAACTGCTGAACGCACGTCAAAAACCTGAACCTGTGCACCCAATTTTCGTGAAGTAGCAATTGCCTGTAATCCTGCCACACCTGCTCCAAGTATCAGTACATTGGCTGGTCTTATTGTTCCGGCAGCCGTCATAAACATAGGGAAGAATGTAGGTAATTTAGCTGCTGCTTCCAATACTGCCATATAGCCGGAAACCGTAGCCATCGAAGAGAGAATGTCCATTGCCTGAGCCCGGGTTGTACGCGGGATCATGTCAAGACTAAAAGTTGTAACGCCTTTTTTCTGAAACGTTTTTACCATTTCAGTTTCCCACAGTGGGTTAAAAGCGCTAACCCAAACCTGTGATTCCTTAATTTTCTCGATATCTTTTTCAGCGGGTGGCTGAATTTGTAACAGAACATCGGCCTGTTTAAATACTTCACTTCGCGAAACCGGCTTTGCGGCAACGGCTTCGTAATCTGCATCGGAAGTAAAGGCTTTTTCACCGGCACCCTGTTCGACCAAAACCTCAACTTTTAAATCAATGAAGGCTTTGACAGTTTCCGGGAGCAAAGCCACTCTGGTCTCTGTTCCGTGTTCTTTTAATAAGCCAAGAATCATATAATTATTTGTTTTGATGAATTTTGCGTGCAAAACTAATCATTTATTTTTTTCGTGTCCGTTAACGGGAATATTATTTATCAAGAATTATTGCATTTTATTAATATTTTTTGTTTCCTGATATTTTTGTTTCCAATTCTTTAAGTATATCACTCATCATTTCAATCTGCACTTTCTGAATTTCCAATAACTCTTGTTGCTGGTGCAATATTAAGTGATCAATTTTGTCGTTTAATGTTTTTATTTCCAATTCTGCTTTTAAGTTAACCATATAATCCTTTTTTGCACGTTCCCGGTCTTTTGTTTCCTGTCGGTTTTGGCTCATCATAATTACAGGCGCCTGTAGAGCAGCCAGACAAGACAGTAGTAAATTCAGTAAGATAAAAGGATAAGGATCAAATCCTTTGTTTAGAAACCAGAATACATTGAGCGAAATCCAAAGAAGAATGAATATTCCAAATGAAATAATGAAGGTCCAGCTACCGCCAAAAGAAGCAACCTTGTCAGCCACCCGTTGCCCAAAAGTGAGTACCTGAACTTCGTCATCTTCTTCCAGTTTGCTTGTTAACGAAGTTTTATTGGTAATAGATTCCAAAACTATTTTTTCTGTTTCATCCATTTCATCCAATTGTACTTTCAGGTATTCTGAAACATATTTTTCCCTGTAATCATCCAGTTCTTTTATGGAAAGAACATTATCCGTCGAAAAATTTGGATAATCTTTTTCAATGAGTTTTATTATTGAATGCCGAAGCGATTTGCCTGAAATTTTTTCAGAAACAGGAAATTCTTTGCCCGATAAATCACTAATAAATGTTTTCATTTTCTGATTTTTTTGTATTGATGAGATTCATTTAAAAATTTAAAAGTCACTAAAATGGAAGATGAACCCAGCATATCTTTTCAACTCTTATTTAGTGAATTACAAGGATTAAAATACAAATAATAAAGGGATTATTAACTTATTGAAGAAAGAAATTGGGATAGCCGGATTTTTTTAAAGTGTTTAGAATTTTTCAGCAGGATGTTTTTTATATTATGCAATCAGAAACTTCTTGTTATTTAACCGGAAATTGCAGTTGCATAAAGTTTAATTCAACAACATCAGTATCAACCGGTAAACACAATTTTATGTATACAGCTTCCCTGACAGCGGGAAAAAAAACTTTCCCTTGTATATTATAATTTGGTTCCAGTGTTGTTTTTCTTATTGTTGAGTTTTCCCATGAATCTTTTAATGTTTTTAGATCATCTGCATAAAAGGCGCTTGCTTCACTGCTATTTGCTTTTGCAAGCGACTTTTCAATATTCAGTATCTCATTTTCAGGATTTAGGGCAGAATTTTCTTTAATCGTCTTATGATAACCATTTAAAGCCTGTAGTTTGAATAACATTGGGTCAATTAAAACAGGTAAATTGGAGTGATTAGTGATCGTAAAATTAAACCAGTATCGTTCACTTTGACAACGTTCAAAACCAACTTCGTAAATTATTCCATTAAGTGAATCGGCAATAAAATGCTGTCCGTAAAGCCATTTACCATGTATTTGTGTCTTCAGGCTGAAGTTTTAAAATATTTTTTGGCGCATAACACGATTGCAAAAGGAAAATAAAAAAAATGATGAATACGAATAAGGTAAATTTAGTTTTCATAGCATGCTGTTTTCTGTTTTGAATTTTATCAAACAATATGCCGAAAAAGTAATAAATAAGGTAAAATTTGCCGAATCATGTATAAATTTTCCCATAAAGAAAAACCTTAAAAATGGTGAGTTGGGAACGAAAAGATTACTTGTTTTTACCAATCGTATCAATATAAAGTTGCTCTACTTTTTCACGTGCCCACGGAGTTCTTCTCAGAAATTTTAAGCTTGATTTAATATTTGGATCGTTTCGAAAACAATTGATATGGATTCGTTGTCCCAGCTCTTCCCACCCGTAATAACTTAAAAGGTAAACCATTATTGCTTCCAGTGTTTTACCGTGAAGTGGATTGTTAGGCTGTTCGGTTGATTTTGGCAAATTCAATTTTTAAAATAATTAAAGAATTAGTTCTTCCAGTAAATCGATATACTTTTCAATTCCGGAGAAGATTTCGCTTTTGAGAATATATTCGTTGGCAGTATGCGAACGGGAAGAATCACCAGGACCCATTTTTACGGAGCTAAAGGGTATTATTGCCTGGTCAGACGTAGTCGGTGATCCGTAGGTTCGAATACCTTTCTTTTTTGCAAGTCGTGCAAAAGGATGATCTTCGGAAATTCCGGAAGAATTCAACCGGAATGATCTTGGTTTAACTTCTGAAGTGACCAAACCTGAAATTATTTTGGCCGCCTCTTCGTTGCTGTAAAATTCATTCGTGCGAACATCAATAACAAAATGACAATTGTCAGGAACAACGTTATGTTGAGTCCCAGCTTCAATTTGCGTTACTGATATTTTTACCGGCCCAAGTATTTCAGAAGCTTTTTCAAATTTGTAAGCACGCAATTTTTGAATATCATCAACAGCTTTATAAAGTGCATTTTCGCCTTCTTCGCGTGCAGCATGACCTGATTTTCCGTAGGCATAACAATCGATTACCATTAAGCCTTTTTCAGCAATCGCAAGTTCCATGCGTGTAGGTTCGCCAATAATGGAAAAATCAACAGGCGCAATTTTAGGCAGTACTATCACCAATCCATTTTTCCCTGAAATTTCTTCTTCAGCAGTTGCCGCGAAAATTAAATTAAAGGGTAAATCACTACGTTCATAAAAATGCATGAAAGTAGCTAATAATGAAACTAATGGACCGCCGGCATCGTTGCTGCCCAAACCATACAATTTATCATCATCTTCAATCGGAGTGAAAGGATCAAGTGTATAGCCGTTTGGCCGGTTTCACGGTATCGATGTGTGAATCTAAAAGTATGGTTGGCTTATTTTTATCAAAATGTTTGCAGTATGCCCAGGTGTTATTTTCTAACGTTTCATAAGGAATACCATGTTCATCAAGAAAATCGCGCATTATTTTTGCAGCATTTTCCTCTTCTTTGCTAAATGAAGGAGTTGCAATTAGTTTTTTTAGAAGATCAATGTATTTCTGCATGGCACATTTTTAAGCTGTTGCAAAATTGCAAAAATTATTTGGTTTCGTTTGCTTCTTAAAATGGTTATCCTGTTTAATCATGAATGATATCACCTTCATGGTATTCAATCTCAATCTGATAAATGATTATATTTGCAGAAAGCGATTACTCTATGTTTATAAGGTCGAAAACATATTTTCTTATTATTGTTGCAGCTAGTTATAATTGGTGTTGCATTTCTGATTAAACCGAAATTAAACCGGTTTATTTCCGAAAAGATGCAGGAAAATGTGGATTCGGAGGTATCATTATCAGTTGAGCAAAAAATACAATCGGCATATAATTATACTAAAAACAGTGAAAACTACGATTTTACTTTTTTGGAATTCAGTTCAACCGGATGTACATCTTGTACACTTATGGAACCTGTTTTGGAAGCGGTTAAAAATGCAAAGGATATAAAAGTTAATGTGGTATTTATGCACATTATGAAACCTGAAAATCAGGATTGGATGAAATACTACGGAATTTCAGCAGTTCCCCTACAGGTGCTTTTGATAGAGAAGGGAAGGAGTTCTATCGTCACTTTGGTGTTATTTCAACAGAAGATCTTTTAGTAAAATTCAGGGAACATAAAATGTCTTAATGCTTGCTAATCAAAATATTATATAATTTATTTCATTATAAATTTATTATCTGTAATTGTAATGCGGTCTAAATCGAAATTTATATTCTGACCGTCATTTTCGATAACTGTGGGTGAATATTTTAATAAATGTG
This sequence comes from uncultured Prolixibacteraceae bacterium, assembly GCA_963849985.1. Lineage (GTDB taxonomy): Bacteria > Bacteroidota > Bacteroidia > Bacteroidales > Prolixibacteraceae > Draconibacterium. Next base: position 35,039 of record CAWKJY010000023.1, on the reverse strand, counting down.
TTTTTTGAACAGGTTTGCCTTTTCGATTGACAAACAGAAAAATTCCCGGGTTTATGTATTCGATCAATCCGCCTGATTCGCATACAACTAATTTATCAGCAAGTTTACTTTTTAAATCATTGAAAGCTTCTTGAAGAAATTGTTGAGGAGCCATAATAAAATAAACTTTTTCTGCTCCGGCTTGCAACATCAACGAACTGTCTTTTGAATTGTTTTTTGTTTCGGAGCTAATAATAAATCGTTCGTTTTGAATGAATATTTCGTCAGCATCTTCAGGATGATAATGTGAGGAAATTTTGATTGCGATGACATTTTGATTTTGCGATAATTTTTTAATAATTCGGCAAGCCAACCAGGTTTTCCCCACATTTCGTCCGTTTCCTGCAACCAATAAAATATTGGGAAAATCGACTCTTTTTTTATCCTCTTCATTCATTTCCCAAAAATATAAAAGGGATTTCAATTTAATCTGAAATCCCTTTTAGTTTGAAACTTATTTATTAGTAAATGGTATTAAACCTGATTATTCTCTGTTTCAGGTTTCATTTTCTTTTCAGAGAAAAATGCTCCCAAAATAACTACAAATACCACAACAACTGCAATGTAAACACCATTCGGTACTGGAGCGGGTTCACCTTGTGCATACGAGTGCATTCCTGATAGGTAATAATTTACTCCAAAATAGGTCATTAATACTGAACTGATTCCAAGGACTGCAGCGGTACTTACAGCAAAATTTCCGCGGAATCCCGGGATTTTATGCATGTGCCCGATAAAAGTATAAACCAAAACAGTAACCAAAGCCCAGGTTTCTTTTGGATCCCAGCCCCAGTAACGGCCCCAGCTTTCGTTAGCCCAAACACCGCCTAAAAAAGATCCGATTGTAATCATCAGCAATCCGATTAACATGGCAATTTGGGTAATATTTACCAGCTCTTTAATTGTAAAGTTGACCCGAAGTTGGTTCTTATTATTACGAAGAATCATTAAAATCAGATTTAAAAATCCGAGTAATGCACTAATTCCAAGGAACCCGTAACTGGCCGTAATAACTGCTACATGTACAATTAACCAGTATGATTTTAATACCGGAACAAGATTGGTAATTTCCGGACTCATCCAGCTCATTCCGGCAACCATTAAAGTTAATCCGGCCAAAACAGTGGTTAATGAAAGGGTTATTTCTGAACGCTTACCAAAAATTAATCCGCCCAGGCAAGTAGCCCAACTTATAAATATCATCGATTCGTAACCGTTGCTCCATGGAGCATGATCGGAAATATACCAGCGAATACCAAGTCCGGCAGTTTCAGCAATAAACAAAAGAAGAATGAAATAGAAAGTGAATGTCTTGATTATGTTTAGTTTAATAGCAGGATTAAACAACATTGCCAGTTGTAAAAACAGCAGAATCAAGCCGGTAAACATGAATATTTTTGCAAGTTTCCCAAAAATATTGAGGTTGTTATATAAAACTTCGAGGTTAATTTTAGTATTTGACGGATATACTTTAGCCCCGTTTTTTTGCTGATTCGATTTTAACATTGCCAGCAACTGGTTGGCAGTGGCCCAGTCGTGCCTGCCTACGGAACTCAAATAAGATTGTAAAGTACCGCGCGCAAAATCAGCATTCTCACTACTTAATTGGTTCGATTCATTTATCGAAATCCATTTGTGGTTACTATCCCCGGGAACAGGGAAAATGGTAAGAAAATCACCTGAAAACACATTCATCAGAATGTTCACCCGCTCGTCAACATTAAGAACTTCCTTGTCGAATTTATTACGTTCATTACTTTTCTTGGTATAAGCAGCAGAAACAAGCGAATTGAGTTTATATCCTCCGGTTTCCCTGGTTCCTACAAGTGAATTAAATGTAACGTAACTATTGGGGGCACCTATCATTTTTCTTAGATCGGAATTTGCAACTTTTATAAGAGGAATATTTTTCCATTTATCCGGATTAGCTTGCATATCAAGAAAAACTTCTGTTGGCGTCATTCCATCCCAACTTGTTTTTTTTGCCACTTTTCTTAAAATTTCAGAAGCAATTGTGGAAACAGGTTCGAGTCTTCCCTGGCGGCTTTGAATTACCAATTTGCCAAATTCAGCAACATGATTTTTGTCAAGTCGATTATTACTCTGAATTGCATTTTGAGCATTTGCAGTTATTGAAAACAATAGTCCGAATACGACAATGACGTGAATAACTTTTTACGTTCTTCGCGCAATTTGGCTGAGGTTTTTAGTAATGCTTTGAATCGGCTACTTTTTGTAAATAAAGTAAGAATCATTCCAATAGCCATTAACAGATAACCAAAATATGTAACCGATGTACCTGCTTTGTCATGATTAACAGAAAGAATTGTTCCATGTTCATCAGTATCATAACTCGATTGGAAAAACCGGTATCCGTTGTATTTCAAAATATTGTTCATGAAAATTCGAAATGGTTTTTCCATTGCCCCATCTTTTAGCACAACTTCGCTGGCATAAGAGGACGGACTGTTTGAACCCGGATATCTTTCTAATTGAAAATCGGTTAAAGCAATTGAGAATGGCAGTTGGATTAATTTTGATCCATATGTAACCGAAACCTTTACATCATCAAAATGTGTTGAAAATGGTTCCCCAACTTCACCTGTAGTTCCATAAACGATCAACTCTTTTGAACGCGTTCCGTCGGAAAGCTGCAATTGCAGCCCATCAACTGTTGGAGCGCCTCTTGGTGGCTGATTATAAACTAATTGTGTTCTTCCTTTCTGTAAAAACTGTTTTAGAGCGAACGTTATTTTTCCTGTGGAATAAACCTTTTGTGCATCCATTGCCGTTTCAGAACCGGGAAGAAGGATTTGTGGTTCACTCTGTGTCAAACCTGAAACTGAAATAGTATCTTTTGCAGAAATTATTACCTGACCGTCTATTACCTTAAGTTTAATATCATTGTCTGAAGGTGTGTCAAATCCAATTGTAACGTCATTGATTTGTTTGGAATCCCCTTCGCGTAAGTTAAAATCTACACGTTGATTTTGCGATCCAACAGCCATAATTGAAATAATTGGTTCACCTGTTGGATCAATCGAAATATTTTCATCTGCAGAAGGCATAAACATCTGGTTTTCAATACGAATTGTTTTTCCGTTGATGTGTATCTTTTCTGAAAACCGATTTGCCGTATATGGAGAGAAGAAAACACTTTTTTCCACAGAAACAGTTTGGGATCCCGATTCTGCTTTAATATTAATATAAGAAGCATCTGAAACAATTGTATTGGATGAAGCTCCTTCACGGATATGCATAGAACCTTCAAATCCGTAATACCTTGTTATTAATGAGCCAATGCCAATTATGATGAATGCAATATGAAACAGAAAAATTGCCCATTGTTTTTTTGCAATCATTTTATTTACAAGAATACTTCCTATAAGGTTTATGCTGAGCAGTACAAGCAAACCTTCAAACCATTTGGCATTATATATTAAAATTTTAGCTGTCGCCGTACCAAAATCATTCTCAATAAATGTGGCATACCCAATGGCAATCGCAAATATCATTACCAGGATACCTGTAAAAAGCATAGAAAATAAAAATGAAAATACTTTTTTCATGACTTAATCAAATGTTAAAATAGGTGTTACATTAAAAAAATCTTCTCTTTTTCCATTCATCTTCAAAAGCTAAAGTAACACCAGGGTTGGTGTGAAACCCAGGTTTAAACGAAACAGATTTAAATATTAAAGTTAAATCGAAACAAAACAGCTTGAAAATGGATACTATTTTAAGAACCGGTATTTAAAAAAATTCCTTTGCTTTTTGAAGGCAAAGGAATTTTAACGGTCTTATTTTAAACAACTTTAATTTGTTGTTGGATCATTGTGCGCAATTTTTGCTACATAAGTTTTAAAATCGAATCCTTTATAGTTCGGACTTTCTTCATTATGGCAAGTTTTGCAAACTTTTTCATCTGGCATAACCAAGCCTTTTGACTGTGCTAATTTCAGGTTTTTCATAATAGTAGCCGATTTATATACGCTACCCGGACCATGGCAAGATTCGCAGGATACTCCTTCTTCAACTTTAATACCGCCATTTAAACTTTTGTCGATACTTGCAGCAGTTGAATGGCATTTTAAACATTTTGGATTAGTAGCATCAGCACCTTTCAGGCTTTCCATAGCTTTAGCATGCGGACTATTTTCCCATTTAGTGTACTGTTCACCTTTTTCGGGTTTATTGTGACACATTTTACATTTGGCCGCCCCGACATATTTAAAATCCTGAGAAAAAGCAGCCGAACTTAAAAAAACTGCTAATCCTAATAAAAAGACCAATTTTTTGTAATTCATTTTCATTTTGACTAAAAATTAATTGTTGTTTTTATTTCAATTTGTTTATTCGCTCTTACTATCAATTTGAATAACTTAAAAATGCAACTTTTTTATGTTATAACAAAACAAATGCCATCAATTTTAAATCCTTTGACATAAATCAATATAGTGCTGAATGACATGTGGAACACAGTTCAGTCTTCCAGGCTTTATCAATATCAACCGGATGTTCAAATTCCATTGGTTCAAGTGTATTGGAATAATGCATATCGTCCGGTGTGCCCTCTGCTAAAATATTATGGCATAAGTTACAATCTTTTGAAATTACCTTCCCGCTTTCAGCAGTATGTCTGTTGTTATGACAACGATAACAACCATTAGACTCCATGTGACCTATGTTATTTGGATAGTCTTTCCAACTTGCTTTCATTTCAGGAAATATATTTGAAGCATAACCAGACTGAATTCCTGCAATTGCTTTATCGATATCCACCTTCCTGGTTTCAAACAGATCAGGATAACCCGACTTATAGTATTCAAGTACTTGTGTTTTTATGGCAGTAAAAGCGCTGTCTTTTGTTGGATATTCCTGATTTAATGCCATCATAGCAACCAATTTTATTTCAGGAATATCTTTTGGAATTTCACCATCAAGCATCAGTTTATCTGTAAAATTTTGGGGTGCCTGATAGTTATGTGATGGCCTATTGTGACAATCTATACAATCCATTACTCGCGTTTCCAAAGAGTCTAACTGGGTGTCACTCAGTTCATTTTCACTATCTTTATATATGGTAACTTCACCGGTTTGAAGATTAGTGTAACGCACCCAGGGAATAACCTGACGATCAGCTGTTGAAGTTTTATATTCAATTTTTACGTTTGGATCAATATGTTGATGGATCCCTTTTTCAAAACCTTTGTCGGTCATTCGGGAACTGGTTTTAATCTGTAATTTGATTACTCTTTCCGTATTGTCCTCATCAGCAAGAAATGAATGTTTTTCTTTCAGTTTATAATCGTAAAACTTCTCAGGCCAGTGGCACTGTTCGCAAGTTTCACGTGCAGGACGTAAATTCCCTATGGGAGTTGGGATAGGAGTAGGATACTTTTTGGCAAGTACCGAATAAACCTGATACAGCCCCGATAATTTACTTTTTACATACCAGCTAGCCCCTGAACCTACATGACATTCAACACATGCAACGCGCTCATGCGGCGATCCGAAATAGGTTGTATATTCAGGCTCCATTACTTTATGACAAAGTTTTCCGCAAAATTCAACTGATTCAGTATAATGAAATGCTTCGTAGCTTCCAACCGAAGATATAATTAAGAGAAAAACTGTTCCCATAATAAAAATGATAGCTGCATTACGGGTTGCAATATTATTGAAATTTAAAATGGGCCAGTTTCTGACTTCACCCTTTTCTTCTGCCAGACGCGTTTTCTTTCGGGTAATTCTCATCCCAATGGGGATTAAAATTAGCCCTGTAATCATAAATGCGGGAAGAATAATGTAAATAAATAACCCGATATATGATCCGCCAAAATTGAAGATCATATTCAATAAGGCAAGTGAAAGAATTGAAGCAAGATTGAAAATAGCTAAAACCGCCCCCGTAATTGAGATCCAGTTTCTTATTGATGAAGGTAATTTCATACGATTTAGTTTAAGAATAATAGTATTCTAATTATGGGTGCAAGTTTGTAAAAATTACAAAATATTTCAATATGTTAAGCTTATTTATAAGTTTTCTATATATGCCTGATTTTTATGAAATTATGTTCCTAAAAAAAATTATGAAATTTTGTTGTTATTCTTTGACTGATAACATCTTCAATTAATCATTTTGAATTACTGTTAATGAAGTAACAATGAATAAACAATTAAACCAACCAGAATTATTCCGGTAAATAGGGCAATGAATCCAAAAATACGTATTGTTCTCATCTTTTGTTTTGAGTATTCTTTTATTACCGTGACTTCTTCCAGTTTACCCGATTTTTTTAGTTGTTCGAATTCATAAGGTCTGTCTTCCTTATATTCATCATAAGGAACATGACCCGTGAAGATAACAGTGTCCATTGGGAACGATTCGGGACGCAGGTGTGTATTGAAGAAATGAATAGTAAAAATAAATCCAACTGCCAGTAAAGCTTCATCACTATGGATAATTTGCGCAACATTGATTAGCCAACCCGGTAAAAATTTGGTAAAAATTTCGGGGAACCAGAGCATCAGCCCCGTTGTGCCAATTACCAATACCCCCCAGAAAACTGCAAAATAGTCGAATTTTTCCCAGTAAGTCCATCTGCCGTATTTAGGTCTGGGACCAATACCAATAAACCATTTTATGGAAGCCCAGAAGTCCTGAATATCTTTTCGGTTAAACATCAGTGAATTACTACTAAAAATGAATTTACTGACTTTGATTCCTTTTTTAAATTTTACTTTCAGCAATGAAATTACATGAAAAAAGAAATAACCAAAAGTAATTACGGCTGCAAACCGATGAATAACCCCTGCAACTTCTGCACCTCCTACCAGATCGGCCAGGAATTTAGCCCACTTCATGTAAGCGAATTTAAGCATCATTCCGGTTAAAGCAAGCATAATAAAACTTACAATTACAAAAATGTGGGTTATCCTGTTCTTTCTTGAAAATCGGCGAATATACACTTGCCGACCGGTATGCTTTTCATGTTTTTTCCGTTTAATCATAGCGCCCAGTGAGCGAGGCATCCATAGCAGAGTGTGCAATCCAAAAAATGCAAATACACTTAATAATAGCGCCGTCATAGCCCAGAAAGTGTAATATAACCAGGGGAATTTACTTCTGTCGTAATGAGTAGCATGAGTGAGATACCCGGTAAATTTCATATTGGCATCGGTGTGGCACTTCTGGCAGGTATTCACAATATTTAGCGGACTAATCGTAGATTTTGGATTATCCATACTATAAATTCCGTGAGCCCCATGACAATCGGAACATCTTGCTGCTTCCATGTAACCCAGTTGATATACTTTACCATGATAGGTTTCGAGATAAGTTTCTGCCAGCTCGGTATGACACTTTCCACAAGTGGTCGTTATTTCCGACATAAATTTATCCTGATGAACCGGTGAAATAAGATGTGCCGTGTGACAGGTTTCACAAGTTGGATATTGCAATTTACCATCGCTTTTTTTGTATGCATGATCACTAACCCGGTATTCATCATATATTCCTTTGTGGCATTTTCCGCATGTCGCAGCAATATTGTCTGAATTTACCGAAGATCGCGGATCGGATTCTTTCAATTCGAAATGGGCAGTGTGGCAATCGGTACACACAGCAACCGATAAAAGACCTTTTTCTTCCAGGCTTCTTCCGTGCACACTGGTGGAATAATCAAGATAAGCATCCTGCTCTCTTAAATCTGTTCCTTCCAGTGCTTTCCCATTTGCAGTGTGGCATCCTCCACACAATTTAGGAATTGAGGAACGGAAGACGGGCGAAGTTTCATCAGCTTGAGGTTTAATAAGGTGAGTTCCGTGGCAGTCTGTACAATACGGAGCGTTTGGCTGTTTACTAAAATAGGCTTGTCCGTGTCCGCTTGAAAAATATACATTAGCTTCTTCAGCGTGACAATTTGAACAATCAACTTTATGTGCCGTTTCACACGGTCTGTCAATATTGGCTGTAACATCGGAATGGCACTTCACACAGGTTATATTATTGTGTGCAGAATGGGCCAGATCGCTAACATTAACATTTAACGAAACTTCCAATCCTCCAACCTTCATCACTTTATCTGTATTTTCATGACATACCAGGCAGGTTTTGTCGGAAATGGAAGTGAGAATATTCTGCATTTCCACATTATGAGGTGGATGACAGTCGGTACACGCCGGAATAGCACCTGGTTGTTTCTCCCATAGTTCACGGTTAATTACTTTCACATGCACATCTTCAATTCTAGCGTGACACTTCATACAAGTGGATGCAATGTTTTTCGGCGAAATGCTGGAGTTCATATTTGTATGAGGCAAAATAAGATGATTGCCATGACAATCGTTACATGTGGCGGTCACAATCAACCCAGCCTGAAATAAGCCACGGCCATGTATTCCCTGGCTATAGTTTTCGAGAATATTTCGTTCGTTAATGTTATAATTTCTTGCCACTGGCGCACCCTCTTTATGACATTGACCGCATAATACAGGAATATTCATTTTATAAGTGCGCGATTTTGGATCTGAAGAACTCAAAATTTCGTGTGTCCCATGACATTCTGAACATTTTGGTGCATTTTTATCGCCTTTTTTGAAAGCATTTCCATGAATTCCGTTTAAAAAATCTTCCATCTCGACCATCGTGACATTCTCCACAATTTACCGGCTTTAATGTATCGGCATGTGGAAAATCTTCAACATCTGCATCGGTATGACACGAAATACATTCAAGATCTCTATGTACAGAATGATCAAGAATACCTGTTGGAATATAACGCGAAACTTCCTTGCCTCCGCGTTCTGTGGTTAAAGAGGGGTCATCGTGGCACGCAAAACAATCGTCGTTACTTTGCGCTGTACTTTTACTAATCCAACCGTTTAATAAAATAATAAACACAATAATTAGGCAACCTCTGAATTTCCGCCCTAATAAATGCCATGTTCTTTTCAAAAACAGATCTTGTATAATCATAATTTATGTTTGTACTTCCGGTTTTTATTCTTATAGATTTTTTAAGGTTTTATTAATCGGTTGTTATAAAAGTTGAATTCTAAAAATGATGCCATCCAGTTACAATACTCTTGAAATTACCAAGAGGATGCTTGCCAATTGTAGATACATAAAGATGTATAATCAGGAAAATAGAAATAAAAAATCCCAATGCTGAATGTATAACTGCTGTTATAAATACACCACTGAAATTATAGACTTCATCCACAATAATTTCAGGGAATAAAAGCCCAAAACCACTAATAATTATTAATGGTATAGCCAGGTACATAACAATTACATAAAAATATTTCTGCAGCGGATTAAATTTACGCTTTTCTGAAAGTGGGTAAGGAGCCTTCATTCCATGAAACATTCCCCATGCATAATAATATGCTTGTTTCATAGGGCGTTTCAGAAATCCGTTCGGTTTAATAATATAGAATTTACTGTTTTTGGTAATTAAATTTCCCAGAAAAAATACCAGGTAACTTGCAGCAACCAAAATGCCAGCCAAATTATGCAGTTTTACTGCTGTTTTAAAATTTAAAAATGAAGATTCAATGGACTGAAGCGAGATGCCAGTAATAATAAGGCAAATAATTCCAATTGCATTAAAACCATGCCATATTCGAAGCCATAATGGGTAAAAATATACTTTATTATCGGTAGTCATTGTTGCTATTTTTTATTGATAATTCGAAAAGTAAGATGGACAACTAATCCTGCTATTGCTGCAAGAAAAATAATTATAGATAACAACTTCAGAAATGGACTCTGATGTGTGCCAATAATATAGGATTCATTGGAAAGAACGGTATTTAATTTTCCATTGCCTGCACGGGCCTGCAGGTTCTGGTATTTATATAATGAAGCTTTTAACAATGAATTTTTTGTATGACACTCTACACAATTGCGCAACGCTTTTTCTTTGGGCAATATATCATGGGACACCATTAAACTATCATTTACAACAGTATGGCATTCGATGCATCGAACATGACTAAAATGAAGTTCCTGGTTTGGTAACCAGCTATGCACTTTCACCAATTGAGGATTTGCGTGGTTTGCTACAGTTTCATATTTTTTCATATCGTTATGGCACGATAAACACATCTTATTGCTGTAATCAACAATTTCGAGTACATTATCACTTCTTCTTGCCATTGGCCGGTATGTATGCTGATCGTGGCATTTTGAACAAGTGAAATTATCACCATATACCTTGTAGTGAACACTTTTCTTTACTTCCTCGTCGATTGTTTCAAAATGATAGGAAGCAAAAGATTCGTCTCCACCATGACAATCAAGACAGGTCATCATAGGTTCAAGTTTCAGTTTTGCATCATGCGGCCAGTTCGTATATTCATAGGAGTGGCAGTCGGTGCAATCAAAGCTATGATGTACCCCGGTAGCCATTGCAATTGTATCTAATATATAATAGGGATTCATTAATCTTTTTTCCTGCTTATCTGTAATCTCGTTGTAATATGAATAAGTAGGTTGTGAATGACATTTTAGGCAAGGATGATTTGCGGCATTCTCTGAAGACTGCCCAAAAGAGGGCCTGGGAATGCAGAAAATTATCAAACAAAATAATATCAGGTTACATTTCATCACAAAATAGTTTTTGTTGAATATTGGTTGTTCTGTGAAAGAATCGATTAATTTTAAAGTGCTTTAAATCTTTTATTCTTTTAATAAAATGGTTAAAGTAAAAAATGGTAATAACCTGTATTCAGGATATTACCATTTTATTACTGGTTAATTGAATAACCTTTTGTTATTATTATTTACTGGAACATCCACAATCGGGTGATGGTAAAACCGAATGCCAATCCTTCAAATGGCTTGTTCGTATTATTCATCATATCGATTTGAGGTAAAATACCTGATGCATTTCCAACATAAATCTGGAAGGCGTGAGTAAAGGTTGAAACTTGAATCCCAAACTTCAAACTTGGCTTTGGATTATAAGGTCCATCCCATCCCGGTGCATTATCTGCAGTCCAGCCAGAATTTTGTTCCGATATACTTTTAATTTTCAACGGTGCATCGTAAGTTGCTATTATCGATGACTGTGGCGAAAATTTTAAACGTCCGGCCAAATGTACGCCAATCCGGTCATGATCATGATATTGAGCCACTATATTAGCGTGCGAAAAGCTAATTCCGCCTTGCAAAGTAAAATAATCACAGACCTTACGTCCAACAATTAATTGTGAAAAATAACTAAGGCGATGAGAAAATTTCACATCATACCTATTTGTACTCCTAAAATTATCAAGCCCAATCCCACCTTGTAAAAGATCACTTTCCGATTGACCGTTTATTGCAACGTTTCCGTAAACTGTTACAAATACCAGGCATGGAATTATTTGATGTTTGTTCAAAAATTGTCCACTTGGCATTAAGATCGGTATTCATACCTGATTTAGTAATTCCAGCGCCGATTTGAAAATTTTTAAGAGGAACATAAGTCAATCCCAGCCGAACATTAGCCCCTGCTGAATAGATTCCGTACAAGTCGGAAATTCCATTTTCAACAGAACCAAATTTATGCTGAATGATAAACTCAAGAGACTTTACATCGTCAATGGCTGATGTTTGTGCATCAATTAAAGTACCATTTTCAAACTCACCTGTTACAGGTTCGCCTTTTTCTTTTTTATTTGCTGAAGTATCATCCTGGGCCCAAGCGCCAGCGCAAACCAACAAACCTAATATTACAATTAATAATGTTTTTTTCATGCTTAAATTTCTTTAATGATTACTAATTGTCTTTAGCGCCTTCAGCGATCCAGGTAAGTACTAACTGTGCTTCACTTGCCGAAAACTTTTTCTGCTTGTGAACATTTGCATCAGAATAAATATGTACATACAGCAAGCTTGCTTCCGGACTGTCAGGATTAACATACTTTGCCGTTGCAATACTTGCATACGCATTGGCAGCAGTTAAATCAGGATTTGGCTTAGATCCATTAGGCTTATGACAAGCAATACATTTAGCTTCAAAAATTGGCACTATGTCAGTTTTAAAGAATACAGTTTCCTGTCCATTGCCACCACCACTTGGAGGCGGGGCAGCAGGTTCGGGAACTATGAAATCATATACACAACCACTCGCCAGGATGCTAATTACAACAGTCAAAAAGAATATTTTATATTTTTTCATTTGATTAGGCTTTAAAGCGTAATTATTAAAAAAAAGCTTCCTTATTCAGAAGCTTTTTTGTATAAAAATTCCTTCTACTGAAGAGCTTCAATAGTGTTTTTAAGAAGTGCTCTTACATAGTCCGGATTATGAACACCATGACTACGTTCTTCTTCAATCATTGCATAATTATAATAAGCCCTTGCTATTTTAACAGGATATGTTCCTGCAACGAGACCTCCATTTTTCATTACACCTTCTTCTTCCAGTAACGTTTCCAGTTGTGCCATGTAACCCATAACTTCAGTCTGAACTCCGTCAATATCAAAACTGGTGACAGTACCATGACATTCGGCACATGCACCAACCATTGGAGCAAAAGTATGACTTGGATGGTCAGTAGCTTCATACATGTGACATGTAACACAGCCTGCCTGTGCATGAGCTGTTGATGTGTTCCCTGTTGCAGGATAGTCAGTACTGCCGGTAAATGGATATCCTGCTTTCCCAACAATTAAGTTACCCTGAGGCGCATGATGTGGACCGTAGTGAGTACTGGAAATATTAAAGTTACCAAGAGAATCCGGTTCAGGATAATCTTCTCTAACCTGGTGACAATTGACACACAAATTGGATTCTTTACTATTTAGATCAATTGTCTGTCCCGGATCAATAATTACATCAACCGGTCCGGTTGTCCGTAAAGCAAAATCTTCGCCATCGTTTTCAACATCAAATGTAACATGTAAACCGTTATGGCAAGCTTCACAGGTAATTTGAGTTCCATTCGTAATTCCAACAGCAGCAGCCATAGGATTGTGGATAAAATTTTCAAATCCTTCTGCAGCGTGACAACGTGCGCAATCAGCGCTAGATGCACGTGCAGCATGATTACCTGTAGCATGCACCGAAACGGCCCATTCGGTTTCAATTGCTCCCATAACATTATCGTTATGGCAATTTAAACAAAACGCCGTACCATCTGCTCCTGTAGCACCATTCTGTCCGTTTGTACCATTTGTACCATTTGTACCATTAGTCCCGTCAATACCAGGGGCACCTTCTTTAACGCAAGAAGATACTATAAACGCACAAAATAGCGCTAACGTTAAAAGTTTCAAAAATGAATTGTATTTCATAACGCAAATTGATTAGATAAAAGGTTAATAAATTTCAATTTTAACTTGCTGTAAAAGTAACCTTCCTATTGCTTTGAAATACGAGTAAAATGGTGATATATAAGTATGTGCTGAATGATAAAAAATAATACAATAATTGATTAATGTCAATTAACCATTTCTGCTAATACTTAATAAAGAATTTTCATCAATAATCTCAATCGTACTGCCCTGAGTTTTAATTAGTTTTGATTCTTTGAATTGCTGAAGGATTCGAACGAGACTTTCCTTTGTCATATTCGACATTTCTGCCAATTCCTGCCGGGTTAATTCAGTAGTAAAAGATCTGTTTTTATATATATCATCTTTTAAATAAAGTAGCGTGTCAGCTACCCTTCCAGGCATATATTTTTGAGTGAGATTAACCAGTTTACTTAATAAAAAATTGCTTTGTTTTGTATGATTTCTGAGCAATTCTACTGCAAACTTATTATTCTCCGAAAATAATTTTGTAAGCTTTGATGCATCAATAAGACAACAGCGAACAGGAGTTATTGCTGAAATAGTAAAATGCTGAACATTTCCGTTAAAAAGTCCGCCTCCACTAATAAAATCCCCTTTCCCAATGATTTTTACAATTAAATTTTTGCCTTTTTCTCCTTCAACATAAACTTTTGCCAATCCATCACGCATGCAAACCACAAAGGTTGAAGTTGTATTTTGTTTAATAATGGTTTCTTTCGCGTTGTAACTAATTTGTTGCTTTTCTTCAACCAAAAAATCCAACTCCAGGCTAGTAAGTTGTCTGAAAAGATTAGCTTCATTATCTTTAAAACAATTTTTCTCGCAACATATTGACCCTTTACCGCAATTTTCGCAATCGTTCTCAAATTTCCTCTCCGTCATAATCTTTTAAAAATGAGTTTTATAGGCTATAAAAGCAGATTTAGTAATATTCAATTTGAAAAAGGGCTAACTTAATAAATTATTGCGATTTAACCTTAGAACAGCCAGGTTATTTTATATTGCACAGAAGTTTGAAAAAACATGTTTTTTAGTTAAATATGTTTGATTTCATAGTTAAATTATGAAAGTAACGGGTTACTGTAAAATTATTTCAAATTGGCATATTGTTTTTCACACTTTAAATAATACGGGTTCCCCGTCCTGATGCAATGTTTTCAAAATTAGTAATCAAAACTTCGAGGACACCCTTACGTTTTGCGTTGAAAGCATTTTCTAATTTCGGGATCATCCCACCACTAATGATACCTGATTCACGATATTCCTGAAAAACCGAATAATCCAGATCATATATTATTGAAGATTCGTCATCCTCTGATAATAGAACTCCTTTTTTTTCGAAACAGTAAAAAAGATATACATTGAAATAGTTGGAAAGCTCCGTGGCTATTTCAGATGCAATTGTATCGGCATTTGTATTTAAAAGCGATCCTTTCCCATCGTGGGTAAGAGGTGCAAGTACCGGGATAATATTTTCATCTATCAGTAATCGTAATTCCCTTGAATTAACTTCTTCAACATCTCCCACGAAACCATAGTCAATTGGATCAGAAGGGCGCTTTTTTGCCCGTATTAAATCAAGGTCGGCACCGGTTAACCCAATGGCGTTACAATTGCGGGCCTGAAGTCCTGCTACAATCTTTTTATTTACTAATCCACCGTAAACCATAGTAACAACATCCAACGTTTCCTTATCTGTTATTCTTCTTCCATCTACCATTTTTGTTTCAATGCCCAATTTTCCTGCAATTTCGGTAGCTGTCGTTCCTCCGCCATGAACCAGGATTTTATGCCCGGAGACCCGCGAAAACTGGTCGAGCAGCACATTTAAGGATTCTGTATTCTCAACGACTTTGCCGCCTACTTTAATAATGGTCAATCTATCCATGGTGAATTTACAATTAAAGGTTTAAGAAGTTCTCTAAAATCTTTGAACCAACAGTACCGCTTTTTTCCGGGTGAAATTGTGTTGCATAAAAGTTATCGCGATGAAGGGCAGCGCTGAATGGAACAATATAGTTGCATGTAGCAATAGTATGTTCACCCATTCCGGCATAATATGAATGCACAAAATATACGTATTGATTTTCCAAATCGGCATCTAATAGTTTACTTTTTAAATTGTATAACGAATTCCAACCCATATGTGGTACTTTTGTAACAAATTCTTCTCCGGGATTCGGTATAAAACGTTTTACTTTTTCATCAAAAATACCAAGACAGGTTGTATCCCCTTCTTCGGAATGAGAACACATTAATTGTTGCCCAAGACAAATTCCCAAAACCGGTTGTTTCAAGGATATAATAAGTTCATCCAGTTTATGTCTTCTCAGATAATCCATAGTTGTACTGGCTTCACCAACACCTGGGAAAATAACTTTATCCGCTTTTCTTATTTTATCGTGATCTGCTGTAATTTCCCCATTAACGCCCAGTCGATATAAAGCATTATTTACAGATTCAATATTACCGGCATTATATTTTATTATAACAATATTCATATACTCTCTAACAAATAATCAATCACCTTTACCATCTCACGAAATTCATTCTCGTCATATAAACGTGTCATATATACAATCTTACCCGATTTATCGATGATCACATTTCTGGTTACCCCGGCACCCTGTTCAGCAAAAGTGTAGAAAATTTTGCCCTTGGGATCCAACGCTAGCGGGTAAGATATTTTCATTTCCTCTGCAAACTTTTTTACTGTAGGAAGTGGTTCGTCCAGATCAATTCCATACATCGCGAAATCAGGATTATTTTTATTTTTTTGACTGATGTCACTTTCAATATGTGGCATTTCTTTTCGACAAACACTACACCAACTTGCTGTAAATTGTAACATTACCACTTTCCCTTTTAAATCAGAAAGTTTTATTTTTTCTCCGTCGGTAAGTTTAAATTCAACATCGGGAGCTTGTTGTCCAATTTGAACGATAAAACCATAATCTTCAGGTATCTCTTTTTCAGGTAATTCTTTTAACTGTGCATATCCTGTCGTTACAAAAAAAGAAATAATAATAGTCGATATTAATGTTCTCATATTTAGAAATTTAGTTAAAAACAACAGTACGGTTTTGATAAACAAGTATTTTTCTTTGCAAGTGTTTATATACCGCCTCCGAGAGTACTATTTTTTCCAGGTCTCGTCCTTTCCTTATCAGTTTTTGAACGGTGTCGATATGGCTGCAACGGGCAACATCCTGTTCTATTATTGGGCCGGCATCTAAATCGGAAGTAACATAATGACTGGTTGCCCCAATAATTTTTACTCCACGTTCGTGCGCAGCATGATACGGTTTTGCACCCGCAAACGCCGGTAAAAAGGAGTGATGGATATTGATAATTTTGTTGGGGTATTGTTTTACAAAATCAGACGAAAGAATTTGCATATAACGCGCCAATACTAAAAAATCGATGTCATTTTTTTTCAGAAGTTCAAGCTCATTTTTTTCTTGTTCATCTTTGTTTCTTTCGTCAATTGGGAAATAATGAAAATCAATATCAAATCGTTCAGCAACAGGTTTTAAAGTTTCATGGTTACTAATAATCAACGGTACTTCAACATCCCATTCACCAGCAGTATAGCGTGCCAGAATATCAAACAGACAATGGGGCATTTTTGAAACAAAAAGAGCCATGCGTGGCTTTTCATCTGAAAAATGAAGTTTCCATGTCATTTGTAACGAGTGGGCAATTAATGTATCAAAATACTCGCCAATTTTATCAGTTGGAATGGCAAAATCTTTCAATTCCCATTCAACCCTCATATAAAATATTTTCTCCTCACGATCAACATGCTGGTCCAAATAAATAATATTCCCCTTGTTTTTATTCAGAAATTCAGTTACAGTTGCCAAAATTCCCTGTTTGTCGGGGCAGTGAATAAGCAGTATTGCGGTGTCCTTCTTTTCGCGAAGTGGTTTTATCGTCTTCATTTTATTTTTCTGTTCTTAATTTGAAATGTCAAAGTTTCCCTTTGGTTGATGGAAGGTCAAAATTAAAAATATCTCGTTTAATTGCCATTTTAATTGCTTTTGCTGTTGCTTTAAAAATGGCTTCAATTTTATGATGCTCGTTTGTACCCTCTGCTTTTATATTTAAATTACACAAAGCGGCATCTGAAAACGACTTGAAAAAGTGCATAAACATTTCAGTTGGCATGTCACCCACTTTTTCGCGGTTAAATTCAGCATCCCAAACCAACCACGGACGACCACCAAAATCAATAGCAGCCAGTGCAAGGCAATCATCCATTGGCAGGCAAAAACCGTAGCGTTCCATTCCCAACTTGTTCCCGATTGCTTTTTTAAAAGCCTCGCCAAGTGCCAACCCGGTATCTTCAATCGTGTGGTGCTCGTCAACTTCAAGATCGCCTTTTGCCTTTATTTCCAGATCAATGCCTGAGTGTCTTCCAACCTGATTTAACATGTGATCAAAAAAGCTTAATCCGGTTGAAATATCGCTTACTCCTGAACCATCCAAATTCAGTTTAACAACAATCTTAGTTTCGCTGGTAATTCGTTCAACTGTTGCAGTTCTTTCCGGCGATGCAACACATGCATAAATATCGTCCCAGTCGGTAGAAATCAGTGCACAAGTATCTGCAAGCCCTTCTTTTTCCAATTTTTCCGATAAACTGCCATCATTGATAAGAATTCCTTTTGCACCCAGATTTTTTGCCAATTGAATATCAGTTAACCGATCGCCAATCACAAAACTGTTTGCCAGGTCATAATCACCATTCATATACTTTTTAAGCATTCCGGTTCCAGGCTTTCTCGTTTCCAGTCCATCTGCAGGAAAACTGCGGTCGATACAAATATCATCGAAAGTCACGCCTTCATTTTCAAACGCTTTCAAAATAAAATTATGAATCGGCCAAAACGTATCTTCAGGGAATGAATCGGTGCCCAGGCCATCCTGATTGGTAACCATAACCAATTCATAATCCAGATTTTTCTGAACAAACCAGAGGTTTCTGAATACACCGGGCAAAAATTCCAGTTTTTCAAACGAATCAATTTGTTCGTCCTCGGTTTCAAAATTAAGTGTTCCGTCGCGATCGATAAATAATACTCGCTTCATTCGTCTATTTTTATAATGGTGCCATCAATTAAACTGTTTAATGCGGCAATTAATTGCTCATTTTCACTTTCATTGCCAATGGTAATTCGCAACGAATCGTCACACAAATATATCTTTGAACGATTACGTACAATAATCCCATTTTCGACCAAATAATCATAAATGCCACTTGCATCGTGCATTTTAACGAGGATAAAGTTAGCATCAGATGGATAAATTTTCACCACAAAAGGAAATTTCTCCAGTTTATTAACCATTTCCTCTCTTTCCTTTAAAAGTATTTTTACCCAGTCAGCCACATTTTTTGAACCTTCCATTAGTTCCAGAGCTTTTTGCTGCGTTAATATATTCAGGTTATAAGGATATTTTATCCGGTTAAGAACTTGAATAATTTCAACTGTTGCAAATGCCATTCCCAGTCTGATACCGGCCATTGCCCAGGCTTTTGAAAAGGTCTGTAAAATGACAAGATTCTGAAACTTGTCAAGTTCAGGAAGTAGTGAAAGACCCGGTGCAAAATCAATGTAAGCTTCATCCAGAATTACAAGCCCATTAAAATTCTGAATGATTTTTAACATTTCATCTTTGTTCATGCTATTTCCTGTTGGATTATTGGGCGAACAAAGAAAAATCAGTTTGGTGTTTGAGTTTGTTGCACCAAGAATCAGTTCTGCATTAATTTGAAAATCATCATCAAGCGACACCTTTTTAACTTCCACGTTATTAATGTCGGCAGCTACTTCATACATGCCGTAGGTTGGGTCAAAAGTTACGATATTATCCTGTCCGGGGTCACAAAATGCGCGAATCAACAAATCAATGGGTTCGTCGCTTCCATTACCCAAAAATATTTTGTCGGCATTAACTCCTTTTATTACTGAAATTTTCTCTTTCAGCTTCTTTTGAAGCGGATCGGGGTATCGATTGTAAGGCTGGTTAAAAGGGTTTTCGTTGGCATCCAGAAAAATCATGGCTTCGCCCGTATATTCATCGCGTGCCGACGAATAGGGTTTTAGGGTTTGAATGTTTTTCCGAAGTAGTTTATTTATGTCCATAATCTTAAAATCAGTATAGTTTTATTATAATTCAGAACCTGAAACAAGTTCAGGTTGACGTTTTAACCCTGTTCGTCATGCTGAATTCATTTCAGAATCTACTGCGCAATTTTATCTTTTCGTCATGCCGAACTTGTTTCGGCATCTATTTCATAAGTTATTTTGATTCAGAAACAAGTTCAGAATGACGCAATCAATGGAACCGTCATGCTGAATTTATTTCAGCATCTTAAATTCATCTAATTTCCCAATACAAATCGTTCATTTCTGGATTAACAGATTTTATCAAGTTAATTTTCCACTGTCGATGCCAGTTTTTTAATTGTTTTTCTCTATCAATCGCCTGATAAATATCCGGAAATTCTTCATAATACAATAAATCAGTAAGTTTATATTTTGAAGTAAATTCTGATCCAATTCCATTTTTGTGATCAGCGATTCGTATTTTCAAGTTGCTAGTCACTCCAACGTAAAAAGTGGACCTTTTTGAGTTACTCATTATATAAACAAATCCTCCTTTCATAATTTAGAACCTGAAAAATTCAGTTGACGCTTTTAAATGTTTCAGGTTGACGTTCTAATTAAATATCAATTTTTGCTTGTTCGTCATGCTGAATTTATTTCAGCATCTATTTATTTTAATTTCTCGGAACCTGAAACAAGTTCAGGTTGACGTTCTAATCATTTATCTCTTTCAATCTTAATGAAACCGCATTTTTGTGCGCAAAAAGCTGTTCGGTTGCAGCCATAATTTCTATAGCAGGACCAATGTTTTTTAATCCCTGTGGAGTAATTTCCTGAAAAGTAATTTTCTTACAAAAACTATCCAGGTTAACACCACTGTAAACCCTTGCCCAGCCATTTGTTGGTAAGGTGTGATTTGTTCCAGATGCATAATCTCCCGCACTTTCAGGTGTGTATTCTCCAAGAAAAACTGAACCTGCATTAATTACCTTTTCTCCAATTTTCATCGGATGTTTTGTGCTGATAATTAAATGTTCCGGTGCATATTCATTGATCAAGATAATGCTTTCGTTCGCATTTTTTATAACAATGGCAATACTGTGCTCCAACGCTTTTTTAGCTATTGCCGATCTTGGAAGTTCTTGCAATTGAACTTCAATTTCTGTTAAAACATTTTCAACTATATCTTCCGAATCTGTAAGTAAAACCACCTGACTGTCGGCGCCGTGTTCTGCCTGTGATAACAGATCGGAAGCAACAAATGCAGGATTTGATGAATTGTCAGCAACCACTAAAACCTCGGATGGACCAGCGGGCATATCAATTGCAACAGTGCTGATACTTACCAATTGTTTGGCTGCCATTACATATTGATTTCCAGGACCAAATATTTTATCGGTTTTGGGAACAGTCTCCGATCCGTAAGCAAGTGCGCCAATTGCCTGAACACCTCCCAGTTTAAACATTTTTGTTACTCCTGAAACTTTAGCAGCGTACAAAATGGCTGGATTAATTTTTCCGTCAGCAGCAGGTGGCGAACAAAGTATAATTTCTTTGCAACCCGCAATTTTAGCCGGGATTGCCAGCATCAGAACCGTTGAAAAGAGTGGGGCGGTGCCTCCCGGAATATAGAGGCCTACTTTTTCAATACCTACACTTTTTTGCCAACAAGTAACCCCCGGTGTGGTTTCTGTTTTTTTAATTTCTGATTTTTGTACTGAATGAAATCTGAATATATTTTCTAGATGCAAGCGATATTGCTTCTTTCAATTCATCACTTACCAGACTTTCTGCTTCTTTAAATTCATCCTCCGAAACGGCTAATGATTCCAGTTTTACTTTATCAAAAAGCTCAGTGTATTTTTTTAATGCTTTGTCACCGTCGGTTTTTATTTCATCCAGAATATTCTTCACCTTTTCGTGCAGTGACGAAACATCGATTAGTGGCCGTTTTAAAATCTCAGACCATGTATTTTTATTTGGTTCGAAATAAGTCTTCATTCCTTAATTTTTTGGGTTTTAAATCGCAATGCTAAAATATTTCCTGAAAACAACAGGAAAATGCCAAAAAATGCATACAAATCCCACTGGTATCCTTCAAATATAGTTGAAATTACAATAGCAATTGCCGGTGTAATAATGGCAATATAAACGGCACGGTCGGGGCCAATTTCACCCAGTAATTTTAAATAGGTTGAAAAGGCAACAATTGATCCGAATGCTGATAAATACAGAAGAGACAGAATATACTTTGATGAAAAGTCAAATATCAAGGGTTTGTTCAGGATTAATACAGTTATGAGCATGGCCGTCCCACCATAAATCATTCCAAATGCATTTGCCTGTAATACCGGTATTTTCTTTTTTTGCTGGTAAGCAGAAATAATATTTCCAATTGATGCCATAACAATTCCCCCTATACAAATCAGCAAAATCAAAGCATCTTTTCCACTGAAGCCGAATTGAGCTCAATTCATTTTTAAACAGAAATGCAGTTCCGGTAATTCCAAGCATTGCGGCAAAAATTACATCACGTTTTATTTTTCCTTTTAAAAACAATGCATTTAAAAGGATGTTGGAGACAATGATTAATGAAAATATTACAGCAACAACACCACTTGTCAACTTGGTCTCTGCCTCATAAACCAGCCAGTAATTAATGCCAAATAAACAGAGTCCGAGCGTTAACATTAATGCATGTTCGATTGCAGTAAACCGCATTCTTTTTCCTGTGGTGAAACAAAAAACTGCCAATGCAATTCCAGCCAACATAAAACGGTACGCCACCGAAAGCAGTGGGTCAACCATTCCCAGTTGAAACTTGATGACATACCATGTTGATCCCCAAATCAATGATGGAATAGCAAATAATATGTATTGTCGCCTTGTCAATTTTCAATTTTTAAAAAATCATTTTTTCAATTGGAACAACCAAAATTCCTTCGGCACCCGCTTTTTTCAATTTGCCGATCACTTCCCAGAAATCATCTTCTTCAATTACTGAATGCATTGAACTCCAACCTTCCTGAGCCAGTGGAACAACTGTAGGGCTTTTCATTCCCGGTAACAAAGCCGCAATTTCCTGTACCTTTTCATTTGGCGCATTCAGCAAAATATATTTTTTACCTTCTGCACGTTGTACTGATTCCAAACGGAAAATCAATTCATCCAAAATTTCTTTTTTCTCTGCCGACAGATTTGGACTTGCAATTAAAACCGCTTCCGATTTCATTACCACTTCGACCTCTTTTAACCGGTTACTTACCAACGTGGAGCCGGAACTTACAATATCAAAAATGGCATCAGCAAGTCCGATTCCCGGAGCAATTTCAACTGATCCGTTAATTACGTGAATTTCGGCAGTGATATTATTTTCAGCCAGAAACTGTTTTAAAATAAAAGGGTAGGAGGTAGCAATTTTTTTTTCATTGAAAAACTCTAGTCCGATGTAGTCCAGTGATTTTGGGATTGCCAAAGACAGGCGGCACTTACTAAAGCCAAGACGTTTTGCAATCACCACATTTTCATTTTTCTCCAGCATTTCATTTTCTCCAACAATTCCAATATCTGCAACTCCGTCGGCAACGGTTTGTGGAATATCATCATCGCGAAGGAAAAGTGCATCCATCGGAAAATTCTTTGATGAAGCAATTAGGGTACGTTTTCCCAGATCAAGATGAATCCCCGTTTCCTTGATCAGTTTCATCGAATCTTCATTTAATCTTCCTTTGGTTTGAATTGCAATTTTTAATCTGTTTTTCATAATTATTTGTTTTCAACATTCAGTAATTTACAATAAAAAAAGGCCTGCCGTGTTGGCAAGCCTAAATATATAATGCAATTTGTTTTCTTTTTGACAATACATTCACTGCTCACCAACCTGATGATAGATAATATGATGGCCGCAATGTGTATGAATCATTTTCATTTTCTCAAAAGTTTCATGCAATTATAGTTATAAATTTGAAATCAGCAATGAAATTATCATTCAATTTAACATTATAAATTAATCGAGTCATTAAAAATTGAAAATCATTTTTGGTAATTTACATTTGACGAAACTTTAAAACGATGAAATAGTTCCCTGTTCCAGAGCGTTTTTATAGACGTAGAGTGAGGTGATAAAACCTGGAAATAAATGGCTTACTTTGAATAACTGTATTTGGTTTGTGGCACACTGGGAGGAGTCGAAGACTGATTTAACACACTTCGACTCCGCTTAGTGTGACTACTGAATAAAATTGTTTTTATTCATCTTTGTTTTTTACCAGCACGTATTTGTTGTTCTCCAGTTCTGAATAACCCTGGTCGTAGCAGAAATAATACACCCTGCCTGCCTGCGTAGTGTAGGTGTTGGTGTAATAATCAAAATTAAATCCCTGTTTTTCCAATATGCTTTTAAATGTGGTTGTTTTTTCTTCCGGATTCAATTCTTCCAGAATAGCATGGTTCTTTTTCAAAATGCGATTAACCTTACGAATAAAATTGGTAGAACCGCTTAACTTTTTATTGTTATAGGCATTCCGGCAGGCATCGCTGCAAAACTTTTGATCGGCACGACCTTTTAAGGGTTCTCCGCATTCAAGGCATGTTCGTTGTTCCATATTTGTCTGTTTTATAATAATTCAATTTTATAACGGTTGGCGTAAGTTTTTGCAGCGGATCCACGGAGTGATTTTCTCTCCAAAAGACGAAGAAAATCGATGCGGGAATCTGAGCCCTGCACACCACCGCACCCACTATAAAATTTACACATTGTTAGCGGTAGTTTTTTTAATTTAAAAATTGTCCTCTTGTCAAAAAATGAAATAACGTTTTTATTAAACTTATAAATTCTGGGGACTTAACTATTTGAAGTCCTTCATTGATCATCGTTGAAAGAGCTATAGATATAAAAATATTTGTCCAATCAACCTTTGAAAAAATCTTTTCCAAGCGGTCAATCAGATAGTCAATTTTCTCATTTATTTCATTGATTTCTGAGCCAAAAGAAGCTAAATCGTGATTTACAGATAATTTAAAATTTTCCAATTCAGTCTTGATTAATACTTTTTCTGCCACACTAAATGGTTGGTTTATTGAGTCATTCCTTTCAGAGAAGTCCTTTAAGTCAATACTTGCAGAAAGTATTTGGGTAATAAAAGACTGGGATACTATTTCATGTTTTAATAAAGACAACCAATCTTTAAAAATTTCTACAACTTGTTCCCAAGTTCTAATAAATCCACTATGAGAATCAATTGGCTTAAGATTCTTCCCTGGTGTATGCCTAATCTCCCAAGGTCCTACTTCCAAATTTTCGTAAATGGCAGAATATGTAAATTGAAAATACATCCCAGTCGGTGAATGAGATATTTTTGATATTATTTTGCCTTCACTGTCATCGATTGGCATCTCAATGAATTGTCTCCAATTCAATTCTTTGGAAGAAATCACTTCAAAAAGTCTCTTTTTTTGCGAAGGTGTCATCTTTTATAATATTTTAAGTGAATCCTTTTTATTGTCTATATCTGATGCTCAAAAATTAATACTAACGGTTGGTACATGTTGTCGTTGCGGATTTCGAAGAGCGTTCCTGTCAGCAAGGACGGAACTGCGATGCGAGAGCCGCAGTTACTAACCGCACCGCCCCCGCTCTGAAATATGTACTTTATTATGCCCAGTATTTTAAATTTCATTCCATTTATTAATTCTACTTTGTCGGTTCTTTTTAAATGCTTTACTTATCCTGTCAAACAAATTTTTGGGTTTAGCTTTATTTGCATTGAATCCGCAAAGTCTACAACGATAAGAATCCATCGCAATTTCAGCTGAAGAAAATTCACTAATTGGCACTTCTTTATAGTCAGTTTCGATAAACAGTTTATTTGAACCGCATCTTTCACAACCTATTTTTTCTTCTTTTGAATCATTTATCAATTTCTTGTATTGAAGTGATTTGAGTTTCTCAAGAGACAAATTCCTTTTTTTGATTTCATCATCTATTTTTTCTTTTGAACCGTCTAAAAACCCACTATACCTAAATCCATAAAAAATCGCAAGTTCATGGTCAGAAAGTTTATTAAGAAAATAGTCAAGTTCTTTCATATTAATTGATTTAGTTTAATCGAACTTTGTTTTTCAATATGGTGCATACGGTTTGTGTAAGTTTAGTAGCGGATTTACGTGCGGTTATCCGTCCGACAGGAACGGATAATTGGGCTTGAATCCAACGTTGAAACACCCACCGAACCCGCTATTAAATTTACACTTTGTTGTGTGCTGTATTTTTACTTTTCAGTCCTATTTTTATCACGGTCGTATTAGATAATCTGTCATGGAATCCATTTGATGTAAAAAAATATGATAACCAATCAAATGGAATCAGTCTACAAAAAGTCCTAGCCAGAATGTCGCTAAATTTTGTTTTTTTGCCATCCTTTGTCAACACTATTGTTTTTGTTATAAATTTCCCTAAAGTCCTTTGATACTTATATTCCATAAAAATATAGTAACTAAGATTAGTAATAACCAGCAGTGCATAAATAACATAATGGCTTATATATTCATTTTCAATATTATAGAATTGTCCAATAATTAGTCCGAGAATTATAAAAAGAACAAATGAAGCAGTAAAATCAATAGCATAATTTGCTAATCTAATCCAAGAGCTAACTTTTTTCGAATTAAATTCCTTTTCTTTTTCAATTTTTTCTTCAAGGTCAGCTTGCATATTATTTGTCATTGTAGTGTCTAAGCCTCGTTTTTTGATTTCGTCTTCGGCTACTTCAATTGCAATCGGTTGATAGTCATTCCGTAGAATGGTCACAATTTTTATTAATTCTTCATCCGTTCGTTGAGACATGGCGTTTTTGAAATCTGTGGTCATAGTTTTTTATTCTGATATTCAAGATTGTAGTGGTCAGCTAATATTGCACACAACGTATGTGTGTATGTCATTGTAATTATAATTTGAGAAAAACAATTTCAATATTAAGCTCCTAATATACAAAAATATATCCGTTTGCAAACGCTTACAAACGTTTATATTCGCTTACAAATATTTAATTACCGGTTACGGTTTGGAGGCTGCTCTACCTTTGGTTCATAGTTTCGTTCAGGGGCTTGAAACAAAACATCGGCCCTACAATTATTAACTTAAAAAATGAATATCATGAATGCATTAAGAAACAGCGTCAGGCTTATCGGCCACCTGGGAGATGACCCAAAAGTGAGAAAGTTGGACAGTGGAAAAACCGTTGCTAATTTTAGTATAGCAACCAACGAAATTTACCGCGACAGCAGGGGAGAAAAACAAAGTGAAACTACATGGCACCGATTGGTTGCCTGGGGAAAACAAGCTGAAGTTATTGAAAGCTATGTGAAAAAAGGTTCTGAAATTGCCGTTGAAGGTAAACTTACCAATCGTTCGTATGATGACAAAAACGGTGACAAACAGTACATTACTGAAATTGTGGTTAACGAGGTTTTATTGCTCGATAAGAAGAATTAAAAAATAGTTTAATCGCCAACAAAGAAACCGCTTTGAGAACTCAGAGCGGTTATCTTTTATCTTTTAATTTTAAATTCCGTTTAAGTGATGTTTTTCTCAATTCGCTTGTCGGGAATAAGCCAGATTAACGCAACCAGCACATAAAATCCTCCTGCCAGCCATTCGCTTATCCAACTCGATCCAATTCCGAGGATATATAAAACAGGCGATATTTTACCTTTAATATCTTTGCCAATTGATTTTGCCAGCAACGAATCTTTTCCATGGTTTTTCAGAATTTGGCCCTGAAGAACAACATAAGCGATAGCCGCCATTAACAAGATTACCCCATATAATGCCATTGGTTTCGGACTAAAATTGTTTTCGCCGATCCAGCCGGTTACAAATGGTACAAGCGAAAGCCAGAATAGCAGATGAAGATTTGCCCAAAGTATGCTTCCGCTAACTTTTGTTACCGTGTGCAGCATGTGGTGGTGGTTGTTCCAGTAAATGCCGATGTAGATAAAACTCAGTGTATAACTTAAGAATATCGGTAACAGCGGGGCAAGGTCTGAAAATTCAGTTCCATGCGGAACCTTGATTTCCAAAACCATTATGGTAATAATAATGGCCAAAACCCCGTCGCTGAATGCTTCCAATCTGTTTTTATTCATTCGCTCAATATTGATAAATTGTACAATCGTAATGTTTTGAATTAAGTTGTATCTACTTTTTTCTCATAACAACAAAAAGCGCTTTTGGGTTTGGTTTTCTGTTTCCCTCGAATTCGGAGTCAATAATTTTGGTAATTTCGAAGTATACCGCTAAAAGTTTGGGTAATCATTTCTTTCGTGAACCGGTAAGGGCCGCTGCCAAAATCAGGCTCTTTGCTGCTAAAACATTTAAGAAAAAGTACCCCGTTTTTGTTTAATAAATTCCGCACTGTTTCCACATATTTGGGTCTTTTATCTTCACTCATCACATGAAAACAGCCCCGGTCGAAAATGTAAGTCGAATTGTTGTGTAATTTTGAATTGAGAATATCGTCATGAATAAAATTTATTTTGTCTGAAAGTTTTGAAGCTCTTTCAACAGCATCTTTTGAAATGTCGGTTCCGGTAACTGAAAATCCCATTTTACTGAGTTCAATGGCCTGAGTTGCCGGACCGGTTCCCAAATCCAGAAAAGAACCGGAAATGATATTTAATTCATCCATCGCTTTTTTCAGGTCAGCATCGAGGGCAGGAAAGTACCAGGGCATTTCTTCAACCGGCATTTCGGCATAAAGATGTTCCCATGTAAAAGTCCGCTGCCGTTCATTTTCTGTTTTTTGGTTTTGCCTTTTCGCTTTTGTGAAGTTTGTCGCTTTCATTTTGTTTCGAATTTTAAATATGACCTGCATGTAAATGCATAATTTTTAGTAACAATCCAAAAAAGCTATTGTTTCATAAAACCTTATTATGCAAAAAATTACCCGTTTGTAACCGTTTACAAACGCTTATAGTCGATTACAAATATTTAAATAACCGATTATTGTTTGGAGGCTGCTCTACCTTTGAATCAACAATTTCGTTCAGGAGTGCAAAACTCCAATAATTATTAACTTAAAAAATAAATATCATGAATGCTTTAAGAAACAGCGTCAGGCTTATCGGCCACCTGGGAGACGATCCCAAAGTAAGAAAGTTGGACAGTGGAAAAACCGTTGCTAATTTTAATATAGCAACTAACGAAATTTACCGCGACCAAAATGGCAACAAACAAAGTGAAACTACATGGCACAAACTGGTTGCCTGGGGAAAACAAGCAGAGGTAATTGAAAGCTATGTAAAAAAAGGTTCTGAAATCGCGGTTGAAGGTAAACTTACCAATCGTTCGTACGAAGATAAAAACGGTGACAAACAGTACGTTTCAGAAATCGTGGTTAACTCTGTTTTGTTACTTGACAAAGTAAAGAATAATTCTGTTGAAGCCTAACTTCCTAAATGTTAACTCGCAAAGAAGAGCCTTTCTAATATGGAAGGCTCTTTTTGTTTAAAATGACCACTTAATTCTTCCGTAAACAGCCTTTCCGTAATCGCCGTATTCGGTGCCGCTTCTTCCGGCAAACAACTGCCCGGTTAGCATGAGTTCCCAGTTATTTCCAAGTGAATAAGTAAGTGATGGACCCAGATAAGATGATTTGTCGCAGGGATTAAACATAACCGAAAAATTCCCGGAAAAGAGTGGAGTAAAAGGGTAGGAGACTTGCCCAAACAAATTGTATTTGCCCAGAGATAACATTTTTGCTGAAATATCATTGGCAGTTAAAAAATCCCGTCCCCCGGCATCGCCGGTTGTACCGTGACTGTTAAACAAAATGCTTCCGTGCAAATAAAGACTGTTTTTAAACGTATAATCTCCGGATACAGAGGCAACAAATGCCTCATAATCTGTCATGTCCGTTTTGTCGCGCGGAATAAACCAGGTGAATTCACCCCGGAAACCGCCGCCTTTAATATCGCCCGACCAGCCGCCGCCCATAACCATGTCTTTTCCAACCCAGCCACCCATAAACTGGAAATCGTAATTGAACTTCGAAAAACGAAACATTCCTGCAATCGCTGTTGAATCTGCACTATTGCCAATTTTATAAACCAATTCAGCAGAGGAAGTTACCCCGGTGTAATACTGAATTTTTACCGCGTCGGTACCGGGCCGTTCTTCATAATCAAAATCAAAGTAAGAATAGGTATTAAAAACATCATTCGGGTTCCAAACCAGGTTAATTCCCCAATTGATTCTTTGACGGCCAGCCCTGAATTGCCATTTTCCGGAAGTGTAGTCCAAATAAACACGATCAACAATGCTATGAAGGAACCAGTTGTCTTCAGAAATCAATGTTTTGCTGAGATCAAAAAATCCATTGTCAACTTCGATCATTTTTGCATAAGCAGGGAACTTTCTAACCATCTGCCCGAAGAAAAGACGGTTTCGTGCTTCCAGCGTAAATGTGAATTTATCGGAAGCAAACCATTTAAAATTAAGTCGGTTATGAAATTGATTCAGAAGCAAATAATCCAACGATTCGGTTGCACTGATTGGAATAGGCTCCACTGGTTTATAGAACATGGTCAGTTCTTTAATGTAACCGTTAAATGAAACACTGCTGGTTTGGGAATAGGTTGTTAAAGAGATAACCAGTGTGGATATAAAAAGTAAAAGTTTCTTCATTTTGTTTTTTCTGTGAACGATGCGGCAAAATCCATCACGAACATCGACCCGTATTCCGGGTGTTTGCCGGATGCAATACCGGTAATTTTAAATTCAGGATTAAGCATGTTTATCCGGTGGCCCCGCCCGTTTACACCATCGTCAATAAGCAGGTAGATAATAATCTGTTGTGCATATTTTCCACCGTAAGCAATATTTTCTCCAATGCGGACGTTCCATGTTCCATATCTTTCAATTCTACTTTTTACTGACGAATGATCGCCTCCAATATGTCCGGTTCTGCCGGATTGGGATTGATCTTCCACATGGTCGCGTGCAGCTTTTGAAAGACCGGCACTTGGATATAGTAATGGTACGGGTTTGGCCCTTTTTAAATCACGGATGCATTCGTTTAATGCACTCATTCCTTCCTTTGTTTTTAGCGGTTTGTCGCCCGGATAGTAAAGGATTTTACCTTTATAACTTTTAGCAAGCGGTGCAATATATTTTTCGGCGTAACCCGATGGATCAGTGCGTAATTTGTTCATTTCAAAAATCAATTCTTTCTCCAACGAATTCAGGTAATTCACTCCAACTGCTGTATTCAGATTGCCGGATTCATTGTTGACGATTTCAGATTTGTTGGATGAAATTGTTCCCAGTAGTAATACAATGAGCAGGATTGAAATTACTGTTTGAAACATGGCTATTCTTTTTTAACGTCGCTTATAATTTTTCCGTCTTCCAGTGTGATCACGCGGCGTGCTTTGTTTACCACCCGCTGATCGTGCGTTGAAAATATAAACGTTATTTTTTCCTCTTTATTTAGTTTTTCCATGATGTCGAGCAAATTTTCTGTCGATTTTGAATCGAGGTTTGCGGTTGGTTCGTCGGCCAGCACAAACTTTGGTTTCGATGCCAATGCGCGCGCCACAGCTACCCGCTGTTGTTGTCCACCCGAAAGTTTTGACGGTCGGCGGTCCATCATTTCTCCTAATCCGACTGCTTTTAAAAGTTCCGAAGTCCGGGCTTCGCGATCTGTTTTCTTCGCTCCCTGCAAATGCATAATAAACTCAACATTTTCTTTTGCCGTGAGCACCGGGATAAGGTTATACGCCTGGAAAACAAAACCAATATTGTTCAGCCTGAAATCGATTAACTCTGAGGACGAAAGATGGCGGATATCTGTTCCTCCAATCAGAATTTCTCCACTTGTTGGCTATATCCAATCCGCCAAGCATGTTTAAAAAGGTAGTTTTTCCTGAACCTGACGGGCCAACAATAGCGGTGAATTCGCCTTCTTCAATGTTCAAATCGACGCCATTCAGGGCATAAACTTTTACTTCTGAACTATTGTATATTTTTTTCAGGTTTTTTACTTCAATAACGTTCATAACAGTTAATTTTTGATGTTCAAAATTTTGAATTTTGTTATTTATAATTTTGAATTTTATTTTTACATATCAATTTCGAATTGCTTCAGCAGGCTTCAGTTTAAGCGCTTTTATTGCCGGATAAATCGAAGCAATGATGCCGGTTATAATCACCATCACAGCAATTTCCATTGAAATAGAAAGCGATAATTTAGTATAAACCAAAGTGTCAAATCCCATTGATTTATAGGCAGCTGACCAGGTTCCCAGGTCAATGCCTTTAACGCCAAAGTACAGGTTGAGCGCCCAGCCAAGAAGGATGCCGCAAAATCCGCCAAACAACGAAAGCATTACGGTTTCCAACATAATCATTGTAAACACTCGGTTCTGTTCATCCCAACAGCCATCAGCATTCCAAGTTCTTTGGTGCGTTCCAAAACGGCCATCAGCATGGTATTTATTATACCGAAAAGTAAAGCCAGAAGAATGATTCCAATAAAAATAATCATTGTAAGACCGAAGCTGCTTTCCACCAAACTTACTTCAGGCATTATTTCTCTCCATGTTTTCACATCGAGGTTTGGCAACTTGCTTTGCAATGTCTGTTCAGCAGCCTGAAGTTCATCGTTATTATCAAGCAAAACTGCGATTTCATGACTGGCATTTGAGTTCATCGCCATAACCCGACTGAGGTCTGATTTGCGAACAAACACGCAGTTTTCATCGAATGCAGTATTGGAAGTTTCGTAAATTCCTTCAATTTTAAAGGCAGCCCCAGTCATGTTCCCATCCATATCCTGGAGCGTAACAACAACTTTTGATTTCAACTTAACTTTTAATTTGTCAGCCAGCTTTTTCCCAATTATAATCGGGTTGCGCTTGCCTTCTTCAAAGTAAGAACCTTCAATTAATTTGGTGTACAGGTTGGTTACCTGTTTCTCGTCTTCGGGAATAATACCGGTAACTTTAACGCCCGAGCCGGTTGTTGGCGACTGGATCATTGTGTTCATAATAATACGACTACTGGTGGCTTTCACACCCGGAACCGTATTGATAACCTGAACCACTGAATCGGTATTTGCAATCAGGAATTTTTTATCGGGATTGTCCAGGTAATTTTTATGATGGATTTGTATATGCGAAGATTCCGTTTTTATGGCAGTATTGATGCGTTGGTCAACCATTCCTTTATAAAAAGCCATGTAAAAAATGCCCGATGCCAGTCCAAGGCAAATGGCGATAAGGATCACCAGACTGCGGGTTTTGCTTCTCCATATATTTCTCCATGCAACGGCTAATATCATGATTCTATATTTTTAAGGTTATGAACGAAGCGCTTTCGTTAGTTTTAAATTGTATGTTTTTACCAGTGGATACACGTAAACGATCATTGTAATGATAAAAATAATAAGTACTTGTCGGGCAAAAATGAACCATTTGGCAGAAAAATACATGGCTGCTTCAAACCCGAACTGTTCATAAGCTTTTGCGGTTTCCCCGGTTAACGGAACAGGGTGATAGACCAGGTACAAAATGAGCGGAAAACTAATCGCGAAGCCTGCCAGAACTCCTATAAAACCAATTAAGCTTGTTTCATAAAACAGGATTTTGCTTAACTTACTTTTTTGCATGCCAATCGCAACCATAATCCCCATTTCCTTGCGGCGTTCAGCAATCATCATAATGACGGTGCCAAAAATACCGAAACCAACCAACGCATACAGAATGCCTTTAGTGATGTAAGCTCCTGAACGGTCAGCGTCAATCATATTTTTAGTGAGCGGATCCATTTCGTCCCAGGTCATAATTTCGTATTTTTTGCCCAATTGGGAAACCAAATGATTTTTTGTGGAATTGACTTTTGCATAGTCGTTTACCATTAAAACCAGTGAAGTATATTTTCCCGGAACTGAGAAGAAATTCTGTGCAGCTTTAATATCAATGTATCCACCAAGATTATTCATTGTTGGTGCCGGGAATTTAAGAATGCCACGCACCGGAAAAAGCGCTGCTGCAGTGGCGCCATGATAACCCTGACTGATGAGTACGAGCGTGTCGTTAACATCAATGCCGAGGTTTTTGGCCAGATTAACAGCCAGCAAAATGCCATCATCTCCGGGTTTCAGGTAGGTTCCTTTTTCAATCCAGTGCGACAGGTTGGTCATTGTGTTTTCCTTTTCCGGATCAATACCAATCAAAGCAGCTCCTTTAGTGTTATTGCCATACGACATAAGAGTAAATGACTCTAATCTTGGAACATACGAAGTAACCGACGGATTATTGTTTATGACTTGATACAACGAATCGTTCGGTGTAAAAGTGTAATCAATGGTTTTATTATCCCAATATTCAGGATGATGGATTTGGATGTATCCGGAATAAAACCCCACCACATTGTCGATCATTTTCGAATAGGTTCCTTCCTGCATCGACGTCATGAACGTACTGAGCAAAACCCCGAAAAAAATTGAGGCTACCGTGATGATCGTCCGGCGCCGGTTACGCCAGATATTTCGCCATGCTAATTTTAAATTGGTTCTCATATTCATTATTTTGTGTCATTTCGACGAGTCCGATTCGATAAATATCGGGATCGGGTGAGGAGAAATCTGTTGCAAAAAAAAGATTTCTCAGTCATTCTTCCTTCGAAATGACATGATGTGTCATCTTATTCGTTTCATATTCTGTTGTGAGAAAAATGATTCATCGAGTTTTACATTGAACTTGATGTCTTCAAAAATCATAATTGTTTTTTGACCGGGTTTGTCTTCCGGGATCATTTCCAGGTGGGTTGGCATTATCCTGTCGTCCATCTTTTTGATGTCGGAAAGAATTTCGGTATTGACCAGGTCATTGTCTTCATCGTAATATTCGGCTTTCAGCCAAAGAAAATCTTTATCGGAAACCCACATAATTATTTTGCCCCAAACCACAGCGGCATCTTCATGAGGAATTAACTGGATTTTATAACAGTTGTATCCTTCCAGCGATTCCTGACCAAGTAGGGTAGGGTCGTAATCTTTCACAAGAGACGACTCTTTTACCAGGTCGTCATTTGTAAAGTCGGAGCCCATCCACGACTGCATCATCATGGAAGGTGGAACCTTTATCATGCGTTCGATACTTGGAACCCAGTTCCACATTTCATTTTCGCGTTTCAAAAAAACCTGACCCTTTTCTTTGGCTGGTTCAGTAATGTAAATCAGCGAATATTGAGTACCTAATGTCCAGTTTTTCATGGAGATTGTTCTTGACCAGCCAGGTCGTTGAATTGTCATAGTCAATGTCCCCTGGCTCGATTGCCCACGAAATTTCTCATCTGCTTGTTTTACAATTGCTTTTACATCAATATCCTGAGCATTTGTATAGGAAGCTAATAAGTATTAAGACTAAAAATGAAAATGTTGTTTTCATGTTATTTATTTTTAATGTCCGGATTTAATAATCCTTAAAATTCCTGCAATAATCTTTTGCTTCATTACTTCCAAAGGAAAAATGTCTGAAGCAATTACTGTGTAAAGCAACGCGCCTTCAATCATAGCGCTTATTATCATCAT